>NZ_PDBS01000001.1:0-1362470 GCF_002572525.1 Natrinema sp. CBA1119 | reverse complement strand
CGCTGGGGCCCGTTCCCCTCGCCGTTCAGTTCGATCTCGATCGTCCGGTCGTCGACGAACCGGCCGTCACCGCGGTAGAGCGTGACGCTTTCGTTGTCCCGGAGGCCTGACTCCTGATTGTCCGCCTTCTCGTAGACCGTGTCGTGAACCGATTCCGTAATCTCACCGTAATCGATATCTTCCAGCTTCGCGGGAACACCGACTTCCTCGGCCCCGCGAACCGCTTCCGCGACGTCTGCGCGGTGGATGAGCGCCTTCGAGGGGACACAGCCCCGTGTGATGCAGGCCCCGCCCAGCGGCCCGGGTTCGACGACGGCCGCCTCGAGCCCTCGGTCGGCCGCTGCGGTCGCGACCTGACTCCCCGATCCGCCGCCGAGGACGACGATGTCGTACGCGTCCATACCGTTCGAAACCACGAACGGCCGCGTAAAACGGGGGCCTGCTATACGAACCTCGATTAGCTCCTGCCGCGCCGGCCGACGATCCTCTAGTAGCCACTGAAACGATTTACACACTGATCGCAACGCAGTCATTCGCTCAGGTGTTCACTGACTTTCAGTGGCTACTATAACCGCCGCCGTCCCGGCGAGCCCGTGATTCCCCTCGTCGTCGCGTTCCCACTCGAGTCGGCCCGCCGAGTCGTCGCCGTCGAGCCCGGTCTCGTCGGCCCGGAAGAACAGGAGGAGAGCCGGTCGGTCGTCTCGATCTCCGCCGATAACGTGACCGTCGCCGATCGGTCGGGCACCGCCGCCGTCACCGACGACAGCGGGCGCACCGAACCGGTATCGAACCGGCTCGCTCGTCGGATCGAACTCGTCGGTCCGTCGGACCGCGACGGGGATCACGCCGCGACCGTCCGGATTGATCGGCGCGCGATCGCAGCCCGGTCGGATCTCGATCTCGAGGTCAGTCGGGAAGTGTGCGGCGGCCTGTCCGCCGAACACTGCGAGTCCGAGCGTCGTCGCAACCAGTCCCGTTCCGGCTCGGAGAACGCGTCGCCGACCGAACTAGCGTTCCTTTTCGTCGATTCGACCTGTCGTGACGGCTCGTGGGGTGTGTTTGCCATGCGACGCTCGTAGATTCATCGCCGCTGGTACTATCCGATCTGGTCCCTCTCTCGAAAAAACGTGTGCTGGTATTGACTCTCGTGTCACCGCGCACAGGTATCTCAGAGCCAGTCGTCGCCCGGATCGTCGTCCGTCGCGTCCGTATACCCCTCGACCGCCGCCGCGAGATTCGCGAGGGCCTCCTCGGGCGTCTGTCCCTGGCTCGAGACCCCGGTCTCCTCGTCGTCGGCGATGTGGAGCCCGTGCTCGTTTTGCCGCATGGTCACGTCCGCGTCCGCGAGGGCCTCGTACTCCGAGGGATCCACGTCTGCGTCGGAACTCATACGTGGGAGTTGTTGCGGTCGGCTGAAATACTCTCCGACGCCGGGCGATCGGTTCGGACGGGAGCGCTTGAGGCACTTCCGCCGATGTCTCTGCCACTCCTCATATATGTGCGATAGCCGAAAATATATTGCTACACCGCGCGTACGTGCTCCCATGACCGAGTTCGACCCGGTACCGGACGCCGATGCCGTCGACGGGGTGCGCCAGCGGTGGCGGGAGTCGACCGATACGTTCGGACGCGTCTACGATACCGTTCTCGGCGTGACGGAGCCGACGCCGTACACCGAGATCGCGCGGGTCGCGGACTGCTCGCCGAACGCGGCGAAGAAGCACCTCGAGCGCCTCGCCGAGATGGGAATCGTTCGAGCCGATGCCGACGCACAACCCGCCCGATACGAGCGCAACGACGGCTATCTCGAGTGGCAAGAAGCCAGTCGGATCGCACAGGAACAGACCGTCGACGAGATCATCGAGCGCGTTCGACAGTTAGAGGCCCGTCGCGACGAGTTCATCGACCGGTTCGGGACGACCGATCCCTCCGCCGTGTCCGTCTTCGATCACGACGATCACGACGCAATCCACGCGCAGATGGAGCGAATTAGCGATTGGCAGGCCCTCGAGCGCGATATCCGCCTCTACGAACTCGCTCGACGGCTGGCGCAAAACGACGGACATCTCATTCCGGCGTAGATGAGTCCGCCATCGTCGGGTGACGATTCGTCGAGACCGCCCGATCGCCAGACTCTTCGACTCCTCGAGCGTCGGCTCGCCGACGACCCGCTCATCACTGAGACCACGTTCGACCCCGATAGCACCGAACCGAGGGTACTCGAGGCCCACGGCGATAGCGACCGGGTTCCGCCATCGGTCGACGCCGTCCGACTCGATATTTGCTGGTATACGACCGACGATTTCTCGATCCACTACGTCGAGACTGCGACCGACGGAACTCACTGGGAATGTCGGTGGGACCGGCATCCGAATCCGCATAACGCTCGTCTCCATTTCCACCGCCCGCCCGACGGAGCCGAGACGGTCGATCTCGAGCTATCGTCGCTTCATCCGTTAGACGTTATCGCGACGGTTCTGGCTGCCGTCGAAGACCGACTCGAACGGATGTGGGATGCGGGCTCCTGAGAGCGAGTCATCGTGGCTGCTGAGTCGCTCGAGTACGGGAACGGGTCGACCGAGTACAGAAGCGTGACCGACGGAGTTCACGCGTCGAACCGGTTCAGTCGTGTCGGCCGTAGAAAAAGCCTTTAACACCATCGTCCCGTAGACCCAGCAAATGGTACTCGACGATCTCGGGAGTTCTCTGCGGGGCACCCTCGACAAGCTCCGCGGGAAGTCGCGACTCAGCGAGGAAGACATCGAGGAGATCGTCAAGGAGATCCAGCGCTCGCTGCTCTCCGCCGACGTCGACGTCTCGCTCGTGATGGAGCTGTCGGACAATATCAAAGAACGCGCCCTCGAGGAGGAACCCCCGGCCGGCACCCCGGCGCGGGACTTCGTCCTCCGCATCGTCTACGAGGAACTGGTCGATCTCATCGGCGACTCCACCGAGTTGCCTCTCGAGGAACAGACGATCCTGCTGGCCGGCCTGCAGGGGTCCGGGAAGACCACGTCCGCCGCGAAGATGGCTTGGTGGTTCTCCACGAAGGGGCTCCGACCGGCCGTCATTCAGACGGACACCTTCCGCCCCGGCGCGTACGATCAGGCCGAGGAGATGGCCGAGCGCGCGGAGGTCGACTTCTACGGCGATCCCGACGGCGAGGATCCCGTCGAAATCGCCCGCGAGGGCCTCGAGGCGACGAGCGAGGCCGACGTCCACATCGTGGACACGGCGGGTCGCCACGCGCTCGAGGACGACCTGATCGCCGAGATCGAGCAGATCGAGGGCGTCGTCGAGCCCGACACGTCCCTGCTGGTCCTCGACGCCGCGATCGGGCAAGGGGCGAAAGAGCAGGCCCAGCAGTTCGACGAGTCGATCGGGATCGACGGCGTCGTCATCACGAAGTTAGACGGGACCGCGAAGGGTGGCGGTGCTCTCACCGCGGTGGACCAGACCGACTCCTCGATCGCCTTCCTCGGGACCGGCGAAGAGGTCCAGGACGTCGAGCGCTTCGAGCCCGACGGCTTCATCTCGCGGCTGCTCGGGATGGGGGACCTCAGCCAGCTCGCCGAGCGCGTCGAGCGCGCGATGGAGCAGACCGATATTGAGGAGGACGACTGGGACCCCGAGGACATGCTGCAGGGGCAGTTCACACTGAACGACATGCAAAAGCAGATGGAGGCGATGAACAACATGGGGCCGCTCGATCAGGTGATGGACATGATCCCCGGCCTCGGCGGCGGGATCAAGGACCAACTGCCCGACGACGCGATGGACGTCACCCAGGACCGGATGCGGGCGTTCTCCGTGATCATGGACTCGATGACCGACGCGGAGAAGGAGTATCCCAAGGCCATCGGCGCGAGTCAGATCAAGCGCATCGCCCGCGGTTCGGGGACCAGTGAGGAGCAGGTCCGGGAACTGCTCCAGCAGTACAAGATGATGGAACGCACCATCAAGCAGTTCCAAGGCATGGGCTCCGAACAAGAGATGCAGCGCATGATGAAACAGATGCAACAGGGCGGCGGTGGCGGTGGCGGCGGCATGGGCGGTATGGGGCCGTTCGGATAGACTACGCCCGCGTTTCGCCGATACGCGCCACACGAAACTTCCCAGTCCTATCGGTTTAGAAGACTCTCACACTGCCACTACGTTAATGCCCTTCTAGACGAATCCTCGAGTAGAATGAATCGTCGGCAGTATCTCGCCCGAACCAGTGCGGCCGGTGTGAGCACAGGAACCCTGGCAGCGATGGCCGGCTGTCTCGGTGAGCTCACGGGCTCGTCGGACACGGACAACGTCGCGGTCAGCGATCGAACCGGTGAACGCGCGATCGCCCGCGCGGCGGGGAGCCTGAACGAGGCCGCCCAGTCGCTGAACAAACTTGACGACCTCGAGGATCCCGAAGCGGTCGAGTTCGAGCCGACGGTGCCCCGCGACCACCTCTCGGCGGCTCGCGAGCACCTCGAGACCGCGGAATCGGAACTGGGCGACGACCGGATGAGCGACGTCGAGACGCTTCGCTCGTACGCGGACGCCCTCGACGGCCTCATCGCGGTGACCGTGGCGGTCACCGACGACACGATCACCGACGATATCGAGGCCGTCAACGCGGCGCTCGAGGAGAACGGTGATCTCGAGGCAGCGAACGAGACCGTCGACGAACGCAACGAGACCGTCACCGGCGCGCGCGAACGCCACGCGGAATCGACGACGACGATCGATTCCATCGACGGTGATCGGCTCAGTGAACTGTCCGGCATCGATCTCGCGGAGCTCGAGGACGGCGCGGCCGCGCTCGGCGAGGCGGTGACGTCGCTCGAGACGCTCACCGAGACGTACGATGCGACGCTGAGCGAGGAGGACGGATTCGGCGCGCTCGAGCGCGGCCGGACCCGACTGGAAAACGGCGAGTACGAGGACGCACAGGCGGCGTTCGAGACCGCCGAAGCGACGTTTTCGGCGTCGGTGGACCGACTCGAAACCGGTCGATCGGAGTCTCCGGAGGGATACGCCGAGTACTTCGAGACGGCGTCGTGTCAGAACGGCCACCTGCGAGACGCGGCAGCGGCGTTCGCCGAGGCGGCGGCCGCCGCGGCCGACAGAGACCCGGTCGCCGCCGAGAACCACAGGAATCAGGGCGAGAACTCGCTCGATGCGGTCGGTTCCTGTACGAACTAATCCGATACTCCGGTCGTCGCCTCTCGCTCGCGGGCTGCCGCCGGCGGAAGCTCGTCGATCAGAACGACCGCGTCCCCCTCGAAAACTGTTGTACCATGCATCTGACAGTCATACGCTGTCTGCCAGTATCAGTTGTTGGGAGGCCGGCGTTCCTGCGGAGGAGCAGTGTGTAGCGGGCGAGTTGATTCGATCGAACGCGATACTGGTTGGGATAGCAACTATTACCGTCGTCACTAGCGGCTTACGTCTGTCTGTCTATGCATAGTAAGCATGATCGAACTAGAATTTATTACATTCGCTTGTACGAATCCGGATCGATTGGCGTCGTTCTGGGAACGGGCTCTCGACAGCGAGCGTCGCGACTTTCCGTCGTCGCTCGAACCGGACGTCGTCGATCGGCCCGGTGAGGGGCCGGACCCCCTGTTCAAACCCCAGCCGAAGGGAACCGAGCGAGACCTGCCGATCCACCTCGACCTGTCGACCAAGGATCGGGAGGCGTCCGTCGATCGACTCCGCGAGTTGGGTGCGTCCGTCCGTGAGACGAAGATCGAGGAACACGAGACGCACACGGCCGTCTGGACGATACTGGAAGATCCAGCGGGCAACGGCTTCTGTGTCAGCGAGTACGACCGGTGAGGCGAGCGACTCGAGACGACCAGTATAGGGGGATCGATGGGCCGGCGAAACCGACCCGATTCAGGTGTCGACCGGCCGCCCGTCTTCCGTCGGCGGCGCGATGTGGTCGACGTACTCCTCGAGGCTCGGCTCTTCGACACGGACCCGAACGCTGATCTCGCCGAGTTCGTCGGGTTTGCCGACCGAGAAGTTGACGTAGTCCTCGAACGCCGCCTGCTTTTTCAGCGCGAAGGTAAACGCGTCGCCCTCGCGGTTGGCGAAGAACTCGCCGCGGGCGGTGTCGAGGATCTCCTGACGGTGCAACTGTTCCGAGAAGTGATCGAGCTCGTGGGCCTCGCCCCTGACCTCGCCGAACTCCTCCTCGAGGTCTGCCGTGGGAAAGATGTTCGCGACGGCGTCGATCACGCGACTCGTAACCTCGGTGTCGTATATCGGTGCCGTAATCTCGACGTCGACGCGGTAGATCTCGCTCATGGGTCGGCTTCGGCCTCGGCACGTTTCTCGTCGTCGGTTCCCCGGACGATCGACCGGATCCGGTCGTGGAACGCCTCGAGCGAGTCGGTGTTCTCGACGACCACGTCCGCGCGCTCCATCGCATCGTCCATCCCGAAGCCGCGCTCGCGTTCGTCGCGGGCGGCTAGCCCCTCGCCGCCGTCGGCCTTGCTCGCGTCCCGACCGCGCTCGTCGATTCGCTTGGCTCGCAGCTCGAAGGGGGCTTCGATACTGACCAGCGTGAACGCGTCGTCGAACTCCGCTTCGAAGACGTCGACCTCGGTGCCTGAGCGGATGCCGTCGACCAGCACCGTCTCGTGGGCCTCGAGGCGATCCTCGATCATCGGCAGCGATCGTTCGGCGATGGCCGCCGGGCCGTTTTCCTCGCGCAGCGCCTGCGCGACCGTGCCGTGGTCCGTCGCGGGGTCGAGCCCGCGGTCGGCCGTCTCCTGGCGGACGACGTCGCCCATCGTGACTACCGGGATTCCGTCCTCGCGTGCGACGGTCGCGGCCTCGCCCTTGCCGCTCCCGGGGAGTCCGACCGTTCCGATGACGTGCATCGAGACTACGTACCGGCGAGACGTGCATAAACGCTGTGTTCGCCGTTCGGTCCGGACCGCAGCGTCGCCCTCGGCGCTCGGGCCGTCCATCGGTTCGCTGCAACGGTTTTAGGATCGCCATTTGCCGCGTTGCATTCCGGCTCGGCCGCCCCTCGAGCCGGGCCGAACTCGGTATTTAGGCTCGCTCGAGTCGGCGCGGCTTATGCGCCTGCTATCGATGCGTTCGCTCGCATCGAACCGGCGCGTTCGGCGGTCGTATTTCGCTCAACCGTTCCAATTCGAGGCAATTCGATCAAACCCTGACTGATCGCTGAAACGGAGAGACCCCGTTATGTGGCAGTCCGTTGCGGAGACGGGTGCGTATCATGACAGACAAGATCATCTCCAGGCGTCGATTCACGGCCGGAGCCAGCGCCGGACTGGTCGCTGCAGTCGCGGGTTGTTCGGACGACGGCGAATCCAGCGAGGACTCGCCGGACGACGAGTCGGACGGAACGGACGGTTCCGGAGACCCCGGCACCGGCGATGGCGGCAACGAGTCCGACGACGGTGGGCTCGGTAACGAGTCGGATGACGGCGGACTCGGCAACGAATCCAACGAATCCGATACCGAATCCGATACCGAATCCGATGACAGCGAAGTGGGGAACGAATCCGACGACGAGACGAGTGATGACACGGAGAACGCGTCCACCAACGAGTCCGACGGCACCGACACCGAGAACTCGAGCGACGACGATACGGAGGTCGAGTTCTGACGCCGGCCGGTGCTAACGCGGGTACTCACGAGGACGCACCTCTTTTTCGCGCGACGTACCGGTCACCGTCGGGTACCGCGTTCGAACTTCGTTCGCCTGTTCGATAGCGCAGTGAGCGGTCGACTGCGACGAGAATCCCAACCGCTTATGCCGTTCCGTCGTGGATTCGGACTCGAGGGCACGTAGCTCAGTCCGGAAAGAGCGTCGGACTTCTAATCCGACGGTCGTGGGTTCAAATCCCATCGTGCCCGTACGAAAACTGTCGTTTTAGACCTTCTACCGAACGGTAGGAGTGAAGCCCGCTACGGTTCAGAATCGCGGGATTCTCGAAACGAGACTCGTCCTGAGAATCCGAACTTCGTTCAGCAGTTGAACATCCCCCTCTGCCCGCCTGCGTTTTTCGTTGTCGGGCAGTCTGTGAGGTGGTCGGCATGACGGTCGCTCCCTGGCCGTCGGTCGACAACTCGACGTGCAAGCACTGCGGAGCCCACGTCACCGACCACTTCTCGCGAGTTTTCGGTGACAACCGCAACCGAGCCCACCGCTGTGGCGACTGCGATACGTACGCACGACTGAGCCGCGGCTCCGCCGCTGGCGTCGACGTGTCGATTCCGGACCCGGAAACGTCGCCCGGCCGTCACGGGGGTGAGACCGATGTGTAGCTGGTTCGTTCCGGCGAATCGGCTGTACGATATCGAGAGTCGGACACCCATAGCCCATCCAGCCCACCAAGCGACTGACGCGGACGTTCGGCGGGCGCTCGAGAACCGAGGTGAGTCAGCGTGAATCGCCTCGTCGAATCAGACGAGTGCGAGCGTTGTGGTGATCGTATCGATGCGCTTCGCCGTCTCTGTCCGGACTGTACGCGTGCCGTTCGCGACGCGCGGGAGGGGCCACTATGAGTTCTCGAGCATCGGAACTCGAGAGTTCGAAGGCCAGCGGCGACGCACTCGAGGCCGAGATCGTCCAGGTCGTCGACGCGCTCGAGTACGTGAGCGATCACACCGCCACCTGGCACGACGCGCAGACGACGGCCGTCCTTGAGGCGAGTCGGTCGCTGCCGTTCTACGGAATCGTTCTCGTTGAGCCGGGCGTTCCGGTCGAGATCAAAGGCTGCCAGATCGAAACGAGCAACGGATCGAATTCGACTCGCGGGCGGTTCTACGTCAAGCGAGCCGCCCACGAGCAACTACTCGAAGCGGCTGGGATGTACCTGTTCGTCGTCTACATTCCGCGGCCGGGGTTGCCCCAGGTCGCCCGGGCGATCGTGCCGGCGACGCTCGTCGACGAGCTGCTGGCCGACCGGTGGTACGAGGTCGGCGGCTCGCGCTCGGAACAGGAGGTCGCGAAACTGGCGTGGTCGCACGTGATCGATCCCGCGGGCGTCGATCCGTCGGTAACCGTGGAGGGATCACGATGAGCCGTGCAGATGATCTCGATGTCCGCGACGGACGAGCCGTTATCCGTGATATTGGCGGCAACTACCAGCGTGCCGACCGAATCCGAGACTGTCGTTTTTGTCGTAATCGGCTCTATACGATCGCTGACGGTGTACGCCACGACTGCTTCAGCGGAGGCGATTCGGCGTGAGTGTCGACGCCGATCGGGATGACCGTAACCTCGAGGCCGAACTGGCGAGCTCGGCGGCCGGTCGGTTCGGCATCCCCGTCGACGCGATTTGCGTGGGCTGTGGGCGGACGCGCGTCAAGCGCGCAACCCTCGAGGAGATGGACCGGTCTCCGCAGGCCGATCCGATCGCCCTCGAGGCGAGCGACTGCACGTCGTTCAAGCACGTCTGCTACGGCTGTCAGAGTGCGACGTGGTGGAACCCCGTCGCCGTACTCACTGGCTTGCTCGAGAGCGAGCAAGAGCGCGAGCGAGGTGAGTAGCAGTGTCGCAAGTCGAAACGACGCCGCACGAGATCGAGGGCCGGTGGAAGTGGCCCGATTGGGGTCGTGGGCCCTACGACGCGCTGTCGTCGGTGATGCTCGGCGAGCCCTTCGAGGGCTACCTCGAGATCGACACGGAGATCGACGGCGAGCCCTGGCACCTGGAGGTTCGGTACAGCAAGTCGGGATTCGCGCCACGACTGTCCGACGGGATCAACGCCGAACGGCTCTACGAATGGGATATTGTGGGCCGTGGGCGCGGTGAGCGGAAGGCATCGTACAACATCGGTCCGCGGTTCCCGAACATGCGCCATTGGGAGAGCGGCGAGAAGTTGCAACTCCCGTGGGAGAATCAGGTCGGCGAGGTCGACGGTGTTGACGTCGAGTTTCACACGAGCAACATCGAACCCGACCGTGGCCTCGAGCTGCTGCCGGAGTTCTTCGGAGCGGTATTCGATCACGCCGGCGAGCGGATTCATTCCGATTACTTTCGAGCCGAGCCGCACGAAGCGAGCCGAATGTGGGCGTATGAGCGGTACGTTCGAATCCGACGCGAGTGGGCGGAAAAGCTCTCGTCGGCCGGTGTGCTGCAGAAGGTCGCGCACTACCTGTCCGACCTCAAGGGCGTGAAAGCCGAACTCCATATCAACAACAAGGAGGCGATCAACCACCAGAACCGGCTGATTTTGGATCCGTCATCGGCTGCCGAACTGCTGCCGGGGCACACCTACGGCCGAAAGTTCGAGATCTACCAGCTGAAGGACCCGGACGCGGTTTCGAAGAATCACCCGTCCTACCACCCGAAAGTGGAGGTGCTGGTAAACAAATCGATGAACGACAACGAGGCATGGGCATGGGCCGATCGCCACGCGGTCACCGAGCAGATCGAGGAAACGCTGCTGAATGCACTCCACTGGGAAGACATCCCGCTCGGTCCCGACGGAAACGGCGTGTACATCGCCGACGATCACTTCGATGCGGTGGCTCGAGACAAGCCGGTCGAACTGTATGAGGATCCGACGCCGCGCCTCGAGGCGAAGTCTGACCACCTGTTGATGACGACGCTGCGGGACATGGGCGAGACTGCGCGCGATGTCACCGAGTCGGTCGCGACGGACGGCGGCTCGACGATCGACGGCCTGGCCGACGAGCTGGGGAAGCATCCCGCCACGATCTACCGAGCCATCAACGACCTCGGCGAAGTCCTCGAGCTCGACCAGGGCGACGTGTCGTTCCGCGCTCGAAAGTACCGCGAGGAACTACGAGCTCTCGTCGAGTCGGCCGAGTACGCGATCGAGAGCTATGCCGATCGGATGCAGCACATCATGGGCTTGGCCGATCATGTCGCCGAGTCCTCTCCGTTTCAGGAGTGGCTCGCGAAGAACGGGGCCGACCTCGAGTTCGACGAGAACGGCAAGCCGCGTCGAATGCGGATCGATACGATTCTCTCCCGGTTGAAGGCCGACAGCTTCGAGGATCTCGCCACGATCGCGAGTGAAGCCCTCGAGAAGTGGTCGAAGTCGGGCAACGATCCGACAGCGCTCCGCGGCATCGAGCTGACCTGGAAGACTCCGGGCGGCGGCACTGAAACAGGATTTGTCGGCGCTGTCGCCGACCGCTGAACCGGCTTGGATAGTGGCAACACTACCCCTTCGTTTCGTTTGCGCAACCACACTTTCATTAGCGGCTGATTTTCACAAACTGAGTTGTGTTCGGTCGGGGTAGCCGCGGCGATCGCCGCGACCGCGCCGCAACGCCTGCGGGGTCGTTTCGCGCTTCGCGCGAAAGCCCCCTTGGCGGGTGTCCCCAAGGGGACAGTGCCAAAAAATTACAGCGCCCCACCTCGCTTTCGCACGCAGAACTGCAGTTGAAGCACATGAAACAGGGGTTGGTGACGTATTGGAAACTGATCGCTTTCGCTAGTAAACTCAGTACTGTCTCTCCATTCTACGTTCCTACCTCTTCTTCCACACAGTGTGATCGCTTCTGATTCAGCATGATACTCAGTTCTGCAGCTTCCTCATTCTCATAACCTCGTGTCTTGCTACTGATGACAAAGACTAAGTTTGCAAGTCTCTAAGCCAGACTCAGGTTGAAGACAATGGGACAGCTAGCTCGGCAGTTAATGAGGTCAGATGAAAAGGAGAACTATGATGCCTATGTTGCTATGGGAGAAGTCCAGCTGGACGAAGATCGCTCTCAAGACTAATTATCTTCATTATAGCTGTTCTATTACCTGATCTAGCCTTTCGTAATCTGGCGAGTGGTGGCTAAAGTCAGAAATATCGTAGAAGCGGTCAACGAAGTATCGATGCCATAAGAAGTACAGTTCATCCTTGCTCCAGAGGTTATCAAACCGAACATCAATAATGTATTTCCGGATTAATTTTGATTTGAAGATTGTTTTCTTATATTGATCATCACTCCAACTGAATTTCTCAATACCGTTCAACGGTAGAAGAGTGTTGAGGGTAGCCATTGCTGTTCTATGATTAGCATCAGGAAAAAAATGCAACCCGATAATTGCCCTTACCCAGTGTGCGCATTGCTGCGTCAGCGGTTCTCTCTTTGGGAATTCACCCATAACGCGATCGAGGTCCCCGTTCCGAACTACTGATATCCTGTGTTTAACCTGGTGATACGAAAGTACATCTCCATGATCATACCTGTGATCTGGGTTATTGAAATACTCTCTATTTCGCCACTTAATGTCCTCTGGATCTAATTCAGTAAAGTCGGTAATCCGATCAACCTCCGGATCAGGAAAGCTCTCACGGAACTCATCTAACCTATCGTCAGAAGTCACATATTCTTCGCCTCTGCCAGAGAGGTTATAGAGATCATGAGTAATCTCTATTATCAAATTTTCGCGGGTCAATTGCTGACAGCGGAGACGAACAACATTCTCTCGAAACCTATCTTTGCTTATATCTTTAGGGGTAGATGGCGAGCTTTTCTTGAGATATGTAAGAATATGTCTATCGATATCTTCAATAGACCGTTTAGTACGCATTTGTGTAATAGCTAGTACAGTGTAGATGACGTTAAATGTAGGGTAGAAGCGCAGCACCCTGCTATCTGGTCCTAATTATTCAGTGATCGGATGAAATCTTCGGTATCATTAATAAGACGTCTAACAGCCTCTTTTTCGGGCTCTTCTGCATGAGCACAAGTCTCACGAATGCTAGCTAGTGCTCTAAGGTCATTCCATATTGTCTTATCAATAACACCAGCATCCTTTAGTGTTTGAGCAAGTCGAGAAATCCCGTGAGTGGGGTCATAATTATCTACTTCATTTGAATTTTCACACATAGTCAATAGATGTCGTTCTAAGGCAACTGCTGCAACGACACCACTAGCCCGAATAAAATCATTGTTAAATAATTGGCGCGCTTGTTGAATTTCGTCTCGGGTTAACCTACTCGAAATCTGCTCACGTGCGCGGAATTTTTCGCTTTTCACTTTTGCAGGAAGCGCTTTCACAAGATTTCTCTGTTGATCAAACAAATCAATAGCTTTGTCAAATACATCTTTACTCCCTATCTTTGCATCAACCCTCAGAGAGATGATTTCTTTGAAGCCATCATACTTAGAATCGAAATCATTCAATCTCTGAGGTAAATAATCATCTACCAGAGGCCTAGCAGCTGTATGCCAGATTTCGTACTTTTCCCTTGCTTCTCTTTGAGCCTTTTTTGTATCCCCTTGTGGCGTTTGCCAAGAAAATAGCTGGTGACCAAGGGTGTTCTTGCCCGCTGGATAATTTTTCACACCATCAAAGAATATTGTGAGATGATGTTCAATATCTTCGGCTCTTTCCTCTAATTCCTCAATGTGAATCTCCAATTCATCATTTCCTATAGACATTTGTTACTATCTCATATAAAATCCAGATATGATTATTCTATCGGTAGAAGTGGCATATGGGGATGTAACCATATTTCGAGTAGATGTATTTCCTCCCCCCTGGAGTTGCACGTCGCGAAGAACGATTTCCTCGATATGAACACGAACCGAGTACCGGTTGTGTTCATATTCGGCCCATCGCCCATGAGAACGTACCGGTGACCGCAACGATCACGGCGGTCCCGAACCCCTCTTTATAAACTGAGACCGTTTGAGTGAACCGAAAAAACTAGGATAGGCGGGTTGTGTTCACGGCCATGTCTCACAACGAGACTCCCGGATCGGTGCGTGTCCGGACCGACGACGGTAACGAATGGCGCTTCGATGCCATCCAGAAAGCTTCCCGCTTCTACGACTGCAACCGATCGAACGCGATCGCGTTCGCGTGCAACGATGTGGACGCGCTGGTCTCCGCAGCTCGGCGCGTCCTCGAGCGCGACGACCTCACACTCGAGCAGCGCCGGGAGATCGCCGAGACGCTCTCGACTCGGGCGGTGACGTTCGAAGTCGATACAGATATCGCTGTTACTACTGATTGAGTTTTCGTCTCGAGAAGCGCCGGCCAGGGGCCAGCGCCGGAGCCCCCACCCCCCATAGGTGGTGTGTCAAGTGGGTGGGTTTGAGATCGAGTTTGACAATTTGGCTATTGACTTCACGGTGAACCGATCTCAGGTGCGGCGAGGTTCCGTCTGTCTCGCAGTCGGATAAATTCAGTCAGGCAGCGACCGAATCTTCTCCCCCGCCATTTGCAACTTTGAATCTCGTAGATATAGTCTTGTTGATTATCTTATACCAACCGAAACAATCAATAGTGATATCCAAAAACAACTTAGCGCCTCCGTGGATCCTCTCCCCCGCCCATTCGGAGGCATTCCCCACCTACCGTTTTGTCAAAAAATGGTATTGATCGCGATTTTCGCTTGCTCGGTCCCGCGGTGATCGCCGCCACCGTGCCATCGGAGTAGCGGGAGATCGCTCGAGCGGACCATCTTATCACAGAGAATCGTACAGCCTGACCGCCCATGTGGCCGGTAGACGGCGAAGCAGTACCAGCCGTCGTGACGCCGGAGTTTCTCGTGGTATTCTCGGTAGACCTTCCAGTTACCGGGCTGGCCGTCGGAATGCTCGTGCATCGTGGACTTAATCTCGACCGGCGTTCCATTCCCGAATCTCGCGTCGTGCCAGCTGGCCCGCTCGAGATCGAAGCGTCTCTTCTCAGCCATCCGTTTCTCGACGGCGGTCCCGAAGTGGTTCGCCCGTTTCGACCGATTCACGCGGACCACGCGCGTCGCGCGCCGATATATATACTCCTCCGCTGGCCTCGAGCCGTGCGCCCATCGCTCGCTTCGCTCCCGGTCGGGAGCGAGCGTGGTGGGCTATGGGCTACTCTAAATGGGGGACGGTTACGCTTTACAGCTTGACACCCCGACGCAGTCATGCGATCACCTGTTCGACTGTGGAAACCCATTCCGCCTTTTCGCCGCCCTCGTCGATATCGTCCCACCAATTTGAGACGGTAGCGTGACTGTACGGCACGAATTCGGCGGTTGCACGTGACGACATTCCCTGTCGACGGCAGATTTCCATCGTCCAGGCAGCGACTCGTTTCACGTCTTTCTCGGCGATCGCCTCGTCTTTCTCGTCGCCTCCAGGCGCGGACCAACTCCAGTCGGCCTCGTCGTTCGTGTTGAACGACCAGTCAGTCGGCGGAATGCCCTCGAGCGGGCGCGGATCCACGTCGACGAGGCTCCCGTTCGAGACTCGATCGGCGACGACCGCGGACTTCTGCGAGGTCTTTTTGATGATCGTGCCGACGCGCCAGAGCATCGGATGAATCGAACTCTCGTCGTGGCCGATATAGATGAGCGCGCCGCCGTACTTGCGGATCTTGAACACGAGCGGTCCCATCAGTTTTCGCACCTTGTGACCGTCTTCGCCGGTTCCGCTGGCATTCGTCGAGAACTCGTCGCCGATGAATAGCTTCGGCTGCTGCGGGTTCTCGACCGGATCACCGTCTTGACTGACCCACTCCTCGAGCAGCGGATAGTTCGGAATCCAGCCGTCTTCTACCGAGCCATCGTCGCGGACCCATCGGTTCGTCCGCTCGAGCGTGCGGATGTTCGAACCGACGAGAAGATTCCCGTCGACCCACCGCTCACGGAGCTGGCCCAACAGCCCAGAGAAATCGGTCTTCCCGTCTCCCATCTCGCCGAGTAGGACGATTACCGGTGCGGGTCCGGCGACGATCTCCTGCAGGCGCGTGACGGCCTTGATTCCGGCGAGGTCGGCCTCCTGAGACGGATCGCCGATGTAGTGCTTCAGTGTGAGCGTGTCGCCGTTCTCGAGCGCCTGACGGGCCGTTTCGCTTCCTTCGGCCTGCAGGATCTTCCGATTCTTGCCGACTGCCATGTAGTCCTTCGCGGGCTTCGTCTGCCAGCGTTCCGTGTCGTGATGAATCGCTCGCATCGCTAGCTGCCGGTCCACCTGTTCGTCGCGAACGAACCCCGAATGCCGAAGGACTTCTTCGGGGTCGCGCTCGAGGTTCCCGTCCTGATACTCGCGAAAGCCACCGACTGTGTAGTTGTCTTGCTCGTCGCTCATCAGTCAGTCCACCTCCATCGACTCGGTTCGTGACCAATGAGCAGCGGCGTCGACTCTGTTTTCCGCTGCTTCAGTAGTGCCGTCCTGAGCCCGGTGTTTGTCCGGCCTGTCCCGGCAGTGTCCGATTCATCGAAAACGAACAATGCAGGCGGATCTATCGTCTGATTCCGTATCTTCCCGTCATGGATGTATCTCATTGGTTCGTTCCTCCGTCGGAAACTGCGTTCTGTGCGTCATCCTCCGTTTCCTCGCTCGGCTCAGTCCAAAGCCGAGAGTAGCTGTACCAGCCGGCCAGAACCGGCGCAGTGACCGTCACGGCGAAGAATATCCGCGGAACCGGCAGATAGACCGCTCGCTCGAGCGTCTCTCCGTGAGAGGTCTCCCGCACGTTGGTCGGTACGTCCAGGGCCTCGGCCGGGAGCATAAACAGTCCCGCCCACAAGCCCACGACGATACCGACAGCCAGTGCCCACGCAACAATCGCCTTCTCTCGGTCGGTGAATCCCTTCATGATTCATGTCCTCCATCGGTAGCTGCAGCCTGTTCTGTGGCCGATTCCTCTGCTCTGACAGGCGTTCTCGGTCCGTGTCCCTCAGTGTACTCGTCGACGTACTGCCCCACGTCTTGAATCTCGTCATCGTCCGACGCAGCGGCGTCCTCCTTGGCCGATTCGAACCGATCTTTGACGGCCGTCCGCGGGTTCATTAATCCGCGCTCGTCGGCCTCGGCCTCCTCGTTGATCACGTCGCCCTGGATCTGCAGTCCCATCTTGCTGATTCGCCCGCGTAGCTGGTTCAGCTCAAGAAACGCCTCGACGAGATCACCGTGGATGTCCTCGAGCATGGTCTTCGTCGTGACGAGTTTCGAGTCGGCCATCTGCGACATGTAGCAGCCTCGAACGACCAACTTGCCAATATCCTCGTGATACGTGAACTCGCGGACTTCGAAGGCATCGCCGTCGTTGCAGACGTGCGGCGACGGCCCCTCGACGGTCTTCTGGCTCCACAACTCCGGCTCGACGTAGTATTTCTTTCTCACGTCATCGACGCCATTGATGTGGTAGACCGTCGTCATTCGCCGGTCGCGGAGCTTCCGGGCCCCCGTGACGAATATGGCTATCAGCGGCGGTCCTAACAGGATCAGCGCCGCGAACCACCCGAAGAATATCGGCGGGATACCCGGCACTGACGGCCGAATCCAGAGGATCGCAACGCCGAGCGAGAACAGCACTGCGAACACGAGCAGCTGCGCCTCGGCGACGACGTAGGTAAGTCGGTCCTTCCAGTTCCCGAAGGTGCCGCTCGTGTCGCTCATGCCTCGACCACCCCGGATTCCTCGGAGCGGACGACGTACCAGGCACCGAGCGCCGCGCAGCCGACAGAGATGAGAACGCCCGAGAACAGCCCCGTCTCACCGCCGAAGTGACGGAACGGGTTGGCCTGAACCGTCCCGGTCGAGACGATCGCGCCGCCGCCCGCGTCGAGCGACTTCTGGGTGGCGATCGCGACGGCCGCGCCCTTCTCGCCCTGTCGCGGCGAAACCATGAACGTGACCGTCTGCGTTCCCTCGTCTAACTCCCGCTCGCCGTAGTTGAAGCTCTTTGCGCCTTCCTCGAAGGCCCCCGATTCGGTGATACTGATCGTGGTCGGCTCGTCGGCCTCGATCTCGAGTGAGAACCGGCCGGGCTCGTAACTCCAATCCACGACTCGCGTCTCGTTGTCGATGATCCGAACGCGGTCCCCGTCGGCCTCTGCGACCTGCTCGCCGCTCGACTGGTTCGCCGCGGTCTCGTTACTCTGCGCGACGGCTGGCCCAACGCCCATGCCCATCGCGAGCGCCAGCGCTACGACCGTAGCAACAATTAAAAAACGCCGCATGGTCAGTTGTTCCCCAGACCCGGGATAGCGTCGGTAACGATGCCGAACACAGCGAGGATGACGACACCGATGATGCCGAGTCCGAGCAACCCGCCGCCGCCGCCCTCGAGCCAGTCCCCGCCGCCGAAGATCGGGCCGGGGCCGTCGCCGTCACCGCCGCTCGAGTCGTCTGCGGTGATCTGAGCCCGTTGTTCGCTCGCATCCTCGAGCGCGGCGACGAACTCGCTCGCGTTGTACTCGTCATACGTCGGATCACTCCAATCAGTCTGATTGACGGCGTTTCCGTCCCCGTCGTATATCTCTGTGATTGTGAAGTTCCCTCGGTAGAAGGTCGCCTCAGATGACCCGCCGTCGTACAGCATCGACATGGTCCCGTTGAAGTTGCTGACGTTGTACTCAGTCCCCTTCTCGAAGCCTCCATCCGGCGTTTCTGAGGAGAACAGAAGCCCCTCATACGTCTCGTTCACGTTGTTATAGTCGTAGGTCACCGAACCGTCATCAGAGGCGTTACGGGCCTTCTCGGTAGCGCCCTCGAAGTCAACAACCATTGTCGAATCGAGATCGCCACTCGCGAGGTTGAGCGTAGACCGGAGCGCGAGATTAAAGCGGTCCTCAGTCACGCCCGAACCGTCGTCACCGGACATATAGCGAACCATTCCCTCTGCTCCGCGCACGTCATTCGGGTCCAGTTCGCCGGAGTCCATCGACGCGTACAGGTCCTCAGCGACACCGTCGCCGTAGTTGCTCTGGACCGTGTCCGCCTGCTCTCGTAGCTCATAGAGACGATCCGCGACTAACCGAAAGTCGTAGACCGTCTCCGGGGGCAGGCTGGCCGCAGGCGCGTTCATGACGCCAACACCGCCGTTCCAACTTGCACCGTTCATATTCCCGCTTTTCTCGAACTTCCAGCGGTCCTGCTCAGGATTGTACTGCTCGTACTTGTTCTCGAGAGTGGGGATATCGGCGGTTGTCGAATACGACACATCAAGGGTTTGATGGTCGTAGGTCGTGCCGTTCGAGAGCGTCCATTGTTCGGTCGCCATTCCGTCGGCTCCGTAGCTTTGCACGTCGCCTGAGAACGGCCAGACGTGGACGAAGTTGTTATCAATCTCACTCGTATTATCAGACACGTTCATCAGGTACCAGAGACGCGCTGAATGCTGTGCCTGAATCTCGAGAAGGCTCTTTTCGTGAGTTGAGTAGTAGTCATTTATGGCCGCTTGTCCGGCGGCCTGTGCAGCTGTTGCCGACTCGTTGTTCTCATAGGCGTCGGCGATCGCGTTGCGCGCCTCGAGCGAGGCGAGCGTTCCGGTGTCTTGTAGGTAGTTCTGATAGACCGTATCATGAGACTCCCAGCTCTCATAGACCGACTGCCCCGAAACGTGCAGGTCTGTTTCGATCTGATCCGCCGATTGACTCTCATCGACAGACCCGAAGACCATTTCCGCCGCGTGGCAGGACCTCGGGAAAGCGAATTTCGCCGCCGCTCCGCAGTCCTCGCGGACGTCGAGACTCGAGGTCGTCCCCGCCGTCGTCGTAGTCGTCGCCGAGGCCGTCCCCGCCGCCGCGATCGGCGCGACCATCGAGCCGACGAGCAGGATCGCGAGCAGGAACGTAAACGCTCGCTGTGCCAGCCGTGGGCTTTGGGCCGACATCAGACGCCCCCCGCGATCGCCAGCGCGAGCACGACCACCGACGCGCTAGCTGTCAGAATGTACGCGAGCATCACCGATCTATTCCACACCGCCGTACCGTCGAAAATGTTGGAAGTCATGAATCGAACCTCGCTAATCCCGAATCACGTAGACGGCCGCGCCGATCACGGCGAGTCCGACCACGGCGAGCCCGGCGAGCATCCCGCCGCCGAGATCACCGCCGCCGCCGGACGGGAAGACGCCGCCGAGGAACCCGGAACTGTCCTCGATGCTCGCGCTGTCGATCGCCGAGGCGTTCCCGGTGACGACCACTCGGTACTCGCTGTCGAGTTCAAGGCCAGAGTCAGACTGGTTGTATTCGACCGCGCTCGTATTGCTCGCGTTCGCGGCGATCGTGTCCTCGAGCGCGACCGTCGCGTTCGCCGAGTCGTTCGCGTACTCTGTCTCGTTGTAGAACGTGACGGTGGCCGACGTGTTCGCCGGGTCGTCTATCGTCTCGTTCCACTCGAGCGAGACGGTGATGGGCTCGGTTTCGTTCGTAAGTTCGACCGTTTCGTTGGTCGAGTAGTCCGCGGTCTGTGCGCCGCCGATCGCCGCGAGCCCGACAGTCGCGACCACCGCGACTAACAGCACGAACCCGAGACGCTGCACCGTCGAAAATTGCTCACTCATGTACTGTACCTCCGGTTTACTTGTAGGCGATCAGGTAGAACCCGGCACCGTTCAGAAACACCATGAACCAGCCGAGCGGCCACATCGAAGCGACAGCGTGCGAGACGGCCGGGACGAGCGCCGAGAGGATGTTCAGGATGAACATCAGCAGGAGCGTGACCGTCTCCATGTCGGTGTAGTCCTCGATGGTCGTCTGGCCGTTCGTGACCCACGCCACGATCACGGTGATCATCGAGACGAGGAAGCCGTAGGTAACCTCCGTCCCCTGCGAACTGTACAGGACGCCGTCGAAACCGGTGTTGAACGGTGCCCCGAGGCTGAACGTTCCGACTGCTGCAACGGAGATCGTTGCAAGAACGAACAGCGGCGCGAGCACGCTGTCGATTAGGTCTATGCCGTCTTCACGCCGTACCGCGCCTGGTACTGCGTTTGATGGTAGGCTAAGTGCCATACGCTCGGTCCGCAACCCCTCTCTTCGAAATACTTCGGAATACCGGAGGGTTCCGGCGGTGATCCCTTGGTATTCCAGATAGTCACCAAGTTTTATCAGAGGGCGGGTTGCCCGCCGGATATGGCGCTAAACAAACTTCGCCAGTTAGACCGAGACTCGGTCGGGATTACGCTCCCGAAAGACGACATGCGCGTCGAGGGCCTTCTCGACGAGAACGGCGAGATCGACGGCGATTATCACATCCACATCCGTCACATCGACGACGGCCAGTGGTCGCTCGAGCTCGTCGAGGGGATCGACGCGTGACCGAGACCGCTGGAACCCGGTTCCAGATTCGACTCCATGAGATCACACGCAGATGTGTTGGGACGCCTCGATGTATGCACCTTGCCGTGGGCTGAGGGCCGCGAAGGTGCATAGAATCAGAACGAATTTGGTCAGCCATCGCCGTGATCTCGTTACCTTTCATCTCGCAGTCATAGAGCCCGAATCGGTCATTCTCCTACGAGCGACGCAAATCGGCACCCATGCATATACTCGTTTAAACTATGACTCGTAGAACTAGCCTCAAACTAATAAAGAACTCCTACCGTTCGTATCTCCGACAGCCAGTCAGCAAAAGGCGGTCTGTAATGACCGCAGGAATTTATTTAGCTTCCAAGGTTCGACTGGATGGTCGTATTACCATCTCCGCCCGATGCGACGACGCTACTACCTGGATGGCAAACAATAGTTCCTCCGACTTCGGATGTGGCGTTCCAATCAGGAGTGCTACCTCCATTATTACACCCAATACTTTCCACGTTATCTCCACCTTGCGTATACGTCACGTCGTAATTCCCATTGTCATTCTCCTCAACATTCACGCCAGCATTGGTTGGTGCACTCTGACTTTGCCCCATATCTAGTACAAACGCTGCGATCACGGCTGCGAGGATCACAGTTATGGCCACCATCAGTATGACCCCTATGACCGGTGACACTGCACGTTCATCGTCCGATCCAATCAACATTCTCCGTACCGATTTCCCATCTATCATTGTTCATCCACATCGGATGTGAACGGTGAGAAAGTCTTTGTCTCCCTTTCGAAGAGGAGAACTGCGGACCAAGTGGAATGGAATCAATCTTGTGTCCCTGATTTCTCAAGCCGCCTTACCGATGCTAACGGAGACTGGTCACCGGATCCATATATATTCACCTGATAGTCAAGGAATCTCATGAATTGGTGAACATCACAATTGATAAGCAGTGTCTGACGGAACCCTTACAGCGTCAGCTTGAAGCGCCGCTTTCAGGTGATTTGCTGAAATCGAAACCCTGTCCAAAGGAGTACTTCGGACAGGACTAAGACGGTGTCCAAAATCTGATGTGTTGGTAGTGGTGGGATGTGGTTTATCGACACTACCACCACTATGGTCGGCTTGAGGCAGAGTATGACCACCTAAAGTTCATTACATCCAATTCCTTCCATAAATATACTTGGACGGCTCAATCGAACAAAAATATCACTGACCGTTGTTCGAACCCAATTACTACAGCGAAAACAGCTACATGTCTGACTGTCAATGAAAAATACGGTCCAAATTGGCTGCTAAGCCTCTATTTAGCTTCCAAGGTTCGACTGGATAGTCGTATTACCCTCGTCACCGGATGCAACGACACTGCTGCCCTCTGCACAAATGATAGTGTCACCGATCTCGGATGTGGTATTCCAATCACTACCATTCGTACATCCAATCTGATTCACGTTGCTGCCTTCTTGGGTATACGTCACGTCGTAAGTGCTGTTACTATTGTTCTCAACATTGACACCCGCATTCGAAGGTGCGCTCTGACTTTGCCCCATATCCAGCACGAACGCCGCAATAACAGCGGCAAGAATCACAGTTATGGCCACCATCAGTATGACCCCTATGACAGGTGACACTGCGCGCTGTTCATCGTCGCCAACTAATTTGTTGCTGTAGTCTTTCAAATCCATGATTTGCTAACGCACCGACGATTGAACGGTGAGAAGGCTTATCCGCCCCCTCGTAGAATCGAAGGTGCGGATAGGGGAATGGAATCAACCCTCGTGTCTCCGTTTTCTCGAGCCGCCGTCGTCCGATGCTAATAGCTACGACTCTATCAGCATCATATATATTCACCTGATAGTAAAGAAATAACACTAATTAGACGGTTTCAATTCTGATAAGCAGCGTCTGACAGAAGCCTTACAAAGGGTCCTTGAATCGCCGCTATCTGGCGATTAGCTAATCACTCGCAAAACCGGTACGGATTTGCCGACCCGGTCACTGGATACATCCATGTCGAGCGACGGACCGATTCTCGGTGAGAAAGAAATCGCGCGCACCTACAACACGCCCTCTTATGCCGACCCATTCGACGCCGTCGAAGACTACCGACGCGTACTCGACTACGCGAGTCGCCACCCGAACAAGGGTTCGAGTGCAATCTCGACAGCGCTCGAACTTCCGCGGGGGCGCATCCGTCCGTGGCTCGACGGGGGCGCTCCCGACGCGGCCCGAGCGATCGAAACCGCCCACGACTACGGCTGGCTCGAGGCTGGCTACGACGACCCCGAGTTCACTGCGCTCAATACGCTCGTCGCGAACATCTTTTCGGGTGGTTCGATCGCCGAGCAGTTCTACCAGCCGAGCTTTGCGATCAACCACCGCGGCGAGGAGAGCCACGTCTTCGACGCCCTCGAGCTGGCTGGTGTCGAGTACACGGTCGTCGACGATCGCGACGGCCGGGCAGACGAAGCCCGCCCCACTGACGACGGGACGGTCCTCGGTCGCGTGCTCGCAGTACTCGGCGCTCCAGTCGGCCCGAAAGCCGACCAGGAACTCTCACTCCCGCCATATCTCAGCGACGCGCCCGCGAGCGTTCGCGAACAGTTTGTCTATGCCTATCTCGAGAATCGGGCCACCGAACACGCGGGGAAAGCAACGCTCACGCTTCGAGAGGATCGAAATCGGGAATATCTCGAGGGACTGGCTGATTTGATCGACGACGTGGCCGGCGGCGGGGTTCGGTTCTCGGAACAAGATATCGTCGTCTCGGCGGATGCGGCGCGGAGTCTGGGGACGGTTCGATAGATTGTAGGGCTATTTTTCCAATTCTTCGGCCTCAAGTTCTCCCTCGAGATACGCACGGCCGCGGTCGGTGATCCGGTACAGCCCCTCGTCGACGCGATCGACGAGCCCGGCATCGCGAAGCTTCCCGAGTCGCGTACTCAGATAGTGCCGCGAATAGTCGATATTCGCCTCAAGAACGCGAGGAGACAGGATCAGATCGGTGTCCGCGAGGGTCTCGAGGATGCGGTCATCGGCTTGCGTCATCCACGATACCCTCGGTCTTCGCATACAGTCACGTCCCATACTGGCATTTTATCAATACTGATTGGAGTTACTGGCAGTAACATTTGATTCACCACAGATTAACGAACGGTCGGTTAAATATAAGTGAGTGGGATGTTTCGGTGGCGCTAACGGAAGCTAGACGGACCCGCCGCTGCCCGGTCGGGTCCTCGTCAGAAACGCGGACCCGGTGTTAGGGGCACCGGCCCGCCTGGCCTCCGTATCATCGGTACGGAAGCATGTATTTGCGCAACGCTCCGGGGGATAAAGCCCCCGATAGACCGCATCGATCGGCCCACGGCCCACAGCCCACGGCCGCCTCGAGTTCCGATATCGGAACTATCGGAATCATGGAGAACCGCCGCTCAACACTCTCGAGCGCGAGTCAGTCACCGAAAGCGACTGTTATCGGAAATAACGGAAACCGCACTCCGACGACTAAGAGAGTCGGGTACTGTCGTACTAATCAGCCGACGGACGGCAGCCGCGTGCGCCCCCTGGACCAACAAGCGGCGCACGCGGTTCGTCCGCGGTCCCACAACTGTGAGACCATGACGAAACTGGAACGCTACCACGGTAAGAGTACCGGATACTGTAATAACAGCGATACGCTCGAGGTGGCTCGATGAATCAGGACCTCGAGCCGATTGCCCCTCACGAGGCGATCGAGATGTATCACGATGCGATGCGTGACGAACACGCAGTATCGACGCGAAAGAGCGCAAAACACCGGCTACGGGCGTTCGTACAGTTCTGTGATGAATACGAACTCGAGAATCTGAACGAACTCACCGGCCGAGATATCTACAAGTACCGAACGTGGCGTCGCGAAGGGAAGGGCGACGATCGAGAATCAATCAAACTGGTCACACTCAAAGGCCAGCTCGCGACGTTACGGCGGTTCCTCCGATTCGCGGCTAACATCGATGCCGTGGACCCGGAGCTGTACGAGCAGGTCACGCTGCCGACGATGAAGAACGGCGAAGACGTGTCGGATTCGACGCTGAACCCTGACCGGGCGATATCGATCCTCGAGTACCTCGAGCGCGCACATCCGGCTTCGCGGAATCACCTCATCGTGATGCTCCTGTGGCGGACCGGTGCGCGAACGGGTGCCGTTCGCGGACTCGACCTTCGAGATCTCGACTTGGACGGATCGCATCCCCGCATGTCGGGTCCGGCGATTCACTACGTACACCGACCCGAGACGGGGACTCCCTTGAAGAATCAGGATCAGGGGACCCGATGGAACCGAATTAGCGAGAAAACGGCTCGCTACATCGAGGATTACATTGAGTACCATCGCCACGATATTACGGACGACCACGGCCGTGAACCCCTACTCACGACGGAGTACGGGCGTCCGGCGGGGAACACGTTGCGGAAGACGCTGTACCGCGTCACGCGGCCTTGCTGGCGCGGTGAACCGTGCCCGCATGACCGAGATGTCGACGAGTGCGATGCAACCCATCTCGATCACGCGAGTAAGTGTCCCTCGTCTCGATCGCCGCACGACCTTCGCAGCGGTCGCGTAACCTACTATCGACGAGAGGATGTCCCTCGTCGGGTCGTCAAGGATCAACTCAACGCGAGCGAGGACATCCTCGATCGGCACTACGACCGCCGTTCTGACCGCGAACAGGCCGAACAGCGCAGCAACCACCTTCCAGACCTATGAAATCCATGAACGCTCAAAAGACGGTCTCTGACCCCGGAATCACCGATACCCATCGTGCCCGTTATCTGCGAACAACGTGAGCAGTAACGGCACCGGGGATTTGAACTAGACGGCGGCGAGCGGAGCGAGCCGACGGCGTAGTTCATACTCCCATCGTGCCCGCGTTCGACCACGACACATTCGCGAGCGAGAGCACTCGTTAAGATCGAACCCGGCTCGAGAAAAATGGGATCTGCCTCGAGTTTGACGAACACGGCGAGCCTCGGCGGATGCGGATCGATACGATTAACTGTCACGTCAGGTCCTCAAGCGCGATGACCGCACGCTCGAGCAGCGCCGAGAGACCGCCGAGACGCTTTCGACTCGAGCAGTGGCTTTCGAGGTCACTACTGAGACCGTTGTTGAAATGGACTCGTAAGAGATCGAATCTCAGTCCCGTGTATCAGAGCGGGTCACACTGCGGTTTTATCGGGATCGAGGGCCGCTACGCGGTTCTCGAGAGCTACGTCGCCTGTACTATCGACTGTCACCGTGTAGCCGTTGTAGACGAATTCGACTCGAGACGGACTCCTGTCGGAGTCGCTTGCGTCATAGAGTGAGTCGAGTGCGTCCGTGTTAATCGCGTAGTGGATCGGTGGGGTGAGCTCTTCCGGTTGGACTCCTTCACGTTCGGCGACTTTGTCCACGATCTTCAGACTGAGTGATTGAGTCGGTTGCACAATCTCCGATGTCAGGAACTACCACATAAAACCGGATGTTCCTCTAATGACGTGCGTCAGACATCGGCCTATGAACGGTTTCATGATTGATTCTGAATTGGAGGGAAATAAGTGATTACGGAGGCAGAGACTCACTTATTCAGAAGATAGTATCAATCGGGATTTCCGCTTGCTCGGTCTCACGGTGATCACCGTCACCGTGCCACCGGAGCAGTGGTATATCGCTCGAGCGGACTATTTTGCCACGTAGGATTGTGCAGCCAGAGCATCCATGTGCCCCTATAGTACCAACTGAAACGATTTACACACCGATCGCACAGTCCGCGGTTCTCGCTCGCGGTGCTCGCTCACGGCTCGCTTCGCTCGCCGTTCGCATCCCCGCGGTTCTCGCTCACTCCGTTCGCTCCGAACCGCGCTCGCTCCGAACCGCGCTACTGTCGTGCGATCATGTGCATTGACTTGCAGTGGCTACTATAGACGTTGAAATAGTACCAGCCGTCGTGACGCCGTAGTTTCTCGTCGCCGATATACTCTTCCGCTGGCCTCGAGCCGAGCCCCCACCGCTCGCTTCGATCGGTTCGGGGAACCTGTCGCTCGGATCGTGGGTGCGGATCGGTTTGCCTCACTGGCGTTGATCCGCTCGAGCGACCGTGTCGGTTATCCGGTCGCCGGGCGACGGCGAACGCACCGAGACGACTCGATCGATGAGGGGGCTCTCGAGAGAAAACTCTGTATCTAACAGGTAGAGCGTAAATCGTGAAATATGAAACGAACGAATACGATTCTCGCATTTCGATCAAGAGAATTTCGATGACACGGTGCTAACGGCGGAGAACGGAACGGTCTCCATGCAAATCGGTAACGTCGAAGAGCCAGAAGTAGACGATACGTTTAGCGAGATGCCGTACGTCATCAATATGCCCGGAGAGGTGCCGGACTCAAACGCGCTGACGGTCGATGGAAACACTGCCACGTGGCACCTCCACGAAGAGAGACCGAACGTTTTGTCCGTAGAGTCCGAGACTGGGTCCGACACGGCGTCCGACTCTGACTCCAGCGATGATGACGGTATCCCTGGATTCGGAGTCGGTGCCTCCGTCGTCGGATTACTCATTGCCGTGCTGGCGCTCGGATACCGACACGACTGAACTGCTCTGTCCCGGTTCAATCGTCGTTTGACGAGGGATGTGGAGCGAAATCGAGACGGAGATCGAGACCGTTCGTGACTCTCAGCAGACACTCGAGAACGACGATCGACCGAAGGGGGGAACACGTCTTCACTCAGTTTTGTTTAAAAATTGACTTGTTCCGGTACACTAATGTCGGCCACTAACGTTATATAGAACGTCGGCAGAGCCAATCGCTGGCATCACAGGGGATACGGGGGACGCACCGATCATCGCGACGCACGCACGACGATCGCTATCCCGCTGCCGACACGTGTACACCCTTTCGAATCCCGAAACTTTCCCGGTAGCCCTCGCTGTCGCCCGCGCTCGGTTGCCGCCGCTCGAGCCGACAATCTCCGCTCCCACCTGTACCTGGGCCTCCCGTTCAGGCCCACGATACAACCCGCTGGATCACCTTCCGACGGTATGGACGACACCGACCTCGAGCCGGTCGCGTTCACCGGCCCGGACGCGCCGTCCGAACCGGACACGTTCGCCGACCAGGCTCGCCGGCGCGCCGACACTGAACGCGAGGCCGTCGAGTGGGCTGTCGCCAAACTCGAGTCCCTGATCGACGCTCGGGAGGTCGACCTCGAGCCGCTGCTCGAGTACGCGCGTCGCAGTCGGGAGAGCATGCCCGACCGACACGTGCGGTCCTACGAGGCGATGGTCGAGACGCTCGACGTCGATCCCGAGATCTACGAGGTCTACGCCTTCGCGTACAGCGACCTCTGTGACGAACTGGCCGCCGAGCCGGCCGCCGACCCCTCGCGCGGCTGTACGAACGCGCTCGTGTCGCCGTCGCGGACCGGACGAGACGGCTCACTCGTGCTCAAGAACCGCGATATCGCCGGCCGGGGTGCCCGCCCCAAATCGGTCGTCGAACAGCCGTCGATCGACGGCTACCACGGCTTTCTGACCGTCGACACCTGCGGGACGGTCATGCTCTACAAGGGCGTGAACGATCGGGGGGTGGTCGCCGCGAACACCTACATCGACGCGAACCGGGACGATATCGAGCCCGAGGCGCAGTTCCGCAACGGCACCGTTGTCCGGCGCGTGCTCGAGGAATGTGCAACCGTCGCGGACGCTCACGAACTCCTCGAGTCGATCCCGACGCGGCAACTGATGGCCCAGACGCTGTTTCTGGCGGACGGAACCGACGCCGTCTTACTCGAGGTGAACCCGATCGAAGAGCGGATCGCGGTCGCCGACGACGGGGCCGTCGCCCGGACGAATCACTTCGTGCTGTCGCGCTCAGCATCGACCGAGAGCTCTCGCCGCCGCCGGGAGCGAGCGACGGCGCTGCTCGAGGCGGGAGGCGACGAGATCGACCGCGACTACCTCTGGGCGGTCGCGGCGGATCACGAGCACGGGCCGGGAAACGAGTCGATCTGTCGGCATCCCGAACCCGAGACGGACGACCACGCGTTCGGGCAGTTGACGACCGCGAGCGCGGCCGTCTTCGAGGGTGGCTCGCCGACGGTGGAACTCGCGATGGGCAACCCCTGTGAGACCGACCCGGCTCGGTGTTCGTTCGGCGACGAGGTTTCGATGGCGCTTCGGACGGGAGCGCGATGGCTCAAGCGGCTTCGATCCCAGTAGATATAGTAGCCACTGAACGTCATTGCACACCTGATCGCACGAGTACGTTACGATCAGCGTGTACATCGTTTCAGTGGCTACTAGAGGAATACGAGTTCGGCGTTCGGAAGAGTACCGAAAACCGAGTCCGTCAGTGAGAGATCGTTCGCTTCCGGCCACGTACTGGTCGCTCGTTATCGCATCTCCGCGACACAGGTATAGTCAGCCTCCTCTGCACGAACCCATATCGTTTCGAGTTGTTCGTCGGTCGCATCCGCGGGATAGAGAACGCACACGTCGGCCGAATTTACGTTTTCAGCCACGACGGCAGTCACTTCTATCGGACCCAATTTCTCGAATCTCGAGTTCATGTTTTGACACTATCGTGTGATCTTGTGGGGGTGTCTCTGCACGGAATAGATGAGATCTCCCAGTAGATGGGCAATCGCTTTCTTGTGTGCTTCTTTCCCACAATGGATGTGAGCGGGGCGAACCGATTGTGCGTCGTAGGCAGCAAATGCATCAGGAGGAAGCGTCTCTTCTTGTTCGAGATATCTCCGTATTTCCAACAGCAACGCGTGCAGATGTATGAGTTCTTGTTGTCTCACGTTACCATATATCGCTGTTTCTCTCCTTAGCGTTTTTTGAGACGGGATTTAGATGTACTGATCTGAGTAACAAGTGTGAATGGTAGGTTCATCTGCTGATAGCTTTTACTGCGTCTTTGGTGAAATCAGTATTCGCTCCATGGCCTATATTTATCCCGAGTCGCACGAATATTTTCACTCATGGAAACCGTGCTACTCTCGTACTAAATGCAACTATTTACACACTAATCGCACAGCTATCGTGCGATCGAATGTGCACTGACGTTCAGTGGCTACTTTCTAGTGAGACTCGAGCAGAATATCCGGTACGGAAATAGCTAATCTCGTCAGGCTCGAACGCGGCGGCGTTCGAGGTCGGCCTCGAGCCGATCGGCGGCCCGGAGCCGCAGTTTCTTCGCGCGCCGCTCGGTGATTCGCGAGTCGGTCATCCGGTCCGCGAGCGGGTCGTACTCCGCTGGCGTGAATCCGAGTCCGCGCAGGTAGCGCCGGACTTCCGCCCCCTCGAGGCCGTCGCGAATCGCCGCGTCGGTGATCGATTCGACGGTCTCAAATGTGGGGAGGTGGAGCGGTTCGTCGGTGACGGCGTTCGATTCGATGATCGCGTCCGATTCGGTGGGTACTGCCGTCCCGTCGCGAATCGTCCCGTGCTGGTCCGCGCGGGTGACGATCGATCGCACCTCGGCCGCGAGCCGGAGCACTTGGCTCGGGAGGGCGGCGTCGGGCGAGCGCCACTCGACCGTGGGCATCGCTTTGCGCAGCCGGACCGGGTTCCAGACCGCGTCGTAGGGGCTGAACTCGTTCTCGAAGGTGGCCCGGTCGACGCCGCGCTCGAACGCCCGTTCGCGGAACGAGTCGTAGGCGTCCTCGAGGCGCTGCTCCCACTCGGCGACGCTGTCGACGTAGGGCCAGAGCTGGCCCTGTTCCGGGCAGGTCTCGTAACACGAGCGCCGGTAGAGGAAGGGGCGGGCGCACTCGAGGATGCGTTCGCCGCGGTAGTGTGCCGAACTGTTGACCAGCGCGAACGCCGGGTCGATCGCGGTCAGGGCGTTGAGCTGGTCGGCGACGTTCGACCGCTCGAAGTGGACGTGCGTGCCGGCGCAGACGCGGGCGTCGTCGAACGCCGGCCCGACGATCCGGCGCTGGAGGTCGGTCCCCTCCTTATCGCGGTAGGGGATGTCCGCGGGTGCGACGTTCAGCGGCGTCGCGAGCGGGACGAGCCGCTTATTCCGATCGCGTGCCGCGTCGACGACGCGGCCGATTCGGCCGACGAGTTCCTCGCGGAGTTCGGCCATCGACCCACACGGGGTCGTCTTGATCTCGAGCATCGGCTCGACGAACTCGGGGTCGACCTGCGGCGAAACGTCGAGCAGTGTGTCGGGTGAGACGAGGTCGCCGGCGTCGTCGACGACCCAGTACTCCACCTCGAGGCTGGTGTTCATGGATGTGTCTGTTGGAGCGCGATGTCTGGCCCTCGAGCAAGCCGTCACCGGGCCGTCCGCCGACAGTTCTCCCGTTGGATTCGGTGCTAAGAGCGAGTTACGCGAATGGATTGAGCCTGCGTGCGCAGGTCGTGATGTCCGTTGGCACCGCTCACGGGACCGTTCCAACGTATGATCCGTGGAAACTCACGACACTGACACTGGTGTTACGTGGTGGCTTCGGGGTTGCTGGGGATTGATACCTCTGCAGTAACACTATGTAACTACGATGAGCGATGAGACGACTACGGACGATGCGACAGTGATCGTTGTCGGCGGCGGCCCCGCCGGACTGAGTGCGGCCCTCTTCGCCGCGAAGAACGGCCTCGAGACGTCGGTGTTCGACACCGACGGGACGTGGATGCACAAGGCCCACCTGTTCAACTACCTCGGCATCGGCTCGGTCGGCGGCAGCGAGTTCATGGCGACGGCTCGACAGCAGGTCGACGACTTCGGCGTCGACCGTCGCCAGGACGAGGAAGTGACCGGCGTCAGCGAAGCCGGTGACGGCTTTACCGTCGAGACCGAGGCAGGCAGCTACGAGGCCGACTTCGTCGTCCTCGCGACCGGTGCGAACCGCGAACTGGCCGAGGATCTCGGCGTGGCGTTCACCGACGAGGATACCGTCGATGTCGGCGTTGAAATGGAGACGAGCGTCTCGGGCGCGTACGCGACCGGCGCGATGGTTCGTCCCGAGGAGTGGCAGGCCACCATCGCCGTCGGTGACGGGGCCGCCGCAGCACTCAACATCCTCTCGAGCGTAAAGGGCGAACACTACCACGACTTCGACGTTCCCGACGACGCCGCGCGCGTCTTCGGCGAACACGTCGCGGAGTAATCGCGTCGACGCCGGCGTCTTCGCGGAGTAGCTGCGGAGACGCCGAACTCGCAACCGAACAAATCGCATTCGAACCCACCTCGGTCGGATTCACGACCGATTCGATTCACCCACCATGCCTACCGAACCCACCAATCCAGTCACGCCGGAACTACCCGACAGCCCCGTCCACACGACGGGAACCGATCACATCACCATCTGGGGGAGCAACGAGGCCGATACGATCGAGTTCTACCAGGACCTGCTCGGGATGCCGCTGGTGCTCCGCCAACCCAACCTCGACGACCCCTCGCAGACGCACCTGTTCTTCGACACCGGCGACGGTCGTATTCTGACCTTCTTCGTCAGCGACGACCGGCCGTCGAATCAGCGCGGCCAGCGCGGCGGCACCGGTGCCGTCCACCACCTCTGTTTCAGCGTCGATCCCGACGACTACGAGGACACGATGGACGCGCTCGAGGACGCGGGCCACCAGTACAACGTCTTCGACCGGGGCATCTTCCACTCGATCTACACCACGGACAACAACGGCCTCGTCATCGAGCTCTCGACGGACAAGTACGAGGTTCCCGACGACCGCCGCGGCGAGGTGCTGGCGAAGGCACAGGAGCTCCGCGAGGAAGACGGCGCCGACTACGCCAAGGACGAACACCTCCGCGGTGCGATCGAGGCGCTCGGCCTCGAGCTAATCGAACACGACCTGCCCGACGCCAGCACCGGCGTCGGTGGTGTCGAATGAGCGCGGGGGACCGCGTCGAGGGCCCACATCAGGGCCAGCCGCTGGTCACCGGCGGCACCGACCTCGAGGATGCGACCGCTGCGGTCGTCCTCACTCACGGTCGTGGCGCGACCGCTCGCGGGATGATCCAGATAGCCGACGACGTGGGTCGGGAGGGTGTCGCCTTCCTCGCGCCGCAGGCGGCCCGCCAGACGTGGTATCCGAACTCCTTCCTCGAGCCCGTTGAGCAGAACGAGCCCGGACGGAGCTCGGGGCTGCAGGCCATCAGTGACGCGATCGGTGAGGCCACCGACGCCGGGATTCCGACCGAGCGGATCATGTTGATGGGATTCTCGCAGGGGGCCTGCCTCGCCAGCGAGTTCGTCGCGCGCAACCCGCAGCGATACGGCGGCCTCGCCGCCCTGAGCGGCGGCCTCATCGGCGAGGACATCGATCCGGACGACTACCTCGAGAACGACCCCGACCTCGAGGAGACCCCCGTCTTCCTGGGCTGTAGCGACGTCGACCCGCACATCCCCGAGGAGCGCGTCCACGAGACGGCCGACGTCCTCGAGTCGATGCATGCAGACGTGACCAAACGGCTCTACGAGGGGATGGGCCACGGCGTCAACGAGGACGAACTCGAGTTCGTCTCGGGGATGGTCGCAGCGCTGGTCGACGACTGACTGCGGACTCCGTCACCGACCGATCGCGGTCCACCGAGTGTCCTCCGTAACTGAGTCGCGCTTCGCTCGAGGCTCGACTCAGCGGATAACGGTAACCGGCATGGGGGCGCGCCGGACGATTTTCTCGGCGACGCTGCCGAGCAAGATGCGGGAGAGACCGGACCGTCCGTGACTTCCGATGATGACGTGGTCGATGTCGTGCGCTTCTGCGAACGAGACGATCTCGCGTGCGGGCTTCCCGACGACGGTCTCGGTCCGAAACTCGACGTCGGGATCGCTGGTGATCGCGTCGATCTCGTCGGGGAACTCCGCGGAGACTTCCTCCTCTCGCTCCCGAAGCATCTCCTGTACGATACTGATCCCCGCCTCCGTCGAACTGTCCGCCGCCTCGATGACACGCAGCAACACGATCTCCGCGTCGGGATACGTCGAAAACGCGTGTTCGACCGCCTTCTGCGCGGGCTTTGAGCCGTCGTACGCGACGAGTACGTCCATACGCCTGATAGCTCTCGCGGGAGTATAAACCCGGTCGATAGCAACCGTTCTACTCGACCGAACGACTGATCGTCCTGTTTTCGATCAGTTCGCTAATTGTGTTGCCGATCCCCAGTATCGTTCCGGGTCGGCGACTGCTGTCTCACTTCGGACTGTCCGAGCGGCATGCGGTGGCGCGCGCTGAGTCGCGGTGAACGCCAGTGAACCGCGGCACAACCCCGTGCGAGGGATGAGTGAGTGAACGAAGTGAACGAGCGAATCGGCTGGGGAGGGCGTGGCTATTCCCTGCCGCCACTGGCGGCAGGACACTACCTGCTGCTATCCTCATGCTACAGATCAAATCGGATTGGTCGCCTGTTAGCAAGTAACTTCGAATACGCTCGAGGCCTCACTCACTCTATTCCACATACTTTGCAGTAGTTATAAGTTAATTTGGACCAACAATTAGAACGGAAGCCACACTCCATCAGTCGCGCGGGGCATGCGCCGAAATGCCCCGGGTGCTAGAGACACCCGAGACGTGGCTTCCAACCCACGAGGGTTCGAAAGCCATGATTGCGTACATTCTCGCGGGATATAAACGTCCCGTACGACCGCGGAATCGCCCGTCACGACCAGCGCCGACTTCGGAATCCGGTTTCGACGGGCTCCGTTCTTGGTGGTCGGCATGACCGCCGATCCGGACGCGAACGACGGGAGCGACGACGAGGACTCGCCGTTTCCCGACTGCCCGCGCTGTGGCGATTCCGCGTTGGTCTCGGTCGTCACCGGTCCCCACACCGGGTCCGTCGGTCCCTGTGGCTGTTCGGTCCCGCCGGATGTGTTCCCGCTCGAGCGCGAGTGATATCTCCGCTGGGCCCCTATTTCCTCCGTCGGACTCGAGCCCCGGCGGGCAGCCGACCTCCCGTCGCCGAACGTCACCACCGAAACCACCGCGTCGACGGCTGGGGGTCGGCCCGTAAACGGGACTCGAGCGGGTGTATCTGTGACTGCTCAAGCGGCTTCGAACTGCACTCTCCGTTGGACCTGTCTGAGCAGCGATGATAGATGGTGACGAGTGTCCTGCCTCCGCTGGCAGCAGGGAGTCGCCACGCCCTCCCCAGCCGATTCGCTCACTCCCTGCGGTCGCTCGCTCATCCCTCGCACGATTTCGTGCCGCGGCTCACCCGGCTCACGGTTCCCTGCGGTCACCGTTCGCGTTCCGAGGCGCTCACTTCGTTCACGCCTCGCAATTCGCCGCGGCCCAGCGCGCGCCACCGCATGCAGTTGTTCGGGTTGTTGTAGTCGCGGACGTGAATTAGAGTATCTGAAAAGTCGGCAATGAACGGACTGAGAGTGGTTATTCCTCGAACCCGTCTTCGAACCGGAACGTCCCGTTTCGCTGCACGACCTCCCCATCCACCTCGATGACCGAATCCTCGCTCATGTCGACGATCATGTCGACGTGGACCGCGGAGTCGTTGGCCTCGTTGCCCTCGCCGACGGTGTCGTCGTACGCTCGGCCGACGGCCATGTGGACGGTGTCGCCCATCTTCTCGTCGAAGAGCATGTTGTAGGTGAACTGATCGATGTCGCGGTTCATCCCGATGCCCAGTTCACCGAGTCGGCGCGCGCCATCGTCGGTGTTCAGCACTTCGGTCAGCACCTCCTCATTCTTCGCCGCCGAGTGGGAGACGACCTCGCCGCCCTCGAACTCGAGGAAGACGTCCGTGATCTCCCGGCCCTGGTGATAGAGCGGCATGTCGAAGAGGACCTCGCCCTCGACGCTGTCGGGCTGGGGTGCGGTGAAGACCTCGCCGCCGGGCAGGTTGTGTTCGCCGTGGTCGTTCAGCGTCGGATTGTTCGCGACGGACATCGTCACGTCGGTCGTGTCGCCGCTCTTGATCCGGATCTCGTCGGCGGGATCCATGATCTCGACCATGTGCTCCTGATGGGCGCGCTGTTCGTCCCAGTCCTTGTTGACGGCGTCCCAGACGAAGTTCTCGTAGCCGTCCGTGCTCATCTCCGCGAGCTGGGCGTTCGCCGGCGCGGGGAACTGCGTGAGACACCAGCGCTTCGAGAGGCGCTCCTCGAGAATCGGGCGATGGGCCTGCTGGTGGGCCGCGCTGGTCTCGGGGTCGACGTCGCTGGTCTGTGTGGCGTTGTCCGTCGCGCGAATAGCGATGTAGACGTCGGTATTCTCGACGAGCGCGAGTTCGTGCTCGGGTGTGTCGAACTCGTCATCGGAAGCCCGAAGATACGCGCGCTGCTGTCGCTTTCCGGTTCGCTGGCTGGTCGTGATCGGGTTCGCTCCCCGATCGCCGATCACCTCGTGGAGCGCGACGACCAGGTCCTCGGCGACTGGATGGGCATCGATGACGACGTTGTCACCGTCCTCGAGGTCGACCGAGTGATTGGCGATAATCTCGGCGTGTTCGCGGATTCGCGGGTCCATACCCCGGTATTGACGGGGGGAGGAAAAAAACGGTTCGTGATGGGGATCGATCGGCCGGCGACCTGTGACCGCCCCGAATCAGCGATCGCCGCGCATTCCGTCGCGGAACTCGAGGACGGTCCGCCGCAGGAGGAGATACGCGAAGAAGACCAGCGAGAGGAGGATCACGACGACCGCGATGATGACGGGGTCGTCGGGGATGAGGCCGATGAGGGTGTCCAGCATATTTGCCCGCTACACTGTCAGCGTGGTTAACCGTTTCGACCTCGAGCGGTTGAATCTGTCCGCCCGAACCGGTAACTAAAACCGGCATTTCAGCTTGCGCTGACTATAACGTGTGGCGGTTCCTCCGTTCGAATAGGCCTCGATCGCCGGCCCTCCACCGTCCGAGGCGCGTCCTCGAGATCGGGGCCTGTCGCCCGTCCCTGCGACCGCGACCGGCCGTCCGCCCACTCCCGTCTGACAACTGCGAGGCTGCGTGCGGCCGGACCCTCTGACATCGCTTTCAGGTCACCTCCCCGCTGACATCGTACGCTGGTCCCGCGATCCTCCCCCGTCGCGTACTGCATCGGTCGTCGCTCTAGCGGAGCGGACGACCGACTCGTCGGACCCGCGTTCCAAAGCGGAGAACTGAGCCGCGACACGACCCGTTCAGTCGCCGCGCTCGCCGACCTTGACCAGTTGCTTGCCGATGTTCTCGCCCTCGAACAGGCCGAGGAACGCGTCGGGGGCATTTTCGAAGCCTTCGACGACGTTCTCGCGGTAGCGGATTTCGTCTTCCTGAATGAACGTGGAGAGGCGCTTGAGCGCCTCGGCCCACCGATTCTGATAGTCGCCGACGAGCAGTCCCTCGACCTTCGCGCGGGTCTCGATGAGTTTCGCGAGCTTTCGGGGACCCGTGGGAACCTCGGTCTCGTTGTACAGCGCGATCTGGCCGCAGACGGCGACTCTCGCGTGGACGTTCAGGCGGGGCCAGACGGCGTCGGTGATCGGGCCGCCGACGTTGTCGAAGTAGACGTCGATCCCGTCGGGGCAGGCCTCGGCCACCGCGCTGCCGAGGTCGTCGGTCTCCTTGTAGTTGATCGCGGCGTCGAAGCCGAGCTCTTCGGTGAGCCACTCGACTTTCTGTTCGCTACCGGCGGTGCCGACCACGCGCGCGCCGTTGATCCGGGCGAGCTGGCCGACGACGGAGCCGACCGCGCCCGCGGCGGCGGAGACGACGACGGTGTCGCCGGGGTTCGGATCGCCGACGTCGAGCAGGCCCCAGAAGGCCGTCACGCCGGGCATCCCGAGCACGCCCAGTGCCGTCGAGACCGGACCGAGGTCCGGGTTCACCGGCTGGAGTTCGTCCGCGTCGGCGACCGCGTGCTCCGCCCAGAGGAGATCACCGGTTACCACGTCGCCTTCCGCGAATTCGTCGGCCTCGGACTCGAGGACTTCGCCGACGATGCCGGCCTGCATGGGTTCGCCGACGTTCCACGGTTCGGCGTAGGATTCCACGTCGCGCATCCGCCCGCGCATGTAGGGATCGACCGACTGATATAGCGTCTCGACGAGCACCTCGCCGTCGTCCGGTTCGGGCCGGTCGACGGTGACGAGTTCGAAGTTTTCTGCGGTCGGTTCGCCGACCGGACGACTGGCGAGTTGCCACTGCCTGGTTTCTGCCATACCCGTTCATGGTCGCGCCCCCAAGTCAATATTGGGCTCCCGGAACCTGGTCCGAACGGGACCGCCGTCCCGATCGGCTGCATGCAAACACGCCTCCGTTACTACTGACGGTGGACACCGACGTATCTCGGTACAGCGCCCGGAGGAGACGGACCGAGTGAGTGGTCGCTAAACCCGCCCATACCGGTCCGAACGGGTCTGTTCCCCGACATCGCCGTTCGGAACGAGTCGGTGCCTTTATCACTTCCGGACGCTTCTCTTTAGAAGCAATGGCGAAAGGAACCGTTGATTTCTTCAACGACACTGGCGGCTACGGATTCATCGAGACTGAGGACGCGGACGACGACGTGTTCTTCCACATGGAAGACATCGGCGGCCCGGACCTTGAGGAAGGACAGGAACTCGAGTTCGATATCGAGCAGGCCCCCAAGGGCCCGCGCGCGACGAACGTCGAGCGCCTGTAAGGCGAATTCGAACTGGTATCGGCACTTGACTGCAGTATTTTATCACCCCTGAGCGGCGGCGTTATCGAACGCGAAACTCCTCGTCCGCCCGACCACAATTTTATCTTTCAGTGACACGAACGACGAGTGATGACGGACCACTCCGACGCAGTCACGTGGTCACGTAGCGCGTCGGCGTCAACGCTCGGTCGTCTCTGTCAGTATTTTCAGGTCGGCTTTTTCGGCGGAATGACGCTACTGGTGGTTGCACTCGGAGCCGCAGGGCTTGCTCTCTCCGCCGTAAACGGCGCGTACGGACGACTCGCGCTGTTCGTCTTGCTCTTGCTGATCGGCGGGCCGTTCTCGCTGCTTTACGTGCTCCCGCTGGTCGACGACGAGACGGTCCGCTCCTCGATACGGACGTGGGTGGACCGCACCGGGTACGATCGGCTTCGCCCGCTCCCCGCAGCGGTGAGCGTCCTCGCTGGCGCGGTCGTGATCGTCGGCTCGGTCGCGGTGTCTCCGGTGGCCTTGCTCGCGTTGTTCTTGGTGGTCCCGGTCGGGACGTCGATCGGCATGCAGATGGTGAACTCCCGCGGCGAAATCGATCCCGTGGTGGGAACGGTTCGCGTGAACGACCAGTCGTTCGATCTCGAGGAACTCGCGGCCATCAGCGTCCGCCGCGTGCCCGGGACGGGAACCGTCGTCCTCCGACCGTCGTACGCAACTAAAACGCGAGGGGTGACGGCACCGGGGTACGTCTCAATGCCCCGAGACGTCTATGAGGAGGCCCGACCGCTTCTTGAGGCCGCCGCGAGCGAGACGGAGCGGACGATCCGACAGAGCCGGACCGAACGCGTCGTCCTCGTCATCTTCGGCGTCGGCACGCTCGTCGGTGCGGTCGGCGCCGCGTTCCTCGGGTTCGAGCGCGGGGGCGACGCGCGCGTAATCCTCTCCTACATCGCCTTGCTGGTCGGCTGCTTCGGAATCGCGTTCCTCGCGCTGGCCGCTCGAGAACCATGACGCTGTCGACCCGGACCGTTTTGTGGATCCGCCACCGACTCGAGACCATGACGGTGCCACTGGTCAGACGCGGCGAGGCGATCGAGTACGAGCCGGTCGACGCGGCCGACGGGCTCTCGAAGGGCGTTCTGATCGACGACGACCACGGCGCGCCGAACTTCGCGATTCGGCGGTTCGTCCTCGAGCCAGGTGCCGAGGTGCCGAAACACACCAACGACGTCGAACACGAGCAGTACGTCCTCGAGGGCGAGTACACGGTCGGCATCAGCGATGCGCCGAAGGCGCATCGAGCAGACGGCGATAGCGCGGAGCAAAGTCGAGGGAACTCGGCGAGTTCCCGACCATTGGACGACGAAGTCGTCCAAGACTCCGCGGACCGTTCGAGCGGGCGACGCCCGCGAGAAGAAGCCGTCGACGGCGACGACGAACACGAGGTCGAAGCCGGCGATTCCCTGCTGATCCCGGCCGGGACGGTCCACTGGTATCGTAACGAGGGCGACGAGCCGGGTGCGTTCATCTGTGCGGTTCCGAACGGAGACGACGAGATAAACCTGCTCGAGTGACGGCCCGGTTCGCCGGGCGCCTCGAGCCGAGAGAACTCGACCCGACTGCGGATGCTGACAGCGCCGTGTCATACCGTTCTCCAACCGCAACTACTAAACGTCTTTTAGGCACACCTAAATACGATGGCAGAAGCGCAGTCGGTCGAAGGGCACAGGTCCGCCCGAGAGCGGGAGGGATGGGTCACGGGGATGCTCATCCTGTTTTGTCTGGCGAGCACGGTCGTCACCGTCGTCGCCGGACTCGTGCAGGTAAGCTTCGGGGAGTATTCGATGACGTTCCTCGAGGCCTGGCAGGCGGTGTTCAATCCGAGCGTGATATTCAACCTCCACGCCTGGTCGGCGTTCCTCTTCGGTACGGACCTGCCGGAGATGAGCACCGCGAGCATCGTCGTCTGGACTCTCCGAATGCCGCGGGTGTTCGTCGCGATCATCGCGGGCGCGACGCTCGCGATCTCCGGTGCGATCTTCCAGGCCGTGACGCGGAACGAGCTGGCGAGTCCGTTCGTGCTGGGGGTCAGCTCCGGCGCTGGATTCGCCGTGCTGGCGACGCTGGTCGTCTTCAGCGGTCTCTCACCGTTCCTGCCGCTGATCGCCGCGCTGGGCGGGACGGTCGCGTTCGTGATCGTCTACACGATCGCCTGGAAGGGCGGGACGAGCCCCGTCCGACTCGTGCTCGCGGGCGTCGTCGTGAACATGGTCTTTCAGTCGCTCCAGCAGGGGCTGTTCTTCTTCGCGGACGATCTGGGCGTCGTCCAGACGGCGATCGCCTGGTTGACGGGTTCGCTCACGGGCACCGGCTGGGAAGAAGTACGGATCGCGATCCTGCCGGCGGCCGTGGCGATCGCGATCGCGCTCGCCGGTGCGCGGCAGTTGAACGTCCTCATGTTGGGTGAGAGCACCGCTCGCTCGCTCGGGATGCGCGTCGAACGGGTCCGCTTTGGCCTCTCGGCCGTCGCGATTCTGGCCGCCAGCGCCGCGATCGCCGTCGCCGGTATCGTCAGCTTCTTCGGCCTCGTCGTCCCCCACATCGTCCGGAACACGGTCGGTGGGGACTACCGACGGCTGATGATCGGGTGTCTCTTCGCCGGGCCCGCACTGATGGTTTCCGCCGACGTCGGTGCGCGGCTCGCGCTGGGCGGGACCCAGATGCCCGTCGGCGTCGTCACCGGACTGATCGGCGGCCCGTATTTCCTCTATCTGATGCGGAAACAGCAATCGATGGGTGAGCTATAATGTCACGCACACAGCGGAACGCGGATCGAGAACAGGAGCGGATCACCGACGACAACGGCGTTGCGGTCGAGAGCGCACTGGTCGGCGACGACCTCGAGCTCAGCTATCCGACGAGCGAGGAGACCATCGTCGACTGCGCGCGCCTCGACATCCCCGAGGAAGCGGTGACCGCGCTCGTCGGCCCCAACGGCAGCGGGAAGAGTACCCTCCTGAAGGCGCTCTCGAAGCATCTCGAGCCGGACACGGGATCCGTCCAGATACACGGCGAGGACCTCGACACGTTCAGTCGCAAGGAACTGGCGCGCGAGATAGGGGTCCTCTCGCAGGAGAACGACTCGCTCGGCTCGATTCCCGTCGAGGACCTCATCTATCACGGCCGCTACCCGCATCGGGGCTTTTTCGACGGCGTCACCGAGGAGGATCACCGGGCGGTCGAACGCGCGATCGAACTGGCGGGGATCGACCACCTCCGGGAGTCCGAACTCGGCCAACTGAGCGGCGGCCAGAAGCAACTGGCCTGGATCGCCATGGTGCTGGCACAGGACACCGACGTCCTGTTGCTCGACGAGCCGACCACGTTTCTGGACATTCACCACCAGTTCCGGGTGCTCGAGACGATCCGACAGCTCAACGAGGAGAAGGGCGTCACCGTGGCTGTCATCCTCCACGATATCTCGCAGGCGGCCCGGTTCGCGGACTATCTGGTCGCGATGTGCGACGGCGAACTCTACGACTGGGGGCCGCCCGAAGAGGTCGTGACGGAACAGCTGCTGGCCGACGTCTTCGGCGTCGAGGCCACCGTCGAGTACGAGCCCGAACTGCAGGTGCTGCCGAAGCGCGCGCTCCCGGATAACCAGGACTGACGCCGCCATCCGGAATATTTTTGTACTTTTAGGCCAGCCTAAAACCCGATGACGACCGATTCGAAACGGACGAGACGACGCCTGCTGAAGACGGGAGCAGCGATCACCGGACTCGGGACGACCGCCGGCTGTCTCGGCACGGAGGGGTCGGGGGACGGCGAGGGCGAGTACTCCGTCACGATGGAGCCCGTCGGCACCGTCGAGTTCGACTCCGTTCCGGAGAGGTGGCTCCCGTACACGGGCGATTACGCGGATATGGGCGTTGCGCTCGGGCAGGGTGACGGTCTGGTCGGAATCGGCCTGCAGAGCCGGTACGGGACCCACTATTACGACGACCTGCCGGGCGTCTCGGTCGACCCGGACGACCTGACCGAACTCTGGGACGACGGGACCGGGAAGGAGGTGTTCTACGAGCTCGAGGCCGACGTTCACCTCATCGATCCGAACTTCATGATCAACCGGCTGGGCTGGAGCCAAGACGAGGTCGACGAGATCAGCGAGACCGTCGCGCCGTTCGTCGGCAATACGATTTTCTCGGCCAGTTACGACTGGCACGATTACACCCGCTACACCCTCTACGAGGCCTTCGAGAAGGTGGCGGCGGTATTTCAGGAGCGAGAGCGCTACGAGGCGTTCGAACGGCTCCACGACGATGTACTGGCCGACGTTCGGTCCCGACTGCCCGACGAGCGGCCCGAAGTCGCGGTCCTCGTCCCCGCCTCGGCCGAGCCGGAAGCGTTCTATCCCTACCATATCGAGGACGATACCCAGTCCAAACACTGGACCGATCTTCGGGTCGACGGTGCGCTCGCCGCGAGCGGCGTCGGCGACGCGCAGGCGGCGAGCGGCACCGTCGACTACGAGACGTTGCTCGAGATCGATCCCGACGTCATCGCGATCAGACAACAGGGAACGGTCACCGAGTCGGAGTTCGAGCAGGGGATCGTCTCGTTCATGCGCGATCACAGCGTTGCGAGCGAACTCCGGGCGGTCCGAAACGACCGCGTTGTCTACGGCGGCATGACTTACCAGGGACCGATTATCCACCTGTTCCAGCTCGAGCGGGCGGCCCAGGGAGTCTATCCCGACGAGTTTGGTGGCGAGAAGCTGTTCGACCGGCAGGCGGTCGCAGATATCGTTACCGGCGACACCTGACACCGATCAGTCGGGCGGCTCCGGAACACTTTTACTGTTTTAGGCTGACCTAAAATTCGATGAGCAACGAACGGACGTGGACGAGACGGAATGTGCTTCAAACGGGGGGTGCGCTCGCAGGTGTGAGCGCGATGGCGGGCTGCATCGGAGACGACGGATCCTCGGACGGCGAAACCGCATACACGGTATCGATGCCGCCGGTCGGCGACGTCGAGTTCGAGTCGGTCCCCCAGACGTGGGCCGCCGGCACCGCGGATTGGGCCGACATGGGGATCGCACTGGGTCAGGAGCCGCCGGTCGGCCTCTATATCGCGGGGCGGTTACATACGGGGTATTACGTCGACATTCCCGACGTGAGCGTCGACCCGGACGATATCGAAACGCTTTGGGACGACGAGTTCGGCCCCGAGAAGTTCATGAACCTCGCCGAGAACGTGGACGTACTCGTCATGGATCCGAACTTCCTCACGGGACGGGCCGACTGGAGCGGCGACGCCATCGAGCGGATCAAATCGACGGGGACGCCGTTCTTCGGGAACAGTATCACCTCTCGGGGCTACTCGTGGCACCAGGACTACGACTACCTCACGATGTACGAGGCCTTCGAGAAACTCGCCGAAGTCTTCCAGGAACAGGAACGCTACGACGAGTTCGAGACGCTGCACGACGAGTTCAAGTCGGAACTCGAGAACGTCGTTCCCTCGAGCGACCGACCTGAGGCCGCGGTCCTGTACCCGCAGATCGCGGACGACTCCTTCCTCCCCTACATCATCGACGAGTCGACGAGTTACAAACACCTGCGGGACCTCGGAGTCGAGGACGCGCTCGCGAACTCCGACGTCGAGAACTTCCACAACACCCGCGGCTCGATCGACTACGAGACGCTCCTCGATGTCGATCCGGAGTACATCCTGCTTCGCACCGAGCAATACCTCAGCGAGGAGGAGTTCCAGCAGAACTTCCTCGAACCGATACAAAGTCACAACGCCGGGCAGAAACTGACGGCCGTCCAGAACGACAACGTCTACAAGACCGTCCCGTTCTATCAGGGCCCGATCATCAACCTCGTCGCCACTCAGCGGTTGGCCGAACAGCTCTACAGCATCGACGAGCAACTGTACGACCCGCAGGAAGTCAGCGATATCGTCAACGGCGACTTCTAGGCGAGCGCTCGGTCGAACTCCGCGAGGCGGCGCGCGTTCGGGCCGACCCGGGATCGACTCGCTCGAGTCCGAATCGCTCAAGTACGCCACGCTACTACTCACTGTCGTGTCGAAGCAGGTCCAGCAGGTCGATACCATCTTCTGTCACGAAACCGGTGGCGACTTTCTCGTCATCGTCGAACGTGACGGACAGCGGCTGTTCCGCGCGAAACTCGGGCTCTCGGAAACCTCGGCCGGGCCCCGCCCCGCGAAGTTCCGACTCAAAGATGGCTCGAGCGAGGAGCCCCGCCAGCCCGACGAGTTCGTCGAACTCGCCCGCCGGTCCAAGCGGATCCGCATCTCCGAACAGACCTCGAGCGCCGGTCGGCGCGACCTTCGAGAGATGCTCGAGGGCTACCAACTCGAGGACAAGGTCAAGACCGTCAGAACCTGTCGCTACTGCGCCGGCGCGGGCCGGTACTCGCCGATCACGACCGAGACCGCCGTCAAGGACGACAACGACTGGATCTGTACGGACTGTGCGAAACAGGAACTCGAGCGCCAGCTTTCCTTTTCGGGCGGCGGCGAGGTCTCGGGTGCCGCCAAGGAGCGTCTCGAAGACCTCATGCTGGAAGTACAGGACCTGGAGCGGATCGTCAACCTGCTCAAGGGACAGCTCGACCCCGATCTGACGAAGTTCGATACCATCTCGGCGACGACCGAGGAGGTCGACCCCGTTCGGACGGACTCGTTGACCCTGCATCCGGGTATCCAGAACCTTCTCGAGGACCGGTTCGAGACGCTGCTGCCGGTCCAGAGCCTCGCGGTCGAGAACGGCCTTCTGGATGGCGAGGACCAGCTCGTCGTCTCCGCGACGGCGACCGGGAAGACCCTCGTCGGCGAAATGACCGGCATCGACCGCGTCCTCGAGGGCAAGGGGACGATGCTCTTTCTCGTGCCGCTGGTGGCGCTGGCCAATCAGAAGTACGAGGACTTTCAGGACGAATACGGCCACCTCGTCGACGTCTCCATCCGCGTGGGCGCGAGCCGGATCGCCGACAACGGCAACCAGTTCGATCCGAACGCCGATGTCATCGTCGGCACCTACGAGGGGATCGATCACGCCCTGCGGACGGGCAAGGAGATGGGCGACATCGGGACCGTCGTCATCGACGAGGTCCACACGCTGAAAGAGGAGGATCGGGGCCACCGCCTCGACGGCCTCATCTCGCGGCTCAAGTACACGTGCGAGCAGCGGGCGGCGCGCCGCGAGGAGTACGACGGCGCGCAGTGGGTCTACCTCTCGGCGACTGTCGGCAACCCGACGCAGCTCACCGAAGCGCTCGAGGCGACGCTCATCGAGTTCGAGGAGCGGCCGATCCCGATCGAACGCCACGTCACCTTCGCGGACGGCCAGGAGAAAGTGCGGGTCGAGAACAAACTCGTCAAACGCGAGTTCGACACCGAGTCCTCGAAGGGGTATCGCGGGCAGACGATTATCTTCACCAACTCCCGGCGGCGCTGTCACGAGATTTCGCGGAAGCTCGACTACTCGGCCGCTCCCTACCACGCCGGACTGGACTACAAGCGCCGAAAGACGGTCGAACGCAAGTTCGGCGAGCAGGAGCTCTCGGCGGTCGTGACGACCGCCGCGCTGGCCGCGGGGGTCGACTTCCCCGCCTCGCAGGTCATCTTCGACTCGCTGGCGATGGGCATCGAGTGGCTCTCGGTCCAGGAGTTCCACCAGATGCTCGGCCGCGCGGGCCGGCCCGACTACCACGACACGGGGACGGTGTACGTCCTCGTCGAACCCGACACCGTCTACCACAATTCGATGGAGATGAGCGAAGACGAGGTCGCCTTCAAACTCCTCAAAGGCGAGATGGAGTCGGTGATGACTCACTACGACGAGGCCGCGGCCGTCGAGGAGACGCTCGCGAACGTCACGGTCGGCGGCAAGGCAGCGAAGGCACTTAACGACCGGATGCTCGGCGACGTCCCCACGAAACACGCCATCGGCAAGCTGTTGCAGTACGACTTCATCGACGGCTTCGAACCCACGCCGCTCGGTCGCGTGGTGACCGAACACTTCCTCGAGCCCGGCCAGGCGTTCACGCTTCTCGACGGGATCCGGAAGGACGCTCATCCCTACGAGCTCGTCGCGGATATCGAACTCCGGGACGAAGACCTCTGATCGGGTCCGCGATGTGATCCGTGACTGTCACTGGCGCATCAAATGTCGGCCACGATCGTTTGTGAGCCGTCTCGACGGCCGGAACGGTAAAGGACGGCAGCGTTCAATCGATAGTCAGTACGGGTATCCAACCCGGAGCTGTCACTATGGACACGACGACGCCAGCCGCGATCGACCCGCCCGCGAACGTGTTGCTCGTCCACTCGAGACGAGCATCGCCGAACGCCTGCGAGGAGCTGTGTTACGACGACAGCGACACGGCACACCTCACGGTCACCTTCGCCGACGAGGAGCCCGACTGTCCCGACGAGGATGCGATCGACGGCCCGCTCGGGCAGCTCACGATCGGGGATGTCCTGACTGACGCCGGCGACGAATCGGAGCCTGATTTCACCCGGCCAGTCGTCACCGATTCGGTGACCGATCCGACCGATCTCTCCGCGATCGGCGTCGCAGTCAGCCGGTTTTGTAAACACTGGGACGAAACCGGCGGGGAGATCACGGTCTGTTTCGACTCGCTCGATGCCCTGCTTCGCCACAGCTCTCCGAAGGAGGTCTTCCAGTTCGCACACGTCCTCACGAACCGGCTCTCGAGCGTCGACGCCTACGCCCACTTCCACTTCGATCCGACGCGTCACGAGGATCGGGTCGTCTCGACGTTCGGGACGATTTTCGATGCCGTCGTCGCCGACGACGATACCGACGAGTCGCTCCCGGAAGCGACTGACGAGGACGTCGCCGCGTTACTAGCCGAGTGGGACGAGGCGTCGACGATCGACACCGAAGCCGATGCGGTCACCGAAGCGACCGACGAGGACATCGCACGTATTCTCGGAAACTGAGACGGACTATAGTAGCCACTGAAACGAATTATACACTGATCACAACGCGATCCGTGATCAGGTGTGTATCGACTTTCAGTGGCTACTATACTCTCCGCCAGTTCCGGCGCACCCGCGACCCGCCAGACAGGTGCGCCAGTACATCGGTACAGCAGACCGTATGCGTCGACGGTTCGACGCCGATCAGCGGGGCTTACGGAACGAAGGCGACACCGAACAGCGAGAGCGCGAGCACGAGCAACGAGCCCGGAACGCCGCCGATCGCGACGATCGCAACCGTTAGCGGCGTCACCGCCACTCCGACGCCGAAGACGACCTGAGCGAGGTACAACACCACGAGTCCGCTCACCGCGTTGACGATGAAGGGTCTCGCGACCTCGATGAGCTGGGCCGCCACGAGGACGAGCACCAACACGAGAATCAGAAGCAACATCTCGAGTCCGGTCATGGCCGGCGCTATCACGGCATCGGGCAAAACCGTTCGGACCGTAACGAAACGCTTTATGATGTGGGCGCGGTTGGAGTAGATACGGGATCGTGGGTTAGCTTGGTATACTTCGGGCCTTGGGTGCCCGTGACCCCGGTTCAAATCCGGGCGATCCCATCGCGAAAATAAGGGTTACGCAACCCTTATACACCAGTTCTGTCCAATCAGCAAAAACGCACTGTGAGAACCATCCTCGCGACGTTGGACACCCACCGACCAGCCCACCCACATCGGTCGGTTCTGAGCGTTCTACTGTAACTCCAGTTACTCGAGTTTCTACCGCAAGCGGCGGAACCGTCTTTGCCCCCCTCCCATGGGGGGCAAACACGGAAGCCCCCGCGCATGTCGCCGCCCCCGGCGGCGACCATCCTGTGCGGAGGTGCACCGATGAGTAGTGGTATCGACTGGAGGCGCGACACACCCTCCAGGACTCGGGCACCGAAGGTCACGATGACTGGCACCGGCTACGAGTACGTCCGCTGCCGGCGCGGTGATCACGACGACACGGTGTACATCCACCAGTTGTGCGCGATCGCCGCTGGAGAGGACCCGCACAAGGTGTTCCACACGACTACGGAGATTCATCACATCTGCCCGATTCCGTGGCTGAATACGCCTGAAAACGTCGAATGCGTCACTTCTTGGGAACACCCTAACCGGCCCGTCGAGGACGAACCTCGCCTCTCGAAGGAAGTCTTCACCTACGAAGGCCCTGGGGAGTCGACCGTTCACGGCGTCCCCGAATCTGAGTACGAACGCCTAGAGGCGATTGCGACTGACGGTGGTCCCTCAGAAGACGGTGAGAACGATGAGTAGCGGAGTCGACTGGCAGCAACACCGACACAGCCCGGTACACGTTCCGAAGGTCTCCATGACCGGGAACGGTCACGAGTACGTCCGCTGTCAGCGCGGCGATCGCGACGACACGGTGTACATACACCAACTCTGCGCCATCGCCAACGGCGAAGACCCTCACAAGGTGTTCCACCCGGAAACGACCATCCACCACATCTGTCCGATACCGTGGCTCAATACGCCTGAAAACGTCGAGTGTAGGGCAAACTGGGAATATTCAGACCGGACTGAAGAGAACGAACCGCGTCTATCGAAGGAGGTTTTCACCTACGACGACCGTTCCCCGGAGTCGACCGTTCACGGCGTCCCTGAGTCTGAATATGATCGCCTTGAGGCTGCCCGAGATCACCTCGGCGGTGGTACCGATGAGTGATCCCAGCCGTGCAGTCGGCCCCCGATCAGCCACCGGCAGCGATCGGCTGGACGACTATGGCGGCTCTCGGCTTTCCAAGACTAACTGTACAACCGCCGATAGCGGCGCTGAGAGCGGCGTCCCCGACTCGTGGCACGCCCACTGGTGGCAGCGGAAGAACGCTATCGTAGACGGGTTCGTCGAGTCTCGATCGGCCCGTGCTGCTCGGCCGATCTCCGTCCGAGACGACCAGAAGCTTCGCGAGGAATGCACGACCGAGCGGTACGACGGCGGCCGCCGGGCGAAGACATGGAGTAGCGTGCTGAACGAGTTCCTCGACTGGTACAACGGGTATCGGCACGCACACCTCCTCTTCACCGATCCCGACGGAAACGAGGTCCGCGCACAGATGCCGAACTCGCATCAGCCGCGCTACGGGAACAAGTACTACGCCCGGCTGAAGGCCCTCGAACGGCAGATGATCCGCGAGTACGATAACCTCTACATCGCCATGCTGACGTTCACCGGCTCGACGAGAAACGCCAACGGTGGCTGGCGCTGCCCGGCCGATCACCTCCGCGACGTCGTCGACTCGTGGCGACCGAACCGCGGTCGCGGCGTCTATCACGCGCTTCGCGATGCTCTCGACGGAAAAGAATGGGAATACGCCCTCGTCGTGGAGAAACACAAATCCGGCTACGGTCACGTTCACTGCGCGATCTTCGTCGACGGCGCGGTCACCGAGTCGGATTTCCGTCCGGCGGTCGACGCGCACCTGCGCCAGTGCGAGATTGCTCACCGAGACGCCCACGACTACCACGCCGCCGAGGACTCGGCACGGCCGATCTCGATCCGCTCCGTTGATCCGAGCCTCGACCCGGCCGATCTCGACGCCAACCGTGACGACGTGGTCGGGAACGTCGGAAGCTACATCGGCGAGTACATCGGTGCCTATGGGGAACCGCTGTTCGATCGCGGCCTCGACGAGCTGCAGTTCCGCGCGGCCGTCTGGGCGACCGGCACCCAAGTCGTCCGGTTCAGTGAGGGAGCGAACGAACTGATCCGGAGCGAGCGCGACGATCGCGACGATCGCGACGACCAGGAGACGGTCGTGCTGCCGAACCCAGAGTTCGACCCGGACAAGCACGCGAACCCGGAGAGTGACGTGCTCCCGTTCGAGGTCATCAATCCCGGCTGGTCGATCGACGCGATCGGGCGTGTCGACGAAGAGGGCGAAGACCGATACGACGTGGCCCGGTCCGGCGTAGTCTTCACGACTATCGAAGATGCACAGCATCTCGATCCGCCGAACCCGCAACCGGACACCCCACCACAACCACGATATGAGGATCAAACGCTAGATAGGTATTAAACGCCTCGGACGGCCGATTACACTTCCGCCGAGGTCAATCGTCCAGTTATTATCGTGCGGCGTGAGTGACAACTATGCCGAACCATCCAGCGACGAAAGAGGTCCCCTGTCCGTTTTGTAACGAACCGGTCGAGATCGAGCTGATCGATCCTGAATACGGTGACTACGAACCGGTTCCACCGAAGGGACATGTCTGTGGCGAAGATCCCAAAATGGTTGAAATATCAGGAGAGAAAGAAAGCTAACTGGCGGGACCACGTAAGGATTGTGTTGCAGATATTTCAGTGCTGATCTGTATTTGGAAGACTAACACCTTAACGCCAACTAGTAATACCAAAAGTGTATAATATAGAGAAAATATGAAATTGTGGACAGTATATTCAGAGATGTCTATTCCAATGAAAGCCATATGTGGATATATGAGCACAGATCCCAAGAACAAGAGTATTATAATAACGAATGTGGAAAATATGTGGGTAGTGATTGAGAAAGGAAGAACCCTAGCCGATCTAACTCTATCATACTCCGGTACAACCAGCATTGGCAAAAAAACCCAGATCAAGATCAAAAGCCACGAGGACATTAGAGCTATTACCGAATATACATCATAGGATCCCACTAAAAAGAGAGAGTTTTCAGTAGTAGAGGTGATAACAAAGACTGAATAGCCAATTATCATCTCAATTGTAAACATCATTATTGCGAATGGAGATATGGCAGAGAAGAAGGAGCTTGTGCTGGGTGATTCTGGTTCAAGAATACGTTCGAAAATCGATAATTTGTCAGGATAGTCTACGAGTTTCCATTCTGACTGAGTTACAGCAAGTCCTGCTGAAGACATTTTTCGGCAGATGTTGATCATCTCCAGAACGAGGATAAAAACGAGAGTGACAGTTAGACCGAGTATCTCCGCGCTCACCATTGTTTAGTGTCTCAAATTCTATTCAACTCAGATTATAAATAGTGTTCGATAAAATATCGAGATAGTTTCTATAGGTCGGTGAAATCTATTAGTCAGCCTGTTTATCGAGGCAGTCTGCTGCTTCGATAAGAAATTCTTCCCCGCCGAGGACTCGGCCCGGCCGATCTTGACGCCAACCGTGACGATGTGGTCGGGAACGTCGGCAGCTACATCGGCGAGTACATCGGTGCCTACGACGAACCGCTGTTAGATCGTGGCCTCGACGAGCTCCAGTTCCGCGCGGCCGTCTGGGCGACCGGCACCCAAGTCGTCCGATTCAGTGAGGGAGGAAACGAATTGATCCGAAGCGAACGCAACGATCGTGACGACCAGGAGACGGTCGTGCTACCGAGCAAATTATAGAACAACTCAATTTTAGCCCTTTAATATATAAATTATTATTGATACATATAGGCCTGTCACAACAAGCATCATTCTCAAGACTCTCCTTCTGCGTTCCGGTGGAAGAGACCGTATTGTTCTATGCCAGAGTAATAGTTGCATGAGAGTCGTTTCTGGCCTTTCCTCTATATACGGCTGATATTGTCCGTTGGAGATTTCCTTTCTCAATTCTTTTATTTCTTCCCTAGCTTGATCCACTTTCTTATTTGATAATAGTTCTTCTATCTCAGTGAATTTTTCTAGGTATCTTTCTTTCAGTTCTGGTGAGTTCTTATCTTCTTTAATTTCTCTGATCCGCAATTGTAGATATTCTGAATATTCTTGTTTTTGATCGCCATCTAAATGTCTACTTTCAGCTATACGTAATTGTACATCCTGTAGAACGCTGACCTTTGTGACTTCATCGGAAATAGAAACCCCGTGCTTACGTTCAATAGCCTCAATTAAATCTGCCACCCACTGACTCCCGATGTCTTGGTTGTTGATCAATTGTCTTTCGATCGAATTTAAGAGATCGTTCTTTGCCTGGTTTTTCTTTTCGATTTTTGCAGAAGCGACCTCTCTATTCAGGTATGCTCTCGTCCCAAATATGCTTACAATACCGATTACAAGAGCTACTAAAATTGAGGCCCAATTCCTAGTAACATGATTGACAATAGCATCAAAAGCACTAGTCCAAATAGCCATAATAGTACGTGTGATCTCGAGAACACTATTGGATAGTGTTACTTATCTGATTACCATCTATCAATACGGCTACTTAAACCTGTTCTAATTTTTTTGGGGTACTAAGTCAATCACCTCAAGATGCTGTCCGGTCCAGTCTGGTCTTCATGGCGATCAAGAGTGCGCGGCACCTCGATCCGCCGAACCCGCAACCTATTAGCTCTACTCGCGCTTTCTTAATTCCCGCTCAAGTGATGAAATTCTCTCACCTATGCCAGACACCTCTTTTACGAGGTGATGAAGTGTATTTGACCGAGATACATTTTCTTGGTTGCCAAATCCGCTAAGAATGGTGATTAATTCTATCCGATTTCTAATATTATAGCTCTCTCCGTATTTATCATTATAGGTGCCTGTGCAGAACAATTCGACATCTTCATCGGGGATAAAGTCATCTCGATCAGGTGGAGAAAATACGCCAATTATGTCGTCTTTCGACATTAATTGTCCTTCTTCTTTAGAAAGAACATATACGTCTTCTATTTCGTCTTTAGTAGCAAGAACTACTTCGATTCGTTCACCAGAGGAAACAATTGGGGCAGACCATGCTTTTTCTTTTATTCTCCGTTTCTCACCATCATGAACATACCATGTGACGAAAACATGCTTTGCGGGACTTTCACCTGTATTTTGGATAACTAATATCGGAATGTTACCTCTAAGATCAACTGCAACGGTTAGTTCGGGCAGCCTTTCCTGTCGCATTAACCTAGTTTGATTTTTCTGAATTATCGTTTGACGACGATAAAGGATCACAAGAAAAAGAGAGAGAATAGACGACACCACAAGACCCGCAAGTTCTATTGTTTGTGGACTTATCATTCTACTCACTGTCAATTTCCAGCGTACTCGCATCCAAGTCGCCATTTAGATATTTTGTACCATCATCAGTTATTGAATAGAGACCATTTCCTAGATTCTGGATTAGACCATAATCAGTAAGCTTCCGGCACCGACGGCCGATATAATTTGGATGAAAGTCAAGATCGTTCCCGATTTTACCTAATCTATCTGCTATTTGAGACGGTTGATGGTTCCCGTATTCTGATAAAAATTCTAAAACTCTTTCGTCAGCATAAGCCATCCACTCTGCGTGTTTTCTCATGAACCTAATCAGATTTCATAGGTGCATAGTTACACCGAGAAGAAGTCTTCAAGGGGGTCCTAATACGATATGATGGGCTAGTACGAACCTATAAGTTCGTTCAACTGCCTTTCAGGGATACGGAAGCTATACGCGGACCTTACTTTCACGAGTCCTGAAAGGAAGCGGACCGGTGGTAGGCACACCGGGTCCGCGAAAAGCTCCCGTAATCTGGATACGGAAGCATGATCGAATTCGCATACTCGCGGCTTAAACCCCGCGTTCGGCGTGAAGACAGAAGTATCGGAAATTCGGAAACGACCCGGTTAGCACTAAGTGTAGCTGGAACTGAGATTCAGGTACACCGACGGACGGCGATCGCGTGCGCCCCCTGGACCAACAAGTGGCGCACACGATTCGTCCGCGGTCCCAATAACGAGACCATGCGCGAATGCACGCTACACGATGGTAAGAGTACCGTTTATCGAAATTCAGTTGACAATCGGCTGGCTCAGCAGCGGCCCGCTCCAGCGAGGTCGCGTCGATGACGGACGGCCCGAAAGACCTCACCCCGCGTGAGGCCTGGCACCGGTACCTCGACGGCCGCCGAACGGAGCTCACCGAGGAGACCGCGTCGACGTACCACTACCGACTGAAGCTTTTCGGCGAGTGGTGCGCAGACACCGGGATCGAGACCGTCGCCGACCTGAACGGCTGGCAGTTCGATCAGTACGAATCCTACCGCGCTGGTCAGGATGTCGCCTCGACGACGCTCCACAACGAGATGGAGACGCTGAAGAACTTCGTCGAATACCTCGAACGAATCGAGGCCGTCGACGACGGGCTCGCCGAGCGGGTGAACGTCCCGCACGTCCCGCGCGACGAACGCTCCCGCGAGACGAAGCTACCGACCGAGCGGGCGATCGCGTTGATCCGTCACTACCGATCGAGCGATGTCCTTCGCGGCTGCCGTCGACACGCGCTACTCGAAACGGCATGGCACACCGGCGCGCGACTCGGTGGCCTCCGGGCGCTCGATCTCCGTGACTTCGACCGCGACGAGCAGACGGTCGAGTTCGTCCACCGGCCAGAGACGGGAACGGTCCTGAAGAACAAAGGCGAGGGTGAGCGAGTCGTCGCGCTGAACGAGCGCGTCTGCGAGACGATCTCGACGTACATCCAGGGCGATCGGTACGACGAGCACGACGAACACGGTCGGCAACCGCTGTTCGCGTCGAGGCAGGGTCGACCGAACCCGAATACGATTCGCGTCTGGATGTACCTCGCGACGTTCCCGTGTATCCGAGGCGAATGCCCGCACGGGTACGATCCCGACGTCTGCGACTTCAGGAATCACTCGAAGGGCAGTCAGTGCCCGTCGTCACGAGCTCCACATCACATTCGGACGGGTTCGATCACGTGGCACTGCGATCGAGGCGTCCCCCGCGAGGTGACCGCTGAGCGGGTGAACGCCTCGCAGGACGTGATCGACGAGTATTACGACAAATCCGAGAAGCGCGACCGGATGGAGAAACGCCGCCGACCTCACCTTAATAAACTCAACATCGAATAGAGCCATGTCAGACGCTAATACCACTACGTACGCCGCACTGAGCCGTGAAAACAGCCGTAAGTCAACGCCGGGCGATCCCATACGATATAAAAGCAAAGCGGCGCGTTTTGTCGCTTTGCTCCGGGCGTTCTCACATCAGTTAGCAGCCGCTTTCTGGAGGTGGTCGGCATGACGGTCGCTCCCTGGCCGTCGGTCGACAACTCGACGTGCAAGCACTGTGGAGCCCACGTCACCGACCACTTCTCTCGGGTTTTCAGTGACAACGGCGAGCCGAATCCGGCCGCGATCGCGTGGAACTCCGTTGACTACGAGCGTCTGTATCACGAGTACCTCGAGCGGGCCGGCCCGCAAGCCGTACTCACGGAGCTGGCCGACCGCGCTCGCGAGCGGGATATCTGGCTCGTCTGTTGGGAAACGGACGCCCGATGGTGTCACCGCCGGTTACTCGCAAATGCGGTCGTCGCTCAACTCGAAGACGTCGAGATCGTTCATCATCCAGACCCGTCGACGATCCCCGCCGACACCGGTGATGACGAGAGCGGCGACGACCCGGACGCGACGCTGGCCGATTTCGTCGAAGCTGGAGGCGCATGATGGCTCAGGTCGAGACGACCCCGCACGAAATCGAGGGCCGCTGGAAGTGGCCCGACTGGGACGGGGTCATGCGGTCACTCGAGACCAGCCGGTCGAACTGTACGAAGATCCGACGCCACGCCTCGAGGCGAAGTCTGACCACCTGTTGATGACGACGCTTTGGGACATGGGCGAGACCGCCCGCGACGTGACCGAGACGGTCGCGACGGACGGCGGCTCGACGGTTGACGGGTTCGCCGACGAGTTGGGGAAGCACCCCGCCACGATCTACCGGGGGATCAGCGATCTCGGCGAGGTCCTCGATCTCGACCAGGGTGATGTATCGTTCCGGGCCCGGAAGTACCGCGAGGAACTGCGAGCGCTCGTCGAGTCGGCCGAGTACGCGATCGAGAGCTACGCCGACCGAATGCAGCACCTCATGGGCTTAGCCGATCACGTCGCCGAGTCGTCGCCGTTCCAGAAGTGGCTCGCGAAGAACGGAGCCGACCTCGAGTTCGGCGACCAGGGCGAGCCCCGGCGGATGCGGATCGATACGATTCTCTCCCGGCTGAAGGCAGACAGCTTCGAGGACCTCGCCACGATCGCGAGCGAAGCCCTGAAGAAGTGGTCGAAGTCGGGCAACGATCCGACTGCACTCCGCGGCATCGAGCTGACCTGGAAGACTCCCGGCGGCGGGACAGAGACCGGATTCATCGGCGCTGTTGCCGACCGCTGAACCGGCTTGGCTAGTGGCAACACTACCCCTTCGTTTCGATTGCACAAATATACTTTCATCAATTGCTGATTTTCACAATCTGAGTTGTATTCGGTCGGGGTAGCCGCGGCGATCGCCGTGATCGCACCGCAACGCCTGCGGGGTCGTTTCGCGCTTCGCGCGAAAGCCCCCTTGGCGGGTGTCCCCAAGGGGACAGCGCCAAAAAATTACAGCGCCCCATCGACACCTTCGCACAAAAATCTCCAGTTGATCCAGACGAAGCGGAGGTTCAGTCAAGTCGCGATTTGGTAGTTTAGTCAGTGTTCAATGTAGACCACGTATTTCTCAAACCATGGCTTGTTGACTGACTTGTTGCCGAGAACAAAGATTTCTATAGATTTTAGCAGAGTAGGGTTAGGGCGGAGTGAAGTAATATCAATGCGAGTGATACTACGGTAAGGTATTGACAGAGACGTAGGTTCCGGTATTTTTCGTCGTTCTTTGTCCGGTTGCCTTTGAAGAATTTCTTTGGGTTATCGGTGTCTTCGTTGCCGGAGATTGAGGTCATATACCCTATCATCAAGTTTCGACGGATAGATTGAGGAGAATCATTGATGTATTGGAGGTAGTCGTCAATGTCCTTTCCCGGTGTATGGTAGTCCTGTACTCTCAAGCCGTGAATCCCAATTATGACAGAAACAAGAGCAACCGACATCGCTCCAATGGGCAATAGAGTAAGGTCCTGAAAAAGGCCGACTATGGAGACGATAATCGCATCCACAGTTAGGATGGTCCCGATCTTGGATTCGACCGAGTTTCGACGTTCGGCTTCCTCTTGAAACCGAAGTCGGGCTTCTTCTAAAGCAATCTCGGAAAAGTTGACACTATCATTCTCTTCACTCGGCTCTTCACCCGAATCTTCATCGTCCTTCGCCATTAGAACTTTTTACCGCATTCGTCGCAGATCCGTGCTTCTTCGATATTAGCCACAATCCGGGTGGCAGCGTCGTCTTTGCATTCGGGACAGAGAGGCATAACGAGTCTTAGAAGGGGTTCCCACACTCGTCGCACGTACGAGATCTTTTTTCATTATATTCAGTACTCACGGTCAATGCCTCGCCTTTGCATTCAGGGCAGAGTGGCATGGTTAGAATCTCCTCCCGCACTTGTCACAGGTCCGGGTCTTATTTTTGTGGTCGACTGTCGTCTGTAATTCTGCGTGATCTTTGCACTTGGGACAGAGAGGCATTGTTAATTAAGCTGGTGTTTTGAATGTACTTCCACATTCGTCGCAGGTTTTTTCGATGAGCTTCCCCGCGTCTTCCAATGCAGCTGAACTGGTCATTGCTGCATCTTTGCAGTCTGGGCAGAGAGGCATGTTGTTGACTTTAGAATTCTCGGTCGCATTCGTCACATACCAAGCCTTTTTTCGATTTCTCTATTGTCGTGAGAGCAGCGTCTTCTTTGCAGTCTGGGCAAATCGGTATTGTCTACAGATTATTAATTTTTGCGTGATATAATTGTTGGCCGTAGAGTAGCTTAGTCGGTACTATCTACTGTATTCTTCTTTCCTTTGCGCACTTCTAACCGCAACTCATACCCGCTAAGAAACAACCGACATAAAGAGTCGAGTTCCTAATTCGCCTTTGAGTTATCACTTAATCTAAGTGTAAACATTTCATATAGTAGGGTAATGAGAAGTCTTTCAGAGATTCTGTTTGACCTCGGGTATTTTCCGCTTAGACATGAGTCGGTCAAACAAGATTTCATAGGTTGGTATTATGAGGGGACAAAGAACGAATTTGTCAGAGAAAGACTAGATGTTGAAAATTCTCGCCTATCCAAGTTAGCACAAGATGCAGGTACGGAGGCAAAAGAGTTCGACCAAACCAATAATATCTCTCAGATGGTGACCATATTCGAGGAAAAGAAGTCTCAAATAGAGACTATATTTTATTATCTAGCCTTTTTTGTCTCCGTAACTGGTGGTGGTTTTACCGCCGTTGGCGTCTTACAGATCAAGAATATAATCTTCTCAACTATTGTTCAGACCATAGGGGCGATTCTTTTAATAGGTCCAATAGGGCTCATTATAATTTATCGTATATTAATTCACCAGATAAAGACCAGCTCTGATTTAGTTACTAGATTTAATAAAGAACTGGTCGAGAACCCCGGTGATATACGTGAGAACGATCAGGACTGGCATTGGATTGCTTCTCAATTTCTCTGGAACCGAAGTCTTCTTTCGCCCTCAACCCATGCCTGTTTAATCCTCCTCTCTATTATACGAGTCATCAGCAAACGGTTATATGGGATTATAGCAGCAGATCTCCGAGATGAGATAAATGAATTCGTAGAGATGGACTCTCGGGAAATCATCTCTCACCAAATTAGACGGGCCCTTGACGGAGATCTATTAACCGGTCAAAAAAGCCGTCCTCCATAATCGGTAAGCAGTCATATTTCACCTTTCTCCCTGGGGTTGCACGTCGACAAATCCCGTTCCCCGAATATGCACACGAGACGCAAACCCTCGTGTGCAGATCTCGAGTCGTTCGGTCGCTTGAGGCCGCGTTCTTCTCTGGATGACCGACACGTTCCACCTGTTTTGGGCCGAAATAGGCCGTCCAGTGAGTCGAAAAAACGAGGATTTCGGGTGTCGTGTGTACGAGTATGCGAATCAGAACCGACGGCGACTATGCGTACCGACGTGACGCGATCGAACGCGCAGCTGACTTCTACGTCTGCAACAAGACGAAAGCGGTGGTAAGCGCTTGCGACGACGTACCGAAGTTCGTCCAGGCGTCCCGCAAGGTCCTCGAGCGCGACGACCTCGCGCTCGAGCAGCGCCGGGAGATCCCCGAGACACTCTCGACTCGAGCAGTGACGTTCGATGTCGATACCGAGACCGCTGTCACTACTGATTGAATTTCGTCTCGAGAAACGCTGGCTGAGGGCCAGCGTCGGAGCCCCCACCCCCATAGGTGATCTGTAGGTGGGAGGGTTTGAGATCGAGTTTGACAATTTGCCGATTGACTTTCAAGCCGGAACGATCTCAGGTGCGGCGAGGTTCCGTCCGTCTCGGAGTCGGACAGATTCAGTCGGACAACGACCGAATCCTCTCCCCCGCCATTCGCTTCTTTGAATTACACAGACATAATTTTGTCGGCTGTATGATACCTATCGGAACAATCAATAGTGATCACCGAATACAATTACTTGCCTCCGATCATCCTCTCCCCCACCCATTCGGAGGCATCCCCCACCTGCCGTTTTGTCAAAAATAGTATCGATCGCGATCTTCGATTGTTCGGTTCCGCGGTGATCACCGCCACCGTGCCACCGGAGTAGCGGAAGATCGCTCGAGCGGACCATCTTCTCACAAAGAATCGTGCAGCCCGATCCCTATGCGGCCGGTAGACGACGAAACAGTATCAGCCGTCGTGACGCCGGAGTTTCTCGTGGTATTCTCGGTAGCCCTTCCAGTTACCGGGCTGGCCGTCAGAATGCTCGTGCATCGTGGACTTACTCTCGACCGGCGTTCCGTTCCCGAATCTCGCATCATGCCAGCTGGCCCGCTCGAGATCGAAGCGACGCTTCTCGGCCATCCGTTTCTCGACGGCGATCCCGAAGTGGTTCGCCCGCTTCGAGCGGTTCACGCCGACCACGCGCGTCGCGCGCCGATATATACTCCTCCGCTGGCCTCGAGTTGCACGCCCATCGCTCGCTTCGCTCCCGATCGGGAGCGAGCGCGGTGGGCTATGGGCTACTCTCAAGGGGGGACGGTTACGCTTTACAGCTTGACACCATTTTCGTTCGTCGAGTAGTCGGCCGTCTGTGCGCCAGCGACCGAGAACTCGCTCCGGGTCACCCTGCCCAAAGACTATCTCTGCGTCGAGGGGATCGACGCGTGATGGGCGATCTACTCGAGGAGGCCAGGCGAGAACAACGCCGGGAACTTGAGCGGGAAGCGAGGAAGGCAATCGAACTTCGCGCTCGGCTTCCCCAGCTCGTCCAAGAGGCGATCGCCCAGCTACTCAAGGAAGCCGACGACCTTGAGCACGCTCGAGAACTTGCCGGGTTCGACGAGACGGATACGAACCGATGAGTGAGAACAGTGGATGAGCTTCTCAGATCTGACTCCCTGCGGTTGCATTCAGATGTATACGGAGACCCGATATAGCGCCCTACGATGGGCGATGCTCTCGCAGGATACTATTTGATGATGAAAATATTGGCTGTAGAATCAGCCCGTTAGTTAGATATCCGTCTGAAGGACGTTTTCTTCACCGTCATCGTTGACACCGATGATATTCGCACCCTTATTACAATAGAAACCATTGCCGACACTATCTGCACTTTGACCTTCTGGATCTGAACACTTGACAGTTTCAGTGTTGTCGCCCATCGAGGTAATTGTCACATTATAGCTACCAGGACTACTCGTGTCACTGGTATTGTTCGAGAGATCAAGTCCTGCTTGAGCTGGCGAACTCTGATTCGATCCCATGTCCAGCACGAATGCCGCGATTACAGCCGCGAGAATGACCGTAATGGCTACCATCAAAATAACACCTATGACAGGTGATACTGCTCTTTCCTCATTATCTCCGACCAGTTTGGAACGGTATTGTTTAAGATCCATTGTCAGATATCGGTTTGAATGACTGTCTCTTCACCATTATCGTTTGTTGCAACGATATTCTCTCCTTCTGCGCATTGGAATGTGCCTCCAACACTGTCTGTGTTGTTACCAGAGGTGCCTCCACAGTAGATTGTATCTGTACTGTCACCTATTGAGGTCACAGTTACGTCGTATCCCCAAGTAGAATTGTTCGAGATGTCGAGTCCTGCCTGGGCCGGGGAGCTCTGATTCGAACCCATGTCGAGTACAAATGCTGCGATCACAGCCGCTAGGATCACAGTAATTGCGACCATAAGGATAACTCCGATAACCGGACTCACTGCTCTTTCGTCACTATCGCCGATTAGCTTTTGCCGCACGGATTTTCCATCTATCATTTGAACCATGCACCGGGCATGAACGGTAGGAAAGCTTATCTGACCCCTTGTTGAACCGCGGAATGCGGAAAGGGGAATGAGGAACCAACCCCGTCGTGCTTTCTCTGGCCGCCGTTGTCCGATGCTCAATAGCCGACACTGAATCGGTCCTATATATATTTAGGCAATAGTGAAACTATTTCCCACTGATAACACTTTCAAAACTGATAATCAACTACCCATAGAAGCACTCCAGTGGTCCCTTGAAGCGCTGCCCTCTGGCGATTATCTGAACACTCGAAAAATCGGTATGGATTTGGCGATTCGACCACACGAGACAGGCATGTCTGATTCCGCTGGTCTCGTCACTGAAAGAGAGTTCGCGCGCACCTAGGACGGCGGGGATTACGATGACGCATGGGAAGCTGTTGAGCAGTATCGACGAGCGGTCACCCACCACGCCGACTCCATCTGTATTCCGTACTCGTAAATTGACCTGACAGGGGGTCTCCCTCATCTGCTGAATCCAGCAGATCTGGAAGCCACTCGGTTCTCGGTCAGAGGAATTCGAGGAGCCCCTCGCCATCTCACTTTCGCTGCCAAAGAGGAGACGATCAACGGTATGTGAAATACCGGTAATTCCGCTGGAGTATCAAACCGCGTTGTGAAAACTGAGTGCCGAGGATCAAGGCATACGGGTTCGAGGCGTGACAATCTCCGGTGCTAGCCGGTGGCAGGGCCCACACGGAGTATGGTCACAATGGCCACAGGGGTTTCGTACAGCCGTAGTGATCGTTTTGGTATTCGTCGTCATCACCTCACTACTCCATAGCGTATGTCCAACAATAAAGCTTCTTGTCGAGGTAATCATGCCAGATAGGGGAAGTAATGTGGTTGAATGTGTTGATTATCTCCTTGAAACTGTTCGATATTAAACGTTCGAAACGGGCCGTTATGGGCGTTTGTGACCGTCTTCCAAATCCGTCCCTGTCGCGGAACAGTATCGACCGATCGGTCGACGCTCTGACGGGCCGCACACCACCGATCAGGGAGACGGAGTTGGCTGCTCGAGCCGAGTGAACGAGCCGTCACCGCAGACGCAGTCCTCGCTCGTGCCCAGCGGGCGGATCGAGCCCGTCGGCGAGATCGCGCCGACAAGGATCGCGTCACAGTTCTCACAGCGGACCGCGGCTCGCGTTTGGGTGGATTGCGTTGCCATGGAGTGAGACGAAGCGGCTACATCGGTATCAGTGCGGCTCCAACGTACGAAGGGTGTTCGCCGGCCCTCGATTTCGGTATCGACCGGAACAGGTGGATTCACCGCCTGCAGAGGGCCGATCTCGAAAGCGAGTTCGAGACCGCCGGTGGAACGACGAATCGAGGAGCGAACTCGCCTCGATCTCTCTCCCTGACTACTCGAGGAACCGATCGCCGACGTAGATCACTCCCGCGGCGACGAGGCCGACGGGAATCGCCATGGCGATGAGGGGGACGAGCACGTCGCCGAGATCGAAGAGATCGGTCCCGCCGCTTCCACCGGTGCCGCCGGTGTCCGCGCTATCGGTACTGGGTGAGAAAACGACGGTGACGAGGACGCCGACGATCGTCATCACGACGTAGCCGAGCGTCCCGCTGGCGAAGGCGGTGATCATCGCTTCGCGCGTGTCAGCCATCTGCCGATCGAGTTGAAGCCCGCTGATCGCACCGAGTATCGGTCCGGTGAACACCATGACGCCGAACAGGACGATCATGAAGAACGCGGCGACGAATCCACCCTCGTCGGAGCCGTCGAAGAGCAGCCGGGTGCCGAGCGCACCGGTCAGTCCGAACCCGGCACCGACGATGGCGAAAATCGATGTCGTATAGGTGAGATACCCTTTGGTTCGATCGTCGGAGAGAACGTCCGAGACGGAACGGTTCCGTTGCTGGTGTGGTTCCCGTCTGGAAGCCGAGCCGGCAGTCGATTCGGATGGTGAATCTCGAGACACGACGTGTCGGACCAACCGCGTTCAGTTAAGAATAGTGGCCATCTCGTGACTGTATTGGGCCTGATGGTCGTCCTCACCTTCATTCGCAGTGCGATCTCGCCGGTGACCGCCGGCGTCACCTATCTCTTGGCCGACGAACCGCCGGCTCTGGCAATCGAGTTCGTGACGCTGCTCTCGCTGCTCGGTGTCTTCCTGCTGGTCGACCTCGTCGCGGAGCACACCGGCAAATACCTCTCGAAACGAGTCCACGCGGTGATGGAGACGATCCCCGCCGTCAGCACCGTTTACGAGAGCGTTCGCCGGGCCAGTCGGCTGCTTGTCGATGACGACACGGACCAGTTCCAGGACGTGAAACTCGTCGAGTTCCCCCACGAAGGCGCGTACATACTCGGTTTTCTCACCGCGGAGACGCCTCCCGTCGTCAAAGCCAGCGCGGACGAAGACGAGATGGTGACGACCACGGTCCCGCTCGCGCCGAATCCGGCGACGAACGGCTACGTCATGCACATGCCGACCGAGAAAGTCCACGAGGTCGACCTGACCGTCGAGGAGGCGTTCCGCTCGATCGCGACGCTCGGCGTCGCCGCGGATAGCCTCGGTGAGACCGCGAGCGGTGCCGATTGATACGGGCTGCTGTCACCCTCCTTCTCGGTCCCTGACAGCCAAAACAGATTGGCCGTAGTTACATACTGTCGGAGTCGAACGAACGACTGTGGCCGCGCGGCCAACCGGCCGACAGGAATGCTGGACACGGTGTGTGGTCCACGTCGGTCTGCCACGAAAACAGGGTCGACGGGTTCGACGTGGACCGAATCGGTTTTCCGATTTCTCGAGGGCGGGGACACGGCTTCGTATCGCACCCGACTGACGGAACCATGGCGGTTCAAGGGCGCGGGCACGACTGCGGCTCGTCCCCGTTCAGTTTCGCCCCGGTATACGACCATTTATACCCGATGGCGGTCCTAGAACGGTGCAATGGCGCAAGCGGGAAATTCCGAACTCGTCGACTCTTTCGAGCAGTTCTTTCGCAACTACTACGACAACGAGATCAAACAGCTTGCCCAGCAGTATCCCAACGAGCAGCGGTCGCTCCACATCGACTGGCAGGACCTCTACCGGTTTGATCCCGATCTCGCGGACGACTTCATCGCACAGCCCGAACAACTCCAGCGCTACGCCGAGGAGGCGCTCCGGCTGTATGACCTCCCGATCGACGTGAGCCTCGGACAGGCTCACGTCCGGATCCGAAACCTCCCGGAGACGGAATCCCCCGAGATCCGAGAGATCCGCGCGCGAGACATGAACTCCCTCGTGCAAGTTCACGGAATCATCCGCAAGGCCACCGACGTTCGCCCCAAAATCGAGGAAGCCGCCTTCGAGTGCCAGCTCTGTGGCACCCTCTCTCGAATCCCCCAATCCAGCGGTGACTTTCAGGAGCCCCACGAGTGTCAGGGCTGCGAACGGCAAGGACCCTTCCGCGTCAACTTCGATCAATCCGAGTTCATCGACTCACAGAAACTCCGCGTTCAGGAGAGCCCCGAGGGGCTGCGCGGCGGGGAAACTCCACAGGCCCTCGACATCAACATCGAGGACGACATCACCGGCGAGGTCACCCCGGGCGACCACGTCTCGGCGATCGGCGTTTTGCGACTCGAGCAACAGGGCGACCAGCAGGACAAATCCCCTGTCTTCGACTTCTATATGGAGGGGATCTCCGTCGAGGTAGACGAAGAGCAGTTCGAGGATATGGACATCACCGGCGAGGACAAAGAGGAGATCGTTCGACTCTCGAGCTCCGAGGGGATCTACGAGAAGATGGTCGCCTCCATCGCGCCCTCCATCTACGGCTACGATCAAGAGAAGCTCTCGATGATCCTCCAGTTGTTCTCGGGCGTGACCAAGCAGTTGCCGGATGGCTCGAGGATTCGGGGGGACCTCCATATGTTGCTCATCGGTGATCCGGGTACCGGAAAGAGCCAGATGCTCGCATACATCGAAAACATCGCACCGCGGGCCGTCTACACATCCGGTAAAGGTTCGTCCTCAGCGGGGCTCACCGCCGCAGCCGTTCGCGACGATTTCGGCGACGGCCAACAGTGGAGCCTCGAGGCCGGCGCGCTCGTCCTCGCGGATCGGGGAATCGCCGCCATCGACGAGTTGGACAAAATGCGACCGGAAGACAGGAGTGCCATGCACGAGGCCCTCGAGCAACAGAAGATCTCGGTCTCGAAGGCGGGGATCAACGCGACCCTCAAGTCCCGCTGTTCGCTGCTCGGCGCGGCCAACCCCAAGTACGGCCGATTCGACCAGTACGAGCCGATCAGCGAGCAGATCGATCTCGAGCCGGCGCTGATCTCGCGGTTCGACCTGATCTTTACGGTCACGGACACCCCCGACGAGGAAAAAGACCGCAACCTCGCCGAACACATCATCACGACAAACTACGCCGGCGAGTTGACGACTCAGCGCGAGGAGATGCCCTCGATGGACGTCAGTCAGAGCGAAATCGACGAGATGACCGCGCAGGTCGATCCGGAGATCGAGGCCGAACTCCTGCGGAAGTACATCGCCTACTCGAAGCAAAACTGCCATCCGCGCATGACCGAGGAGGCCCGTGAGGCGATCCGGGACTTCTACGTTGACCTGCGCGCGAAGGGGACCGACGATGACGCACCGGTCCCGGTAACGGCACGGAAACTCGAAGCGCTGGTGCGCCTCTCGGAGGCCAGCGCCCGCGTTCGGCTATCGGATACGGTCGAGCAGGCCGACGCCGAACGCGTCATCGAGATCGTCAGATCGTGTCTGCAGGACATCGGCGTCGATCCCGAGACCGGCGAGTTCGACGCGGACATCGTCGAAGCCGGGACATCGAAGTCCCAGCGCGACCGTATCAAGAACCTCAAGCAACTGATCGGCGACATCGAGGAGGAGTACGACGACGGCGCGCCGGTTGACATCGTCCTCGAGCGGGCCGAGGAGATCGGCATGGATCACTCGAAGGCTGAACACGAGATCGACAAGCTCAAACAGAAAGGCGAGGTTTACGAGCCGAGTACGGACTCGCTCCGAACGACGTAATGTCGGTGGCGGATCGACCTCGACAGCCTGTTCTTTGCGTAGCGAAACGACACGTTAGAGTTCTCTGAGGTTCGTGACGGTTGATCGAATCGTCACGGCTGCGACGTCGGCGACCTCGGCCGCAGCGGTCTGGGTCAGTGACGGCCACTCATCTCGTTCGCCGGCTGCCTTGTAGAGACAGGCCGCCGCGACCCCGCTTGGATTACGGCCGCCAATCAGTCCGGCCTCGAGTAAGGTATTGATATGCTCTCGCGCACGCCGTTCAACCGCCTGTCCAAGCTCGAGTTTCGATGCGTACCGCGGGAGATACTGCGTGGGATCGATCGGCCCCGTCGGCAGACCGAGTTCACGGTTCAAGGCATCGTAGGCGACGGTGAGTTCGTCGCTGTCGGCGCGCGCGACGGCGGCGATTTCGTCGGTCGTTCGGGCGATCGAGCGCGTCCGACAGGTCGCGTAGATCGCGGCGGCGGCGAAGCCTTCCAGCGACCGGCCCTGCAGGAGGTCCTCGGACTGAGCGGACTCGAAGAGCGCACAGGATTGCTCTCTGGCGGAGTCCGGTAGTGAGAGCAAGGCGGTGATCCGCCTGATCTCTGCGAATCCGTACACCTGATTTCGTTCGGCTTTCGAGGAGATTCGAGCGCGGTTGTGCTCTCGGCGTAATCGAGCGATCTGCCGTCGTTTTCTGCCGGTCAACCGAGAACTGTACCCCGAACTCGAGCCGGAGCCGTATCCGATCTCCGTCGAGAGCCCGCGATCGTGTCTCGAGCGGGTCAGCGGGGCTCCAGTACGTCTCGGGTCGCTGTCCTCGTCGTCGAACGACCGCCACTCGGGACCGCGATCGATCGCGTCCTCTGCCGAAACGAGCCCACACTCCTCACAGACTATTTCAGTATCCCTCTTTCGCAATCTGCCATCACATTCAGGACAGACTACAGACGCATCAGCATTTGCCATTGGTTATTTTATCCCCTATCTACCACTGGCTCCTGCTTGATATTTAAACTGTTGGAATGGCTAAAGGAAACCGTGGGGAGAGGGAAAGAATGGGGGAGGCTATCGGTCGACCAATTGCGCCAGCAGGGACCGTGACTTCGATTCCGACTCGCGGGTTGCCGTCTCGTCGTCGTCCGCTCGGTCGGCCAACAGTTGTTCGTACTGATCGATGACTGCCTGTCGGCGTCGTTCGCTCGTTTCGACCATTTTCTCGAGGGCGGCGATCCGGGCGTGAAGCCGCGCGCGTTCGATCTCGTAGGCGAGCGGCGGTTCCCGTCGATCCGAGTCGGGGGAGGGCCGTTGCAGCGGGTGACCGTCTCGGCGGTCCGATCCGGCGGGTCGGTTCGGAGAACTGTGTTCGGTTCGTTCGGCACTGAAGTGGATGGGCGTGAGACCTCGTTGCTCGGCGGACATGGCTCGATAACGCCTACCATACCGTTTCGGAAAAAGGTCAGTCAGTCGGGCGTCAGACGCGTCTGACGCGGGTCGTCCGTCCGGCCGACGTTACTCCTGAAGATGGTCGAGTACGCCTTCGGTGTCGGCCGGCACGGGTTCGGGTTCGCTCCCCGCCGCAGCGGCGGCGTCGGGATCCTTGAGCAGGTGACCGGTGGTGAGACAGGCGACGCGTTCGTCGTCGTCGACAATTCCCTCGGCGCGGAGTTTTCGGAGGCCGGCGACGGAAGCAGCCGAGGCGGGCTCGACACCGATCCCCTCGCCCGCGAGGTCGCGCTGGGCCTCGGTGATTGCCTCGTCGGAGACCGCGACGGCGGTCCCGCCGGTCTCGCGGATGCCGGGCAGCGCTTTCGGCGCGTTGACCGGGTTCCCGATACGGATCGCGGTCGCGCGCGTCTCGACGTCGTCCCAGCGCCGGACTTCGTCGGCCCCGTTCTCGATCGCTTCGACCATCGGCGCGGCACCCTCGGCCTGGACCCCGGTCAGTTTCGGGACCTCGCTCTCCTCGAGTTCGCCCGCCTGGACGAGTTCGCGGAACGCCTTGTACAGCGCCGACGTGTTACCCGCGTTGCCGACCGGCAGCACGATCCGGTCCGGGACGGTGTCGTAATCGGCGAGGAAGCCCTCGAGGATCTCGAGGCCGATCGTCTTCTGGCCCTCGAGCCGGAAGGGATTCAGCGAGTTCAGCAGGTAGGCCTCGCCCTGCCCCGCGAGTTCCTGAACGATATCCAGACAGGCGTCGAAGTTGCCGTCGACCTCGAGGATGCGCGCACCGTGGAGGCTCGCCTGGGCGATCTTGCCGGCGGCGACCTTGCCGGCGGGGAGGAGCACGAGCGTCTGCATCCCGCCGCGGGAGCCGTAGGCAGCCAGCGCGGCGCTGGTGTTACCCGTCGAAGCACAGGCCAGTCGGCTGACGCCGAGTTCTTCGGCGACCCGCACGCCGACGGTCATCCCGCGGTCCTTGAACGAGCCGGTCGGGTTCATCCCCTCGTGTTTGATCCGCAGGGTCTCGACGCCGATATCGTCCTCGAGGCGGGGGACCTCGTACAGCGGCGTCGCCCCTTCCTGAATCGAGACGCCCGATTCGAACGGCAGCGCGTCGGCGTAGCGCCAGACGCCCTCACCCTCGAAGTCGTCGAAGGTAGGCAGGTCGGCGTAGCGGACCTCGAGCAGCCCGTCACACTCGTCGCACGTGTATCGGACATCGTCGAAGGGGGCGAAGGTGTCGCCGCACTCGATGCACTCGAGCCAGACGCCATCGTCGGCGTCCGCAGGTTGTTCCGGTTGATCGGTCGAGAGACTGAGACTCATTGTCGGTCGAGAAGGTGGCGAGGGGGAAAAAGTGACTGGATTCGTCGGTGGGCGACCCGCTGGGCCGCGTCGCTGACCCCGTTCGGTGACGCGACGACGATGCTCGAGTCAGTCGATTCCCCGAACTGCGAACCGACCCCTGCAGTCCCCGTGATTCGTGATCGATACCCCTTTCCCCAGCGTTATAGCAGGACCAGCGCGATCAGGGCCGCCGGCCCTAACACCATGAGGAGCGTCGCGAGTACCAGTCTGAACGACATGGGTCGCGTCACTCCTCGACTGACTCTGATATAAGCGCGATAGATAGTTCAAACGGATGACCACACGGCGGCGTTGATCAATATCGGATTGACCGCGGAAACGAGCTGTTTCTCCGGCGGTTCAGTACTCCGACGAGCCAGTGCATCGAGTGTGCTCGGCCGCTGGAGTCCCTCGGTACGTCACTCACCGCTCTCGAAATCCGGACCAAAAATCCCACTCGCTTCGCTCGTGGGCGCGATCACTCGAGCAGCCAGCTCAACAACGCCTTCTGGGCGTGCAGCCGATTTTCCGCCTGGTCGAAGACGATGGAGCGCTCGCCCTCGATGACCTCGTCGGTGATCTCCTCGCCGCGGTGGGCTGGAAGACAGTGCATGACCGACGCATCGGGGGCGTGCTCGAGCAGCTCCGAGCTGACCTGGAAGCCCGCGAAATCGTCCATGCGGACGTCGCGTTCGTCCTCCTGGCCCATGCTGATCCAGACGTCCGTATAGATGATATCGGCATCGGTGACTGCCTCGACGGGATCTGTCGTGGCCGTCGGATCGCCGCCGAGTTCGCGGGCCCGCTCGAGGACGGCGTCGTCGACCTCGTACCCCTCGGGCGTCGCGATCGTCAGATCGACGTCCGTCAGCGCACAGCCGAGCGCGAACGATTGGGCGACGTTGTTGCCGTCGCCGATCCAGGCCGCCGAGACATCCTCGAAGCCGTCTGCGTGCTCGCGGATCGTCAGCAGATCCGCGAGCGTCTGACATGGGTGAGCGTCATCCGTGAGTCCGTTGACGATCGGAACCGAGGAGTACTCCGCGAGCACTTCGATGTTTTCGTGTTTGAAGACGCGAGCCATCACCGCGTCGACGTACCGCGAGAGCGCACGCGACGTGTCTTTCAGCGGTTCGCCCCGCCCGAGCTGGATGTCGTCTTCCCCGAGGAAGATCGCGTGCCCGCCGAGTTGTGTCATCCCCGTCTCGAAGGAGACCCGGGTGCGGGTACTCGCCTTCTGGAAGAGCATCCCCAGCGTCTGTCCGGACAGGTCGGCGTGGTCCTCGCCGGCTTCGACGGCGCGTTTGTACTCGTCGGCTCTGTCGAGAACTGCGAACAGTTCCTCCTCGGAGAGATCGTCGACGTCGAGGAAATGTCTCGGCCGTGTGTCGTCGGTATCTATCGTCATTGTAATCGTTCGTCTGGAATCCGTGTATTCACTCTTCACTGAGCGTCCGCGCGACGCGCTCGAGGACCGATACCGACTGGTCGAACTCCGACAACGGCAGTCGTTCATCGGGCGCGTGATCGAGGTCCGAGTTGCCCGGCCCGTAGGTGACCATCGGGCAGTCCCAGGCCCCGGCGTAGATGTTCATGTCGCTCGTTCCGGTCTTTCGCACCAGGCGAGGATCGCCACCCTCCTTGCGGATGGCGACGCGAAACGCCCGTGCGACCGCCGTTCGCGAACTCATCATCACCGGCGGGACCTTGTCCTTCCAGGTCACGGTCCCGACCTCGAGTTCGGCCTCCGCGGCTTCGCGAACGGTCCCGACGTCGAGCGCCGGCGGCACGCGCAACTGGATGTCCATCGTCGCTTCGACGGAGAGGCCGTCGTCGCTGACGCCGCCTTCGATGTCGACTGGCTTGGTCGTCACCTGTTCGAAGACCGGTTCGTACTCGTCGCCTTCGAAGCGGTCCTCGACGGCAGACCACCAGCGGACGGCGTGCTGGATCGCGTTCGGATCCGGCCGGGAGGTGTGGCCGGACTCGCTGGTCGCGACGTACGTGCCGGCGATCAGGCCGCGATAGCCCAGGGTGATCCCGTCTGCACCGGACGGTTCGCCGTTGACGACGGCGTCCGGTGACTCGTCACGGTCGTCGATCAGGTAGCGCGACCCTTTCGAGTCGATCTCCTCGCCGACGACGCCGACGAAGGAGACGCCGGTGCGGACGGCGGCGGCCGCCATCGCGGCGAGGGGCCCCGTCGCGTCGACGCTGCCGCGTCCCCAAAGAATCTCGTCGTCGCCGGTCTCTTCGACCTCGACGGGAATGTCCCCCGGTACGGTGTCGATGTGCGAGGTCAACAACACGGCGTCGTCCGCCGGCGCGCGGACGTTCCCGACCGCGTCGATCCAGACCTCTCGGTCGTGTGCCTCGAAGAAGTCCACGAGGCGCTTGGCCGCCTCCCGTTCCTCGCGGGTGGGCGATGGGATCGAAACGAGATCGATCAACAGCTCCCGGGCGTCCGCCGCCGTCACGTCCGTCGGTTCGCTCGAGTTCGCGTTCATGATTCGGTGTCGGATGCGACGACCGCGGTCAGCGCGTCCACGAGCCGGTCCGCCTCCGTCTCGTCGATCACGAGCGGCGGGAGCAGTCGCAGGACGGTCCGACCCGCGGGCAGCGCCAGCACCTGCTGATTCATCGCCAGATCGCGGGCGACGCGGTTCGCGCCGCGTTTCAACTCGACGCCGACGAGCAGCCCGTCGCCACGGATCTCGCGGACCTCGTCGCCGACCGCGGCCTCGAGTTCGGTGACCAGATAGTCGCCGATCTCGGCTGCGTGGGCGGGCCACTCCTCCTCGACCAGCGTCGAGACGGTCGCGTGAACCGCCGCGGCGACGACGGGGCCGCCGCTGAACGTGGCGTTGTGCGAGGCTGCGCCGTCAGCGATCCAGTCTCGGACCGCGACCGCGCCGACGGGGAGTCCGTTGCCCAGCCCCTTCGCCGTCGTGAGCACGTCCGGCGTGACGCCCGCGTTTTGGCAGGCCCACATCGAGCCCGTCCGGCCCATGCCGGTCTGGACCTCGTCGAAGACGAGCGCCGCGCCGGCCTCGTCGGTGCACTCGCGGGCGGTCTCGAGGTAGCCCGCGGGTGGAACGTTGATCCCGCCTTCGCCCTGGATTGGCTCGAGGATGACGGCCGCGGTCTCGTCGTCCACGGCGGCCGCGAGTTCCTCGCCGTCGCCGTAGGGGACGAACTCCACGTCACCGGCCAGCGGCTCGAAGGGCTTTTTGTACTTGTCCTTCCAGGTCGCAGCGAGCGCCCCCATGGTCCGTCCGTGGAACGAGCGGGTCGCGGCGACGATCTTCGAATTCCCCGTGGCGGACCGGGCGAACTTCAGCGCGGCCTCGTTGGCCTCGGTCCCGGAGTTACAGAACCAGGCGGACTCGAGTCCGTCCGGCGTCGACGCGACGAACGAGGCGTAGGCGTCCTCGCGCGATTGAACGGGATACGAGGAGTCGACGAAGGTCAGTTCGCCGACTTGCTCCTGGACGGCTTCCACGACCGCGGGGTGGGAGTGACCCAGCGGCGTGCACGCGAAACTCGCGCCGGCGTCGACGTACTCCGTCCCGTCGGCAGTGTAGAGGAACGGCCCTTCGCCGCGCTCGATGCCGATCGGCTTGCTCCCGGAGATAAAGTCGAGGTCGCTCATTCTGCGGCCTCCTGTGCCGTCTCGTCTGCATCCGCATCAGCGAGCGCGCCGGGCTCGAGGGTCGTCCCCTCGCCCGCGAGCGCGCTGGTGATCGGTTCGTCGGCGTTGGCCGTCGCGACGATAACCGATGACGCGCCACCCTCGAGGGCCTCCTCGGCTGCCATGACCTTCTTCGTCATGAACCCTTCAGCAGCGTCTTTGACGGCCTCGAACTCGTCGGGCGTGGACGCCGACTCGATACGCGTCGACTCGTCGTCGGGGTCCTCGTAGATCCCCGAGACATCGGTGAGGACGACCAGATCGGCCTCGAGTGCGCCGGCGATCGCGGCCGCGGCGCGGTCGGCGTCGGCGTTGACTGCAGTATAGCCGCCGCCCTTCTCCTTCCCGAGCACCGGAACGGAGACGACGGGCGTGTAGCCGCCCGCGAGCACCGTCTCGAGCAGGTCGGCGTTGACCGACTCGATCGTGCCCGAGTGGTCGCCGCGCTTTATCTTCTTCTTGCCGTCCTCTTTGACGCGGACGGCGGACTTGCGCTTGCCGCAGAGTAGTTTGCCGTCCGTGCCCGAGAGACCGACCGCGTCGACGCCCTCGTTGTGCAGGCTCTCGACCAGATCGGTGTTGAGCTTACCCGGCATCACCATCTTGAAGACGTCCATGGTGCGCTCGTCGGTAAAGCGGCCGACGACGCCGCCGGGTGTCTCGACGTAGGTCGGTTCCTCGTCGAGTTCCTCGAGCGTCTCGTCGACGGCGGTCGAACCACCGTGCGTGAGAACGACATCCTCTCCGTTTTCGACCAGCGAAGCCACATCGGAAAGTGCGCCTTCGGGATCGACGGCTCGAGCGCCGCCAATTTTCACTACCGTAGTCATCTCAGGGTGCCCCCACGGGGTGGAGCCCCGTGAACTCGAGTCCGGCCGTCTCCTCGAGTCCCAGCGCGACGTTGGCGGCGTGGACCGCCTGTCCCGCCGAGCCTTTCATCATGTTGTCGATGGCAGAGAAGACGACGATGCGCTTGTTCGATGGGTCGAGTTCGAAGCCGACCTCGGCCAGATTCGTCCCGGCGACCGCCTTGGGTTCGGGGTAGCGGTAGACGCCGGAGCCGCCGGCGGCCATGCGAACGAACGGCTCGTCCTCGTAGCAGCCCCGATAGGCCTGCCAGAGGTCACCCTTCGAGACCGGTCCCGAGGGGAAGACGTGGTTCGTCGCACTCGCGCCGCGGACCATGTCCACGGCGTGACAGGTGAAGGCGACCGAGGTGTCGAGGAACTGCTCGATCTCGGCCTCGTGGCGGTGGCCGGTCGGCGCGTACGGACGGACGACGCCCGAGCGCTCGGGGTGGCTCGAGGCCTCGCCGCCGCCGGCGCCGCCCTCCGACGACCCTACTTTCACGTCGACGACGATCTGCTCGCCGCCCTCGAGAATGCCGTGTTCGAACAGCGGGTAGAGGCCCAAAATGGTCGCGGTGGCGTTACAGCCGCCGCCCGCGATGAGGTCCGCGCCCTCGAGGTTCTCCCGATTGATCTCGGGAAGTGCATATTCGGCCTTCTCGAGGTACTCGGGAGCCTCGTGCCCGTCGTACCACTCCTCGTACTGGGCTTCGCTCTCGAGCCGGAAGTCCGCCGAGAGGTCGACGACGGTGTCTGCAATGTCGAAAAAATCGTCGATCCGGCCCATGGAGACACCGTGTGGTGTCGCCGCGAACAGCACGTCGACGGACTCGAGATCCTCGGGCTCGGTAAAGCGCAGGTCCGAGCCGCGCAGGGGCGGGTGGACGGAGCCCACGCTCTTGCCGGCTTTCGAACGGCTCGTGACCTCCGTAATATCGAAATTCGGATGGCCAGCGAGCAGTCGCAGGAGCTCGCCGCCCGTGAAGCCGCTCCCGCCGATGACGCTTGCGGTGACGGTCTCGGCGTTTGCGTCCGCGCCGGTCTCGGTGCCGTCCGCCATCAGGCGCTCACCTCGAGTTCCTCGTCGGCCGCGGCGTCGGCTTTCGACTCGAGCCAGTCGACGACAGTTCCCGCAATATCGGTCTCGACGGCCCCGTCGAGAGCCTTGAACTCGACCGTGTGGTTGACCTCGTGGACCGTATAGGAGTCACCGGTTTCCATGAGATCGACGCCGAGCAAGCCGCCGCCGACGGCGTCGCTTGCCGTCTCGACGAGTTCGCGCGCTTCGTCGTCGACATCGAACGGATCGACCTCGGCACCTTTCGCCGCGTTGGTGATCCAGTGATCCGAAGAGCGAACCATCGCGGCGATGGGCTCGCCGTCGATCGCGACCACGCGAATATCGCGGCCGGGTTTCTCGACGAACTCCTGGACGTAGAACACCTTGTGCTCGTAGTGGCCCAGCGTGGCCTTGTGCTCGAGGATGGCCTCGGCGGCCGACTCGGAGTCGATCTTCGCCATCAGGCGACCCCACGAACCCACGACGGGTTTGAGGACGCAGGGGTAGCCAAACTCCTCGATGGCCTCCATGGCCGTCTCCTTCGTGAAGGCGACTTTCGTCGCGGGCGTGGGAACGCCCGCCTTCTCGAGTGCGAGGCTGTTTTTCACCTTGTCGGCGCAGATGTCCGCGGTCTCGTGGCTGTTGACCACGGGGATGCCGTAGGCCTCGAAGAACTGCGTGGCGTACAGGCTTCGGCTCGTGGCGAGACAGCGGTCGACGACGATGTCGAGGCCGTCGAACGCCGCGGGGGCGTCCGAGATGTCGAAGGTCTGCTTGCGAACGTCGATCTTCGTGACCTCGTGGTCGCGCTCGCGAAGCTCGTTGAGGAGGAGTTTCTCGTCCTTTCGAATCCGCGAGTAGAGTATGCCGACGTTCACGCGAGACACCTCTGCGTCGGGGTTGCGGCGCTACGCGCTCTGCGAACCGGCTGCGCAGGGGACGGCGAAATCGCGCCCGTCTGCAAGGTCACTCACCCCAGTCCTCTTCGAGCTCGGGGGCCCGCTCGAGGACTGGCGGCTCCGTATCGACGACTTCGAGCTCGGCTCCACAGGTCGTACAGTCGACAATCTCTCCGACTTCCAGATCGTCGTGCAGGGACACTTCAGCCCCACACTCGACGCATTCGGTCATTGTACTCGCACGTGGGGGCCGGGGTCCCTTAAAGCCTTCGAACTTAACAGCAAAATTATATTAACTGCACGCCACTCTACCGGTCCGTGTGGGCTACTTCACCGCAGGTCTACTTTGACATATCATGGAGCAGGTAATTCGTCCCCACGCGGGGACCGTCGCCGAACGACCCGAGCGACTGCCCGCGATTTCGCGGGTCGACCGGGCCGTCCCGCTCGAGCGACCGCCTCAGACATAACCGTTCACCTCCGAACGGAGCGCCTCGCGGGCCGCCTCGAGCGCGTCGGCCGCATCCGCGAGGGTCTCCTCGTCGGTCGCGAGCGCCTCGCGGGCCGACTCGAGCTGGGGAGCGACCGCCTCGGGTGCGGGACCGCCTTGCGAGTCGCGGCTCGCGACGCTTTCGGCCGGATCGAGCGCGTCCGCGACCGCCTCGGGGTCAACGTGGGCCTCGAGCGACTCGCCGAGCACTTCCCGCGCGGCGGCCTCGAGGGCGTCGTAATCGGCCCCTCGTTCGGCGGCGACGGCGACCAGCTCGTGTGCGGTCCGAAACGGCAATCCGTTCGCCGCGAGCAGATCCGCGACGCCGGTCGCCGTCGAAAAGCCCTCGCCGGCTTCCGCCGCGAGGGTCTCCTCGTTCCAGTCGGCGGTGGCAACCGCACCAGCCGCGACCTCGCTGGCTTCCGTCACGGCGTCGACGGTCTCCCACGCGTGTGGCGTCGCCCGCTGCAGGTCGCGATTGTACGCGCGGGGTAATCCTTTCAGCGTCGTCGTCAGCCCTTGGACGCCGCCGGCCGCGTCGCCCGCGACCGCGCGGACGAGTTCCAGCGTGTCCGGGTTTTTCTTCTGGGGCATGATCGACGACGTCGAGGAGTAGTCGTCCGCCAGATCGACGAAGCCGCGGTTCGCGAAGATAATCACGTCCTCCGCCAGCCCCGATAGCGTCGTCGCGTGCGTCGACAGCGCCTGCACCGTCTCGAGCAGGAAGTCCCGGCTCGAGGCGGCGTCCATCGAATTTTCGACGACGCCCTCGAAGCCCAGTAATTCAGCGGTGCGCTCGCGGTCGATATCGAACGTCGTTCCGGCGAACGCGGCCCCGCCCAGCGGTGACTGGTTGATCCGGCCGTAGGCCTCGAGCAAGCGTTCGGTGTCGCGGCGGACGGCTCCCTCGTAAGCCAGCACCCAGTGTGCCACGGTGGTGGGCTGGGCGGGCTGGAGGTGGGTGTAACCGGGCATGATCGTCTCGGCGTGCGCCTCGGCGACGTCGGCCAGTGATTCGCGCAGCGCGAGCGTCGTCTCGATCGCCTCGAGGACGTCCTCGCGCAGGCGATAGCGGATGCAGGCCGCGACTTCGTCGTTGCGCGAGCGCGCGGTGTGCATCTTCCCGCCGTCCGCGCCGATGCGTTCGATAACGGCGGTCTCGATCGCTTCGTGGACGTCCTCGCCGTCGGGCAGCGAGTCGTGGCCGTCGACCTCGATCGCGTCCAGCGCGGTCAGGATCTGCCCGGCCACGGCGTCTCCAATAATTCCCTGCTCGGCGAGCATGACTGTATGCGCGCGGTCGACCTCGAGGTCGGCCGCAAAAATGCGTTCGTCCGCGTCGAGCGAGGAGAGGAAGCTCCGGGCGGGACCGCCGCTGAAGCGGTCTCGGCGGACGACGCCGTCGGATCCGGGATCCGACGAGGATCGCTCACCGCCTTCGTCGCCGCCGTCGGCTTCGAATTCGCCGCCGTTCTGAGCGCTCTCCTCGGTCATGATTACTCGTCGTCCTCGTCGCCGCTTCCATCAGTCGCGAGTTCGACTTCCTCGTCGGCTGCGTTCGCGGCGATCGCCTCGTTCGCGAGGCGGCGCTGGAAGCCGTGGTACTTCGCGACGCCGGTGGCGTCTTCTTGCTTGATCTTGCCGACCGTCTCGGTGTCGAAGGAGGCGTGCTCGGCCGAGTAGGCCGCGAACTTGCTGTCGCGGGCGACCGGACGCGCCTGCCCGCCCTCGAAGCGGATCGTGACGGTACCGGTGACGCGCTTCTGGGTCTCGGCGATGAAGCCCTCGAGCGCGCTCACGAGCGGCGCGTCGATCAGGCCCTCGTAGCCCTTCTGGGACCACTGCTGGTCGATCTGTGTCTTGAACTGGCGCTCCTCCTGCGTGAGAACGAGCCCCTCGAGGGCCTCGTGAGCATTCAGCAGCGTCGTCGCGGCCGGGTGCTCGTAGTTCTCGCGAACCTTCAGCCCGAGCATGCGGTCTTCCATCGTGTCGGTGCGGCCGACGCCGTATCCGCCGGCGAGTTCGTTCAGGGACTCGATCAGTTCGACTGGCTCGTACTCCTCTCCATCGATGGCGACGGGGTAGCCCTGCTCGAATGCGATCTCGATCTCCTCGGTCTCGCTACCGGGCTCGTCGGTCCACTCGTAGATGTCTCGCGGTGGGACGTAGTTGGGGTCCTCGAGGTCGTCGCCCTCGACGGAGCGGCTCCAGATGTTGGTGTCGATCGACCAGTCGCCGCCGCTACCGCCCTCGACGGGCAGGTCTCTCTCGGCGGCGTACTCCTGCTCCCACTCGCGGGTGAGCCCGAGTTCGCGCACGGGGGCAATGACCTCGAGGTCCGAGCTGCGCCAGACGGCCTCGAAGCGGAGTTGGTCGTTGCCCTTGCCCGTACAGCCGTGGGCGATGCCGGTACAGTCCTGTTCCTCCGCGACCTCGAGGATCGCCTCCGCGATCACCGGTCGGGCGAGCGCCGTTCCCAGCGGGTAGCCCTGATAGGTCGCGTTCGCGCGAACGCTCTCGAGACAGAGTTGCGCGAACTCCGCTCGCGCGTCGACGACGTAGTGGTCCAGGCCGAGTGCTTCGGCGGTTTCTTCGGCCTCATCGAACTCTTCGGCCGGCTGTCCGACGTCGACCGTGACGCCGATCACGTCATCGTATCCGTATTCTTCCTCGAGCAGCGGGACACAGACAGTCGTGTCCAGGCCGCCCGAAAACGCAAGTGCCACGCGTGTCATATCGTACTCGAGTAAACCCACAGGACGGACTTAAGCCCGTTGGTTTCAATTCCGAAAATAAGTTGGAGAGGCGCTGCTAACCGAAAATTCTGCAGTTTCGGGAACGGTGGAACGATCCGGGAACGTGGGGTGAAATAAAGAGTGGGCTCAAAGGCCCCGTCGCGGTCGCCGACGAGCGAGGGTCCCGTCGGTACCGGGAACGGCGAGCGCCGTGCCGACGGAGTGGCTCATTGGTCAAACACTGTAGATCCATAGTCTTAAATCCTACTACATCGCGCTCCCACCGGTCAGTACCGCGACACACGGCCGATCTCGAAGACAACGATGACGGTAGATAAAACGGGAAAACGACTGTTACGCTCGCGAGACCAACGACTGGGATCAGTCTCGCTGTGAACGGAACAACTGGTTTGTGGGGTATCGATTGTAGAGTAGAGTAGAGTAGAGTAGAGTGTCCTGCTACCGTGGCAACAGGGAATCGCCACGCCCTCCCCAGCCGATTCGCTCGCTCCACAGTCGCTCGCTCATCCCTCGCGCAATGACGTCGGCCGGCCTCGCTTTCACTCGGCCGACCGACAGCACGCGCCACCGCTCGTTCGTTGACCGATCCGAAGTGAGGCGGCGGTCCCCTCGAGAGAGCGAGAAGACGATAGACGCGGCGGCTATCGACGCGACTCGTCTTCGGGCAGCGCCAGCACGTTCTCCCGGCCGATCCGGAACACGTCGATCTCGTCGTCCTCGCGCAGATCGCCGACGACCTGGCTCGTCTTGGCCTCGGTCCAGTCCAGTTCCGAGACGACCTCCTGTTGTTTCACCCGGCCGCCGCGTCGCTCGAGCAGGCGCAGGACCCGCTCCTCGTTGCTCAGCAGTTCCGGCGGGGGACCGTCCGGCGGCTGATCGCCGGACGGACTCGAGTCGACATCGGTCGAGCCGTCGGTTCGCCACGCCTTGTCGGAGCCGGTGTCGGTCCCGTCATCGCCGGGGCTGTTTCGCCCGACCAGCCAGCCGACGACGCCGACGGTCGCCAGCAGCGCCAGCGCGAGGAGGACGATCACCCACGGCATCGCCGGTCCCCCGTCGGATGGGGTCTGGTCTGCGCTCGAGTTCGAGTCGCTGCTCTTGGCGAGCACGACCCGGGGTTGGTCGTCGGTGAACGAGTCGCCCTGCCACGAGACGGATCCCTCCGACAGTTCGCTCGGTGACGGATCGATCTGTCGCTCGCCCTCGTTCTCGTAGACGGTGTACCCCTCCGGCCAGTGGAACTGCAACGTCGTCCCTTCCCCGAGCGTGAATCCGGACAGCGCATCGCCCGCTTTGAGCTGCGTCATTTCGGTGAGCGCAAACTGTGACCACGTGAAGGAGACTTTCGCGTGACCGATCTCCCGCGGTTGCGAATCCACCTCCGTGGTAATGGACACGCCCGAAATGTTCATCTCTCGGTTCGTCTCGTTCTGTCCCTTCTCGAGGGTGTCGTTCCAGCTGTCTCGCTCCTCCTCGACGTACCGCTCCCTGTCGTTCGAGAGACTCTCGTTCAGGGCCTCCCACTCCGCCGTCGAATTGTTCTCGCCGTAGAGATCGAACTGGTGGTCGGCGGTCACCTGTGCCGACCCGTCCTCGGCGATGACGACGTCGATGTGGATCCGATCGGCATCCTCGAGTTCCACGCTCTCGTTCGAGTCCGTCTCGGTGCCGTCCGACCCGTCCTGTAGCGCCGCTCGCTGCGTCCCGGCGTCAGCCGCCACAGCGAACGGTGCCGAGACGAGCGCGAGCAAACACGCGACCACCACGAGCACGCAAATCAGGGCCCGCAGCCCCCTCACGTCCATTATGGGAACATGCCGTCGCCGTCTAAATAGGTCTTTCCGACCGCGGGAACGATGGTTTTTCACACAGTCAGCCGAACGTGAGTGTATGATCGACTCACGCGGTGAACTCGAGGTCGAAACGCTGCTGAAGATCGTCCTCGGGCTGGTGGCTGTATTGCTTGTCCTCGAGATTCTCGGGGCGGTGATCGGCAGTATCGCGGGGCTACTCGGCCCGTTCTTTATACTCGTTCAGCTCGGGATCGCGGTCCTGATCGTCCTCTGGCTGCTCGATCAAATCTGAATCGGCGACGCGATGGTCGCTTGCGAGACCATCAGACTGATAGCCACACCGGCCCAATACCGGGCGAAGTGTACAGCGTCAACGTTCCAGTTCCCGGCCGCGTCCGCCAGCTTGCGAACCGGCTCCACCCGGACCTCGTCGGATTCGAAACCATCCGCGAGGACCACTCCTGTCTCCTCAAGCGCCTCGGCGAGGACGACCACGTCGCCCAGCTCCAGCACCGCGCCCACCGCGCGCTCGAGGGTGCCCCCGCAGTCGAAGCCGAAATCACGGCCATCGACTACTTCGAGGATCCGCCGCTGGGGTCGGCACCGGTCGTCTATCTGGCCGTCGAAAGTCCCGGGCTCGAGGCCATTCACGCCGACCTCACCGAGGCGTTCGAGACGGTCGAGGGACTCGAGGGCGGCGACTACGTCCCGCACGTGACGCTCGCCCGCGGCGGCGACCTCGAGACCGCACAGCGGCTGGCCGACCGCGAAATCGAGCCGATCCGGTGGACGGTCAGCGGACTCGAGTTCTGGGACGGAACCTACAAGCTGCCGGTGAGCCGGGTCTCGCTCCCCGCCTGACTCGAGGTGAATATCGAATCGTGAGCCGTCCGGTGGCTATTACTCGACGGTCTCGCTATCTCGTAGCCATGTACCGACGCACAGTTGTCGCGGGTTCGACAGCGGTCCTTCTCGCGGGGTGTAGCGAGCTGACGAGTTTCACGGACGACGGCTACGCCGATTCGAGGGTGCAGGACGAGCAGACGGCGGAGTTCAACGCCGAGGCCGGCGAGGAACTGACGGTGACCGTCGAGAACGTCGCCGTCGCCGAACCCGAAAACGAAACGTCGGTCGAGTCCACAGCGATCAGTTTCCGACTCGATCACGCGGAGAACGGGCCGATAGAGACGCGATCGATCTCGGAGTCGGAGACGTTCGACGTGACGACCGAAAGCGGTGGGACCCACCTCGTGATCGTCACGAGCGGCGCGGCCGACGTGACGGTCGAACCGAGCGAGTGACGCCGTGCAGCGCGATTCGAGGCAAGTCAGGGAGCCGGCGGCTCGCCGTCGTACGCCTCGTGGTCGCCGTAGAAGTTGCGCATCGCGAATTTGAGCTTCTCCGGACCGATGTCGATCAGTTCCTCGCGCTCCTCGTGCGGAAAGGTGCCGTTGACGCTGTACTTGCCGAGATCGGACTTCGCCGAGCGAGAGTAGCGCCGATCGAGTAGCGCGCGGACGCCGACCTCCTCGGGCGATCGAATGACGCGACCGAGCGCCTGTCTGGTCTTGCGGACTGTCGGAATCTCGACGGCGTAGCGCCAGCCCGTCTCGGTGCCATCGAAGGCCACGTCGTAGGCCTCCTGAACCGCCTCGGCCCGATCGTCCAGATGCGGGTAGGGAACGCCGACGACCAGCACTGTGTTGGCGTCGTCGCCGTCGAAGCTCACCCCCTCCGCGAGGGTGCCCCACAGCGAGGTACAGAGCACCGCGTCGTCGTTCGCGACGAACTGCGTGCGGAGCGCCTCGACTGACTCGCCGGGCTCGTCCAGGTAGACCGTCCGATCGCTACGGCGCTCGAGCCGGTCGGCGTAGCGGCCCGCCTCGCCGTAGTTGGGGAAGAAGGCGAGCGTGTTGCCGGGCGTCATCCGGACGGCGTCGTGGATCGTCTCCGTCACCGTCTCCTGGACCGCGGGGTCGTCGCGATCCGAGGAGAACAGCGGCGGCGTCTCGACGGCGTACGTTCGCCGGTTCTCCTCGGGGAACTGCAGCCCGTAGGCCATCGTCACCGCGTCCTCGAGGCCCAGCACGTTCTCGGTGACGTCGAACGGCTGGAGGGTCGCGCTCATCAGGACGGTCGCGTAGATCTCGTCGAACAGCTGGCCGGTCACCTGCCGCGGGAGACAGGAGTACAGTTCCGCGCGGCCGTAAACCTCGTCCGTGCCGGCGTCGCGGGTGACGGAGACGACCGGGTAGAGCCCCTGCGTCGAACTCTCCGACATCCACGCGCTGACGAAGGCCGCGGCCCCCAGCGTCTGACACTCCGTCCGCGTGGCCGTCTCCCCCTCGCGGTAGGCCTCCTCGTACCGTTCGTCCAGTTCCTGGCCGAGTTTCATCGCGGCCTCGAGGTCGTCGTCGATCCCCCGCCCGGAGTAGCGCTGGAGGAACTCGAGCGTGAGGTCGTCCTTGCGGTCCTCGTTGGCGATGGGGACGTCTTCCCAGCCCTCGCCGATCCCCTCGCGATCGCCGAACCCGAACGAGTCCTCGTAGGTCTCGACGAGCGCGCGGTGAAACGCCGAGAGGACGTTGGCGGCGTCTTCCGAGCGCGGATCGTCGGCGTCGGCCAACTCGTCCAGCGCCGAGTCGAAGGTCCGCTCGGAGCAGGTCCGCGTCGCGTGCTCGCGGGCGGCGTCCTCGACGTTGTGCGCCTCGTCGAAGACGGCGATCACGTCCTCCGGATCGCGGCCCAGCCAGCGGAAGAACTGCTCGCGAATGGTCGAATCCAGCAGGTGGTGGTAGTTACAGACGACCAGATCGACGCCCTCGATCCCCTCCTTCAGCAGCTCGTAGCCACAGAACTGCTGTTGCTCGGCGTGTTCGTAAATCTCGTCGGGGGTGCGAACGTCCTCGAAGAGCCAGCCGAAGAAGTCGTCCGTATCCTCGGTCAGGTTGTTCCGGTAGTAGTCACAGACGTTCTGGTCCTCGAGGTCCTCGAGTCGCTCTTCGATCTCCTCGAGTTCGTCCATGACGGCGTTTCGGGCGTCGGCCGCTGACCCGTCGCCGTCCTGGCTCTCGGCGAGCAGTTCGCGCTGGCGGGCCTCGAGTTGCTCGCGGTCGCGTTCGGTGTCGACGACGGCGCGGGTGTTGTCCCGCAGGGCCTGACACTCCTCGTAGCCGACGTCGATGTGACACATCGACGATTTGCCTTTGAAAACGACGGCGCGAATCTGCTCCTCGCGCGTGATCGCGCGGGCTTCGGCGACGAACTGGCGCATCTGCTGGTGGACGTTCGTCGTGATGACGACCGTCTTGTCCCGCTCGCGGGCCACCTCGAGGGCTGGCACGAGCGACGAGAGCGTTTTGCCAGTCCCGCAGGCACCCTCGAAGAGGACGTTTTGCCCCCGCCCGAGGGTGTTGTGGATGCGGTCCATCGCCTCGCGCTGATTCTCGTACGGCCTGTCGTACGGGAAAAAGCGCATATACCCGGTCTCGGACACAGTACGTGATAGGTTCGCGCTCCGATAAAAGGATTCGTCTCGATTCGGTCGGCCCATTTAAGGAATCCCGTCGATCGCGCGCGGCTCGTGTGACCACCGGCCGGCGAACGCGCGGTACAGGGCCATGTGTCTCGAGCGCCTGCCCCCGGTATGGCGATTCCCGGATACGATGCCAGTAGCGTCGCCGAGTATTCCCTCGAGAGCGCAGGTGCCCGCGTCGCCGTCGTCGCGGGCGTCGTTCCCGACGAGTTCGGCCTCGCGAAGAGCGGGCGCGAGCCGCCGGTGGACGCGCTCGCCGATCCCGTCGACCTCGTGGCGCTCGACGAACTGAAGGCGGTCGAAGCCGTCCGGATCGCGCTCGTCTACGACCCCTCGAGACTGCCCCCCGGCGCGAGTCCGACCGACGTCGCGGTCGCCGTCGAAACGGCGGACGGGTGGGAGCCACTCGAGTCGACGGTGGACTTGGAGGAGACAACGGTCACGGCAGTGCTGAACGACCGGCCGCCGGGGACGACGGTGGTGGCGGGCTACGACGATAGAGACGATGCGAACGCTGAACCGACGGAATAGTGCGACCGGGGGAAACGGTGGGTGAGCAGACTTCGGTCAGGTTTTGGTCAGGTTTCGGTCAGGTTTCGGGTTCGATGTAGACTTTCTGCACCTGATTGTCGTGATCCATCAGGGCCAGCTCGATCTGGGTGATGCGCTCGTTGATCGTCTCGGCGTCGAGGTCGGACTCGAACGCGACGTCGGCGGTGACGAGCAGTTCCTCGGCACCGAAGTAGACCGTCCGGAGGTCGACGAGTTCGGTCACGCCGTCCCAGTCAGCGATGATCCGCCGGAGGTCGTCCTCGGCGTCTCTCGAGAGGCTCTCGCCGATGATGAGCCGCTTGTTCTCCCAGGCCAGCGCGATGGCAAAGCCCATGAGCATGATCCCGATGACGAGCGCCGCGCCGGCGTCGTACATCGGATTGCCGGTGGTTCGAGTGAGGTAGATCCCGAAGAGGGCGATCCCCGCGCCGGCGAGCGCGATGGTGTCCTCGGTGAGCGCGGTCAGCGTCGTCACGTCGCTGGTCTTGCTGAACGCCTCGCGGAAGCTCGACCAGCCGTACTCGTCCATCTGGCGGCTCATTCCCTGGTAGGCCTTCCAGAGGGCGTAGGACTCGAAGAGAATCGCGCCGATCAGCACGGCGTAGTTGATGTAGACCGGATCGACCGTCGCTCCGAGCAGCGTAACGTCCTCGCTGGCCCGGTGGACGCCGCCCTCCTGCAGCGCGCTGTAGCCGTGTCTGGCGCTCTCCCAGCCGGCGATGCCGAAGAGCATGACGCTGACGAGCAGGCTGTAGAAGAACTGCGCCTTCCCGTGGCCGAACGGGTGGGACCGATTGGCCTCCTGTGCGCCGTACTTGATCCCGACCAGCAGGAAGATCTGGTTGCCCGTATCCGAGATCGAGTGATACGTCTCCGATAGCATTGCGGGACTCCCGGTCAACAGATATCCGCCGAACTTCAGGATCGCGATCGCCCCGTTCGCGAACAGTGCGGCGAGCACGACGGAGGTGCTACTGGCCATCGGCGACGACTACGGGGAGGGGCCCCAAAAGTGTAAGCCGTTCTAGAGCCGGTTGTGCCTCGCTACCACGCTTGGTGGCACCATCTCTGCGCGCGATCGGGACGGTCGGATCGGTCGCATCCGAAAGGGACCTGTCAGCGGCGACCGAAGCATGACCATGATCGCGATCCTCTCGGACACGCACAGCCGCCGCGGCCACGAACTCGAGGGCGAGGCCCTGACTGCGGCCCGCGAGGCCGATACCGTCATCCACGCGGGCGATTTCACGAGTGAAACCGCACTCGAGGACTTCCAGAACGAGTGCGACCGACTGTTCGCCGTCCACGGAAACGCCGACGAGCCGGCGGTCTGTGACCGACTGCCGACGGCCCGCGTCGTCGAGGCGGGGGGCGTCCGGTTCGCCGTCACGCACCGACGGGACGGCGGCGAGACGGGGCTCGCCATGTTCGGTCGCTCGAGGGGGGCCGACGTCGTCGTCTTCGGGCACAGCCACCGGCCGACGGTCATCGAAACTGACGATATCACCCTGTTGAACCCCGGCAGTCACGCCGATCCGCGCGGGAATCAGCCGGGGTTCGCTACTCTCGAGGAGCGCGACGACGGCGGCCTCGAGGGCTCGATTCGGCACCCGGACGGGACGGTGCTCGAATCGCTCGAGATCCGAACGGCGTGACTCTTCGCGGCGTTATTTGAGGCAGTAGAGCCTATTTCTCCTGCGTATCGCTCCGCCGGAGTCGTTCCAAGTTCGGTGACCAGTAGACGTGTGAATAGAGCAGTCGGTTCTGCTACTGGCTGAGTGAAACAGAGCGTCCTGCTCTCGTGGCAACAGGGAATCGCCACGCCCTCCCCAGCCGATTCGTTCGCGCCTCGCGGCGCTCACTCATCCCTCGCGTGCTTTTGAGCCGCCGTTCGCTGGCGCGAACCGCGGCACAGCACGCGCCACCGCATGTCGTTTGGTCAAGTCGAACTCGAGGGCCGCCGATCGGCCGCGCTCAATCAGTCAGCCCGTAGCCGACCTTGAACAGGTAGACGTCGATCGCCAGGACGAGGACGGTAATCGCCGTGAGCACCGCGAGCGAGACCAGCGGTGCGAAGTCGGTGTAGGGCGCGGGCAGGATGCCGACGCCGATCAGGTCCGAGTGGCCCAGCAGTCCGTACCGGACGCTGTCGACCATGTAGACCATCGGGTTCACCAGCGAGAGGCCCACCTGCCAGGCGTGATCGAACGTCTCGAGCGAGTAGAAGACGGCGCCGAAGAACACCAGCGGGCGGAGGATGAACTGGTTCATCACGGTCAGATCGTCGAAGTCTCGAGCGACGAGACCGCCGATGATACCGAACCCGGCGAACAGCGCCGTGATGACGACCATCGTCGCCACGAGATAGAGGCCGTGTTCGAAACTGATCGGGACGAACAGTCGCCCGACGGCGGCGATGATGACGCCGACGATGAGGCCGCGCACCGCGCTGGCTCCGACGTAGGCGACGACCATCTCGACGTACGACAGCGGCGAGGTCAGCGTTTCGTGAATGTACTCGTTCCATCTGCCGTGAAAGATCGAGAACGAGGCGTTCTCGAAGGCGTTCGAGATTGCACCGAGGACGATGAGCCCGGGCACGATGAAGAGGATGTAGTCGAAGCCCGCGATCTGGTCGATCCGGTTGCCCAGGATCACGCCGAAGACGGCAAAGTAGAGCACGTTCGTGATCGCCGGCGGCATGAACGTGTTCTTGGGCCGGCGGACGAACCGCAGAATCTCGCGCCGGAAGAGCGCGCGGAAGCCGACCGACAGCATCAGGCGACCCCCTCCTGCTCTCGCTCTTGTTCCCTTTCTCGCTCCCGCTCCTGCTCGGGCGGCGACGACGTCCCCGTTTCGCTCCCGTCGGTGTCGTCGTCACCTGCGCCCTCCGCGCCGGATCGGGTTACGGTCCGATCCTCGCTCCGGGTCAGATCGACGAATATCTCCTCGAGCGAGGTCCGGGTAATCTCGAGATCGGCGATCTCGTGGCCCATCGCCTCGAGGTCGTTGAGCAACTGCGGTGCAGTCGAACCGCCGTCGTCGACGCGGACCTCGAGCAGGTCGCCGGAGACCGTCGTTTCGTGTGCGTACGCGCCGAGTTCGGGCGCGCTCGCGGGCACGGACTCGAGGCGGACGGCGATGGTATCGGTGCCGCGCGCCTTGAGTTCGTCCGGGGTCGCGACCGTCACCTTCCGGCCCTCGTTCATGATCGCGACGCGGTCGCAGAGCCGTTCGGCCTCCTCGATGTAGTGGGTCGTCAGCAGGATCGTCGTCCCCTCCTCGTTGAGTTCGGTGACGAGCTCCCAGAGGTCGTGGCGGAGCTGGACGTCGACGCCGGCGGTCGGCTCGTCGAGGATGAGCAGGTCGGGCTCGGTGACCAGGGCTCGAGCGAGCAGGAGTCGGCGTTTCATCCCGCCGGAGAGCCAGTCGAAGCGCTCGTCGCGCTTGTCGTAGATCCCGACGCGTTTGAGAACCTCGTCGGCCCGGTCGGCGGCTTCGGCGTCCGGAACGCCGTGGTAGCCCGCCTTGTGTTTCAGTACTTCTCTGATCGAGAAGAATCGGTCGACGTTGAACTCCTGTGGGGCGAGGCCGATCGCGTCGCGGGCCTCTCGGTAGTCGTCCTCGACATCGTGACCGAAGACGCGCGCCTCGCCGCCGGTCTTGCGGACCAGGCCGACCAGCGTGTTGATGAACGTCGTCTTGCCCGCCCCGTTGGGGCCGAGCAGGCCGAAGAATTCGCCTTCCTCGACGGTCAGCGATAGCTCCTGCAGGGCGCGCAGATCGCCGTACTCCTTTACGAGATCGACGGTCTCGATGGCCGGTGGCATCGGTACAGCGTCAGCCCCGACTACGGTTAAACCGTTTGTTCGGGGAACACGTCGCTCCAAAACCGGCTTGTGACTATCTCTCAGTCCGCCGTCCGCGGCCGACTTGAGGGAGCGATCGCACCGCTTTGCTGGACGATGTCGAACGCGGTCATCACGTCGGTTCGCGAGATCAGCCCGACGAGGTCGTCGTTATCCACCACGAGCAGCCGACCGATATCGTGCTCTCGCATCTGATCGATGGCGGCCATCGCGTCGGAATCGGGGGTGATCGTCTGCAACTCCGTCGTCATCACGTCTTCGACGGTGTAGGCGTCGCGCTCGACCGGTTCGATCTCGCGGGCGTCGGTCAGCGTCACGAGGCCGATGAGTCGCTCCCCCTCGAACGCGTTCGTATCGACGACCGGATAGCCGGTGTGGCGCTCGGTGAACATCCGCCGGATCAGCTGCGCGACCGTCGTCTCGGGCTCGACGGTGTGGAGGTCGTTCGCCGGCGTCATGATGTCGCCGACGGTGACGTCCTGGAAGGCCGCCTTCATCGTCACCTGCTGGGCCTCGCTCGAGGCGGCGATGTAGACGAAGAAGGCGACGCCGATGAGGATGATGTTCCCCGAAAAGAGACCGAACAGTCCCATCAGGACCGCGAACAGTTTCCCGATGCTAGCGGCCTGCTGGGTCGCCTGCGCGTACGGTTGACTGCGAGCGAGCAGCGCTCGCAGCACCCGTCCCCCGTCCATCGGGAACGCGGGGAGCATGTTGAAAATGGCGAGCGCGACGTTCAGGACGGCGAGATAGCCCAGGACGAATCGTGCGCCGTCGAGGCTTTCGGGGGTGACGACGAAGAGCCCGTAGGAGGCGACGCCGACCAGAATGCTGACGATCGGCCCGGCGACGGCGATGTTGAGTTCCTGTCGCCAGTCTTCGGGCATCTCCGAGAAGGCGGCGATACCGCCGAACAGCCAGAGGGTGATCGACTCGATCGGAAACCCGTATCGTCGAGCGGTCAGCGAGTGGCCGAGTTCGTGGAGCACGACGCCGACGAACAGTCCGATCGCCGCGGCCAGCCCGAGTAGCCACGACATCGAACCGCCGGTGATGGCTCCGACGTCGATTCCCGCCGCTAACCCGTCGTTCAGTATCCCAGCGACGTCCTCGATCTGTGCCCCGATGAGATACGCGAACAGCGGGAGCACCAACAGGAACGTCAGATCCAGTTTGATCGGGATCCCGAACAGGGACCCGATCCGAAAACTCCTCATGTAGAGTGATTTTGGCGGCGGAACCTTAAATACGCCGCCGGGACCGCCGGTCAAGAGAGTGGATGGGCCGCGCAATCGTGGCGGGAACCCGTTACAGCAATCCGTCTCAGCCAGTTTTTCGGTCGCGCTGCGTTCTCGCCCTTCGTGTAATATAACCACAATAATATGTACTAGGAAATCTATATCCTCTGCACCATAGACTTATACATGAGTTCGTGGATGCTGTTAGTATGTTGATGCAAGATACGCAATCGACCGACCGACTCAGCCCGCTTCCGACCGAACTTGACTCCGCACAGAGCAAACTCGTGTACGTCACCCTCGAGGCCACCGGCGGGGCGACGACCGGAGAACTGAGCCAACTCCTGAACATGCAGAAGCTCACCATCCTGAGCGTGCTCTCGTCGCTCTCGAGTCAGGGGCTGATCGAGGAGACCGGGTCGGCGTACGTCGTCGCGAACTGAGTTCGGAAACCGCCGTTTCGAACGCCGACCGCGTTGGGACGCCGGCCCGTTCTCGAGTCGACACCGCTGTCACCAGCCGGGACACCGGCCGTCGGTCCCGACGACCCGCGGTTCGCTCGCGGTGATCGACCGCGGCGCTGTCCGACGCGGCGCTTCGAAGCCTTTATCCGCCCGGTGGGCCTCCGTTTTTCTAAGTAATCACAACCATGTCAGACAAGCCCGCCTCCATGTACCGGGAGATCAGTAAGCCGGCCTACACGCGCCGCGAATACATTACTGGTATCCCTGGCTCGAAGATCGCACAGCACAAGATGGGCGACGTCAAAGCGGATCCCGACGACTACCCCGTCCAGATGAGCCTCATCACGGAAGAAGAGGTCCAGCTCCGCCACGGAAGCCTCGAGGCCTCGCGCCTCTCGGCGAACCGTCACATGCTGAAAAACGCCGGCGAGAACAACTACAAGATGATCCTGCGGAAGTTCCCCCACCAGGTCATTCGGGAGAACAAGCAGGCGACGGGTGCCGGGGCGGACCGTGTCTCCGACGGAATGCGCCAGGCGTTCGGGAAGATCGTCGGCACCGCCGCCCGAATGGGCGCCGGCGAGCGCATCTTCACCATCTGGTGTGACGTCGACGACGCCGAGTTCGCCAAGGACGCGCTCCGTCGCTCCTACAACAAGATCTCGCCGCCGTGTCGCATCGTCATCGAGCGCGGCGAGGAAGAACTAATAGCGTAAAACGAAGTTTTGCTCTGCGGGCGCGGCGAAGCCGCGCCCTCGGCAAAAATTCGATTAAAAGCACTCCTCCCTCCGTTCACTCGTCCTTTCAGTCCTCGCTCACATCAGTCGTCGGCCCGCTCGCTCGGCCTTCGGCCTCGCTCGCGGTGAGTATCGGTGAACCGCCTGCCCTCCCCCGGGTTGCGGGCTCCTCGCAGCGCTCGGAGCCCGCTCCCGGCCACCGCGTCTTACTCTCGAGAATCCCGTCTCGAGCACCTTTTTGCCCGTCTGCTCCGAGTACCGCGTATGATCGATCTCGCGGTCGCCAACGAGAAACAGACGTTTCGGCGGATGCAGGAGCCGCTGGCCGGACGAGGCATACGGGTTCACCACGTGCCCGTACGCGAGCGCACGGTCGCGCTCGGTGATCCGCCGTGGTCGCCCGACGACTACGACGTCGGCTTCGTCTATCCCGGTCGGCTGATGGAGGGCGGCGTCGCGGACGCCCTGCTCGAAATCCCGTGGCTCAACGACCACGAGACGGTGTTGACCTCGCGGAACAAGGCCGAGGTACTGGCGCGACTCGAGCGGGCCGCCCTTCCGGTGCCGGAGTCCGTCTACGTCTCGAACGACGTCGGCGAGGCCGAACTGGTCGCGGTCTTCGAGCGGTTCGAGCCGCCGGTCGTGGTCAAACCGAACTCGACGACGCGGGGCGTCGGCGTCGCGAAAGCCCACGATCTGGACTCTTTCCTGGGTATCTGTGATTACCTCTCGCTGGTCCACGACTACAAGGCGACCGGCGACCAGTCGTTTCTGGTCCAGGAGTACCTCCCGAACGCGACCGACTACCGGGTGATGGTGCTCGAGGGGGAGTACGTCGGCGCGGTCGAGCGCCGGCTCCCCGATGACGCGGTTCGCGAGGGCCAGTGGAAACACAACGTCCACCGCGGGGCGGAAGCGACCGGGATCGACCTCCCCGAACCGTGGCGCGATCTGGCCGAATCGGTCGCGGCCGAGCTCGAGATCCCCTTCCTGGGCGTCGATCTGCTCGAGACCGGCGAGAAACTGGTGGTCAACGAGACGAACGCGCGACCGACGATCGACGAGGAGACGAAGTACGAGCCGGAGTTCTACGATCGGCTCGCGGCCGCGATACGCGACGTCGCGGACTGATACGGTCTGTTGTACCGATGTACCGGAGTAACCGCGAACCGTCCTGCGGTTGCTCCGGAACTGACTGACAGCAGTCCGTATGAAGCAACCGAAACCGAGTCGATTCGACCGCGAGCAGCCCGATTACTCGAGGCTGATGTCCGACGACTGTTCGGCGCGATCGAAGACGACCTCGAGAATGCCGTTGTTGTAGGTCGCGGACGCGGTGTGCTCGTTGACGCGGGTCGGCAGCGAGACGCGTTCGTCGTACTGGCGGTGTTCGCTCTCGGCGGAGATGGTCAGCGTCTTGCCGTCGCACTCGAGTTCGATGTTGTCCTTCTCGACGCCGGGGAGATCCGCGACGACGCGGACCTCCTCGTCGGTCTCGTGGATGTCGACGTGGGTGTCCATGCCGAAGCCGTTATCGACAGTATTCGAGGAGTTGAAGTCCACGTTGGCGTCCGCGCCGTTCATCATCTCGTTCATCATTCGCTCAATCTCGCGGAACAGGTCGTCGAAGGGTTCGTCGCGGTCGTCTCGGCGCATGACAGACAGTAAGCCACCAGGCGGCAAAAACTTTCTGTCGTCGCTATACGATCGGGGCGCGAATCCGCGACCTTACAGTCCGATTCCCAGCGTCTCGTTGGTCGTCTCGATGCTCTCTGCGGCGTCGGCACTGCCGGTCACGGCCCGGATCGCGTCGACGTTCTCCGGTACGACATCGCTCTCCTGATGGATCCCCTGGAACAGGTACAGATCGCGTCCGACGGTCGAGACCGATTCCTCCCAGACGCAGTTCTCCCAGATGTCGCCGCGCGGCCGGCCCGCGTCCAGTGCGTACTCCTTGAGCGTCCCGCTGCCGTCGATGTCCAGCCGCTCGGGGATCAGGAACAGGCGCGACTCGTCGGCGAACAGTTCGCGGATCTCGCTCGCGTCGACTTCCTCCTCGAGCGTGACGTTGAGGCTGTGCATATGCATCAGCGTCGCGGGCACCTTCATCCCGAGCGTGTCGATGTCGAGGTCGGGGAAGATGGTCTCGACATCGGGACCGTGGTGGGAGGGGATCGTCACCGGGTTCGGGAGGATGTCGTTGATCGGCCCGCGGTCGGACTGGCCGGGGTCGCCGCCGCGACGGACGAGCGTCGCGCGGACCTTCTCGACGCCGTAGGCCTCCCGGAGCGGCGCGATGACTCGAGAGAGGCCGGTCGTGTTACAGGAGACGACGCGTACGTGATCGGCGTCGACGGCGTTCTCGAAGTTCGATCGCGCGTTGAAGCTCACGTCGGTGAGTTCGGCGTCCTCACCGCCCTGGTAGAGCGCGGGCGTATCGTGCTCCTCGTAGAGTTCCTTGTTCTGGGCCCCGATTCCCGAGGGTGTTGCGTCGACGACGACGTCGGCCTCGGCGACGAGTTCCTCGACCGGGCCCGCGATCTCGAGGCCGGCCTCGGCGAACAGTTCCTCGCGCTCTTCGATTGCCGCGTAGAGCGGGAACCCCTTTTGGATCGCCGTCTCGGCCTCGAAGTTCGGGCGCGTCTTCGCGACACCCAGCACCTCCATGTCGGGCTGTTGCCGGACGGCGTCCGCGACGCGCTTGCCGATCGTACCGTAGCCGTTGATTGCGACCTGTTGCATGTACCCGGGAGTGAACCACCGAGCGGGATAATCGTTTCGAGGACTCGCAGCCGATTCTTACTCGAATCGGAGTTCTCGATCGCTCTCGAGGCCGATCTCGGTACCGATTCGCACGGTACTCGAGCCGGCCAACCCCGCACGTTCGACCCGATCCGGCGGTCCGAACTCACAGGCGAGACCGTCCGAGACTCCGCGCGTAGCGCGATCGAGGGGAAGACATATCGGCCCGCTCGCCGCACACTCGCGTATGACAGCACTTCGAGCCGCGGCGGAGACGGCGGTCCGCCAGTGTCTGGGTCTCGAGGCGGGGGAGTCGTGTGCGGTCGTCACCGACGACGACCGGGTTCCGATCGGAGAGTCGATCTACGAGGTCGCGAGCGAGATCACCGACGACGCCGTGATCGTTCGCTATCCGCCGGGTGAAACCCACGGCGGCGAGCCCCCCGCTCCGGTGGCGGCGGCGATGGCCGGGGCCGACGTCGTCCTCGCGCCGACGACCAAGAGCTTGAGTCACACTCGCGCCCGCACGGACGCGAACGAGGCCGGGGCGCGGGTCGCGACGCTCCCGGGGATCACCGAGGACGTCTTCACGACGGGGCTAGGAGCAGATTACGAGTCGATCGCGGCCCACTGCGAGGCGGTCCGCGAGCAGGTCGCGGGGGCCGAGGAGGTCCGCGTCACGACCGAGGCCGGCACCGACATCACGTTCGGCGTTGGCGACCGCGAGTGGCTCGCCGACACCGGCATCGTCCACGATCCCGGCGAGATGTCGAACCTCCCGGCCGGCGAGGTGTTCATCAGCCCCGAGACCGCCGACGGGACCTTCGTCGTCGACGGGACGATGATGCCCCACGGGTTGCTCGAGGACGGCCGGACGCTCTCCTTCGCGGTCGAAGACGGATTCGTCACCCGCATCTCGGACGACGATATTCGCGAGACGGTCGAGGATGCCGCGGAGACGGCCGGTGACGCAGCGTACAACCTCGCGGAACTGGGTATCGGCACCAACGTCGCCGTCTCCGACCTCGTCGGCTCGGTCCTCCTGGACGAGAAGGCCGGCGGCACCGTCCACATCGCTATCGGCGACGACGCGGGGATCGGCGGCGACACCGAAGCGCCGATCCACCTCGACGGCATCATCCGGGAACCGAGCGTCTTCGCCGACGGCTCTCTCGTCGACCTTCCGGTCGCGGATGGTGACTGACTGATTGACCGGGCGGCCGACGCTCGAGGCACCGCTTTCGACTGCGATTGTTATCGCTTCCGTCGATTCCATTCCGTCGGGATGCGCTCGAACTCCGGCCGATATGTGAGAACCTAGTGGTTTCAAGTTCGGGTAGTGTGAGGTGGAATCCGATGAGCGACACTCGAGCGTACGATATCGAGGGAATCGAGCTCACCGACGACCGCTACACGGTCGAGCAGGGGCTCGTCCGAAACAAGTACAGGGCGCTCGACGCGGACGGGAACGTCGTCCTCCGGGGCAAACAGAAGATGCTGAAGATGAAAGAGGAGTTCCCCTTCGTCGACGCCGACGGAAACGAGGTGTTCACGGTGAAGGCCGGCGGCATCATCGACGTCGCGGGGAACTACGTACTCTCGGACGCCCGGACCGGCGAGAACATCGTCGTTCTGGACAACGACTACTCGCTGCTACAGGACACGTGGCGGATCCGCGACGCGACCACCGAGGAGAAACTGGCCGAGATCAACTCCCGCGGCGCGATGGTGACGCTGGCCCGGAACGTCCTTCCGTTCGGCGGCTGGATCCCGCACAAGTACGAGATCACCGATCAGAACGGTGCACACGTCGGCTCCATCAGCGGCCAGTTCTCGTTGCGCGACCGCTACGATATCGTCATCGACGACGCCAGCAGCGTCCCCAAAGAACCGATCATCGCCGCGGCGATGGTCATCGACGCGATTCAGGGGAACTAGGGTCGCTCCCAACCGGACGACGGGTTCAATCGCCTTTTAGGTGCGTAGCCGTTAGGAGGCCCATGAGCGAAATACCGGACCGGGTTCCGACGCCCTGTCCTTCGTGCTCGCCGGACCTCGAGACGGTCCACGAGGTACTTACGGAGGGCGGCGGACACCTGACCGTTCGATGCAGCGAGTGTAGTCACGTCCACAAGATTCAGCCCGAGACCGAGACGGAGGTCACCCTCGACGTCGTCATCTCCCAGGGCGGCGAATCGTTCACGGCGAACGTTACCACGCCCGAAGAGGAGCGCATCGAAGTCGGCAACGAGTTCATCCTCGAGACCGACGAAGTGCTCTCGACCGTCCGCGTAACGAGCGTCGAACTCGACGGACAGAAACGAGTCGAGGCGGCCCCCGCCGAGGAGATCGAGACCGTCTGGACCCGCGAGGTCGACAACGTGGCGGTCAACGTCACGATCCATCCCCAGGACGGCTCGAGGGACGACAGCCACAGTATCACGGTCCACGTCCCCGGCGACTACGAGTTCGAGGTCGGGGCGGTCGAGTCCTTCGGCGACGACGAGTTCGAGATCGACGCCTTCGTCGTCCGCGGCGACGCCGAGGGCTACCGGCGAGACCGCTTCGAGGAGGGCGGCGATACGGGCTTCGCGAAGGATATCAAACGCGTCTACGCCTACGACGAGCAGAGCAGCGCCTGGTCGGCCTGGTAGGCGGGCCGCGTCGCACTGCTCACCGTCACCCGTCCAGTGCTGGCCGCCCGTCTCCCGTCGTTTTCCTCCCAGCACAGGGGGCCGAACCCCAGTACTCGCCACCCCACTCCCTACTGTTCTCGAGTGCGTATTCGGCGCCGACCCATGTCCGACACCGATAGCTACGAGGCTCCACGCCGGCGGATGGTCGAGACCGTCGCGCCGCGCGTGGACGACGACCGCGTCCTCGCGGCCCTCGACGCGGTCCCGCGTCACGAGTTCGTTCCGCCCGACCGTCGGGACAGCGCCTACGCCGACCGGCCACTGCCGATCGGCGACGGACAGACGATCAGCGCGCCACACATGGTGGCGATCATGGCCGACCTGCTCGAGGTCGACCCCGGCGATGCTGTCCTCGAGATCGGCACTGGCTGTGGCTACCATGCGGCGGTGACGGCCGAGCTCGTCGGCGACGAGAACGTCTCCACCGTCGAGTACAGCGAGGAGTTGGCCGAGCGGGCCCGCGAGCAACTCGCGGAGCTGGGGTACGACGGCGTCTCGATCAGGGTCGGCGACGGACGCGACGGCTGGCCCGAGCACGCACTCTACGACGCAGTCTACTTCACCTGCGCGGCGACCGACGTTCCCGACCCCGTCGTCGAGCAAGTCCGACCGGGCGGCCAGGTGCTCGCGCCGATCGGAACCGGTCGCCAGACGCTCGTCGACGCGACGAAACGCCCCGACGGCTCGCTCGAACGGACCAAGAATGGCGGCGTTCGATTCGTCCGGATGCGAGGGTAGCTGACAATCGGACGAGCAAGCGCGCCATTCATAACGGCCGGTGCGATAGCTGGCGTATGGACCTCGCGGTACTGCGAGAGGACATGGTCGACGGCCTCGAGGCCGCGCCAAAGAACGTCCTCTCGGACGAAACCATCGCCGTCGCGATGCGCGACGTGCCCAGGCACGCGTTTCTCGACGACGAACGGACGGCCTACGCCGATCGCGAACACGACGCCTTCGGTACCCGCGTCCTCGCCCCGAGCACGGCCGCCAGACTGCTCCAGGCGCTCGCACTCGAGGATGACGAGACGGTGCTGATCGTGGGCGTCGGCGTCGGTTACACCGCCGCCGTCGCGGCCGAGGTCGTCGGCGAAGCGAACGTTCACGCTGTCGACATCTCCAGGCCACTGGTCGTCGAAGCGCGGGAGAACCTCGCCGACGCGGGCTACGACGGCGTCCTCGTCGACTGCCGCGACGGCGCGACGGGCTTCCCCGAGTACGCCCCCTTCGACCGGATCTTACTCGAGGCCGCCGCGGTCGAACCGCCCCGCGCCCTGCTCGAGCAACTCGCCGAGGGCGGGCGACTGGTCTTCCCGCGTGGCACCCAACGACAGCGACTCGAGGCGGTCTCGACCGACGGCGTGGTCGACCGGTTCGATCCCGTCTCGTTCGATCCGCTGCTGGTCGAGGGCGAGCAATCGGGAGCCGTCGAGCGAAACCGGATGACTCGCGAGGACCGCGAACGGGCACAGCGACGCGCCGAGTCCCGTCGCGGCTGGGAACAGGACTGGATCGAGTGGGACGAGGCCGCAGACCGGCAGTCACAGCGTCGCCGATCCCGATAGCACGGAACTCTCCGCTCTCGCCGAACAGTATTACGGCCCGATTTGCGGCCGCTCCTCTTTCGAGCCGGTACGCCGGTGTTGCTGGGATAGCCAGTACCGCTTTCGGATGACTTCGCGCGCACACCGCGAGATGTCTCTCGAGGGCGGGTAGAAAGGGTGGGGGGAATGGGGGTGGCGACAGTCTGTCTCAGATCGCCAACTACTCGTACGAACTGGTGGGAGTTAAATATAATCTCTAACTGTTTACCACCTCGATACAACAGATTCTAATTAATTAGTGTCTCATCGAGACATTACGATCGGGGGCCGCTGATTGACATAACCGGTGGTTTTGACAGAGACGACATTTCCCTGTCTGACCGCCCCGACTGATCGGACTCGTTCACACGTCGCTCTGCGGGGAGCTCTCTCGTTGGACTGCACTGTGATGGAGTACTCCCATCAAAACCGGTTTTCGGCACCCGTTCGACGAACGGCGTCGCTATAGAACGAATGGTTCGGGAAAGGGGGTGGGGGAATTGGGGATGGCGATAATGTGCCTCGGATCGCCAATTACCGATACGAACCGATGGTGGGTAAGAATACTTTCTAACTGTTTGTGTGTCCTTACAGAATATACTAATTAATTAGAATTCCCGTCGAACGCCATGGTGACGAGCTTTCGTTCAGCCGCTCGCAGGTGATAGTGGTACGTCGGCGGCGAGATGTCGAGCGCGTCAGCGAGGTCTTCGCCGGTGCTCTCGCGGGGCCACTCGAAGAACCCGCTGTAGTGAGCCGCCTGCAACGCTTCGAACTGCTTGTCGGTGAGTCGTTCCGCGAGGTGGGTATCGAGCTGTCGCGCCGACTGCGTGGTCGTCGTCTCCCGTTTGGCAATCAGCTCCGTCTCGGGATACTCCTCTCTGATCGCCTCGATGAGTGCCCGCGTCTCGACCCGTTGTGGAACGTCGAGAACGAGCGTCGATGTCCCGTCTTCGGCCGTCGCCATCCGGATCTGTACGTCGTACGTTCGAAGCACGTCGAGGAACGGCGTCGCCATCACCGTCAGCTCGAACAGCGTCTCGTCTTCGCCTTCGGAGACGACCGAGAGCGTCTCGATCGACGCCCACGATGCTTCCAGCGGGGTGAGATCCGCCGCCGCCGGCGCGCTGACGAACAGGACGATCCCGTCCTCGCCGCGGTCGACGACGCCCTCGAGCGCGATCGGCTCCGTCCCGGCGACGTGAGTCGACAGCCGGTTGAGCAGCAATCGCGAGCCCCCTACGGCGAGTTCGAGCTCGAGGCGACTATCGGTCAGCATCGCTCGCGTCCGTTCGACAGACTGAATCGCGTGTCCGATCGTCTCCCCGAGCTCGGCGAGCACCTCGCGCTCGCGCTCACCGACCGCGTCGGCTCCCGCGACGTGGACCATCAGGACGCCGTAGCGCCGTTCGTCCGCAGCGAGCGGGACGCCCAGGACCGTCTGAAACCCGTAGGTCAGCGCCTCCTTGCGTCGCACCGTCCACCGGTCGTCCTCGAGCACGTCGCGTACCGTCCGCACCTGCCCCGACTCGAGGATCTCCCGAACCAGTTCGATCTCGGGTGCGCAGTCGTTGCCGGCGCGGATTCCGTCGATGTACGCCGCGTCGATCCCGGCCCAGGCGGTCGGCGCGGGCGGTTCGTCGTCGCTCGCGGCGATCCAGGCGAACCGATACCGGTCCGTTCCGGCGAGGCGATCACATACCGTCTCCTCGATCGCCGCGCGCGTCGACGCCTGCGCGACGCCGTGATTGATCTCGCGGACGATCTCGTTCGTATGGTTGAGCCGCGTCAGCTCCTCGTTTTGCTGCGTGAGCGTCCGATCGTGATCGCGAAGCAGCTGCTCGCGTTCGGCCCGGTCCAGCGCCGCCTCGGTGTTGGCCGCCAGAATGTGCAACAGCTCCGTCATCGTCTCGTCGAACCCGTCGACGTCCTCCGTCCCCGCGACCAAGACGCCGTGCGTCCCCAGCGGGACGATCAGTTCGCTTCGACCCACCGTTTCTGCGGTATCGGTCCCGTCTTCGCGACTGACATCCTCGTAATAGGCGCTGTCTCCCTCGGAGAACGCCTCCCAGATCAGTCCCTCTCCCCGTTCGAACGTCTCCGCGAGATCGCCCAACTCGGGCGAGCGTCGCGTCGACGCCGCGCGCTCGAGAGCCCCCGCCGTCGGCTCGAACGCGTAGGCCGCCGCGACCGCCACGTCCAAGATCTCGCGGGCCGTCTCGACCGCCGCCCGGTAGATCTCCGCTTTGGTCTCGGCTCGCATCAGATCTCGCGTCGTCTCGTGTAACGTCGTCAGCGTCCGATCGTAGCGGCGCTCGCTCTCTCGGAGCTCCGTTTCGGTGCGGTACTGGGCGACTGCGTTCGTGATCTGGTTCGCCAACAGCGCGTACTGCTCCTCGCCGGATTCCTTCTGGAGATACTGTGTTACCCCCGCCGCGATCGCCTCGCTGGCGATCTCTTCCGATCCCCGCCCTGTAAAGAGGATAAACGGCAGGTCGGGGTCTGTCTCCCGGACTCGCTCTAACAGTTCCAGGCCCGTCATCTCCGGCATTTCGTAATCGCTGACGATACAGTCGACCCCGCGGCGCTCGAGAATTTCCAGCGCTTCCGCGCCGTCCGTCGCCGCCTCGGCTGTGATCGCTTCACGTTCGCGCTCGAGCATCTCTCCGGCCAGAGACGCGAAGCCGGGTTCGTTGTCGACGACGAGTACGGTGATCGGTTTCGTCATTGATCTGGAGATCGATGTCCTCGGTTGCTGACGTATTGACGAGGGAAGACTAAACAATTAGCATTTAGATCTCGATCGTTCGAACCATCTCTAGTAACAACTGGATGTCAGTGCCCACCGATCGCACAGCAATCGTGCGATCGACGTGAACACGTCCAGTTGCTACTATCATGCACTTTCGTTCAGTTCGACAGTCGAGATCACGGAATGGTTCCATCGAATTCGTATTCTCTCGCCCAGTTTATCGAGGGATGATCGATCTTGGACTCGAACCGAAACTCCATCTTCTGTTCAGTTGCATCGGCCGCATCGACCCAGTAAAACTGCCCGTTATCGGGGTAATAGACGAGAAATGCATCGATCAAGTCGTGATAGGTGTCCTCGTGATAATCGCCATTTTTCGTGGTTTGTGAGTGGGTATTGAATCGCATCGTATTCGCTTTGTTCGACCAGCCGGTCTTGCACTGGATCTGATGGAGGTCAGTCCCGTCGTCCACAATGAGATCGTACTTGTCGTTGTCTCCGAAGGGAACCGAGACGCTGTAGTCACTGGCTATGAGTTCGGACAGTGCTCTCGCTTCGGTCTCGTCGCCGACTGCTTTCGAATTGCGCATGGCATGATGGGTCGCCTTCTTGGATAAAAATGATCGGTGGGTCCACCGATTTCGGCGAAGTCCGTCGCTCACTGATTCAAATCCATCGTTCCGTTTTTTCGAAGAATAGCGACTCGCTTCGCTCATCGGTTAGTTCTTCGAAAAAGCGCCCGAGGCGGGATTTGAACCCGCGTCACAACCGTGACAGGGTTGTATGATGGGCCACTACACCACCCGGGCTCGCAACTCTTCGTTTCCGGCTAACAGTATTAAGGGTTTTGCTCCGGAGCTGTTTGGACGGCACGGTGACATAAAGTCCTGCTCAAGGAAGCGCGGGACGCACCAACGTCTACCAATTAGCCCCAAAGAGGGTTTATGTTTAGAATGTGATTCAAATCGGCAAATCACATCCGTACTGCTCGATCGTTCCAGAGTCACATCCCGTGTTGGTCTCCGACGGCTACTATCGCGACTCGCGTCGCTTGCCGGTTAGTTCCTTGAAAAAGCGCCCGAGGCGGGATTTGAACCCGCGTCACAACCGTGACAGGGTTGTATGATGGGCCACTACACCACCCGGGCTTCAACACATGGTTACCCGCTGCTGGTATTAAGGCTTTTCAATCGAACACCGTGTGGTACGGTCAATCTCGCCACGATAGCCGCCTCGAGCCCGTTTCCCCACTAGATCGTGCTACAACATCACACGACCCACAAGGAATATAACTGAGAACCGGATACTCTCGAGTGTGATCGACGGTTCCGGTCAGCTTTGCCCGGCCGGGTAGCCCCGCTTGTGCCTCGAGTTAGTAACCGTTAAATGCCTCCCACCGCTACCTGCCTGTAGTATCTCGTGACAGCCGCTTCTCTCCCGATAGCCGACACGCACACCCACACTCACACCAACACATGGTAGACGTAAGCCAACACGAACTGGTTCCGGAGCACAGTGTCCTCGAGGACGACACGCTCGAGGAGGTGCTCGAGGAATACAACATCGATCGTACAGATTTACCGAAAATACAGCGCAAGGATCCCGCCCTCCCCGACGAGGCGGAGATCGGCGACGTTATCAAGATCGTCCGTGACTCGCGGACGACCGAGCAGGCAGTCATCTATCGACTCGTGGTGGAATAAATGGCAATTGAACTAAACCGCGACGACCGACGAGAGATTTCGCGTGAATATTTCGCGAAGGAACGGATCGCCGAACACCACTACCGCTCGTTCAACGCCTTCCTCAACCGAGGAATGCAGCGGGTCGTCGACGAGAAGGAGACGATCGACACGGACATCGGCGACAAGGAAGGCGAGGAGCCGGTCCACGTCGAACTGGGCGATGTCCGCGTCGTCACGCCCCGCGTCCGAGAGGCGGACGGTTCCGAAGAACTGCTGTACCCACAGGAGGCCCGCCTCCGCAACATCACCTACTCCGCGCCGGTGTTCATGGAAATGTCCATCGTCAAGGGCGAGGAAGGCGACGAGCGGGTCGTCGACTCGACCGAGACGAAGATCGGCCGGATGCCGATCATGGTCGGCTCCGACAAGTGTAACATCGCCGGCTTCTCCGACGAGGAACTGATCGAGATCGGCGAGGACCCCGCCGACCCCGGCGGCTACTTCATCGTCAACGGCTCAGAGCGGGTGCTGATGACCAGCGAGGATCTCGCACCGAACAAGATACTCGCGGAGTACGACAGCAAGTACGGCGACGAGATTCAGGTCGCCAAGACCTTCTCACAGCGCCGAGGCTACCGCGCTCTCGTCTTGTGCGAACGGAATCGTGAAGGGCTGCTCGAGGTCTCGTTCCCCTCGGTGTCTGGCTCGATCAACTTCGTGACACTCGTGCGGGCGCTCGGCCTCGAATCGGACGAGGAAATCGTCCACAAGGTCTCGAACGACCCCGAGGTCGTCAAGTACATGCTCGAGAACCTCGAGGAAGCCGAGGTCCAGACCGAGGAGGGGGCCATCGAGGAGCTCGGGAAGCGCGTCGCCTCCGGCCAGGGGAAGAACTACCAGCTCAAGCGGGCCAACTACGTCATCGATCGCTACCTCCTGCCTCACCTCCACGAGGAGGGCGTCGAGGAGGAGGACGTCCGGATCAACAAGGCCCACTACCTCTGTCGGATGGCCGAGGCCTGTTTCGAACTCGCGCTCGGACGGCGCGAGTCCGACGACAAGGACCACTACGCGAACAAGCGGCTCAAGGTCAGCGGCGACCTGATGAAGGATCTGTTCCGGACCGCGCTAAACAAGCTGGCGCGGGACGTAAAATACCAGCTCGAGCGCGCAAACATGCGAAACCGGCAGCTCTCGGTGAACACGGTCGTTCGATCCGACGTGCTCACTGAACGGCTCGAGCACCCGATCGCGACGGGCAACTGGGTCGGCGGCCGATCCGGTGTGAGCCAGCTGGTCGACCGGACGGACTTTATGGGCGTTCTTTCCCACCTGCGCCGACTTCGCAGCCCGCTCTCTCGCTCGCAGCCCCACTTCGAAGCGCGGGACCTGCACGCGACCCAGTGGGGTCGCATCGGGCCATCGGAGACGCCGGAGGGACCGAACTGTGGACTGGTGAAGAACTTCGCCCAATCGATGGAGCTCTCACAGAACGTCGAGGACGAACAGGAACTCAAACGTGAACTCGCATCGATGGGCGTCGAGGGCATTCCCGGCCTCGAAGGTATCGAACGGACGACAGCGTCAGGGGACGATTAAATTATGAGCAGCCAACAACGAGAGGCGAAAGTCTACGTCAACGGGTCGCTGGTGGGGACGCATCCCGATCCGCACGAACTCGCAGAACAGATCCGCGAAGCGCGACGCATCGGCGACGTCAGCGAGATGGTCAACGTCTCGGTGAAAGACCGCACTCGCGAAGTGATCGTCAACGCCGACGCCGGCCGTGCACGACGGCCGCTGCTGGTCGTCGAGGACGGCGAGCCGCGCATCTCCCAGCAGGAGATCGAGGCGCTCCAGGACGGCGACCTCGAGTTCGAGGATCTCGTCGATCACGGCTACATCGAGTTCATCGACGCCGAGGAGGAAGAGGACATCCTCGTCGGCGTCGACGAGGACGATCTAACCGAGAAACACACGCACCTCGAGATCGATCCGTCGCTGATCTTCTCGATCGGTGCGGGCATGATCCCCTACCCCGAGCACAACGCCTCGCCCCGCATTACGATGGGGGCAGGGATGATCAAGCAGTCGCTGGGGCTGCCGAGCGCGAACTACCGGATCCGGCCGGACACGCGCCAGCACCTGCTGCACTACCCGCAGCTCTCGATGGTGAAGACCCAGACGACCGAGCAGATCGGCTACGACGAGCGGCCGGCGGCCCAGAACTTCGTCGTCGCCGTGATGAGCTATGAGGGGTTCAACATCGAGGACGCGCTGGTCATGAACAAGGCCAGCGTCGAACGCGCGCTCGCTCGCTCGCACTTCTTTCGCACCTACGAGGGCGAGGAGCGCCGCTACCCCGGTGGCCAAGAGGATCGCTTCGAGATTCCAAGCCAGGACGTTCGCGGTGCCCGCGGTGAGGAAGCGTACACCCATCTCGACGAGGACGGCCTCGTCAACCCCGAGACGACGGTCGACGAAAACTCCGTCCTGCTCGGGAAGACGAGCCCGCCGCGATTCCTCGAGGAACCCGACGACATGGGCGGGCTCTCGCCCCAGAAGCGCCGGGAGACCTCCGTCACCATGCGCTCGGGCGAGTCGGGGATCGTCGACACCGTCACCCTCATGGAGGGTGAAGACGGCTCGAAGCTCTCGAAGGTCTCCGTGCGCGACGAGCGGATCCCCGAACTCGGGGACAAGTTCGCGTCACGACACGGCCAGAAGGGTGTCATTGGCCACCTCGCACCCCAGGAGGACATGCCGTTCACCGAGGAGGGCGTCGTCCCCGACCTCGTGCTCAACCCGCACGCGCTACCGTCGCGGATGACCGTCGGCCACATCCTCGAGATGATTGGCGGGAAACTCGGCGCGATGGAGGGACGGCGCGTCGACGGGACGCCGTTCCTCGGCGAGGACAAAGACGAACTTCGCGGTGGGCTCGAGGACGCCGGGTTCAATTCGGCCGGTAAGGAGACCATGTACTCCGGTATCTCCGGCGAGAAGATCGACGCCGAAATCTTCGTCGGGGTCATCTTCTATCAGAAGCTCTACCACATGGTCTCGAACAAGCTGCACGCCCGCTCGCGCGGGCCGGTGCAGGTGCTGACCCGACAGCCCACGGAGGGACGCGCCCGCGAGGGTGGCCTCCGTATCGGGGAGATGGAACGCGACGTGTTCATCGGCCACGGGGCGGCCATGACGCTGAAGGAACGACTGCTCGACGAGTCCGACCGCGAGTTCATCCACGTCTGTGCGAACTGCGGGATGAGCGCGGTCGAAAATGTCGAACAACGGCGTGTCTACTGTCCGAACTGCGACGAGGAGACTGATATCCACGAGATCGAGATGAGCTACGCGTTCAAGCTCCTGCTCGACGAGATGAAGGCGCTGGGTATCGCACCGCGACTCGAACTGGAGGACGCCGTCTAACCCATGCAAGATACGACACCAAAAGACATCGGAGCGATCTCCTTCGGGCTCATGGAGCCCGAGGAATACCGGGAGATGAGCGCGACGAAGATCATCACCGCCGACACGTACGACGACGACGGGTTCCCCATCGACATGGGGTTGATGGACCCCCGACTCGGCGTGATCGACCCCGGCCTCGAGTGCAAGACCTGCGGGAAGCACTCGGGTTCGTGTAACGGCCACTTCGGTCACATCGAACTGGCCGCGCCGGTCATCCACGTCGGCTTTACGAAACTCATCCGACGGCTCCTGCGGGGGACCTGTCGGGAGTGTTCGAAACTCCTCCTCACCGAGGACGAACGCGACGAGTTCCGCGGTCAACTCGACGAATCCCGGAAACTGAGCCGGGATCTCAACGACGTGACGAAGGCCGCGATTCGGCAGGCTCGGAAGAAGGACCGCTGTCCGTTCTGTGGCGAAATCCAGTACGACATCGACCACGAGAAGCCGACGACTTACTACGAGGTCCAGCAGGTCCTCACCAGCGAGTACTCCCAGCGCATCGCCGGCGCGATGCAGGGCGATGAGGAGGAAGGGATCGACCGGACGACGCCGGACGAACTCGCCGAAAAAACCGAGATCGAACTCACGCGGGTTAACGAGATCCTTTCGGGCTCCTTCCGTCCGCGCGAGAGCCAGCGAAAGGCCATCGAGAAGGCTCTTGATATCGACCTGACCGAGGAGGACACGAACAAGCTGATGCCCAGCGACATCCGGGACTGGTTCGAGAATATTCCGGACGAGGACATCGAGGTGCTGGGGATCAACCCCGAGCGGTCCCGCCCGGAATGGATGATCCTCACCGTTCTCCCCGTCCCGCCGGTCACCGCGCGACCGTCGATCACGCTCGACAACGGGCAGCGATCCGAGGACGACCTGACCCACAAGCTGGTCGACATCATTCGGATCAACCAGCGGTTCATGGAGAACCGCGAGGCCGGCGCGCCCCAACTGATCATCGAGGACCTCTGGGAACTGCTCCAGTATCACGTCACGACGTTCATGGACAACGAGATCTCGGGGACGCCGCCGGCGCGACACCGCTCCGGCCGCCCCCTCAAGACCCTCTCCCAGCGGCTGAAGGGCAAGGAGGGTCGCTTCCGCGGCTCGCTCTCGGGCAAGCGCGTCAACTTCTCGGCCCGAACCGTGATCTCGCCGGACCCGACCCTCTCGCTCAACGAGGTCGGCGTCCCCGACCGCGTGGCCAAGGAGATGACCCAGACGATGAACGTCACCGAGCGCAATCTCGAGGACGCTCGTCGGTTCGTCTCGAACGGCCCCGAGGGTCATCCCGGTGCGAACTACGTTCGGCGGCCGGACGGTCGCCGGCTGAAGGTGACCGAGAAGAACTGCGAACAGCTCGCCGAGAAGGTCGAGGCCGGCTGGGAGGTCAACCGCCACCTCATCGACGGCGACATCGTTATCTTCAACCGCCAGCCGTCGCTCCACCGGATGTCGATCATGGCCCACGAGGTCGTGGTCATGCCGTACAAGACGTTCCGGCTGAACACCGTCGTTTGTCCGCCGTACAACGCCGACTTCGACGGCGACGAGATGAACATGCACGCCCTCCAGAACGAGGAGGCCCGCGCGGAGGCCCGCGTCCTCATGCGCGTTCAGGAACAGATCCTCTCCCCGCGCTTTGGCGAGAACATCATTGGGGCCATTCAGGACCACATCTCCGGGATGTACCTCCTGACCCACGACAACCCCCGATTCAACGAGACGCAGGCGCTGGACCTGCTTCGTGCCACCCGAATCGACGAACTGCCGGAACCGAGCGGGATCGATGACGAGGGAACGCCGTTCTGGACCGGCTACGACGTTTTCTCCGAACTGCTGCCCGACGACCTGAACCTCGAGTTCACCGGTACCGTCGGCGACGAAGTCGTCATCGAAGACGGCCAGTTGCTCCAGGGTACCATCGCCGAGGACGAGGTCGGTGAGTTCGGCGGCGAGATCGTCGACACGATCACGAAAGTCTACGGCAACACCCGCGCGCGGATCTTCATTAACGAAGTTTCGACGCTGGCGATGCGCGCCATCATGCACTTCGGGTTCTCGATCGGGATCGACGACGAGACCATCCCCGGGGAAGCCCAGTCTCGAATCGACGAGACGATCGACGACGCCAACGACCGCGTCGAAGAGCTGATCGAGGCCTACGAGAACAACGAACTCGAGAGTCTCCCCGGCCGGACGATCGACGAGACCCTCGAGATGAAGATTATGCAGGCGCTCTCGCGTGCGCGTGACAACGCCGGGAATATCGCCGACGAGCACTTCGAGGACGACAATCCAGCCGTCGTCATGGCCAACTCCGGTGCCCGCGGATCGATGCTCAACCTGACCCAGATGGCCGGCGCGGTCGGCCAGCAGGCGGTTCGGGGCGAGCGGATCAACCGTGGGTACGAGGATCGGACACTCAGCCACTACGAGCCAAACGACCTCTCCGCTGAAGCACACGGCTTCGTCGAGAACTCCTACACGAGCGGACTCACCCCGCGGGAGTTCTTCTTCCACGCGATGGGTGGTCGTGAGGGCCTGGTCGACACCGCAGTCCGTACCTCCAAGTCCGGTTACCTGCAGCGTCGGCTGATCAACGCCCTCTCCGAACTCGAGTCCCAGTACGACGGTACCGTTCGAGACACCTCGGACACGATCGTCCAGTTCGAGTTCGGCGAGGACGGCACGTCGCCGGTCAAAGTCTCCTCCGGAGACGACAACGACATCGACGTCGAACACATCGCCAGTCAGGTACTCGACTCCGAATTCGCCTCCGAAGAGGAACGAGACGAGTTCCTCGGTTCCAGACCACAGCCGACGAACCTCTCCGAACACGCCGACGATCGCCTCGCCGAGGACGTGGGGGTGAGCTCGGATGACTAGCGTCGACTACAATGTCGACGACGACACGATCGCGGTCGTTGAAGACACCGACCTCCCACGGCGACTCAAAGACGAGGTCTACGAGACGCTCGAGAGCCGCGAGGGCGCGACCGTCGAGGAAGCCGACGAACTCTCGAAGGCCGTCGAGACCCGCTATCTGAACACGCGAGTTCCCCCGCTCGACCCCGTCGGGACGGTCTCGGCCCAGTCGATCGGCGAACCCGGCACCCAGCTGACGATGAACACGTTCCACTACGCGGGTGTCGCAGAGATCGACGTGACCCAGGGGCTGCCTCGGCTGATCGAGCTAGTCGACGCCCGGAAGACCCCGGACACGCCGATGATGACCGTCTACCTCGAGGACGAGTACGCGACCGAACGCGAGAAGGCCCACGAGGTCGTCTGGAGCATCGAGGCAACCAAGATCCTCGCACTGGGCGACGTCTCGACGAACGTCGCGGACATGCGCGTTCAAATCTCGCTCAACGAGGACACGCTGCAAGAGCGGCTGATCACGGCCGAGGAAGTCGCCGAGATCATTGAGGACTCCCTTGGTGTCAAGACGGTCCAGCAAGGTGCCAGCATCGAGTTTGGCCCCGAAGAACCGTCCTACCGCGATCTCCTCCAGCTGGTCGAAGAGCTCCGCGAAATCACGTTCAAGGGGATCGAAGAGGTCTCCCGCGTCGTCATCCGGCGCGAGGAACTTGAGGACGGCGAGGAGTTCGTCCTCTACACCGAGGGATCGGCCTTCGGCGACGCCCTCGATATCGAGGGCGTCGATGCCTCGCGGACGACGTGTAACAACATCCACGAGATCCACCGCAACCTCGGCATCGAGGCTGCTCGCGAAGCGATCATCGAGGAGACGAACAACACGCTCGCCGAGCAGGGACTGGACGATGTGAACGTCCGGCACCTGATGCTCGTCGCGGACATGATGACCAATCGCGGCGAGGTCGAGTCGATCGGCCGCCACGGCATCTCGGGCTCGAAGGATTCGGTGCTGGCACGCGCGGCGTTCGAGGTGACGGTCAACCACCTGCTCAACGCCGCGATCCACGGCGAGATCGACGATCTCGACGGCGTCACGGAGAACGTCATCGTCGGCAAGCCGATCAAGCTCGGCACCGGCGATGTCGATCTCCGGATGGGATCGACCACCTCCGGGAGCGGTCAGGCCGACTGATCGATGGGTGTTACCCTCGACGACGACGCCCGCCAGTATCTCGGTGCGTTCGAGGACGTGACCGGCGTCGACGGTCGGGACTGTCTCGTCACCGAGGGCGGTAACAGGCTCCTGATCGTGGTCGAACGCGGCGGAATGGGCGAAGCGATCGGCCCCGGCGGTCGGACGGTCCAGCGATTCGAGGACCGGGTCGATGCGCAGGTTCGTCTCGTCGAAGGCGCGGACGATCCCGAGGCGTTCGTCGCAAACGTCCTCGCGCCAGCGGCCGTCTACAACGTCACCATCAGCGAAAACGACGATACTGTCGCCTACGTCGAGGTCGCCGAAGACGACCACGGCGTCGCGATCGGAACGAACGGTCGGACGATTGATGCCGCCCGAACGCTCGCGGATCGCCACTTCGGGATCGACGACGTCCAGCTCATCTGATTTGCGTCTCGCTGCGATTTTTGGCCGATACGTACCCCTCGAGGCGACAGTCTCCGAAATCGATCGACCGCTCGCAGTCGATCGTCCGTTCGGGGACCTCTCGCCCGCCGAACGTCGCTAACCCGCGCTCCGGGCGTAACTCGAGCCGGCGAAACGCCCGCAGATTCGGCGAGCGATGTTCCTAAAGCGATCTCGAGCCGTCACGCGGAGTCGAAACGGGTCGCTTAAGTGCCTTCGTCGGATAGCGACCTCCATGGCAAACGGCAAATATGCCGCGCGGAAGCTCAAGAAGGACCGCCAGAATCAGCGGTGGTCCGACTCTGACTACGCGCGCCGCGCCCGTGGACTTCGCGAGAAGTCCGATCCACTCGAGGGTGCACCGCAGGCTCGCGGTATCGTACTCGAAAAGGTCGGCATCGAGGCCAAACAGCCCAACTCGGCGATCCGAAAGTGCGTCCGAGTGCAGCTGATCAAGAACGGCAAGCAGGTCACCGCGTTCTGTCCCGGTGACGGTGCCATCTCGTTCATCGACGAACACGACGAAGTCACCATCGCCGGGATCGGTGGGGCGAAGGGTCGTGCGATGGGCGACCTCTCCGGTGTCAACTACAAGGTCGACAAGGTCAACGGCGTCGCACTGAAAGAACTCGTTCGCGGGAACGCGGAAAAACCGGTGCGATAATCATGGCTGCAGAAGATCAACCGGATCCGGACGCGCCGGCCGGTGGCACAGACGTTTCGGCGAAGCTCTTCGGTACGTGGGAGGTCGGCGAACTCGAGTACGCCGATCCCTCGACCGAGCGCTACATCACGGTGACTCCCGTCGCTCACACCGCGGGCCGCCACGCCAACAAGCAGTTCAAGAAGTCCCAGATCTCGATCGTCGAGCGCTTCATCAACCGCTTGATGCAGACTGAGGAGAACACGGGCAAGAAACAGCAGTCGCTCAACCACGTCCGTGACGCGTTCGAGCTCGTTCACGAGCGCACCGAAGATAACCCCATTCAGGTGCTTGTGACGGCCGTCGAGAACGCGGCCCCGCGGGAGGAGACCGTCCGCCTGAAGTACGGTGGAATTTCGGTCCCGAAGGCCGTCGACGTCGCCCCGCAGCGTCGGGTCGACCAGTCCCTGAAGTTCCTCGCAGAGGGCGTCTACAACTCGTCGTTCAAGACGACGACGGATGTCGAGGAGGCAATCGCCAACCAGCTCATCGGCGCGGCCAACTACGACGTCCAGACGTACGCCGTCAGTCAGAAAGAAGAGAAAGAGCGCGTCGCGGCAGCCGCCCGCTAACGCGATTTATCGATTTGTTTTTCGGTCGGTTTCTCACTCGGAGTAGTGCCATCGATTTTCGACCCGCTCTACTATAGTACCAACTGCAACTAGTTACACACTGATCGCACAGTCCGCAGTTCTCGCTCACTCCGTTCGCTCACGGCTCGCTTCGCTCGCCGTTCGCATCCCCGCGGTTCTCGCTCACTACGTTCGCTCCGAACCGCGCTCGCTCCGAACCGCGCTACTGTCGTGCGATCAGGTGTGCAGTGACTTGCAGTGGCTACTACAGCACTTCCTTGGATTTCCATCCGGTATCTCACCCTGACAGCCCCCATCGAGTGACGCTCGAGTGGTGGTACAGCGGCTCGGAGTTGGATTGCGAATACCACCAGTGAGGTGCTATTCGTATTTGATGTTCTACTAATTCGTTTAATAACGTTTCAACAAGTAGTCTATCATATTGGTATTATCTATCCTTTGAAAGAGATATTAAAATAAATTAATTACAGCCTGGTACTATACTTCGAGTGTACCATGACGGACATTACACAGTACTTGAAGAATCACCCGCGAATGATCGGCGCCCTGTTCACGATTCTGCTGTTACTTTCTCAGGCAGGGGCAGCCACGGCAAATACTAATCTTTTCTTAGGGCCATAGAGTTAGAGACTATCATCAAGTAATTCATCACTCCACCAAATTTCTTCATTACAAAATACTGGAAATTGTCCTTCTTCGTAGAATTTCTTGAGTTCTGGATCGGTTACTGACACATCTGGTATTTCATGAGGGACTACCTTATACCGGTTGACTGGTTCTATACGGGGTGAATAAACACCTCCTCTTCTAATCTCTGCTGAAATATATGGTAATATATTAACAACAGTTCCGTCCTCTATCTCATTTACTAAGCAAATATTTGGTATGCCGATTTCTGATTGTGCTATCGTTGTTCGTGCATCACCGACCATACGATATTGCTGCCCAACGATACTTTCTTGACGGGCAATATCTAGTGCACCATAGAGTGGGAATCCAAGGTTCAACAATTGAGCAATAAGGTTTCCTACGCTCACTGCACCACTATTGGGAACGTTACTGAGAGTTACGATTCCCCCAATACTACCGGCTTTAACGAGGTGGATTCCCTGTTCGTGTGATTGACACGCGTTTAGTAGGAACGCTTTTGCACCTACTGTATTAACCGTCGCAGCATTTAGTTTCCCATCCGAACACTGAAATCCATCTTCATCTATATGACCGATATAGTGTAGAAAATCACTATCTCTTGTCAATACGTCTGTAAGATCAGATGTGGTAAGCTCATAGTGGATAGTAGTTTCAAACGGTAACTCTTCGCGGGCACCGTAAGTCCCGTTAACGCCCTTGAGCTCTTCCTCCATATCAGGATCATTGCAAATCACTTCAATTTCAATAGGACCATCTTTCGGTGCCCGTCCAATATTATTTTCATATGCCATCAATGGGGCTGTACTAGTAATCTCTGATCCATCAATACCAGCCCATAATTGCCGAATTGTTGTCTCCGTTGGTGGGCTCTTGGATTCAGATATAGTTTTGTTCCCACGGCTGCTTCGAGAACTTGCACTTCGATGGAATTCCTCACTGCTTCGAGTAAATTCTTTGATTGACTTTTTCGCTGTTGAGTTAAATGATGATAGACTAGCATCCTCTTCTTGTATTTTAATAATAGCTAGATCGTTGGTAACGAAGGGTAGGAACTTAATATATTCTGCAGTTGGCTTAAACTGTGTCTCAAGTCGCCAACTAGGGAGATGTGGTTGCAAAGAAGCAAATGGCATCTCCAGATATGTTTCTAGCCGTTTAACAAGTGGTTGATCGTATGCAACTTCGGGATCAAATGTAAGGACAGATTCGACTGCCTCCCGTTCGTACAATGGAAGAGGCGTTGTCCCCTCTGTGCGGGCTACACAGTCGAGAAAGAATATCTGCTTCAGTATTCGTGCAACCGTTGTTTCGAGATTCCTTCCACTATCTAAAGAGTGTTTATAGCCAGATTTAGTGACTAATCTAGAATTCGTCCCTGAAACTACATCAGCATCAAGATAGTATGCTAATGGCGCGACTATGAACGTATTTTGAAGTGTCGGAGGAATCTTGATCCGGATTCCTGTTCCCGTTTGGGCAAATTCATCCGGAATCTGTAATTCATCACCTATTTCAAGGCGGGGCGGATGGCCGCGGAGTGTCGGATAGGTCCGTTCTGGGGTTGTGGTTTTCAATGCTGAACCAAAGGCAGACACCGCTGCCATAACGTCTTCCGGGTCGTTTGTCGTTGTAATCGTTCCTGCTGGTCGCTCATGGAATGATCGAGCACCAAGGATCACCTGTGTCGACTCGTCTAGATCAATGTATGTCTGATCATTGTCTGAATAGATGAAAACCGAGCTATCGATATCAGCATAGACCTTCATTGGTCCCGAGATATCCAATATATATTCGCCATACGGGAGGTCAGCCTGTTCGCTTGGGGGACTTTTTCTACCATCGTCTTATCCGCATCCCGGACGAGAATTTGGTTGATTGTTGGTAGCGTAATCGAATCAGTTGTAATCTTCACCACTGAATCAATAGGGAACCCGATTTGATCAACAGACGCTGACTCGAGCGAAACCGGCTCGTTCATCGTCAGTCGATACCGGTGTCGTTCGATCGGATCGATTATCTCGATCCCCTCTTCTGTCGGCTCGAATTTCGGTTTCATTGAAACGGATGAGTGGCTCATAGGGCGTCTCTGGAATCGCGTGTGGCCGTTCCCGAGATCGGACTGATGGACAGGTCCAGCGACGGACCGTTACTCCGAATCGACCGGCAGCCAGCCGGAGCTGTAGGCTCCGTCGTCGATATCCCACCGCTCCTGGTAGTCGCCGTTTTGCTCCCGAAGTTCGACGACCACGTCGAAAAGCGGCGAGAGGACTGGAACGACCTGCGCATCCCGTTCGACCGGGAGGTGATAGTGCACCATCCCGTCGATGGTCCTCGTTCGGCCGTTGATCAAATGCAGGAATTTGAACATTCGCTGTCTGCCGTACTCCTCGAGGAGGGGAAGCAACGAATTGATTCCGACCCTGACCTCGGACGGCTCGAGCACGTCGGCGGTGGCTTCGAAGGATTCGATCGCACTCGAGATGGCGATGCCGAGGTCGGCGAGGGTATCGACATCGGTCGTCGACGGTTCGATCGACGGCGAAACATCCGGAGCGGTCGCGGCGGCACTGCGCGCCTGCGCGTTGTAGGCGATAACCGAAAGCGTCTCCGAACTCCCGTCGTCGACGAAGTGTGAGACGGGGTGTGGTTCGCCGGTCGTCGAGACCAGAACGCGTCGCCGGACACGGCTGGCCCCACAACCTAGCAGCCGTTGACAGGTATCTCGACGCTGGTCAGGCTGGACGGAACCTACGACGAGAACGCTCGCTCCCTGTCGTTTCAACCGCGTTAGCTCGTCGGAGAAGCCGTCCCCGTTCGTCCCTTCACAGTCCGTTCCCGAGAGCATCACTAGTATGTTCCACGGTTTTATACCCTCAAACAATAAATGTTCGGGTTGAAGTGTACGGTCAACGCTTCGATGAACCGCCGTTTCAGGTATCCGCTCGAGTCGGCCGATCACGCCGGTCACCGTCGCGATTCTGGTCGAGACGACTCAGTCCGCCGCGGGTCCCTTGCCGCCGACGTACGCCCGTGTCGCGTCGACGAGCACCTGCCGGTAAGAGCTCGTGTCGGGCTCCCGTGCGAGCTCTCGGAACCGCTGTTTGAACGCCTCGAAGTCGACCTTCGGTGCATCCATCGCGGCCGCGTGCGCGAGGTCGTAGAGTCGGTGGTCCTTGTCGACGAGATCGTGCCGTTCCGCGAGCGCCAGTGCGAACGCGGCGTTTACGGCCGTGATTTCCGGGTCGGCGCTCGCAGAGAGACGCTCGAGCCCGGGTCGGGGCGGTGTCTCGGGTCGGTCGGCGACCGCCGCGGCGAGGCTCGACTCGAGGAAGGAGAGCAGTTTCTCGCCGGGGCCGACCGAGAGCGTGATGTCGTCGGCGTAGATATCTTTCATGTGGTTTGCAATCTGATAGCAGTGGGAGAGTTTGCGCCGTTCGACGCTCTTGCCGGCCAGCGCGAGATAGAGCACCTCCTCGGTCGACTGGGTGTGGGAGGGGTGTCGCTGCTCGTGGCGAGCCATGTGTGCGAACTCGTGAAGGGCGAGTTCGCGGGCCATCGCTGACGAGGCGGCCTGCCTCGAGATGTTGAGCACGTGGCGATCGTCGTCGTGAGCGGCCCAGGTTCGTTCGTCCGGATCGTCGCGGAGGTGGACGTAGACCGGCAGCGAGAGGTCGTGTTCGGTTTCGAAGAGGTCACGGGCGCTGAGGAATGGAGAGGTCGGACCCGGCCCCTGAACGCGAATATTCATGTGTGATACTAACAAGAGCCGACGGGATTTGACTCTTGCGTGCGATTGCACGCGGGTGAATTGGGTCGTGTCCGCCACACGGCTACGGTGGCGATGTGAGTTCGGATCGCGGCGTTCCGGGATTATGTAGTCGCGTCACCGTGGATCGGGAGTCACACATCACGGGTGGGATTCACTCACTCAAATTGGATATTCAAACGTTCGAACCGGGAAGACGACGAATTTCGGCGGCGACGAAACACTACCCTTTTGACCCCGCTGGCGGTAATGGGGTATATATGGGCCGACGCAAGAAGATCGTCCAAGAGTGTGAACGGCTGATGGACGAACCGGAGAACATCCGGAACATCGCCATCGCCGCTCACGTCGACCACGGGAAAACGACGCTTTCTGACAATCTCCTCGCCGGTGCCGGCATGATCTCCGATGAGACTGCCGGTGAACAGCTCGCGATGGACACGGAGGAGGACGAGCAGGAACGCGGAATCACCATCGACGCGGCGAACGTTTCGATGACTCACGAGTACGAGGGTACCAACCACCTCATCAACCTCATCGACACGCCGGGCCACGTCGACTTCGGTGGCGACGTCACCCGGGCGATGCGCGCCGTCGACGGTGCGCTCGTCGTCGTCGACGCCGTCGAAGGGGCCATGCCCCAGACCGAGACGGTGCTCCGTCAGGCGCTCCGAGAGGGCGTCAAGCCGACCTTGTTCATCAACAAGGTCGACCGTCTGATCTCCGAGCTGCAGGAAGGACCCGAAGAGATGCAGAACCGACTCCTGTCGGTCATCCACGACGTCAACGAACTCATCCGCGGCATGACCGAGGAGCGCGACGACATCGACGACTGGACCGTCTCCGTCGAGGACGGCACCGTTGGCTTCGGTTCCGCGCTGTACAAGTGGGGCGTCTCCATGCCCTCGATGCAGCGAACCGGGATGGACTTCGGCGAAATCATGGACCTCGAGCGCAACGACGAGCGCCAGGAACTCCACGAGCGGACGCCGCTGTCGGACGTCGTGCTCGACATGGTCTGTGAGCACTTCCCGAACCCGGTCGATGCACAGCCACGTCGTGTCCCGCGCATCTGGCGCGGTGACGAGGAGTCCGAACTCGCCGAATCGATGCGCCTCGTCGACGAGGACGGCGAAGTCGTCTTCATGGTCACCGACATCGCGATGGACCCCCACGCCGGCGAAGTCGCTTCCGGTCGCGTCTTCTCGGGTTCCCTCGAGAAGGGTCAGGAGCTGTACGTTTCCGGGACCGCGGGCAAGAACCGCGTCCAGTCCGTCGGGATCTACATGGGTGGTGAACGCGAGGAAGTCGATCACGTTCCCGCGGGGAACATCGCCGCCGTCACGGGTCTCAAGGACGCCATCGCCGGCTCGACCGTTTCCAGCGTCGAGATGACGCCGTTCGAGACGATCGAACACATCTCCGAGCCGGTCATCACCAAGAGCGTGGAGGCACAGACGATGGACGACCTGCCGAAGCTCATCGAGACCCTTCGACAGGTGTCCAAGGAGGACCCCACGATCCAGATTACGATCAACGAGGACACCGGCGAACACCTGATCTCCGGGCAGGGTGAACTCCACCTCGAGGTCATCACCCAGCGTATCGAGAAGAACCAGGGGATCCCGGTCAACACCGGTGAACCGATCGTCGTCTACCGGGAAGCGATCCAGCGTGCGAGCGATCAGGTCGAAGGCATTTCGCCCAACCGCCACAATCGCTTCTACATCTCCGTCGAGCCGCTGCCCGAGGACGTCGTCGACACGATCAAGAAAGGCGAGGCGTCGATGGACATGCCCGAGCAGGAACGCCGAGAGGCGCTCCAGGACGCCGGCATGGACAAGGACGACTCGCAGGAAGTCGAGCACATCCACGGCTCGAACATCCTGCTGGATCAGACGAAGGGTATCCAGCACCTGAACGAGACGATGGAGCTGTTCATCGAGGGGCTCGAGGACGCCCTCGACAACGGTCCACTGGCGAACGAGCCGGTGCAGGGGACGCTCATCCGCCTGCACGACGCTCGACTCCACGAGGACACCATCCACCGCGGCCCGGCACAGGTCATTCCCGCGACCCGGAACGCCGTCCACAAGGCGCTGATCGACGGCCGCATCAAGTTGCTCGAGCCGATGCAGGACGCTCGTATCGACGTTCCCAATGATCACATGGGTGCTGCGTCCGGCGAGATTCAGGGTCGTCGTGGCCGCGTCGACGACATGTACCAGGAAGGGGACCTCATGGTCGTCGAGGGTATCGCGCCCGTCGGCGAGATGATCGGGTTCGCGAGCGACATCCGCTCCGCGACCGAGGGTCGTGCCTCCTGGAACACCGAGAACGCCGGCTTCGAGGTCATGGCCGACTCCCTCCAGCGCGAGAAGATCATGGAGATCCGAGAGCGCAAGGGCATGAAGCTCGAGTTGCCGCCAGCGATCGACTACCTCTAAGCACCTTTTTACTCCTCGGGTGCGCTCACTGCGTTCGCGCACCGCTCGGAGGAAAAATCTGTCTTGCGAACGCTTTGCGTTCGCACGTGCCGCGAGACGCGAAGCGTCTCGCTTGCCACCAAAAACGCCGGAAGAGCGCAGCTCTTCCGAGCCCTCGTTCACTGCGTTCACGAGGAAGGCCGCTCGCGTCTTCGACGCTCGCGGTACAATCGCTAAACCGTCAGCCGCGCCTACCGCTGACTATTCAGTTTAAACTCCCCATTCGTCACGTAGCTCTGACTCGAGAGCCGGTTTCAAAGATTTGCGGACATTCTCTCGTCGGATGAGATCGAAGACGGACGAAACACGGTCGAGCGGTTCGGCGCTCGAGTAGTTCGGCGGCCGTGACGAAGAGCGATGGAGACAGGCGCGAACCGCGTTCGAGGAGTGCGTCGCTGAAGCGTTGGTGCGGTGTTATTCTCGTTCGCCGGCACCGAGCGCGGCCTCGCCGACCTTCTCGTGGCCCTCGATGACCTCCTTCCCGCCCATATACGGCTGCAGGGGCTCGGGAATCGTCACCGTCCCGTCCTCGTTCTGGTAGTACTCGAGGAGCGCCACCATCACCCGGGGAATCGCGAGCCCGGAGGCGTTCAGGGTGTGGAGATACTCGGCCGACTCGTGGCGCTCGGGCCGGTAGCGCAGGCCGGCGCGGCGGGCCTGGAAGTCCTCGAAGTTCGACGCGCTCGAGACCTCGAGCCAGCGGCCGCCTTCCTCGGGGCCGTCGTCCATGTCGTCGCCGGGGGCCCAGACCTCGATGTCGTAGGTCTTGGCGCTGGCGAAGGTCAGGTCGCCGGTACAGAGCTCGAGGATGCGGTAGGGGAGGCCGAGTTGTTTGAGGACTTCCTCGGCTTCCTCGAGGAGGTTCTCGAGGCGGTCGTAGCTCTCCTCGGGTTCGACGAAGTTGACGAGTTCGACCTTGTTGAACTGGTGGACGCGGACGATGCCTCGCGTTTCGGTGCCGTGCTCGCCGGCCTCGCGCCGGAAGTTGGGCGTGTAGGCCTGGTGTTTGAGCGGGAGGTCGTCGTCCAGCAGGATCTCGTTGGCGTACATGTTGGTGACCGGCACCTCCGCGGTGGGGCAGAGCCAGAGATCGTCTTCGTCGTACTCCTCCTCGTTGCTGCCGCCCAGCCGATAGGCGTCGTCGGCGAACTTCGGGAGCTGGCCGGTGCCGCGCATGGAGGCGCTCTTGACCGGGATCGGCGGAAAGAGATCGACGTAGCCCTGCTCGCGGTGGAGGTCCAGCATGAACTGGATCAGGGCGTGCTCGAGCTGTGCGCCCTCGCCTTTGAGGAAGTAGAAGCCGGCACCGGTCGTCTTGGCGGCGCGTTCCTCGTCGATGATGTCCAGCTCCTCCCCGAGGTCGTAGTGGGGGGTGACCTCGTCGGGCAGCTCGTGCGAGTCGTCGAACCCCCAGCGCCGATCCTCGACGTTGTGTCGCTCGTCGATTCCCAGCGGCACGCTCTCGTGGGGGACCTGCGGGATCTCGAGCATCCGTTCTCTGAGTTCCTCTTCGAGTTCGACCCCCTCTTCCTCGACCTCCTCGATCTTGGCTTTGAGCTCCCGGGAACGCTCGATGGCTTCCTCGCGTTCCTCGTCTTTCCCTTCGGCGACGAGCGTGCCGATCTTCTTGGTGATCTGGTTGCGATCGTGGCGCAGGTCGTCGCCGCGAGCTTTCAGTTCCCGCCACCGCTCGTCGAGTTCGAGTAGCTCGTCGAGGTCGACGTCGGCCCCGCGGTTCTCGAGGGCGTCGCGTACCTCGTCGGGGTTCTCGCGCAGATAGGTCCGGTCGAGCATTGGTCTTGCCCGTGCGTTCTTTGCGCCCGGGCAAAACCGTGTCGGAAGGCCGCGTCTCCCGATCGTTCGCTCGAGCCGTCGGCGGGAAACGCTTTTTTCGTCGGCGGGCCGACTCTCACGGTATGGACCCGCTCGAGGGCGAGCTATCGTCGGCGTCGATCGAGTACGAGCCCGTCAGCGTCAAGGACGTGCTCGTGGAGATGAAGGACACGGCGGAGCTGTTGATCGACCTCTCGTACTCGGCGGTGCTCCACCAGAGCGAGCCGCTTGCCACGGAGGTGCTCCGACTGGAAGAGCGGATGGACGTCCTCGAGTTGCGCGCGCGGATGAGCCTCCTGATGGCTGCACGGAAGCCCGCGGACGCGGAACAGCTCGCGCCCGTCCTCGGAATCGTGGGCGCGGCCGACGGGATCAGCGACGCCGCCGGCGACATCGCGAAGATCGTCCTCGAGGACGTGGGGCTGCCCGAAGCGATGCGGGCCGCGTTGCCGGACGCGGCGGGCACTCTCGTTCGGGGCGTTGTCGCCCCCGACTCCCCCTACGCCGGGCGAACGCTGAAAGACATCGACCTCGAGTCGGAAACTGGTGTGCGCGTGATCGCGCTCCGGCGGGGGAACGAGTGGCTGCTCAACCCCGGCCCGAACACGCGCGTCGAGGCCGACGACGTGGCGTTTCTGCGGGGCCCAGACTCGTCGATCGGTGACGTTTACGAGACGCTGACCGGCGAGGTCTACGAGGCACCCTCCGTCGAGACGGCCGACATCGACGACCTCGAGCGGGCCGTGGACACGATCATCCATATGAAGGACTTCTCCGAACTCGCGGTCGATCTGGCCTACAGCAGCGTGCTGTTCGACAGCGAGGAGCTCGCGGAGGAGGTCCGCAACCTCGAGGTCGAAGTCGACGCGATGCAATCGCGATTCGAGGCGTGGACGCTACGGGCGGCCGCCGACGCGCCGGATCCCGTCGCCCTGCGGGGGCTGATCCAGCTGGGAAGCAGCACGGAGCGGATCAGCGACACCGCGATCGAGATCAGCGAGGGCGTCTTGCGGGATATCGACGTCCACCCGGTCGTGCAGATGGCCGTTCAGGAGAGCGACGAGATCATCACTCGCGTCGTGGTCGAGACGGGGAGCGAACTCGACGGCACTGCGGTCACCGCCGGTGTTCCCGACGCCGAGTCGACGATGTCGGTGATCGCCATCCGCAGACCCAGCGAGGGGTGGCTGCTGGTCGCGGACGCCGACGCCGAGTTACGCGGCGGCGACGTGCTCATCTCGAAAGGGACGCGGACGGCCGCGGCGGACTTCCGAGAACTCGCGTCCGCGTAGTCTCGATTCATTTTCGTCGCGACGGACCGCTGCTCCCGTCCGTTCTTTAAGTGCCTCTGGTCACAAGGTAAAGATACGACGGAAGAACGGTCCTTCTCGAGCGAACCCACTGACCACCGAGACGCGAGTCTCCGGAACGTCCGAGTTCGTCTCATCCCGCACGGGTACGATCTCAGTTCAGAACGACGATCGCGACCCCCGAAAGGACGATAACGCCGAGAATGTCACAGAGGTTCGTGACGACCGGGATCGTCGTATCGTCGGGATCCAGCCCCTGCGTGTAGGAGACGTAGGTCGCACCGAGACTGAGCGCGACCGCGATGACGGCCAGCAGCATGCCGCTGACCACCGAGATGAGCATGAGGTCGACGAGCGCCATCGGTTCGGCGATCACCTGGCCGACGACCCAGGCGGCGATACCCAGCGCCGAGAAGATCGTTACCGCGAGTCCCAGAATCGCAAAGATGTTTGTCCACAGCACCTCGTCCCGGGGGTCGAACTCGAGCACCCCGAGATGCAATCGCGTCGAGAGCCGCGAGGAGAGTATCGCGCCGAGGTTGCCGCCCATGCCGATCATCACGGGGACGAGCACGAGCAGCGTCGGGTTCGCGAGGTAGGTCTCCTCGAGTGCCTCGAGGACGTAGCCCGACCCCATCTCGAGCATCGAGAGGACGAGCAGGATGGGAAACATCGTCCTGACGATGTGCCGGATCGTCCAGGTGTCGAGCGGGTCGTCGGGGTCCGCGGCCGCCATCAGAACACCACCCCGATGACGGTGAGCGCGACGAAGAGGAAGACGACGCCGAAGACGTCGCCGAGCGTGGTGACGATCGGGCCGATCAGGTTGTCGGGATCGAGACCGTACTTGTAGCTCGCGAACACCAGCGCCAGCAGGCCGAAGATCAGTGTAAACGAGGTCAGGACGCCGGAGACGAGCATGATCCCGATGAGTTCGACGAGTCGCGCGGACTCGCGTCCCAGCGCCTGGAGAATGCCCCACGAGAGGAACGCGATGACCATCGAGATACCGATCCCGTTGATGAAGGAGGCGACGATCGCGTTGACCAGCCGCCGATTCCACGAGAACGTCGGATCGATCAGCCCCTGGTGGAGCCCGCTCGAGATGCGCGCCCCCAGCGCGCCGTAGACGTTCCCCCGGGTCGCGAGGAAGGCGGGGAGCAACAACAGCATGCCGGGGAACCGCTCGAAGCCGGCCGTCATCCCCTCGGAGCCGAGGACCGACCCCGCGAAGATCCCGCCGGCGAGGCTGACCACGAGAATCGGCAGCGACTCGCGGTAGATGCGCCACGCGGTTTGGCGAGCCTCCATAGCGGCGAATGACGTAGTCCGGACATAAACCTACCGCGGGTCGAACGCGAGCACAACGTCCGACAGCGTGTGGATTGCTACCACACCTGGCCGATCGCTAACGTGTTTCACTGGGCTCGCTGGCGGAGGCCGTTTTTTGGACGTCGCTTAGAGAGAACTCGCCACGATGAGGACCCACGCGAGGCCGATCGCCGCGAGCGAACAGGCGAGGGTCGCCGCGGCGTTGCCGACCGCGAGGGCTCGCTCCCCGCGCTCGTACAGCCGGACCGTTTCGACCGAAAACGTCGAGAAGGTCGTGAACGAGCCACAGATTCCGGTGCCGACGAGCTGTAGCGTCGACTCGCTCGCGCCCGCGAAGACCGCGAGTCCGAAGACGAAACTGCCGACGACGTTGACCGCGAACGTCGCCAGCGGGAATCGGCCGCTCGAACCCCGGGAGACCCGCTGGCCGACCCAGTACCGGAGGACTGCACCGATCGCGCCGCCGGTGCCGACGAGGTGGGCCGGTGCCGGTTCGACGGTGACGACTGCTTGGATAGCCGTGCGTGCGAGAACGACGGCCGCGTGGGTGAACAACTGGATAGCGACGACCCCCTCGAGAACCATCGCACTCACGCTGTCTCACCGCTGGCGTGGTGTGGCGTCCCGACCCGACGTGCGAGCGCCCGCCCTACGAGCACGCCGAGCAGCCCGAGTCCGTAGTTCGCGGCGACGATGCTGACCAGCGCGAGCGGATTCGACGCGAGCGCGGTCTGGAGCGCGAACGTGCTGTAGGTCGTCAGCGAGGAGAGGAATCCCGTCGTGAAGACGAGGCGGGCCCGCGAACCGATGTGCCCCGCGTACTCGGCCTCGTAGACCAGAAAGCCGAGGAGGGCGCTCCCGACGGCGTTGACGAGGACGATCGAGGGAACGTCCGGGAGCGCTTCCATCGCGAAAAACCGGAGGTTCGAGCCGGCGAAACCGCCGACGGCGATCAGAGCGAGCGTCTCGAGTCGAACGAGCGGGTGTGCGTCTGCCATGGCTGGGTGGTCACGCAGGGACCGTCATACGGACTCCTGTCAGTCAGCTCCAGCGCACCCGCCACCCGTCGTGCGGGTGCGCCGGGACCCAGTGACAGCAGGCCGTATCAGCCGACCGACGCTCGCCGGCGTGGCACTGGGATCGACGCCAGCCACGGACCGGCACGTCTCGCCCGGCGGTTGGGTCAGGCGGGCCCCATCGCCCGATCGTGTGCTCCCTCTCGCGGGCACACAATGAGGGTTCCGGATGCCCTCTTGCGAGTCCTCCCGAAAGCGATCTCGCGGCTCCGAATCGTGCTCGAGCGACTCGAGTCGCGGAAGGAAAAGAGCCAAGGTTAGACTGCCTCTAAACCGAGCCATGACCGGAGACGCTGGCGGGGACGGCGGCCGGAGCGGGTTCGCGCGGGCGTCGTGGGCGAACGTCCTCGGTAACGTCGTGAAGATCGTCGCCGAGGGGGCGGCGGGGCTCGCGTTCGGGAGCGTCGCCCTGCTCGCGGACGCGGCCCACTCGCTCGCGGATCTCGTGGCCAGCGTGGTCGTTCTCGTCTGGGGTCGAAGCGCGTTCGACGAACCCGACACGACCCATCCGCACGGCCACGATCGGATCGAACCCCTGACGGCGCTGTTCGTCGGTGCCGTCATCGCGCTCCTCGGACTGAACCTGCTCTACCGGTCCGTCGAGGGACTCCTCACCGGCACTGATATCGAGTTCAGCGTCTTGCTCCTCGTGGCCCTCGGGTTCGCAATCGTCGACATGTACCTCGTCTACCGCTACACCGTTCGGATCAACGAACGCCTGCAGTCGACCGCGCTCGCGGCGCTTGCGAAGGACTGTCTGAACGATATCTACACCTCGGTCGCCGCCATCGTCGGCGTCCTCGGCGTCCTGGTCGGCTATCCGATACTCGACCCCGTCGCCGGCGGCCTCGTCAGCCTGCTGGTCGTCTACCAGGGCGTCGAGATCGGTAGGGAAAACGTCGATTACCTCATCGGTGCCGCGCCCGGTCCCGAGAAGCGCGGGGAGATCACCGACCGCCTGCGGAGCCATTCGGCCGTCGAGGGCGTTCACGACCTGACCGTCTTCTACGACGGCACCGTCCTCGAGGTCGAAGTCCACGTCGAGGTCGACGGCGACATGCCGTTTCGCGACGCCCACGACATCGAGTCGGAACTGGTCGATCAGTTGCGAGGCCTCGAGGATGTCGGCGACGCACACGTCCATCTCGATCCGTCCGGAATCGGCGAGTGGAAGGAGTCGGTCGACGAGTTCGGATCACCTTACGACGAGTCCGGGTCGCCGTAGTTACTCTCGGGGGCGTCCGCGGGAGACGACGCCCGCGGCAACGTGACGACGAAGACGCTCCCGTCCGGGCCGGTGTTGGTGAGCCTGACGGTGCCGTCGTACCTGTTCGCGAGGATCCGGGAGAGATAGAGGCCCAGCCCGTGGTTGGTCGACTTCCGCTCGAACAGCGACTCTCGAGTCGCCTCGGAAATCCCCGGACCGTTATCGGCGATCGTGACCCTCACGGTCTCGGGCGCCGTGTCGACGGTCACGCGAACGCGCGGCGCGTCGCCGTCGTTGTGTTCGATCGCGTTCTCGAGGAGGTTCGAAAAGACCCACTGCAGTCCCTGATTTCCCCTGACTGCGACCGCGTCGGGTAGCGTCGCCTCGAGTACGACGTCGTCGAACTGGGCGCGACACTCGGCCAGTTGCGCCTCGAGTACTGCGGTGAGGTCGACGGAGCCGGTTTCGGCTCCCCGGTTCGCGTCGAGCATCGCCCGCACGTCCTTGATGACGCCAACGAGGTCGTCGCTTTCGCCTTCGATCGTCTCGAGACGGTCGCGGAGCCGTTCGTCCTCGTATTGCTCGCGTAACAGCGATGCGTGACCGCCGATGATCTGCGAGGAGTTTAGCACCTCGTGTCGGAGGAGGTCGTTCAGGTACATGAGGAGCGCCCGCTCGTCCTCGAGTTGTTCGGCACGGACGGTGTCGGCCGTCACCTCGACCTCGCGCTGGATGGCACTCGCTTCGACGTAGCCGACGACGAATCCGCCCACTGCGCCCGCATTGAGGGAGAAGTGAGCCCAGGAGATGTTTCCCGCGAGGTTATGCCAGGGGGAGAACAGTATCGTCACGAGGTTGATCGCCAGAAAGATCGCTCCACTGCCGAGATACCACTTGAGTATCCGACCGTACCGATTCGCGTCGATGTCGCTCCGCTCGAGGCGGTATCCGCCCCACGCCAGCCCGAGGGCCGGGCCGCCGACGAAGAGGAAACTCAGCAGGACCTCGATTCCGTCGAGCAAATCAGCGAACGCGATCCACCAGCCGACGAGGAACGCGAACGAGAGGACGCCGCTCCCGATTACGATCCCGGGCGTGTGTGCTCCCCGGAGCCACGACTGGGGGGGTTCGAGGCTGATCTGATCCGACAGATCGTGGCTCACCTTCGATCGAGCGGGGGTCGTTCGGGAACGGTTCGAATCATCTATCGTACGAATGAGGGTGGGGTGTAAAGGGAGTAACGGCCCACCACGGTCGCGGTCGCATCGGCTGGCCGCGACGCGAGCTTTTATCCTGCGCGATGACGAGCTATCGATATGGAAGCCGGAGACGTCCGCGAAGTCAGGACCGGAGACTGTTCGGATCTCTACTATCTCGACACGGGGATGTACGGCACGGACGAGTACGGGTCCGTCTACATTATCGACGACGACCGCCCCGCCGTCGTCGACACCGGTATCGGCACCAACTACGACCTGCTCCGCGAGGCCCTCGAGCACGTCGGTATCGCTCGGGACGAACTCGCGGTCATCGCGCTGACCCACATCCACCTCGATCACGCCGGCGGCGCGGGCTTTCTCGCGGCGGACTACCCGAACGCCGACGTTTACGTCCATCCGATCGGGACCGATCACCTGATCGATCCCTCCCGCCTGGTCGCCGGAACGAAAAACGCCGTCGGCGAGCAGTGGGCCCACTACGTCGAACCGGAGCCGATCCCCGGCGACCGGCTCGTCGAGATCGAGGGCGGCGACGTCATCGATCTCGGAACGCACGAACTGCGCGTTCACGCGGCACCCGGCCACGCGCCACATCAGGTCGTCTTCGAGGACCCCGCGAACGATGCGGTGTTCGTCGCCGACGCCGCCGGCATCTGGGTCCCGAAGATCGAGGAAATCAGGGAGACTTCGCCGCCCTCGAACTTCGACCTCGAGCAGTGTCTCGACGACATCGAGACGCTGAAAGCGCTCGATCCGGACGTCTTCTGTTACCCCCACTTCGGGCCGCGATACGTCGGCGACAACGTTGATCGGGCCCTCGAGGAGTACGCGACCGTCCTCGAGGAATGGGTCGACGCGGTCGCGGACAAACGTCGGGAACTCGCGGACGACGAGGCCGTCATCGAGCACTTCGCCGCTGCGACCGAGATGACCGACGTCTGGGGAGCGGAGAAATCGAGCGAGGAGGCGAAACTGAACGCGCGCGGCGTGCTGGGCTACCTCGAGCACCGAGAGTGAGTCCGGGTCGACCGACGCGCCCTCACGAGGATCCGGAGCAGTCGCCCCGACGACAATCAACGTTCGGTTCTTTTCCGTTGAGATACAGTTCTCTGGCGTCATCGCGGTGGTTTCGGCGGATCGAACGGAAGCGATAAACCTGCCGACAGATGAAACCCGTTTCATCACGTTTTATCGCACGGGAGCTACTCTCACGCGTATATGAACTGGCGGGACGCCGAACGAGAGTACGAGGATGAGGTTATCGGGGAGACGACGCTCGCCCGGATGTTCGAGGAATCGGCCGAGCGGAATTCGAACCGACCGGCCCAGCAGTACAAGGGAGGGATCTACGAGCGGTCGCTGACGGACTCGGTTCTGCCCGCCGCCACGCCCGGCGAGTTCCGGACCATTTCCTACGCGGAGATGCGCGATATCGTCCGGACGCTTTCGGCTGGCTTCCGCGATCTGGGGGTCGAAACGGGGGATCGAGTCGGTCTCTTTTCCAATACCCGAATGGAGTGGGCCCAGTGCGATTTCGCTCTGCTGGGTGCCGGCGCAGTTATCACCACCGTCTACACGAGCTCCTCGCCCGATCAGGTCGAGTACCTGCTCGACGACCCCGACGCCGACGGCGTCGTCGTCGAGAACGAGGAACTGCTCGAGAACGTGCTCGAAGTCGAGGACGAACTCGACCTCGAGTTCATCGTCTCGATCGACGAGATCGACGGTTACGACGACCGCGACGACATCCTCACGCTCGGCGACGTCTACGCCCGCGGCGAGGAGCACTTCGACCTCGAGGCCTACGAAGCGCGACTCGAGGAGACGGAGCTGGACGACCTCGCGAGCCTGATCTACACCAGCGGGACGACGGGCCAGCCCAAGGGTGTCCAGTTAACTCACGGGAATTTCCGGTCGAACGTCAACGGTATCCGAAAGCGCTTCGCGCCACGCCCGGACAAGGGAGACGACGTCCCGACGCTGGACGAGGAGTCCCTGGCGATGTCGTATCTGCCGCTGGCGCACGTCTTCGAGCGGACGGCCGGTCACTTCGTCCTGTTCGCGAGCGGTGCCTGCGTCGCTTACGCGGAGAGCCCGGACACGCTCCAGGAGGACTTCAGCATCGTCAGCCCGACGACGGCGACGAGCGTGCCCCGCGTCTACGAGAAGATTTACGACGGCATCCGCGAGCAGGCCAGCGAATCGGGCGCGAAAGAGCGGATCTTCGAGTGGGCCACGGACGTCGGCGTCGAGTACCAGCGGGCAGACTCCCCGGGGCCGATCCTGACAGCCAAACAGGCGCTGGCGGACAAACTCGTCTTCTCGACGGTTCGCGAAGCGCTGGGCGGCGAGATTGACCTGCTCATCAGCGGTGGTGGGAGCCTCTCGCCGGAGCTTTGCCGGCTCTACCACGCGATGGGACTCCCCATCTATGAGGGATACGGCCTGACCGAGACCTCGCCGGTCGTCTCGACGAATCCGACGGATGCCGTGAAGATCGGCACGATCGGCGCGCCGCTGGTCAACGTCGACGTGACTGTCGACGAGACCGTCGCCGATCAGGAGGCCTTCGCTGACGACCCCGGCGAGGTCGGGGAACTCCTCGTGAAGGGACCGAGCGTCACGCAGGGCTACTGGGACAAGCCCGGCGCGACGCAGGGCGCGTTCACGGAGGAGGGGTGGTTCCGCACCGGCGACATCATCCACCTGCGGCCCGACGGCTACCTCGAGTTCCGCGACCGAATCAAACAGATCATCGTTCTCTCGACGGGAAAGAACGTCGCGCCCGGCCCGCTCGAGGACGCCTTCGCCGCGAGCGAGGTCGTCGAACAGGCGATGGTCGTCGGCGACGGCGAGAAGTTCATCGGCGCGTTGCTGGTCCCCAACACGAATCACATCCGCGAGTGGGCCGAGAAAGAGGGGATCGATCTGCCCGACGACCCGCAGGCGATGTGTGACGACGAGCGGGTCCGCGACCACATCCAGCAGGAGGTCGACCGGGTCAACCAGAACTTCGAGAAACACGAGACGATCAAGCGGTTCGAACTCGTGCCCCAGGAGTTCACCGAGGAAAACGACATGCTCACCCCGACGATGAAGAAAAAGCGCCGGGTCATCCTCGAGCGGTTCGAGGATCGCGCGAATCGGATCTACGAGGACGACTGATCGGCTCCGGCGCGATGACGGCCGGCCGTGGCTCCCTCGCGGACCCGATCGGGATCGACGGCTGGGGGACTCGTATCGGCCACGTTACGGCCGTTTCTCAGAGGAGTTAACCCACTGGAGTGATTTCGTCGAGACGAATGGATATGGCAGCAGCGTCATCGTACCGACCGCCCCTGGGCTACCAGAGACGACTATGACGGCGGGTGGCAGCGGCGATCTACTCATACTGGTCGCTGCGATCGTCGGGCTCGGCGTCATCTCGCAGCTGCTGTCGGCCCGATTCCGCGTTCCGAGCGTCCTCTTTCTCATCGCCTCCGGGGTCGCGATCGGGCCGGAAGGGCTCGGCGTGTTGACCATCGACTCCTTCGGCGAGAGCGGCCTCTCGACGATCGTCGGACTCTCGGTCGCCATCATCGTCTTCGAGGGGGCGTTCCACCTCAAGATCAGCAAGATCAAGGAAGCGCCAACGGCCGTGTTTCGGTTGACGACAATCGGCGCAGCGATCGCGTTTCTGGGGACCGCCGGTGCTGTCCGTTTCTTTCTCGAGGCCGACTGGGACATCGCGCTGTTGATCGGCGCGCTGCTGATCGCGACCGGTCCGACGGTCGTCACGCCGATCCTGAAGGTCGTCCCCGTCCGAGATCGGGTCGCGGCGACCCTCGAGACGGAGGGGATCGTCAACGACGTGACGGCGGCGATTCTCGCGGTCGTGCTGTTCAAGTCGATGACGATCCAGGAGATTCACGCGGACATCTATCTGCAACTGTTCGCCGAGCGACTCGGGACGGGGCTGCTCGTCGGCGTCGTCGTCGCGGCTGCCGTCTGGGCGCTCCTCCAGTACGTCGATCTCTCGCCCGATAACGCGCCGCAGAACGCGCGATTGCTCACCCTCGCGGGGGCGATAATCGCCTTCGGCGCGGCAGATTACGTCTTCGCCGAGGCGGGCGTCGCGGCCGCGGCGACGGCCGGGCTGATCCTCGGCAACGCCAACCTCCCCTACGAGGACGAGATCGAGGCGTTCAAGGGCGACATTACGCTGCTCGTCCTCTCGTTCGTCTTCATCACGCTCGCGGCTTTGCTCGAGTTCGATCAGCTGCTCGCACTCGGCCTCGGCGGCGTGGCCGTCGTCGCGATCGTCATGCTCGTCCTGCGGCCGCTCCTGGTCTTCCTCTCGGCACGCGGCGACCGATTCACGTTCAGCGAGACGCTCTTCATGAGCGCCGTCGGCCCGCGGGGGATCATTCCGGCGTCGGTCGCGACCCTGTTCGCCATCCGGCTGCAGACCGAGGCGGCCCCGACGAACCCGGCCGGTGCGGACCTGCTCGTCGGAACCGTCTTCCTCGTTATCCTCGTGACGGTCGTCCTCGAGGGCGGCCTGGCCCGGCAGATCGCGGAGAAACTCGACGTGATACCCATGCGTGTACTCATCATCGGCGGCGGCCGCGTCGGCCGATCGCTGGCAGAACGGCTGGAAGCGCGCGGTGAAAACGTGGTCCTGATCGAGGAGGATCTTTCGGTCCTCGAGGACCTTCGCAACGACGGGTTCACCGCCCGTCAGGGCGACGGGACCGATGTCGAGGTGTTGCGCGAGGCCGGCGCGGAGAACGCCCGGATCGTCGTCGCGGCGACCGGCGACGACGACGTGAACCTCCTCGTGGCACAGCTCGCGCAGTCGAACTTCGACGTGCAGACGGTGATCGCCCGCGCGAACAACCCGTCGAACGCGTCGGCGTTCGAGGATCTCGGCGTCGAGACGATCTCGGCGGCCGAGTCGACCGCGTGGGCGATCGACAACGTGATCGAACGCCCCGCGCTCTCGAACTGGATGTCGGAACTCGGGCGCTCCGGCGACGTCCAAGAGGTTGAGATCACCGACGAGTCCCTCATCGGAAAAACGGTCGTCGATGTCGGCAACGAACTCCCGGGTGGCGTCCTCATCGCACTCGTGAGTCGGAACGGGACCAACGAGGTCCCGTCCGCTGATGTCGTACTACAAGAGGGCGACCACATCACGCTCATCGGCCGGACCGAGGCGGTTCGCGAGGCCATCGAGCAGTGCGGAACGCCGGTGTAGTCGCCGTCGAATTCTCCGTTACGCAGTCGATACCAGCGCGACGTTCGGCTTGCGGGGCTCGGCGAGCCGGTCGTTTTCGTCCACTCGCTCACGCTCGAGCCGGTCTCCGATAACTCGAGCGGGGAGTGGAGAGATCAGGCCGCGACGAGCCCGACGGCAACGACTGCGAGCGCCAGCCCGGCCACGTTCGTCGCGCTGAGTTGTGCGTCGAAGTAGAAGACGCCGACGACCGCCGGGACCACGAAGTAGAGCGCGGCGATCGCGGAGACGATCGCCATGTTCCCGCGTGCGAGGCCGGCGTAGAAGCTGATGGAGGCGGCCGCGAGGAACGCACCGGAGACGAGGGCGAACGCGACGTCGACGCGCGTCCCGGCGATCGGGCGGCGGAGCGTGAGCACGTAGCCGCCGACGATCACGAGACTCGCGATGTAGGAGAGAAACACCGCGTTCACGGGCGAGAGCGATCGCGTCGCGATCCCACCTGCAACTGCCCAACCGCCGTACAACAGCAACGCTCCGACCGCGAACGCAATCTCCGCACTGACCATGCAGGCGGCTGCTCCGTTGGTCGGAAAAGCGTTCTGCTCGATGGTCGTCAGCCCTCGCTGGAGTGGTTCTAACCAGATACTATTTGAAATAATATTCTATAGTGAAAGAACAGAAGAAATAATCACTCTAGTCGGCCTTCATTTGGTATTAGCAATCACCGAAACGCCGTTCTCTTCGTGATCCTCGGTGCACTGTGGGGCGGTGCATATCCGGCGATCAAGGTTGGACTGGACGCGGTCCCCCCGGTGTTGTACGCTGCGGTACGATACGACATCGCGAGTCTGATCATGCTTGGATACATCGTTGTCGCAGTCGACTACTGGTATCCCCGGTCCCGTGCGGACTGGATCAACGCCACGATCGGCGGTGTCCTCATAATCGGTGCGTACAACGCGTTCTTATTTCTCGGCGAAACTATCGTCCCAAGCGCTGTTGCGGGTATTTTAGTCGGGTTGATGCCGATTTTCACCACTCTCTTTTCACGGCTTTTCCTTCCCAGCGAGGAGTTTGACCTCGCAGGGCTGGTCGGTGTCGCTCTCGGCTTTTTCGGTGTCCTAATCATCTCCCGCCCCGATCCCTCGAACCTGCTTACTACTGAAGTCGTCGGTCAACTGTTCGTTCTCGTTGCTGCCGCCAGCATGGCACTTGGCAGCGTTCTCACAGAGCGGTACGAAGCAACCCAGCCAGCGATAACGATGGAGACGTGGTCGATGCTTCTCGGCGCGATCTTCCTCCATGTCGCGGTGTTCGCCCAACCTGACGTTGCCATCGATTCCGCTCGCTGGACCGATACCGCGCTCGCGATGGTGCTCTATTTGTCCGTCTTCTCGAGCGCGGTCGCGTACTTCATCTATTTCTATTTGCTCGAACAGCTGGGTCCCTTCGAAATGAACTTCATCGCGTATGCGGCCGCCGCGTTCAGCGCGCCCTTTGGCTGGGTCTTGCTTTCCGAGGGTATTACGATTGCGACGATAGTCGGATACGTCGTTATTCTCGGCGGATTCGTGTTGCTGAAACGCGATCGGATCCGGAGCGAACTCGGCTCATCCCCGACGCTCCAAACCTCCGATTGAGGGGGTTCACTCCCGTCCATGAAAAGCCACTACGTCGGGAAGAGCCGTCCGTTCACGGACTCTCCTCACGCTTTGTGAGTAGTCGCTCACACACGTCGCATAGTACCGCTATCGATCGGTCGTATCCGCACAATTCGAGGTGTTCGTTCGGTGCATGATCCAACGTCGATTCGCCGGGCCCGTACGTGACCATCGGACACTCCCAGGCTGACGCGAAGACGTTCATATCAGATGTCCCCGTCTTCCGCAACTGACGTGGCTCTTCGCATTGCTCACGGATCGATGCACGGAACGCCCGAGGCTGATTCCTGTCCGGACGCCAAGAGCGGTGGGCTCCGAATGGTCAGGGCTCGCCGGGCAGGATATCACCCAGTGAGCCGCCGATCGCCATCGCGGTGAAGACGACCGACACCTGACAGCGGTTCACCCAGGACTCGGCCCACGACACACGTCCCCACAGCGTCAGCAACCCCGCGGCGGTCGCTGTACCGATTCGACGAATTGACCGCTGTCGGCGGCTGAAAGGAACTGATTTTGACCCGAAAAACCGATACCGTTTTGCGGCCGTGCCTACCAGTATGGTACTATGAAACACGTACGGGGACCGCTGTGTTCGATCGACGTCGGCGAGCGAACGGCCGAGACCGAGGAGATCGATGACGTCCTCGAGTCGTATATCGGGGGGCGTGCGCTCGGAACGAAACTCGCACACGATCGGATCCCGTTCGACGCCGATCCGCTGGGCGCGGACAACCGGCTCTACTTCGCGACGGGCCCGATGCAACACTCGACGATGAGTTTCACCGGACGGATGTCGGCAACCGGCCTTTCGCCGCTGACCGACGGCCTGTTGTCCTCGAACGCCGGTGGCTTCCTCTCGCGGAACTTCACCGGAACGGGCCACAGCGCCGTCGAGATCACCGGCGCGAGCGACGAACTCGTGATTCTCCACGTCACCGACGACGGCGTCGAGTTCGAGGAAGTCCCGGAACTCGAGGAGGCGACCGTCCCCGAGACCTGCGAGTACATCGAGGACGAACACGGCCTCGGCTCGGAGCACACGACGGTCATCGGCCCTGCGGGCGAGAATCGGGTCCGCTTCGCCTCGATCATGACCTCCGAGGAGCGGGCCTTCGGCCGCGGCGGCCTCGGTGCCGTCCTCGGCGCGAAGAACGTCAAGGCGATCACCTTCGACGGCGACTCGACCCGCGAGGTCGAGATCCCGCCGCTCCAGATGGAGATCCACGGTGAGGCCGCCCAGGCCGAGCATCCGATGAAAGCGCAGGGGACCACCTCGGTCGCGGAGTACGCGAACATGGTCGAGGCCCTGCCGAGTTACTACTTCTCCGAACTCTCCTTCGAAGGGATCGACGGGATCAGCGGCGACCGCGTCGAGGAGAAGAAGTACAAGAAGGGCACCTGCTCATCGTGTGCGTTCGCGTGCAAACTACCGACGCGAGACGAGGAGTCCGGCCTCGAGACAGAGGGCCCGGAGTACGAGACGCTGATGGCCTTCGGCTCGAACTCTGGAATCGACGACGTGGTCGACCTCATGAAGTCGAACAAGCTGTGCGACGTCTACGGACTGGACACCATCTCGGCGGGCGACACCGTCGCGGCCTACCTCGCCAGCGAGGACGAGTTCGGCAACGCCGACCTCATCCACGACCTCGTCGAGAAGATCGCCCACCGCGAGGGCGTCGGCGACACGCTCGCGGAGGGTGTCGACCGCATTCACGACGAACTGGGCGTCGACAACTGGTCGGTCAAGGGCATGGAGTTCGCCGCCCACGACGGCCGCACCCTCAACGGCCAGGGACTGGCCTTCGCTACGTCGAACCGCGGCGCCGACCACATGTACGCCGAGTTCTACCCCTACGAGTACCCGCTCGTCGACGCGGACGACGCCTTCGACAAGGAGGGTCTCGAGGGGAAACCGCCGAAACTCGTCGAACTCGAGAACGTCAACGCGATCAAGGACAGCGCCGTCCTCTGCAAGTTCTCCCGGGACTTCATGACCGACGAGCGCCTCGAGACGCTGCTCGACGCCGACTACGAGGAACTGCTCGCGCTCGGCGGCGAGGTCGTCACGCTCGAGCGCCACTTCAACAACCAGCGCGGCTTCGACCGGGGCGACGATACCCTGCCCTACGAGATTCCGGATTTCGAGCAGGGGCTGGCTGAATACTACGACGAACGGGGCTGGAACGACGACGGGACGGTCCCCGACGCGGCGTTCGAGGGCGGCCACGGCGCGCCGGCCGACGACTGACCGGACCGTCCGGCCGCGTTCTCACTGAATCGGAATTCGCGTCACCGACCGAGCCGGCGTTTTGATCGGAACCGTCGCGGTCGACGCGCCGTCCGCGCTCGCCGACTCGAGTTCCTCGAGCCGTCGTTCGATACCGTTGTGGTGGCCCGCACCGACAACCGCGATGACGTCGTCTCCCTCCCGGCGGAGCGCGTGGAGTCGCTCCGCCATAGCGCGGTCGCGCCGGTCGATCAGCACGGTCGCGACCTCGGGGAGGAGCCGCCGCAGGTGGTCGATCGCCGGCTGGACGTCGTCGCCGCTCGTGATCTCCTCGAACGGCAGCGAGAGCACCTCCAGTTGATCGGCGTACTCCTCGGGCCCCATCGACTGCATCCGGAGCATCGCTTTCGGGATCGTCAGCGGCCCGAGCCGTCGGGAGAGTGCCCGCATGATTTCGTCGATCGGTTCGTCGATGAGCGCGATATCGGTCTCGAGCTCGGCGGCCGTCTCGATCGCCGCCTCCATGTCGGTGTACTCGGGATCGAGGCCGTACAACCGCACGACCGACCGCTGGAGCGCCCGCAGCGCGCTATAGGCGGCCGCGGTCGGCGGCGGCAGCTCGCGGGTCAGTTCGGCGATATCCGGGCCGGTGTCGCCCTCGAGACGTTCGAAACGGGACTCGTCGAGTTCGACGGCGACGAGATCGGGGGCCATCTCGCGGATCGCCGCTCGGACGCGCCGCCGGTGCGTCAGTGAGAAGTGAACGCTGGGGACGAGGATGATGGTTCCGTGGTCCGACATCCCGTATTCGTTCGTCCGCCAGCGGCTTGAATCCACGACCGCTCGAGGACCGATTCCGTCGAACCCGTCGGTCTCGGACGCCCGTCGACGGTTACTCGTCGCGTTTTTCCTCGCCGTTCTCCGGCGAGAGTCGATCGTCACCGCGCGAGGGCAGCGGCGTGTCGTCGGCCCGCGAGGGATGGACGTTGAAGTTGTGGTCCCGATAGGGGTCGCTCTCCGGATCGTAGGAGAGTTCGCTGCGCTCGAACAGGTAGATGAAGAAGCCGATGAGCGGGAGACAGAACGTGATCGCCGCCCACTTCTTCGGCGGCTCGAGGCCGACTCGCCCGGCGTCGTAGTAGGCGACGGCGGTGAGCCCGAGGTGCCACAGGAGCGGGATCCCCACGAGTACCGCCAGCAGCGGGTCCATACGTCTACGGACGCGCTCGAGGTACCTAAATCGCTAGTTGCTTGCTCGAGGTGATCGGTTCGTTCTCGGCGGCTCGAGATGCGGTTGTCGCTGCAGTAGAATCAAAATGGATGCACCGATAGTGAGCGTTCTGCTATCGTGGCAACACGGAGAGGCCACACCCTCCCCAACCGATTCGCTCGTTGCACTCGCTCATCCCTCGCGCAACGTCAGGCCGCGGTTCATTCCCATTCACCGCGGCCCAGCGCGCGCCACCGCATATAGACGGTTCCCTCTGGCTGTCGCTACCCCCGTTTGAAAGAATCGCAAAATTGGATCGATCGCGAGGCTCAGTTGACGTCGAACTCGATCGCCGCACCCTGGCGCGACCACCTTTTGTCTCGGAGAGGGTGTTCGCTTCGCTCACACCCCTCCTCGCAAAATCTGGGCCAAAAAGCCTAGACCAACCGCCTTAGTTGACGTCGAACTCGATCGCCGCACCTTGACCGAAGCCGACGCAGAGCGTCGCCAGCCCGAGACCGCCGCCGCGCTTCTGGAGTTCGTTAATCAGCGTGACCGGCAGGCGGGCACCCGATGCGCCCAGCGGGTGCCCGATCGCGATCGCCCCGCCGTTGACGTTGAAGATGTCGGGGTCGATGCCGAGCTCGTCGCGCGAGTACAGCGACTGGCTCGCGAACGCCTCGTTGAGTTCGACCAGATCGTACTCGTCGATGTCTCGGCCGTTGCGCTCGAGCAGGCCCTTGGTCGCCGGGACCGGACCGATCCCCATGACGGTGGGGTCGACGCCGGCGACGTTGTTCTGGCCGACCTCGGCCATGATCTCGAGGTCGTGTTCCTCGGCGAAGGCCTCGCTCGTGACGAGCAGGGCGGACGCGCCGTCGGAGATCTGAGAGGCGTTGCCGGGCGTGACGGAGCCGTCCTCCTTGAAGACGGTCGGCAGCTCGGCGAGCTTTTCGGCGGTGGTGCCGGGGCGGAGCCCCTCGTCTTCCTCGACGGTGCCCTCTTCGGTCTCGATCGGAACGATCTCGTCGTCGAAGCGACCTTCTTCGGTGGCTTCGACCGCGCGCTGCTGGCTGCGGGCGGCGTACTCGTCCTGTTCTTCGCGGCTAATGCCGTACTCCTCGGCGACCTTCTCGGCGGTCATCCCCATCTGGAGATCGCCGAGATCGTACAGTTCGGCTAGCTTGGGGTTGATGCCGTCGAAGCCGCCGCCCATCGGGACGCGGCTCATGTTCTCGACGCCGCCGGCGATGATCGCGTCGCGGTTGCCGGCCGCGACGGCGTCGGAGGCAGAGATCACCGACTGCATCGAGGAGGCACACCAGCGGTTGATCGTCGTCGCCGGGACGCTCTCGCCGAGTTCGGAAAGCAGGGCGATGACGCGGGCCAGGTTGTTGTCCTGCTCGCCTCGCTGCTGGGCACAGCCCCACATCAGGTCGTCGATCTCCTCGCCGGAGAGGCCGGTTTCCGCGAGGATCTCGTCGATCAGCGGCACCGAGAGCGCCTCGCTCCGAACGTCGGCGTATACGCCGTCTTCTTTCCCCTGTGGCGTCCGTACTGCCTTCACGACGACTGGCGTCTGTGACATATACTACCGAATACCCCTCACGAACTTAAATCCGGTCGAACTCCCATTCATACGCGAACCGTTTACGGTCGGTAGCGACCGCGAGCCTCGAGTGATGTCGCGGTACTGCCGCCATCCGACGGTCGAACTCGCTCGAGAACAACCCTTATCTCGGATTGCTGGTAATACGCGGGCATGGACGAGGACGGACCGAACGCAACTCGACTCGAGGCCGATGCGGAATCGGCGGCCGACGCGGAGGGCGACGACGATGTCGACGACGCGGATGCCGCTTCCGATGCGGAATCGGCGGCCGACGCGGAGGGCGACGACGATGTCGACGACGCGGATGCCGCTTCCGATGCCGCCGAAGCCTCCACTGTTTCCGATGCGGACGCCGCTCTCAACTCGGATGCATCCGAGTCAGCGGCCGCTTCCGATTCGGATACTGCCCCCGATTCGACGACTCCCGCGGAACCGACCGACACCGATCCGGCGAGTGATGGCGACGCTGCAGACGGCGACGTTGCAGACGGTGACGCCACTGGCGACCCCGCTGGCGACGCTCCTGACGGTGACGCGGCTGCCGGGGATGACGATGCGAGCGGTCACGGGAGCGAGCCCGAAGAGACCGGCGGCGGATCGATGCCGGGCGTTCCGGACCCCGAGCCCCAGGAACACGACGTTCCGGAGGACGTCCGGAAGTACGCCCGCTTCACAAAGATGGACGGCGCACAGTACGAGCGGGTCAACGAGTTCCTGCGGGATCGGACCTACATCACCGCCCGCGAGTGGGCCATCGCCCGCCTCTGTTCGGACTTCCGGACCGAGACCGGCGTCGAGATGACCAAGATCGGCGAGAACCTGCCGGAGCTGATCCCCTTCATGACCGACACCTACACCCCTCAGGCGGTCAACCAGGCCCGCTCTTCCTTCGAGGACAAGGTTCGGACCGCCGGCGCGACCTTCCTCTACGGCGCGATGTGCGACTTCTTCACCGCCGAGGAACTCGACGACGTCATGTACGAATCGACGGAGGTCGCCAAGTTCCTGCTCGAGGTGGAGGGCGTCGACCTGTCGGTCGAGGACGAACTCGAGGCCGAGGAACGCATCTCGAGCGTAATGCGCGAGGTGCGCGAGGCCAGCGAGGAACTCCGCGAACGGGACGACGAGTAGCTCACGGCTCGCGGGAACGACAGAGAACTATAATATGGCTGTAGCGAATCGATCGGCACACGAATGAATGGTTCACGTGACGCCGGGGCGGAGTCGGTCGACGAGGGAGGGCTGTCGCCCGCCTTGCTTGGGATTGGCGTCGGCGTCGTCGACGTGGCTGTGTTCGCGTACCTCGGCCTCGAACTGGTCGATGATCCGGTCTTCGGTGCGTTCGTCGGGCTCGTACTCGGGATCGGAACGTACCTGTTCCTTCCCGGGGTTATGGCGAGGGATCGCGAACGGGATACCGACGACCTCGAGCCGGTGACTGTCGGGACCAGAGTCCGGAGCTTCCACCGGACGGCGGCCGGACTCGCGCTCCCGCCCGCGGGGATCATGCTGTTCGCGTGGCGGCTGATCAACGACTCCCTCCTGCTCGGCGTCATTGGAACGGCCGTCATCGCGTTGGCGATCTACGTGCCGCTCGCGGTGTTGCTCCCGCGACACCTCGCCTGAGGTGTGTCGGTCGGGACGAGCCGATCGCCGTCGATCCGTCCGCCGGCCACGACTCGTTGCACCTGCGAGTGTGTTCCTTTTGCCTACTCGAGAAGTAGGCCTCCCGTATGACTGACCTTCCGCTGACACCCGAGCGCGGCTGGGAGTCGCTGTACCTCGCGGGTAGCTGGACCGACGCTGGCGATCGGGACGCGATCTCCGACGAGAATCCGTACACGCGCGAGGAGATCGCGAGCGTTCCCGCGGGCACCGAGGACGACGTCGACGCGGCCTACGAGGCTGCGGCCGAGGCACAGGAGTCGTGGGCCCAGCAGCCGCCCCAGGCTCGAGCGGGCGCGATCAACGCGGCGATCGAGTTCGTGGGGGATCACCGCGAGGAGATCGCCGAACTGTTGTCCGTCGAGTCCGGTAGCGCGCCGGTCAAGTGCGAGGCGGAGATCCAGACCGCCCGCGGGATGATGCAGGAGGCGGCGAGCTACCCCTTCCGAATGAGCGGCCAACACATGGACTCGATCACGCCGGGGAAGGAGAACACTGCCGAGCGGGTCCCCGTCGGCGTCGTCGGCGTCATCTCCCCGTGGAACTTCCCGCTCCACCTCTCGATGCGGGCGGTCGCGCCGGCCATCGCGGCCGGCAATTCGGTCGTGCTCAAGCCCGCCTCGAACACCCCCATCACCGGCGGGCTGTTGCTCGCGCGAATCTTCGAGGCGGCCGGCGTGCCGGAGGGCGTTCTGAGCGTGGTCCCCGGCCGCGGCTCGGAGATCGGCGACGCGATCGCCGACCACGAAACTCCGCGCGTCATCGCCTTTACCGGCTCGACCGAGATCGGCCAGCGCGTCGCCGAGAAAGCGGCCAGTAACTGCGCGCTGCCCGCGCTTGAGCTCGGCGGGAACAATGTCCACGTCGTCACCGACCAAGCTGACCTCGAGCGAGCCGTCGACGGCGGTGTCTTCGGTTCCTTCCTCCATCAGGGGCAGGTTTGCATCTCGACCAACCGTCATCTCGTCCACGAGTCGCTGTACGACGACTACGTCGACGCGCTGGCCGATCGAGCCGCGTCGTTGCCGACCGGCGATCCAACCGACGAGGACACGATCATCGGTCCGATCATCGACGAGAGCCAGCGCGATCAGATCGTGGACTACATCGAGGAGTCGGTCGACGAGGGTGCGACCCTCGAGACCGGCGGCGATCACGACGGCCTCGTCGTCGAACCCACCGTGCTCTCCGATGTCGACAACGACATGGCCGCGGCCTGCAACGAACACTTCGGGCCCGTCGCGCCCGTGATCCCCTACTCGAGCGACGAGGAGGCGATCGAACTCGCGAACGACACGATCCACGGCCTGTCGGGCTCGGTCCACAGCGAAGATCTCGAGCAGGCCCGGCAAATCGCGGACGGGATCGACACGGGCATGATTCACATCAACGATCAGCCGATCAACGATGAGCCCCACGTTCCCTTCGGCGGGATGAAGCAGTCCGGCATGGGCCGGTACAACGGCGAGCAGATCCTCGAGGAAGTGACGACGACGAAGTGGATCTCGGTTCAACACGAGCCCCGCGAGTACCCGTTCTAACCCTCGAGGGGGGGGAACTCATTCGAAGAGCGCCAGAAGCCGCCCCCAGCTCCAGATTACGAGCCAACCTGCGAGGAGGACGAACAGGAGATACAGCGGCAACGCGTCCACGGCGACTCCGCGGGCGACGACGGCCTCGAGCAGCCCGCGCCGAGCCAGGAACACCCATCGCTGCGATCAGCAGCGAGCTGGCGGCGATGGCCTCGCACGCTATCTGAGTGACGGCTCGAGTATTGCGGCTGCGAATTTTGCTTCGAGCAGTGCAGCTGCTGCTCTTGAGGTATTCGCGATGTACGAGGGTTGGGATATCAACTGCCTCGCGCCGCAATTGCGGGGCTTGTCAGTAAACTCGGTCTCTGCCGATGATTAGTCGGACGGGACGAACCCCCGAGTCGACGTCACAGTTCCTGACTTCAGGGCAAGTTGACTGTCGCCCGTCCGCCGAGACGACTGTAGGCCCCGACGGACAAACCGCCACCCAACGTTCTTCGCACCAACGTAGTCCGCGTTCGCTGTCGAACCACACGACTCACACTCGAATTTGGACTGAGTAACGCGATTCCCTTCACTCGTGTGTCCACACTCTGGGCACCGTCGACTCGTGTCCTCCGGCGATACGAACTCCACAGAGATTCTCTCCTTCTCTGCTTTGTATTCCACGAGATCGACGAGTTGGCGATGCGCCCACTGGTGCAGGTCCTTCACTGGCGGCGTACGCTTACGGATGTGCCTCAGGTTCTCGAATGCAATGTATTCGCAGTCGTGAGTGAGTGCTTCCTCGATGATGCGGTTGGCGACCTGGTGGAGGGAGTCACGGACGTAACGTGATTCACGCCCGCTCATCTGTTGGACCGTGCGGTGGGCGGACTGCGTCCCGGTCTGCTGTAGGGAACCACGAATTTTTCGAATTGCCGGTGTCGATGCCGCAGTTCTCGTCCGGACGCGAAATAGGCTGTGGAAGTGGTGGCGATGTTGACGATACCGAGATCAACGCCGAGAACTGTCCTGTCCTCGGCGTCATTCTGTTGTTTGATTTTCTTCTCTGGCTTCCGTTTTCGGAAGCCGAGATGGAGGTAGTAGTCATCATCACGCCACGACAGCGTGGGTTCGGTGAGCTCCCAGTCCTCATCATCAAGATACTGATGCTGGTAACCGTCTTCGTCCCCCGGCAGATCGAGATCGCACCGAATGCGGTCATCGACTGTCGTGAGTGATACAGTGCCATCATCGAACAATGTCATCGTCCGAGCGTCGTACTTTACCGTGTCTGCGGTGAACTCGGGACGGGAGGTTTTGTAGTCCTCATCGAGGTCATCGATTTCTTCGACGCCGGAGAGGGCGGCTGCGGCTTGGTGGGTTGCGAGAATTGCGTGTTGACTCCTGAGGCGTGTCTTCTCACGAACCTCGTCGTAGGCGAGGTCTTGGAGGGATGTTTTTCGTGTTTCACCTATTCCCCATCCAATTTGACTACTGATGTTGCAGGCTGTCTGCCACTCCTGAATGGTAGCGTCAAGCAGCTGTTGCTGCTCTGGGGTGAGTTTCGGACGGGTGATCGCAGTCCGTCTCAGGTAGTCGTCAGCCACATATTCCAATATGTCAGTGAGATACTTAGTAGTTCTCTGTCATTCCGTTTGGACACTGTGATATCATCAGTATTGAGTCACGGAGAGACGTCTCTCGGTTTGTGTTGATATGCGAGGGTTGGGATTCGAACCCAAGGACCCCTACGGGAGCGGGTCTTAAGCCCACCGCCGTTGGCCTGCTTGGCTACCCTCGCACAGAAGTGCACTCGAGCGTTGTTCCGGGCCGGGGATGTGCGTTTCGGTGTGTTCGTGTCGATTAGATATCCCGCTCCCTACCAGTCGACGCTCAGCGTGCCGTCACCGTGGGGATCGGGGGCAATCTCCTCGTCGGTCCGGCGGTCGACGACGTGGATGCAGCCGTCGTCTTTCTTCGCCGGACAGATCTCGGCGGCGCGGACGTTGTGCTCGAGGTCGTCTTCGCCGAAGAAGTACTCGGTGGGCTGGGCCATGCCCGAGGCGATGGACATCTCCCAGTTGGCGCTGACCTCGGCGCACTTGCCCGCGCCGAAGCACTTGTTGGCCTCGAAGATGATCTTGTACGGTTTCTCGTCGACCGGCGGCGCGTCGCTGGAACCGACATCGCTGGCGCGCTGAATGCCGTCGTCGTCGCTCATGTGTACCCGTTCGAGCGAGCCGTCTTTCGCGTTACGGTTGGCACAAGCGACGGGCGGCCGCTGATCTCCGCGCTACGCCGAGACCGCCTCCTCCTTCGGCTTCGGCAGGTCGTACGTGACGTCGGTCAGGTCTTCCGAGACGGCCCACAACCGACGGGCTGTCTCCTCGTCGTACGATCGATCCGAGGAGGCCTGTCGCTCGGGCGTGCCACGCATGTTCTGGAAGCCGCCGGGGCCGTAGTACGCGCCGCCCTCGACGTCGGGCGCGGTCGCAGCGTAGAGCGTCGGGAGCGCACCCATCTCGGCCGACTGTGCGACCACCGTGTTCATCAGTTTCATCGCCGCTATTCGGAGCCGACTCCCGCTCTGTTCGGGCCCGCGCATCTGTAGCTGGGTGTTCGCGTAGCCCGGATGCACTGCCATGCTCTGTGCGTTCGTATCCGCGGTGAGGAATCTACGCTCGAGTTCGTACGCGAAGAGCACGTTCGCCAGCTTCGACTGGGCGTAGGCGCTCCACTTGTCGTAGGACTCCTCGCCTTGGAGGTCGTCGAAGTCGATCTCGCCGCTCTCGTGGACCCCGCTCGAGACGGTGACGACCCGCGCGGGATCGTCCTCGTCGGTCGCCAGACTCTCGAGCAGGAGGCCGGTGAGCGCGAAGTGACCGAGGTGGTTGACGCCGAACTGGGTCTCGAAGCCGTCCGCGGTCTCCGAGCGCGGGATCGCCATGACTCCCGCGTTGTTGATCAGCACGTCGATCGCCTCGTCCTCGAGTCCCTCGGCGAAGGAGCGAACGGACTCGAGGTCTCCCAGGTTGCACTCCTCGACACGCAGGTCGGCGTCGGGAACGTCCTCGCGAACGTCGTCGACCGCGTCCTCGCCGCGCTCGGTGCTCCGGCAGGCCATGATCACCGTCGCACCATTGCGCGCGAGTTCGCGGGTGGTCTCGAGGCCGATGCCGCTGTTCGCGCCCGTGATGACGATCGTTCGGCCGTCCTGTTCGGGAATATCGTCGGCTGTCCAGCTCATAGGCGTTCTATACCGCCCATGCCCTAAATGCGTGCGCTGTGGGTGATCCGGAAGGCGCTCGAGCGGGAGACGGAACGCGGCGGTCCTACTCCCGCTCTTGCGAGGCGGGTAGCGTAAACGAGAACGTCGCCCCCTCCCCGGGCTCGGAGTCGACCCAGATCTCGCCACCGACAGATTCCCGTCGCTCGTCTGTCGAGTTCGCCCTCACGCTGTTCGGCCGGACGCCGTGGCGTTCGACGATGCGTTCGCTGAGCGCGAGCCCGATACCCGTCCCCTCGTACTCCTCGCGGCTGTGGAGGCGATCGAAGATGGTGAACACCCGATCCTGATTAGCCGGGTCAATGCCGATCCCCTCGTCGCGGACCGAGATCACCCACTCGTCGCCCCGCCGGTCGGCACCGACGTGGACTCGCGGCGGCTCGTCGCCGCTGTACGTGATCGCGTTACTCAGCAGGTTCTGCAAGACCTGTCGCAATTGGCTGGCGTCGCCCTCGACGCGGGGAAGGTCCTCGACGGTGATCTCGGCACCGCTCTCCTCGAGCTGTATCTGGAGGTCCTCGCGGACGTTCTCGAACACCGCGTTCAGATCCGTCGGCTCGAACGGATCGCCCTGCGTTTCGACCCGGGAGTACTCGAGCAGGCCGTCGATCATGTCGCGCATGCGGTCGGCCCCGTCGACGGCGTAAGCGAGGAACTCCCGACCGTCCTCGTCGAAGGCGTCACCGTAGCGGTTCTCGAGTAACGTCAGGTAGCTCGTAACCATCCGCAGCGGTTCCTGCAGGTCGTGAGAGGCCGCGTACGCGAACTGCTCTAAGCGCTCGTTCGATTCCTCGAGCTTTCGCTGATACTCCCGGCGCTCGGTGACGTCCTGCACCACGACCATGCCCGCGAAGATCTCGTCGTCGCCGTTCCTGACGGGGAGCGTGTGGGCGTACAGGTGACGGCCGTACCGTTCGACTTCGAAGGAGTTCGCCTCCCCGTCGAGTGCCGCATGGAAGTACGGCTCGATCTCCTCGACCAGGCCGTCCGGATGGATCTCGTCGATGCTGCTCCCGACGCGGTCCTCCGCGGCGACGCCGACCTCATCGAGGAGTTGCCCGCCGACGGCCGTGTACGCGAGATCCTCGTCGAACAGGCCGACCGCGCCCTCGGGGAAGTTCTCCACGAGCGTCCGGTAGCGCCGCTCGGACTCTTCGAGCCGGCGCTCCCGGGCCTTCCGCTCGCTGATGTCTCGAACGATGCCCACCCGGTGCCATCGACTGTCGTCTTCGGGCAGCATCGCGAAGGTCCCCTCGACGGGAAGCGTCCCGCCGTCCGCCGTCCGAAGTTCGGCTTCGACGGAGGGCCACTCGACGTCCGTATCCGCGGTGGCGATTTCCAGTTCCCGGATCTTCCTGGCCACCGTGTCGTCGACGACCGCGGACGCATCGGTGCCGACGAGTTCGTCGGGGGCGTAGCCGAGCATCTTGGCGTACGTCTCGTTGACCATGGTAAACCGTCCGTCCTCGTCGACGACGTAGACGCCGTCGTTGACGACCTCGACGATCGTTTCGTAGCGCTCGAGGTGGTTCTCGCGATCGACCTGTTCGGTCACGTCCTGTGTGAAACTTAGCCCGGCGAAGATGTCTCCGTTCCCGTCGCGGAGCGGCGTCGCCCAGACGCGCCAGTTTCGGCCACCGAACGCCGTTTCCGTGCTGCCGGTTTCGCCGTCCTCGACGGCCGCTCGGAACAGCGGCTCGAGGTCCGTGACCGTTTCGTCGGGGAACACGTCGGGCATTCGGCTCCCCTCGAGTCGGTCTGCGGACGGGAGCACCTCGCCGAGCATGGTACCTTCGGTCAGCGTATACTCGAGATCGCGGTCGTAGACGCCGACGGCACCGTTCGGGAAGTGCTGGGCCAGCGCCCGGTAGCGTCGCTCGGACTCCTCGAGCGTTCGTTCGTGCGCACGCCGTTCGGTAACGTCGCGGAAGTAGACGGAGAGGCCGGTCGCCGACGGATAGGCGCGAACCTCGAACCACGCGTCGAGCGGGTCGGGGTAGTACTCCTCGAACGTGACGGTCTCCTGTTCGGCCATCGCCCGTTCGTACTCCGATTTGAACGCCCGTTCGCTGGCTTCGGGGAACGCCGCCCAGATTTCCGTGCCGATCAGCTCACGCCCCTCGGGGTTGATCAGTTCGTGTGCGCGATCGTTGAAGTAGGTGAACCGCCACTCCTCGTCGAGCGCGAAGAAGGCGTCCGAGATCCGGCCGAACACCTCCTCGCGTTCGGCGTGTGCCCGCTCGTTCTCGACGGCAGAGGCGAGGACGCCCGCGACACGTCCCACGAAATCGGTGTCGAACTCGGTGAATACTCGCTGGTCCGTCGTGTACGTCTCGAGGATGCCCCACGGCTCGTCGCCCGAGCCGATCGGGACGCTGATACCGCTCACGAGGTCGAGATCGGTGAGCGACGTCGGGACGCTCGTCCGCTCGTCGGCGCATAGATCGTCGACGACGACCGGCCCCTCTGCGGAGTGGGACTCCGCTGACCGCGAGTCCCGGTTCAACACGTCGGTCGCGTTCCCGACGGCCCCTGCCGTGCAGCCGACGCCCGCTCTGCAGACGCCCTCATTCCCGTCCGGTACTCGCTCGAGGACGACGCAGTAGTCGGTGTCCAACGTTTCGGCGACTGCGGCCGTCGCATCGCGATAGAGCCCGTCGAGATCGGTCCTCGAAAGCGCCTGCTGACTCAGTTCGGCGATGACTTCCTGTCGGCGAAGACGCTCGTGGAGATCCACATCGGTCGGCGAAGGCGCTCCCATTCGACAGCACTAGTCGCGCAGGAGATAAAACATCTCGGTCGCTCACGGCGTCGATACGGTCCGTCACGTCGCACAGGAAACATGCTACAAAACGGCAGTTTACACCTCGAATACCGCTCGAGTTACTCGTCGTCGACGGAGACGGACTCGAGGACGATGTCTTCTTTCGGCTGGTCGGTGGCGTTCGTGTCGACATCGCCGATCTCGCGAACGACGTCCATGCCACTGGAAGACTCGCTTCGCTCGTCTTCCAAGCCTCCACTCGCATCGCTCGCGGAGACGTCGGTGACCTTGCCGAAGACGGAGTGTCGGTCGTCGAGGTGGGGCTGAGGACCGAGCGTGATGAAGAACTGTGAGCCGTTGGTGTCGGGACCGGAGTTGGCCATGCTTAAAATACCCGCGTCGTCGTGGCGGAGTTCGGGGTGGAACTCGTCGTCGAACTGGTAGCCGGGACCGCCCCGACCGGTGCCGGTTGGGTCACCGGTTTGAATCATGAAGCCCTCGATGACACGGTGAAAGATCACGTCGTCGTACAGCGGTTCGCCCTCGATGGTGTCACCCGTCTCGGGGTCGATCCACGCGCGCTCACCCGTCGCGAGGCCGACGAAGTTCTCCACGGTCCGCGGTGCGCGCTCGTCGTAGAGCTCGACGTCGATATCGCCCTCGCTGGTGCGTATCGTTGCCGTCGTCCCTCCACTCGGAGCCCCAGCTTCGGACGACCCGCTCGCGTCGGGTTCCGTATCTTCCGTCTTGTCCCCCGCGCAGCCGGCGAGCGCCAGGGCGAGGCTCGAGGCGGTTCCTGCTAGTAGCGTTCGTCGATGGTAAGTGATACCGCTCGTGGGCGTGGCATCGAAGTAACCGTATCGGATTCCCTCCCGGTGATGGATGGCGTATCGCGCTCGAGTCGAGCGTCCGAACAGCCGGAAAATCGTCCGCAATCGGTCGATCGACGCGTTACTCGTAGTCGACGGAGACGGACTCGAGGACGACGTCTTCTTTCGGCTGGTCGTTGGCGTTCGTGTCGACGTCGCCGATCTCGCGAACGACGTCCATGCCGTCGGTGACCTTGCCGAAGACGGAGTGTCGGTCGTCGAGGTGGGGCTGGGGACCGAGGGTGATGAAGAACTGCGAGCCGTTGGTGTCGGGACCGGAGTTGGCCATGCTCAGGACGCCCTCGTCGTCGTGGCGAAGGTCGTCGTGGAACTCGTCGTCGAACTGGTAGCCGGGGCCGCCGCGACCGGTCTCGGTCGGGTCGCCGCCCTGAATCATGAAGTCCTCGATGACGCGGTGGAAGGCCACGTCGTCGTACAGCGGCTCACCGTCGACCTCTTCGCCCGTTTCGGGGTCCTCCCAGGTCTTGCCGCCGGTCGCGAGACCGACGAAGTTGTCGACGGTCCGCGGCGCGCGCTCGTCGTAGAGTTCGACCTCGATATCGCCCTCGTTCGTGTGCAGGGTAGCAGTAACGTCTCCCATATACTCAGAGAGGGCAGGACGAGTGAAAACGGTAGTGGTCTCGAGCCGCGAGCCGTCGGGGACTGCTCGAGACTCGCCGATTGGTCACTGACCGTGACGGTAGCGGCCACCGACGGCCGGCCGCAGGTACATACCGCGGGACGTAGAATGTCCGGGCATGAGCGAGGGTGCGCACACGGCTGAGCAGGTGACGCTCGCACGGTTGCCGTCGGGAATCGAACTGACGACGACGGTCCACACCTATCGCGGCGACGAGTCGGGCCCGACGCTGTACGTGCAGGCGGCCCAGCACGGCCGCGAAATCAACGGGACCGAGGTGCTGCGGCGGTTCCACGATCGACTCCCGCTCGAGTCGCTGTCGGGGACCGTGATCGCCGTCCCCGTCGCGAATCCGCTCACCTTCGATCGCGTCTCCTACACGACGCCGGAACAGCTCGACAGCGTCAACCCGAACATGAACCGGATCTGGCCGGGTGACAGCGACGGGAGCCTCCACCAGCGTATGGCCGCCCAGCTCTGGGAGTTCGCCACGGCGGCCGACGCCCTCGTCGATCTCCACACGGGGAGCCCCAACATGCTCCCCCACGTCGTCTACCGCGAGGGCGACGAGCGCTCTCGCAGCCTCGCCGACGCCTTCGGAACTGACCTCCTCCTGTCCGAACAGGCCGACGAAGATGCTCCCGACGAGTGGCACCACCGCGGTTTCGCGGGAAAGCTCCGGGTAGCCGCCGCTGAGGAGGGGATCCCGGCGATCACGCCCGAGCTCGCACACAACAAGCAGATCCTCGAGGACGTCGTCGACGAGGGCGTCGACGGCCTGCTCGACGTCTGCCGGTATCTCCGTCTCCTCCCCGGTGACGTCCCCGAGCGCGACCCGATCGTCGCCCGGAACCACCTCGGGCAGGTCACCGCCGACGACTCCGGGCTCTTCCGGCCGAACCCGTCGCTCGAGGTCGGTGAGTCTATCTCCGAGGGAACGGCTATCGGGACGGTCTATCATCCGGCGACGTACGAGCCGCTCCACGACGCCCGCGCTGACCGCGACGGGGTGCTCTACGCGCTCACCCGCGAGGCGACCGTGACCGCGGGGGACCAGCTCGCGAGCGTGGCGCTAGTCCATGAGGAGTGACCGACGCAGGTCTTGGGGCGAGCAAACGGGCCGTCTCAGGCCGAGAAGCCGCCGTCGACGACGAGTCCGTGGCCGTTGACGAACGAGGATTCCTCGCTGGCCAGAAAGAGGATCGCGTCCGCGATTTCCTCGGGTTCGGCGAGGCGTTTGAGCGGATACTGCTGAATCATTCGCTCGCGAGCTTTCTCGGGATCGTCCTGATCCTCGAGATACTGATCGAGCAGGGAGGTCTCGGTGAAGCCGGGACAGACCGTGTTCGCGCGGACGCCGTACGGACCGGCCTCCGAGGCGACCGCCCGCGTCATGTTCAGGACCGCGCCCTTGCTCATCGAGTAGGCGGACTGCTTCGGGAGCCCGAGAATGCTCGCCAGCGAGCCGACGTTGACGATGGCACCGTGACCCTGTTCCTTGAGGTGGGGGAGCGCGGCGTGACAGCCGTTCCAGACGCCCTTGACGTTGATGTCGATGACGAAGTCCCGGAGGTCGTCCTCGAGGGTCTCGAGGCTGCCGGCCGGATGACCCGTCCCGGCGTTGTTGACCATCACGTCCAGTCCGTCGTCCTCGGCGACCGCGTCGACGACCGCGTGGAACTGATCGCTGTCAGTTACGTCGAGTTCGTGGAACTCGGCGTCGCCGCCGGAGTCCTCGATGGCTTCGGCGACCGCCCGTCCCCCCTCGGTGTCGACGTCGGTGACGATGACGCGCGCCCCTTCTTCGGCGCAGCGCTCGGCTGTCGACCGACCGATCCCCGACGCCGCACCCGTGATAACTACGGTCTTGTCTTCGAGTCGCATACGTCTCGCATCGAACGGCTGCTACATAAAATCGTTCATAATTATCGCGTTCGAGAATTATTCTGTTCACAAATGATTGGCACGTACCGAACAGTGGAAACTTCTTTACCGTGGTCGGTTCCGTCTCCGCGGCCTACCCGTGACTGTCCGCCTCGTGACCGGTAAACGCACCATCCGGGAATCACGGAGCTCTTTTTCTAATAACTATATTGATACTAGGTCCAACGTATAGAAACTCATACTATACTGTTTGTTCCGACAGTCTTCTCCCGACTCGAGCGGCGAGGTTTGACGTGAATCCTCGGTAGACGACTCGAAGCTGCTGAAACGGCTCCTCTCGCGAACCCGAAGAGTGCGTACTCCTACGACCGGTATATTCACGGTTAGAGTCGTTACAAGTGTGTTATTTCGGCCTTGTCGACCGATATCGATTTTGACCACCGCTTACTCGAGTCGACACACCTCTGCGCTTCTACTGCTGTAAACATCACTTTTATAATCTATATGTACATATGGTAGGACAGCATCGACGAATCCTTTCGGCGTTTGCCCGGACCGACACCTTGATTCGGCCGATGGCCGTCGCCGACGGTGTATGGCCGAACTCAGCGGTCGCGTCCGGACCGTCTGGCGGCGGACGCTCTCGCTCTCGTGGCCGCTCGCCGTCCAGCAGACGTTCAACACGCTGATGCGGACGGTCGACATTATCGTCACCGGTCTGTTTTCGCCCGCCGCCGTCGCCGCGGTCGGGCTGGCCGATCTCTACGCCCAGCTCCCGCTGCGGCTCGGTCTCGGGCTCGGGACCGGTGCAATCGCCCTCTCGAGTCAGGATACGGGACGGGGGGCGGTATCGACCCGCGACCGGTCGATCACCCAGGCGTTCGTCATCGGATTTCTGGTGGGCCTGCCGCTCCTGCTCGTCGGACTGACGCTGTCGGGTCCGCTGATCGCCCTGCTCGGGGCCGAACCCGCGGTGGTCGAGATGGGCGGTCAGTACCTCGCGCTCGTCTTCGCGGCTGCGCCGATGCGCATCGTTGGTTTGGTCGGCGCGCGGTCGTTACAGGGGACCGGCGACACGCGGACGCCGATGGTAGTCAACGGCGGCGCGAACGTCATCAACATCGCGGCAACGGTCGGCCTGGGGCTCGGACTCGGTCCGTTCCCGAATCTGGGTATCGTCGGCGTCGGGCTGGCCACGGCGGTCAGCCGGACGGTCGAGGCCATCGCGATCACGGTCGCGGTGGCCAGCCCACGGACGACTCCCTCGTTCGCGCGCCCGCGAAGCCTCACCGTCACGCGCCAGCTCGTCGCGGTCAGCCTACCGAACATCGCGGAGGGGCTGAGCACGTCGCTCGCGAACTTCCCGTTCAATGCGCTCCTGTTGACCTTCGGGACCGACGTAACGGCCGCCTATCACATCAGCCGGCGGGCGTATCAACAGTTCAGCGGGCCGTTATACCGCTCGTACAGCGTCGCCGCGAGCATCGTCGTCGGTCAGCTACTCGGGGAGGACGATCCCGACGAGGCGCGATTCGCGGGGCTGGCGATTACGGCGCTCAGCGTGCTCACGCTCGGAGTCGCCGGCGTCGTTCTCGTCGCCGGCGCGAGACCGATCGCAGGGCTGTTCACGGGCGATCCCGCCACGCTCGAGCACGCGACGGCCTTCACTCGCGCCTTTGGCATCTCGATGCCGTTCTTTGGACTGTTCTTCCCGCTGTCGGGCAGTCTCCGCGGCGCGGGCGATACGCGGACGCCGTTTTACGCCCGGTTGACCGGAACCACCCTGTTTCTGCTCGGCTTCTCGTACCTCGCCGGAGTCACGCTCGGCTACGGGCTCCTCGGCGTGTACGCCGGCATCGTGCTCAGCTACGCGTGGTGGGCCCTCGTCGTCGGGCTGGGGTTCCTGTGGGGTGATTGGGCGGCCGGCGCGGCAGCGATGATGGCCGAGCGAGCGACGGATGCCAAGTAACCACACGGATTCGCGTCCGAAGTGGTCGCGATCGAACGAACGCCGAACCCCCGCTCTGCTCGTCACCGCTTGGCGACTCACAGGTAATATAGTACGCCTGCCATATTTCGCATTCTATACGTTCATTGATGTGTAATCTGTGTCGTTCTCTCACATCGATTTACTCGAGCAGACTCAGTTCCTCCATCTCTATTCGGAAATATAGCTGTATCGCCGTCTATGAGGCTATAATTGAGATGGGATCGAACGATATCTGAGGTAGTGGCTCTCACCCTGCTCTTCGTGACCCAGATCTACTATATTTTCTACTATACTATTGTACCATCATTTATGGGAGCTGCCGGTCTCGTCCGGTTGCAGTTGAGTGTTCGAGTTGTCGGTCGGTCCGCGTCGCCGTCGCAGCGACGCGGCAGACGAGGAGTAGGGAATTACGCCCATATGTCTGTAATCTACCGGCGCGACGACGGATGGAAACGCGTCGCGGGCTCCGCTCGCGGGTGTGACGAACCCGATTCGCTCAGTAGTCGTTCACTGTGAGTCCGGTGCTGTCGTCTCGAGTGACGCCACAGATCCGGATTCACTGTGATTGAACAGCTACGAGAACATCATGTTCACTTCGATCGTGTTCACTGTCGACAGTAACTGATCCTGGAAGTCGGTCTTCTCCCATTTATTCTCGAGTTGATGCTGTGGTCCGGCGACGCTGACGGCCCCATAGACGGTCCCGTCGGTGTCCAGTATCGGCGCGCCGATCGCATTGATTCCGGGTAGATACTCCCCGCGAGTGAACGCGACGCCCTCGTCTCGAACCGTCTCGAGTTCCTCGGAGAGCGTCTCTCGGTCGGTGATCGTCTTCTCGGAGAACGCGGGGAGTCCCCACTCGTCGACGATTTCGTCGACGCGTTCCTCGGAGAAGTGTGCGAGCATGGCCTTGCCGCCGGCCGAATTGTGGAGGTAGGTGTGCGTCCCGATATCGATGTCGCTCGTGAACGAACGAGTTCCCTCGCCGATGTTGATGATCGTTCCGAGCCCGTTCTGGTGTGTCGAACAGAGCACTCGTTCCCCGGTTTCGTCCGCGAACTCAGTGATAGGCGCGTCGGACGCCGCGTACAGCGGTTCGGCGTGTTTGGCGTGTTCGCCGAAGGAGAGAAATCGCAGACTCAGCCGATACTCGTCGCCCTCCTGGACCACGTATCCCTTCGAGCGCAGCGTCGTCAGATGGGCGTGGACCGTACTCTTCGCCAGCCCCGTTCGCTCGGTGAGATCCGTCACACCGGCCCCCTCAGCCTGCCACAGCGCCTCGAGCACGTCGAGTGTTTTGACCACCGCTTCGATCCGCGCCCCCCCGTCAGTGTCTGCCGTTGCCATACCCCACATTCGACGAAGTGAACTAAAACTGTTCCGCTCTACTGAACGCCACTTCCCTGTGAAAAAATCGTGTTAAATTCTATTTTCCGGTTGTTACCGGCTCAATCGACCGAATGCGTGCGAATTTCTTTCTCCACTGCCATTGAAAGACTGTAACACGGTAACGCTTAAGTATCGAGTTATATGAAATATGGTATGGACTTTAGCGAACCGTCCGAAGCCGTGCAGATCAAGAAGGCGCTCGACGATTTCATCGATCAGGAAGTCGCTCCCCTCGAGAACGAGTACGACGAGTTCCTCGGCGCTGACTACGAGAAGGAGATCGTCGACGACGAGCATCGGCAGGTCCCCGAGTATCGCAACATCGTCGAGAAGATCCGCAAGAAGTCCGTCGAGGCGGGCTTCTACGGGATGACGATGCCCGAGGAGGTCGGCGGCGGCGACATCGACATCCTCACGCGAGCGATCGTCGGCGAACACATGTCGAACCGGCCGCCGGGCTTCCACAGCTCGATCTTCGGCGGCGCGGGCGGGCCGACTCCCATCCTGCTGGCCTGTGACGAACGCCAGCGCGAGGAGTATCTCGATCCCCTGATGGACGGCGAGATCACGACCTGTTTCGCGCTGACCGAGCCGGGTCACGGCAGCGACGCCCACTACATGGACACCCGGGCGGAGAAAGACGGCGACGAGTGGGTGATCAGCGGACAGAAGTGTTACATCACGAACGGCCCGTACGCCGACTTCGCGATGGTGTTCGCCCGGACGAGCGGCGAGGACGGAGACCTCGGCGGGATCACCTGTTTCCTCGTCGACGACGACAACCCCGACTTCGAGGTCGGCACGATCCACCGTGCGATGGGGATGACCCCTGGGACGCACTCCGAACTGTACTTCAACGACTGCCGCGTCGGCGAGGAGCAGGTCCTCGGCGAGGTCGACAAGGGGTTCCAGTCCGCGATGGACTGGATCGGCGGCGGCCGGATCAACATCGCCGCCGGCTCCGTCGGCACGGCCCAGTTCCTGCTGGACATGTCCGTGGAGTACGCCCGCGAGCGGAAGACGTTCGACAAACCGATCGGTCATCGGCAGGGAGTCTCGTTCCAGCTGGCCGAACTGGCGACGGACATCGAGCAGGTCCGCCAGCTCTACCGCTACGCCGCCTGGAAGATGGACAACGGCGAGCGCGCTCGCAAGGAGGAGTCGATGGCCAAACTCCGCGGCGCGAAACTCGCGAACGACGCGGCCGACATCGCCATGCAGGTCCACGGCGGTGCCGGCTTCATGAAGGAGCTCCCCATCGAGCGCAACTATCGCTCGGCGCGGGTTTTCCGCATCTTCGAGGGGACCGACGAGATCCAGAAGCGAACGATCGCCCGGGAACTCATCTAAATCCCGATGGAAGACCCGACGGAGCGGGGGCCCGAGGCCGCACCGACTCGTGTCACGCGGCTTGACTTCGACATCGAGTGGCCGCCGAAACACGCCGCGGCGTACCTGCTCGAGGAGCCGGCGCTTACCCTGATCGACACCGGCGATCCGGAGGCGCCTGCAGAAGCGACGATCCGAGAGGAGTTGGCCGCAAAGGGGTACGATCCCACCGACGTCGAGGCGGTCATCGTCACGCATCCCCACAGCGACCACATCGGCCAGGTCCCGTTGCTGCGCGAGGCCGGTGCGACGGTGTACGCCCCCCGGCCGGTCCTCGAGCAACTCGAGCGCGAACCTGCCGATCTCGCGGCGGGCGTTCGACAGATCGGCCGGTCCGCGGGCTACCACGGCGAAGCGATCGATCGAGAGGTCGAGCGCGCCACGTCCTCCCTCGAGCGCAACCGCCGGTTGCTCGCGCCCGAGGAGACCGTCCCGTTCGAGTTCGGCGAGCCGTTCGTCGTCGCGGGCCGCGAGTTCGAGGCCGTCCACACGCCCGGTCACCAGATCCATCACGCGAGCCTGGTGACCGACCTGAACGGCGAGCGCGCCCTGTTCAGCGGCGACGCGCTCATCGAGCCGTTCCGGCCCGGCGCGATCCACGTCGGACTCGATTTCGGGGCCTACGAGGCCGTCGACGCCTTCCACGCCGCGATGGACCGACTCGAGGGGCGAGTCGTCGATCGCGTCCTCCCCGGGCACGGCCCCGTCTTCACCGAGTACGAGCGTGCGATCGACACCACTCGATCCTCGCTCGAGGAGCTGACGGGGGAGACGTTCGAAGCGGTCGCGGCCGTCGGGCCCGCGACGCCCATCGAAATCACCCGGAACCGCACCGGTGAGGTCCGTCATCCCGCACAGCTACTCGACACGCTCGGCGCGCTCGGCACGCTCGAGGCGCGTGACAGGATCGAGTACGAGGATCGTGACGGCGTCCGCTACTACTCGGTCAGAAAGGCCTCGCCGTGATCGTGCGGGAGGACGACCCGATCGGCGATGCCGCCGTAGATGTCTTCGGCCTGGGCGAGTAACGCTTCGGGCGGCGCTTCGATCGCAAACGTCGCCACCATTTCGTCGGTGACGAGGTCGGTCATCTCCCCCCAGCGCTGGTCCTTCGAGAGGTCGCGTAGCTCCTCGCCGACGGAGCGCCAGTACAGATGTACAGCAGACGGTCTCAGACGACGCGGTTCTCGAGGTCCTCGCCCTCGCGGAACCGGTCGTAGTTTCGCAGGAAGACATCTGCACAGCGCTCCCAGTAGTGAGGGGTGCTACCGGCCATGTGCGGCGTCACGAGCACGTCGTCACGATCCCACAGCGGCGACTCCTCGGGGAGCGGTTCCTCCTCGAAGACATCCAGCGCCGCGCCGCCGAGTTCGCCGTCCTCGAGCGCGTCGACGAGTGCGGGTTGATCGACGACGCCGCCGCGGGCGATGTTGACGAGTACGGCGTCCTCCGAGAGGGCCGCCAGCGCGTCGGCGTCGATCAGTCCCTGCGTTTCGTCGGTGAGCGGACAGGCGAGCACGAGGTAATCGCTCTGAGTCAGGACCGACTCGAGCCCGTCAGTTCCGTAGATCTCGTCGACGCTGTCGGGCACGTCGGTCGGATCCCGTTTGGTCCCGATCACGCGGGCGTCGAACGGCCGGCAGTAGTCGGCGACTTTCGAGCCGATCGCGCCGACGCCGACGATGCCGACCGTCCGATCGCCGAGTTCGCCGCCCGTGTACCGGTTCCACTCTCGGCGCTGCTGTTGTGCGACCGCGCGATCGAAGCGCCGCTCGAAGTGGAGCAGATAGCCAAGCACCTGCTGCCCGATCGGTTTCGCGTGGATCCCCGAGACGCTCGTCAGCGCCACGCCGCGGTCGGCCAGCGCGTCGTGATCGAAGAAATCGGTGCCGGCGCTGAGCGCCTGCACCCATTCGAGGTCGGCGGCCGCCTCGAGCACGTCGTCCGGCAGCCGGTGGGTAACGAGCACGTCGGCGTCATCGACGGCCGCGAGCAGTTCGTCCTCGTCCTCGACGTGCTCGAGGTCGATGTCGGGCCGGCGCTCGCGGATTTCGTCGGTCAGGATCGGCCCGCCGCCCCCGATGACGTGCGGCGTGACGATGACCCGCACGGGTTACGCCTCGCTGTCGTCGGACGATCCGTTCTCGTCGCTCGCCCCGCTTTCGTCGCGGTCCTCGAGCCTGTACTTCTGAATCTTCCCGCTCGTCGTCCGCGGGAGTTCGTCGATGAACTCGACCTCGCGGGGGTGTTTGTAGGAGGCGACGTTGTCGAGGAAGTACTCCTTGATCTCTTCTTCGGTGACGTCGACGCCGGGCTCGACGTTCGGGACGGTGACGACGTAGGCCTTCGGGACCTCGTTCCGGCGCTCGTCGGGGATCCCGACCACCGCGCCCTCGGCGACGGCCTCGTGTTCGGCGAGGAGTTCCTCGAGTTCGCTGGGATAGATGTTGTAGCCGGCGGAGTTGATCATGTGCTTTTTGCGGTCGACGATCTCGTAGTAGTTGTCCGCGTCCCGGCGGGCGATGTCGCCGGTGCGGAAGAAGCCGTCCTCGGTGAACGCCCGCTCGGTCGCCTCGGGCATGTCGTGATACCCCTTCATCACCTGCGGGCCGCGAACGAGGAGCTCCCCTTCCTCGCCGATGCCGACGGTCTCGCCGCTGCCGTCGACGATGATCGCCTCGGTCATCCGCGTCGGCTGCCCGATCGTGCCGTGGCGCAAGCCGAACGTCGACCCGCTCTGGGAGTGGGTCGCGCCGTTCGTTTCCGTGAGCCCGTACCCCTCGCTCATCTCGACGCCCGCGGTCTCCTCGAACTCCTCCTGGACCGCGACGGACATCTTCGCGCCGCCCTCGCCGGCCGACTCGAGGCTAGTGAGGTCGTACTCGCCGAAGTCCTCACTGTTGATCATGTCGACGTACATGGCGGTGACGCCGACGTAGTGGGTGATTCCCTCCTCCTCGATCAGCGCCATCGCGGTGTCGCCGTCCCAGTTGGCCGCGCTCCGGAGGTAGACGCTCCCGCCGCGGACGAGGGGTTGCCACGCGGTGTGGGTGAACCCAGTGATGTGGTACAGCGGTAGCCAGACGAGGCTGCGGACGTCCTCGTCGTCGAGCGCGCTCTCCTGTGAGAGTACCGAGAACGTCTGGGCGCGGAAGTTGCGGTGGGTGAGCTGGACCCCCTTCGGCTTCCCCGTCGTCCCCGAGGTGTAGGGCAACAGCGCCACGTCGTCGTCGGCGCGCTCGACGAACGTCTCCTCGCCGCAGACATCGTCGAAGGCGCGGAACTCGTCGGTATCGGTCCCGACCGAGATGACGACCGGGTCCCAGTCGATTTCGGCGAGCGCTTCCTCGAGGAAGGGCTCTAACGCTTCGTGGGTGAGTACGGCCGCCGCGTTGGTGTCCTCGAGCTGGTAGGTCAGCTCCCGCTTGCGGTACTGGGGATTGACCGGCGAGACGATTACGCCGGCCTTGAACGCGCCGAGTGCGCCGATCAGGTACGGCGGGCAGTTCGGCAGGTACTGCAGGAGGACGTCGCCGGGTTCGATTCCGAGGTCGGCCAGTCCACCGGCGAAGCGCGAACTCTCGGTCTTGAGGTCGTCGTGAGTGAGCGTCTGCCCGTGATACTCGATCGCCCGCGCGTCACCGTGGAGCCGGGCGGTCTCGTCGTGGAGCCGCGCGACGTTCCCCTCTCTGGCATCCTTGCTAACACTTGCCAATTCCATGGTGAATGCCACCACGGAATGCTATAAAATAGTATCTATGTCTGGCAAGAGATCGGGCCCCGCTCCGGAACGCCGTTATCTCCCAGCGACTCACCGCTTACCAACGGTACGCGTCCGGCACCGTCGCGGCGTCGTCACGTGCCGAGCCTCCGACCGATCACGCGACTCGAGACACGCGCGCTGTGGTACCGTCCACCACAAACTATTTGCGTTCGGTCGAGATATCGGATATCGATGATACGACCCACCGGACGGAGGGACACCTGTGGCTGAACCGATCCTCGCGGGCGTCGCGGAGAGTGAACTCGGCGAGACGCCCGACCGGAACTGGCTCGACAACGCGGCGATCGCGACCGTTCGCGCGCTCGAGGACGCCGGCTGTTCCCTCGGGGACGTCGACGGCGTCGCGGTCGCGGGCGGTAACGACTACATGCCCGCGCTGGTGCTGTCGGAGTATCTCGACCTCGACGAGCCCTCGTTCCTTGAGGGGACCGAGATCGGCGGCTCGTCGTTCGAGCACTTCTGCGGGCACGTCCGCGACGCGATGACCCGCGGCGAGGCGGACGTGGTGGTCGTCGCCTACGGCTCGACGGGCAAGACCGGCCCCGGCAGGGACCAGTCGCTCGAGGAGACCCACCCGATCGACGGCTTCGTCCGGCCGACGGGCCTTTTCAGGCCGCCCGGGGCCTACGCGATGGCCGCGCGCCGGCACATGCACGAGTACGGTACGACCGAGGAACAGCTCGCCGAAATCGCCGTCGCGACCCGCGAGTGGGCGTCGATGAACCCCAAGGCCGCCCAGCGGGAGCCGATCACGGTCGAGGACGTCCTCGAGTCTCGACAAATCGCCGAGCCGTTCAACTTGCTCGACTGCTGTCTCGTCTCGGACGGCGGCGGCGCGGTCGTCCTCGTGAGCGAGGAGAAGGCCCGCGAGCTCGACGTTCCGGAGATCGCCGTCGCGGGCGTCGCCTCGACCAGCACCCACCGGCAGGACATCAGCGAAATGCCGGACATGACGACCACCGGTGCGGCGGTGACGGGGCCGAAGGCCTTCGACCAAGCCGGGATTACCCACGACGACGTCGACGTCGCCGAGATTTACGACTCGTTTACCTACACCGCCCTGGTCACCCTCGAGGATCTCGGCTTCTGCGAGAAGGGCGACGGCGGCGAGTTCGTCTCGGGCGGTACCACTGCCCCCGGCGGCGAGTTGCCGATGAACACGCAGGGCGGCGGGCTCTCGTACTGTCACCCCGGTCACTTCGGGGTCTTCGTCCTCATCGAGGCCGCGCGACAGCTCCGGGGTGACTACGAGGGCGACCGACAGGTCGACGACGCCGAGGTGGCGATCGCCCACGGCACCGGGGGGGTACTCTCCTCGAGTAGCACCGTCGTCCTCCGGAGGGAAGCATGAGTGCCCCAGTCGAGGACCGTCGCGAGGAGTGGGACGGCCCGGTTCCCGTTCCGACCGGCGCGACGGTTCCCTTCTGGGCGGGCGCGCTCGAGGGCGACCTGCGCTATCAGGAGTGCGACTGTGGCCATTGCCAGCTGTACCCGCGGGCGGTTTGCACCGCCTGCGGGGCCGAGGATCCCCCCTTCGAAGACAGCGAGGGCGTCGGAACGATCTACACCTACACCGTCTGCCACGTCCCCGGCGAACCCGGCTTCGGTGATCGGACGCCCTACGTCGTCGGCGCGATCGACCTCGCCGAGGGGCCGCGCCTGCTCGCACTGCTCGACGCCGAGCCCGCCGACCTCGAGATCGGCGCGGCCGTCGGGGTCACGTTCTGGAGGGTCTCTGAGGAGGCCGCGATTCCGGTGTTCGCGCCGGAGTAGTCGACTCGAAAATTTTCCGTTTCTACTCGAGGTCGGCCGTCGCCGTCCCGGTCAGCAGCGTCTCGCCGTCGGTCGTCCGCGCCTCGAGTTCGGTCTCGACCGTTCCCGCGTTGCGATCGATCTCGCCGACCTCGCCGGTCGCGACGACGGTGTCGCCGGGGAAGACCCGTGACTGGAACCGAACGCCGAAAGACGTGACGTCCCGCAGGTCGAACCAGTTTGCGACGACGCGGGAGGTGATCCCGGCGGTGAACATCCCCTGCCCGAAGACGCTCTCGTTGCCCGCACTCGTGGCGAATGGCTCGTCGTAGTGAATCGGATTGAAGTCGCCGCTGGCCCCGGCGTACTTCACGAAGTGCTGGCGCTCGAGGTCTTCGACGACGACCGTCGGGCCGGTCTCGCCGGACTTGAGGTCGGCGACGGTACGGACGCGCTCGAACTCATCGACGGTCGGCGCGGGGGTCACGGGGTCCGTTCCGGCGGTGCCGCCGTCGGCCTCGGTCGGCTCACCGTCGCTCGCGGACCCGTCGGCGTCGCCCTCGGCCGCGCTCTCGTCGCCGTCGTCGATCGCCCCCTCCGTTTCGATCGCCGTCGAGCGGTCGGTCAGGACGAGTTCCCCCTCCGGCGTCCGGTACTCGGTCTCGAGGACGGCGAAGGTCATCGTCCCTGCGCGGCCGCCCTCGCGCTGGAAGACGTTCGCGAGGGTGGTCGTCCCCTCGAGGACGTCGCCGACGTAGATGGGTCGTTCGTACTCGTGGGCCTGCTCGCCGTGGATGACGTACTCCGGCTGGAAGGCGAGGTCGAACCCCTTGCCGTCGACGTCGGCGGGCGTGTACCGCGGGAAACGGCCGACCTGGCTGTAGGTCAGCGGCGCGGGGACGCGGTCGTGGCCGCGCTCCGCTGCTACCGTTTCGTCGCGGAAGACGTGGTCCGCGGCGGTGATCGCCCGCGCGAACTCCTCGACCTTACCGGGTTCGATTCGGAACTCCTCGACGGTGACCGTGGTGTCGCCGACCATCGCCTCGAGTTCCTCGAGGGGCCTATTCGGCATCGTGACCCTCCGTTCCTCGAGCCGTCGTTGGTTTCGGTCGTCGGTCCATCGCATCGGATCGCACCTCGGGTCCGCGGTGGCCGCGTTTCATTGCCGCCATGGTTTGCCCACGAGTGACATAACAGTACCCTTCTCGGATGCTAGTCGTTTGGGACTGCTCGGTTGATCCGAATTCGCCGGCTGGAGTATGACCCTCCCAACGGTGATGAGTCTCCTGCTATCGTGGCAACGGGGAATAGCCACACCCTCCCCGGCCGATTTCTACTCACGGGCCGAAGGCCCGTTCGTCTGGTTCGCGGGACCGACGGTCCCGCGCTAACGCTCGCTCGCAAGACTCGCTCACTCATCCCTCGCACGACGTTGTTGCCCGCCCTCGCTAGCGCTCGGTCGGCCGCCAGCGCGCGCCACCGCGTGCCGGCCGGTCGAATGGCTTATACCGGCGGTCGATGAACTCGGACACGCTCATGACAGTTACTGTCACGCTCGGGTATGGAGAACGGTCAGTCGAACGGACTCCGGTTACGGAGGCGGACCGATGACGGTCGACCAGTTCAGCGTCGCGGGCCAGACCGCGATCGTCACGGGCTCCTCGAGCGGCATCGGGAAGACGATCGTCGAGCGCTTCGCCGACGACGGCGCGAACGTGGTCGTCACCTCGCGGGAGATGGAGAACGTCGAACCGGTCGCGGACGCGATCAACGAGAGCGAGCGGCCGGGTGAGGCGATCGCGATCGAGTGCGACGTGACGGAGCGCGACGCGGTTCAGGAGCTGATCGACGAGACGGTCGACGAGTTCGGCGGGCTCGACATCCTGATCAACAACGCGGGGGCGAGCTTCCAGGCTCCGCTCTCGGAGATCAGCGAGAACGGCTGGAAGACCATCGTCGACATCAATCTCCACGGGACCTTCCACTGCTCGCAACTCGCCGTCGAGTACATGCGCGACAACGGCGGCGGCCGAATCGTCAACTTCGCCAGCGTCGCGGGTACTCGGGGCTCGAAGACGATGAGTCACTACGGCGCGGCCAAGGCCGGGGTCGTCAACTTCACCACCTCCGCGGCGGCCGACTGGGCCGAAGACGGGATCTGGGTCAACTGCATCGCGCCCGGGCTGGTCGCCACCGAGGGCGTCCGCACTCAGATGGGCGTCGAGGACGACGCTGCGGAGATCGCCCGCACCACTCCGGATCGGACGATCGGCAAACCCGAGGAAGTCGCCGACCTCGCGCAGTTCCTCGCCAGCCCCGCCGCCTCCTATATGGTCGGCGAGACGATTGAAATCAAGGGGATTCCACGCCTCGGCGAGTAACGCGGCGGGTCCCTCGAGCGGACTGATCGTCTCCGACGGCCGTTTGCGCGGGACGGGGACCGAAAGACGAACCCTGTTACCAGTACCCATATGCTTTTCCGGTCGAACGACAAACCACGGGCAACATGGAGCTCGATATCGTCTCCGCGGAGACGCTTTTGGAGTCGCCCTACGATGGGAACGTCGCGAACTTGCTCGAGCGAGCGGTGGTGGAACAGCCCGACACGATCGCCGTCGAACACGCTGGCGAGACGGTCACCTACCGCGAATTCGGTGACCGGGTCGCGCGCTTCGCCGACGGACTCCGAGAACTCGGCCTCGAGGCGGGCGATCGGGTCGGCCTCTACATGCCCAACGGAATCCCCTTCTGTACGGTCGTCTGGGCCTGCTGTCGCGCCGGCGTCGTCGCGAGTCCGCTGAACCCCGAGTATCGCCGTCGCGAGATCGAGTACCAGCTCGAGCACGCCGACGCCGACGCCGTTCTGATCGAGGGCGACGCGGACGAGTACGTCCGCGAGGCCGTCGCGGATCTCGAGACGGAAATCGTCAGCGCGACGGCCGCGGACGGTCATCCCTCGCTGCCTGCCCTCGGCGACGACGCCGACGCTGCCGGGGACGCCGCCGTCGTCGACCGCGAGGACGACGACGTCCTCCTGCAGCCCTACACGTCGGGAACGACGGGCCAACCCAAGGGCGTCTTGCTGACCCACCGCAACTTCCGGGTCCAGATCGCACAGAGCGTCTCGAGTTACAGCGCCGGCCCGATCGAGGGCGACGGGATCATCGTCCTCCCGATGTATCACATCACCGGGCTGCTCGGAATGATGGCCTCGCTGTGTGCCGGCCGGACGCTGCACTTGCTTCGGCCCGACCAGTGGGACCCCGAACTGGTGCTCCGAAAACTCGACGAACACGACATTCCGTCCTTCGTCGGCGTCGCCGCGATGTTCGTCGACCTGCTCGAGGCCCACGATCCCGACGAGTACGACCTGTCGACGCTGATCAAGGCGGGTCAGGGCGGGGACAAGCTCCCGAAGCCGACCCAGGAGCAGTTCGAGGAGGCGTTTGACGTGCCGCTCACGGAGGGGTACGGCCTGACCGAGACGACGGCGACGAGCCACACGATCCGGTGGTCGTCGCTGGGCAACCGGTCCGGCAGCGTCGGCCAGCCGGTCGGCCACACGCGCTCGAAGGTCGTCGACGAGGACGGCGAGGAGGTCGACCCCGGCGAGGAGGGCGAGATCCTCATCGCCGGCTCGCAGGTGATGAAGGGCTACTACAAGAACCCCGAGGCCAACGAGGAGGTCTTCACCGAGGACGGCTTCTTCCGCACCGGCGACATCGGCACGCGCGACGAGGACAACTACTACTACATCAAGGGCCGCGAGAAGGAGATGATCCTGACCGCGGGCTACAACGTCTACCCGCGCGAGGTCGAGAACCTGCTCTACGAGCATCCGGACATCCACGAGGCAGCGGTGTTCGGCGTCCCGGACGAGCGACGCGGCGAGACCGTCGCCGCCGCGATCACGCCGGCGCCGGACGCGGCGCTGACCGCAGACGACGTCGAGGAGTACGTTCTCGGCGAACTCGCACCCTACAAACATCCGCGAATCGTCGAGGTTCGCCGCGACCTCCCAAAGACGGGAAGCGGGAAGATCCGGAAGACGACCCTGCGCGAGGAGTTCGTCGCGGACCGTGGGCTCGAATCGTGAGCTATCTGTACCCGGGCGCTCGAGTCCGTACATATCACGACGATGTCTGAGGATCACACCTACTCGACGGCGGAGATCAGGACGATCGCGCTCGCGGTCATCGCCGGCGTCTTCTTCGGTGGTGTCGCGACCGGCGTCGCCTTCCCCACGCTCCCGTTGCTCGACGAGAAGCTCGTCATCTCCGCGATCATGCTGAGCCTGATCCTCTCGGCCAATCGGATCGCCCGGCTGTTCATGAACACGCCGGCCGGGACGATCATCGACCGGGTCGGCGCGCGGAAACCGATGATCTTCGGGCTGTTCACGCAAGCGCTGGCTCCCTTCGGCTACGTCATCGGTCTGCACACGCCCCCGACCGATCTCGGAACGCTGCCAATACTCGGCGACGTGTCGCTGCCGGGCGTCGTCTTCGTCCTCTCGCGGCTGTTCTGGGGGGTCGGCAGCGCGTTCGTCTTTATCGGCGCGTTCGCCACGATCACGTACGTCACGACGGCCGACAACCGCGGTCGCTGGGTCGGTTACATGCGTGGCGGCCAGTCACTAGGGTTCCCGACCGGGCTCGTCCTCGGCGGCCTCCTGACCGATCTCGCGAGCATGCAGACGGCGTTTCTCACCGCTGGCGTGCTCGCCCTGCTGGCCGGGATCATCGCGACGGTCGTGTTGCCGGACGTTCACGCCGGTGCGGAGGGCCGAGCGGCGAAACTCCGCGAAGTCCCGGCGTTGCTCGTCAGTAATCCGACCGTCCTCCTGATCGGCTACGGCAACTTCACCGTCCGCTTCCTCTGGGGCGGCATCATCCTCTCGACGCTCGCCCGCTACGCGAGCGACTACGGCCTCGAGCTGTCCGCCCTCGGTGCCGCCGGGATCAGCGGGGTGGTGATGGGGTTGGGCGTCGTGACGTCGGGATCGCTGACGGTCGTCACCGGCTGGGTGTCGGATCTGGTCAGCGACCGGACGCTGCTGACGGTGCCCGCATTCCTGTCGATGGGCGCGGGTTTCTTGATCATCGCCTACGTCCCGACGATCGAGGCGCTGCTCGGCGCGATCGTGCTCGTCGGCGGCGGCATGGGCGCGGCCGCGCCCGCCATGCTCGCGATCATGGGCGATCTCACGCCCGGCGACGAACTCGGCCGGATGGGCGGTGCCTATCAGGTGATGGGCGATATCGGACTCAGCCTGGGTCCGTTGATCGCGATTCCGGCCGTCGATAGCTGGTTCGGCTACCAGACGACCTACGTGCTCTGTGCCGCGCTCGTGTTGAGTTGCCTGACGATCGTTTCGCTCCCGCTGTTGCGCAACCCCGAGGTCTCGCGAGCAGGAGTAAAAGCGGACTAGGGCGGTAGTCACTGCGTCGATCGACGGCCGTCCGGCGCGGTTCGGAGTCGGGATCTCTCCTTCCGTGTACGAAGCTTTCATGTTTGGCCGCGGCTATTGTTACGTACTATCATGGCAAAGTCTCGCACGGGAGAGGTGGCCGCCCGGGCGCGCCCGTGGCTTCCCGCAGTCGCCGTGGCGCTCGCCGCGGGGCTGGGCGCCGTCGGGGGCTCGTACCTGTCCGTCGGCCGACGGCCGGCATTCGTCGTGGAGCCGTTCGACCGACTCGTGTTGCTGCTCAGTCCCGACGCGCTCGTGGCCGTTGCGATCACCCAACTCGGGACGCTCGGTCACCAACTGGCCTTCCTGACGGCCATTGCAGTGACCTGTACGGTCTTCGGGCTGGCTGCCCTGCCCGGCGCGGCGTTCCTGCTGGGTCGCGGCCCTGCTCCCGGCGCGTTGTCTCGAGGCGGCAGCGCTCTCCTCGGCGTGATCCTCGGGACAGTCCCTCCGGCCATCGTCGCGTACGGACTGACGCGCTCGCAGCCGTCGACGCTCGGCGTCGCCGCCGGCGCGGGATTCGTTCTGCTCGCGACGGCCGGAGCGTCCGCGCTGCTCGCCGGTGAACGCCGTTCCCTCGGCTCTCCCGCCCGGCGACGCGTCCTCGGTGCCGTCGGGTCGGCGATCGGCGTGAGCGGGCTCGCACTCTTCGTTCAGGGCACCGGCGAGGAGCCGTTCCCGTCGCCCCTCGAGATCCCCGAGGACGCCCGTCCCGAGGTCCGGGAGCTGCTCACGCGAGCGAAAGACCAGTCGTTCGGCGTCGAGGGGCTCGAGCCGCTGGTCAGCACGGACTTCTACGAGGTCGACATCGGTAACGTCGATCCCGACGTCGACCCCGAGGAGTGGTCCCTCTCGATCACGGGCGCGGTCGCGGAGGAACGCGAATACGATTTCGCTGACCTCGAGGGCATGACCCTCGAGGATCGCTTCGCGACGCTGCGGTGCGTCGGCGACCAGCTTAACGGCCGGCAGATGGACACCGCGCTCTGGAGCGGCGTGCCGGTCCGACAGCTCCTCGAGGCGGCGGAGCCGGCGGGCGATCGGGTCATCTTGCACGGAGCCGACGGCTACTACAACGAGTTCCCGATCGACGCATTGTGGCCGGGACTGTTGGCCTATCGAATGAACGGCCGGCCGCTGCCGCGGGCACACGGCGCGCCGGTGCGCGCGCTCGTCCCAGGTCATTGGGGCGAGATCAACGTGAAGTGGCTGACCGAGATCGAGGTTCGCGACGAGGACACGATGGGCTACTGGGAGCACCGGGGCTGGCACGGCACCGGCCCGGTCAACACCGTGGCCAAGCTCTGGCAGACCCGTTCCCTGGGAAGCGGCCGCTACGAGGTAGCTGGCCACGCCTACGCCGGAACCCGAGGTATCGAGGCCGTCGAGGTTTCGACCGACGAGGGCGACACCTGGGTTGAGGCCGAACTCTCCGAGCCCCTCCCCGGCGACGACGTCTGGCGGCAGTGGCGTCACGAGTATGGAGCGGGCGGGTGGCACAAAGTGATCGTTCGGGCCCGCGACGGAGACGGGAACCTCCAGATACCCGAGGAGGACGGCCCGCGACCCGACGGTGCCACCGGCTGGGTTTCCGAAACTGTCGGACCGCAGTGAGCACCGGATTCGTTTTGGACTATCGTCGTTCCGGACCGAAATCTTCGGTATCCCCCGGTCAGGTGTTCGTTTTCGTACGCGAGCGCTGATCGGCTGTAGTAGCCACTGTCAGTCACTGCACACCCGATCACACGACTGCTGTGCGAATCGTTTCAGTTGCGACTATCTCCCATTGATCACGACCTAATCGAACGAAACAGGGGTCTTTACTCCGAAACCAATGTATGAACTGTGCGAAAAAACATGAGGTTTATATGGTTGTAGCGGTATGCTATCAATAGCCAATATGGCTTGAGACTGAATGACACGGGACAATATCAACAGACGACGGGTGCTTACGGGAGCGGGTGTCGGAATCGCTGGAGCAATGGCTGGCTGTCTCGGTGGTGGTGGTGGCGACGATGACGTTCAGTTTCTTACGGACTACTATAACGACGCGTGGCAAGCGCTCTGGGATGAGCTTGAGCCCGATTTCGAAGACGAGACCGACATCCAAATGTCCATCGAGGAAGCCGGGATGTCGGGGAGTCAGGAGTCGCGGCTCTCGCAGCTGATTCAGGCGGGCAATCCGCCGGAAGCGAACACCTCCACGTTCGACCAGGTGGCCGATATCTGGGAGACGGATCAGCTCGAGACCGTCACCGACGTCGTCTCGTCAATCGAGGAAGTAAACGGGGAACTGAACGCCGGCGGCGCGTTCCTCGGTGAGGGGGACGACATCTATCAGATCCCACACGGTGTGTACGTCTCGAACTTCCAGTATCGCGCGGACGTTTACGAGGCGCTTGACCTGGACGTACCCGAGACCTTCAGCGATATCCTCGAGAACGCTCGAATCATCGACGAGGCCGGCGGCGACCTCGAGGACATGCGCGGATACGGACTGGCCGGCGCACCGACTGGCAAGAGCCAGGACGAAATGCTCGTCCTGCTCGCGAGTTCGGGAATCTCCGGTATCGGCCTCGCCTGGAAGGATCCGGACGCCCGCGAGGAACTCGAGATCAACTGGCCCGAGGACACGGTGATCGAGGTACTGGAGTACGTGGACGAACTCTCGCAGTACTCGCCGGATCCGACCAGCATCGGGTGGTCCAGCTCGCTCAGCAGTTGGGTGCAGGGGAGCTACGGCCAGTGTTATCACCTCAACGCCTGGCCGGCCGGCGTCACCGCACTGACCGCCGAGGCAGAAGACAGCGATGCGCTGCGTGGGGTCGCCGAGGACACGAAGGTCATCGCCTACCCGATGCTGGACGGCGTCGATCCGGACGAGAACTGGCTGTCCGCGCCGGCTCCCGACGGCTACCACATCTTCGCGAACTCCGAGCGGCCGGGCGACGCCAAGGAGTGGTTCGAGTGGCTCTACGCGGACAGCATGGAGCGCACCGCGAGCTTCTACGGGACGGATCCCGGTCGGTTCCTGCCGACCTACTCCGACGTCCTCGAGTCCGACGCGTTCCAGAACCAGGGTATCTACCAGGCGCATCCGCACCTGGTCGAGAAGCTCCAGTACTGCCAGGACGAGATCTGGGGCAACCACTACGGCAGCGTCGAAGAGGCCAACACCTCCTCGCCGGTGTCGCTGTACATGCAGCGTCAGTGGTTCTACGGCGAGATGATCAACCGGGTCGTCACCGACTCGATGAGCCCACAGGAGGCCTACGATTGGGGTTACGAGCAACTCGAAGAGGCGTTCGCAGAGGCACAGGACACGTTCGGATAGTCGATACGGCGCAGCCGGCTCCTTTCGACCGCGTCAGGGCGGAGCGAATCGTTTATGGGTAACCGTGAGATTAACATACATGCATGCAGAGGAGACCTAGATATGGCCAGTGAAACCGGAGAATCGATACGGCCCGGCAGGACGTACATTCCGTGGGACGACCTGCCGGTACAGCGGGAGACGATCGCCGGTATCGGGACCGTTCTCCCCGTCGTCGTCCTGTACTTACTCATCGCGGTGCTTCCGATCGTGTTCGCGTTCTGGGCATCGTTACACGAGATCCACACGCTCAATCCCGAGTGGCAGTGGGCCGGACTGTCGAACTATCGGGAAGTCCTGAACATCTCCACGTTCTGGGACTCGCTGTGGCGGGGGATCGTCTACATGGTCGGCAGCACGCTCCTCCAGCTCGCCGTCGGGCTCTGGATGGCGCTGGTGCTCAACCGTATCACCCGCGGCCAGAAACTGCTCACTGCAGTGGTCTTTACGGCCTACCTGATCCCGACGATCATCGTTTCGCTGGTCGCGATGCGGGTGTTCGACCCCGCCGGCGGCGTCTTCCAGATGATCGGCGCCGAGTGGCTCGGGCTGTGGGGCGGCCAGGAGGCCCCGCTCGGCTCGCGAGAGTGGGCCATGCAGCTGCTGATTCTCATCGGGACCTGGAAGTTCGCCGTCTTCGTCACCATCTTCACGCTCGCGCAGTTGCGCGCGATCCCGGATCGGTTCTACGAGGCGGCGAAGATCTGTGGCGCCAACCGGTGGCAGATGTTCCGTGACATCACGCTGCCGCGGCTCATGGGGATCGTTTTGGTCGTCGTCCTGCTTCGATCGGTCTTCATGTTCAACAAGTTCGATATCATCTGGCAGCTCACGGAAGGCGGACCCGGCGATGCCACGACGACGCTGCCCGTGCTGGCCTACAAGACCGTCTACACGGACCAGGCCTACGGGCTCGCCAACGCGATCTCCGTCGTCATGTTCCTGTTCCTGCTGGCGTCGGCGATCATCTACTTCAAACTGTTCAACCCCAGCGAGGAGGTGGAGACGACAACATGAGTCAGAGCGAACCACCGGGAGGCGTTTTCGGCCTCTCATACGACGGCGAGACGAGAGTCTCTGAGGCACTGAAACTCGTCAGTACCGCGATCATCGTGCTCGTCGGTGCCTGGCCGATCTACTGGATGACCCAGCTGGCCTTCACCCAGTACGAGACGGTAGAGGACTCAGTCACCGTCTTCCCGACGCCGGACATCTTCACGTTCGACAATTTCAACGTGCTGACTGATCCGGAGATGTACACCTACATGTTCAACACTGTCGTGGTGGCTATCGGGACCATCGTGACGGTCGTCCTCGTCTCGCTGATCGCCGGCTACGGCCTCGCGAGGCTGGAGTTCCCCCAGAAGGAGAACTTCGCGCGGATCCTCCTGATCGGGTACCTCTTCAGTCCGATCGTCATCGGGATCCCGCTCTACCAGATCTGGCAGAGCATCGGACTGCTCGGGACCCGGTTCGGGCTCATCATCGCCCTCTCGGCGATCTCGATGCCCTTCGCGGTCTGGCTGATGTGGAAGTACATCATGACGATCCCGGAGGCCCACGAGGAGGCGGCCTGGGTCGACGGCGCGTCACGGTGGCGAGGCTTCCGCGACGTCGTCGTGCCCCAGTGCCGACCGGCGATCATCGCCGCGGCCCTGTTCGCCTTCGCGCTCGCCTGGAACGACTTCACGTTCGCGCAGATCCTCTTGCCCCAGACCGACACCACGACGTTCGCGCCCGGTATCCTCCGTGCGATGGGGCAAGCACAGTTCCTGCCGGAGGGCTACCTGATGGCGATCTCGTTGGCCATGACCCTGCCGCCGCTCCTGTTCGCCTACTTCATGCAGAGCTATCTGCTGAAAGGGTTCCAGGTCAGAGCCCTCTGAGAGTGCACCACCTTTACAACTAACACCACGAGATAACACAACATATGCCAGACATCGAGATACGGAATCTGACGAAAGTGTACGAGGAATCGGGCAACGAAATCATCGCCGTCGACGACGTCGACCTCACCATCGAGGACGGCGAATTCGTGACGCTCGTCGGCCCCTCGGGCTGCGGGAAGACCACGACGCTACGCTGCGTCGCGGGGCTGAACAAGCCGACCAGCGGGACGATCACGTTCGGCGACCGCGACGTGACGGACAAGCCGGTCCAGGAGCGTAATATCGCGTTGCTCTTCCAGGACATCGCGCTCTACCCCCACATGAGCGTCCAGGAGAACATGGCCTACGGCCTCAAGATCACCGGCTTCTCGCGGGAGGAACGCATCGCCCGCGTCGAAGAGGCCGCCGAGTTGCTCCAGATCACCGACCAACTCGAGAAGATGCCGGCTGATCTCTCGGGCGGCCAGCAACAGCGCGTCGCGCTCGGCCGATCGCTCGTGCGCGACCCGGAGATATTCCTGTTCGACGAGCCGATGTCGGACCTGGACGCCAAGCTCAAGGCCGAACTGCGGCCGGTCATCGAGAAGGTGACCGACGAGATCGGCTGTCCGACGCTGTACGTGACTCACGACCAGGAGGAGGCGATGACCATGTCCGACCGCGTTGCGGTCATCAACGACGGCAAACTGGCCCAGGTCGCCCCGCCGAAAGAGGTCTACGACGAGCCCAATTCGCAGTTCGTCAGTCAGTTCATCGGCCAGCCGTCGACGCAGTTCTTCGAGGGTAACGTCACCTCGGTCAACGGCACCGCCGAACTCGACGTCAGCGGTTACGAGTACCACCTCGCCCGCGACGGCCTCGAGGGGTGGGCCGGCGAGGACGTCCGCGTCGGCCTCCGGCCGCAGTACATCAAGGTCAGCGACGACCCCGAGGCTGGCATCCCGGCGACGCACCTGCTCGATGAGCCGCTGGGCGACGCGACCCACAGCTTCTTCGACACGGAGTTCGGCGAGATCGTCGTCGTCACCGATCCGGACTTCGTGGGCAATGGGAAGGAGTATAGCCTCGTCTTCGACGACGAGTACATCCAACTGTACGACGACGACTCCGGCGTCCGGATCGCCTGACTCGGCTCAGTTCTTTTCGTCGCCGCTCGCTCGGGCGGCTGCGCTCGTATCCGCGTCGGCAGCGACCGCTGTCTCTTGATTCGCCGGTGCCGTTGAGCGGACGACGATCGTGTCGGCCGCGTGGTCGCCGATACGACGACCGCCGGTCACGAGCGCCGACGCGAGGCCGACCACCAGCGGCGGGACGCCGAGTAGATCGACGTATCGAAGCAGGTTTCGCACGGCGCTGGCCCGGAGCGTACACTGGCTTCCATCTTCCATGACTACCAGCAGGCCGCGGTTGACCTTCCCCGGCGTCCGTCCGTAGCGCCACTCGAGAGTAAACGAGTACGTCGCGTAGAGCGGCAGGAGAACGAGCAGCGAGAGTGGGACGACGGCCCCGCCCAGCGCCTCGTAGGGCCCGCTGAAGATCACGCTCGCGACGTAGATCAGCGGGAACTCGATCAGTACGTAACAGACGATCAGATCGATTGCCGCCGCGACGCCGCGGGCGAGCACCACGTCCCGGTCGCTCGCGGTCTCGACTTTCGGTGCCGGTTGTCGCTGGGTCGGCAAGAATCCGTCTAGCTTCCAGTCGATCACGGGCCCACCGCCTCGCCGTTCATGGCGGAATCATTCGCCAGCGGGTACAAAATACCTGCCGTCGTTCGCCCGCAGTCACTCCATGCGGATGTCCGTCCGCAACGTCACGAGGAAGTAACCCAACAGGAAGAGCGTAATCCCGCCGAAGACCTGCGAATCGATCGACAGGTAGCCGTCCACCTGGTACAGCAGGACGCTGGTGACCGCCAGCACGATGATGGCACCGCCGGTTCGCCGCCGTTCCCACAGTTTCTCGAGGGCGATTCCGGCGGTGGATTTCTCGACTGCATCCGACGCTTCGCGGATGTTCTCCAGACCTGCACTCTCCGTTTTCCGCGATGTGGACTCTCCACTCATATATAGCTGCAATTTCCTCCGAGGATTAAATAGATGTGGGTGACAGTGACACGGGAATCTCGTGACGCTCGCTCGGCCGGCGTCGCAGCCCTTCGGCGGGCGAGGCGATTCACTGCGCGATTATTCGTCGAGCGCGTCGATGCGCAGGTCGTCGTCGAACTGCAGGGTGTTCTCGATCTCGGCCTCGTCGACGTCCTCGAAGGCCCAGCGGGCGATCGAGCGGCGGTGGACCTCGTCGGCCCCGTCGACGATGCGGAACTCCCGGACGGATTCGTAGAAGTGTGCGATCGGCAGGTCCTTGCCGATCCCGTTACCGCCACAACACTGCACGGCGAGGTCGATCGTCTCGTTGGTGACGTTTGCGGCGAACATCTTCGACATCGCGACCTCGATGCGGGCGTCGTTGCGGTCGAGTTCGCGTGCGGCGTGGCGAACCATCGTCCGTGCGGCGTGGAGTTGCGTCTCGGCGTCGGCGATGCGGTGACGCAGTGCCTGCTTGTCCTCGAGTTTCGAGCCGAAGGCCTCGCGCTCCTGGAGATAGGCCTTCGCGATGTCTAGCGACCGTTCGGCCATCCCGGAGTAGCGCATGCAGTGGGTGAGTCGGCCGCCGCCGAGTCGCATCTGGGCGATCTGGAAGCCCTCGCCTTCCTCGCCGATCGTGTTCTCGACGGGAACGCGGACGTTGTCGAACTTCACTTCGGCGTGGCTCCCTTCGCGTTCGGTGATGCCGTGTCCGCCGAGGTGGGGTACGTTGCGGACGACATCGACGCCGTCAGCGTCACGCGGGACGAGGATGATCGAGGTGCCCTCGTAGGGGTGGGCGTCCAGATCGGTCCGAACCATCGTCAGGTAGAAATCAGCGTCGAGCCCGTCGGAGGTCCACCACTTGTGGCCGTTGATGACCCACTCGTCGCCGTCTTTGACGGCAGTGCTCTGGAGCATCTTCGGGTCCGAGCCGGCACCGACTTTGGGCTCGGTCATCGCGAACGCCGAGGAGAGCTCGCCTTGCACGAGCGGGCGGAGGTACGCTTCTTTCTGTTCTTCGGTGCCGACCATCTCGAGGGTGTGCATGTTGCCTTCCTGCGGGGCGTTCGCCCGGATCGCGAGCGCGCCGATCAGCGAGCGGCCGACCTGTTCGAACGAGGGCAGCATGTCGCTGAAGTCGAGTCCCTGACCGCCGTACTCCGCTGGCACCTGCGGCGCGAATAGATCCCGTTCTTTGGCCATCTCCCACATCTCGTGGATCTCGTCCATCGTGATCTCCTCGCCCGTGGCCAGCGCCTCGCGCTCGCGCGGAATGACGACTTCGTCCATGAATTCCTCTACGCGACCCGCAACCTCTTTTGCTTTCTCGGAATCGTGGTATTCCATAGTGTGTATGCTGTATCACACCATTGTAAATCTATAGGTGATTATTCCCATCGGTTGGAAACGATCGCGGTACTATCGACACCTCGAGACCCGTCACTGCCCTTCTTCATCTCGTCGTGTCCGCCCTGTCGTGGCCCGCTGTGTCGGTCCCCGTTCGAGCGACTCGGACTCGCTCGAGGACGATGTGCCGGTCTTTCCGGGGACCGTCGGACGGGCATCACGTTCGAGACGGCCGTCAAAAGAGAGAAACGTGAGTCTCGCGGTCGAACGGGTTAGTCGTCGAGTGCGTCGATGCGGAGGTCTTCGTCGAACTGCAGGGTATTTTCGATCTCGGCTTCGTCGACATCGTCGAAGGCCCAGCGGGCGATCGAGCGGCGGTGGACCTCGTCGGCCCCGTCAACGATGCGGAACGCGCGGACGTTCTCGTAGAAGTGTGCGATCGGCAGGTCCTTGCCGATCCCGTTGCCGCCACAACACTGCAGGGCGAGGTCGATGGTCTCGTTGGTGACGTTCGCCGTGAACATCTTCGACATCGCGACTTCGATCCGGGCGTCGCTGCGGTCGAGTTCGCGTGCGGCGTGCCGGACCATCGTCCGTGCAGCGTGGAGTCGCGTCTCGGCGTCGGCGATGCGGTGACGCAGCGCCTGCTTGTCCTCGAGTTTCGAGCCGAAGGCCTCGCGCTCCTGGAGATAGGCCTTCGCGATGTCGAGTGAGCGCTCGGCCATGCCGGAGTAACGCATGCAGTGAGTGAGCCGACCGCCGCCGAGTCGCATCTGGGCGATCTGGAAGCCCTCCCCTTCCTCGCCGATCGTGTTCTCGACGGGGACGCGGACGTTGTCGAACTTCATTTCGGCGTGGCCGCCTTCACGCTCGGTGATGCCGTGCCCGCCGAGGTGGGGAACGTTACGGACGACTTCGACGCCGTCTGCGTCGCGTGGCACCATGATAATCGATGTGCCTTCGTATGGATGGGCGTCGAGGTCGGTTCGGACCATCGCCAGATAGTAGTCGGCACCGAGCCCGTCGGAAGTCCACCACTTGTGGCCGTTAATGACCCACTCGTCGCCGTCCTTGACGGCGGTGCTCTGGAGCATCTTCGGATCCGAGCCGGCGCCGACCTTGGGCTCGGTCATCGCAAAGGCCGTCTGAATCTCCCCCTGCACGAGCGGGCGGAGCCACTCTTCTTTCTGCTCTTCCGTGCCGACCATCTCGAGGGTGTGCATGTTTCCTTCCTGGGGCGCATTCGCACGGATTGCGAGCGCGCCGATCAGCGAGCGGCCGACCTGTTCGAACGAGGGCAGCATGTCGCTGAAATCCAGCCCCTGGCCGCCGTACTCTTCGGGCACCTGCGGCGCGAACAGGTCGCGCTCTCTGGCCATGTCCCACATCTCGTGGATCTCGTCCATCGTGATCTGCTCACCCGTGGCCAGCGCCTCGCGCTCGCGCGGAATGACGACCTCGTCCATGAACTCCTCTACGCGACCCGCAACTTCCTTTGCTTTCTCGGAGTCGTGGTACTCCATATCATTCATGATCGCATACAGCACTGTAAAGCTATAGGTAGCGGTTCGCATGGATTGGCAAATGAACGCGATACTGGCCGCTCCTCGAGACCTGTCGCCCCCCTTCCCACGTCTCGGCCCGCCGCGTCAGTCCCCGATCGAGTGGCTTAGACCCGCTCGATGATCGTCGCGACGCCCTGGCCGAAGCCGATACACATCGTCGACAGTGCGGTGTCCTGCCCCGTTCGCTCGAGTTCGTGGGCCAGTTTCGTCAGCAACATTGCGCCGGTCGCGCCCAGCGGGTGGCCGTGGGCGATCGCCCCGCCGTTGACGTTGACGTCCTCCCAGGACGCGCCGGTCTCCTCGAGCCACGCGCCGACGACCGACGCGAACGCCTCGTTGACCTCGAAGAGGTCGATGTCGCCGACCGTCATCTCGGCCTGCTCGAGGACGTTCTCGGTCGCGGGAATCGGTCCCTTCAGCATCGTCACGGGATCGACGCCGACGACTTCGGTCTGGACGATGCGGGCCATCGGCTCCCAGCCGTGTTCCGCGGCGGCTTCCTCGCTCGCGATGAGCAGCGCAGCCGAACCGTCGACGATACCCGACGAATTGCCGGGGTGGTGGAAGCCCTCGCCTTCCTCGCGGAACGACAGCGGGAGTTCGGAGAGGGTTTCTTCGTCCGTTCCCGGACGCGGATGTTCATCCTGCTCGACCACGACCGTCTCACGGGTCGTTTCACTCCCCGTTCGACTATCCGAGTCGCTTTGCGACTCGCTCTCCTCACCGTCGAGTTCGGTCTCGACGGGCGCGATCTGATCGTCGTATCGGCCCTCGTCCCAGGCCCGCTTCCAGCGGCGCTGGGAGTCGGCGGCGATCTCGTCGAGCCCCTCGCGCGTAAGGTCGTACTCCTCGGCGATGCGCTCGGCGCCCTCGCCCTGCGTGGTCAACTCGTCGAAGTGCTCGAAGTACGTGTCCGTCAGTGAGTCGCCGTCCGACCCCATCGGGACGCGGGTCATGTGCTCGACGCCGCCCGCGATGAGCACGTCGTGCTGCCCGGCCATGACGTTCGCCGCGGCGAAGTTGGCCGCCTGCTGGCCAGAACCGCACATTCGGTTGAGCTGTACTCCCGGCACGATATCGCCCCAGCCGGCGACCATCGGCGCGAGTCGCCCGATATTCATGCCTTGCTCGTCGACTGGCGTCACACAGCCGTAGATCACGTCCTCGATCGTCTCCGGTTCGAAGCCGTTGCGCTCGCGCAGCGCCTCGAGCGGCTCGGCGGCCAGATCCTGTGGATGCGTGTCCCTGAACGAGCCGCCCCGTTTCCCGAACGGGGTTCGGACGGCGTCGACGATGACTGCGGAGTTCATAACGTGCGATTGGCTATTACACGATCGATCATAGAGGTTGTGCATAAATTCGTGATCGACGGTGCTGGACTCTTTCTCGGCTGAATCGTTTCGTTAAAGCTCGTGTTCACTGCTACCACGCCGCAATGATTAACTCAGATAGCGTAGTCCCGCCGTTTACGGCGTTGACGAGACGCTTCGCGTCTCGTTCGCACATCAGAACGCTTCGCGTTCTGAGGACGGGCGTGAATCGCGCCACCCGACTACGCGAACCACCGGTTACTCCCCAGCTGGAGTCTCCAAGTCGTCGGCGGCGTGGATCAACATCCCACGCCATGTCAGGCCGTGTTCGTTTTTCACACGTTTGATGCGCTCGTACTGTTCGTCGTCAGGGACTTCGATGTTAACGTGGTTCGACACAGTACCTACGATAATCCGTAGATTTATGTTAGTTTTGCTCGTACACAGAAGTAGCGATGAAGCGTACCAACGAGTTCGAAGTAGTTCCCCAGTCCGACGAGGACGGGGAGTTGCTTCGTCGACTGTTGGACGCTTCAGCCGCTCTCTGGAACGAGATCAATTATCAGCGCCGAACCAACTTCGACGACCCGGACGGCGACGTTTGGAAAATCGACGAGTACCGCGGTCGGTACGGCGGTATGCTCGGCGCGTCGACCGTTCAGCAGATCGAACGAAAGAACCGCGAAGCGTGGCACTCGTTCTTCGCACTCCGAGAGAAGGGCGAAGCCAACGGCAAGCCCGGCTTCTGGGGCAACCAAGACGAGGGTCGCGAACTGCGGACATACATCCGCAACACGTCGTACTCGGTCGAATGGGGCGAACACTCCCGGCTCGAAATTCTTGTTGGTCAAGACCTGAAAGAGGAGTACGGTCTTGGATACCAAGAACGGCTTCGGCTCGAGGTTCGCGGCGAACCCAATTGGAAAGAGTACGACAAACAGGGCCGGTTGGAACTGTATTACGACGATGTGAGCGAGACATTCAGGGCCTTTCAGCCAGTCACAATCGACAATTCTCGACTGGCACACCCACTGGCGGACGAAACCGCCGCTCTGGACATCGGCGCAAACAATATCGTCGCTTGTACGGTTTCGACTGGCGAGCAGTACCTGTACGAAGGCCGCGACCTGTTCGAACAGTTCCGCAAGACCACGCAACGGATTGCCGAACTTCAGTCGAAGCTTCGGGAAGGCCAGTACAGTTCGAAGCGAATCGACTCACTGTACCGACGCCGGACGCGACGGCGCGACCATGTGATGGACGCGCTCGCTCGCGACGTGATCGAACGGCTGTACGACGAGGGTGTTTCGACGGTGTACGTCGGCGATCTCACCGGCGTACTCGAGACACACTGGTCGGTTCGGACGAACGCCAAGTTGCACAACTTCTGGGCGTTCCGGCGGTTCATCAAGCGACTCAGTTGCACCGGCGAGGAGTACGGTATCACCGTCGAGGTTCGAACGGAAGAATGGACCTCGCAGACGTGTCCGAATTGCGGTTCGACCGAGGACACGACGCGGCACCAGGGCACGGTGACCTGTACCTGCGGTTTCGAGGGCCACGCGGACCTATCGGCAAGCGAGACGTTCCTGAGGCGGCACGAAACAGACGTAGCACGGCCGATGGCACGGCCTGTGTGCCTCAAGTGGGACAGTCACGAATGGCTGGGGTCACCACGCTCTCCCCGTCCCAACGAGGAGCACACGAACCCGCAAGTTGCCTCCGTGGTCGTTCGAGACGACGAAGTCGTCTCGTGATGACGAGAGAGCTTGCTCTCTCGAAGCAACTCGGCATAGCCGAGACCCCCAGCGTGAGGAAACCCCGGCGTTCACGCCGGGGAGGATGTCATGACGACGACGTCTGGAACCGCGACGTGGAGATCAACCTCACCGGCACCTACAACATCAGCGCCGAGGTCTTCCCGGAAATGTGCGACCGCGGCTGGGGCCGGGTCGTGAACATGTCCTCGATGGCCGGCTGGTACGGCGGCTTCGGCCAGATATCCTACTCGGCGACGAAAGCCGCCATGATCGGCTTCGGCCGGACGATGGCGCTCGAGGGAGCCCAGTCCGGGGTGACCTCGAACGTCATCGCGCCGAACATCGTCGTCGGCGACTGGGCCGACATGAGCCCCGACGAACTCCGGGAGAACGTCGACGAGTACTACGCCCGCATCGCCGAGGCGACGCCGATGCGCCACCTCGGGACGGAAGAGGACGTGGCCAACATGGTCACCTACCTCTGTTCGGAGCAGGCGAGCTACGTGACCGGACAGGTGATCGGCGTGACCGGCGGGATCGATCTATTCAGCTTCTGACCGCGAGCGGGGACCGGCCGCGGCCGCGCTCTCGTCACGTCGGCCGTCACTCGGGATACGCGTCGTTCCAGGGCCGCTGGCGCTCGAATGCGGCGCTTGCGGTGATCACGTCGTCGTCGGCGTGGCGTGGGCCCGCGATCTGCATCCCGACGGGGAGCCCGTCGACGACGCCGGCCGGGACCGAGGCCGCAGGTTGGCCGGTGAGGTTGAACGGCTGCGTGAGCACCCAGCCCCGATACGGCTCGATCTCGACGCCGTCGATCGCCGTCGGTTCCTCGCCGTGGGGGAACGGCGTTGTGCCCGCGGTCGCCGTCACGAGAAGATCGTACTCCCCGAAGAGGTCAACCAGCCCGTCGAGGACGTGGGTCCGGACGACGTCAGCGCGCTTGTACTCCCGCGTGGTCGGCTCCTCGGCGTCCATAATGAGGTCGACGAGATACGGCCGAAGGCGGTCGCGATCCTCGCCGAGCGGATCGAACCCCTCGTCCTCGAGGTTCTCGAGCAGCGATCCCCACCGCACGGTCGCCATCGTGTAGTAGGCCTCGAGGATCTCCTCGTTGTCGTGTCCGAGATCGGGATCGACCACGTCGACGGTCGCGCCGGCGTGCTCGAGCGCCGAGACGGCGTCCTCGAGCACGTTGCGCACGGCGGGGTCGACGGGATAGATGCCCATATCGGGGCTGTACGCGACGGTCAGTTCGTCGATCGGCCGGTCGACCGCGGCGTGGTACTCGCTTCCCTTTGGGATCGAGAACGGGTCGCGCGGATGGGCTCCGGCCATCACGTCCAGCGACAGCGCCGCGTCTTCGACCGTCCGGGCCAGCGGCCCCTTCGTGGAGAACGGGGTGTGACTGGCGAACGCATTCGGCCGGCTGACGTTCGGGATCACGCCTTGCGTGGGTTTCAATCCGTATACGCCACAGAAGCTCGCCGGGATCCGGACCGAGCCACCGGCGTCGGAGCCGGGTGCGAGCGGGACGAGCCGGTCGCCGAGCGCCGCGCCGGCCCCGCCGGAGGAGCCACCCGAGACGCGGTCGGGATCGAACGGTGTTCTGGTCGGCCCGGCGACGCGGTTGTCGGTCGTCGTCCCGAGCCCGAACTCGGGTGTGTTTGTCTTTCCGACCACGATCGCGCCCGCCTCCCTGAGCCGGGCGACGAACGGTGAATCCGACTCGGCGACGCGGTCCTCGAAGAGCAGGGAGCCGGAGGTTGTCCGGACTCCCTCGACATCGTCGAGATCCTTGATCGCGACGGGGACGCCGTGCAGCGGCCCGAGCGGCTCGCCATCATCGATCGCGCGGTCGGCCTCGGCGGCCATCTCGCGGGCCAGATCGTCCGTGACGGTGACGAAGGCGTTCGTCCGATCGTTTCGGTCGTGGATCCGCTCGAGGGTGTCGTCGACGACCTCGGTCGGCGAGTACTCACCGTCCCGGATCGCTCTCGCGAGGCCGGCGGCCGTCGCGTGCGTGGGTGAAGCGACCATAGCGGTCAGTCTGTGATCCCCATCGACTTCGCGATCGTGTTCAGTTGAATCTCGTCGGTGTCCTCGACGATCCGCAGGATGCGCGCCTGGTGGACCAGATCCATGCAGGGGTTCTCTTCGGCCAGCCCGTTTGCGCAGTCGTCCAGACTCTCGAGGATCAGTTCGGTCTCGTCGTCGGTGTCGAAGCTCACGCCGCCTGCGGTAGTAGCCACCATGTCTAAATGTGAACGATATCCGTTGATTGCTTATTGCTGGGGTGTCTGCTCGTCGTCTTCGGCCTCGAGGACGATGTCGAACTCGTCGCGTAGCGATTTCTTGTCGAACTTCCCGGTCGAGGTCTTCGGAATCTCCTCGATGAACCGGTATTCGTCGGGCAGCCACCAGGAGGGGAACGTCTCCGAGAGGTGGGCCTCGAGGTCGTCCTCGTCTACGTCCGCGCCCGCGGTCGGCACGACGACGGCCAGCGGCCGCTCCTGCCAGCGCTCGTGGTCGACCGCGATGACCGTCGCCTCGCGGACGCCCTCGTGAGCGATGAGTTCGTTCTCGAGTTGCACCGATGAGATCCACTCCCCGCCGGACTTGATGACGTCCTTGTCCCGATCGACGATGTCGATGTATCCCATCTCGTCGCGGGTGGCGATGTCGCCGGTCCGCAGGAAGCCGTCCTCGGTAAAGGACTGCTCGTTTTCCTCGGGTCGGTTGTGGTAGCCGTCGGCCACCCAGGGGCTGCGAACCTGCAGTTCGCCCATCGTCTCGCCGTCGGCGGGCACCTCCTCGCCGTCGTCGTCGAGTATGCGGATCTGCATACCCGGTACGGGCAGTCCCGCCTTCGCGCGGTACTCGTACTGCTCGTCGCTCGGTAGTTCGGCGACTTCCTTGCGGAGCGTGCTGAGCGACCCCAGCGGCGAGGTCTCGGTCATCCCCCACCCCTGAATGATCGGCGCGTCGTACTCCTCGTCGTACTTCCGGATGAGCGATTCGGGCGGCGCGGAGCCCCCGACAGTCAGCCGGTCGATGTTCGAGATGTCGACCGTGGGATTCTCGTCGAGGAACTCGGCCATCTCGAGCCAGATCGTCGGCACCGCGGCGGAGAACGTCACGTCCTCCTCGTCGATCAGGCGCGCGATCGACTCCGGATCGGTGTGGACCGAGGGGAAGACCTGTTTGGCCCCGACGAGCGTCGCGCCGTAGGGAATTCCCCAGCCGTTAGCGTGGAACATGGGGACGACCGGGAGCACGGTGTCGCGCTCGCCGATCGCGTTGGCGTCGGTGTGACCGCCCATGATGCTGTGGAGGTACATCGCTCGGTGGGAGTAGGCGACGCCCTTGGGCAGCCCCGTCGTCCCCGAGGTGTGGCACATCCCGTACTCCGCGTCCTCGTCGATGTCCGGCCACTCGTACTCTGCCGGCTGCCCTTCGAGCAGCGATTCGTAGTCCGTGACCGGCTCGAGGCTCGTCTCCGGCACCTCGTCGTCGAGGACGACGTACTGCTCGACGGTGTCTAACTCGTCGGCGTTGGCCTCCACCTTTTCGATGAGCCCCGGATCGACGAAGATCACCCGGTCCTCGGCGTCGTCGATCGTGTGGACGAAGTGGTGGTCGGGCAGCCGCATGTTGCACATGTGGATCGACCGCCCCGAACACGCCGGCCCGAAGTAGAGTTCGTAGTGCCGGTAGTGGTTCGTCGCGACGACGCCAACGCGGTCCCCCCGCTCGAGGCCGAGGTCGTCGAGCGCGTGCGCGAGTCGGTTGATCCGCTCGGACGCGTCGGCGTACGTGTAGCGGTGGACGTTTCCGTCGGGCAGTTTCGTCACCAGTTCCCGGTCAGGAAACAGGTCGACCGCCCGCTCGAGTAACTTGTCAAGTGTTAACTGGGAACCCATCATGGTCGTCTGCAGTGATTCTGTCCAGCGACTTATGGTTTGGGTTAATATTGCTCCCGAAATTCGCTTGTGGGTCCATCACTGCCTCGTTTACGCGCTCAGCGCGGTTTTCGTCGGAGGCCGTCACCGCGACCGTGTCTACATTCCGTCGGTGGTGTCCTGTCAACGTAGACGAAGAATTATACCTGCGGTCGTGGAGCGGTGGACTGTGACATACGATAGCATATACAATGCAGTCGCTGACCGGTACGAGTCGGGGATGGGGTGGGACGAACACGTACACGTCGGGGACGAGGAGTCGCTCAATATCGCCGAGGAGGCGCTGGGTCGTCACGCCGACTCCGACGAGACGGGCCTTCGCATCCGCGACTTCGAGCGCGGCGAGACCGAGACGTACACCTTCGCCGAACTCGCGGCGGCGGCGAATCGGGTCAGCAACTACCTGGTCGAACACACCGAGCGCGGCGACCGCGTCGGTGCGATGCTCCCGACTCAGCTCGAACTCTACGCCGTCGTCTTCGGCACGATTCAGGCCGGACGGATCTACCTGCCGCTCGCTCCCGTGTTCGGCCCCGACGCGCTGAACTACCGGCTCGAGGACTCGGGCGCGGCCGCGCTGTTCACGACGACCGAGGGCTGCGAGGTGGTCGATGGCGACCTGCCGGCACTCGAGCGCGTGATCGCGATCGACGACGGGGACGCCGGCGGTGGGACTATCGACGGTGGCGGGGCGCTCGAGGGCGACGCGACGGTCGACGAGTACGACGCCGTCCGCGCCCGCGACGACGAGTTCGAGACCGTCGAGACGCACCCGAACGACCCCTACTCGCTGACCTACACCTCGGGGACGACGGGCCCGCCGAAGGGCGTCCCGACGAGCCACCGCGGCCCGATCGAACTCTACGCCTACTCCGAGTACGTCGTCGACCTCCGGCCGGACGACGTCTACCTCGTCGCGGCGTCGCCGTCGTGGTCCTACGGGCTCACCATGGGGACGATCATGTCCGGCGTCCGCGGGACGGCAATCGGCTGCTATCGCGGCCAATTTGATCCCCACGCGTTCTTCGAGACGCTCGAGGCGTGGGACGTTGACAACGCGATGATCCCGCCGACGGCGCTCAGACAGTCGCGGGCCGCCGGGATCGACCTCGAGGCGTGGGACATCGACCTCCGGGTGTTGATCTCGGCCGGCGAATCGCTGGACGAAGAGACCGTCAACTGGTGCGAGGACGGACTGGGCGCGCCGCCCCAGGACGCCTACGGGCTGACGGAGGGCGGCATGGTCGTCTGCAACTACGCGTTCGACGACTGGGACGTAAAGCCCGGAAGCATGGGAAAAGTCACGCCCGGCGAGGAAGTGGCGCTGTTGGACGACGACGGAAACGAGGTCGATCAGGGTGAGGTCGGCGAGATCGCGATCAGACGCGACGAGGACGCGCGGGGATCGTACTGGGGTCGTCCAGAGGCGACCCTCGAGACCTTCACCGGCCTCTGGCTCCGAACCGGCGACCTCGCGCGGCGGGACGAGGACGGCTACTTCTGGTACGTCAGCCGGGCCGACGACGTCATCATCTCTTCGGGGTACCGGATCGGCCCCGCGGAGGTCGAGGAGGCTGCCGTCGTCGGGGAAGACCACGAGACCCGCGGCCAGATCGTCAAAGCGTACGTCACCCTCGTCGGCGACCACGAACCGTCCGGAGAACTCGAGGTGGAACTGAGCGAGTTCGCCCGCGCGGAGCTCTCGAAACATGAGTACCCCCGCGAGATCGCATTCCTCGACGCGCTCCCGAAGACCGCCAGCGGGAAGATCAAGCGCTCTGCGCTCGCTGAGTGATGACCGGTCGCGCCCCGACGACTACGCCGCTCACAGGATCACACCGCTCCCGCGGAGGTCGGCCAGTTCGTCCTCGTCGTACCCCACCGACGCGAGCAGGTCGTCGGTGTGCGCTCCGTGATCCGGGACCGACTCGTCGTGGCTTTCGGGCACGTTAGACCCCGCTGCCGGAAACCCGACCCGCGGCGGCGCATCCGCCGGCCGCTCGATCAGTCCGCGCGCCTCGAGCTGGGGGTGCTCTGTGGCTTCGGCCGGCGTACACACCGGCCCGACCATCGTCTCGTCGGAGAGCGCCTCGAGCCACTCCTCCTGCGAGCGGCTCGCGAACAGCGACTCGAGTTCCTCGCGGACCGCCTCGAGTTCGGCCGGGTCGTCGGTGCCGTGAGCGTCGATCAGCCCCTCCCGTCCGGTCTCCTCGCAGAAGGCTTCCCAGAACTTCGGCTCGAGCGCCGCGAGCGTCACGTAGCGCCCGTCGGCTGCCTCGTACACGTCGTACCAGGGGTACCGTCCGGTGAGCGCGGTCTCGCCGGGCCGGGGATCGTCGCCGGTGAGCGCCTCGTGGGAAATCGCCTGCGAGAACGAGGCAACTACGTCGGTCATGGCCACGTCGATATACTCCCCGCCGTTACCGAGTTCGCGAGACAGGAGTCCGCCGACGATGCTGAAGGCCGCGAACAGCCCGCCGCCGAGGTCGCCGATCTGGTAGCCGGGGATCTGCGGTGCCATCGCCTCGTCCTCGCGAGTCATATCGAGCAGCCCCGCGAGCCCGACGTAATTGAGGTCGTGGCCCGCGCGCTCGGCGTACGGCCCGGTTTGACCGTAGCCCGAGAGCGAGCAGTAGACGAGGTCCTCGTTGTACTCGAGCAGCGTTTCGTAGCCGATCTCGAGTCGCTCGGCGACGCCCGGTCGGAACTGTTCGAAGACGACGTCGGCGTCCGCGACGAGTCTGTAGAAGGCCTCCCGCCCCGCCGCCGATTTCAGGTCGACGGCGATGCTACGCTTGCCTCGATTGACGCTGTCGAACAGCGCGCCGACGTCGCGGTCCGTCGTCGGCGGTGTGTACCGCGCGTAATCCCCCGCGTCGGTGTCCTCGACTTTGACCACGTCAGCGCCCGCGTCGGCGAGCAGTTGCGTCGCGTACGGGCCCGGAAGCAGGCGGGACAGGTCGAGTATTCGGATGGAATCGAGCTGCATGGTACCACGTCCCGGTCTTCTCTCAAAAGCCTACTGTCGTCGAGCAGCCAGCCACCGCGGCGACCGCTGCTGCGTCGGCAGTCGCCTCGCTTCGTCAGCCACCGCTTCGTTCCGTCAGTCGTCGCACTCCTCCGTCAATCGTCGTCCGCTACCGTCAGTCGTCGCCCTCGAGTTGCACTAACTCGTCGACGTCCGGGATGTCGGCCGCGGCGTCCGTGATCTGTTGCATCCGGTCGGTGTGTTTGTCGACCGCGTAGGCGGCCAGTCTCCCGTCCTCGAGGCCGACGCGCTCGTCGGGGTCGTCCGGCTGGAACCGCTCATCCTCGGTGATCCCCTGGACGAGCGGGAGGAGTTCCTCGACCGTTTCCTCGACGATTGCGGGGTCGACGCCCTCGGCGATGAGCTTCTTGAGCTGGTTCATCCCGAAGCCGACGTGGCGGCCCTCGTCGCTGCGGATCTTCGTAAAGCCCTGAACGAGTCCCGGCAGGTGTGGCAGCTCGTCGAACTCGCCGCCGTAGGAGGTCTGCATCCCGTAGTACCCCGTCTGAGCGAGGATTCCCTCGACCGTGAGGTGGTAGTGGCAGTACGCTCTGGCTCGGTTTTCGGGGGTATCCTCCTCGAGCAGCCGGAACTGCGCCTTCCGGTTGCGGTCGAACAGTTCGATGTAGGGGTCGTTGAACCACCGCTCGTGGCGGGGGTTCGATCGCTCCCAGCCCAGTTCGTCTTCGACCGTCCAGACGACCTCTCGCCAGTAGCGGTCGAAGAAGTCCGCGTGTTTGGCCTCCTCGTACATTTGGGTGGTCAGGAACAGCTGGTCGTCGATATTGTCGAGTACTGCCCCCAGCGGCGCGAGATCCTCGGTGACCGCGTCCTCGCCCGCGCCGAACTTCGCGATGCCGTTGAGGGTGCCGTACCACGACTGCCGGTCGTACGATTCCGAGGCCTCGATGAACTCGAGGAGGTTCTCGACGTCTCGCTCGAGGTCGATCTCGCCGGGGTCCCAGTGTCGCTCGACTGCGTTTCGATAGTAGCGGTTCGATCTGGACTCCCGGTCCATCATCTCCGTTGGCGTGTACTCTGTTGCCATATCCCACATATGTCGACTCGACTATTAAATGTGCGGTCGCTGTCGGGTTGCTCGGCTCGCGAGGACTCCGTTCGGACCGTCTCGGCTGATAGCCGACACGGGGACGGAGGTGCAGTTCGTCGGTCAGTTACCACTCTCACCGGCGTTCGCTCCCGGGGTGTCCCCGCTCGCGTCACCCGAGGCGCGTTGGGCCTCGCTCTCCTCGACGCGCTCGTGGACGTCGAGCGTGGTCATCGTTCGGTAGGTTTCGATCCGGTCGGTCTTGGCGAGTCGGTATCGGTAGTAGACGTACGCGACGCCGAACCAGCCGATGAGGACCACGCCGACGACGGGTCGCTGGAGGAGCGTGACCAGCCAGAACGCGCCGGTGGCGACTCCCCCGCCCAGCACCGCGAGGAGGAGCCCGCGGTATCGGCGGAGTCGAAACGGGGCGTTGGCGTAGTGTGCCGGGAACTCCCGCGGCAGGTTCCAGAGGCCGATGGCACAGAAAAAGTACGCCGTGAGACTGGCAAGGCCGATGAACACGGAGAGTCCGACGATTTCGTCCGCGAGGGGAACGAGCGCGAACGGCGGGACGCCGAGCACGGCGACCGCGTAATGGGGCGTGTCGAACCGGGGGTGAATCCGGGAGAGCGACGCCGGGAGAATGCCGTCACGGCTCGCGCGCATGAGTGTCCGGGAGAAGACGAGCAGCGTCGTATTCACCGTGGTGACGACCGCGAAGATCGCGCCGGCGGCGACGACGTACTCGCCCCACCAGGGGAGGAATCTCGAGGCGGCGTGCGCGAGATCGGCCTCGTTCCCCAGTTCCACATACGGAACGACCCCGACAAGGACGGCGATCAACCCCACGTAAAACAGCACGACGATACCAATACCGAGTCCCAGTACGAGCGGGATCGTTCGTCCGGGGTCGTCTATCTCCTCCCCGAGTTCGATCAGTAACCCGAATCCGAGGAACGGGTAGAACAGCGCGACGACTGCGAGCCCGAACCCGCCGTAATCCGGGAAGAACGGGGTGTAATTGGCGGTCTCGATCGCGGCCGCTCCGGGGACGATGAACGTCAGGAGTGAGACGACGAGACCGACGAAAAAGACGATCTGCACCTGTGCGACGACCCTGAGCCCGACGACGTTGACGAGCAAGACGAACCCGAGCAGGACGTAGATGAGCCACATCGACGGCACGTCGAAGAAGATTCGGGTGTACTCGGCGAAGCCGGTCGCCGTAATGAGCAACGACGCCCACGCGACGAGGGGGATCGTGAACGGGACCAGAAACCCCCAGTAGGGGGCCGTGAGCCGAGAAATATAGACGTACAGGCCGCCGGCGACCGGCATCGCTGAGCCGAGCAAGGCGTTGTACAGGACGACGAACCCGGCCGGGATCGCTGCGAGCGTGATCGCCAGAACGAGCGCCGGCCCCGCGGTTCCCGCCAGCGGTCCCGGCAAGACGAATATCGGGACCGAAATCGCGTTCCCGACCAGGAGCGCTAGCACCCCAAAGATGCCGATGCTCGAGGAGAGCGTCTCCCCGTCGCCGTCGGTGACCCCGCTCATTCCGTCGCTGACCGGTCCCTGCGGCGGCGACGAATCGCGTAATCGCGGAACCGTCGCCCGAGGACGAACCCGACGATACCACCGAGGAAGGGTGTGAGGACGAGCAGCGCCTGGATCGTCAGGAGGGGGAGTACGATCCCGATGCCGAGACCGACCACGAGCCCTCCTTCGGGATACTGCGCCGCGGCTACCTCGCGCTCGACGTCGTCCATCGCCGCCGGATCGTCGCGGTACTGTCCGATTGCCATGTTATGTCCAACCATACCAATGATAAAATACCTTTGGGTGTTGACACTCGGAGGGCGCCGTCGGAGAGAGCGCCGGCCGAACCGAGTAGCCACGGCAGTTGACAAGAACTAAGTCGATACTCGTGAAGGGTGATGGCATGGCACAACAGAGCGCTGCCGTCGTCGGCGGCGGCATCATGGGCGCCGGTATCGCACAGGTACTCGCACGGAACGGCTACGAGGTGGCCGTCCGCGAGATCAACGAGGAACTGGCCGACGAGGCGCGCGAACGCGTAATCTCGGGCAACTACGGGCTCGAGGACGCCGTCGAAGGCGGCTATCTCTCCGAGGACGAGAAAGAGGCGGTGCTCGAGCGGATGACGTTCACGACGGACCTCGACGCGGCGACCGACGGGACCGACTTCACGATCGAGGCGGTGACGGAGAATCTCGCGATCAAGGGACAGGTCTTCCGCGACCTGGACGAGGTCACGGACGACCAGCCGCTATACTCGAACACGAGCGGCTTCGCGGTGACCTCGATCGCCAACGCCGTCTCCGACCCGTCTCGAGTCGCGGTGACGCACTTCTTCAACCCCGTCGCCGTCATGGACATGGTCGAGATCGTGCAAGCGCCCGAGACCGACGAGGCCGTCGTCGAGCGCGCCGAGGAGCTGATTGACGAACTCGGAAAAACACGTGTTACCATCGACGACGACCCCGGTTCCTACGGTTTCCTCGCCAACCGCTGTCACGCGGCGATGCGCGAGGAGGCCCAGAAGATCGTCGACGAGGGCATCGCCACGGAGGAACAGGTCGACAAGGCGCTCGAGGACGGGTACAACCTCCCCGTCGGCCCGTTCTCGCTGGCCGGCATCGGTGAGGAGTGGGACTGAGGGCTGTTTCTACAGCGGTGTGGACTCGTTTTTCGCTTCGGACCGACGAACCGACATGCGGTGGCGCGCGCTGTCGGTCGACCGAACGATAGTGAGGGCGGCCGATGATACTGCGCGAGGGATGAGCGAAGGAACGGAGTGACTGAGCGAATCGGCTGGGGAGGACGTGGAATCCCTAGTTGCCACGATGGCAGGACACCCTTATCCGCCAGTTCTAAACACCACTCAATGATTATTGTCAACCAAGATAGTGTGCGCTGCTATCGTGGCAATACGGAGGGACCACGCCCTCCCCAGCCGATTCGCTCGCTCTGCTCACGGTTCCCTTCAGTCACCGTTCGCTATCCGAGGCGCTCACAGTGTTCGCGCCTCGCACCGCTCACTCATCCCTCGCGCAGTATCGAACCGCAACTCGCTAGTCGCTCACTGCGGTTCAGCGCGCGCCACCGCAGGCCGAAAAATCGGTCAGGAGCGAGACGGCGGTCGTCCGCCCTATCCCGTTACTTCCCTTCGAACTCGGGCTCGCGGTCCTCGCTGAACGCCGCCGCGCCTTCCGCGTGGTCTTCCGTCTTGAGCAGCTCTTGGAAGAGCGATCGGTCGTACGCCAGCCCCTCCTCGAGCCCGGAGTGAACGGCCATATCCGCGGACTTCTTGATCCCCTGGATCGCCAGCGGTGCCTGTCCGGCGAGTTCGGTGACGAATTCGTCGACCTCGTCCTCAAACTCATCGTCGGCGTAGACGTGATTGACGATCCCTTCGTCACCGGCTCGTTCCGCAGAGATGTGTTTCCCGGTCATCGCGAGTTCCTTCGCGACGGCGGGACCGGCCAGTTTCTCGACGTACTGGACGCCGCCGGCACCGGGGAGGATGCCGAGATTCACTTCGGGGAAGCCGAACGTGCTGCCCTCGCTGGCCAGTCGGAAGTCACAGGCCAGCGCGGTCTCGAGGCCGCCGCCCAGACAGTAGCCGTCAATCTTCGCGATGACCGGGGTCGGGAAGTCCCTGATGAAGTCATAGTGAGTTCTGGCCGAGGTGCCGCCGGCCGACTCGTCGGAGAAGCCACCGATGTCCGCCCCCGCACAGAAGGCCTTCTCGCCGGCACCCTCGAGCACCACGGCGCGCAGCGCGACGCCGTCGGCGTCCTCGTTCCGTTCCTCGAGGGACTCGAGCCCCGCGATGATGTCGTCTCTGAGCTGGCCGTTCAGCGCGTTCAACGCGTCCGGCCGGTTCATCGTGATCGTGCCGACGCCGCGCTCGTCGTCATATTCTACCAGGACAGTATCGAAAGATTGGTCCATGCACGGTGATCGCGGCCAACAGTCAAAAAGGTACACTGTTCGCCGTTTCAGGCGTCGCGAACTCGTTCTCCCGACGATTCTACCGGACACCGATTACAGACGTTGCGAGGCGAACGGCACCCGTTTGCTCGTCGTCATACGGAGCGATCGAGGGCGAGCCGACGATGCGATCGCTCGCTCGAGTCGCATTCGAAGCCGCGGGTGACAGCGCTCGGGAAAATAGCAAACCATATACTATATGGTACTATAGGGTAGTTATATTATTCCTCACACCTTAGCAGGATCCGTTCCAAAAACCGGACTCGAGCGGTAGACCGCCTTCTGTGGAAGGTTATGTGTTAGACAGCAGTTTGTCGACGACCCGGTCGTGTTCGCTCGAGAGACGGTGAAAACCCTCTAACTTGGTCGAAAATGGTTGTCTCACACTTCTCGATGTTGTTACTGTCTCACTCATAGAGTACTAGATGTGTTTCATTTCTTTCATAGTAAGCGGAGAGAAATCATCTCCCATTTCGACGAACGGTTGACGATACTGCGCGCAGACTCGAACGCTGCTCGAGCACCGGGACGAACGTGGTCGACCGCTTTGACCGACGACTCAGACCGCCCGCTTCGACCGACGACTCAGACCGCCCGGTTCAGACCGCTCGGCTCAGAACGCCCGGAGGTCTTCGAGCACGGCTTCCGCACTGCCGTCGGCAATGACCTCGCGTGCCCGCTCGAGTCCGTCCTCGAGGCTGTCGACATCCTGGCGGGCGTGCATCCGGAACGCGCCGTTGAGGGCGATGGCGTCGGCGAAGTGTCCCTCGCGGTCACCGCTGAGGACGGCCTCGGTGATCGACGCGGAATCGGCCGTCACGTCGTCGACCTCGAGGTCTTCGGCCTCCATGGCCATGCCGTAGTTCGCGGTTTCAATCTCGTAGTCCTCGAAGGAATCCCCACCGTCGTCGCCGTCTCGATCCCACTCCGCGACCTTCGTATATCCGGGCCGGATGTCGTCGTAGCCCTCCATTCCCTGGAAGAAGATGGCCCGCGAGTAGTCGAGTCGCTCGCTCTTGGTGATCGTGTCGGTCAGCTTCTTCGCGAACGCGAGGTGGTAGAACGAGCCCAGGTGAACGTCGGCGTTCGCCGGGTTCCCGATCGTTTCGATCGTGTTGACGAACGTTCGGACGCCCATCTGATCGCGCCGGTCGTAGAGGTCCTGTATCCCGGGGTTGAAATTCGGCTGATAGTAGAAGCCAAAGCCGGTCTCGTCGACCATGTCCGCGCTTTCGCCGGGCTCGAGTTCGGTTCGGACGTCGAGCTCGTCGAGGACGTGTTTGTACGCCGTCGCTTTCTGCGTCGGGACCCGATCGCCGGAGTGGACGACGATGGGGGTGCCCGCGGCCGCGGCGACGACGCCGGCTCCGACGCCGAGGACGGCGGAGCTGTGCTTGCCGTCGTAGTTCGCCCCGCAGTCGACCGGATCGCACTCCGGCTCGGCGGTAACGATCGACTCCTCGTGCATGACGTCGGTGTAGGCCGCCAGCTCCGTCGGAATGTTTCGCTTCCAGCGATTGGCCAGCCAGAACGCGCCGAGCGTCGTCTCGTCCGGTTCGCCCGCCAGAATGCGCTGGAACGCCTCTCGAGCCTGTTCGCGGGTCATGTCGTCGGCCGACTTCGGGCCGGAGCCGATCACTGCCGTCAGCAGCCGCTTGAGCGGCCAGTCGCCGAATTCCTGGGTTGCGTGCGCCATGTTGTGCACCCGTTGGGTCGGATCGCGCAAAAGTCTCCCGCTTCCGGCGCTCGTTCGGCCGTCAATTGACGGGTTTCACACCGATAATCGGGTGAACCCCAAGAACGGCCCCGCCGCACGCGGTTCGAGTCGGACCCGAAAACGATACGGTCCCCTTCTCCCTAGGGCTACCAATGAGTAGCCTGTCGGGGGACTGGCGCGAGGCCATCGACGACGTGGACGCGGCGCTGATCGACGGCTATCAGAGCGGCTTTCCGATCGAAGCGCGACCGTTCCGCCGCGTCGCCGCCGACCTCGGAATCGAGGAATCGGCGGCGGTCGACCGCGTCCGCACACTCCGGGAGGCGGGGATCGTCCGCCGGTTCGGTGCCGTCCTCAATCCCCCCGTGATCGGCTCGTCGACGCTCGCCGCGGTACGGGCGCCCGCGGACCGCTTCGACGAGATCTCGACCGTCATCAACGAGTATCGGCAAGTCAACCACAACTACGCCCGCGATCACGAGTGGAACATGTGGTTCGTCGTCACCGCCGGCTCGCGGGAAGCCCGCGACGAGATCCTCGCCGATATCGAGGCTCGAACCGGCTGTGACGTACTGAACTTGCCGATGCTGACCGACTACTACATCGACCTCGAGTTCCCCGTCGTCAATAGCGATCGGTTCGCGCGCGAGTCACTGGCGCGGCGTACCGACTCCTCGGCCACCCGGATCAGCGAGGAGGCCACGGGCGGTCTCTCCGCGATCGAGGCCGAACTCCTCCTCGAGATCCAGGAGGGGTTCCCGCTGTCGGCGACGCCGTATCGCGATATCGCCGCGAACGTGGGATACGCCGTCGAGGACGTGCTCGCGGCTATCGAACGCCTGCTCGAGAGCGGCTGTCTCAAGCGGATCGGCTGCGTGATCAACCACGTCGTGACGGGGTTCGATGCCAACTGCATGGTCGTCTGGGACGTCCCCGACGACGATCTCGACGAGCGGGGCGAGCGCGCGGGCGAACTCTCCTACGTGACGCTCTGTTACCACCGACCGCGCCGGCCCGAGCAGGAGTGGCCGTACAACCTGTTCACGATGATCCACGGTCGCGACCCCGAAGCCGTCGACGCAAAGATCGACGAACTCGCCGCCGACTACCTCCCCGTCGACCACGAGCGGCTCTACTCGACCGAGACGCTGAAGCAGACGGGCGCGCGCTATGACGAACTGGTCGGACGCTGACGGGCCGGTTACGGTCGTTCCGGACCGTCGCCGTTCAGTCCGAATCGGAGACGGGACCCGATCACCCCGTTTTCACGAATTTCGCGGCACCGTTCTGTTCGACGGTGATCCGATACGTCTCGTAGCTGAACTCGACTTCCATCTGTGATTCCGGTGCGGGCGGGTTCGAAAAGAGTTCGTCGAGCATGCCGTCGATGCAATCGTACATCGTCGGTAACTCGGCGCGCCCTCGATCTTCGATGTCCGCGACGACTTCGACGATCTGTATCGCTGGGTTCTGCGCGTCGGTGTCCAGCTGTCGATGACGGATCTCTCGCTCAGTTCGATCTGACACAATAGACGCCTATCGGGAACCGCCGGCATAGCTGTTCGTATCCGTACGGATGACTCTCGTGTAAATGAAGCATATCAGGCCGCCTTACTCGAGCGCTTCGGCCACGGCTTCGATCGGCGTCGGCGGCTCCTCGGTCGCACCGGGCCCGTTCTCGAGTTGTGTCCGGCAGGAAGCACCGGGTGCGACGATGCGGTCGCCGTCGCTCTCGTCGACCTGCTCGTAGAGGATCGAGGCGATGGCGTCGCTCATCGAGGCGTGTTCGGACTCGTAGCCGAAACTGCCGGCCATCCCGCAGCAGCCCGAATCGAGCGGGTCGACGGCGTAGCCCGCCCGTCGGAGCACGCCGACGGCGTGGTGGTCCTTCGCGACCGACTTCTGGTGGCAGTGGCCGTGATAGACCAGTTCGTCGGTCGCCGCGCGCTCGTCGAAGGGGATCTCTTCGTCCAGCCGGAACGTATCGACGTATTCGCAGACGCCGTAGGTGGCGTTCGAGAGCGTCTCGGCGGCCTCGGTGGAGAGCAGATCGAGGTAGTCCTTCTGGAACATGACCGCATCGGAGGGCTCGATGACGACCACGTCCCAGCCGTCCGCGACCCGCGGGGCGAGCGCGTTCATGTTCTCGCGGGCCGCGTCTTCCGCCTTCTCGAGGAATCCCTTCGAAAACGCCGGCCGACCGGTATCGCCGAGGTCGTCGGGGACGGCGACGTGGACGCCGGCGGCCTCGAGCACTCGGACGGCCGCCTTCCCGGCGTCAGGGTGACTGTAGTTGGTGTAGGTGTCAGGGTAGAGGACGACTTTGCGGGTGGCGTCGGCCTCCCTGACTCGAGCGCCGCCTCGCTCGTCAAACCAGTCCCGGAACGTCTCCGCGTGGAACGTCGGCAGCGGCCGGTCGGCATCGATCCCGGCGGCGACCTCGAGGAGATTGCGCGCGCCCGGCAGCTTCGGCAGGGCGTTCGACAGCGGCGCGAACCTGCTCCCCCACTTCGAGAGCGTCGACACGTTGGCGAAGAGTCGATCCCGGAGCGTCGCGCCGTTTCGCTGGTGGTACTCGTGGGTGACCTCAGCCTTGAGCTTCGCCATGTCGACCTCGCTGGGGCAGTCGATGGCACAGCCCTTGCAGCCGATACAGAGCCCCATCACTTCCTCGACGAACTCGTCGGAGAACGCCTCGTCGGGATCCAGGTCGCCGCTCATGGCCTGTCGAAGCGCGTTCGCTCGACCTCGAGTCGCCGTAATCTCCTCGCGGCTCGCGCGGTAGGTCGGGCACATCACGCCGCCCGTCGTCGACTGCTCGCCGCGACAGCCGCCGCAGCCGTGACAGAGCTCGACCATCCCCTGCATGCCGTTGTCGTTTGCCCACTCGAGCGCGGGCTCGAAGCCCGCCTCGAACTCGTAGTCGGGGTCGAACCGCAGGTGCTCCCGCAGGTCGGTCGGATCATCCTCGCGGAAGACGACCTGTCCCGGATTGAGGATCCAGTCGGGATCGAACGCCGTCTTGAGGTCCTGAAAGGTCGCCCAGAGTTCGTCCCCGTAGAGCTTCTGATTCCACTGCGTGCGGGCGCGGCCGTCGCCGTGCTCGCCCGAAACGGAGCCCCCCAGCCGACACGAGGTCCGTCACGTCGTCCGCGATGCCGTGGAGCTGCTCGAGACCCACTTCGGTCTTCGTGTTCACGAGCGGTCGGACGTGGAGCACGCCGGGGCCGGCGTGGGCGTAGAAACTGGCGTAGGTGTCGTGTTTCTCGAGGATCTCCTCGAAGCGCTCGACGAACTCCGGCAGCTTCGCGGGCGGGATCGCCGTGTCCTCGATGAAGGAGATGTGCTTCTCGTCGGTCGTCCGCGAGAGCAGGATCGGGAGGCCGGACTTGCGGAGCTTCCACAGTTTCGCGCGCTCGGCGTCGTCGTAGGCCTCTATGGCTTCGAGCGCGAGCGTCTCGGAATCGCTGCTCGGGGCGTCCTCGGCCGGTTCCCCGGCGGGCGTCGCCGACGGGAGGCGGTCGGCGAGCAGGCCCGCGACTTGCTCCCTGCCGTGATCGGCGTCCTCGGCGTAGAACTCGACGAGCAGGACGGCGTTCGTCCCCTCGGGGAGCATTTCGGTGACCGGGCCGAACTCGGCCGTTTCGCGCGCGAGATCGATCAGCACGTCGTCGAGCACTTCGACCGCGGCGGGGTCGTGTGCGAGAATCGGTTCGACGTCCCGCATCGCCTCGTGGAGGTCGGGGTAACAGAGCAGCGAGACCGCCTTCGTCTCGGGGATCGGCTCGAGCGAAACGGTCGCCTCGGTGACGACCGCCAGCGTGCCCTCGCTGCCGGCCAGCAGCCGCGCGAGGTTGACGGTTCCGGGTTCGCCAGTTTCTTCGCCGCCGGGTAGTTCCTCCCCTCGCGCCTCCGCAACCAACCGGTCGAGATTGTAGCCCGAGACGTTGCGCTTGAGATTCGGATACGTTTCCGCGATTCGGTCCGCGTCCTCCTCGAGGATCCGCTCGACTTCGGCGTAGATCCGGGCTTCGAGGTCGCCGTCGGGGTCGGCTCGCTCGCCGATTTCCTCGAGCGCGACCTCGCCAAAGCGGGTGACGGTGCCGTCGGCGAGGACGGCCTCGCACTCCTCGATGTAGGCGTCGGTCTTGCCGTACTTCAGGGAGTGTGAGCCGGTCGAGTTGTTGCCGATCGCGCCGCCGATGGCGCTCTTATCGCCCCACGCGGGGTCCGGGGCGAACTTGAGGCCGTGGGGCTCGAGGGTCTCGTTCAACGTCCCCAGGATCGTCCCCGGCTGGACCGTCGCGGTGTGGCCGTCGGTGTCGATCTCGAGGATCTCGTTCATGTACCGTGTGAAATCCAGGACGACGGCCCGGTTGACCGTCTGTCCGGCGAGGCTCGTCCCGCCGCCCCGCGGGAGGACCGGAATCTCGCGCTCGGCGCAGTACTCGAGGATGCCCGACACGTCGGCCGTCGACTCCGGAAAGGCGACGGCGATCGGCGTCAGCTCGTAGGCACTTGCGTCGGTCGCGTACAGTTCGCGAGAGTAGGAGTCCGCACGGACCTCGCAGTCGACCAGTTCCTCGAGGTCCGCGACCAGGGCCGGTCGATCGACATCGTCGCTCCGATAGTCGTAGTTCGCTCGCCGGTCGGCGGCCGGGTCAGCGCTCGGCTCGAGAGACATACGTCACCCTTGCTCAGGGGTGGCTAAAAGTGCCTCCATTAGCGACGATTCGACCGGCTCCTCGATTCTCGGCGCGGATCGGACGGAGCTGCTCGCTCGGTCGACCGCTGTCCACGAGTGGGAAGGGAAGCGGCCGGACGGCGGATCTCGAACCGCCCGACCAGCACGCGGGCTGACGTACTGGGAGTGGTGACCGACCGGAAAGATGGCCCCGTCGTTTTCCCACGTGCGCCCCCGGGGCCGCCGCCCGTGGTGTTGGGCGGTACTAGTTAGTAACAGGGGAACCGAAACAAGCGATATGCCTAACTAGTAGGGGTTACCGCGAGCAGGCGTTCGAGGGCGGCTTTAACTCCGATTTCGGCTGTCGATTCCGCCCCCGGTTTCGGCTGTTGGCTCCGTCGCCATCACTCGAGGCGATTCGATCCATCGGTGTCGGGCTTGAGTCTACTCGTCGCCCCACTCGCCGCTCATGCCGACGCGCTCGCCGTCCTCCCAGACGTAGTAGCCCTCGCCGCTTTTCTTGCCGAGGTTGCCCGCCCGGACCTTCCGGCGCAGGGACTGGGGCGGCTTGAACCGCTCGCCCAGTTCCTCGCGGAGGTGCTCCGCGATGTGCAGGCGCACGTCCAGTCCGACGTGATCGGTCAGCTCGAGGGGTCCCATCGGGTGACCGTACCCGATTTCCATCCCCTCGTCGATGTCGGCCGGGCTGGCGACGCCCTGTTCGACCATCCGGATCGCCTCGAGCCCCAGCGCGAGGCCGAGTCGCGAGGTGGCGAAGCCGGCCGTGTCCCGGACGACGACATCTTCCTTTTCGATGTCTCGGACGTAGTCGACGGCGAACTCCTCGGTGCGCTCGTCCGTCTGCTCGGCGATGACGATCTCTACCAGGTCCATGAGATGCGGCGGGTTGAAGAAGTGCAGCCCCACCGCCCGCTCGGGGTGCTCGAGCGCGCTGGCCATCTCCGTTACCGACAGCGAGGAGGTGTTCGAGGCGATGACGGTGTCCTCGTCGGTCGCCGCTTCGACGTCCGCGAACACCTCCTGTTTGAGGTCCATGTCCTCGGGCACCGCCTCGACGACGAGATCGGCGTCCGCGACGGCTTCCTCGAGGTCGGTCGTCCCCTCGATGCGCTCGAGGGTTTCCTCCATCTCTGACTCGCTGAGTTTGTCCCGGTCGACACCGCCCTGGAGGTTGTCTCGGATCCCCTCGAGGCCGTTTTCGACGAACTCCGCCTCGATGTCGCGCAGCACGACGTCGTTGCCCGCCATCGCGGACACCTGTGCGATTCCGTGGCCCATACTCCCCGCACCGAGAACCGTGACTTGCATACGTGAAGACACTGGGGAAACTATCAAAAGCGTTCCCTTTCGAACAAACGCCGTCAGTACGCTTCCGGACCGTGAATCGCTCTGCTCGAGACGGTAGTCCACGCGCCACTGCGACGTATTCGCGCTGTGCTGTACACGAGTCCAGTCCCTCGTTGGTCGCTAACTGAACCATAGATGCACGGTCGAATGACGAAGAACGGAGCTACTTTAGTTCCGGAGCGCGAGCCACTCACTACCAATGAGCGACAGCCAGCCAGTCGTCGTGCAGGCGGTCAGGACTCCACAGGGGAAACACGGCGGCGTCTACGCCGAAACCGGGAGCGAAGAGCTCTCGGTGCCGTTAGTAAACGAGATGCTCGAGCGAACGGGACTTTCCGGCGAGGACGTCGACGATATCCGGTGGGGGTGTGCCAAGCAGGTCAACGAACAGAGCAACAACATTGCGCGGGTCATCGCCCTCCTCTCCGATCTCGGCGAGGGAGTCCCGGGCACCACTATCGACCGCCTCTGTGCCTCCTCGGCGGAGGCGATCATGAGCGCCAGCGACGCCATCCGGGCGGGCCAGCGCGAGGTCATCGTCGCGGGCGGCGTGGAGAACATGTCTCGCAACGAACGTCGGAAGGGGATCGACTCCTACGCCGGCATCGCGGAACAGTACGACGCGGCCGGCCTCGCGATGGGCCAGACCGCCGAGACGGTCGCCCGCGAGTACGACATCTCTCGCGAGGAACAGGACGCGTACGGTGCCCGGAGCCAGCAGCGCGCGGTCGAGGCGACCGAGGACGGCAGGTTTGACGACGAAATCGTCCCCATCGAAACGGACGACGGGATCGTCACCGAGGACGAGGGGCTCCGTCCCGGCACGACGGCCGAAAAGATCGCCGGCCTGCCGCCCGCCTTCGAGGAAGAGGGCACCGTCACCGCTGCAAACGCCTCGCAGGTCTCCGACGGCGCTTCCGGGGTCCTGATTACGAGCCGTGAGTTCGCCGAGGAGCGGGGCCTCGAGATCATGGCGGAAATCGAGGATCACAACGTCGCCGGCGTCGACCCCACGGTGATGGGGATTGGACCCGTTCCGGCAGTCCGCGGAATCTGGGAGCGCAACGGCCGGTCGGCCGACGACTACGACCTCGTGGAACTCAACGAGGCCTTCGCGAGCCAGACGATCTACTGCCGGGACGAACTCGGCTTCGACGACGACAGCTTCAACGTCAACGGCGGGGCGATCGCCATCGGCCATCCGCTGGGTGCCTCCGGCGCACGCCTTCCCGTCACGCTGATCCACGAACTCCAGCGCCGGGGCGGCGGGCTGGGCCTCTCGACGATGTGCGTCGGCTACGGGCAAGGCGCGGCCGTCGAGTTCCGCGTGCCGGAGCGATCGGGTCGGCTCGAGTAGACCCCTCTCGAGGTTCGAGCCCGTGTGATGGACCGGGTCTCGAGTCCCGTCGCGTCCCCCTTCTGATAGCGTTCTCTGCAGAATCCAAATCCGTCCTCGAGTACAAATTCAACGGCCGAAATAGGGATCCGTGGCCCTGAAAAAGCGTGCCAGCTATCCGGTAGCGGACTGCAAAAATACCGAGGTATTCGCTATTGGATCCGTCCTCGAGCGGAGCCCGATTACAGAATCTGGTCGGCGATGATGTTCTTCTGGATCTCGCTGGTACCCTCGTAGATCTTCGTGATGCGGGCGTCGCGGTAGTAGCGTTCGGCGGGGTAGTCCGTCACGTAGCCCGAGCCACCGTGGACCTGAATGCCCTCGTCGGCGACTTCGACCGAAATCTCGCTCGCGAAGTACTTCGCCATGCTCGAGTACTGCGCGGCGATGTCCTGGTTCTCCTGCTCGACCTGGGTCGCCGCACGATACGTCAGCGAGCGGGCGGCCTCGACCTTGGTGGCCATCTCGGCGATCTTGTGCTGGATGGCCTGAAACTCGGAGATCTTCTGGTCGAACTGCTCGCGCTGGTTGGCGTACTCGATAGCGGCGTCGAGCGCACCCTGGGCGGCACCGACTGCCTGGGCGGCGACGTTAGTCCGGCCGGCGGCGAAGAACTCCATCAACTGATAGAAGCCCTTGTCGACTTCGCCGATGACGTTCTCCTCGGGGATGCGAACGTCGTCGATGATGACTTCGGCGAGGTCGGAGGCGCGGATACCGAGTTTGTTGTCGATCTTCTCGGTCTTGATGCCATCCCAGTCCATGTCGACGAGGAAGGCGGTGATGCCGCGGTGGCCCTCGCCGGGGTTCGTCTTGGCCATGAGGACGCCGACGTCGGCGACGGTCCCGTTGGTGATCCACATCTTGTTGCCGTTGGCGACGTACTCGTCGCCGTCCTTGTCGGCCTGCGTCTCGATGCCGGCCACGTTCGAGCCGTGGGCGGGCTCGGAGATCATGGACACGGACGCAATCTCGCCGTTTGCGATCTTGGGGAGCCACTCCTCTTTCATCCACTCGTCGCCGAACTCGATGATCATGTTCGAGCCGAAGCCGGCACTCCCGATGGCCGAACCGATTCCCGGGTCGGCACGCCAGAGTTCCTCGGTGACGATGGTGCTGGCGATCTTGTCCATCCCGGCACCGCCGTACTCGAGCGGGATACTCGGTGCGACGAAGTCGTACTCGGCGGCCTTCTTGCGGAGTTCCTCGGGGTACTTCCCTTCCTGGTCATGTTCCTCGGCGACCGGTACCATCTCGTTTTCGCCGAACTCGCGGACGGCGTCGCGAATCGCCTCGTGTTCGTCGGACAGGGTGAATGCCATGCGTCACCGAACGTGTGCCGGTACCAAAATAGCTTCGATATATTCAACAGTTGCAAGGTATCGCCGACCACGTTCTAACGTTGTTAAGGAGATTCCGGGACCCGCTCGTCTCGAGGGGAACGGCAGGTTCCGTCGCGAACCGCCCGCGGGCCGCTTGCGAGCCGGCTACGACTCGTCGCGGAGTTCGAACTTCTGGACCTTGCCGGTCGTCGTCCGCGGGAGTTCCTCGACGAACTCGACCTCACGGGGGTGTTTGTACTCCGCGAGGTTCTCGAGGCAGTACTGCTTGATGTCCTCGGGGGTCGCCTCGGCGTCGGGAGTCGGGACGATGAACGCTTTCACGGTCTCGCCGCGGCGCTCGTCCGGGATCCCGACGACGGCGGCGTCGGCTACGTCGGGGTGCTCGAAGAGGAGCTCCTCGACTTCGCGCGGATAGACGTTGTAGCCGCCGGTGACGATCATGTGCTTCTCGCGGTCGACGACGTAGAAGAAGTCGTCCTCGTCCCAGTAGCCGATGTCGCCGGTGTGGAACCAGCGCTTGCCGTTCTCGTACGTGAAGGCCTCGTCGTTAGCCTCGGGCAGTCCGTAGTACTCTTTCATCACGTTGGGGCCGTGGATGACGAGCTCGCCCGTGATATCGTGGATCGCGGCCTCCTCCTCGTCGATCGGCCCTTCTTCGACGCGGGGAACTTCCTCGAACACCTCGTCTTCGGGCGGCTCGTCGCCGCCCGAATGGTCAGCGGAACTTCGTTCCGCGCTATCGACGATCTTCGACTCGACGCCCTCGAGCGGCCGGCCGATACTCCCCTTCCGGCGAGCGTCCCCGCGGTTGGCGTGGGTGACCGGGCTCGTCTCGGTCAGCCCGTACCCCTCGTAGAGCTCGACGCCCCACAGCTCCTCGAAGCGCTCTAAGACCTCGATCGGCAGGCTCGAGCCGCCGGAGTTGACGAAGCGAAGCGCCTCGAACTCGTAGCTCTCGGCGTCGGGTTGGTTGATCATGTCGTTGAACATCGCCGGCACGCCGAACATGATCGTGATGTTTTCATCCTCGAGGAGGTCCATCACGGTCGGGGCATCCCACTCGGAGACGGGGTAGTAGGTGCCGCCGCTGTACATCGCGCCGTTCATGACGACGGACATGCCGTAGATGTGAAACAGGGGCAGGGTACCGACGAGCCGGTCGGAGGCCTGAAACCCGCCTGGCGGGACGTCCGCGTTCGCTCGCGTCGTCCAGCCGATGTTGTGATGCGTGAGGAGGACGCCCTTTGGCGTACCGGTGGTCCCCGACGTGTAGGGCTGGACCGCGATGTCGTCGTCTGCGCGGTCGACGATGTCCTTCGTCTCGTCGGCGAGGAAGTCGTCGAACTCGGTGGCCCCCTCGACGTCCGCACCCACGCTGATCACCTGTTCGACCTCGGTGTCATCCTGGACCTCGAGGACGTTCGGAACGAGATCGGCCAGCGCGACGACGGCTTTGGCCCCGCTGTCGCCGAGCATGTGGCTGATCTCTCGAGCCTTGTACTGGGGATTCATCGGAACGATGATCCCGCCGGCGCGCAGGGTGCCGTAAAAGGCCGTGACGAACTGCGGCAGGTTCGGCAGGTAGATCCCGACGCGGTCGCCCTCGCCGATCCCGCGGTCCTCGAGGGCCTGCGCGAACTGGCCGGTTCGCTCCCAGAACTCCTCGTAGCTCAGTTCCGTCCCCTCATACGCGATCGCGGCCGAGTCCGGATGTTCCTCGACGGTCTCGGCGACGTCCGTCACGAGATTTGTCATACCCTGCGTATTGTTGTCAGGGGGATTCAAAAGGATTGTTACTCGCTGGGCGGATTCATTTCCGTTGTCCGAGAGACGGAGTGGACCGCCCCGTCGACGAGGCCGGCCTCAGTCGAGCGTCGTCGGATCGACGCCGGAGTCGGTGCCGCTCCCGCTCGGCAGGTCGTAGCCGACGACAAAGCGGGCGTGCAACAGCGTAGCGACGATGACCGCCGCGGCGACGATCTGGACGGCGACGTGGCCGATCGAGCCGAACATCGCGACCATTGCGGCGATGACGTAGAGCCCGCGGACCGGCGCGGAGAGATCGCGAGCGCCGTCGAACCCGACTGCCGCCACGATTAGGGCGACGGTGCCGGCCAGCACGACGGGGAACGCGACTAGCGTCTCGCTCGACCAGTAGATCAGACTCTCGTTCGCGATGAACGCGTAGGGGATAACGAACCCGGGCGCACCGAGCCGGAGCGCCTGCTTACACGACTGGAGGAAGCTCGCGTCCGCGATGCGCGCCCCGATCGCGACCGAGATCGCGACCGGCGGCGTGATCGCCGACAGCATCGCGAAGTAGAACACGAACATATGTGTCGCGATGTCAGGGGTCCCCAGTTCGGTGATCGGTTTCGCGACCAGGATGGCCACGAGGATGTACGCCGCGGGCGTCGGCATCCCCAGCCCGAACAGAATGCTCGCGATCATCGCGAGGAACAGGACGACGAACAGCCCGCCGCCGAACCCGAGCAGGCTCACGTCGCCGAGGCTGACGATCGACGTCGCGACGCGCGCGGTTAGCCCGCTCCCCTCGAGCAGTTCGACGATTATTCCCATGGCTGCGAGGACGCCGACCAGCGGTGCCATGTCGACGCCGCCCTGCTTGAATCCATCGAGGGTCTGTTTCGTTGTCGCCACGAGGTTCCCGAGCGGGTCGCCGCCCCGTATTTCCCGTCCGAAGATACTGGCCGCCACTTCGTCGGAGCCGACGCCGACGACGCCGACGACGAAGTTCCGAACGAACATCACGCCGATGATCGCGAAGATAGTGTTCATCCCCGACGACAGCGGTGTGTACCGCAGATAGATGAGCGTATACAGGAGGACGCCCATCGGGACCGCGAAGTGGACTCCCTTGAGCAGGAGCCGCCACTTGAACGACGAGAGGTCGCTCGAGATCCAGCCGAACTTGAGGATCGTGAAGTGGATGGCGAGACAGACGCTGAAGTAGAACAGCGCCGCCGGAATGACGCCCGCCTGGACGATATCCAGATACGGGACCTGAATGATGTCGGCCATCAGGAACGCGGCGACGCCCATTACCGGTGGCAGCATCTGGCCGCCCGCGGAGGCGACCGCCTCGATCGAGGCGGCGACATCGTCGTCGACGCCCTGGTCCTTGATCATTGGGATGGTGAAGCTGCCGGTCGTCGCGGTGTTGGCCGCCGCACTGCCGGTGATCGAACCCATGATCATGCTCGAGATGACGGCGATCTGGACGACGCCGGTCCGGAGGCTCCGCCCGAGTTCCGTCCCGACCTCGCGGACGAACTCCATCAGCCCGAACGCCTTCGCGATCCCGGCGAACATGATGAAGATCGCGACCCACGTCGAGCCGATCCCCATCATCGTTCCGTCGTAGACGCCGCTGAGTCCGATCGCGCCGTTCTCGGCGATCTGCTCCCAGCTCTGCCCCGAGTGCTCGAAGACGCCAAACAGCCGCGAGCCAACCGCGGAGTGGGCGTACGCGATCGCCGCGACGGCGACGGCTGCGATCGACGTCCCGAACGCCCGGCGAGTCGTATCGATCGCCAGCGCGATCAGTATCACGCCGACGACGTGGTCGGTGGTGGTGTAGCCGAGGATGTACGCGTCCTCGTCGAGCCGGGTAAAATTCGTGTAGACGTAGTACATCGTGAGCAGCGCCGCGATGGCGAACGCGAGCGCAACGTACGGATCGATCCTCGACCACGTGCGCCGCGCCCGCTCGAGTGCGCTCCCAGCGGCTTCCTCGGTTGTCGACGAGGACGCTGCCCCGTCGATACCGAATTCGCCGCTCTCGCCGGCGAACTCCTTGCGGGCATAGTCGAGATAATACAGCCCGAGCCCGAGCCCGAGGAAGAGGATCATATACAGCTTGTCCCGCTTCACCCAGCCGGGTTCGGGTACGAGCCCACTGAGGGGCCACCCTCCCACGAGAGACACGGCGTACGTGACGGTGTACAGTGTCAGGGAGAACCCCAACGCGTAGACGACGAATCCGAGGGCTATCTCGGGAAGGTCGCGGTCGGAATATGTTCCGGACATCGGTTTCGTTAGTTACCGCCGTCAGCGATGAAGAACCACGGCAGGTCGTAGAAGTGGACGATCTGTGCCATATCGAAGCCGAGTTCGCTGTAGTTACCGGCGTCTTCTTGCACCTGCTGTGCCGACCAGTTCTGGATGTACACCATCTCGGCGTCCTTCTGGTCGAGCGCACCGAGGTTCGCCTCGGTGCCCTGACTCGTCTGTGCCTCGACGAACAGATCGTCGGTCCCTTCGTTGACGGCGCTTGCCATCCCCTGGTTCGCGGCGTAGGCCGTCGTCGTCGACGTCGACGTCCGCATCCGGACGTCCGTGTCGCCGGTCGCACCGCCGCTCGTACTGCCGCCGGCGCGCTCGAACTCGTCGCTCCAGACGCCGATTTCTTCGTAGAAGTCGGCCGCGGCGTCGTGGAAGGGGACGCCGTCGTACATGTTCTTGACCCAGAACTCGTCGTCCTCGTAGGTTCCCAGCAGGCCGTGGTACTCCGCTAGCTCCTGTTGCTGTTCGTACATCGTCTCGAGGAACGTATAGACCGTGTCGTACTCGAGGTCGGCCCGGGAGACGAAGTTGTACGCGAAGGTCGGCGCGGGAACCTCGTCGGGAGCGTCGACGTTGTCGATCTGCCCTGTCTCGGCCGGCCGGATCAGTAGTCGATCGTCGTCGTTCCAGGCCTGCTCGGTCTCATCGGTCACGTCGAGGACGCGGAGGTTGTCGACGGTACTCGCGGTCTGCTGGAGCCAGCTGGGCGTGATCGAGAAGTTCATCAGCGTCCCGACGCCGACGTTGAGCTGGTTCTCGTTAATCGCGTTGCCCTGTTCGCCGTAGCTGGTACTCACGCGGTCGTAGCCGTCGGTCGCGTGATCGAGCGCTCGCTCGAGTGCCGGGGCGGTCCCGGAGCCGCTCGGCGTTGGTGACACCGACGTGTTCTCGTTGATGTCCGACAGGGTCTCGAGGTTCTGGTTGCTGCCGCCGCTCGTCTCGCCGCCGATACAACCGGCGATCGCCGCGAGGGAACCGACGCCTGCTGTCGCGAGAATCGATCGTCGAGTGGTACGCCTATCCGTGGACTTGTCTCTCTTCGCCATGCCAAACATCTTCATAGTTACCTATTATAATCCTTCCGCAATCTTCCGAAATCCCAATATATTATACAAAATTCCAACATGAATGGCCGGGAGAAACGACTCGAAGCGATCGGTGCGAACGAGAACCTCTTTTTGGACAATCGACAGCGAGTTGTCGAAACCGGCCGTCCGCTTCCGCCTCAATGACCACTCATGTGACACCCTGTATCGCAATACCTATTGTGCCATTCCCATAGGTCTAGGTATGCTGGATTTCGTTCAGCTCGAGGATGACCTCGACCAAGAAGAGCGGATGATCCGGGACACGGCCCGGGAGTTCGTCGAAGAGCACGTCAAACCCGACATCGGCGAACACTTCGAGAACGGGACGTTCCCGAAGGAGCTCATCACGAAGATGGGTGAACTCGGCTTCTACGCCCCCAATCTCGAGGGGTATGGCTCGCCGAACGTCTCCGAGACGGCTTACGGGCTCCTGATGCAGGAACTCGAGGCCGGCGACTCGGGGCTGCGCTCGATGGCGTCGGTCCAGGGGGCGCTCGTCATGTACCCGATCCGGGCCTACGGGAGCGAGGAGCAAAAGGAGGAGTGGCTGCCGGCGATGGGGCAAGGCGATGCGATCGGCTGCTTCGGCCTCACCGAGCCCGAACACGGCTCGAATCCGTCGGCAATGGAGACCCGCGCGGAGGCGGACGGTGACGGCTACGTGCTGAACGGCTCGAAGACGTGGATCACGAACTCGCCGATCGCCGATGTCGCCATCGTCTGGGCGCGTGATAAGTCGGCCGAGGACGACCCCGTCCGCGGATTTCTGGTCGAGACCGACCGCGACGGCGTCTCGACGAACAAGATCACCGAGAAGCTCTCGCTGCGTGCGTCGATCACGGGCGAGATTGGCCTGAACGATGTCCACGTCCCCGAGGAGAACGTTCTTCCCGGCGTCTCGGGCATGAAGGGGCCGCTGTCCTGTCTCACGCAGGCCCGCTACGGCATCGCCTGGGGCGCAATCGGCGCTGCTCGAGACTGCTTCGAGGAGGCCCGTCAGTACGCCAAGGACCGCGACCAGTTCGGCGGTCCGATCGGCCGGTTCCAGCTCCAACAGCGCAAGCTCGCGGAGATGGGCACCCAGATCACGCTGGCCCAGCTGCTGGCCCACCGCCTCGCCGAACTCAAAGAGCGTGGCGAGATGCGACCCCAGCACGTCTCGATGGCCAAGCGGAACAACGTGCGCACGGCACGCGATCAGGCTCGGATCGCCCGCGAAATGATCGGCGGCAACGGCATCACCACCGACTACTCGCCGATGCGCCACATGGCCAACATGGAGACGGTCTACACCTACGAGGGAACCCACGACATCCATACGCTCGTCCTCGGCGAGGAGTTCACCGGTATCCCCGCCTACCAGTAGCGACGCGAGCCGACGATTCGTACCACGCTTTTTTCCCGACTTGAGTTCGGATTCAGGGACGACCGTCCCGCCTGCCAACACTTCTGTCCCAGTATCCGGAACATTGATTGCGACGTGCGAACAGTATCGGATATGAATACGGATCGGGACGAGACCGAGACCGTCGGCGTCTCGACGACGCGAAAGACGTTCGAACTCCTCGAGGCGCTCAAAGCCGAGGAAGGGGTCACGATTGCGGCTCTCACGCAGCGGACCGACCTCCCCAAGAGTACCGTCTACCGTCACCTGCAGACGCTCACCGACATGGGCTACGTGATCGAGCGCGACGGGAAGTATTACGTTGGCTTCCGGTTCGTCGAACTCGGCGAGCAGGCCCGTTCCCGGAAAGTGGGTTACACGGCCGCCAAACGAGCGGTGTTCGAACTCGGTCAGGAGACCGACGAACGAGCGGTATTCATCGTCGAAGAGGACGACGAGGCCGTCTACGTCCACCGCTACGGCAGCCTCTCGAACACGATGATCGGCCACCGGCGACCGCTCCACTCGATGGCCTCGGGCAAGATCATTCTCGCAGAGTGGGACGACGCCGCAGTCGACCGCTACATCGAGGAGGTGGGACTCGAGGCGATCACGTCGAATACGATCACCGATCCCGACGCGCTGTTCGACGAACTCGAGCGGATCCGTGATCGGGAGTACGCAGTGAACAATCAGGAACACATGGACGGACTCCGCGGTGTCTCCGTTCCCGTCTATACGCCCGACGACGAGTTCCTCGGATCGCTGGCCGTTTTCGGACCGACGAGCCGATTTACGGACGACTACGTTCACGATGAGCTCCCGACCCGGCTTCGGGATAAGGCGGGCGAGATCAGGATCACGCTCGCGTACGGCTGACGGCCGTCACGATCGGCCGACCGAGGACTCAACCGGCACACGTGGCTCTCAATCAGCGCCGATATTTCATTCGACGAAACGACGATCGGACGGAGCGAAAACGGAGATCGCCTAGCGGCAGAGACGCATCGACTCTCCCGGCCCCCGGAACGGAACATCCGATATACAAACGGCACGTTCCGCATACTGAAACGAAGGCTGTCTGCCACCGAAACGACTTTCCTCGTCTTTCGGGACAGTCCATTCGATGAACCATCAGCCGACAGGGCCCGGACCGGATCCGAAAGTTCTGCGCCTCATCCGGAAATACGACCTCGAGGGCGTCGGCGACGAACTCGAGGCACGGTGGACCCATCCCGAGAACCGAACGAGTCTGCGAGCGCTCGCCGAATCATTCAACGAACGAATCCTTCGGGCCGCACTCGACGATGCCGACGTCGAGACAATCACCGACGATGTCAGCCGCCTGTACACCCTTCTCGATGGAACCGAGGGGAGTCGCGGCGAGCAAACTGCGGCCAGACGGCGACTCGAGCGAGCGGGGGTCGACGTCGAGACGGTTCGAGCGGAGTTCGTCTCCTACGGCGCGATCCGATCGTATCTCACGGGTCACCGGGACGCGTCGCTCCCGGAAACCGACGAAGACGCTCGAGAGTCGGAGTCCAAAACGATCGAGGGCCTCCGACAGCGGACGGTCGCCGTGACCGAAAGCAAACTCGCTCGACTGCGGGATACTGACCATCTGCAACTCGGTTCATACCGTGTTCTCGCCGACCTGCAGGTCCTCTGTGAGGACTGTGGCCGACAGTACGATGTCGCTACGCTGCTCGAAACTGGTGCCTGCGAGTGCGGCGAGCAGTAGCGTCCCCGCAAGCCGGTGATCGCTCGGTAACCATAACAATCGTACTCCTGTTATGGGTTCCGCCGTGTTTCCCGTTTCGCTCCGGTACTGCTCGAGCAAATTCCGACTGTATCTCGACTATCTATCATATATGGAAATATTATGATTTTAGGATGCGGTAACCGGCCCCACTCGTATACTCTGATTCACTGAAGTCCCATACACTCGCTCAGACGAGTTACTAACCGGAGATCTCCTCAAATTCTGCGTGAGTTAATCGCTCGTTCCCCGCCCCGTTCTTAAAACCCAAATAAGTGGCTAAAATGCGGGTCTCTGTACGTTTCAGCCACGTACTGTGACTCCTCGAAACAAAATGGCTAATATATATTATTCCTTAGTTATCGTTCGAAGTAGTGGAATTGATATACTTCTATGAACGGTGTCCATTGTCAACGGACGGGTTCGGTTGACCGGACGGGCGGGACGAGCCGACTCGACCGAGGGTTTATCAGACAACCCGCGGCCAACAGGGGCATGTCGGACCAACCCCGACGATCGCGACGGACAGTCCTTCGAATGCTCGGTGCGCTCACGACGGGGACGATCGCCGCAGTGACGACCGCCGGTGCGAGCACCGGTGAAACGCCTGATCGACCGGATCACCCATCGAATTCCCGGAGATTGCGACCGCCGTCCCGCGGTTCGTCCTCGGCCGACATCGCAATCGGCGATGTCCTCGACGGAACCGATCTCTACATCGGCGTCGTCGACCGGATCGTCGACGGAGAACACGTCGTCCTCCTGCTCGAGGACGGCGAGGCTGTTATCGATCAACTCGTGCTACCGGTCGATCGGTTCGACGAGATTGCACCGGACGACATCCTGTTGAGCGCTGCCACCGACGGCGAATTACACGCCTACCGACGCGTCCCGTCGAAACCGAACGGCTGTCCCGATCCCGATTTCGAGCAACTGTCGTCGGACGCCTGAGGCGAACTCCTGTCAATACCGGAACATACGATTGGCGGGTCGCGGGTACGTCGGGACACAGTTACAGCAGATTGTACGAAACGACGACCCGGGTAACCCATCATCCGCTCCCAGCGCTACGTTCGGGCCCCCGTCGGCCGTCCGCTTACAGCGCTGTCTCTTCCCCGAATCAAGTGACCCCATCACACGGCCGGAATCAGCAAGTACAACGCGTAATACTCGGACAAGCGTTGTCTTCAATACGATGGTGAACACGGCCTCATTCGGGATCGAGCTGAAGCGACCGGGGACTACCAGACTTCGGGCCGCGTTCTTTAGCGTGTGGTTCGTCGATCTCGTCGCAACGGTACTGTTCTTTACCGTCCCGTACGCGTACGAGATAAATCCCGTGACAGTCTTTCTTCACGACCTCTTCGGAATCGCCGGCGTCGTTTTCGCCGCCCTCATCTACGCCGGGTTCGTGCTCCTGATCGGCTACGTCCTCTCGACGCCGCTGGACATCGCCTTCGTCGCCACTATCGTCGGAATGTACGCCCTCTTCGCGAGCAACAACGTCGTTCTGCTCGTCTCACGCGAGCCGTTACTGGCCCCGATCGTTCCGTGACCGAGTCGACCGTCGCGACGATCCGTCGATCGGAGGGTCGAACGAATCTGTCGTTCCTCAGTGACTCGAGTCGTCCGGTAGGCCGCTGGTTTGCGAAATAGATCGCTGCGAGAAGTGGGCCAACTCGGATTTGAACCAGAGGCAGACGGTCTGGTTCACTTCGTTCACCAGCTGCGACTGCCAGGGCTCAAATCCGAGTTGATTGTATTTCCACTGCTCACGGCTCACTACGTTCGCATTGTTCGCAGCAAAAATGGGCCAACTCGGATTTGAACCACCGGAAGACGTTCCGGGTCGCTCACTTCGTTCGCTCCCGGGCTGCGACTTCCGTAATTCAAATCCGAGTCGGGTTCCATATTTGCGGCTCGCGAGATTGCTCGCGGCAAAAGTATGGGCCAACTCGGATTTGAACCGAGAGCCTCCACCTTATCAGAGTGGCGCTCAACCTAATTGAGCTATTGGCCCGCGCCGTCTCCCTCGCACTCGGTAGTTGCCCGGTGGGACGTTTAAGCGTTTCTTTCTCTCCGACCCGTGATATTCGCTACCGAGCGAGGGGATCGTCGTCTCGCTCGTCCCCGTCGTCCGTGCCATCGTCGCCGAACTCGATCGTGTACGAGTCCTCGGTGCCGTCGACGGTGTAATCGTCGTCGCCGAGGTCGTACATCCCGCCGTCGGTCGGTTCACTCTGTTCTCGAGTCGTCCCGTCGTCCGGGAAGCCGAACGTCCAGACTCCGCCGCTGGCGAAGCCGCCGGTCTTCTTGTCCGCGTACGGAACGATCACGAAGCGCTTGAGCGCGGCGCGGATCGGGATCCGCGTCAGCGGAACGGCGAGCAGGAAGCCGATGAGGTCCGTCACCAGTCCGGGAGTCAGCAGGAACGCGCCGGCGGCGATCAGCAAGCCGCCGTCGAGCAGTTCGTTCGTCGGCGGCTTCCCCTGTGCCATCGAGCGTTGCATCTTCCGGATCGTTCGTCGCCCTTCGGCCCGAACGAGTAACATGCCGACCAGTCCCGTCAGGACAACGAGCAGCACCATCCCGACCCAGTTGACGAACCCGAACTGGGTGACGATGACCGCGAGTAACACGGCGTCGAGAAACGGGATGAGCAACAGCGCGAGGATCCACCGGAGCATACGCCGATCTAGTCGCCGAACGGTGAAAATCTTTTACTCTCGTTCCAGCGACGGAATCGCCGCCCGCGCCCGCCCGCGCCCGCTCGAGGTCGCCCGAACCCACTCGAGACCCGAATCCGGTACCGGAAGCGAACGAAGGGCTTACGCCGGCGACTCACGTCGATGCGGTATGAACGAGACGACGCGCGTCGAGTGGCGCGAGTGGGGAGGGGAGGTCTTCGACGAGGCCGCGGAGGCGGACGTTCCCATCTTGCTCTCGCTGACGGCGACGTGGTGCGATCACTGCCACGAGATGGACGCGGAGACCTACGCGGAACCTCGAATCGCGGCCAACGTCAACGATAGCTTCGTCCCCGTGCGAGTCGACGTGGACCGGTACCCCCGCGTTCGCGATCGGTACAATATGGGCGGCTTCCCGTCGACGGTCTTCCTCGCCCCGAACGGGAAGGTCCTGACCGGCGCCGGCTATCTCGGCCCCGACGGGATGCGACAGGTCCTCGACAGCGTCCGAACGATGTGGCAGACGAAAGGGACCGGCGCGGCGCGCGTTCCCCGTCCGCTCCGCGAGGACAACCCGCCCGCCGGCGAGTTGACGGCCGATATCGAACAGGGAATGCTCGGCCACCTCACCGACACGTACGACGAGACCGCTGGCGGCTGGGGCCAGCAACCGAAGTTCCCGCTGCCCGACGCGCTCGAGTTCGCGCTCAAACGCGATCGGGAGATGGCGTTGCGATCCTACGACGCGGTCGGCGCGAACCTGCTCGACGAGTACGAGGGCGGCTTCTATCGCTTCGCGACCGAGCCCGACTGGTCGGGGCTCCAGCGCGAGAAGCTGCTCGACTCCAACGGCGCGTTAGTGCGGGCGTTCGCCAACGCCTACCTGCTGACCGGCGCGGACGAGTACCGCGACCCCGCCGAGCGGACGATCGAGTATCTGACGGGCACCCTGTGGAACGGCGAGGTCGCCGCTTTCGCGAACAGTCAGGCTCCCGGCGAGGACGACGCGTACAGCCTCGACGCCACCGATCGGGCGGCCGCCGCGGAGCCGCCGGTCGACGAAGGGGTCTTCGCCGGCTCCAACGCGTTGGCGATCGAGGGACTGCTCACCTACTACGCCTACACCGACGACGAGCGCGTCCGCCGCTATGCCGAACGCGCGCTCGAGACCCTCCGCGAGGACCTGCTCGCCGACGGTATCGTCGCGCACGCGCTCGAGGACGCCGATCGCGACAGCAACGGAGGCCCCGTCCCCCTTCTCAGCAATCAGGCGCGCGTCCTCGGCGCGCTGACGACGGCCGCGAGCACGATCGATCCGTCCGTCCTCGCGGACGCGACGGTGATCGCCGACGCGACAATCGATCGCCTTCGCGACGAGGACTCGTTCCTCGACGGTCCCGCCGCGGGTGTCGGCCTGTGCGATCGGCCGCTCCGGCCGCTGGACTCCAATGTGGCGTTCGCGGACGGGCTGGTCGAGCTGGCCGTCCTGACCGGCGAGGATCGCTATCGCGAAATCGCATGCGAGACGCTCGAGGCCTTCGCCGGCGCGAGCGATCGCTTTGGCGTCCAGATCGCTCGCTACGCGACCGTTGTTTCGCGACTGCTCGAGGGGCCGCTGGTGATCAGGATCGCCGGCGAGCCCGGTTCTGATCTGCATCGCGCGGCGCTTCGGCTGGCAGACCACGAGAAGGTCGTCGTCCCCGACGCCGATGCCCTCGAGGCGGGAACGGCGCGAGCCGAACTGGGCGATCGCGTCTCCGATCGCGCCGAAACTCCCTCCGAGTTGAGCGAGCAGGTCCAGTACCTTCTGGACTGACGTTCGGCCTCCTCGGGGCCGACTATCCCCTCTCGTCAAACTACCACAGTGTTTATGTTTCTTCGGGGGCATCGTCCGACATGGCCAGTCTCAGGGATCTCGGGCTCTCCGAGTACGAAGCTCGAGCCTACCGATCGCTCCTCACCACCGGCCCCACAACGGCCAAGGAGTTGTCACGGGCGAGCGACGTGCCGATGGGGCGGATCTACGACGTGCTCAACAGCATCGAACAGTACAATCTGGTCCGGAGCCAGACCGCCAGTCGGCCGAAGAAGTACGTCGCCGTCGAGCCATCAACGGCGCTCGATCGGCTGCTCGAGGACAAGAAACGCGAACTCGACGAGAAGGCGGACCAGTACGAGTCGATCGTCGACGATCTCGCCGACGAACTCGATGCGGCCGAACCCGTCGAGGAACAGTTCTGGACCGCCGCCGTCGGTCCCGAGGAGACGATCGACCTCCTCTTAGAGCGCCTTGCGGCTGCCGACCGCAATATCGTAATGGTGTCGTCGCATCCCTCCCCCCAGTGGGACATGCAGGCGGTCAGCGAGGAGATAAACGCTCAACTCGAGGACGCCCTCGATCGGGGCGTCTCGGTCGATCTGTTAATGACCCGCGAGATGGTCGCCTCGATGTCGGAGGAAGTGGGCCGGCGGTATCGTGAGACCCTGCAGCAACGCGACGACTTCGACGTCCGAACGCACGACGACATCACGGGCTCGTTCAACATTATCGATGGGGTCGAGGTCTGTATCCAGGTGCCCAATCCGCTTTCCTCGGGCGAGGCCTTTGGCATGATCGACCTCAAAGATCCGGAGTTCGCCGCGAACGTCCACGAGGAGTTCGTGCCGCGGTGGGAGGATGCGGAGCCGCTCGAGTTTTAGTCCGCGATTTCGTCGCGTAGCGTTCCCATCTCGACCACGCGCTCGGCGTGGGCGTTGTGCTGGTGGATCGACTCGTCGTTGGACTGGCTCATCGTGATCACCGCGTCGTCGGGCAGGTGGTCGAACTCGTCGACGACGCCCTCGGCTAACGCGCGGACGCAGTCCTCGACGAACTTCGCGTCGGCGTGGGCCTCGTAGGTCATGTGGTCCTCGTCGGGTCGCTTCGCGAGGTTGTAGATCCGCGCGCTCATCGAGTCCCGCGCGATGTCGATGATGTCGTTCAGATCGACCGCGGGATCGCCGTTTGCCTCGACGGTCAGCGTGGCGTGGCCCCGCTGTGAGTGTCCCGGCTGTGGGACCTCGTCGAGGAACTGCGTGATCGTCTCCTCCTCGACGCCGAGATCCTCGAGGGTCTGCTTCGCGCGGGCGGTGGACATCCCCTGCGAGCAGGGGCAGACCGTCATGCCGGTGACGTTCGCGCCGATTTCCTCGCGAGTTCCGTCTTCGGTCGCCGTCGCTGAGGCCACGATATCGACCGTATGCTGGGTCTCGCGGTCGCTGGCCGGCGTCTGCTCGCGGCGCATGAATTCGGCTTCCATCGATACCTCCGTTCTCGAGGTGTAGTCGTGGCGCTCGAGCAGTCGTTCGGCGGCCTCGCCGCAGACCTCTTCGACGCCGTAGGCCTCCTCGCGGGTGGCGTCCTCTAAGATTTCGTCGATGACCTCCATGTTGCGGCTCATGTCCGCCCCCTTTCGCCAGCCGGGGAGGTCGACGAAGACTTCGAACTCCGCGGTGAGGACGATCGGTCGCTTGCCCTCGCGGGCGATCTTGACGAGTTTGTCGACGCCGGTGACGCCGACCTGACTCAGGCCGACGGTCACGTCGGGCGACGTCGCCTGCACGTCCGGCAACTGATGACTCATTGGCCGTATTCAGGGGAGCGGGCGATTCAACCTTTCGGAACCAGTAGTAACTGGCTCGACGGGTGAGGAACGTTCGGTACTACTCGAGCGGGCCGTCGATTCTTTAAGTATCTCTGGTCACAAGGTAGAGCTATGACGGGAGGACGGTCGTTCTGCAGTCCGCTGACTCACATCCGATAGCCACGACGCTGTGTTTTCGGTTTCCGCGTTCGATTGGCGAACGGGCACCAGTTTCGGTGACCACGGATTCACGAGTCGCTCGAGCGATCGCCTTCCCTATGCTCGGTCACTGACATCGACCGCACTCGTTCTTTAAGTGCCTCTGGTCACAAGGTGAAGCTACGAAGGGCATTCGTCACCCGGTCTTCTCGCGTCTCGGTTCCACAGACTCGAGCCCCAGCTATGACCACCGTTCCGGCACACGTCCACGAGACCGTCGACGACCACCTGACGGCGATCGAACGCGAGCACGATATCGCGGTCGCGATGGCGGTCGCCCGTGGAAGCCACGCCTGGGGGGCGGCGAGTCCCGACAGCGACTACGACGTCGGATTCGTCTTCGCGCCGACGGATCTGCGCCGGTATGCTCACCTCGAGGGCGCTCCCGAGACCGTCATCGCGGACCGCGGTGAGTTCGAGTATCAGGGGTGGGACGTGCGGACGTTCGCACGCCTGCTCGCGGACTCGAACGAGGGGGCGATCGACCTGCTGCGGAGTCCGATTCGCTACCGCCTCGCGTACAACCCCGACGATCTCACCGCATATATCGAACGAACGTACAACCCGATCGACCTCTATCATACGTGGCGCGGGATCGCAACGAGCAACTACCGGAAGTACGTCTCGCACCATCTGGTCCGGAGCGACGACGAGATCTTCCCGATCATCGATGCGGCGGGCGAAGAGTACACCGTCGAAACCGACGACGGAACGATGACGGTCTCGGCGGACGACGAACGGTTCACCGAAACCCAGACGAAACCGACCGTCAAGCGAAACCTGACGATCTGTCGAGCGGCTATGTCCGCCTACTACCTCAAAGAGACCGGCGAGCGCGGAGGACACGAACTGCCGACTCTCGAGTTCGAGACCTTCCTGCGCGACCAGGCTCCCGCGGTGTTCGACGCTGATCGGATCGACCGCGCTCGCGAGTTGCTCGAGCGGAAACGAGCGGGCGAGGGCGACGCCGTAATCGGCGACGCCGTGGGTCGCGAGCTCGCCCACCCGCCGAAAGCGATCGATCCCGCGGTTCACGCACGCGACGGCCCCGACACCGAACGGCTGAACGGGTTCATCGACGAGATGATCGCAGCCGTCCGGTAGCTCGAGTTGCGTCCCGACAGTCGCGTCCCGACCGCAATCTCGTTTAAGTGTCTCTGGTCACAAGGTAAAGATACGACGGGAGAGACGCCCCGGTTCTGCCGAGACACCCTTCCCGAACAGCGACGGCTCGGGCTGTCGGTCGCTCGCCGATGCTCGCCGTCGTCGTCCCCGCCTTGCGATGCTCGCTGTTCGGCCCCACCTCGAGCAGTCGTTCTTTACGTGCCTCTGGTCATAAGGTAGAGCTACGAAGGGATTTTCGCGGACCCACTCACTCGAGAGCGGAGCGGCAGCGATCGACATCACTCGAGCGCCGCTGCTATCGCCCGATACCTGTTAGTACAGTTGTTAGTCCGGGTAATCGTCCACTACACGGAGCGAGCCTTTTTCACTCTCCCTCTCCGAGCGACAGACGATGCAAGACGACGGTGCCGACCCCGGTCCAGATTCCGAGCGAGCCGCGGCGGTCGCGGACGGCGTCGAGTCCGATCCCGACCCCGAGCGCCGCCTCGAGACCCGGCCCGGTTCCGGGTCGCTCTCCCGGGCGGACGTCCAGCGAGATTCGACGGTCCGCCAGTGGGGCGTCGTCACGCCGAGCGCGACGGTCATCGGCCGCGCCGACTCCCCCGACGCGGACCTCTCCGAGAGCGTGCGACGCCTCCACGACGAACAGCACGCGGCGACGCCGGGCTACAGCGAGCGCGCCCACCACCTCGATCGGCTGCGAACCACCCAGGCGCTGTGTAACGCCCTCGATGTGACGCCGTGGCAGCGCGACCTGGCACTCGGCGTCATGGACGAGATCGACCTCACCGAGTTCGGCAGCCAGCGAGCGATCGAGAAGGTGGCGCTGGTGGCGATCCGCCACGTCGTCGACGTCGACCGCCAGCAGTACTTCGGGCTGGACGAGATCGACGCCCAGACGCTTTCCGCCGACCGGATGGAGGAACTGTTCGCCGAGTACCGCGCCCACGATATCACCGACGAGGAATCGTTCAAGCGCCTCGCGGCCGACTACGGACTGGACACGACGAGTCTGAACCGGCTCCGCCGCGTGCTGAAATCGCAACTCGAGGACGAGCTCCCGGCCTACGGCCGCAACCCGTACCGGGACCCGAACCTGCCGGACGCGACGGACGCCGAGACGAACGCCGCCGACGCGGCCGCCTCCGGATCGGAGAGCTAACGGGCTGGGCTATCGACTCGGACCGGCGCTACGCCGCAGCCGCCTCTCACTGGCCCGTCGTCACCCAGTCCCGAGCCACTTCCACCGCCGCTCGAGCCGCCTCCCCCGCGTCTCGAGCCGTCTCCGGCCGACTGCCGGTGACCCGCGACTTTTCCGTGGTGACCGCCTAGCAGCGCTATGGCTGACGCTGATACCGGATCGACGCCGGAGACCGCGGATCGACTCACGATATACGCCGACTACGTCTGTCCGTTCTGTTATCTGGGGACCCGCTCGCTCGCGCAGTACCGCGAGGGCCGCGACGAGCCACTGAACGTCGAGTGGCATCCCTTCGACCTGCGACGGGGGAAGCGGAACCCGGACGGTTCGATCGATCAGGACGCTGACGACGGTAAGGACGACGAGTACTTCGAGCAGGCGAAACAGAACGTTCGCCGGCTGCAGGAGGAGTACGGCGTCGAAATGGCCCAGGTGATGGCGACCGATATCGACTCGTTCGACGCGCAGGTCGCCTCCTGGTACGTCAAGCAGGAGTACCCCGGCCAGTGGCCGGCGTTCGACGAATCGATCTACACGGCGCTGTGGCAGGACGGCCGCGACATCGGCGACGTCGACGTCCTGGCCGACCTCGCCGAAGACGCCGATCTGCCGGCCGACGAGATCCGCGACGCCGTCGCAGATGAGAGTCTCCGCGCAGAGCTCGAGGATCGGTTCGCCGAGGCTCAACAGCAAGGAATCACCGGCGTGCCGACGTTCGTTTCGGACGGCCGCGCCGCCCGCGGCTCGGTGCCGCCGGAACACCTCGAGCGGCTCGTCGAGGGCGAGCAGTAGGACTACTCGAGTTTGTCGAGCCCGTCGAAAAAGTTCGCCTGCGGGCCGACGAGCGTCACGAACTCGTCGGCCAGCGAGACCGATACCGTCGCGGGCGGCTCGAGGTGCCGTCGGTTGCGCCCGTCGCTGATCGCGTAGGCCGTCTCGGTTCCGGAGACGGTGAGTGTTAGTTCGGTATCCGGTTCGACGACTAGCGGCGGCATCGACTCGGTCGCGGCCATCTGCGTGACGACGAGCGCGTCGGCCGACGGGTGAACCAGCGGACCGCCCTCGCTGAGGTTGTAGGCGGTCGAGCCCGTCGGCGTGGCCACGAGGACGCCGTCCGCGTGGCTCTCGGTGTAGCGCTGGCCGTCGACGGTGATTTCGATGGTTGCCCCGCCGCCGTGGCCCCGTCGAGGGCCGTGAACGACGACTTCGTTGAGCGCGGGTTCGAGCGTCCAGTCCTCGTCGACGCCGGTCGCCTGCAGCCGCGCCAGTTCGCGGCCCTCGACGGTGCCCGTCTCCTCGAGTTCGGCGACGAGCGCGGTGACAACCTCGAGCGAGTCAGCGGGGGCGACGGCGTTGAGAAAGCCGACTTCGCCGAGGTTGATCCCGAGGATCGGCGCGGGGCTGACCTCGCGCGCGACGAACAGCAACGTTCCGTCGCCGCCGATGCTCACGACGAGATCGCGACTCGCCATCGCGGCGACCGGGACGGCGGTCGCCGCGATCGCCCCGCCGGTTGCCTCGTCGACGACGGCGCTCGCGCCCGCCCCCTCGAGGGCGTCGACGAGACTCGCGGCGAGGTCCTGTGCACGCTCGTTGTCGCGTTGGGCGACGATTCCGACGTCGACGTCCATCGTCCGCGGCTAGCCCCCCCGTCGTCAAAAAGCCACGCTTGTTCCCGTCGGCGGCAACAAGCTTAATCCGGGTGGAACGAATCCGGTCACGTGAACGCCCGCGACGACCACGTCGCAGTGTCCAGTATGGCAGCTGTCTACTCGAGTACCCCCGTCGCGTCGCCGTCGATCCCAGCGGTCGGCCAGTTTGCGATTTCTGTCGGCCGCCCCTGCTGGTTCCGGCGACGGCCCGCAGGTGGTCGCCGTGAGTGACGATGTCACCGACTGGTTCGACCGGGCACTCGAGGACGAGGACGACGGCGATCGATCCGAGTCGGAGCAGGATGTCGACGATCTCGAGGACGACGACGATCGATCCGAGTCGGAGCAGGATGTCGACGATCGTCTCGACGACGATTCGGCCCGGGATCAGCGCTCAGGGACTGACGACGCGGCGGACGGCGACTCCCTGTTCGAGGAGGACTTCGGCTCGGCGTTACAGGACATCGAGGCGTCGGAGCCGGCCGCCGTCGGTGACGACGGCGATTCGGCGGCCGATCTCGAGGGATTCGATGATCTCGACTTCGTCCTGGGAAGCGACGAACCGGACTTCGACGAGGAGCTCGATTCAGAACTCCCTCGAATCGACCTCGGTATCGACGGGCTCGATCAAATGATTCAGGGCGGCGTTCCCGAGCGCTCGCTCCTCGTCGCGATGGGCGGTGCCGGGACCGGGAAGACGACCTTCGGACTCCAGTTTATCACCCATGCCCTCGAGCGGGACGAACGAGCGGTATTCATTACGTTGGAGGAGAGCCGCGATCGGGTCATCAACAGTGCGACCGAAAAGGGGTACGCCTTCGACGAGTACGTCGCCGACGGCCAGCTCGCCGTGGTCGACGTCGATCCCATCGAGATGGCCAACAGCCTGGCGTCGATCCGCAACGAACTCCCCGCGCTCGTCGAGGAGTTCGACGCCTCGCGGCTCGTTCTGGATTCGGTCTCCTTGCTCGAGATGATGTACGAGGACCGGGCGAAACGCCGCAACGAAATCTACGATTTCGCCCGAAGCTTGAAGGGGGCGGGGGTCACCGCGTTGTTGACCAGCGAGGCGTCCTCGGAGACCGCCTACGCCTCGCGGTACGGGATCGTCGAGTATCTCACGGACGCCGTCTTCGTCCTGCAGTACATCAGACCGGACGACTTCCGCGAGACGCGAATGGCGATCGAGATCCAGAAGATCCGCGATGCGAACCACTCCCGAGAGAAGAAGCCGTACGAGATCACGAGCGAGGGGATATCGGTCTATCAGCAGGCGAACCTGTTCTAGCGGCCGATTCGGTGCCGGTTTCTCGAAGTGCTATAGTAGCCCCTGAACGTCATTGCACGCCTGATCGACCGCCAGCTGTCCGATCAGCGTGTGAATCGTTTCAGTGGCTACTATATCAGTGACCCGTTACAGCGGCGGTCGAGCCGGTAACAGCGAGTTAGGACGTCGTTCGCTGCCCATACTTTTGCGGGCACGACCGGCATATTGGCGCATGGCCCAACGGACGACCGCCGACGAAACACTGCCGCGAGAGGAACTCGCCGCGTACTTCACGGACCTCGCAGCGGAGTTCGAGCGGAGCGACGAGGAGGTCACCATCCCCGTCGGGAACAAGAACGTGTCGCTCGACCCACCACAGAACATCGACCTCTCGGTCGAAGTGGTCGAACGATCGTCGATGCTCCGAGGGAATCGTGAGACGGTCGAGATCGAACTCAGCTGGAAACCATAGTATGGCTGCCGCGGACTCAATCCTGATCTTCGTGCTGAGCTTGCTCGTGGGAACGATCGGTATTCTCGCGGGCGCACGGCTAGTGTTAGACAGGGATGCGAGCTTCGTGAACGCGGCAGTGACGGCGCTGATCGGCGCGGTCGCGTGGGCCGTTACGAGCTTCTTCGTCGGCTGGATTCCCCTTCTGGGTATCCTGTTGATGTTGATCGTCTGGGTCGGCGTCATCAACTGGCGCTACCCCGGCGGCTGGGGCTCCGCCGTCGCGATCGGGTTCGTCGCCTGGATCGTCGCGGTCGGAATCGTCTACCTGTTTGCGGTGGTCGGACTCGTCACGCCCGACGTGCTTGGTATCCCCGGCGTTTAGCCGGCGTCTAACCTGTCGTTCCCGCCATTGAGGAGGGAGGGAAACCCCTTTTTCCGTCCGCGCGAGAGGCTAGCGCAGAGATCGATGTACGAGACGATTTTGTTCCCCACCGACGGCAGCGACCACGCGGCGACCGTTGCGGCGCACGCGATCGATGTCGCGGCCACGAGAAACGCGACCCTACACGTCCTCTCGGTCGTCGACGACCGCGCCTTTCTCGTCCTCGACGACGAGCGCGTCACACACGTCCGCGAGGACCTCGAGGCGACGGCCCGCGAAGCGATCGACGACGCCGTGACGCGGGCCACGGCGAGTGACGTCGAGACGGAGACGGCGGTCGATACGGGCAATCCGGCGGAGTGCATCGTCGACTACGCCGCAGCCACTGACGTCGATCTGATCGTGATGGGAACCAGCGGCGACGAGTACGAACAGAACGTCGTCGGGAGCGTCTCACAGCGCGTCGTCCGCGAGGCCTCGGTCCCCGTTACTACCGTCGGTCCCACCGTCGACACCTGATTTTGGCACGGACACGCACAACAGACCGGACGGCGGACCCTGAGTCCCCTGTCATGTCCCTCGAGCACGGCTGATTCGACTGGAACGGACGCTCCCCGTCACCCATCGGATCAATCACATACGGTTTGATATGGGTCCCGTGGCTAGTACCCACGAAATGCGTCGATCGCTCGTGATCGCGGCCGTGTTACTCGCCCTTGCGTTCGTGCTCGTCGGCGGTCCCTCGATGTTGCTGTCGCTGTCGACCGGCCAGTTCACGGCTGAGGATCCGGCCCCGGAGAAGCCGACTCCCGACGTCGTTTCGTTCGATGACTCCGAGAGCGGGTTCTGGGAGTATCTCAGTCCGCGGGAGGGGTTCCAGAAACGCAGTCCGATCAACGTGATCGTCCGCGGTGATGTCGACGATATCGAACGAATACTGACCGAACCGGGCGGCGGCGACTGGTCGGAAATCAACGAATCGGAGGAAGAGGCGGTGCCGGACACGTACGCACTGACCGGTGATGAAAACGTCTCCGAGAACGAAACGCAGGCCGAGACCGATTCGGCCGCCAACGCGACGACCGATTCGGCCACCAATACAACCGCCAACGCGACGAACGATTCGGCCAACAACACGACCGCAGACGAACCGCCAGCGGACGAACGGCGCGGACGAATCCCCTCTCTCAACTGGGGCGAGGCCGACGGCGGCGTCCGCTACGCCTACGTCGATCCCGGCTCGAACGAGAGCGGCTACTGGACGACCGAGACGCTCCAGCTCGAGGACGGCGATTACTACGGACAGCGATATCACATCCGGCTCTACGAGAGCCCCAACGAGGACGACGACTGGGTCGCCATGCAGACGCACTCCGAACACTTCGACTGGTTCACGTTGCAACACCGCGTCCACGGGTCCCAGTCCGCCCAGCGAAAAGTCGAGTCCAACTTCATGGCTCACCCCCAAGTAGACGTTCAGGAGGACGTCAGCCGCATCTACCTCGATAACGGCAACTCTTCCGATGCAGACGGCTGGGCTACCCTCGTCGAACTCGCCGGATTGCTCGTCATCCCCACGCTGGTCGGCATACGGTCCCGCAGGCATGCCGCCGACGCTGCGAGTGACGCCGGCCGGTCCGCCGAACAGGTCCGTCAACGGACGCCCGACGCCATCGACGATCATCTGACCGACATCGACCGCCGGCGGATCGCCGCCGCCTACGACCGCGTCGAGGTCGGCCATCTCCTCCTCGTCATCGCCATCGTCGCGCTCTACCTCGGCGTCCGGGCGGGCGGCATCTTCCTCGAGCACCGCGCCGAGTTCCTCACGCCCCATCAGATCGCCGCGCTGCTCTATCCGGTGATCGGCGTCGGCATTCCGGCGACGACCTACCTGATCGCACGCGGACTCACGCGCCGGCTCGACGCCGCCGTCGTCGCCGCGGGCTCGCTCGCGGTCGCGGTCTGGCTCGACTACGGCATGCTCGGCGTCGACGCGCTCCCCCTCGAGGTCGTCGTCCAGCGCATGCTCGTCGTCGTCGCGCTCGGCCTGATCGCCGGCGGCGCGGCCAAACGCGCGGCTCGGGACTCGAAGTTCAACGACATGCTGCTGGTCGGCACCGCGATGTGGCTGCTGGTACTGGTCGGAACGCTGTTTGGCTACCTATGAAATCTCTCACCGTTCGGAAACGAGGGATTTGAACCCGAAAACGTGGCTGAAACGGCGCGTAATATCGATTTATCGTCGAAACGGAACCTGATCGACCGACTTCGAGGGTGACTCTATGGTGGCGAGTCCTTAAGTCGTTGCAACATCGTTATCTACACGAAATGGCTAGCCCACCCCGCCAACGCGAACGAGAACCTGAAACGACAGAAAAAGAACAGGAACCGGAGCGTGAGCGGGTGTGCGACGAGTGCAACGGAGGGACACTCGTCAAGAGCGAGGATCAAGGGGAACTCGTCTGCGACCAGTGTGGCCTGATCGTCGAAGGAACGAACATCGATCACGGGCCGGAGTGGCGCGCGTTCAACCACTCCGAACGGCAGAACAAGTCCCGCGTCGGCGCACCGACGACCCAGACGATGCACGACAAGGGGCTGACAACCTCGATCGACTGGAAAAATCAGGACGCCTACGGCCGCTCGATTTCTTCTGACAAGCGAAACCAGATGCGCCGCCTGCGCAAGTGGCAGGAACGAATCCGTACCAAAGACGCCGGCGAGCGAAACCTCCAGTTCGCGCTTTCGGAAACCGACCGGATGGCATCCTCGCTGGGCATCCCCCGCTCGGTCCGCGAGGTCGCCTGCGTCATGTACCGGCGCGCGCTCGACGAAGACCTCATCCGCGGGCGCTCGATCGAGGGTGTCGCGACCAGCACCCTCTACGCCGCCTGCCGCATGGAGGGCATCCCCCGCTCGCTCGAGGAGGTCGCCGCCGTCTCCCGGGTCGAGCGCAAGGAGATCGGCCGCACCTATCGCTACGTCGCCCAGGAACTCGGCCTCGAGATGGAGCCGGTCAACCCCAAGAAGTACGTCCCGCGCTTTTGCTCCGAACTCGAGCTCTCCGAAGAGGTACAGGTGAAAGCCAACGAGATCATCGATACGACGACCGAGAAGGGGCTGCTATCGGGCAAATCGCCCACGGGCTACGCCGCCGCCGCGATCTACGCCGCGTCACTGCTCTGTAACGAGAAGAAGACCCAGCGCGAGGTCTCCGACGTCGCGCAGGTGACCGAAGTGACGATCCGAAACCGATATCAAGAGCAGATCGAAGCGATGGGAATTCACGAGTAAGCCGGTTTTGAGCCCATTTTAGTGTCGTTGCGGGTGGTCGTATCTACGGAGCCAGTGCGAACTGGCACATGTGGGTCTGTTCACCGACAGTTGGGACTTTCCTCCTAATAGCGATCAGCAGAGAGCGCGCTATCGGATTGTCGATCGCTCGAGAAATGCGCCGGCCGGGAATTGAACCCGATGGCGAGACGTTCCTGCTCGCTCCGCTGTGCGGGCTCCGTCTCGCGTGATTCGATTCCCTCGTGGCGCACCAGTCGCTCGCAGTTTGCTTACGACGGGATGCGCCGGCCGGGAATTGAACCCGGGCCGCGAGCTTGGGAAGCTCGAGTCCTACCACTGGACCACCGGCGCTCGCTCACTTCGTTCGCTCGCGCCGAGGATCGCAAATCCTGCGGATTTGCTCACCACCGGCGCACTGTGCCACTACACTCCTCGCGCGCCGAGGCTCGCAGTTCCGGAGGAACTGCTCACCACCGGCGCACGTCATCCGCTTGCGCGCCGTAATTCGACGGACTTCTTGCGTCTCACTACCGACGCGCTGCGTCATCCAAGGCTATCTTCCGGTCGCACTTGAACGTAGCGCTCTCGGACCGGCCCACGTGCCCGCGGCGACAAAAATCCGTCCTCGAGTCGCAATCGATGCAGACTATCAGTACGTATTACGTGTCCACCGTGGTAGCGGGTCGTGTCGAAAGACGCGACGTGTCCGGGTTGGGGTAGTGGTTATCCTTCAGCCCGTCCGGCTGAGACGCGCAGTTCGATTCTCGCACCCGGACCTTCCATTCGGCCGCCTTCTGGACTTCGCCTCGAGCCGTAGCGCTCCGCCAAAATCGACCGTTCGGGCACTTTTTTCCGGAGAGGACAGCCTATTAGGCTGCGGCCGGCATAGCACCCCGTATGATCGACCTTCGCTTTTCGGACGGGGAGCTGGAACGGCAGCGCGACCACATCACGGCGTTCATTCGCGACCGGGTCGACGCAGCGGGAGCCGACGGTGTCGTCCTCGGCCTCTCGGGAGGGATCGACAGCACGCTGACTGGCTATCTGGCCGTCGAGGCGCTCGGAGCCGAGAACGTTCACGGACTCGTCCTGCCGGCGACCGTCAGCAGCGAGGGGAACATGAGCGACGCCGAGCTGGTCGCACAGGACCTCGAGATCAGCTACGACGTACTCGAGATCGAACCAATCATCGATACCATCCTGTCGACCTATCCCGAAGCCGAAGGCGACCGCGAAGCCGTGGGCAACGCTCGCGCCCGCGTCCGGGCGGTCCTGAACTATCTCGTGGCCAACCACGAAAGCCGGCTGGTCCTGGGGACCGGAAACCGCAGCGAGGCCGCGGTGGGCTACTTCACCAAGTACGGCGACGGCGCGGTCGACTGCCACCCGATCGGGAACCTCTACAAGGGACAGGTCCGCCAGCTCGCCCGGCACGTCGGCGTTTCCGAGGAACTGGCCGCGAAGACCGCCACCGCAGAGCTGTGGGCCGACCAGACCGACGAGGGCGAGCTGGGGATCAGCTACGAGACACTCGACGACATCCTCGCGACCCACATCGACGGCCCGCTCTCCGTCGCCGCAACCTGCCGGCTGCTCGAGGTTGACGAAGAAACGGTCGAACGAGTCCGCGGGATGTACGAACGCAGCGAACACAAGCGCAACGCGCCGCCCGCCCCGGAGCCCCTCGAGTAAGTTTTCACTTCCGATCTCTCACTTCTGGCGCCACTCATCCTCCAGCAACCCGTACCAGTACGCGTCGTGATACTCACCGTCGACGAATTCGACGTCGCGGTGGACGCCCTCCCGCGTGAAGTCGACGGACTCGAGCAGTCGTCGCGACGGTTCGTTGAACGCGAACACGCGGGCCGAGATCCGGTGGAGGCCGAGCTGATCGAACGCGTACCGGACGACGCGCTCGACTGCGTCGGTTCCGTAGCCCCGCTCGTGGTGCTCCGGTGCGACCCAGTAGCCGAGTTCGGCGTTCCGGGCCTCCCGGTCGAAGGAGTGGAGCCCGACCGTCCCGACCGGCGTCGAATCGGCGACGATCAGGAGCACGACGGTGTCGTCACCACAGACATCGTTCTCGAAGAACTCGCGTTCCTGCTCGCGGTTCACGGGCCTCGAGCGACCGATCGGCCGCCAGATTTGCGAGTCGTTGACCTGCGCTTGTAGAAACTCGAGATCCTCTTCCTCGATCGGGCGCAGCGTGACGCGGTCGCCCTCCAGAAACACCGGTCCGGGCATACCACCCCAATTCATGTAAGCGAACAAATTACTTTCCCCAACCGTCGTCCGCTGCTCGATCCACGTCACCTACTCGAGCAACGCGTCGATATCGTCGGCGTGAGCGGCGACGAGGTCGGCGAAGGCGGCGGCCTCGCGTCGCTCTTGTGTCGCACGCTCGCTGTCGTCTCGGATCCGGCGTTTCAGGGCGACCAGCGCATCGGTCTCGTTTGTCGCGATCTCTTCGGCGACCGATCGAGGATCGTCATCGATGCGCGAAATGAGTCCGATCCGTAGCGCTTCCTCGGCGTCGATCGACCGTCCCGAGAGCGCGAACTCGAGCGCGTCGCCCTCGCCGAGCACCCGGGGCAACCGGACGGTCCCGCCCCAGGCGCCGAACAGCCCGAAGCTGACCCCCGGTTCGCCGTAGGTCGACTCGGGCGTGCCCACACGAACGTCACAGGCCAGCGCGAGTTCGAGGCCGCCGCCGCGTGCGGGCCCGTCGATCCCGGCGACGACGACTGCGGGAGCGTCCTCGATCGTCCGCGCGACGCGCTGGCCCAGGCGCGCGAAATCGGCCGCGCGGTCGCGATCTCCCTCGAGCGCCGCGACCTCGTTCAGATCGGCTCCCGCGGAGAAGGCCGGACCGCGACCGCGGAGGGAGATCACCGGTTCGTCGGCGTCGTCGATCGCCGTCTCGAGGGCCTCGAGGCCATCCACGGTGAGGGCGTTGCGCGCCTCGGGGCGGTCGATCGTGACGGTGCGAACCGATCCGTTCGTGTCAACGTCGAGCATGGCAGCAGTCGACCGGGCGTTTCCAAAGGTCTTTGGCTCCGCCCTCGTAACCCCTCGCTAATGGAAGAGGCCGACAGCTGTCGGCGTGCCGCCCTCGAGGCCGTCGCGGACGTCGAACCACCACGGCTGCACGAATATCTCGACTCTATCCTCGATCGAGCGTCGATGGTCCCCGCGGTCCTCACCCTCGAGAGCGCCGCGGCGATGCGCACTGAGGGTCGCGTCCTCGAGGACGCGGACGAGCCGCACCGCGACGGCGAGTCCGAACCCGACCGGAACCGAACGCAAGCCGTCAGCTCCGATCGCGACCCCGCTCGCATTACGACCCACGCGGCCGGCGTCCAACTCATCTACGAGGGGCTGCGACTGACGCGGTCGCTCGCTCACGACGAACCCTGGACGGCGACCGACGCCGAAGCCAGCGACGCCGACCTCGGGATCCTCGCCGCCGATATCCTCGTCGCCCGCGGCTTCTACCTGCTGGCGCGCACCGACGCCGCCGACAAAGCCGTCCGAACGGTGCAGTCGTTCGGTCGCGACCAGACCCGCCGCGAAGATCTCGAGTCCGGAGCCGAAACCAGCGCCGGCACCGCCGTTGGCATCGACGGCGGCGATCCCGCATCGACCGATGCGAACCTCGAGCGAGACGTGCTCGAACTGGCCGTCCGTACCGGCGCCGTCGCCGTCGGCGAAACCCCCTCACCCCGACTGCACGCCGTCGTCGCGGAGTTCGCCGCCGATGTCGGCACCTCGTTTCCCCCAGTCGCGGACTGTCTCACCGACCTCCACGCGCGGGCTCGAGAGCTGTCGCTCGAGGATTCCACGACCGATCGAGCGACGTCCGCGACGGATCCCTGAGAGACGAACGCAATCGCGGGATGGGGCTGCGACAACCCGGCGCACGGCCCGCTCGAATCGAAACCCATAAAGACGACTCCGGTCAACGAACAGATGCGTGCCTGGGTAGCTTAGCGGTAAAGCGCGTCCTTGGTAAGGACGAGAGCCCGGGTTCAAATCCCGGCCTAGGCTTAATACGATTCCTTCAATTTCCCCCGGAAGAGGGGGAAAGCTACCTGCACACTACAGTCTCAACTCTCATAAATTGGGGTGTCGCGCGTGAGGCAGATCGCGACTGCACCTCACGAGTGCGAAGGGAACCTCATCTTCACCGAGCACGGGCTGAGTCCATACTGGATTCTCGGTCGACTCCTCATCCAACGGTTCGACGGATACTCCGGTGAGATCGACACGGAAGTCGACGGCGAAGAGTGGACGATCAACCTCAAGTACCAGAAGAGCGGAATCGCACCGCGCCTCGAGGACGACGTTGCGAGTGAGCGGCTCTACGAATACCGGATCAGCGGGTACGGACAAGGAGAACGGAAGGCGAACTTCTTGATTCAGTCCCGGTTCGCGAACATGCGTCATTACGAGACTGGCGACCAGGTCTCGACGCCGTTCGACAACCTTCCCGAAGACGAAGGCGTCAACGTTCGCTTCGCCGGCTCGAATCTCGAACCGCTCGAGTTCCGTCGTCTGCTGCCGACGTTCGTCCAGGTGCTGGCTCGAGAAGGCAGTCTCCCGATCAACACGGACTATTTCGCGGGAGAGGTCCACGGGATGAGTAATATCACGACGTACGAACGATACGTCCGGCTAAATCGATCCTGGAGTCCCAAGGTCGTCGGTCGAGCCGGAATCATGCAGCGATTGATGCACCTCTGTGCGACCGAGAAAGGCAGTAAGTTCGAGTACCGCGTCGACAACGAGGACATCGTCGGATATAATCACCGAGTCCGGCTGCCGACGCCGGACGCGAAGCGACTGATCTCGGGCCACCGATTCGGGAAACAGATCAAGCACTACCACCCGAAGTACGTCCGCGAAGACGATGAGACGGATCCGCTCTACCATCCGAAGGTGGGCGTGCTGCTGAAAAAGAAGCTGAACAGCAATCGCTCGTTCCGATGGGAAGATCATCGTAAGCTACGTCGGGAGATCGACGAGACGCTCATCAACGTTCTTTCCTGGAGCGGAGTTCCGGTCCAGGTCGATCAGACGACGTACGTCCCCGACGATCACTTCGACGCAGTCGCTTCGGAGAAGCCCGTCGAGCTGTTCGCTGATCCGACGCCGGAACTCGAGACCGAGCAGAACGCGATGATCCTCCAGACGTTCGTCGGACTCCGTGAGAGCGACGAGAAGGTCCTCAAGACGCTCGTCACTGATGGCGGAGAGCAACACCCGAACGAGCTGGCGGATAACACTGGGCGGAGTATCAGTACGGTGTATCGGACGCTCGACCGACTCCGGGGTGTACTGCGAAACGACAACGCCTGCGTCTCCTTCGCGAGCAAGAAGTTCGAGCAGGACATCACTGCGATCGTCGAGCAGGTCGAGTTCGGTATCGAGAACGCTGCCGATCGTGTCTCGAAGCTCTACAACCTCGAGACGAAGAGCGCGTCATCGAACGCCTGGCAACAGTTCTGTACGAAGTACAGTGCGAGTCTCGTCGGCGTTGCCGATGAGGAGGATACGACGCTACGGATCGATACGATTCTCTCGAAGCTGAAGAGTTCGTCTAACCCGCGTGTCCAGGACATACTCGCCGAGGCCGTCGACGCGTGGTCCTCGATCGGTCGTGACCCGCTCGAACTTCGAGCGGCCAATGTTCAGTGGCGATCGGATCCCGATTCATGGGAGTACGGAAAAGTGAATCCGACCCTCAGATAGCGCCGTCCCAGTGAGTGGCAACACTGTCGTAAGGGACTAATTAGCGGTCTGTTTTACCGGAATATCGTCGAACGTGTGTTTCGACTGGAGAGTCGGTCGGCACGATAGAGCGAGAATGTGACTCGAGCAGGTTATCCGTTCCCGACCGCTGGGACAACCCCCTTAGCGAGTGTGCCTAAGGGCACTTGCTCAAAAAATTACTGACGCCTCCGCGAGTTCCAGCTGATCCACTGGAAACTGGGGTATGGGTTTTAAACCAGGTCTTGTTTTCAGTATGTTATGCTAGTTGGATGCTTTGTTCGCGGCTTCTATTGTCCTCCGGTTTTCGGTATATCGGTCGGCGAGACCCTCTATATCATATCTGTCAGGGCCCCTCTGATTTGTGGACGGTTGAAATCCAAGGGACAACGTTGGGTCGTTTTAAGAAACGCGTCGTTCGCCGTTTAGAGTTCGTTCAGATTCTGAACAGACGATTCGCTTGGAAATAATATCAGAAAATTGCTCTTAGAGGGGCCTGGCAAGACGGATTCGACACGGAATCGTTTGGAGACTCCCAATACGATGATTATCTTCGTGAATTTGCCGAGGCAAATGAGAATCCCTAATCGCTTGATAAATGCTGTCCGGCGGGCTAGCCTAATCGATTGTTAGGCGACGGTCGCCCAGATTATTTCGATACTTGGTAGTTCGGTACCCGAATGTTCGTGCCGCAGGCACAATGAAAGTCATCCCCGTCGAGTTCCATTTTCAGCCCGCCACAGCTACTGCAGGGCTTGTAGCGCTTGTAGGACTTGTCCTGAACGGAGCCGTCCGCACTTGTCTCGAAGACGATCGTCGGAAGAGTGTTTCCGTTTTCCATACCGCTGTAGTGTGCCTGGACCTCCTCTCGCAGCCAGGCCTTCTGGTCAGTGGTTGGTTCCTTTGTAAGCAGTACACGTGCACGCTTGTGTCCCGCCCAGCGTTCAAGCACGAACTTTACCAGCTCGTCTTCCCGCTGATTCAGGGCACCTAGGTCCCATCCATCGGCGGGATCAGAGAGGTGCTCCAGAATCGCGATCTTTGAGTCCTTGTAGATCTTGTTGTATTTTCTTTCGTATGTGTCATTCCCGACGGTCTTGTTGTCTTGTGGCCAGAGGAATGCGAGGTTCGCCAAACGGTGACGGTTTTCGTTGTGGTTCTCCAGACGTGCCTCTGCGACGTCAGGATTCTGCGGCGCAATATGTTCTATTTCAGCTTCGGTAACGAATGTCCCGAAGCCGACCAGGGTATGCAGCCCGGTCGTACCCATTTGGCTGCGCAGTGAGCGTTCGTACTCATATAGAAGGTACAGCACGGTGTTTTTCCCATTCCCGAAGCCACCCCAACCCCGATTGAACTCACCGCTGATGACGTCTCCCCGGGTTAAGCAATCAATGATATCCGATTCAGGAGCGCGGTTGCCAGTCTCGGTATCGATTTTATCGATGATTGAGGTGACGGCGTTATCGACACTACTGTAACGGTCATCGATCGTGACTGCATCGAATAGGTCCCTGATGTCAGTCTCCGTCCAGTCAGCAATGAACAGTCGATGTGATTCGCGTTTGAGCTGTCGCCGAAGTAACATCGTACTTCGGTTCATAATTTCGAAGGCTCGAACGGCGAACACTTCACAGGCCCGCACTAGGTCGGCGAAGTCGTCGCTCTTGACATCCATCTTGAGATACGCTGCCATAAGCAGAGGTCGGAACGTAGAAGCCGCCCCACAGGTATCCACGGCCGTGAGCTTGTTTAGCGTCGCTGCATCGATGCCATCGTACTGATTGCCAAGCCGTTCGGGATCGTAAATCGCATTGAACGCCTCCGCGGCCTCCCGAAGCGATTCGACATATCTATTAATCCAGTCGGCGAGATCCGCTTCCGGCCGATCTAAAGAGGCATAGCGATCGATCTGTTTGATTCGGCGATGGATGTCCGAGATATCCGAATGTGGTCGCCGGCGCTTCGTTTCGCCGGTGAACATCTCCCAGTGGCGCTTGACGAATTGGTCGACAAGCTCTTCGTCACCACCTCCGAGCGTAATCGTCTCAACAGCGTCATTGAAGTCCCGAGCGACGTTTTCTGAATCCAGCTGTTCGACTTCACCGGCACAATACAGCAGGTGGCTTTTGATTTTCTCAGCGATTGTTAGATCCTTGCCGCGATCGTTGACAACCTCGAAGAGGCGTCCTGCTTCCGCGGCGTCGTCAACTTCGTATTTGGTCACCTCGAAGATATTGTCGATTGCCGAGAGAACGTCATAGAGATGGTCAAAATACGCACGGAGGTTCGCCTGTGCTGCGTCCTCAAGTGATGCTTCGAGATGGGCTTCGCGTTTGTCTTCTAACCAGCCTTGAATGACTTGCTTGGCTTCCGCGAGTCGGCGTGCAGGCAGCAGGGCCTCCTCTTTGTCGAGGATTACCCCTGGGGGCTTCTCAGCGACCACGAGCTGGCTGTAGGCTTGCTTGGTCAACCGGGCTGGTTTGAACCGCCGACCGTTCTGCTTGTTCCGGTATTTGACGTACAGATCCCGGTACTGTTGATAGAGCTCGTCGGGCGAGTTACGTCTAGATGTATCTACATCTACGATGCCATTCAGGTTCTGTAGTTCCTCACAGAGACACCCCACCAGCAAACTTGCCGTTGTCAGCCGTTGCTGCCCGTCAACGACGTTGTACAGCGTCCAGTCGTTAGGCGTTGGACTGTCGATCTCACGTACGTCATCCAGAACGATTGTCCCAAAGTAGTGGACGACATCACGAGAGTCACCGACAGCGGCGTCCCGCTGGATAACATAGGTGATATCTTCAAGCAGGTCCGCAACCTCGGTCTCTGTCCAAGCGTAACTCCGCTGATATCGGGGAACATTGAGTCGAGCCTCGTGGAAGATTTGTTGGAGGCTCTGTTGTTCCGCTTTTGCCATACAGTTCGCACCTCAATACATATACCTAAGTCTTTATTATGAGCTGTCAACCTCCCTTGATAGTCACATGTGAACGGCAATGGGACTAGTCTAGGGAATACCACTACTGCCACGAAGTACCGATAGATACATTATATTCGGGCTGACATACTTGACGAGGAAATTGCCACCTACTATCGAAAACACTGCTGCCCTCCCCCGCGAAGCCTCTGTGGACCGACTTGAGGAGATTTGTCGACTCGTGGCTAACCAGCCCCGGAGCAAATCCCAGTTAGTTGATGAGCTCGTGGAAAACAACGACGCAGTCTATGATACGATCAGACTCGGCGAGTGGTTAGGGTTCCTCTCAGCGACCGACAAAGGTGTTGTTACGACTGAATTGGGAACGGAGTTAATCACCGAGGCCGGCCGCAAGCGAGCGGACGTGTTCGCAGCTGGACTGGCGAACCACGAACCGTACTGCCAGATCCTCCGCTCGTTGGACGACAAGGGCGTGCTCTTCGAAGGTCCCTTAGAGCGCCAGACGGTACTCTCGATGTTAAAAGATGAGTACGGACTTGAGTTGAGCACAAAAACGCTGAAAGAACGTGTCGGGACGTTCTTCGCGACGTTGGAGGCCGCAGGGATGGGTGAGTACGTCTTCGCATCCAGGAACACCATCTGTCACTTCAAATTTGATGAAGAGTTTCGCGATCGCCTTCCGGAGACGGTTTGGACCGCAAGCGACTCCCAAGACGACTCGGAGTCTGGGTCGGAATCTATCGCCACTAGCGTAAAAGACAGACTGAACGCCAGCTACAAGGAGGACCAAGTTGACTCGGGCTCGGTCAACATTGACGATCCTACTGATGCAGGGACGACGAATGCTGGGATCCAGACCACTATCACTGGCGAGCCATTCAGCCCGGATGACGTGAAGACGGAGATCACGATCGACTCGGAGGGCGCAGTCAACTGTGTCCTCTCAATTCATGTTGACGATTCGTCCGATCCAGACCATATTGAGGAAGTACTATTGGCGATCCGGCGAGCGATGCAGGCCGACCTCTAAGACTTCGTTCGAAGTCGATGACCCACCGAGTACAGCCAAGGTCTAATGCCGGGGATTCAATGGGATAGACTGTAGATTTCTATAGGTAGCCGTCGATCGATTGCCCGTCGAACTCCCCGCCGAACAGGAGCGATCGACTGAGATTTTTGTTGGAATTGGTGCAGGTGATGTTCGAGAGGAACAAACAATCCTCACAGGCCCCGTTGTGGTCCGCTTGACAGATCGTATCGTATGTGCAGAACGCTGCCTCTTCGAGTTGATCCATCACATCCAAAAAGCGATCCTCGAACAGTGTGAAGATCGACCCAAGGCTGTAGTCCGTATCCGCACGCTTGTAGATGACTGTCGAAAGCGTCCGGGGGAGTAGATGCTCAACGAGGCTTTCCCGACCGTAGCCCGACAACGCACCTATCGCTTCGATAACGGCATGGGAGTAGGTGTGCAACAGTGAGAATACCGCCCGCGAGACTGGTTCCTCGGCCGGGTTGATCGCCCCGAATCGACCAGGATTAGTCACCTGTGTCAGATACCACTCCTTGAGATCGCTCGCCTCTGCGTCTACGTCGAAATTCGCAGTGAGCCACTCGAAGACGGCGTCGTGATCTAGCGTGAACATTACGGCTTCGGCGTCGTTAGTCCGTGCGAATATCTCGACGTCAGCCCACTTCCCGCTCCGAAAGAGGTTCAGCGCCGGTGGCGTGGCGCCGTCACTTGGGTCGTCCTCACCAAAGCCTCCACTAGGCTCGGGAGACAACCGCGTATAACCGTACGTGACAACGGTAATAGGGAAGTTCTTAATCAGGCGGACGGTACTGAGATTCCTCTGATCACGCTCGGCCAAGTATTCCTGTAACAACTTGGACTCGAGATGCGTTTCGTGTTCGCCAGCTGCGAGTTCCTCGAGCGTATACGAATAGATGTACCCCTCCTCGTCGTAGGTCTCACTCGTCATAGAGAGGTACTCAAAGAGTTCCTCGCTCACCTGAACTCGCTGTCGATCATTGAACTGCTGGCGAAGGAACTGATCTGTCTGGTTTCGATGGTCACTAATATCGATCCTGAGGCGCTCTTTGGCCAGCTCTCTGGCCTGCTCGTTAGACTCTGCTTCCCCAGACTGCAGCAAGTCTATAGCTAGATCCATCACTTTGTCTGGGTCGGGCTCGCCTAGCTGGGCTTCATCGAGGAGATAGTCACTCACAATCTGGGTCTGATACTGTCCGTTTGTGCGCAGCGTGTCCAAATCCTGGCGAACGTTTACCAACGTTTGGGTTTGGGGGTAGAACGTGGTCGAGGCCGAGTGAGGTAGGACCTTGAGATCGTTGCGATCGCAGCCCTGATTGAAGCACTTTCCACCGGTGTTGAACTCCTCGGTGTGTTTGCAGTTCTGATCCGTGCATCGCCAATAGGAATCCGTGAGCCGGACACCACTCTCTCGGAACTCCATACCGGCTCCGCAATGTTTGGGGACGTAGATATCTTGAATCTGGCCACAGGAACAGACGGCTGCGAAACGCATCTGGTCGTGGTCATGCATGGGCGTGCCACAGCGCTGGCAGTTGGGGGTCTGCCCGCCACCCGGGAATTCATTAATCTCGTTGTAGTGGAACTGGTTGGCCGTCCCGCAGTTCCCACAGGCGAAGGTTCGGGGGAAGACTTCGAAGTTCGCCGCTCCTGGCTGGACGATGGAAACCTCCGTTGGGTTAAAATCGAGTTCCTGCCAGTTGGTCCACTTGTTCGCGTGTCGCTGGATCCGGCGCAGGATATATTGATCCGGCAGATCCGGGACCACGTCGTGACCATGGCCGTCATCATCCGGGTGGAGTCGAGTAATCAGTCCACTCAGGTTCGTCTCGGAATGATTGAATGTCGCTCCCGGAAGGAAATCATAGAGGAACTTCGACTTCTTTCGTTCCATCGTCATTGTCAGTTCCCCTCCGTGAGGCCTTTGATGAAGTTCTGATTGTTGTAGTCAGGCGTGATCGTCCCCTGATCGCCGATGTCCCGAAGGTTTTGCATCGGCTCTTCGCCTGCCGGGAACTCTGGGTATTGCATACTACTGAGATTCGCCTTCCAGTAGGTCCAGACCTGGCGGACGCGGTGTTCGATCTGATCTTCGAAGTATTCGTTTGAGCTGCCATCTCGATCGAGGCCATACGCGCGCTTGACGAGTTCGATCAGGTTCGCTTCGGTGAGTTCTGGGTAGTCATCGTTTGTCATAAGATGATAGAGATGTGATGCCTTCTGGACGTTAGCCCGATCGGTCTCTCCATCAATGGTAAGCTCGTACTTGCGGAACATCGCTGGACGGTAGTACTGCAGGAAAATGCTATTGAATACTCCTAGGAAAGTCCGTTCGATGCCGAATTTGGCCCAGCGATCGATAGGGACGGGCTCGACAGTCCGATTGAGGTACTGGTGCATCTTCTCGAAGTAGCGGAACCGATGCTTGTCCCGGTTTTTGATTGGATCAAAGATGTCCAGCACAAACCCCGGCACGTCGGATTGGCGACCGACCCGGCTACTGGATTGGATGTACTGGAACGTCTGGCGCGGATACCCGAAAAAGAGCATAAGGTTAAACCGATCAACGTCGATCCCGTGGCCGATGAAGCTGGTTGAGGGGACCGTGTCAATACGATCCTTGAAGTCAATCCCTTCGGGGTTCTCCAACTGCTCGAGAAATTCGGGGTTTTCGGTGTCAGCCGTAAGTTGGCGTTCGATCAGCGGGTCCTCGTAGCCATCGCGCTTGAGCTTCGGATTCACGTACTTCGCGATGTTCTCTCGGTAGCGGTCCTTCCGCGTTTTGTTATTGAAGTAGACCAGCGATGTCTCATACAGATCTAGCAGCTCCGCTTTGCGTTGTTCGGTGAGTGATTCGATCCCGGTAGCGGCCCTGAGATCATCGACCGACATCGTTCGCATATCCCGAATAATCTGATGGATATCTGCCACCGTGTCCAGCACAGCGTAGAGATGCGACCGGTTGGAGGGCATCATCCCGATGTACTCCCGTTCGACCGTCTTGGTTAGGTGGCCGTAGAAGGTCTCCCCTTGAACGGGGCCGTCATTGGGAAACCGGACGGCATCCCGCTGGAAGAGGTTCCGGATCTGGCGCTCGTATTCCGAAATCGTCGCAGTCGAAGTCACGATCTTGGGGGTCTTCCCGTAGAGCAACTCACACAGTGAGAGGTATGTCGTTTCGTAGTGAGAGGCGAACGTCCCCAGCTCCTCGCTCAGCAAGTGTACTTCGTCGATAAGATGAAGTGTCGGGACGGGGTCATAGAACGAATTAGCCTCCTGAAGTTTGCCTGCACAGTCAAAGAGATCTTTCTCCGAACAGCTCCCCGAGTAGCCATAGCCGTGGTCCGGACAGTAGGTTGTTACGTTCCCGATCAGGTTGGTAAAGCGGGGCTGCATGCCCATGACAGATATTTTGTCGAGGGAGCCAAGCAACACCGAGGGAATGTAGCGATAGATGTCCCGATCAACCACGTATAGCGGCAGCCGGTCGAAACAGTCCGGACCGGTACAGTGATGGAACACGCTGTTTTTCTCGACGTCGTATTCCACGTCGATCGAACTCTCACAGACCGGGCACTCATCCAGTACCTTGCACTCGCGTTCGAGCTTGTCCTGGCTTTGCTGGAACGCCTGCCGGAGCGTATCGCGATCGGTCCCGATCGCGTTGGGCGTGTCTTGTCCCCCGACATAAAACCCTAGCGAGAATTCCTCACCGGCCCCGTCGAACCACTCCGGTTTCCGTCGAAGTTGCTCGGCATACAGGAGACTCTGGAGGAAACGGTCCTTCTGCTGGCGGCTCAGTAGCCGGAGTGGGAAACGGATCCAGGCGGTGACGCCCTTTTGTTTGCCACGCTGGCGGTCATAGAACAGATTGAACAGGATCAGTCCGAGGTACGCTTCGGTCTTACCTCCGCCAGTTGGGAACCACAGCACATCGGCTGCCTCGTCGTAGTCCGTCGCCGCCCACTCGTGTTCGCGACGCACGATCCCTGAGAGATTACAGACGATAAAGACCAGCTGGAACAACCGCCAGCCAGGGAAGTCATATTGGTCCGCGTTCACTTGGTTCATAGCGCGGAAAGCCGTGAGGGCCTGTTCATCTCGATGAAGGATCTCGATCCCGTGTTCGAAACGCTTGAGCTCTTGTTTGAAGTCTGCAGCGGCCTTATCAAGTTCTTGGGCTTCCTCGTCGGTGAGCTCCATCTCATCGATCAACTCGGCTCGACGTCTCGTCGCCCAGGTCTCGTGGTAGTCGGCCATACCCTCTGCGATGTCCTCTAGGGTCTGGAGCGTCGCCTCGTCAGTGAGATCAGCGAAGTCCGTATTGTAGTCGCTGTTAAACGCGAATTCGTAGACGGGCTCGCTCGGCGTCGCCGTCGTTTCGAGCCGCGTTGGTGGATCCCCCTCACTAGTTGTCGTCGAACAGTTGTGGCCCTTGGCCCACACCTGCTGATCGTATCGGTAGTCAGCGGGCACTAATTCGAAAGTATAGGGCTCGAAACGTCCTTCCACGGCGATCTTGGGGTTGAATACAAAGGGATCATCGTTCCCATCGCCTGCCGTCTCGCTGAGGGGCCGATTGACTAGCTCCAGGGTTAGTTGGCCGTCCGTCTCGGATGTCGTAAATCCCAGTCCCCACTCGTATTCGCCGAGCGGTACGGTTGATACCTGATTCTTGAGTTCCTCGAAGGCTGCTTCATCGAACTCAAGCAATTCCCGTGGGGAGCGATTCAAGCCGGCGCCCGCCACCGGATCGGCCGTCACAAGATAGGTCTTAGCGTGGGCTGCGAACGCCTCCCGTACGGCTGCTTGAAGCTCTGATTCGATGGTTGAAGCCGCTGCGGGAATGTCCGATAACTTCCCTTTGTACTCGTAGTCGACTGTAAAGCGCCGGTAAAACATCTCCTCGAAGGAGAACAACGCGTCCGTAGAGATATCATCAATGTCAACGTCATCGATCTCGATGTCCTCACGGTCTGCAACTTCCAATTTCGCCGCTTGAACGCCGTTGGTCCTAAGCGCCTCAAATTCCTCGTAGGTGGGAAAGCTCGGGTAGTACAAGTCGAAGGAGATCTTAACGGTCCCGGTTGACCCGGCGATCGGTTTGAACTCGATTCCGTGACTTACGGGCCTGGTTTTCGCCTCGAAATCCTCGTCTCTGTCTATACCGTATTCAGGAGCCAGACTAGAGAGGTAGTAGGAATCTTCGGGGCGCTCGCCGACACAGTAGGGGAGGGCACGACCAGATACACGATCTATGGTCTGGGTGAGCAGGAACTGACCGAACTGCTGTGCGTCACTCGACATTAGTTACCTCTGCAATGACTTTCTGCTTAGTAGCTGTGTCGATATTACCATCCACCGAGTTCACGCCGCTGGGGAGTGAAGCACCTGCTTGTTTGGCTTCGACCAACCGCCGAGTTTCACGGCCGATCTTCCGATGCAAGCCGCGGATCTCCTTGAGTGCATTCACGGTGGGCGTCGCTAACGATGTTTGGTCAGGCGCCAATATCTCAAGGACGTATTTGACGTCATCTGGGTTTCTAGGCCCGAGTGTTCGGCCGGACCGCCACCCCAAAATTGTCGATACATTGCCAATCGTGGATCCGTGTTCTTCCATCTCATCTATGAGTTCAATAGCGCTGTATTCTGTGTCCAGGCCGTCCTGCAGGATCGACCGCCAACGCTCGATCGTCGACTCGCTGCCGCGAACCTTATCCCGCTCGTGGGTCGATTTGATGAACAGGTCGTACACGTCGTTTTGGGCATTGTCAACGAGCAGTACTTCATCACCAGGCTCGAGCTCCGCGACGGAGATGCGAACAATATTGTCGCCAGACGTAATTGTGACGCGGCTGGATGGTGCTCGCATGATCGAGTCCCCATCCTGGAAGATGATCCGCTTTTTGGGCCCGGAGAAGTCAACATCCCCACTACGATCATCGCCGCTACTGGCGCCGCCTGCGGATTGTCTGATCTCCTTACTGAATTCCGCAGCTAGGACCTCTTCCAGCAGCTCGTCGGGGTTGTCGTAGTTGGGTGCCTCATAGGAGAATTCGCTCATGCTATCTCCCCTCACTGACTGGTTGGCGGGGGCTTCATTGTCTTCTACAGTCATTTTGTCATCGAGTCCTTGGGTGTTGGCAGGACCGGCGGCTGCTTGACTGCCCGAACTGGCATGTGACCGGTGAGCATGAGTTGACTCCGAGACAGGCTCGTTGTACTCGCGGCGGGTAACGGTGGTATCAGTCCCCTCAAGGGTTTCCTGAAGGTGAGATTCGACATAGTCGGCCCACATGTCGAATTGGACGAACTCAACAGTCCGCGAGGGTGGAAATCCGTAAACATAGCGTGCGTTCCGCATGGGCCGTGTGAACACCGTCGGGACATCCGGATCAGGTTTCAGGTCGGCAATCGGGATTAATTCGGCGTGGGTCGGCATCTGCCGGTTCTCTGCTGCCAGCGCCGCATTGATAGCATCTCGCTCGTATTCGTTGCGAACCACGAAGCGGGTCGTGACTTTTTTTGCGTCGGCCTCTGCCAGCCGATCGAATAGCGCCTCCTGAAGCGGATGCGAGCGGTTCAGGAGCTGTTGGAGGTAGCTGCCTGCCTGAGCGTAGTTGACCAGAAGATCGGCGGTCATACCCTCAAGATGATTCGTCTTTGCCCGAAGGTTCTGAATGAGATCGGCGACGGATTGGTGATGGAAGTTATCCTGAACAGCCTGTTCCCAATACTGTGGTCTGACGGGGAGTTCGGTCAAGAGGTTGAACAACCACCCAACCTCTGTTTGGAGCCCAGGCACGTTTTGCAGGTCGCGTTTCATGTTGCCAAGGTCTCGGATGACCGATTGCATCTCAGGGTGGTGAATGGCCGTGATCTGTACCGTTCGCTCGCCAGAGGTGAGAATACTCGCATACGTCGAGAGTGTGGTGGCGTGCTCACTGAGCTCGGGTCTGGCCGTCGTGAGTAGTTTGTTATCGATCGTGATCCGCTCAGTCCCTTCGAGCAGGGGATCAAATTGGGATCGCTCCTCATCGAGATAGTAGATCACTGGGACAGGAGTCTGGTCAACGTACTCCTTAAGCTCCTCCAGACGAGCGGTTGGTTGGCGCCATTCGCGCTTCCGGAGATCCACGATTAGGGCCCCGATTTCCTGAGGAACAGTGTCCAGACCGATCCCATGTTTGGCAGTATAGAGATCTGCTTCCCCATCGATTTCACTCATCGCACCGATCGACTCTCGGTCGATCAGTTTCGGCATTTCACCTACACCAGTACGACGAATATTGTCAAAATTGGTCACGTAACCTTTCGAGAGGGCCGGAAACAAACAGAGTGATTTTCCTTGGCCGATGATCCCCTTGGTGGGAAATCTAGGGTTTTGTAAGCGAATGTACCCTAGACAGATACTGAGGAGGAGTTCATCGGCCGGTAGTGGGTTCTGTATCGTAAGACTCTGATTTCGATTAAGGGCATCCAACGACGTATCCACGGCCGCAAGTTCAACGTCACCGAACGACATAAGGTCACTACCGATCGAGAATGGCTGACCGAACCATAGCGTCAACTCCGGTTTCTCTTCACATCGGACGGCTGCATCCGTAATTGAGGAGAGAGACACTAGACTAGATAAATCAATAGAGTATTATAGATGTTATTGGTATCCAATTGACACAAGGGGTGCGATCCCGAAATCGCATCATAATTTTACTACCCAATGATCCACGTTCGAACTGCTCTCGAACCCTTCGTGGAACCGTATCTTGAGACTGAGATGTCGCTCCTTGAAAATATCATAACTTCGTACGGGGTCCTGGCTACGGAGATTCAATAATCACAATAGACTTGGAACTCAACTTTTCGGTGATCGTCGATCATCTATAGGTTCCGCTTAGTTCGGACTCCGAGCGATTACAATGTTCTCATTGGACATCATCGAACCAGTCTGGCCCGCCACGTTCCGTGGGGAGTTTGCGTATGGAAGCGTCTTATATGGCAGTGAGCGAGACAGGATCATTTGGGGTTCAAAGCCAACGTTCTCCAGCAACTCCATCGTAATCTGATCTAGGGGGATCTGTACGTCTGAGACAGTACGGTTTGCCACGACGAACACGGCTGGCTGCCCGCCACGAAGCACGCGCTTGACCTGCTTGATCACGTCAAAGTAATCATTGAAAAAGGAGAGAGTGTCTCCGCTCCGTCCATTCTGGGACCGAAGTACGTCCAGGATGTCACCAAGCTTCTCAGATCGCGTTGCCAGTGATCTGAGTCTGTCACCCTGGTTGTTGCGCCCGCCTAAGCCCATCTTGTCTACTTCCTTCATCATGGCACGTGAAACTTTCATTGAAATGACGGCCGGGTCAAGGGAGTATTGACCATACGCAACGGTTGTGTCATGGTCACCATATGGCGGTGATGTGAGGACGATGTCTGCTGAGTTAGTTGGGATGTGAGTTGCCGTCCGCGAGTCCCCATGGGAGACCACTACTGGCTCTGGATTGGGGATTGCGCTAATATATCGATCCATTTGTTGGAGGTTGCTTCGAAGTTCCCGTGTAAAGATCCGAAACACGTCTGGGTCATGCTCTGTACGCGCCTCTTCGGGGATGCGATAGCGCTTGTACTCGCCTGTTCGCTGGTAGCTGACCTCGCGCGCAGTAATGGACAGGGCGATGCGGAAGAACCGGGCGATCGTCTCCCCATAGGCGGTTTCGACCGCGTCAATGCGTTGACGGAGATGACGGAGCTGGTAGAGTTGTGGTTTGGGAAACCACTCGAATCTCTCGCTTACCTCGGGGCGCAGCGCCGCCATATCGTCCCCGGCTGTGTATGACTCGTCGATCTGTTGGAAAGCCTCGGTGATGGTGTTCGAGAACTCTGGAAGCCGGCCGCGAGCAAAGACCCGCCAGGCCTCGCGATAACACTCAATATCAATTGGGGTGGTCTTTGCTCGCGTGATCATACATGCAAGCGGGTTGATGTCGCTGACCGTCGCTCGCAGATTCAAGAGTTGGGCCTCCAAGGCGGTGGTCCCGCTACCCCCGAATGGATCCCAAACGGTGTCACCTGGTTGGATATCATCCGTTCCGAGATAGTGGCCAAAGAAGAACTTCGGTATCTGTGGTGGCATCCGGGCTGGATAGTTATGCAAGCCATGCGTTAGATACGAGGTATCGCAGTTCGCGAATTCGAAGTTGATCTCCGCGAGGTTGCGATCGCCGGGATAGGTAGTAGAATAACCATCTGAATGACTTGCCATTGGGCTCTGCTTTTCACTCACTAAGCCTCCTGGTAAATTCTTTGCTATTGGATCTTCTTGTGTATCACACAGACACGCAACCAATCCCATTCCAGTCTACGGATCGGTGAACTCATCAATCTCCCCTGCGGACTGGACCAATATCGGAGCTTTTGGATACTCCTATGAGACAGCATTCGAACCAACTCACCCTCAACGCGGTCGGTCAGCAATCACACTCCTTAAATGATTATGACTGGACGTTCGCGAACGCCGATACGCAGTACCTGACCCATGGGATCCATAAATACCCCGCCCGAATGCCCCCGCAACTCCCAGCGGGATTGTTCTCTCACTTTAAGTCCACTGGTGAAGTTTCGGACGGAGACACAGTGTACGACCCGTTTTCTGGCAGCGGTACGACCGCAACCGAAGCGCGGTTGCGGGGAATCAATGCTATCGCCAATGACATCAATCCATTCGCAGTTGAACTGAGCAAGGCTAAGTCGACACCCCTCGATTTGGACAAGTTAGATGCCGCCATGGAAGCGCTCCTAGGGAATCTCCAAACTCGATTCAGAAACGTCAGAGCGGCCGTCGACCGTGGCGAAGACGTGCTTCCCCCGGAGCTTGCGGCCGAAGCCAAACAGGTCAGCACTGACTGGTTCCCCGAACCCCAGTTGACACAACTGTTCATAGTCCGTGAGAGGTTGGATTCCCTCGCCGATCAATTTTCGAGAGACATCATCCGGTTCTTGCGCATTGGCCTAGCGAAGTGTGCGCGGAAAGTGAGCTACCAACGACAGGGCGAATTCAAGCGCTACAGACTAGCGCCGGCCGACCGTACGGACCACAACCCGAATGTCTTCAATGAGATCATGACTGTGCTACGAGATAATCGACAACGGATGCGATCTTTCCTGAATGTGGCCGATCCATCGATACACACTCGGATCGAGCAGGCTGATTCACGAAACTCTCTAGAGCACCCGTCGCTAGGATTGGAGGAGAACTGTGCGGACATCATTATTACGTCTCCGCCGTACGGCGACCATCAAACAACGGTCGCCTACGGTGAATTTTCGACGAACCTCTCGACACTCGCGTTCGGTGAATCTTACGACCGCATGGTCGATGTCGACAAACGCGGTCTCGGCGGTATCAACGTCGAACGCACGCTTTCTGGTCTTCGGGCTGACTCGGAGTCGCTGCACTCTGTTATTGAGGATTTAAAGTCAGTCGAAGGTCGGTCGAAAGACGCACTTGAGTTCTTCATTGACTTCAATTCGGTCATCGAGACCATCGGGAAAATCATCAAACCAGGCCAACCGGTGGCCTGGGTTGTGGCCAACCGCCGGATGAGCGATGTTTGGATCCCGACCCACGAAATCGTCCGCGAACTATGTGAAACTGCCGGCTACACGACTCGAGCGGTGTTGCCTCGCTTGATCAAGGACAAAACCTTGCCCCACAGCAATCGTGCCGGGGACACAATGACCGAGGAGTATATCGTAGTCGCCAGCGGACCCGAGTTGTAGGAACAGGGAATCTCACTGTGTAATTCGCGCCTTGTATCGTGTACAAGCGCTTTCGCCCCCAACTCTCTACCAAAATCAGGCTGATCAACATAGGCGAAGGCGTTATGTTTGCACCCTGTATACAGCCGGCCACTGAAACAAATTTTCGAAAGAGAGTTTCATCATAGTCGATTCTCAAACTTCTGGTCCATGTATACGGTCGGAAGTTGAACCATGTTGAGTTGTCGGGTGGGATATATTTCAATTGATATCATGTGGAATGAGCGGAGAAGTAGCGAGTATGCCATCTCAACTCGCCCAGTTCACCGAACGATGTGTCGATTTCTCTCAAGATGCTGTTATTGGCGTCAGCACCGGTGGTCGAGAAGAGTGACGCGGTTAGCAGACTGGGTAACCGTCTCAATTCACTGCCTCCGAGAATACCTGAATCAGCCCTACCGCCGGTTGCACGAGATGCTCTGAATTTCGCTAAACTCGGCCTTGCGGCGGATCAGCTGCCGGATTTCACGATTGTTTGTAAGCGGAAACAGGTCTTCAAAATGCGGGTCTGGCGGGTGTTGCTGCGGCTGTCTGTCTCCCTGTACGAACTCGACGACATTCAGCCGATCGACGCAACGGGGTTCAAATGCCATCAAGCCAGCCGTCATTTTTGCCCTTCACGTCGGCTACAACTTTGATTATATCAAGACAACAGCGCTCGTCGATTGCGATACCAGCGTCATCCTCGATATTCATTTTCGATGAAACAACCGCACGACACAAGTTAGATGGCAGACACTCACGAGAAACCTGGCACGGATAACCACGATCACCGGGGACAAAAGCTACGACTTGACGCGCTCTGGCACGAACTCAGAAAAGCTGAAATCCGTCCGATAATCAAACACCATGAGTTCTATTCACTCGACAAAGCGCACAACGCTCGCCACGACGAGGGCGTCTATCACCGCTGCTCGATTGTCAAATCGACCTTTCCGCATTGAAACATGTTCGGCGAGACGTTGCGGGCCAGAACCTGATTTGGTCACTTCAGGGAGGTAGTTCTAAAGGCTGACATCAGAAACGTCGGGCAAGTATGAAATCTGATACCACAGATATCACGCAGTTAAACAAGTCCAAGAGCGCGTATCGATTACGCAGCTAGCATGATGTTGAATACAGAGAACCCCCATTATCAAATACTCGGATAACAAAGACAACCTCAACAATGACCGACAGTGATGAGGCGGCCGCTGATCAGGCGAGCAAGCCTCTACGATTTCCAGTGTCAGCTAGTCGCGAGCGTTGGGATCGAGAATATGTCCAGTACAATGCCATCCCAAGTAGTGATCGGGATGATGCCTCAAAGGCGCTTGTTGCCGCACAAGCAGAGTTAGATTACGAGTCCGTCGACGTTGCTGTCGATATCGGGTGTGGCAACGGACGAAACGCAGTTTATCTGGCAAAACAAGGAATCGACGTTATCGCTCTCGATTTCTCACCTGAGGCGGTCGCCCGAACGAAAGAACGGATTGCCCAATCGTCAGTCAGCGATTCGGTTGAAGTCCTGCTTATTGACATCACAGCAGGACTCCCGATTGCTAATGACTCTGTCGATTTAATCGTTGATTCATATTTATCCTGTCATTTCATAGAGGAAGTAGCCCTAGAGAATTACTTTATTGAGGTCCGTCGGGCCCTTGCTCCCGATGGGCAGTTCTACTGGTCCGGATTAGGCATAGGGGATGAATACTACCAGAGTATCGCTAATTCCCATCCAGCTGCGAACGTGATCGTCGATCCACTGAATTCCATTCCCAAGAAACTCTATGACGCGAGGAATCTCGATGTAGAATTACCGTTCGGGGGCGGGCCTACATTAGCGATGGAATTGATCTTCGAAGATGAAGTGGCTGGTGACTTGTACCAGCGGTCGATCGTCTCAGCAGTGTTTGACAACTAATGAGGCCAGGCACCAAAACTGGCAGTAGTGATAGCAGACAAGAGTATAAAGATCAAGTAAAGCCAGACTTGCTGGATTTCTTGTTTACACTTGCCCTGACGATTGGCATTGCTCCGGAGCTCGTTGGGGGGAGTGGATTACTTTCACACAATTGGGCACTCGGCTTTCCCAATTTGGCCTTCCTAACCCACCTAGGAACGTTCCTCCTTGGAGTAAGTACACTACTATTCAGTTGGTATGGATTCAACGCCTCAATTAGCAATAATCCCGTTTTGTATGGTTCTGTTGCAGGAATGTTTCGCTTCTTCCTCGATGCATTTCTTGTCGTGATCTATGGATTTATGTTAATTATGTATGAAGAATTAAAAATTGTGACAGCCCTGCTGGTGCTGATCTTTTTTCTATATTCTGTTTGGGATCTACTGAAACTTATGGAATATCGAAGAGAGCCCTTCGACAAAGAAGGAGACCAAAGCCAAGACGATGGTCTACTCAAGAGATTCGGGAGTTTTGGTTTGTCGATCACCTGGAAATTATTCGAACGGGGGTCACTTCTCTATCTCCTCCCATTGGTGTTTGTATCTCTCATTGAATTCTCAGGCTTTTTTGAATCCCATGGCTTATGGAAAGATGCAGCCGTTATCATCGCATTGTTCGTTATTTCGATCACATATCGAATAAATAAGGTAGAATGGACGTTCTATGGTGATGAAGAAAAGATTGCTCGAGTAAACGGGACTGATTAAGCAAACCGTCCTAAGCAAGCGAGCTAACCACGGTTCTTCCCTATCCTTGGAACAGGAGTCTCAATAGACATCTTTGAAGTGACAGGAAACAATAAACCCTCGAAAAGCGCTTGAGGCCTATGACTCAGACGTCTCGGAGAGGGACTGTATAATGTCAACCACCTGCCCCCAATCCTCAGCAGCAAAAACTCGGGGCGACTCCGTAAGTTCGTCTACTTGCGCTTCATTCCACGGCTGGACGAAGAGAATTGCGTATTTCCCAGTCTTCGCGAATTCGCATATATGACCTGGGAAGTCATCAATCAATAACGCCGCATCCGCAATCGTCTTCATCTGGCCTCTGGTGGATAGACTTTCTTCACGGCTATGGGGGATACCATTGACTTCGAGCCACTCATGGGTCATTGGAAGGTTCTCTTCCGGCCGAGCAGTCACAATGACCAATTTATGGCCTCGGTCCACTAGGGCGTTGGTCCCTTCAACAGCTCCCTCAATGGGTGCCATGGAACGAACGAACGCCGGGTCTGACTCGGCGGCTTCGATTTCTGATTTGAGGCTCGTGTCCAGCGCCGGAAGCGCCTCGTCCCAATGGGTCATAGTCGACTTCGTTCTGGTAAAACTCCCATGTTCGGTACGCAGCCGCGAAAGTACTGCTGAGACATGGTCTGCCAATACGCCATCTACGTCGACTGCAATTCGCATCTTAATCAACCATCCGTAAGTTCTTAACCTCCGCACAGCTACAGGATGTCTGGATTATCGTTATGACACAGGACATAAATCGGTTTCTGTTTAACTGATTCTTGCTAATGTGCCTCTGTACTGCAGAGGGAGTACGAATGAAAATTCAACTATATTAGATTCTTAGTAAGGAGTGTTTGAAATATCACTAAGTGAACTGGCATGTATAAAGAAATCTGTATATAGCGTGACACCCTCAACGCGTGGCCTCAGGTGACAGCAGAACACGGAATTAGGACGCAAATATCTTAATTTTATTGAATTTACTATAGTTACTGATTTGCTGAATGTATATGTCCATTTAGTAGGGACGCTTAAACATATTATCGTATGATGGTATAAACAGAGACATCTGCTTGCAGATCTCGAGTTTCTCCCTTTTTTCGAGGACACTTTGGAACGTCTGGAGAATTTGCATCGTCACGAACCGATCTGATTCGTCCGTCTCGTCCAATACGGCTTCAAAGTCCTCGGTGATGTCGTCGACTGTTCCACTCACCCCGGAGTTGGTGTAAAGGACGTGCACCGTTTCCTCGAGTTGGTAGGGTTCGACCTTTCCGTCGTCGGGGTCGATCTCGCCACGATCGAGCGTAACGTATGTGAGTGAATATTGCTCGTCGTCGGAGTGGTGGTAGTGGACGAGACCGGTCATTATACTCGGGAATGTACCGGGGGCACATATGGCTATTTCTCGAACTCTCCGTGGATTCGAATACAGCTATTTCGACCGACCGAAATACTGGTTTTTGCGATAGAACGAAGAATTCGGAACCTGGCTACCTATAGTCGGAACTGCTCCCGTCAGATCATACCATAACGTCTCTCAGGGAGTAGCTCTTGTTACCGGGATCGGTATATTCGATGAAACCGGTAGTTAAACCCGGGCCGGACAGGGAGATGTTTGTTGGCGTTATTGTAAATTCGAATATGGCTATTTCGACCGACTGAGGTACTCCTTTTAACGACAGAACGCGTACCCGAGATCCGACTCTTGCTAGTCGGGTCGCGAAGTCATGTTTCCTTTCTCAACGGCCAATCAACCTTCGAGCCGGGAGAAGGGGAATGAGATAGAAGAAGACCCGACTACTGCTAGCCGGTTATTGTCACTTGATACGCTCCAAACCGTAACTTCATGCACTCTATCGACTCAGATGCGTATTTTCGTGATAGAATAGATCTGAGTACGAGGTCGAATAAGTACTGAAGCCCAAGAAGACCATTCCAGCCCGGTATAGAGTTCAATCTGCCCTCTTGCAAACCATCCGTTGGCCAGAAAGACGAGTTGGTGAAGTTGGTGATTATAGTGATACCTACTTTTTCGTATCAAAACCGGCGAGGTAAGGGCCAGTAGCAAAATAGAGTCTTTCGGCTCGATCGATCAACCAGTCACAGTAGTTCACCCATTCATCTCTTCTATTTTCGAGATCGGCTTCCCGCCTAAGAATGAGCTTGTACGTTCCATCAGACGGTCTCCACTCTAACGTCTCCTCGAATGCTCCCTCAACTTCCTCCCGGTATTCACTGAGATACTCAAAAATAGTTTCCCTATCCCGTGTTCTTTTGGCTACGAGGTACACCATAATCTCATTGTTCCGCACAGGGAGATTGAAACTGTAGCCAACTGAATCCGTCAAATGACGTTGTGGTCTCCAGCTGTCGTTCTCAGAATCAGCTCGAGCCGTTTCACGGAGTGGGGTATTGGGTCTCTGTCTAATCGAATCGTTGAGCTCTTTCCAAAAGAGTTGGCGAGCCTCGCTCATACAGTCACTTTCTCTGGCAGATACATTGTTAAATCACTCCTACCTAGACTTACTGGATAGCATTCGACAAAACCGGTTCATCGCGCACCATTTTGACCGCGAATATTCAGTCTGAACAGTGGCCGATGTCTCCTAATGTATTCGATATTAATTGGTGTGGAAATTGACCAACTAGGCGACGCAGTCTATCGATTTTTGAGGGTCGAGTTCACCGCCCAAAAGAAGTGAGAATTTAATACGTCTGTCTGAGTCGATCTAACTGTACAAGTATGCAACACCGGGTTGCAGGAAGACAAAATCGAGACGGGTAATTCGGAGCCTGAACGGCTCTGACCAAGACCTACCCGATTGGGTCGAGAGTTTCACTATCCAGTCAGTGACTGGCGAGACTCTCCACTCTATCGATATCAGCCACACACCACGAAGATCAGAACTCAACAGAATGCAAATGAACATACCTCGCATTCAGGGACTGCAGAACCGTTCGCTGACTACACCATCCACTACGGAAGTGATCTGATGAGTAGTGCTGAAATCCGCCGCTATGCGGAATCCAATACCGAACTCCTGAGTCGGCTCCTAGCATACGGAGATTCCGAATCACGCGCATACGCACTGACGGTTCTCGCGAACAGTGGGAACGTCGAGACGATCGATCAGGTTCAGGCGGAACTTGATCGAATAAAGCGCGACCTCGAATGACGTTACTCGTCAGGCAGACTCTCGACGAACTCCTGTGCTTCTTCGTAGAGATCGGGATCACTTTCGAAGAGATCCATCAACTCCCGGTTTCGCTGGAAGTCAGTGAGGATTTCGGGGTCATCTCGAGCAAATTTCAGGACGACATCTCTGATGTCTCGTTGAGCGTCTTCGATGGAATCGATCGCATCGTACTCAAGGACCTGATTACACCAGACACAAGAACTCTCGTGACGCGGTGTCTCCTTGCTACAACGAGGACATTCGACAGGACCGATCGGCTCGGGTTCCTCTTCTTCGACTTCGAGACCGTGCAGTCGAGCATACTCGGCTTCGCTGTCGGTCCCGAAGCGGGCGACGTAGTGAGCGGTCGCATCACTTCCACGCTTTCGTCCCTGCCGGTCCTCGATGAAAGCTTGATTCATCCCCTTCCGAGCGAGATAGGTGGCATTGGACTTCCTGAAGTTGGTCGGCGTGACCGTTTTGTCGACACCGGATCGTTCGGCGGCGTCTTTGAAACAGTTCAGGAACTGACGGTAGCTGATCCCATCAGCGGTGTTCAGCTTCGACCAGAGTGGTGCTGTACTATCCTCCGGTGCTGGATGGTCACTGAGCCAGCGCTTGAGATACGGCACACTGGGTATGAGGTCGACCGAGCGCTGTCCAGTCTTCCCGTCGACCCAAATCCGAAGTCCGTGTTCGGTATCGGTTACGTCCCCGACCGAGAGATTACGAAGCTCGTCTGCTCTAGGGCCGGCGTCGAAAGCGACGGTGATGAGGGCTGCATCGCGAGAATTTCTCGTTGCATCGACCATCGGCAGGATATCGGCTTCCCATTCGAGCATGTCCGCTGGATTGGGAACGGGATCGTGACTGCTCGAGGTGCCAGACGGAATCAACTCGATACTCGACGGATAGTCGCTGCCATCGGTAACGCGTTTGCCAAAGACGCGAAGCGCCGTTCGGTAATCGTGATTCGTGTATTCGTTATTGTATTTTTGGTTGATCCAGCGGAGGATGTCTTTCGTGGCATCCTCATCTTCGAGTGCCGCGGCGAGTTCTCCGCCCTCTTCGGCCATGATGGTGCAGTGGCGGAGGAGTTTGTTGTGACGATGGTCAGAATACTTAGATTTGAGGAGGTCGAGTTCGTCGCTGAACGCGAGGAGAAGTTCCTTATCCCTCTTATCGATGTCATTAGATTCCATGATTCTGTCCTGCAAGTTCGTGATCTGCTTTCGGATGTCCGGCATGTTTTGAATGAGCTACCTTTAATAAGTGGGACATTGAACCTTTCGTATATGTCCCGGCCTAGGCTTGTTCGGCTTCACCGTTTCTGTCGTGATTCACGTCGTTGAGTGTTGCTCTCGTTTGCGGCTTCGCTGACAGGCGCTGCTATTCCCGTCTTTTTCGTCCGATCTCGAGAACACACTTCAACTACAGACGGAGGGAACCAGTTCATCGCCCGTTTCGAACTGTTACTGTCCGACGACAACTTGGCCTCGAGCCCGGCTGCAATTGCAGGCTGGTCGTTCTTCCTTGTCCCGGCGCTGCTTTGTTGTGGTGATCGTGATGCCGATCTGTACCGCCTGTAACGACCCTGTCTCGTACGATTTCGCTGCTGCACACGGTGACGGCGACACCGTCGACTGGTGTCCGCGGTGTCGGGGACGCTAGCGCTTTTCCGGAGCGGATGCAAAACGTCGTAGAAGTAGTGAGCTCTCGAGACGCCTACCGATCGGTGAGCAGGCGTCGCAGGATATCACCGTAGGCGGGACGGGTGATGAGGACCCCGATGAGCACGCCGAGGATGGTGATGATCGCGAATCCTTTGAGGTCGCCGAGGCTCAACACGGCGAGCGGCGAGAGGGCGACGACCGTCGTCGCCGCGGCGGCGCCGATGACCCAGAAGGCTTTGCGGAACCGCGACTGGAAGACCCGCTCCGAGCTGACGTCTCCCTCGTCCATCACCTCGTCGGCGATGATCACGAGGTCGTCGACCCCGGTCCCCACGACGGCGATGAACCCGGCGACGTGGGAGAGATCCAGCGGCATGCGTATCAGCGCGGCGAACCCGAGCAATATTACCACCTCCGCGACCGCCGTCACGATCATCGGAAGCGCAACCCGCGTGTCCGTGTATCGGGCGTAGACGACGCCGCTGACGGTGATCACCGAGAGGAACCCGATCAGCAGCGAGAACTCCTTGAACTGGGTGGCGTGGGCCGGCTCGATCGAGTAGACCTGATCGTTTTCGAAGTCCAGCGGGGCGCGCAGGCTGCCGGCTCGGAGGTTGACCGAGAGCGACTGGGCCTGTTGCTGGCTCGGGGCGCTCATCTGGAAGGTCGGGTTGTCCGCCCAGTCGCCGTTTCGCATCGAGGTCGCGAGACCAGGCCCTTGCCCCGTACTATCGTCGCCCATGCTGTGTGCGTCGAGTACCTCGCCGTCGACGACGGTCAACAGACAGTACTGGGGTTGGTCGTGGTCGAAGCTGACACCGTCATCGGTACTGGAGAGGCTGCACCGACCGACCCCTTCGCTGGTGAATCCGAGGTCGTTCAGTTGCTGCTGGAATTCGCCTGCAGCGCTGTCGCGGACCTGCACCGGGACCGCGTATGTGCCGCTATCCCCTCGCTGCGTTGGCGGATCGACATCGGCGATGTCGTCGCCGGTCAACACCGTCTGATTCGACTGGTTCGTCTGGTTTCCGCTATCGTCGGGATAGTAGGCGACGACCTCGACGACCCCGCGCTCGGAGAGCAACTGACGGAGTTCGTCCGCGTCCATGTTCGGGACCTCGACGACGATGTAGTGTTCGCCGCCCGGCGTCGTCTGCTCGTAGGCCGTCCCGCCGGAGAGCCCCGCCGCGTTGACCTTCGTCTGGATCGTCTGGATCATGTCGTCGCGCGTCTTCTGGGTGACCCCGTCGCGGATGTCGTCCTCCGAGGCGTCGACGTCCGCTGACTGCAAGGCCGCGGCGAACTCGGCCTCGGTCACGTTGTCGGTGAACACCTCCGCGGTGACGGTCCCGTCGTCCTGTACGTCGACGCTGGTGTCCGCCGGCTCGAGGCCGAGCTCGTCGGTCATCGTCGATTCGATCTCGTCGAGCCGTTGGCTCTCCTGTTGGTCGATTCCGTCATCGGCCATCTCGGGCGCGATGTTCTCGGCGGTCATTCCGGTGGCCGGGACCCTGATTCGGGTCCCGCCCTCGAGGCCAAGCCCGAACTCGAGGTTGGTTGGGCCGCTGTCGACGGTGCTCTCGGCGTAGCTGCTGTCGGCCACGATACCGCCGGGGATGAAGAGGGCGACGACGGCGAAGGTGACGAACAGGACGAGCAAGAGGAGCCGCCAGTTGGACTTGACGGCAGCGATCGGGTTCATGAGCGGATCCCCTCGAACTTGTACCAGCGGAGCAGACTCAGATTCAACATGTAGGTGTTCATCAGGTCGGCTGCGAGGCCGACGAAGAGGATGATACCGATCGATGCCAGGAGGCCGATACCGAAGATATACGCCGAGATGGCCATGACGAGCATCGCGGCCATCGACGTAACCGTCATCGTGACGCCGGTCCGCATCGCGCGGTGCGTGCTCTCGTAGAAGCTACCGCTCCGGCGCAGTACGTGGTTGTTCAACAGGATATCGGAGTCGACCGAGTATCCGATCAACATCAGCAAGCCGGCGACCGTCCCGAGCGAGAGTGGGATCCCGGCCAGGCGCATGAACGCCAGCGGGATTACGAGGTCGGAAAACGCCGAGATGACGACCGCGATCGACGGGACGAACGTCCGGAAGAGCAAAAAGACGATGGCGCTCATCCCGACGAACGCGATGGCGACCCCCAGCATGGCCGTCTGCTGGCTCTGCTGGCCGAAGCTTGCAGACGTCGAGGAGACCGCCTGAACGACCTCGCTATCGCCGTCCGAATTGAGCCCCTCCTCGGCCTGATCGCCCAGGGCCTGCGAGTCGGTCGAGGAGAACTGCACGATGTACTGGTTTTCGCTCCCGGTTCCGGTCACCGATTCGGGCTGTTCGTCGAACGCCGACGGAATTTCGTCGGCCGGCGTCGTCGTCTGGACGGTCAACTCCGTTCCGCCGGCGAAGTCCATCCCGAGCGGGACCGGCGTGCCGTACACGAGAAACGATCCGCTGAGGACGAGCAGTGCAACCGCGAGAACCACGAGCGGAACCGCCGCGAGCTGACGGTTGCTGTACCGGGTGTACTCTATTTCCGGTACGTCGAAATACGCCATATACCGGACCACTTGCACCCTCCCGAAGTAAGCCTTCTCAATTCCACCGGCCTCTCGCGGCCCCGAGGCGCCGACTCGAGCCCGAAACTGACGGAGCGTCGTCCGTATGAGTAAGGATTCATCTGACACAGCAGGTAGCGAGTCGATTTTCCACCAACGCCGCCGATCAGTCCGGCAGATATCGCACGCTCACCACGCCGTCGTCGGCCGAGCGACGCACTTCCACGCGGACCGCCTCGAGCCGGGCCGCGCGCGCGATCGTTTCCTCGTCCGCGAGAACGTCCTGCGCTGCGGGTTCGACTTCGCCCTCTGGCACGCAGAACACGTGAATTTCGCCCGTCCCGGCGCGTTCCTCCTGAACGAGGTCGCCGACCTCGCTGTCGGCCGCGAGCTCTCTTTCGTGTTGGGTCGGCTCGAGGTCGCTGTCGACCAGGTCGATCGAGCGTCGGTCTTCGACAGCGATCACTTCCCAGGCGACATCCAGCGGCGGCTCCGGTGCGACGGTGGCCTCGAGGACGTCGTGGACCTCGAGGCCGGGGTTCGATGCGAGGGTGTGGACCTGTGCGGTGTCGACGTCGCGGACGACCGCCGATTCGTCTTCGGCGTGCGTGACGACGAACGTGCCCGTCTTTTCGCTCATGGGCGACCGTACGCGCACCGTCGGTTTCGGGGTTTCGGCTTTCGCTCGCTGTCCGATGGAGTTCGTTGGTCGGGTACCAGCCGCTCGGTCATCGGTCGAGCGACTCCTCGGGATTGGACCGGCCGACTCCGGTGGTCACCACCGGTGGTCACCAGCACTGAGTTACGACGGTGCAGGCGGATGCTGGGCCGAGTCGATCCAGAAGTCCTCGATCGCTTGTGCGAGCGTGTCGAACTCGTCGGGCCCCTCAGGCTTCGTGAGGTACGCGTTCGCGGCCCGATCGTAACTCTTGACGATGTCCGCTTTCGTTTCCGAACTCGAGAGGACGAGGATCGGCGGCGGTGGGTAGTCCAGTTCGTTCTCGAGCGTCTCCAGGACCGTGAGCCCATCTACTCGCGGGAGGTTCAGATCGAGGAGGACGAGATCTAGGTCCGTACTCGCGGTGTCCGTCTCGCAGACGTCGAAGTACGTCGTCGCCTCCTTCCCGTCGGTGACGGTGTGGAATTCGATGTCGCTGTCGACTGTTTTGAACGCTTCTCTGGTCAGACGAACGTCGCCCGGATTGTCCTCGACGAGCAGGATATCGATCGGCTCGGTCGGCGTGTGGCTGGTCATGGTGCTCGTTCTCGACTACGAGATGCGGACGCGTAAGGCCGGTCCCTACACACGTGGTGGGTCCGCCGGGGCGGCGCGGTCGGTGAGGTCGGCGACGGCGGCGCCGCTGAACCGATCCCGGAGCGCCGCTGAACCGATCACGGAACGACTTTAGGCCCGGCGGTCGCCCCCTCGCGTATGAACGTCGACATCGGTAACGCGCTCGCGTCCGTCGCGTCGCCGGGCGTCTCGAGGGAGTCCCTCGAGCGCCTGGACGAGCAGGTGGCGGCCGCCCACGAGCGCATCGAGCGCGGAATGGCGAACGAGGAACACGGCTACGAGGCGCTGAACCTCCCCGAACGGACCGATCCGGACGAGATTCGAGCGGCGGTCGAGCCCGTCGCCGACGCCGACGCGCTGCTCACCGTCGGCATCGGCGGCAGTTCGCTGGGCGCGGCGACGATCACGAACGCGCTCGACTCGGACACCGAAACGGTCTTTCTGGATAACGTCGACCCCGAGTGGGTCTCGAGCCGCCTCGAGGGACTCCCCCTCGAGAACACCGCGATCAACGTGGTCTCGCGATCCGGGACGACGGCGGAGACGCTGGCGAACTTCCTGGTCGTCCGCGAGGCCCTCGAGTCGGCCGGCGTCGACTGGACCGAGCGGACGATCGTCACCACCGGCGAGGCCGGTCCGCTTCGCGACCTCGCGGATCGTCACGATCTGCCGTCGCTGAAGGTCCCCGATGGGGTCCCGGGTCGCTTCTCCGCGCTGTCGGCGGTCGGCATGGTCGCCGCGGCCGTCTGCGGCCACGACCTCGAGGCGCTGCTCGCGGGCGCGGCCGCCGAGCGCGAGACGCTGTCGGACTCGCTCTTCGACTGTCCGGCCTACGCCTACGGCGCGACGACCTACGCGCTGGACGGGCGCGGTGCCGGCGTGAACGCGATCATGCCCTACGCGGAGTCCCTCGAGACGTCCGCGGAGTGGTTCGCACAGCTGTGGGCCGAGAGCCTCGGGAAGGACGACCTCGGCCAGACGCCCGTGCGAGCTCTCGGGGTGACGGATCAACACTCGCAACTCCAGCTCTATCGAGCCGGCCCGCGGGACAAACTCGTCACCTTCGTCACCGCTCGAGACGGAACGGACCGGCCGATTCCCGACACTGACGTCGAGGAGCTGGCGTATCTCGGCGACGCGACGCTGGGTGAGCTGCTCGAGGCCGAATTCGAGGCCACCGAGGCCAGCCTCGCCGCCGCGGGCCGGCCGAACGTCCGCGTCGAACTCGAGCGCGTCGATGAGTACGAACTCGGTGGACTGCTCTACGGGATGGAAGCCGCCTGCGTGCTCGCGGGCGAACTCTACGGTGTGAACACGTTCGAGCAGCCGGCCGTCGAGTGGGCCAAGAAGGCGACGCGCGGGCTGCTCGGCGGCGGGGACTTCGAGGAGGCCGACGCCGTCGCGGAGAAGACGGAGCTTCGGATCGAACGGTAGTCGATCGCCGGGTCCCGTCCTCGTCGCGCCGTTGAAATTTCGCGCCGTTGAAATCCCGTTCTCGAGTGTGCTTTTCGCGTTGTTCTTTTCGCGTGTCCTTCGGCGTGAAGCGTCGCTCACTTCTCGTAGTGACTGGAACGCTGGGTTCTGATGGGTTCGGGTGAGACGAAGCGTCCTGCTATCGTGGCAACAGGGAATCGCCACGCCCTCCCCAGCCGATTCGCTCGCTCCTGCCGTCGCTCGCTCATCCCTCGCGCAATGTCGTCAGCCGCCCTCACTGTCGTTCGGCCGGTCTGCTCACGGATCGCTTCGCTCTCCGTTCACTTTCGAGGCGCTCCCTCAGGTCGCGCCTCGCCGACAGCGCGCGCCACCGCATGCCGGCTGGTCGGTCCGGAGTGACACGTCGTTCCCGATACTAACCGCAGGGGTGAGTAGACACGGTGCCGTTGGGGGTGCAACCGGAGCCCCCGTCACATCGTCCGTTTGCGGTGCGCCTATCAGCCCTCGCACGAACACCTACGTATGACCGAGACTGCACGGGCCGACGACGCCGGCCCGATCGCCTCAGACGTGATTCCCGGGATCGGGACGGCCCTCGCGGGAATCACGATGGTCGCAATGCTCGTCCCCGTCCGCCAGGGCGTCGACGACCCCGCCGTCTGGGCGGGAGTCGGGTTCGCCGTCGCAGCCGTCCTCGCGTTTCTCGTCCGTCGCCACGGCGGCCTCGAGCGAACGATTGCCGGGCCGATCGCCGCCCTCTCGAGCGTCGCGGTCGTCTTGCTCGCCGGCTACGCCCTGAACCAGGGGATTACGGCATCGACATCGCTGCCGTCGGTCTCGCTGTCGATCCCCCTCGTCTTCGTCGCCTTCGTCACTGCGGGACTGACTGCCGGCGTGGGCGTCGCGGAGTCCCTGGGCATCGGACTCGTCGGATTCAAACGCCGTGCGCAGCAGCTGGCCGTCCTCACCGGCGTCGGGTTTGCGGGTCTCTTTGCCCCCGAAGTGACGACGCCAATCCTCGCAATTCCGGTCATCCCCTTCGTCGAGTCGCTCTCGGAGACCGAACTCCTCGTGGTCAGTCAGGTCGTCGCCAATCTCGGTATGGCGCTGGGGACGGCGATCATCGTCGTGGGCTATCTCCGGCTGACCGATCGCGACCGCTCCTTCATCGATCTCCGATTGCCGACGGCGCGGGAGGTCGGCTGGACCGTCGCCGGACTGATCGTCCTCTTCGGGGCCGTCTTCGCGATCGATTTCGTCATGCGGACGGTCGGCGTCGAGGGCTCGGATCACGCGACGACACAGCAAGCACAGGAGCGTCCCGAGCTGATGCTCGTGATGATTCCGATCGCGATCTTGGTCATCGGCCCCTTCGAGGAGTTACTGTACCGGAACGTCATCCAGAAATCGCTCTACGACACGTTCTCGCGGGCCGGTTCCGTCGTCACAGCGAGCGTCATCTTCGCGGCCGTCCACGTCTCCGCGTACGCGACGGCCGGTCTCGGCGCGGTCATCGCCAGTCTCGGCACCGTTTTCGGGCTCTCGCTCGTTCTCGGGACGATCTACGAGCGAACCGAGAACCTCGTGATCCCCGCGCTGGTCCACGGGCTCTATAATGCGTTGCTGTTCGCGAACCTCTACACCCTTTACGGATAACATTCGCCCAGACCCCGTCCCGTTATGAGGGGTTCTTTCTGGCCAGTTCCGACCCGCAGATCGGGCACCGATCCTTCTCCTCGTCGAACTCGCGACCGCAGCCCTGACACTGGTAGCGCCAGTGGCGCTGCTCGTCGATCCCCTCGCGGGCGATCACTTCGACGTCGACGTTGAGTTTCTCCGCGACGTTTTGCATCGCGTAGTCGTCGGTCACGAGGACGGCGTCGAGTTCGAAACTCGCCGCGATGAGGCGAACGTCGGTGTCGGAGAGGACCTCGAGGTCGCCGGACTCTCGGGCCGCGCGTTCGACCTTTTCGGTGGTGTCGTCGTTTGGAATGTGGACGTGCATCCCGGAGCCTTCCATCGCGTCGTAGCGATAGGCGCTCTCGTCTTCGAGTTCCTCGCGGACGAGCGGGATGGTTGCAGTCTGTTCTGTCGTGTGGAAGTCGTGGATAAAAGCCGAGGAGTCGAGAACGTACATACCGTTAGCGCTGGACGACAATGTAGTCTTTGACCGCCTGAACGCGGTTGACGGGAACGAGGAAGTGGCCGGCGTCGTCGAGATCGAAATCGACGGCGCGCCGGGACAGTTCCTCGTCCGGCTCGATAACGAGATCGTTGAGTTTCCCCGATTTGAGATCCATCGTGATGTTGTAGAGCAATCCAAGCTCGGTGCCGTCGGAACCCATGACGGACTTCCCCGAGAGGTTTTCAGCGAGTATATCGCTCATGCATACCCGTACTTACTAATCGGTATTAAAAACCACGGGGTGAGCGCGGCTTGGCGTCTGACGCCGGGCAGACACGGGCCGAATGCCCGTCCGATCGAACCTCGTTCGGACACGGTTGGATCCGTTCGAACGCGCTCGAGTTCGACGCGGACGGTCGGGGCTGGACCCACCCGTCGAACCGGTCCGCAGTCGTCGGGCGGGCCGCGATTGCGGCCGTGATCACCGGAACGCCGATGACGATGGGTTTAACTGCGGCGATACGGACGATTTAGACAAGACCTTCCTCGGGTGGTTCACCATGTCGGATACGGATACACGCGACCCCACATCTCTCAGAACGCCGATCGTCGCCGTCCTCGGACACGTCGATCACGGCAAGACAAGTCTCCTCGACAAGATCCGCGGCTCCGCGGTCATCGAGGGCGAAGCAGGCGCGATCACCCAGCACATCGGCGCGACCGCCGTCCCGCTGGACATCATCTCCACGATCGCGGGCGATCTCGTCGACCCGGACGACTTCGACCTCCCCGGCCTCCTCTTCATCGACACGCCGGGTCACCACTCCTTTACCACGCTGCGCTCGCGCGGCGGCGCGCTGGCCGATATCGCAATTCTCGTCGTCGACGTCAACGACGGCTTCCAGCCCCAGACGCTCGAGGCCTTAGACATCCTCAAGCGCTCCGAAACGCCGTTTATCGTCGCGGCGAACAAGATCGACACGGTTCCCGGCTGGAACCCCAACGAGGACTCGCCGATCAACGACACCTACGAGTCCCAGTCCGAGCGCGTCCGCCAGCGCCTCGACGAGAGCCTCTACGAGATCATCGGGAATCTCTCGGACGAGGGCTTCTCCGCCGATCTCTACTGGCGGGTCCAGAACTTCCAGCGAAACGTCGGCGTCGTCCCCGTCTCGGCGATGACCGGCGAGGGCGTTCCGGACCTCCTGACCGTCATGATGGGCCTCTCCCAGCGCTACATGAAAGAGGAGATGGAGATCGACGTCGCCGGCCCCGGCGTCGGTACCGTCCTCGAGGTCAAAGAGGAGAAAGGGTTCGGGACGACGATCGACACGGTGCTGTACGACGGGACGATCCGGTCGGACGACACGATCGTCGTCGGCGGCCAGAACGAGCCGATCGTGACCGAGGTGCGCGCGCTGCTCCAGCCGCGGCCGCTCGCCGAGATCCGAACCGAGAGCCGGTTCGAGAAAGTCGACGAGGTCTCGGCAGCGTCCGGAATCAAGGTCGCCGCACCTGAACTCGCGGACGCGATGGCCGGCGCGCCGGTCCGGGTCGTCCGCGACCGCGACCTCGAGGAGGTCGTCGCTGAAGTCCAGGCCGAACTCGCGGATATCGCCGTCGACACCGCCGAAGAAGGTGTCGTCGTCAAGGCCGACACGCTCGGCAGTCTCGAGGCGATGGCCGACGCCTTAGGCGACGCGGAGGTGCCGATCGTCCGCGCGGAGGTCGGCGACGTCGCGCCGCGGGACGTCTCGGTCGCCTCGACGGCCGAAGACGGGAAACAGAAGGCCATCCTCGGGTTCAACGTCGACGTGCTCGACGACGCCGAGGACCGGGCGGAGATCGAGGACGTGACGATCTTCACCGACGAGGTCATCTATCAGCTCATCGAGGAGTACGAGGAGTACGTCGAGGGCATCGAAAAGGCCCAGCAGGACACCATTCTCGAGAACATCACGCGACCCGCTCGATTCCGGATCCTCCCGGACCACACCTTCCGCCAGAACGACCCCGCGGTCGTCGGCGTCGAGGTGAACGCCGGAACGGTCCAGAACAACGCGAACGTCGTTAAGTTCGATGGCAACGAGGCCGACCGCGTCGGTCAGGTCAAGGGGATCCAGGAGCAGGGAGAAGACGTCGACGAAGCCCGCGCGGGCAACCGCGTGTCCGTCGCCATCGACGGCCCCACCGTCGGCCGCCAGATCGAGGAGGACGACGAACTCTGGATCGAGATCCCCGAGAAACACGCGAAGATCCTCGAGCAGGAACTCGCGAGCGATATCCCCGGCGACGAACTCGAGGCGCTGAACATGTACCTCGACAAGCAGCGCAGTCGGGATCCCTTCTGGGGCAAGTAAACGTATCTTTTTCCGCCTCGGGTTCGCTCGCAGCGCTCGCTCACCACTCGGCGCAAAAATCTACGCTAAAAAGGCCGCCGTCACGGGCTTCGCCCGTTCCGGCGGGAAACCGCTCACTTCGTTCGCGGATGCTGGCAGCGGTAAGTTATCCAGTTGCCACTTACCGCTAGAACGTTGACCGCACCATTACCTACCCATCGATACAGCCGTTCACCTCCAGAGCGTCCGCGTATTCACTCCTCGGACCGCTCGAGCCGAACCCGTGCCCCGCCCTCGAGGTCCGTGAGCGGCCCCGTCTCAGTAACCCGCGCGACGACAGTCACGGGCGCGGCGGCGCGGGGCTCGCCGTCGTCGCTGGCCGGGGTCGGGCCCCAGAACAGACACAGCTTCCCGCCCGCTGGCCAGTAGGCAATCGCACCCTCAGGCACCGCTTCCCGTGCGTTTTCCGGCGGCACATCCAGTTCGAGATCGAAATAGAGTTCGTCGCCCCAGCGCGTCGCCTCGCTTGCGACGGGCAGCGCGTCCTCGAGTGCGCCCCTCGTTTCGGGTGCGTCGTCGGTCCAGACTGCCTCGAGGTCGCGGCCGTCGACGGTGACGTGTAGATCGGTCATGCTCGTGGCCACGAACGGGCGGTACTTCTCGGTGACGACCGGATTACCGTCGACTCGAGACGGGGCACTCGATCGGTGCCCCTGTAAGGATTAACACGCTCCTCGTGGTGGCCGTTTACATGCTCGTAGAGCTCCGCCAGTACAAACACGAGGAGGTCCAGTTCGACGACAACAGAACGACGGGAGAGTCCCAGACCGAAGACACGGTCAACCCGGACGCGGACGACTACTTCGGCACGGACATGGACGATCTCGACGTCGAGACGTGGGACACCGTCGAGTACGAGGACGATCCGATCCAGCGCCGTTCCGTCACGATCGACGGGGTCACCGCCGTCTCCGTCCCCGGGGATTCGACCGAGGAGGTGGAGGATCCGGGTCTCCCCGGACGGACGATTCAGCTCCGCATGAAAGGAGATCTCGAGTCACTCGAGCACGCCGAGATCGTCGAAGTACAGGACGAAAACCCGAAGTAAGCACCTCCCCGTTTTTGGACGAATGTTTTCCCATAGCGCGGAACACCGAGGGGTGCCCCCTCGACGAGGGGATGACAACCTGTGTCGGAGGCAGTGCGGTCCCGAAATCGTTTTCAAGCGGTCGCGCGCACACTCGGTATGCCGACGGAATCGGACACTCATTATGACCCCTCGCTGGGGAACAAGTTCATCTTCGTCACCGGCGGCGTCATGTCGGGGCTCGGCAAGGGGATCACGGCCGCGAGCACCGGCCGGCTCCTCAAAAACGCCGGGTTCGACGTCACCGCGGTCAAGATCGATCCGTATCTGAACGTCGACGCGGGGACGATGAACCCCTACCAGCACGGGGAGGTCTACGTCCTCGAGGATGGCGGCGAGGTCGACCTCGATCTCGGGAACTACGAACGGTTCCTCGATATCGACATGACCTCGGATCACAACATCACGACGGGCAAGACCTACCAGCACGTCATCGAGAAGGAACGCGCCGGCGACTACCTGGGAAAGACGGTCCAGATCATCCCCCACATCACCGACGACATCAAGCGGCGGATCCGCGAGGCCGCCGAAGGCACCGATGTCTGTCTCATCGAAGTCGGCGGCACCGTCGGGGACATCGAGGGCATGCCCTACCTCGAGGCGCTTCGTCAGTTCGCCCATGAGGAGCCCGAAGAGAACGTTCTCTTCACGCACGTCACGCTGGTTCCGTATTCGAAAAACGGCGAGCAGAAGACGAAGCCGACCCAGCACTCGGTCAAGGAGGTCCGTTCGATCGGCCTCCAGCCAGACGTGATCGTCGGCCGTTGCGAGGATCGCCTCGAGCCGAAGACCAAGGAGAAGATCGCGCTGTTCTGTGATATTCCAACGGACGCGGTGTTCTCCAATCCGGACGTCGAGGACGTCTATCACGTCCCGCTGATGGTCGAAGACGAGGGGCTCGACCAGTACGTCCTCGAGCACTTCGGCCTCGCCGACGAGGCGCTGCCGGAGGGCGAGCGCACCAACGCGTGGCGGGAGATCGTCACCACGGAGAAAGACGGCGAAATCGACATCGCACTGGTCGGCAAGTACGATCTCGAGGACGCCTACATGTCGATCCACGAGTCGCTGAAACACGCCGGCTTCGAGGTCGGCAGTAACGTCACGACCCACTGGGTGTCCGCCGACGAACTGAGCGAGGGCCACGACGGCCAACTCGAGGGGATGGACGGGATCATCGTCCCCGGCGGGTTCGGGATGCGCGGCTCCGAAGGCAAGATTCGGGCGGTTCAGCACGCCCGCGAGAACGGTGTCCCCTTCCTCGGTCTCTGTCTGGGCTTCCAGATGGCCGTCGTCGAGTACGCCCGGAACGTGCTCGGCCTCGAGGACGCTCACTCCGCGGAGATGGAAGAAGACACACCCCACCCGGTCATCGACATCCTTCCCGAGCAATACGAGGTGGAGGACATGGGCGGAACGATGCGGCTGGGCGAGCACACGACCGTGATCGAACCCGAAACGCTGGCCTACCAGCTCTACGGTGACACGTCCTGTTCCGAACGCCACCGACACCGCTACGAGGTCAACCCCGAGTACTTCGACCAGTTCGAGGACGAACCGCTGGTCTTCTCGGGCACTGCGGGCAACCGGATGGAAATCCTCGAACTCGAGGATCACCCGTTCTTCTTCGGGACGCAGTTCCACCCCGAGTACACGTCACGACCCGGACAGCCGAGCCCGCCGTTTTTGGGGCTGGTTGAGGCCATCCTCGAGCAGACTGACGATGGGGTCGAGGCCGAGAGCGAACCCGACGACGCGGACACCGACGCGGAAACAGAGGTAACCCACTAATGGTAGACACCGAGACGTTCGTTCCAGACGCAGTTGCAGAGATCGGCGACGAAATCGGCGACGCGAACGCCGTCATCGCCCTTTCGGGCGGCGTCGACTCGTCGGTCGCCGCCGCACTGGCCTACGAGGCCATCGGCGACCGACTCACGCCGGTCTACGTCGACACCGGCCTGATGCGGAAAGGCGAGACCGACCAGATCCGCGAGACGTTCGACTACATGGAGTCCCTGCGGATCGTCGACGCGAAAGACCGCTTCCTCGAGGCGCTCGGGGGAACCACCGATCCCGAGGAAAAGCGCGAGATCATCGGCGAGCAGTTCATCCGAGAATTCGAGCGCGAGGCCAAAGACGCGGACGCCGACTATCTCGTGCAGGGGACGATCTACCCCGATCGCATCGAGAGCGAGGGCGGGATCAAGTCCCATCACAACGTCGGCGGGCTCCCCGAGATCGTCGACTTCGAGGGCATCGTCGAACCGGTCCGCGACCTCTACAAGGACGAAGTTCGCGAGGTCGCCCGCCACCTCGGCCTCGACGAGATCGTCGCCGAGCGGATGCCGTTCCCCGGTCCCGGACTCGCCGTGCGCGTCATCGGCGAAGTCACCGAGGAGAAACTCGAGGTCGCCCGCCACTCCTGTCACGTCGTCGAGGAGGAACTCGAGGAGTACGAGCCCTGGCAAGCGCTTGCAGCCGTCATCGGCAAGGCAACGGGCGTCAAGGGAGACAACAGAGTCCACGGCTGGGTCGTCTCCGTGCGCTCGGTCGACTCTCGTGACGGGATGACCGCCCGCGCCCAGGAGATCGACTGGGAGACCCTCCAGCGCATTCAGTCCCGGATCACCGGTCAGAACGACAACGTCGCTCGCGTCGTCTACGACGTGACCCACAAGCCGCCCGCGACAATCGAGTACGAATGAGTACCACAACCACGACCGCAATCGTCGCCGGCCCCGACGACGACGGTATCGGCGACGCGCTCGAGCACGAGGGCGTCGACGTCACCCGAATCAACGGCGTGATCTCTCGTCCGCACCTCGAGGAAGCCGGCATCGTCGCGGCTGATCTGTACGTCCTGACCGACACCGAACAGGCGACGACGATCCCGATTGCCTGCGACCTGAACGACGGGCTCCGAACCGTCGTCTACGCTCGGGACTCCGTCCCCGAGTTCGTCAGGGGGCAACTCGACCTCGCGATCGACCCGCAGTTGATGGACGCGAGCATCGTCGCCGACGAACTGGTCGCCTGACGCCGGATCCGTCGACCGCGAGTCCGTTCACACATTCTGCCGATCGGTTTCGTACTGAGCTCCTGATCGACCGCCAGTCGCACCGCCGAACTGCTCACGGGCGGGCATCGACCGGGTAATCTCATCGTGAGAACTCCGCTTCGCTACAGCCGCCGTATGAACTGTCTCGAGGCGGATTTCGCCGGTATAAATTCGTATTGAATTCGGGGGAACTCGGCGTAAGATCGGTATACCATCACCGCCGTTCAAGTAGCAATCGCCAGTAGTCACGAGTGGAGGTCGACGGGCAGACCCCACCGATGGCACCCACCACCTGTACCCGCGACTTCCAGCAACCCCACCACAGCACCCTTCCCCACCACTGCCAACCGATTCTCGTTGACGCGGGCCCACCCCACCGGCTCGCGTCGCACCCTGCGATTCTGGCACTCGGGGCGCGGCGTTTTTCGCCGCGCTCCGGGGATGGACCGCTTCGCGATCGTTTTGTACCGATTGATCCCCTCTCTCGAGACCGTCGTGGTCGCCACGTTCCGCTCTCCTCGAACCGTCCGTCTGAAACCTGCATTTCAATGGTAGAATCGGTCGATGACGCGTCGGTTACGATGATTCGAGCCGCTTGAGGACCGGAATCTCCTCGAGTCGCTCGTTCGTGAGCAGGTTCCAGTCGATCCCCGCGGGTTGCTCGCTTTCGCTCTCGGGTCGCACCACCCGCTCGGGCGTGACGACGAGGTCCATCGCGACGTCGTGAGCCTCGATCGCGACGGCGTCGTCGATCACCTGCCGTTCGTGGACCGTCGTCGCCACCGGCGTCGACTCGTCGACCAGACCGAGTTCCCGGAGGACGGCGTACTCGAGGTCGCTGTAGCCCTCCCCTTTGCCGATTCGGCCACCCCCCTCGGGCTCGCGGCTATCGCCGTTGTCTCGCGGTGGTTCGGAAGCCGCTTTGCGGCTTCCGTCATCACGAGACGGCGGAGCCGTCTCGAACGACTTTGCCGCTCGACCGTCCGCGGAACTTCGTTCCGCGCTACTCGCTATTTCCGTGGATCCACGATCCACGCTCACTGCGACGCTCCCCGAGACGATCAGATCGACGCGGTCGACCGCTTCGGGGCCGACCTGCTCGCCGTGTTTCGACGAACCGGAGACGGTCGTCGCCGCGTCGTAGTCCTCGAGTTCGTCTGGATCGAGTTTCAGGAAACACCGCTCGTCCCGAAGTCGCGGCACGGCCATGTAGACCGTCTTTCCTTCGTGCAGCGCCCGCCGCCTCACGGGCAACTGCGGCGCGTCGGGATTGGCCTTGATCGTCGTCGCCCCCTTCCACTCCGGTTGCTCGGCCAGCCGGTCTGCAGCGTCGCTCGCCCCGGCGAAGTTCGGAATCCGGCCGTGGGGCGGGAACGGAAACCGGGCCTCGCCGCTCTCCTCGAGGTCGTCCCAGATTCGCTCGCGGACGGACGCCTTGTCGATGGCGTCGCTTCCTGTCCCGCCGCCATCGCGGTCGCCGGAGCCCACGTCAGGACCCCTCGTCCGTCGCTTCGTTCGGGACACTGGTATCCACCGTCTCGTCCGCGGTCTCTGATTCTTCTCCGGTGCCCGCCTCGTTCTCGGTGTCCGGATCCTCCTCGGTATCCGCCTCGCCCTCGGACTCCGGTTCCGGTTCGCGTGCGAGCTCGACGATCCCGGTCGCTTCCGGCAGGATGATCTCCGCGAGCGCGAGACGGGCCGCGTCGGGGTTGCCGGGGAGACAGAAGACCGGCGTCCCCTCGGCGATGCCGGCGAGGGTCCGCGCGGCGACGGCTTTCGTGCCGATCTGCTCGTAGGCCAACACGGTGAATAGCTCGCTGAACGTGGTCAGTTTCTTCTCGAGGAGCGGGTCGACGGCCTCGATGGTGATATCTTCCGGCTCGACGCCGGTCGCGCCGGCGGTGATGACGACTTCGACGTCGTCGCGGTCGATCAGCCGCGAGACGATCGACTGGACCCTGTCGTAGTCCGAGCCGACGTGTTCCCGGACCACGACCTCGTTGCCGTCGTCCTCGAGCGCCTCGCCGATGGCCTCACCGGCGTCGTCGGCCGCGAGGCTGCGATCCGAGGCGATCGTGACGACGCCGGTACAGAGCGTCCCGTCGCCGGGTTCGGTGGCGTCCGAGTCCGTCTCGTTCATACTGCGTCTTCGAAAGCCGGCGGGTAAAAACATCCGTCTCTGGTCATCGGTGATCGACGGAAGTCGATGTCGACGGACCGTTCGTGTAGTACGTGAAGAGGTCCGTGTCGGTCGGTTCGGCAATCGCGAGCGCCGTTCGGTCGATCCCCGATGTGGCCGCGAGTTCGTCGAGTATCCGTCCCGGAGTCTCTGCGACCGCGTCTTCGTATTGCGAGGGGACGAACCCGTGGATACTCCCGGCCACGGCGAACGGCTCGCCGTCGACGACCTCCGTGAGCGCGTTCGCGTTCGATGCTCCCGTCTCGAGGACGGGCGGCACCGACGCCAGCAGTTCCGCAGGTGTTCCAGTCGCGACGATCCGACCGTCCGCGAGGAAGGCGATTCGGTCGGCGATGTCGGCGGTCATCGGTCGGTGGCTGGCGACGACGATCGTCTTTCCCGCAGCCTGTTTCTCGCGGAACAGCTCGTGGATCGCCGGGATCGTCGCGAGATCGAGCGCCGCGGTCGGCTCGTCGAACAGGTACAGCGGGACGTCGATGCTGGCGGCGATGGCGAACTCGAGTTTCCGCACCATTCCGCCGGAGTAGTCCGCGACGGACTTGTCGAGGTCGTCGGAGAGACCGAGACGCTCGACGTGTGTGCGCCAGTCGTCCGTGAACGCCGGATGGAGCCGGCGGTAGAAGTGGATGGTTTCTCGACCGGTGAGTTTCTCGAGGGCGAGTGCGTCTTGCAGGAGAAAACTCGTCGTGTCCGCGCGAGCCGTCGCCGGCTCGCCGAAGACGTCGACGCTGCCCGCGGAGGGACGCTCGCTGCCGGCGAGACAGGAGAGCAACACCGATTTGCCGACTCCGTTCGGGCCCATCAAAACGAGGAGTTCGCCGTCCTCGACCGTGAGATCGACGTCCTCGAGGACGCCCTCCTCGCCGAAGGACTTGCGGACGCCGTCGACGGTCGCGACCGGATCGGTCACGGCCACCACCCCTGGTCGTAGAGCAGTCGATTCACGAGCATCGTTCCGGCGACGACTGCGAGGGCCGCATAGATGGCCAGTAACGCGAGGAACTCCGGCCCGGTCGGCATCGCAGGCGGTGCGATGCCGAGCCCCGTCCAGCTCTCGGCCGGGACGAGGTGAGCGATGAGCACTCGAGTCGGGAGCGTGTTCGGGAGATAGTTCAGCACCGGGCCGTCGATCACCGATTGCGCCGGAACGGCGCCGTTGAGCCCGGTCAGGGTGAACGTCGTGATGGCGACGAACGTGGTCGCCAGCGTTGCGACCTGTTTGTTCCCCGCGGCGATCACGAACGGGATGGCGACGACCATCCAGATCAGGCCGGTCAGCACGCCGGCGACCAGGACGATCGGTATTGATTCGGGACCGCGGAGACCGTAGGACGCGCCGGTGGCCAGCCCGGCGACCAGCGTCGCGGTGAACGCGCCCGCCGCGAGGACGAGCCCGGCGACCATTCGGCCGGTCAGTTCGGCCGACGGCGAGATGGGCATCGATCGATAGGCGACGTAGCGCCGGTCCTCGAGGTCGGTCGCGAGCTGGTTTCCGAAGACGAAGAGACAGACGAACATCGACCCGAGGACGCCGATTCCGATGGACGCGCTCGCATCGGCCGTGGCAGTCGTTCCGGCCCCCTGCACCGTCTGGAGCGAGTACATAATCGCGGGGAATGCGAGTACCCACAGCAGCATGATCCCGCTGTTTCGCACCTCCTGTAGATTCCGGCGAGTGAACGCGCCGGCCTGCTCGAGCCAGACGCGCCACTCTCCGCCCGACTCTCGTTCGGTCTTGGACACCGGCTCCGTTTCAGTTGCCATCGGTCTTCCGTTGTCTCGACACACCTCTGACAAATAATAGTTTATAGTACAACGTGATCGCGGCGAATACGGCATGCTGGTAGCCCAACTGTTATGGACGCCGTTTCCGTTGGTCCGCCTATATGCAGGCAGTCCAATTCGCGGACCACGGCGACAGGGGCGTCATCGAGTACGGCGAGTATCCCGATCCCGAGATCGATCGGGACGAGGTACTGGTCGACATCAAGGCGGCCGCGCTCAACCACCTGGACATCTGGACGCGACGGGGAATGCCGGGGATCGACCTCGAGATGCCACACATTCCGGGCAGCGACGGGGCCGGCGTCGTCGAGGACGTCGGCGAGGACGTAACTCGCTTCGAGGCGGGCGATCACGTCGCGCTCTCGGCCGGCGTCGGCGACCTGCGGATGGACGACCCGACGCTCGATCCGCGCTTTCACATCATCGGCGAGCACGTCACCGGCGTTCACTCCGAATACGCCGCGATTCCCGAGGATAACCTGATCCCCGTCCCCGACCACGTCGACTGGTCGGTCGCCGGCTCGAGCTCGCTGGTCTTCCAGACCGCCTGGCGGATGCTCATCGAACGCGCCGATCTCGAGGCCGGCGAGTCGGTGCTCGTGCTGGGTGCCAGCGGCGGGGTCGGCCACGCCGCGCTTCAGATCGCCGACTACGCGGGCGCGGAGGTGTACGCGACCGGTAGCACCGAAGAGAAACTCGACTACGCCCGCGAACACGGCGCGGACCACGTCTGCAACTACGAGGAGGAGGACTTCGCGGACTGGATCCTCGAGGAAACGGACCGCCGCGGCGTCGACGTCGTCGTCGAACACGTCGGCGCGCCGACGTGGCAGAACTCGCTGAAGAGCCTGACCAAGGGCGGGCGACTCGTCACCTGCGGGGGCACCGGCGGCGGCAACCCGGAGACGGACATTCCGCGTATCTTCTGGAATCAGCTGCAGATCATCGGTTCGACGATGGCCACGCCCGATCAGGTCGACGACGTGATGGAACTCGTCTGGGACGGCACGTTCGAGCCCGCCATCCGCGAGGAACTGCCGATGAGCGAGACCGCACGCGCCCACGAGATCATCGAGAACCGCGAAGGGTTCGGCAAGGTCGTCGTCCGGCCGGACAGCGAATTATAGTCGGAAGCGACTGACGCCCGACGAACCGTTCCCGTTTCCGATCGCTTCGGAGACGAGCGGCGGGGGAACCGTGAGTGCTTTCACTGCGCGCTCGAAACGAATCGATAGTGAGCTCGAGCGATGACGGCGGCTACGTCCACGATCCAGCGGCGGTCGACGCCGACGCGGACGGCGAACGGGGAGCCGACGGACCGGCCGATAGCGGGGACGATTACGAACCGGTACACCCCGCGACGGCCGACCGGGAGTTCGACTGGCGCGGCTGGACCCTCGTCGGCGTTATCGTCTTCGCGTTTCTCGCCGCTCCGACTCTGATCTACCTCGTCCCACCCGGTGCGGAGGGCTACCGGTTTGCGCTGTTGATCGTGCCCCTGGCACCCGCTATTTTGCTCGCGATTACGGCGGTCTGGGCGACGACGCGACCTTGAGAACGGCTGCCCGTGCGGGCTGTTCGACGACGAATCGCAGGACTACTGAAACGAAAACGGTCTAGACTTCGGCTTCGCAGACGACCTCGAGCCGGTCGAGAACGGTCGAGCCGTCGCTTACGTCCCGGTCGGGCGTCTCCTCGCGGTCGACGTACGTCGCCAGTTCGTCATAGAGGCGATCGGCCTGCGGGCCGGTGAGTCGTTCCGTGTCGCCGTCAGCCTCGAGCGTCTCGAGTAACTCGACGGTCCACTCGGGTGGCATCTCGTCTATCTCGAGGGCCTCGTTGAAGCGTTTCGAGAGGACGTGGTGGGCGACCCATTGCTCGTCTCGGGTGAGCGTGACTTCGTACGTCTCGGTTTCCGGTGGTGAGGAGCTCATATCGTCAGACGGGACCTGTGTTCGTGGTCCTCGATTTGGGCTACGAACAGGGATGTAATAAGCCTTGTTACCGCATGCCATAGTTGCGACGCGGCCGCGGTTTCGTTCGCTCCGTCCGAACGGTTCGTTTGGCGATCAAAAGCTACTAACAGAACCGTATCCACTCGACAGACAGGTGCAGTGGTAATGGATCTCGAGACGGTCTCCGAGCGGATCGCGACCGGTCGCATCGGACACGCGGTCTCGCGACTGGTCCCCGCAACTCCTATCTGGGAGCGAGAGTGGGACGTCTGCTGCGTGCTCGACGGCTGCCGCCTCGATCTCATGCGAGAACTGTCCGCGGCCGGCCACGACGCGCTGCCGGAGCCGGACGGGGTGGACTCGCTGTGGTCGGTCGGCTCCCAGTCCGCGGAGTGGATGGACCGGACCTTCGCGCCGCGGTACCGCGAGGAGATGGCCCGGACCGCCTACGTCACCGGCAACCCCTTTTCGTCGCAGTCCTGCGAGCACATCCTCGTGACGTCCGGCGATGTCCTGCCGCTCGAGGCCGACGATTTCGGCGTCTTTCACGAGGCCTGGCGCGACGAGTGGGTCGACGACGACATCTCGACGATCCCGCCCGCCCCCCTCACGGACGCCGCGATCGCGATCTGGCGCAACCGGGAGGCACTGGGGATCGACCGCGTGCTCGTCCACTACATGCAGCCCCACGCCCCCTTCCGGTCGGAGCCGGGGTGGTTCTTCGGCTCGGCCGACATCGAACACTGGGGGCAGTTCACCGACGGCGAGTCGTCCGCCGCGGACGACGACTTCGATCCCGACGACCTCTCGCCCGCGGAACGCGAGGCCCTCGAGGCGCTCGCCGAAGCCGAGGCCGAGAGCGACGACGAGACGGATTCGATGAACGATCCCTGGATGCGACTGCGCGACGGCGACTTTTCATTTGACGCGGTCTGGGCGGCCTACCGGGACAACCTCGAGTGGGTCCTCGACGACGTCTCTCGACTGCTCGCGAACTGCGACGGTCGGGTCGCGATGACCAGCGACCACGGGAACGGTCTCGGCGAGTTCGGCGTCTGGTCGCACCCGCCCGGGACGCCGGTCCCCGCGCTCCGACGGGTTCCCTGGGTCGTCCGCGAGGGACAGGATCGGGAGACCTGCGATCCCCCACTTCCCGCGGGAATTCGCGAGGGCGGGGCCAGCGGTGCGGAGGATGCGGACGGTGGGGATAGCGAGGAGATCGAATCGCGCCTCGAGGCGCTGGGCTACCGGTAATGGCCCCGAACACGCTCAGGGACGCGATCTACGCCGTCCGGAAGGCCCGACTGGGACTCGAGCGTCGGCGACTCGACTACGGCGCGGAGACCCGCGAGCGGGCCGACCGGCTGGCCGCGGTGCTCCCCGCCTCGGCGGCCGAACTGCGCGAGTACGAGCGCGAGTACGAGGCTCTCGAGTGGTTCCACGACAGCTACGCGGACCGCGTGGCGGAGATCCACGAGGCCGGCGTGGCCACCGACACGACCCACTGGCGCGACGGGGTGACGCTCTACGTCGTCTGTCGCGCGCTCGAGGTCGAGACCGTCGTGGAAACGGGGGTGCTGTTCGGCTCGTTCGACGCGCACATTTTGGCGGCGATGTGCGAGAACGGCGGCGGAACCCTGCACGCGGTCGACCTGCCCGGCGGGCCGCCGGGGCCGTTCGAGTACGGCCACCTGATCCCGGATCGGTGTCGCGACCGGTGGGAACTCCATCGGGGCGATGCGCGGGACGTTTTGCCCGGGCTGCTCGAGCGCGTCGGCCCCCTGGACCTGTTTCTTCATGACTCGGACCACCGGCTGCCCCATATGCGATTCGAGTACGAGGCGGCGCTGGACCACCTCGAGCCGGGCGGGGTCCTGGCGAGTCACGACGTGCGGCTCTCGAGGCTGTTCGATCGGGTTACCGAGGAAAACGGGTTGGACGCGTGCGTGGTCTGCGATACGGGGGTCGGGCGGCAATCACGATAGTGTTCGTGTCGAACGATCGCTTCCAACTCGACGAGGGAAGCGGTGATCCGATCAATAGGATCGCCTGTTTCGACTTCATGTAGGAACAACTAAGAGTTGCGAACACGGACTCGACAATCACCGTTGAGCGACCTGTACGTTTTCGTTGACGAAAGCGGTAATCACACGCGGCGAGATTGTTACGTCGTGGCTGGCTGTTGGTGTCTCTCCGAAAGCAGTGACTTGGGCCGGATACTGCGGCCGACGAAAAACCGGATTTCGGACAATGTCGTCTTCGACAGCGATGGTCCGTCACCCGGTCGGGAACTGAAGGGGGCAATGCTTGACGAATCGACGCTCAACTCTACGTTCGCGTACATGCGGAATATCTTCGATCAGGATCAAACGATCGACACGCAAGACTACCCGTGGACGGATTTTCCCGTTGCGTATACGATCTACGACTCCGATAGCGACATCGGACGAGGTCTCGCACAACAGTATTTTGGTCAGGGCCGATCGCAGACACCTGCGCAACTCATCGGACTCTCTTCGATCATCAGTCCCGTACTGCGACTCGGCGATCAGATCTCAGCTTCCATAGAACGATATCGGAGAGTACTAGACGCTGAGACGTGGGTTCGGCCACGATCTCAACTCGAGAGCATCGTTCAGTCCTTAGATTGGGTTCCCGCCGTCGACTTCACGATTAGAGACAGCGAGCAAACGCCCGGCATTCAGCTCGCAGATATCGCTGCGTACTCGCGTCGAAAGCGGCTGCAAGATGGGGATTGCCACGAAGCGATGCGATATCTACACAAGCTCCTCCTGTAGGGATGGTTCTCGAGCATTCGAGAGGAAGTTAGGGACGAACCGAAGAAACAGGCAGTGATCTATGCGTTGGGATCTTCGGCTCCTCCCTGTAAGACAATTGCTTCTATCTCTGGGAGCTAATTAAGTCTTTTGTGAAGACGGCCGTGGACGGCGTACAGCGCCGCCTGAGTGCTGAACGGTGACAGTATTCTGCCGGCGAGGCTTGGATAGTTGGGAGGTCATCATTCGGTTGCTCGAGTGCAACGCACCCAGCGGAATCCTGTTTCGAGCCCGGGTCAGCGGTTCCTGTCGCCGACTTCTCGAGCGGGCGCGCCGGAGTCAACACAGTCGCGGAGGTCACAGAGCACGGCGAGGCGTTCGGCGCGCTGGATGAGCAGCGCGTGCCCGGCACCCGTGAGCCGGTAGGCGCTCACCCGATCGTCGGGATCGTCGCGTTCGGCGAGGAGGTCGCGCCCGACGAGCGCGCGCAGGTTCGGCTCGAGCCGGGCGCGGCTGACCGTGGGATACCGGCGCTCGAGGGTCCAGGTGATCCCCGAGGGGTAACAGGGCTTGCCGTCGCGCTCGCGGCGGGCGACGGCCTCGAGACAGTCGCGCTGGAAGGCGGTGAGTTCGATCCACGCGCGTCGGCCGTCCTTCGGCGGGTAGTCAGGGGGTGATGCGTCCGCTCGAGCGGGGCTTTCAAGGCCCCGCGAATCGTGGTCGGGCATGGCTTTCTGCGAGGTACGGAAGCCACGCGGGCCGGTGGTAGGGCACCGGGTCCGCGTTTTCTCTCGAGGACCGATTCGGGTAGTTGTGGGTCCGTCTGGCCTCCGTAAGGTGCACTGATGATCCGTTCTGACTTAAAATTTGATCCTCTATAGTATCATACATTCACTGTAGCGCATCAACCTCAGTGAGAGCACCCCCAGTTATAGCGGCACATGGCGATTCGCTACTGAATGCGCCCGCTGGTATCGTGGATGACGAAATCCGATCCCGCATTGCTCGAGTTCTTCGAGGAAACGGGAATAGCGATGCCGCCAGCGGTGGTTTCGTACAACATTGACGGCGTCTCCCATCCAACAGTCAAGCGCCGTCTTCCGGTCTTGGAAGATCATGGACTTCTCCGAAAAGTCGACGATGATCGGGGCTATTACCGAATTACGGATCGAGGTCGTGCCTATCTCGAGGGGGAATTAGAGAGTGATGATCTCGAATCATCATAACGAACTCGTACTCACATCCCTCAAAGATCTATTTCTCTCATGATCTGACTGCTAGGGAAACGACATCCTCAAGCGCTGTCTGGCCAAGTATGAGTTCTCGATATCCTTCGTCAACCAGATCACGAGGATTGACTGTCGCTAGTTCTGTAATCTCTCCTGTTTGCTCAACGACATCGTGTGCGTCAAGACAGATCCGACGGTCGTCCCAGGGAACCTCGGAAAGTGATTCATCGATTTCGGAGTAATCGTTTTCACGGCTCCAAATCTCGGTTCTTGCTAGCAGCCACTGCCGGTTTTCGATGGCATTCTGTTCGATGTCACGTGCAAGCTCTCTGAGTCGCTTAATCAGTTCTTCAACCTGAATGAAATTTGGCAGCTGGTTTCGATAAAACTCGTGGAGTGACGTACTAGCGTTGTTATTTCCACTAACCATATTTTGGCGAATTTGTGAAGTATCCATGGAATCCAGTTGCCCTTCGTAATCGGAGTTCTGGAGTTGGAAAATATGATCGCGAATCGCGTCTGCAATCTCCTCAGCGAGATCAGGTTCTCTGTTCAGGTATTCATCCTCAACATGGTCGGAGATATACAACGAGAATCCGTTTTCCTCTAGATATTCTCTGCACCGGTAATGGTGTGTATCGTCCCGAAAACAGTAGCCGAGAGCGACACCTGTATCAAGAAACGAGGCATCAGTCATCGATTAGTAGGACCGAAGCCGTTCGATTTGTTCTTCAATAGTACGAGAGTATGCGCGTGAAACCCCGTCCAGTTCGGTGCTTCGAGAACGATTACCGAGTAGCTCTCGTCTCGTTTCCCGGACATTGTTTGTGAAATCCGACTTCACATCAGCTGCATCTTCCTCCCAATCAGCCAGTCGACTGTCGGAAATGTGTTGGTTGTAGTCGAATCGAAGTACAACTCTACTGAGGGCGAAAATGAAGTCGTCGAGGAATTCTGCGATTCGACTATATTGGACAGATTGATCGAGCATGAGTCGGACCGTGTCATCCCATCGGAGATAGAGCGCCTTCATTTCCTCATGACGCCCTTCATCTTCAGGGTATGCCTCCACCATTGTATCCAGTTTCTGTCGGAGGTACTCCTCGTTCGATTCCACCGTTTCCTCGGTTCCTCCTTCGGTAAAGTTCTCCAGACGTTGCTGGCTTCCGAGATCAATTGTGCTTAGTAGCCAGCGTAGTTCACTGTACTCCTGAATGAAACTGTTCTCAGCGTGTTCCTCGTACTGATGTTGCTTAATTGCCTCGACGTTCTCCCTTCCAAACTCTCGTACAGTCCACTCTACAGAGTCAGTAATCAGTTCGAGACCCTCTTTGGATACGCCAAATGCCTCTATGTCCAGTGATTTTGGGATATATTGTTGGCCATCCCAGCCCATTGCTTGTGGTGCATTATAGAACCGCCCGGAGAATTCGTGCTCATTCGTGAGTTCTCCGTACATATACCAGTAGCGGGCAAGTCCAACATCATATTCGTGTGTCTCGAGGAGGTTTCGATCGGCGACACAACAAAGTTTGAGAAACTTCGAGCGAGAAATCTGGTCGTCGCTCTGGTCTTTTAGTTCCCGGAGCAGATGCCAGCCTAAGAACTCTGGTTCACCGAACTCCGGTTCCTCCTCAGACATCGTATTCATCCAGCGCTTCGAAAGGGCTGCAGTTAATGTTTCCCCTATTATGCAGCCATCTTGAATAGGATTAATGAGGGAACAAAATTCAGCATCAGCCACTACTGACAGACATTCATTAAGATCCCCCTATCGTAGTCCTATTCCTGATTGTTCGGACAAATCAGGATACATCCGCCCAAATCAGTTCATTCGGAGACCGGATCGGTAAACAGATCCGCCGCCCCCGACACCCCCGACAACGCATCGGCTGCCAGCACCGCCGCCCCGCAGGTCCACGTCGGCCGCTCGCCCGGCCAGAACTCTTCGTCTTCGAACTGATACCCCGTCCAGAAGATTCCCTCGTCGTCGGTCCACTGAAAGAGCCACTCGAGGATCTCACGCGCGCGCTCCGTCCGCCCGACCGCGGCCAGCGAGACCACGAGTTCGCAGGACTCGGCGACCGTCACCCACGGTTCGTCGGAGACGCACCGACAGCCCAGCCCCACCTCGAGAAAGCGATCCATCCCTTCCTCGAGCCGATCCCGCGCCGAATCGCCGGTCATCACGCCACAGAGGACGGGGTAGAACCAGTCCATCGCGTAGCGGGACTTGCTCTCCCAGGTGCGGTCGAACCGGTCGGGCCGCGAGCGGATCGCCTCGCCGAGGTGGGTTCGAGCCTCGAGCCACCGGTCGCGGCGCTCCTCGTGACCGAGTTCGCCAGCGATCGCCGCGCCGCAGGCCAGGCTCTTGTAGATCGAGGCGCAGCCGGAGATCAGCGCGTCCTCGTAGACCTCGCCGTCCGCGCCGACGGTCCAGTAGACCTCGCCGGTCGGGGCCTGCCGGTCGCACGCGAACTCCAGCGCGTCTCGGACGGTCGGCCAGAGTTCCTCGAGGAACTCCCGATCCCCGGTACAGAGATAGTGGTGCCAGGCGCCGACGGCGACGTACGCGCTGCGGTGGGTCTCCTTGCGCGGCTCGTCGCCGGCGTGGGCACCGTCGTCACCCTCGTCGGGCTCGCCGTAGGTCGCCCAGAGCGCGCCGTCGTCGTGCTGGGCGTCGGCCACCCAGCGGTACGCCCGGCGAGCGGCCTCGTGGCGGCCGCCGACGGAGAGCCCCATCGCGCTCTCGACGTGATCCCAGGGGTCGGCCGGGCCGTCGGGATACCAGAGGATGAGCCCGTCCGGCCGCTGCACGCGCTCGATGTAGTCCACCGCGGGCTCGAGTCCCCAGTCGGCCAGCGACTCCCCCGACGACAGGTTGCTCACGACCGCCCCTCCAGCTCGAAGTAGTAGACGACGCTCTTGCCGAGCACGGGATCGAGCGCTTCCTCGAGCAGGCGGACCGGCCGCGGCGATTCCATGACGTCCCACTCGAGGAAGCGGTCGTAAGCCCGCAGGGGCAGCGGCGGCTCGCCCCGCTCGTCGCGCTCGCGCCAGAGACACTTGAGCCACCAGTAGGGGGCGTGCAGCGCGTGGGCGAAGTGGCCGTCGACGCGCCGGAACCCGCGGCGCTCGATGGCCGCCCGTAGCTCCTCGCGATCGAAGATGCGGACGTGCCCGCCCTCGACGTTGTGGTAGTCGTCCGAGAGGGCCCAGCAGACGCGTTCGGGACCCGCTCGAGGGACGCTCACCGCGAGCGTCCCTCCCGGCGCGCAGACCCGCCGGAGCTCGTCCACCGCCGCCTCGTAGTCGGGGATGTGCTCGAGCACTTCGGTACAGCAGACGACGTCGAACGCGCCGTCCTCGAAGGGCAGTCTGAGCGCGTCCCCCGAGAGAAAGGTGACCGGCACGTCGGATAGTTCGGCGATGTACTCCCCGTAATCGTCCCGTGCGGCCGCCAGGCTCTCCCGCTCGAGGTCGAGCCCCACGACTTCCGCGACGTTCTCGAGGGCGGCGGCGTGAACGTGTCTGCCCTCGCCGCAGCCGACGTCGAGGACGCGCATCCCCGGCGTCAACGTCATACGATCAAAATCGATCGTCTCCATCTCAGTCCCCCTGTTCGCGCGTCTCGATAGCGTTGCGGTACGTCTGTACGGTCTCCCGGGCGGCCCGATCCCAGTCGAACTCCGCGACGATTCGCTCTCGTCCCCGCTCGCCGAGCGTACGCCGGCGGTCGTCGTCCTCGAGCAGGTCGCGAACGGCCCCGGCCAGCGCCTCCGAGTCGCCCGGTTCGACGAGGACGCCGGCGTCGCCGACCACTTCGGGAAGCCCTCCGCCGGTGGTCGCGACGACCGGGACGCCACAGGCCAGCGCCTCGCCGGCCGGGAGGCCGAATCCCTCGTAGATCGAGGGGACCACGGCGACGTCGGCGCTCCCGTAGAGTTCGACCATCCGCTCGTAGCTGATCTCGCTGTGGGTTTCGATCGCGTCCGCGAGCCCCAGTTCCGAGACGAGCCGCTCGCAGTCGCCCCCCTCGTCGAACTCGCCGACGACGACGAGCTCGGCGTCGATCGTCTCGCGGACGGCCGCGAACGCCTCGAGCAAGTGCCGGGTCCCCTTCAGGGGAACGTCGGCGCTGACGGTCGTCATCACGCGCGGGCGGTCGGGCTCGGAATCGGGAGCCCGATCGACGGGTTCGAACAGCTCGGTGTCGATGCCGTTGTGGACGACGCGGATCGACTCGGGATCGGCGCCGAAGTCGGTGACGGTGCGGTGCTTGGCCGACTCGGAGACGGTCAGGACGTGTGGCAGGTCCCGGACGACATCGCGTTGCATCCGAAGGAAGCTGTACCACCGGCGGATCAACAGCCGCTCGGTCCAGTCGTCCGCCGCCTCGAGGGCGGCGTCTCGGTCGACGGTAATCGGGTGGTGGACGGTCGCCACGACGGGGTGGCCCCGCTCGCGGAGCGCGTGGAGCCCGTGACAGAGCGACTGGTTGTCGTGGACGACGTCGTATGCGGGCTGGTGTTCCTCGAAGTAATCGACGACCTGCCGGCCGAAGACGTAGGGGTCCGGAAAGCCGCCGGTGAGCGCGCTCAGCCACTCGTAGAGCGCGAGCGGATCGCGGAGGTACGACGGCTCGAACTGGCCGAGTCGGTCGAGTTCGTCGACGATGTTCTCGCCGGGCAGTTTCACCAGCCCGACGTCGTCGTCGAGGTCCGGATAGGGCTTGCCCGAGAGCACGTCGACCGAGTGACCGAGATCGGTCAGCGCTCGGCTGAGATACTTCACGTAGACTCCCTGTCCCCCGGAGTACGGGTTCGAACGGTAGCTCAACAGACAGATATCGAGTGGCTCGTCGGTCGCGGCGGTCGACTCGAGCGACGGCTCGGAGTCGGTCGTTCCCGCAGCCGTCGCCCCCCCTGCCGACGCGGACGACGTGATAACGCTCCCCCGAAGAAGCCGTCTGAACGTGCCAATGACCATCGCAGTCTATCCTGCATGTGTGGACACTCCCTCATAAACCTCCCGCTCGTGTACTGTTTCTTGACAGTGTTCAGTCCGGAGACGCGACTGCATCGAGGGCGGTCGTCGAGCGGGGACCGGTCGGCGGGAACCTCGAGCGATCGACACGCGGTCCGACCACCGACGGCGCGGAACCGCTGTGATCGGGACGGATCGATCCCCCTATCGCACGTCCCGGCGCATCGCGATCTCGAACCACGGGCAGAGTCGGAGCTGTCGGTACCACTCCGGATTCGAGTGAAGTCGCTCGTAGGGAACCCACATCAGGCCGGCGACCTCCTCCTCGTCGGGATCGAGCGTTCGATCGGTCAGCGTCACCTGCAGGACGGCACAGACCTCGTGCTCGACGCCCGCGTTCTCGAAGTAGCGCTTGTACTCGAAGCGGTCGGTCAGTCGCAGGTCGTCGTACTGGTCGGGGGAAATCCCCAGTTCCTCCTCGAGGCGCTGGCGGGTCGCTTCCTTCTGGCTCTGGCCCTCGACGGGATGGGAGGCGACGGTGCCGTCCCAGTAGGTGCCCCAGAGGCGTTTGTCCGGCGCTCGCTGGGCGAGCAAGACGTTCCCCTCCCCGTCGAAGACGAGCGAGGTGAACGCTCGGTGTCGAATCCCGTCGCCGGTGTGGGCGTCGAGTCGGTTGACTAGTTCGAGTTCGGTGTCGTCGGCGTCGACGGCGATCACGTCCTGTCCCGCGTTCTCGTGTTGCAGGTCCTCGTCCGGCGTGCTCATACCCGCACAATTACGACGGTTCGTGAAACCAGTATCGTCTCGTCTCGGCCGTTTCGAATCGATACCGTCGGTCACCGATCCGTCCTCGGTCACCGATCAGTCCCCGTCTCGAGCGGCCACAACTCCCCCTCGTCCGGATCCGGCTGATAGCCGTCCCCGACGGGAATCGTGAGCGCCTTCGGTTCGGTCCCCAGCCGCAGGCGCTCGGTCTCGAGCATCTCGCCGTCGAGACTGTACTCGACGGAGTCTCCGCGGCTCTCGATCGTCAGCGACGGCGTTCGACGGCGGACGATATGCGCGCTGTCCCGGTCGAACAACCCTTCGAGGGCCGCGCCGCCGAGCAGGTTCGTCGTCGCGGCGTCTTCGACGATCGTGACCTCGAGCAGGCCGTCCTCGACGTCGGCCTGTGCGGTCCGCGCGCCGGTGAACCGCCGACAGTTTCCGATGAGGACGAACAGCGCGTCGCCCTCCCACGCCCGCGCCGCCTCGCCGTTCGGGCCCGCGGCCGTCTCCGCTCGCAGCGGGAGCGAGTCGAACTCGCCGACCGTCTCGAGGGTGTTCTTCACGTACGCGAGCACGCCCAGCTCCGCCTTGCTCTCCGTCGTCGTCTCGCTGCTCGCCTCGGCGGTGATCCCGCCGACGCAGGAGTTGACGAAGACCCGATCGTTCGCCGTCGCGACGTCGATCGACCGCCGGCGACCGTCTTCGATCACCGTAAACGCGTGCTCGAGCCCCCGAACGCCGATGTTCGCCGCGAAGTTGTTCCCCGTCCCCGCCGGGACGACGGCGACGGTCGTCGTCTCGAGGGCGTCCGCCGCTGCCACACCGTTGACGACGGCGTTGAGCGTGCCGTCACCGCCGGCCGCGGCGACGAGGTCGGCGTCGGGCGCACCCTCTCGAGCGAACCGTTTCGCGTCGCCGGCCTCCTCGGTCTTTCGAATCTCGAACCCGTGGTCGGCCGCGAGTTCGACGACGTCGTCGACGTGATCCCCCGATCCGCTGACGGGGTTGCAGACGAGAACGCGATCGCTCGCCTCGTCGGATACCATACTGCAGTGCATGCCGGCCGCACGCAAAAGGATCTGCCCGGCGTTTGCCCCAGTATGTACTCGGTCGACCTCCACGCGCACACGCGATTCTTCCACGGGCGACGATCGCTCGGCGATCGATTCGACCCGGTCGGCGTCCGACTGCTCACCGAAGCGGCCGAACGCCGCGGACTCGACGGCGTCGCGACGACCAATCACGATTACTACACGGCGTTCGACCCCGCTCCGGACGTCGAGACGCTACCGGGGATCGAAATCACGACCGACCGCGGTCACGTCCTCGTCGTCGGTCCCGACCCGCCCGCGGCGACGAAACCCAGCGCGCTCTCTCCCGAGGAGGCGGTCGCGCTGGCCCACGATCGGGACTGCGCCGCGATCGTCGCCCACCCCTTCCGAAACAGCACGGTGCGGGAACTCGACGACGTCCCCTTCGACGCGATCGAAGTGAACGGCAAACATCCGCGTTCGCGGCCGCTCGTCGAGCAGTTGGCGGACGACCGCGACCTGCCGCTGATCGGCGGGAGCGACGCCCACTACCCCTTCGAGGTCGGTCGGGCGTACACGGTCGTCGAGGCCGATCGGCTCACGCCCGAGTCGATTGTCGACGCGATCCGTGACGGCCGCGTGAGCGCACGCGTCTCGAGGTCCGGGTTCGACCGGCTACTGCGAAAGGGGTATCGGGCGATCCACAACCGCAAACAGGTGATCGACGCGATCGAGCGGCCGACGCCGGGCGTGGGGAAACCGCCGGGCGAGGAACCGGAATCCGACTCGTAACTCGCCCGCCGCAGCGGACCGGTGACCGCACGCCGGGTCGTCGCTCCGAGTGGGACGGCGGGACATCGTCCGGACCGGTCGTCGGGCGTATTGCGTCCCGTCCTACCCGAGCTCCTCGTCCAGAATCAGTCGCGTCTTCGTGCTCACGACCTCCTCCTGATCGCGGGCCTTGGTAATGAGATCGTTGACCCCGCGCGTGTCCGCGGCGTCGACGACGAGGACGACGTCCTGCTCGCCCGAGACCATCCAGACGAAGTCGACCTCGTCCCACTCGGCCATCCGCTCGGAGACGCCCTTCGTGTCGACGTCGACCGCGACGCTGATCTCGAGCATCGCCTGGACGTTTCCGGTCCGGGTCGAGATGGTGAAGCGTTCGATGACGTCGTCGTCCATCATCCGCTCGACGCGATTGCGAACGGTCCCCTCGCTCGTCCCGACCTCGTCGGCGATCTCGGTGTACGGCGTCCGGGAGTCTCGCCGGAGAATATCGAGGATCTGTCGGTCCAGGTCGTCCATGGAGATGCGAACCTACGTGTGGCCTGCACTTACCGATTACGAAAATCGTAACTGAGCTTCGAAGACAACACTTATGATGGTCCATCCGATACGTAGATCGTAATGACGGAAGCCTACGTCGCACTGGAAGGCGGCCACGTACTCGAGGGTCGTGGTCGCGCGTCAGGAACGGCTCGCGGCGAAATCGTATTCACCACAGCGTATACAGGCTACGAGGAGAGTCTGACCGACCCCTCCTACGAGGAGCAGATCCTCACGTTTTCCTACCCGCTGATCGGCAACTACGGCGTCCGAGAGGAGCGCTTCGAGTCCGACCGCGTCCACCCGCGCGCCGCGCTCGCAAAGGAGTTCACCGAGGATGTCGTCGAGTGGCTCGAGAGCGAGGGCGTCCCAGCCGTCGACCACCTCGACACCCGAGAGGTCGTCACCGACATCCGCGACGGCGGCGCGATGAAGTGTGGCATCGCCGTCGGCGAGGACGTCACCGAGGAAGACGCCCTCGAGCAACTCGAGCAGTGCAAGGCCATGAGCGACCACACCGATATCGGCGCACAGGTCAGCGTCGACGAACCGGTCGTCCACGGGGAAGACAACGACGGCGAGACGGTCGCCCTGATCGACTGCGGCGCGAAGGGCTCGATCATCAGTTCGCTGCTCGAGCGTGACGCGACGGTCCACGTCCTTCCCTACGACGCGAGCGTTGCCGACGTCGAGGCTGTCGACCCCGATCTCCTCTTCATCTCGAACGGCCCCGGCGACCCGGTCAACTTCGGGCAGGCGATCACGCTCGTCGAGGCATTCGTCGAGGACACGCCCGTCGCCGGCATCTGTCTCGGCCAGCAGATCGTCGCCGAGGCGCTTGGCGGCTCCACCGAGAAGATGACCTTCGGCCACCGCGGCGTCAACCAGCCCGTCCTCGACCTCGAGTCCGACAAGGTCGTCATGACGACCCAGAACCACGGCTACACAGTCGCCGAACCCGGCGAGCACCTCGAGATCACGCAGATCAACGTCAACGACGACACGCCCGAGGGGATCGACGGCATCGAGTACGATGTCATCACCCGCCAGTACCACCCCGAAGCGAATCCCGGCCCCGAAGACACCCTCGACTTCTTCGACGACGTGCTCGCCATGGCTTCCGGGCGAGCGGAGACGCAAGCGGTGCCGGCCGACGACTGACTGACTGACGGCCGCTCGTTCCGTGACACTGCTTTCTACTGCCACCGACCAGCGTCGGCCGTCGACCGCGGCCGGATAGCCGTTCGCAGGACGGAGAAACTCGACGCTCGAGCGGTGACGACGCCGACGGGAAGCCCGCGGGACCGCGTGGGGGCCGGCCCCGACGACGGTGACATCAGCGTCGTACCCCGTCCTCTCAGCGTTCGCTGCTGCCCGTTACACCCTATTGACCTCCCTTGTCTCGGTCCTCACTCCTCGTCGTCGCTTCCGGTAGTGACGATGTTCGCGACCCGGTCGCGATCGAACAGTTGCTCGTCCGCCGGAATTTCCGGGTACGAGTCGCCCGATTCGTAGCCGGGCCATTCGCCGAACTCTTCGGGATAGAGCTGCTTGGCGGTCATCTCGAGCTGGAAGAGGTTCATAATGGGGCCCTGATACCGCATGCCGCTGGCGAGGACCCGATCGTTTTGTACTGCCGTCAACTCGCTGCCGGCGGAGTGCGATTCCATCTCCTCGCGGACCTCGTCGATGGCGTACGTCGGCGTGATTCCCCAGAGGTGAAGGATGACGTCCGGATCCGCGTCGAGCATCGTCTCGTAGTTGACGGTCCCCCAGTCGCCCGACCACTCCACGTCGGCGAGCGCGTCGCGAGCACCGAGCGGTCGCGTCTCTGCCTGCCAGAAGCCGGGCGTGTTGAGATTGTACGTGTAGAACACGCCGTCGCCCAGCGTCGCGCGTGCGACCGTCGGCCGCTCGCTCTCGGCCGGTAGGTTCGACTCGATCTCCGACATCGTGTCCTCGTAAACGCCCTTGAGCGCCTCGTACCGCTCCCGTTCTTGAAAGACGGCCGCGATCTTCTCGAAGAGCTCCCAGAGGGTGTAGTACTCGTAGCTGTCGTCGTAGGCCGGAGCCGGGTCGCTGTGAACGCCGCTGTGATAGCTGCCGACCCACGGGCCGATCGTGTCGGCGATCTCCTCGACGGTCGATTCGTCCCAATCGTCCTGGGTCGTCAGCACGTACGACGGATCGAGGAAGTGAACGTCGCTATCGTAGTCGTAGAGTTCCTCCTCCGTCACGCCGTCCTCGAGCGGGTTCTCCAGGCCCTCCCAGTCGAAGGAGACCCCCTCGAGTCGCTCGTAGAACTTGTTCATCGTCGATCCCGACATCTCCGGAGCGTGCAGCGAGTTCACGGCGTCACCGTGGCTGAGCGCGACCGCCATGTCGGCGTAGTGTGCGAAGGTGACCATCGCGTCCTCGGGGACGGCGTCGAACTCGATCTCGCCCATCGGTGCCATCGACACCGTGTACGAGCCGGTTCCGTCCTCCGAGTTGCCGTCCCCGCCGAGACAGCCGGCCAGCGCTGCGCTCCCGGCTGCGATCCCCCCCGCCACGAACGCTCGTCGACTTCGATCGAACTGCTGCGTCGATTCCATGTGGTTTAGGGAGACCTAACAATTGTAAAAAGCGTTCGGTTTTAGGCGGGCCAAAAAATCGCTGCTGTGACACGAAAGCGCCGCTCAAAACCGGTGTCGTGCCTCACCGGTCACGCCGCGAACGCGTATGTGACCGTCACGCTGGCGCTGACGCTGACCGGTTCCGCGTCTATCTCCGTCGGCGGTGCCCCGCCGCTGGCCGCGTCGTCCGTGGCTGCGGTTTCGCGGCGAACCGAATTCACCTGCACGTCGCCGGTCGTGACGGCCGTCGTCCCCTCGAGTTCGACGCCGCGGTTGTCGGCGACGTGCCCCGCCTCCTCGTCGGCGTTCGAAAGCGCCGCGTCGATAGCGTCCTTCCGAAGTTCGGACCGCGTCTCCTCCGTCAACGTAAAGCTCACGTGACCTACGTCGTCTGCACCGGCCTCGACCGCACCGTCGATGACCTCGCCGACGCGGTCGACCTCGGCGACGGCTACCCGGAACGAGTGTCTTCCCTCGAACCCGTCGGCGTTCCGTCCACGTGCCGGGTAGACGCGGTACTGTCCCTCTTCGACGTTCTCCTCGGGAATCTCGAGGTCGTCGAATGCTGCACGAAGCGCTTTGGCACCGCTCGAGAGCGCGTCGGTGACGGCCTCGGCGCTCTCGCCGGACGCCTCGACGCCGAGGCTGACGATCGCCCGGTCCGGCTCCGCTTCGACCTCCCCGCTGGCGCTGACCGAAATTTCGCCGTCCGCGTCGGTCGCGCTTGATTCAGATTCGGGAGCGGTATCCGAATTCGATCCGGGTTCGTCGTCCGGTTCCGTTCCGGCGTCGCCGCTACTGAGCGGGCTTCCCGCACAGCCCGCCACCGCTGTCGTCAGCCCGATACTCGAGGCCGCGAGGAACTGTCGTCGGTCCATAGGTGATCGACCGCCGCAGACGGGAATAAACCCTCCCCAAGCTCAAACGGTCCTTTGAGCCTCGAGCGTCTCCGCCGAGACCCGAAGACGTTCGGGGAAACTGGCAGTGGGGTGGCCCCGGTCGACTGAACCAATGGACGGAACCGCCGAACCCACAGCCGACATCGATGCCGTTGCGACCGTCGCCGACCTGATCGGCGAGACACCGCTGTTGCGACTGGAGAGCGTCGCCGACAACTGCGTCGGGAAGCTCGAGGCGGCCAACCCCTACTCGGTCAAGGATCGGATCGCTCGAGCGATCCTCGATGCCGCCGAGCGAGCGGGCGCGCTCGAGCCAGGCGGCACCGTCGTGGAGTCTACCAGCGGCAACACGGGGATCGGGCTGGCTGCGGTCTCTGCCGCGCGGGGGTACGACTGCGTGCTGACGATGCCGGCCTCGATGTCGACCGAGCGCCGGCAACTCTTGGGGGCACTGGGGGCCGACCTGGAACTCACGCCCGCCGAGGACGGGATGACGGGCGCCAACGAGCGCGCCGAGTCGATCGTCGCGACCCGCGAGGACGCCGTCATGGCGAGGCAGTTCGAGAACGAGGCCAACCCCACGGCCCACCGGGAGACGACGGGACCGGAGATCTGGGACGCGACCGACGGCGCGGTCGACGCGGTCGTCGCGGGCGTCGGGACCGGCGGCACAATCACCGGCGTCTCGGAGTTCCTGAAAGAAGCGCAGGGAAAACACGAGGTCACGTCGGTCGCGGTCGAACCCGCCGCGTCACCGACCCTCTCGGAATGCAGTACCGAGGGTCACGAGATCCAGGGAATCGGCCCCGGCTTCGTCCCGGATATCCTCCGGACTGACCTCATCGACGAGGTCCGCGCCGTCGAGGCGGCCGACGCAAAAGCCGCGGCCCGGAAACTGGGCCGGACGGACGGACTGCTGGTCGGTATCTCTTCGGGTGCAGCGCTCGCGGCCGCCGCTGAATACGCGAGCGACCACCCGGACGAACTGGTTGTCGTCGTGCTTCCCGACACCGGCGAACGCTACCTCTCGACCGCTCTCTACGACTCCGACACCGACGAGTACTGACTCGCGGTCGAGACGCACCATCTCCGTATCGGCCACGTCGCCGATCAACGCCAGTCGTAGACCCGGACCGCTCGGTCGTGGCGCTCGGCGATCCCGTTGGGGTTGCGCCGGCTCGAGCGATCCCCGTACCGTGCTCGAACGCCGTCCCACAGGCCGCGCGTGACGTTCGTGACGACGGCCGTGCCGTCGGATACCCATCCCGTCGGCGTCGCCTCACCCGCTGCCAGCCGACGGACGCCGGCGGCAGCCTCCCCCAGCGCGCTGCCGACGGTCCGGGCGAGGACGCTCGGTCGCAGTCCGTAGTTCTTCGCCAATCGGTAGGACAGCGACCGGTAGGTCGCTCCCCAGTCCGGATCGGCCCGGCCGCCGTCGGAACGGAGTTCCGACGCGGACCGCCCCATGTCGATCGGCTCGCCGCCGTCGGTCCCAATCTCGCGGCGGGCGGCCATGGCCGCGTCCCACGACACCTCGTACTCGAGGCCGGCCAGACGGTGTGCGCAATCGCGCTCGCTTGCTTCCTCGAGGTACTCGTCGAAGCCGTTCAGGGCCTCGAGGACGGACCGTTCGAAGGCGACGTTGCCGCCGTGAACGTGGGTCACCGTTCGACCGGCGACCTGCTGGGATGACTGCCGGTCTCCGCTCGCGGGACCGCCCGTCACGGGGCCGGTGACGACGTCCGTCGCGCCGGCCATCGCCTCGTCGATGGCCGGATACCAGCTGTGATCGATCGCGTACTCGCCGTCGAGGAAGGCGACGACCTCGCCCGTCGCGAGCTCGAGGCCGGCGTTTCGGGAGACGCTCGAGTTCCGCTCGGAGATTTCGACGAGGACGTCGATGTCGTCGCGGTCGCGGACGACGCCGGTCGTCCCGTCAGAGGATGGGCCGTTTACGACGATAACCTCCGTCGACGACGGCGTTCGCTCCGTGAGGGCGTCGAGACACGACAGCAATCGCTCCCGGTCGTTCAGCGTCGAGACGACTACCGAGAGCTCCATACCCCCCGATAGGGGCTCCTGATAGTAAATAGATGGGATTCAGTTCGCTCGGTCAGCGAACGCGTGCGTTCCAGTACGACACCGACGCGAAGTGGTCGGTGATCGGTAGTTCTCCGACGGCGTTGTCGAGCGCGCGCAGCGGCGACGCGAGGCCGTTGGGAATCGATCGGTATAGCCCGTAGGGGAGGAGGAAGTCGTCCTCGACGTCGACGAGCGTCAGATCCGTCTTCGCGAGCAGAACCGCGACCTCGCTCTTCGAGTAGAGTCGCGACCCCATCGGGAGCGCCCAGTTGTAGATGCTCCGCGACGAAAATCGGTTGAACGTGTCGAAGACGATCTGATCGCGGGAGACGCGTCGCATCTCCGCCAGGAACGCCTCCGGATCGTCCGCAAGGTGGAAAAACCGCATCGCGATGACGGTATCGAAGTGATCGTCCGGGAAGGGGAGCCGTCCCGCGTCACCCCGGAGGAACTCGAGCGTGCCCGCGATGTCCGCGTTCCGGGCCTTCCGTCGTCCCTGCTGTAACATCGCCGCCGAGATGTCCAGTCCCACCACGTCGGCTCCCTGATGGGCCAACATGACCGTAAACCGCCCGGTACCACAGGCGATCTCGAGGACCTTCTTGTCCTCGACGGGCATGATGGACTCGAGGACGGCCGCTTTCTCCCGCCGGTCAATCAGCTGACCGCCCCGGGAGAATCGCTTGTCGTCGTATTCCTCGGCGATGTCGTCGGCCTGGTACCACTCCTGTCCTTTCACACTGAGCGAATCTACTGTCGCGATGGGATAAAACGATACTGGAGTCCGTTGACGAATTGCTGTCGACATGAAACCCGCTTTTCGCCGTCCAGTGCGGTGATCGATGCCGAAAACGGGCAATCATATATCTGTGTTAATATCTCATTCATATGCCTTATACAAACTGTATTATTCGTATCCACATATAGGGAAGCTTTACCATCGACGGTTTCGCTGCAGTAGGTATGAGCACGAGTACAGCCGAGGACCGTGGCGCCGCAGCCGAGGAAACCCTGTCAGAGGACGAATACCGCGACCGACTCCGCGACCTGCCGCCGAGCGCGAAGCTCGTCGCGAAAGTGCTGGAGGCCGACTCGCCGCTTTCCCAGGGCCAACTCGCCGAGGAATCGCTGCTCCCCGACCGCACCGTTCGCTACGCGCTCAACCGACTCGAGGACGTCGGCCTCGTCGGCTCGCGGTACAGTTTCCGCGACGCGCGCAAGCAGGTGTACTTCCTCAAGAACTGACCGTCTCGCCGGCCTCGTCTCCGCTGCTCGGGAATGGGATGGGACCGACGCCGGTCGCCGTCGATACGTCTTTTTTCGCCCGGTCACACTGTTCCGACATGCACGTCACTCGGTGGTCCGTCCCGGTCGCGACGCGCGCGCCGTCCGGCGACACCAACGCGTATCTACTCGAGGCGGCAGAACCGTCGTCGGACGGCGAGCCAGGCCGCGAGCCGTCGGTCCTCGTCGACCCCGCGGCTCGAACCGACGCCCTCGATCGAGCGGTTCGCGAGCGATCCGTCGAACACCTCCTCGTCACTCACACCCATCCCGACCACGTCGGTGCCGTCGACACGTACGCGGCCGAAACCGGCGCGACGGTCTGGGCTCGATACGGCCGGCCGGACCGCTTTCGCGACGCGACGGGGATCGATCCCGACCGCACGTTCACGCCCGGGACGGCGATCCCGCTCGGCGACGATCGCGTCCGCGTCCTCGACGCGCCGGGACACGCGCCCGATCACGTCGCGCTCGAGGCCGGCCGCGGCGGGCCGATCATCTGTGGCGACTGCGCCGTCCGCGAGGGGAGCGTCGTCGTCGGCGCGCCGGAGGGCGACATGCGCGCGTACGTGACGACGCTGCGTCGCCTCTGGGCGATGGACCCGCCGATTCTCTATCCCGGTCACGGCCCCGAAATCGACGCGCCCCGGAAGACCCTCGAGCGCCTGCTCTCTCACCGGGCCGAGCGCGAGCAGCGGGTGCTCGAGGCTGTCACGTCGGGTTCCCAGTCCCTCGAGGAGATCCTCGAGTCGGCCTACGAGAAGGACCTCTCCGGCGTGCGAGACCTCGCGCGGGCGACGGTCGTCGCCCACCTCGAGAAACTCGCCGTGGAGGACAGCGTAGCGTGGGACGGCGAGCGGGCGATCGCGACCGACGCCGAGGACGACTGACTTTTCCGCGTTGACGCCCTCCGCTCAGGTGTGCAATCGCTCGAGGCCGAACTCGACGACGCCCGCCGACTCGCGGTCGACGACCTCGCGGACGCGATCGAGTCGATCGGCTTCGAGTGTACCCGCTGTGGTGCCTGCTGCAAGGCCGACGCCGAGGACGACCACACCGCGACGGTGTTTCCTGACGAAGTTCGCAATCTCGAGGAGAGCGACAGCTACGAGGGTGACTACGACTGGCGCGATATCGCCCGGCCGATGCCCTACGGTCTCTCGGAGACTGAGGACGGCGACCTCGAGGGTGAGACCTTCGAGTGGGCGCTGCAGACCGACAACTGTGGCGACTGTACGTTCTACGAAGAGGACGATTCGGGAATAGGAGCCTGCGCCGCCCACGACGACCGCCCGCTCATCTGTCAAACCTACCCGTTCAGCGTCGCGCTCGCGGGAACCAGCCAGCCGATGGGCGAGGCGGTCGACGAAGCGGGAATGGTCCGCGCCCACGAGTGCGAGGGACTCGGCCGGGACATCTCTCGAAATGACGCCGAAGACCTCGCTCGAGCGCTCAAGGAACGCGCCGTTCGGGAACTCGAAGAAGCTATCGCCGTTCGAGACAACTACGAGCCCGTCGATCGGGACCCCGGCGAGATCGTCGTCCACGACTCCGAAGGCGCGAAACGGGCGGACGGGACGCCGCTCGAGAAATAAGGCGTACGCCGGCAGTTCGGTCGATATCTACCTTTCAGAAGACGGTTCCAAACCGTTGCGACTCGAGTAACGAACCACACAGAAACGGATAGCGGAGCGAATGGCGGTAGAGTCACTGTACGGCGCGCGAAGCGCGCCGTTTCACCGAGCGCGAGCGGTGCGAGGGCTGAGCGAAGCGAAGCCCTCGGAAAAGCGAACGGGGAGGAACGACCCGTGAGCGGAGCGAGCGCTCGGCGTTTTTTGGTCCAGATTTTTGTCGGGGATTGAGGCCGGCGTCTTCGACGCCGGCCGATGTCCCCGACAAAAAAGGTGGGTCTTAGAACGTATCTTCGATGATCTCGCCGACGGCGAAGTTCGACTTGACCTCGGTGACTTCGATCTTGACGCGTTCGCCGACGTCGGCGCCGGGAACGATGATGACGTAGCCGCGTTCGACGCGGGCGATGCCGTCGCCTTGCTTGCCGATGTCTTCGATCTCGACGTAGCGCGTTTCACCGACGTCGACCGGCGGCTGCGGCTCCGACGGCGCGCTCTGGGCCGTCGCGGTCGTCGTCCCTTCGTCGGTACTCGCCTCGCCCTCCCGCGAGATGAGCGCGACGCGGTAGACCTCGCCGGGGTCGATATCGCCGGTCTCGATCTCCTGGCGCGGCACCTCAATGACGTATCGATCCTCCTCTTCCGAAACGTCCGTACTGAACAGACACAGCAGTTTTTCAGATATTTCCACAGGGAGACCCCTCTGTTTCACTTCTGATCCCCATCCATAATAGAACTACCGACACCGAGCCGTCGATTGACGGGCAAAGCGCCCGTTTCGGGACGAATTCGACTGAAGTCAAACTCAGTCCGCGCGCTCGAGCGGCCGCGTCGTCATGAACTGCGTCAGGTCGAACTCGGTCCCGAGGGCGGCGTCGGCGACGGATTCGTAGGGTCGATTGACGACGATATCGCCCGCGGTGCGGTCGCCGATACCGGGGATGGCGGCGAGTTCGTCCATCGAGGCCCCGTTGAGATCCAGCGGGTAGGGAACGCCGGTCACCGAGCGGTAGCCGTGATCGACGACCGCGACGTCGATGGTCCGCTCGAGTTCGCGCTCGCCCGGGATCCCGACCAGCAGGGGGTAGGTGCCGAGCTGGCGGCCGAAGGTCTTGCCGTCCTGGTGATACTCGAGGTGGACGTCCGGGAGGACGGTTCCCGGGGGCACGACGCGCTCCAGCATCGGGTTGTCGATCTCCTCGCGGACCCGCTTCTTGTAGCGTTTGAACAGCTGCTTGTGCTCGTTTGCGATCTCGGCGCCCGTCTCGCTCATGTCGGTGCCGTCGAAGGCCATCACCTGCCGGATGTTGATCCGCCGGAGCATGTAGCCCTCGTCGTACACCCGCTGGAGGAACGCGCGATTGCGCTCGTAGGTCTCCTCGCGCTCGCCCTTGAGGCCGTGCAGGAGGTTGATTCCTGGGAGGAGCTTGGGCAGTCGGCGCGGCGCGTCGTCGCCAAAGGTGGGCGCGGCGTCACGATCTCCCCCGGGTCGCCAGCCCGCTTCCTCGTTGACGATCCTGACCGCTTCGAAACACTCCTCGGCGGTGACGTTGAGGTTGTTCGCCTCCTGGACGACTGGGTCGGCCGACTCGAGGCCGAACGCGGCCGTGTCGCCGGGCGTGTTGTGCTCGGCGATGATCCGGATCCCCTCCCGGCTCTGTTCGGGCCACTCGACGATCGTGATCGGATTCATGTTGTCGAGGTGGAGCGTCTCGAGGTCGGGAGCGACCTCGCGGATCCCGCTGTAGAGCTGGCGCAGGGCGTCGGGATTTGGGGCTTCGCCGTCGCCGCCGTAGGCGAGGATGTCAGCCTGCCGGCCGAGCCGGAAGTGTTTCACGCCGTAATCCGAGAGCGCGTCGACCTCGCCGACGACCGACGGCGGCGACCGGAAGGACGGGTTACCGTAGAGCGGTTCCGTACAGAACGAACACCGGTAGGCACAGCCGCGGGAGGTCTCGAGTTCGCAGATGAGATGCTGGGGATGATTGGGGTGCTGTTCGACGACGAAGGCTCCCTCTTGCGCCCATCGCGATACCTCGTCGACGTCGCGCATTCGGTTGTTGAACCCCTCGAGACCGCTCTCGACGAGGTCGTAGACGGCGGCCTCGACGTCGCCTTTGGCGACGAAATCGAAGTCGAGATCCCGGCGTTCGGTCTCGGTTGCGCCGGCGTTCTCGTCGCCGACGCCGAACTTGACGGGGCCGCCCATGAGGCTCGTGCCGTCGGTCGTCCAGGCGAGCTTTCGGACTTCGTCGGGTTCGGCCGGCGTGCCGCCGACGTACTTCCCGGGGACGGTCATCCCGCCGAGGTAGAGCAGGAGATCGGCCTCGTCGACGTCGCGCCAGTAGTCGGGCTCGTCGCGGAGTCGATCGATCGTGTGGTACGTGATCTGCTCGCGCGGGACGCCCGCGTCGACGAGCGCGCCCGCCGCGTACCGGGGATACGTCGAGATGTACGGCGGCACCCCGAAGTGCGCGGGCTCGTCGACGTAGCCGTCGACGATCGTCACCGCCAGCGTCTCGGGGTCTGTCATGGCTCCCGATAGCGACTCGAGGGGTAAAACGATGACTACACGAACGCTCCGGGCCGGCGGGTGTGTGCGCCCAGCGAGCCGCCCCTTTCCGTCCCGCCCGATGCCTCGCCGCTCACGGGTCACTCCGTTCTCCCGTTCGCATCTTTCGAGGCGCTTACTCCATTCGTGCCTCGCACACCCCAGCCGCCTCATTCGCTCGCTCGGCTCACGGCCTTCGGCCGTTCGCCGTTCCGCGGTACAAAGCGCTGCGTCACGCTCGCTCACTCGCACCTCGCACGATCTCGGCTGCGCGTCGGAGGCACAGTGACATCGGCTGGAAGACGGGACGGTCACGGGTCGGCACTCGAGTGCCGCAACCCCGACGTTGATGGTCGTCGTGATGCTACTATCGCACATGCCACCCACTGAGGAGATCGTCTGTACCGCGGATGATTGCTTTCTCGACATCTTCGAGAATCACTACACCTACGACGTGCCCGACGACTTCGGCGTCTCGGAGCTCTCGTGTCCGGTCTGTGGCGGAACCGACTGCCTCGAGCGGGTGGAACTCTGAGCGGAGTGCTCCGCTCGTCAGACGTTTCTTTTGTTCCGAGCAAAAGGAATATCAACCCGGCTATCGTACCCGTTCGTACGGTCATGTCTCCCATGTACTGCACACCCTTTCTCCAGGTCCCTGCGACCGCCGCCCGCGTCCCACGCACCACCCGGGGTGACGCCCCGTGACCCTCAAAGACCTCGGAAAATCGGTCGGTAGCGCGCTGTACCGGCAGGTCGGGCGCGCAAACGGTCGCGTCCAGAACCATCGATCGCTACCCGTTGATGTCCTCGAGAACGACGCCTCCTACCGCGTCGTCTTCGATGCGCCCGGCGCCGAACCGGACGACGTGCAGGTCCGCTATCTCGAGGGAAACGTTAAGATCCGGATCGACCGGTTCCGACAGTTCCACGAGGGGTACGAGATGCGGTTTCCCGGCCGCGGAATGTCGCTGTCCGCAGACGCCGAGTTACCGACCGACGCGGTCGTCGATCCGGATGCCGGAACGGCGCGACTCTCCGAAACCGGAACGCTGAGGGTCGAAATTCCGAAGGACGCCGCGGTCAGCGACGCGTCCGAGGCCGAATCGGATACGAAAATCGACGCAACCGACGCGTCCGATTCGGAATCCGACACCGAACCGGTCGTCATCGACGACTGACTCGGGCGACTTCGGACGACTACTGTCGGTCAGTTTCGGCACATCTGCGACCCGCCATGTGGGCACGCCGGGACACAGTGACAGCGGACCGTCTCAGTTCGGGTCGAGCGCCATCCCTTCAACGACATCGAACGCCTCGTCGCCCCGGAACCGCGTCGGATCGAAGGCGTCGGTTCCGTCTCCGCCGAGTATTTCTGCCGCGAGCCGCTCTCCGATCGCCGGCGCACGCATGAAGCCGTGGCCCTGGAATCCGGTCGCGACGTACAGCCCGTCGCGGACGCGTCCGACGAGCGGATCCCGGTCGGGCGTCGCCGTACAGAGGCCGGCCCACGCTCGCTCGAGTCCGTGATCGCCGTCCGCGATGCCCGGCACGCGATGGCTGACCCGCTCGAGGAGATCGTCTGTGAACGTGGAATCGGCCTCGCGCTCGTACGCGTCGGGATCGGCCTCGCGGTCTTCGGTCCCGTCGCCCGCGAGGAGGCCGGCCGAGTGGGGTCGCAGGTAGAAGCCGCCGGTCGCGTCGTAACACATCGGTTCCGCGAGGTCGGCGGTCGCGACCAGCGCCTGCACGCGGTACGGCTTGACTGCGAGGGGGATACCCGCATCTGCGAGCAGTCCCTTGGTACGCGCGCCGGCGGCGACGAGCACCGCGTCGACCTCGTGGACCTCGCCATCGGGACGAACGACTCGCGCGGGATCGGTTCGGACGTCGACCGCCGTCTCGGTCTCGAGGGTCGCGCCGGCACCGGTGGCCGCGGCCGCGAGGCAGGCGGTGTACGCGGTTGGATCGACGTAGCCCGCCCCGCCGGCGATCCCCGCGACGTCGACGTCGTCCGTCCGAAGGGCGGGAAATCGTTCTGCCAGCGCGTCGCCGCCCATCTCGAGGGCGACGATGTCGTTGTCCTGCATCCGCCGAACCTGGTCGCGGATCGCATCGGCACGTTGACCATCGCCCTCGCGGGCGAGCCAGACGTAGGGGCACTCGACGAACGAGAACGTATCGTCGCTCGAGAACGCGCGGAACCGCTCGATCGCGTCGCCGGCGATCTCGGCGTCGAGCCCGTCCGCGAAGGCGTCGTAGCAGATTCCTGCGGCCCGACCGGTCGCTTCGCTGGCGACGCCGCCGCGATCGTAGAGCGTCACGGCCGCGCCCTCGCACGCCAGATCGTAGGCCGCGGTCGCACCGATGGCTCCCGCGCCGACGACCGCCACCTCGAGCCCCGCGCCACGGTCGGTGAGCGCGTCCGCACCGACGGCCAGCGCCGGTTCGTCGGCGTCGCTCATTGTCGATCACTCGCGAGAACTATTCGACGGAGTCGGCTCGAATCACGGCCGCCGGTGGGACTCACGTGGTCGGGATCGCCGCTCATGGCCACCACTCGTTGTGGAGGCCACTTATACTGACGGCTGTCCGTCAGTACGTCCGCCGGTGGTTGCGACGGCTGGCCCGTGATTGACACCGGAGAGGAAGGGGGTACGACGGCAGCGGAGACGGAACTCCATGGTTCAGTGCCCCGTCTCCCTGCCGTACGGTAACGTACCGGTCGATCACCGATAGAAGTGGCGCCAAACTAGTTTGGTTCGTCAGGTGACGTACAACGAACGCGCGATCACGAGAAAGCCGGCGAGGACCAGCAGGCTCTCGAGCAGGATGCCGGTCATCAACGGGACGGCGAGCAGTTCATAGAGCATGCCGGCGAGCACCAGCCCGAGGGTGACGAGTCCGAAGCCGAGCGAGAGATAGCCGAGCGCGGGTTGACGGGTCCGCCGATAGGCCTTGTAGGCGAAGAAGGTGATGACACCGCCGACGATGAGGACGAGCGTCTTGACCACCGCAAGGGCGATCGCGGTCGGCATTGCCGCGGCGGAGGACGACATGGCTGTTTGTACTCGGATATTCAAGACCTGTACCAAGAACCTTGCCGTTCCCGGAAGCCGTGGGCAATGCCAGCCACCCTCGTGATAGATCACCGGGGCTTCTCGTACTGTATTCCGGCATCGATCTCTGTCTCACTCAGACTGGCCATCCGACGTGCGGTGGCGCACGCTGTACCGCGGTTCGCAATCGGCGAACAGCGGGACAATGCCGTGCGAGGGATGAGCGAACGACCGTGGGGAGTGAGTGAATCGGCTGGGGAGGGTGTGGTGATTCCCTGTTGCCACGGTAGCAGGACGCTCTGTTACACCTATTTTCACGAGAATTCACTACTTCATTCGCGGTTGTCGGCGCTCAGAAAGTCCGATCTACTCCCAGGGAACCGACCGTTCCTGAATCTCGCCGGCCAGCGAGGTCCCCATCGCTTCCTCGACGTCGTCCGAATTCGCGAGCGCCCACATCAACTTGACTTTCGCCGTCCCCGGGAGCGTATCGCCGGCCTCGACCACGCCGGCCTCGAGCAGGTCCCGACCCGTGTCGTAGACCCGGTCGCAGACCCGCCCCTCGAGACATTGACTGGTCATGACGACCGTCGTCCCGTTTTCGATCAGTTCCTCGATGCGGGGGATCAGATCGGTGTGGACGTGGCCGAGTCCGGTCCCTTCGATGACCAGCCCTTCCGAGCCCTCGACCACGTCGAGGAACGCGGGATCCATCCCGGGCGTGAACTTGATCAGTTCGATGTCGTCCTCGAGATCGGGTTCGATCGAGAGATCGACCGCGCCGCGCTCCCGATAGTCGCGGCGGAACGAGACCGTCTCGTCCCCGCTCGCTTCGTAGTTAACCTCACCCAGCGGCTTCGCGCCGACGGTTTCGAACGCGTCCCGGCGCGAGGTGTGGTTCTTCCGCACGCGGGTGCCCCGATGGAGCGCACAGACGTCGTCAGATTCGGAGGCGTGCATACAGACCATGACCTCCGCGCAGTCGCTCTTGGCGGCCTCGACGGCCGAGACGGCGTTCATGACGTTGTCCGAGGACGGCCGGTCGGCCGAGCGCTGGGAGCCGGTGAAGACGATCGGCACCGGCGTCTCGAGCATGAACGAGAGGACCGACGCGGAGTACTGCATCGTGTCGGTGCCGTGCATGACGACGACGCCGTCGGCACCGGCCGCGATCTCCTCGTGGACCGCCTCGGCGAGGTCCCGCCAGATCGGCGGTTCCATGTTCTCCGACAGGATGTTGGCGACGACCCGCCCGCGGTAGTTCGCGCGGCCCGCGAGATCGGGAACGGCCCGCAGGACGTCTTCGGCGTCGAACTGCGCCGTCACCGCGCCCGTCCGGTAGTCGATCGTCGAGGCGATCGTCCCGCCGGTCGAGAGCAGCGAAATCGTCGGCAGGTCGTCGTCGAACTCGATCTCGGAGCCTGCTTCCTCGCCTTCGCTCTCGGTATCGTCGACCCCCGTCGAGTCCGTGCCGTCGATCTCGTAGACGTCCTCCGCGAGGACCGACACGTCGGCAGCCTCGCGATCGACGCCGACGTTGTAGCCGCCCTCGAGTTTCACCACGAGCTGCTCGTCCGTGCTCGAGGGGAGCAACACGCCTTCGTACGTGCGATCCGCGCGGTCGACGCGGACGCGGTCGCCTGGGTTCATGGGTTGGCGTTGCGCGGCGGCGGACTTGAAGGCACGCTTTCGGCGGCACGCGTCCGTCACGTTTCGACCCGAACGATCCCCGTCGAGAAACGGTGACAAACGTAACAAATAAACGCACGACCGTTCACAGACGTGATATGCAAATCGAGCCGCAAGCGTTCGATCGGGTTCTCTCGTCGATGTGTACGGAACCCCATCCTGCGGCGCGCGACGCGGCCGAGCGGTTTCTCGCGACGAACCCCGGCGATCCCGGCACCTATCCGAACGTATCGGCGCTCGAGGACGACGCTATCGCCCTCCTGAGCGAGGTCGCGGGGTTGGACGACCCCGCGGGCTACGTCACCAGCGGCGGCACGGAGGCGAACATTCAGGCGGTCCGGATCGCCCGCGAGCGGGCCGGGAGCCGCTCGCCGAACGTGGTCATGCCCGAGTCGGGTCACTTCAGTTTCCAGAAGGCCGCCGACCTGCTCGGCGTCGAACTGCGCATCGTGCCGACGGATGACCGCCATCGCGCGGATCTCGAGGCCGTCCGCGCCAGCGTTGACGACGACACGGCGCTGGTGGTCGGCGTCGCGGGGACGACCGAGTACGGCCGCGTCGACCCCATCCCGGAACTGGGCGAAATCGCGAGCTCGGTCGACGCCCTGCTCCACGTCGACGCCGCCTGGGGCGGCTTCGTCCTGCCGTTTACCGACTACGACTGGCACTTCGACCACGCCGCGGTCGACACGATGACAATCGATCCCCACAAGATGGGACAGGCCGCGGTTCCCGCGGGGGGACTGCTCGTCCGCACTCCCGACCTGCTCGACGAACTCGCCGTCGACACGCCCTACCTCGAGTCGACCTCCCAGGCGACGCTGACCGGCACCCGTTCGGGCGCGGGCGTCGCCAGCGCCGTCGCCGCGATGGAAGAGCTGTGGCCCGGCGGCTACCGCCGCCAGTACGTCCGCTCGCAGAACAACGCCGAGTGGCTCGCTGACGCCCTCGAGAAGCGGGGCTATCAGGTCGCCGATCCCACGCTCCCGCTGGTCGCGGCCGACGTGCCGCGGTCGACGTTCAACGCGCTGCGGGCCAAGGGCTGGCGGATTTCGCGGACCGCAACGGGCGAGTTGCGGGTCGTCTGCATGCCCCACGTCACCCGCGAGATGCTGGCTTCCTTTATCGGGGACTTGGACCGGCTCGAGGTTCGCGCGAGCGTTCCCGTCGTGAGCGACGATTGAATCGCCGTCCTTGCTCTTGCTGTCTCTGCTTACCGACCGTTCTCGACGGAGCGCATGAGCGCGGCGAGCGCCGTCGCTCGAACGGGCGTCACAGAATGCGTCTCGGTATCGTAGTCGACGATGTCGGCGTCGTCCAACTTCGGCAAGTGGCTGTGATGCAACGTGGCGGCGACTTCGTGCGTTCGTTCCGTCGACGCGCGGTCCGATTCCGGCCCCGTTTCGGCTGTTGCGACCACCGCGGCGAGGTCGTGTAGCGGCATCGACGACTCCCGCTCGGAGAGGATATCGACGACGTCGCGGCGGTATCGGTTGCGAAGGAGCGCGAAGAGCGTATCGATGGTCTGTTCGTCGGTCACGGGAGGATGTGTTTCGTATTCCATGGTCGTTGATGAGTGTGAGTCACAGTGCCCGTCCCTGTGAGGTGACGGGAACGGTCGCTGATCGACTGTCCCGCAGTACCCCGCGGATCCGTTTAAGTCGACCGACAGTTCGAGAGGAACACCGGCCACAGTGTTCCTCCGGGAAGAACACGCCAAAGAGACTACCCGCTGCGGACCCTACCCTCGATATGGGAGAGGCTCAGGAAGCGATAGCGGCATTGGAGGAACTCGGGTTGACCGAGTACGAAGCGCGGTGTTTCGTCGCGCTCGCACAACTCCCGCACGGGACGGCCAAGGAAATCGGTCAAGTGGCGGATATCCCGCGGTCGCGGGTGTACGAGACGATGGATCGGCTTCGGAAGAAGGGGCTGATCGAGATCCACGAGACGGAGCCGCGGATGTATCAGAGCGTGTCGACCGACACCGCGATCCAGATTCTCCGCAAGGAGTACGAATCGTACTTCGACACGGCGGAACGGACGCTCGAGCAACTGGAACCGGCGTACAAGGAAGCCCAGCAGGGGGTGTGGGCGCTCAATACCCACGAGCAAGTCACCGGGCGAATCGTCGACCTCATCACCGATGCGAGCGACGAGGTCGTGTTGCTGGTGTTGGAGGAAGACATGCTGGACGAGGCCACCGCCGACGCCTTGGTGGACGTCAGTGACGACGACATCTCCGTTCACGTCGGAACCGTCTCCGAATCGACCCGCGATCACGTCGAGGGCATGGCGATCGACGCGACAGTCTTCACCACCGACCTGATCGAGTGGTTTACCGCCATGTCCGGCTCTCCGCGCCTCAGCCGGCTTCTCCTCGTCGACCGGGGGCCAGTGCTCGTGAGCGCCCTCCACGAGGAGGAACTGCCGGGTGTACCGAACGAAACGGCGGTGTGGACCGACGGTGTCGACCACGGCTTCGCGACCTTCGCCGAGCGGGTTTTCACGTACGAATTGAAGGAGAACGTCACGGCGGAAACCGACGAAACCCACGAACCTACGTGATTTCGATCGTCTCACGTAGCCGTACTGACGATCGGACCGAACGTTCACTCGATACCTCACAGGTCGTATCTTTACGTTGATAGAACCCTAACATCCGCTGTGGAATATGAAATCGGAGAGGACGAATCCATGTGTACTGCGATCGTTCTCGCGGTGAGTTCGGCCGAGGGGTGCGATCCCTGTTCGCTGACGCCGTTGTACGAGGCGATCGACCCGGAGGCACTGACGGCGCTGTTCGATTCGCAGCCCTCCACGTCGAGCACCGATCCGATCACAGTAACGTTCACGTTCAGTGACTATCTGATCACCGTTACTAACGGAGCGTCTCTCACGCTCCGCCCGGCGAACTCTCCCACTCAGTAGCCATCTCTCGCCGTCGCCCGACGGTGGTTCCCGGTAGCGTAGTATCGCGTTCGTTTCGACGGCCGTATCACGCCCCTCGTGCCGCCGTCATCGTTTCGCGTCTATCGCTTTTCGCGGTCGTACTCGACACACCTCCACCGTTCTCGCTCGAGGCGGGGGCCGAACGGTCGCGAACGCGTGACAGCGGTCGGCGGATCGAGCGATCGAAACCGGCGGGTTTTACGCCCGGCAGCGCAACGTGACGACCATGAGCCACGACGAGTTTCCGACGGACGAACCCGCCGTCGTGACCTGCGGGTTGCCCTACGCCAACGGCGACCTGCACATCGGTCACCTTCGGGGGTACATCGGCGCGGACGCGTTCAATCGCGCGCTCGAGACGCTGGGCCAGGACTCCATCTACGTCTGCGGATCGGACATGCACGGGACGCCGGTCGCGGTCAACGCTGAACAGCAGGGCGTCGACCCAGAAGACTTCGCGCTGGAGTGGCACCGCCAGTACGAGGAGACGTTCCCGAAGTTCAACGTCGACTTCGACAACTACGGCCACACCCACGACGAGACGAACACCGAACTCACGCAGGAGATCGTCCGCACGCTGGACGACGAGGGCTACATCTACGAGAAGGAGATTCAGGTCGCCTACGACCCCGAGGCCGACCAGTACCTCCCCGACCGCTACGTCGAGGGCACCTGTCCCTACTGCGGCGCGAAAGCCCGCGGCGACGAGTGCGACGAGGGCTGTCAGCGCCACCTCGAGCCGGGCGAAGTCGAAGACCCGACGAGCACGATCACGGGCAACCCCGCAGAGTATCGCGAGCGGAGCCACAAGTTCTTCGAGGTCTCCGAGTTCACCGATTTCCTCACCGAATTTTTGGACGGGCTCGAGGGGACCTCGAACGCGCGCAACCAGCCGCGGCAGTGGATCGAAGACGGCCTCCAAGACTGGTGTATCACGCGGGACATGGATTGGGGGATCGACTATCCTGACGACGAAGCCGCCGGAGACGACGGTGACGACCTCGTCCTCTACGTTTGGGTCGACGCCCCGATCGAGTACATCTCGAGCACGAAGCAGTACTCCGAACGCGTCGGCACGGACGAGTACGACTGGGAACAGGTCTGGAAGGGAGACGGTGAGATCATGCACGTCATCGGCCGGGACATCATCCAGCACCACGCGATCTTCTGGCCGGCGATGCTCGAGGGCGCGGGCTACAACAAGCCCCGCGGGATCGCCGCGACCGGCTTCATTACGATCAACGGGAAGGGGCTCTCGACGAGCCGAAATCGAGCGATCTGGGCGAAGGAGTACCTCGAGGAGGGGTTCCATCCCGACCTGCTGCGCTACTACCTGACGACGACCGGCGGCCTCCAGCAGGACGTCGACTTCTCCTGGGACGCCTTCCAGGAGAAAGTCAACGGCGAGTTAGTGGGTACCGTCGGCAACTTCTGGTACCGCTCGCTGCTCTTTGCCTACCGCAACTACGAGGGCACGCCGGACGCCGACGTCTCCGAGGAAGTCCGCGAGCGTATCGAGGGAGCCATCGGCGACGTGCGCGAGAGCGTCAACGACTACTCCATGCGCGGGGTCGGTCAGGCCGCGACGCAACTCGCCCAGTTCGGCAACGAGTACATCCAGCGCAACGAGCCCTGGAAGCTCACCGATGAAGAGCCCGAAAAAGCTGCACAGGTCATCCGCGACTGCGTCCAGCTCGCCAAGGCCGTCGGCGTCCTCCTCGAGCCGATCACCCCCGACAAATCCCAGGACCTCTGGGCGCAGATCGGCGAGGACGGCGACGTTGCCGACGCCCACCTCGAGGACGCGCTCGAGGCCCCGCCGCGGAGCTTCGACGAACCGGGCGAACTCTTCGAGAAGATCGAGGACGACCGCGTCGCGGAACTGACCGAAAAACTCGAGGATCGCGTCGACGCGGCCACGGACGGCGACGACGAGACGGACGACGCAGCCGAAACCGAAAGCGACGACACGGCAGGGGACGAATCAGGCGGTATGACGGACACCGACGACCTCGACGACCTCGAGGCGCTGGCCGACGAGCGGATCGGCTTCGACGACTTTCAGGAGCTCGACATCCGCGTCGGTCGGATCGAAACGGCCGAGGGGATCGAGGGCGCGGACGACCTCGCGCGCCTCGAGGTCGACATCGGCTTCGAGACGCGACAGATCGTCGCGGGGATCAAGCAACTTCACGACCTCGAGGAGTTGCCGGGGACGAAGTGCGTACTACTCGCGAATATGGAAAAGGCCGAACTGTTCGGCGTCGAATCCAACGGCATGATCCTCGCGGCCGGCGAGGAGGCGGACCTGCTGACCACCCACGGCGACGCCGCGGTCGGCGAGAAGATCAAGTAACCCTCCTGAGACCAGCGGGGACGATCCGTTTTTTGAAGCCGTTGGATCTCCGTTCGTGTTTCGACCCTCGAGAGCCCCGTTTTCCTCGAGGGGCTTGCGTGTCGCTCACCGCGCGAGCCCTGTGTACAGCGTCCGGAGTGTCAATTGCGCTCAAATACTACTATAACGGATGCTATCCATTGGTACCATATGGCACAGAGTGACAGTAGCGTATGGGAGTCCGTCAGGACGAATACGCGGTCAAATTGGCTCGCACGGGTGCCGAAGACTCCCGAATCGGCGGAAGTGACGGCATTAGTAGTGATCGCGCTGTCACTTTTTTCTCTCATGGCGTTCGGGAACCTCGCCGGACTCTGGTAAGGCCCACTCGGTCGGGCACCGCCGCACTTCTCTCCTCGAACCGAAAAGCGACTGCGATTCGACGCTCCGGCGCAGAGCCCAGTACTGTCGCATTCGCTCTCGCGGTCGTCTCGAGGAGTCCGGTACTCCGAGACGGTGGTCGAGACGATTTCGAGATCGATCTCCATCGACTCGCCGGCTCGCAAATTTTACTATCTCCTCATCAAAACTCCGATATACTCGACGAACGTGGATTAAAAACCATTTCAGATAGCTATTTGTATGCCGATACGGATCGTTAACTGTGTTCCCCGATAGCACACCGAATTTCGGGAATCGACCGATCCTGCGCCAGATGGTCGCGCCGATCGGCGTCTTCGTTGCGATCGTCGCGGCGGGAATTCTTGGCTATGCGATGCTCGGGAACGTCGGTCTCGTGGAGGCAGCGTTCTGGATGATCGATCCGACGAGCATCGATCTGCACTTCGAGGCACACGCCGGTCCCGATCGATCGACGAAGGCCTACGCCGTGGTGGTGACGGTCGGACTCGTCCTCTCGGGGCTGTGGATCGGCGAGACGGTCGTCACCGAACTATTCGGGGGACGGATTTCCACGGAGGTATCACGAGCAACGATGCAACGACGAATCCGGAACAGCGACGATCACGTTATCGTCTGTGGCTACGGCATGTTCGGACGCACGGTCGCAAACCGGCTCGCCGAGGCGGGTCGAGCGGTCGTCGTCATCGAGATAGACGCGGACAACGCGGAACGCGCTCGGGAGGACGGCCACCTCCTCGTGGAGGGCGACGCCAGACGGGAACAGGTGCTGCGAACCGCCGGGGTCGATCGGGCGACGAAACTCGTCGCCGCGATCGACGACTCGAACGTCAACATCCAGATCGCGATCGTCAGCGGGACGGCCGCGTCCTCGGCCGAGGTCCTCGTCCGCGTCGGCGACGAGGTCTACGAGTCGGTCGCGCGCGAGGCCGGCGCCGACGAAGTCGTCATCCCCGAAGTGGTCAGCGGCGAGCGCGTCACCCGGCTGCTCGAGCGGCCGGCGGACTGATGCGGGCTGCTGTCCCGCTGTACCGCTGCTCTCGAGCGGCGGAACTCGGCGGCACCGTCGCCGGCGCGACGTCTCGATCAGATCTCGTCGACGACGTTCGAGAAGTCGTCGGTGTCGACGATTTCCATCGTCTTCCCCTCGAGACCGTGCCGATGGAGCGTCAGCGCCGACTTGAACGCCGCCTCGTTGTCGTCGGTCTCGAAGACGACGAGGAAATCGTATTCGCCGAGGGCGGCGTAGGAGTTGCGGAGTCGCGCACCGTGTTCCTCGAACTCCGTTCGAATTTCGCCCCAGATCGTCGCGAGTTCCTGCGCGTTCTGGACATCGCGATCGGCGAGATCGACGAGCGTGGCGTAGGTCGGCATATCGGTTCGGAGGGGCGATCCGAGGAAAACGGTTGGCGTGGCAGGCGACGGGCTCGACGGCGAGTCGCCGAGAGGGGTACTCGAACGCGAGTAAGTGACCATCTTTTAGGCGATGCTGGCAGTATCGTCCGACATGAGAAACGCGAAGATCGTCTGTACGCTGGGGCCGGCGTCGAACGATCGCGAGACGATCCGCGACCTCGCCGCGGCCGGGATGTCCGTCGCGCGGCTGAACGCGAGTCACGGCAGCCCCGAGGATCGGGCCGACCTGATCGATCGGGTCCGTGCGGTCGACGAGGAGCGAACGGAACCCGTCGCGGTCATGCTCGACACGAAGGGCCCCGAGATTCGGACCGCGCCGCTGCCCGACGGCGAGACGGTGTCCCTCGAGACCGGGGCCGAAATTCGGTTCGTCGAGGGCGAGGAGGCGACGTCGAACGTGGTCGGGCTCTCGGTGTCGATCGATGCCGTCGAGCCGGGAGACCGGATCCTGCTCGACGACGGCCTGATCGAGACGACCGTCCTCGGGCGCGAGACGCGCGGTGATCACGAGAGCGACGCCGTTCGCGCACGGGTCGACACCGGTGGCGAGTTGGGCGGCCGCAAGGGAGTCAACGTTCCCGGCGTCGAACTCGACCTCGACGTCGTCACCGAGAAAGACCGGCGGGACCTCGAACTGGCCGCCGAGAAAGGGGTCGACTTCGTCGCGGCGAGTTTCGTCCGGGACGCCGACGACGTCTACGAGGTCGGCGAGGTCCTCGAGGAAGCGGGTACAGACATTCCGATCATCGCGAAAATCGAACGCGCCGGCGCGGTCGAAAACTTAGACGAGATCATCGACGCCGCCTACGGCGTGATGGTCGCGCGCGGCGACCTCGGCGTCGAGTGTCCGATGGAGGACGTGCCGATGATCCAAAAGCGGATCATCCGCAGGTGTCGCGAGGCGGGCCGGCCGGTCATCACCGCGACGGAGATGCTCGACTCGATGGTCCACGCTCGACGGCCGACGCGCGCGGAGGCCTCGGACGTGGCCAACGCCGTCCTCGACGGCACCGACGCGGTCATGCTGTCGGCCGAGACGGCGGTCGGCGATCACCCCGTCGCCGTCGTCGACGCGATGGACAGCATCGTCCGCGAGGTCGAGGGCTCCGGCGAGTACGCGGAGTTGCTCGAGCAGCGCGTGCCCGCTTCGGGCGATGCCCGGACGGATGCGCTGGCTCGCTCCGCGCGCTTTCTGGCGCGTGATATCGGCGCTGACGCGGTTGTCGCCGCGACGGAGTCCGGCTACACCGCGCTGAAGACGGCAAAGTATCGGCCCGGCGTGCCGGTCGTGGCCTCGACGCCGAGCCAGTCGGTGCGCCGCCAGCTCGCGCTGTCGTGGGGCGTGACCCCGCTGTACGCGCACGTCTCGGATCAGGGTGCCGACGCCGTCGTCGAGAAGGCGGTCCAGGCCGCACTGGACGCCGGCGTCGCCGAGAGCGGGGACACCGTCGTCGTCCTCTGTGGCATGATGACCGATCTCGAGGGGGCGAACACGACGAACATGCTGAAGGTTCACGTCGCCGCGGACGCGCTGACGACGGGACAGGTCGTCGTCGAGGGCCGAGCGACCGGACCGCTCGTCCGCCTGTCGGACGGCGACCTCTCGGACGTGCCCGAGGGAGCGATCCTCGCCCTCCCCGCGGCGTTCGACGAGGAGTTCGCGGGCGAGACGGATCGGATCGCCGGCATCGTCAACGCCGAGCGAGGAATGACCGGCTATCCGGCGCTGGTCGCGCGCGAACTGGGGATCCCGATGATCAGCGATGCCGACATCACGGCGCTCCGAGACGGCGAGACGGTCACCGTCGACGCCGAACGCGGCGTCGTTTACGGCGGGGATATCGGTGACCGGCCCGAGCGACCCTGAACCGACTCGGTCGCGACCGACGGTCGGACCGCGGCTTTTTGACGACCGGACCAATACGGACGAGTATGAGCGACGAATCGTCACGGAGCGGCGACGAGTGGGGCGCGTCCGGCGACGACGACTGGGGTGACCCCGATCGGCTCGACCGACCGGACAACGATGACCAGACGGGCCGAGGCGACGGCGATCAGCCAACCAGAGACGACCGCGATGAGGGATGGGACCGGATCCCCATCGACCTCTCCGGCGGGAGCGACGACCGGGACACCGACGAAGCCGACGCGTTTGAGGACGACGAGTACGGGCCCGAAGCGAGTTCGACGCCGATCGAGGGCGGCGATCCGGACCTCGAGAACGCGCTGTTCGTGCTTTTGGGTGCAGTTGCGATGATGCTCGTCATCGTCCGACTCGTGCTGATTATCGTCTGAGAGTTCGGTTCCGGCGTGTCGTCGCTGGGTCGTGTGGACGCCTTTTCGGTTCTCAAATCGGCGTCACTCCCCGCCGACTCGATAAAATCACTCGTGAAATGCGGTAAACATTTAATCGGGACAAGCCCCAACCCCCGCACATGGTCGAATCTCTCGTGGGGAACATACCGCTGTTGTTGCTGGTTGCGGGACTCGTGTTGATGGTCCTCGAGGCCCTCTCGCCGGGTGCCCACCTCATCGTCATCGGAATCGCGCTGGTCGGTGCCGGACTCATCGGACTGCTCTTTCCGCCCGTGGCGAACGTGCTCGTGCTGGCGGGGCTGACGCTCGTGATCGGGCTCGCCGCGGCGTACGTCTACCGGGAGTTCGACTTCTACGGCGGAAAGGGGTCCGGTCGGACGACGGATTCGGACTCGCTTTCCGGGCGGACGGGCTACGTCACCGAGACCGTCACGACCCGTAGCGGCGAGGTCAAACTCGACGAGGGCGGGTTCGCCCCCTACTACAGCGCGCGGACGACCGACGGCACGATCGAGGAGGGCGAGGAGGTCATCGTCCTCGATCCGGGTGGCGGAAACGTGCTAACGGTCGAATCCGTCAGTGCGATCGGCGAGGACGAGATCGATCGCGCGCTCGCACAGGACGCGACGTCCGACTCCGACGATGGAGCGAGTGCCGACGAGACCGGCAGCGTCGGCGACAAACCGACCGCGGAAACTGAGGTGGACGATGTCGACGCGCCGGTGTCCGACCCCGATGCTGACGACATCGACGAGTCGGTCTCCGAAACGGAGACCGAGCGGTCGGGATAAGCAGTCGAGATAACCCATGCGATTCAGTCGCATATGTTGACGAAATAAGGGAACGCTTTTCTCCCCACCCCCGTAACTCCGGACTATGGTGGTACCATTGGTTCCAATGCAGACAGCCGGCGCTGCCCTGTTAGTCGTCGGTGCCCTCGTCCTCGTCGTCGTTATCGCCGCCTTACTCAGCGCGATCGAGATCGTCGACGCCTACGAGAAACGCGCCCTCACCGTCTTCGGCGAGTACCGCAAGCTGCTCGAGCCGGGGATCAACTTCGTCCCGCCGTTCGTCTCGAACACGTACGCGTTCGATATGCGAACCCAGACGCTGGACGTCCCCCGGCAGGAAGCGATCACACGCGACAACTCGCCCGTGACGGCCGACGCCGTCGTCTACATCAAGGTGATGGACGCCAAGAAGGCGTTCCTGCAGGTCGACGACTACAAGCGCGCCGTCTCGAATCTCGCTCAGACGACGCTCCGTGCCGTGCTGGGTGACATGGAACTCGACGACACGCTGAACAAACGCCAGGAGATCAACGCCCGCATCCGCACCGAACTCGACGAGCCCACCGACGAATGGGGGATCCGCGTCGAGTCGGTCGAGGTCCGCGAGGTCAACCCCTCGAAGGACGTCCAGCGCGCGATGGAGCAACAGACCTCCGCCGAGCGGAAACGCCGTGCGATGATCCTCGAGGCCCAAGGTGAACGCCGCAGCGCCGTCGAGAAGGCCGAAGGTGACAAACAGAGCGAGATCATCCGCGCACAGGGTGAAAAGCAGAGTCAGATCCTCGAGGCGCAAGGAGACTCGATTTCGACCGTGTTGCGCGCCCGCTCCGCGGAGTCGATGGGCGAACGCGCGATCATCGACAAGGGGATGGAGACGCTCGGCGACATCGGGCAGGGCGAGTCGACGACGTTCGTCATGCCCCAGGAACTCACCTCGCTTGTCGGCCGCTACGGCAAGCACCTCTCGGGTAGCGACGTCGAGGAGGACGGCTCGGAACTCGAGAGCCGCGAGTTCGACGACGAGACCCGCGAACTGATCGGCCTGGACGATATCGCCGAGATAATCGGCGAGATCGACCAGGAAGCGGATATGGACGTCGAAGCGATGGAACAGGAAGCCCAGGCCATCAAGGAAGGGAAGGATCCGGCGAACATCTCCGATCCCGACGAAGTCATCGAGGAGATGGATCAGGACTTCCAGAGTCAGGCCGACGGCGGCACCGAGATGCCGGCCGACGCGGAAGACGAGTCGTCGACGACCGACTGAACGGCCACGATCCGCGCGCGTCACGGTCGGTGCAGGATCGGCTCACAGTCGCCGTTCGGGTCGCTTCGCAACGCTCGTTTCGCAGTTCATGTCGCGAACCCTCGAGCGGTGCTCATACACACAACACACTCGACCCGGTCTCGAGCCGGTAACGACGGCGAATTGTCTCTCCTCTGCTTCGTCCGTCGATTCGACACACGTATTGAATCCCTAACCAGTAATACTCGGAGAACAAAGCGGAGCGAAACCTGTTTTACGGGCCGCGTCCTTGGAGACGGTAGGTAGGTATGACAGGATCCGATGGGGTCGACGACGATAAACGAGCGACCCTGCGCCGATTCGCCGCCCTCGGCGCCGCCTCTCCGCTGGTCGGACGATCGGATTCAGCGGCGGCTGATACGGGTGAAAGCGACGCGCGCGACGCGATCGCGGGCTATCTCTCCACGACGCCCGGTGCGCACTTCTCGAAGATCCGCGACGACCTGCAGCTGGGTACCGGCGAGACTCAACACCACCTGCGCCGGCTCGAGGAACTCGACGCCATCGAGCGCTATCGAGACGGCGACTACAAGCGGTTCGTCACCGCCGATCGATTCGACGAGTTCGAGAAGGGCACACTCGGCTACCTCCGACGGGAGACGCCCCGCGGGATGCTGATCGAACTCCTCCTGAACGCCGACGCCACCGCCGGCGATCTCGCCGACGCGCTCGACGTCTCGGCGCCGACGGTGAGCAAGTACGCCGGCGAACTCGAGGAGGCCGGACTCCTCTCGCGCGACGACGGCTACGCTGTCGAACGGCCGGAGACGGTGCTGGTACTCGTCGTCGGCCACGCGGACTCCTTCGGCGACCGCGCGCGCACGCTCGCTCGAGACGCGGATCAGTACCTCGAGTACCAGGGATAACGGATTTTCCGTCGGTAACGAGTAGTTACTCGCCTTCGAGCCGACTAGTCGACCAGCGACAGCAAGTCGGTCAGCGACTCGATCTCGTCGGTCGCGTTCGGCGGTCGCTCGCGCTCGCGATTGTGCGGCCGTCGGAGGAACGCGGTCTCGAGGCCGGCCGCCCGGCCGGCCGTGACGTCTTTCGGGGAGTCGCCGACGTAGCGCCCGTCCGTGACGCCGAGTCGGTCGAGCGCGTCCTCGATATAGTAGGGATCGGGCTTACGCCGCTCGTATCCCTCGAACGTCGGATCTCGCCCGCGGACGACGTCGAAGTCGAATCCGAACTGGTCGGCGACGAACTCGGCGGTTTCCTGCCGGTTGTTGGTGACGAGACCGATCGCAGTTCGCTCGCTCAGTTCGCGGATCGCGTCGATATCGTCGTAGGTGCCGCGCTCCCCCGAGCGGAGTCGATCGTGCGTGCCCCTCGAGGCGTAGGATTCTTTCAGTTCCCAGAACCGTGCCGGATCGATGTCGAGTGTCTCACAGTGCGTTCGGATCCGCTCGTGGTCGTGATCCCTGAAGTCGCGACGTTGGGCCGCCGTCGGCTCGGCACCCAGTTCGGCGAGGGCGGCGTCGGCCGCGTCTGCGTACACCTGCGGATCGGTCCCGGGGCCATCGAGGATGACCCCGTCCATGTCGAACAGGACGACCGTCATTCACCGCGGGCAGAGGCGCCGCAGGGAAAAGAGCGTTCGGCATCGCTGCCAGCCGTCGCTCGTCGTTCCAAATGATCAGTAAATTACGAGCGCACGGATCGAGCCGACGATGTGGCGTTATATGTCGACCTTCCAGGTGGTACTCGAGGAATACCCCCACTTTTCGATCTCGACATCGTAGTCGCCCTCCTGGAGTGCGGTGATGTTCGAGCCGACCTCTTTCGCCGTCATACCGAGCTCTTTGCCGATGAGGCGAGATTTGAAGTACGACTTCGTCGCCGCGTTGTTTCGGAGGTACTCCAGAATCTGCTGTTGTTTGCTCGTGAGGTCGGGGGCCATTGCAGTGCTCATACACGGCCGGAAGACAGGAACGGCCTTAGGGGGTTTGGTACGTCCGGTTAACCCGCTGCAGTCGTGCGGTTTTTCCCGGCGGTAAGCAATCAATAACCGGGTGGAAAGCTTTCGTTGGTACGGCCGGTTAATATATACTACCCCGCGACTATCGTTTGTCCGTGACGGTTTCCGGGCGACGGGATTCGGTCGAGGGGCTGAACGGAGAGCAACGAATACGATCGTGTGAGAGGGACGATCGTCAGTCGTCCGCGTCGTAATACTCCGTTACGAACGGGCCGAACGATGACGCAACCGCCTGGCCGAGCGCTCGCGTGCGGTCGGTCAGCCCCGCCGTGAGCGCGCCGGCGGCCCCGTTGGACTCGGCGACGCCCTCGGTCCCGAGCAGGTCGTCCATCACCGGACCCAGCTCCGAGCCGTCCGCGACCTGCTCGGCGACGGTATCTGGGAGACGAAATGTCGGGCCGCCGCCGCGCTCGGTTCGATCCCCGTCGGTGACGGCACCCCACATGATCAACGAGAGCCCCGGCGATCCCTCGAGCCGAGCGACGCCGCCCTCGAGGCCGACCCCGAAGTCGGCGTCGGTCGCCGCGAGCGCCCGTCGGGCGCGATTCTCGGCTCCTCTGACGGTCTCCTCGATCGATCGCGGCTGCTCGCTCACCCCGGAGTCGACGGCGACGGCGGTCACGGTCGGTTCGTATCGCTCGAGCGTTCGCTCGACGGCGGTGCTCTTGACCGGGTTCGTGCTGCCGACTGCGAGTTCCATACCGCCCGTTCGAACGGGGCGAAGTTGGAGGCTCCGCTTCGGCGTCGCGCGCCGTTTTACTGGGACGATTTCACATGATCATTCGTCGAATTATCCAGTTTGACGGGATTTCCGGCCGGGATTTCGAAACTATTAAACCTCGAGTGTCTGAACGTGGAAGGTAACGGATCCGTCCGGGCTTTTGCGATCGGTTCGGCCGGCCAGCAATCGCCATCGTATGACTAACGCACCATCGAACACGAGAGTACGACGTAGCGAACCCGAAACGAACGAACAAGAGACCGAAAGCGAGCAAGAGGATCTGGCCTGCCCCGAGTGTGCGGGCAACCTCGTCGTCGACGACGAACACGGCGAGACGGTCTGTGAGGACTGCGGACTGGTCGTCGAGGAGGACTCGGTCGACCGCGGCCCCGAGTGGCGGGCCTTCGACGCCGCCGAGAAGAACGAGAAGTCCCGCGTGGGCGCGCCCACGACGAACACGATGCACGACAAGGGGCTCTCGACGAACATCGACTGGCGAAACAAGGACGCCTACGGGAACTCGCTGGGATCCCGGCAACGGGAGAAGATGCAGCGCCTCCGCAAGTGGAACGAGCGCTTTCGCACCCGCGACTCGAAGGAGCGCAACCTGAAGCAGGCGCTGGGCGAAATCGACCGGATGGCCTCCGCGCTCGGCCTCCCGACGAACGTCCGCGAGACCGCCAGCGTCATCTACCGGCGCGCGCTCGACGAGGACCTGCTGCCGGGCCGATCGATCGAAGGCGTCTCGACGGCCTGCGTCTACGCTGCTGCCCGCCAGGCCGGCGTCCCCCGGAGCCTCGACGAGATCGCGGATGTCTCCCGCGTCGAGAAAAACGAGATCGCCCGCACCTACCGCTACGTGGTCCGCGAACTGGGCCTCGAGGTCCAACCCGCTGACCCCGAGAGCTACGTCCCCCGCTTCGCCTCGGGACTCGAGCTCTCCGACGAGGCCGAGCACCGCGCGCGCTCGCTGCTCCAGAACGCCAAGGAGAAGGGCGTCCACTCGGGCAAGTCGCCGGTCGGTCTCGCAGCCGCCGCGGTCTACGCCGCCGCGCTCCTGACCAACGAGAAGACCACCCAGGCAGCCGTGAGCGATGTCGCGGACATCTCCGAAGTGACGATTCGAAACCGGTACCACGAGCTCCTCGAGGCCGAGGAGACCATCGGAATGGCCTAACACGGGCGACGACGCGCGCCGAGTTCGCCGAAACGACACCGTTTTTGTCGTTCTCGCTCTCACTGAATAGCAATGACGCTACACTTCGATTCGTTCGTCCTCGCAGCCGCGACGGCGGATCTCGCCGACGAGCCCGCGGCACGCGAGCACGCGGACGCGATCGAATTTCGAATGGATCAGGCCGACGAGCCGCTGACCGCGCTCGAGGCGTACGAGGGCGAGTTACCGATCCTCGCGACCAACCGGGCCGACTGGGAAGGCGGGGAGGCGAGCGACGAGGGGCGACTCGAGGTGCTCGCCGAGGCGACCGCGTTCGACGCCGTCGCGGCGGTCGATATCGAACTCGAGTCGATCCTCGAGGGGGACGCCGAGGACCTGCTCGAGACGGCTCGCGATCGCGATGTCTCGATCGTCGCGTCGGCACACGATTTCGAGGGGACGCCGCCTCGCAACGAGATGGTCAAAACACTGACCGAGGCGGGAAAATATGCCGACGTGGCGAAGGTGGCTGTGACAGCGGAGTCGAAGGCGGACACGCTCGCGTTGTTGTCCGCGACTGAGCAACTGACCGCTCACGGCGACGCCGTCGCGACGATGGCGATGGGTGACGTGGGAAGTCACACGCGGGCGGTGGCTCCTGTGTATGGGTCGAAAATTGGTTACGCGCCTGTGGATCCGGAGAACGCGACTGCGCCAGGGCAATACGACCTCGAGACGCTCGCGGGACTGGTGAAACGACTCGAGTGAACTGAAAAACAATCGAAATCGGAATGTTAAGGGCAGGGGTCCCCTACCATCCCCACGTACAATGACATGGCTCCGCGCGATCCTCGCTGCCGGCCTCTCGGTGATCATGCCCGGCGCAGGCCACGTCCTCGTTCGCGATTGGCTGCGCGCCGCCGCCTTTGCCGCTCTCTTCTTTACGGCGAGCGCGCTCTTTCTCCCGATCGACCAGCTCACGGCGGCCGGGCCGATGACGAGCGTCGACCAGGCCCTCGACCAGGCGACCGTCATGGCCGAGAACACCGATCCGATGGCCCAGTTCCTCCTCTCGTTTATCGCCCTGTTCGCCGCGATCGACGCGACCTTTCGCGCGCTCGGCTACTCCTCAGCCGGGGACACCGAAGCGGACGGACTGGCCTGTCCAGAGTGCGGAAAAGAGATCGACGAGGACCTCGAGTTCTGCCACTGGTGTACCACGCGACTCGAGCCCGTCGAGCCGGAGACGAACGACGCATAACGCGGCCACCGGACGGCTCTCGCGACGTTACTTTTCGATAATACTCTCTTCGACGGCCTCGCCGAAGTGACGGGCCGTGTCCTCGGCGTATAGCAGGATCTCGTCGCCGGCCTCGAGGTCGGTCACTGCCGTTCGCCCCTCCGCGGTGGCGACCTTGATCGTCTCGGCGTTCTGGAGCAGGGTCTCGACGCGGTCGCCGCTCTCGGTCTCGAGGGCGATCCGGAACATGGGTCGCTGCTCGATCTTGGCCCGGCCGACGATGGCCTCGCGGGTGTTACCGGCGAGGTCGACGATCTGTACCTCGTCGCCGCTCTGGAGTTCGGAGAGATACTTCGTGCCGCCGTCGGGCGTGCGGACGTAGGCGTGGACCGCGCCGGCGTTGACCCGGAACGGGCGGGAGGCGACGTACGGCGATTCGGCGGTCTCTGCGTGGACGAACACCAGTCCGCGGCTCATCGAGCCCACGAGCATCCCCTCGTCGTGCTCGAGCAGGGTGCCGGTGTCGACGCATACCCGATCCGCGCTGCCGGCGCGCTCGACGGCGAGCACTTCCGCGTACTCGAGGTCGAGGCTCTCGCGTTCGGCCTCGTCGCGGATCTCGACCGTCCGCCGGATCTCGTCCGGATCGTCCGAGTCGAGCAAGACCGCGTCGGAGCCGATCTCGAGGGTTTCGAACGCCGTCTTCGCCTCCTCGGCGCTGGTCACGCCCGCCACGAGGTCGGTCTCCTCGCCGATGCGGGCGATCAGGTTTTCCAGCGGGATGATCGTCCAGTCCTCGCCGACGACGATCGTGTGATCGGCCTCCGCGGCGGCGGTTTCGGCGAAGCGCTCGTACTCTTTTCCAAGGATGCGGACGTACGCACCCCGATCGAAGTCGCCCTCGCGCCGCAACGTAGAGAGATCCGCCGAGCCGGAGAAGTCCTCGGGGAGGTCGATCGTCGCGTCGCCCTCGCCGTCCTTGCCGACGATCATCGCGTCCGCCTGCGGGGCCGACACGGCGTCGTCGCTTTCGGCGTCCGCTTCGGCATCGTCGATGTCGTCGACCAGCGTCACGTCGCCGTCGGTCCGAAACGCGGCCACGTTGATGTCGCCGAGTTCGCGAACGCGCGCCACGTCGTCTTCGTCGACCAGTACCCAGTCCGCACCCGCCTCGAGCGCTGCGGTGATCCGCGCCCGGCGGTCGTCCCAGTCGCCGACGGTGTCGTCGGCTTTTACCCAGACAGATCGCGTCATGAATCGACCCTCGAAGGGAATCGGCTTGAACGTGGCGGATCAGGCAGGGGGACGAGTCGATCGGCAGTCGTCGATGGGGGCGGCCCTACCGCATCCCCGCGTCGGCGGCCCGTCATCACAGTTACTGTGACCGAGATTGTAACGAAACTCGCGATACTTGCGATAGTAACGATAGTAGCAATACTTTCTCAGAAGTCGATAATACCCGTCCGGCCGATCGTTCAGTCATGGGTCAGCGCCACCTCGAGACGGACGCCGAACTGACGATCGACCGTGCCGCCCGTCGGCTCGAGGTGGAGTCTGCGGCCGACGTCGCTCGAGCGGTGTTCGAGCACGCGGGCCAGATGGCGACGCTCGAGTACGGCCGATCGGCGGCCGTGCTGGGTGCCGTCCGGCTCGCGTGTCGCCGCACCGGCGTCGGCGAACCCGACCGCGAGCGGGTCGCGGAGACGTTCGACGTCGATCCCGATCGAGTCGTCGCGGCCGACGAACTGCTGGCACGATACCTGTGCTCGCCCGCCGATGCCGACGAGATCCGGTCGCTGCGCCGGACGCTCGTCGTGGCGCAGGAAGTGCTGGCCGCGGTCGAGCGCGGACGCAACGCTGGCCCCGAGTTACCGGGCTCGCGCCTCGCTGACGCAGCGCCCTTCCTGCTCGCGCGCGCGAGCAGCCATCTCGATTCCCGCACCGACCGCGAGGTCCCGGGGCTCGACGCGGCCGCCCTTCGCGATCACATCGAGCGGCTCGAGGCCGACCTCGAACTCGCTCGCCTCGGTACGAGGCTCTACACCCTGGTCCACCGCGAGGACTGAGCCGTCTCCGTCTCATCACGTGCCCACCTCGCGAGCGGCACGCTCCCCGCTGACGTTCCTCCCTCCCAAGACGTTCTTTCCCCCACGTTCTTCCTCCCCGGTGGCACCTCCTATCGAGGCCCGCCGCCGTCGTCCATGAGCTTGTGATGGAACGCTCGGTAGGCGTTCTCGCCCCGCTCGGTCAGTTCGACCACGCGCCGGCGGCCGACCGGCTCGATCGTGACGTAGCCGTCCTCGGCGAGCGGCTCGAGGACGTGGGTATCCAACACTCGAAACGCGCCTTTGTCCTCGCCGGTCCGCTCGTCGGGCGAGCGGCGGTCGGCCATGAAGGCGAGCTCCCGCTCGCGGGCGTACTCGATGAGGTCTTTCTTTTTGGGCAGTGCCGTCCGATCGTCGTGGTAGCCATCCCACGCGGCCGGATCGGCGAGAAACTCCATGATCGCGACTTGGTCGCGCGTCGGTGACTCGATCGGGTAGGTCGGAATCTGCTCCATCTCATCGAGGCCGAAGGAGATGGGTTCGCGGATTCCGTCGTGTGCGTATTCCGATGGCTCGACGTAGTAGGCGTGGGCGTCGGTCGAGACGTCCATGCACGCGATCGTCGCGCCGATCGCGGGAATCGTGCCGGCCCCGGAGACGTTGACGTACACTTGATCGTCGGCGTGGATGTCGGCGATCGTCGTTACCTCGCCGAGCACCGCGTAGACGTCCGTCAGATCGCACTCCCACGTCCGGATCTCGGGGACGATCGACTCGAGTGCGGCGCGCAACTCGTCGTGATAGTCCGCGTCCGCGGTCGCGTTCCGCGTGGCGGTTCCATCATCGCCCTCGCTCGTTCGTTCAGTACCCGTTCCAGCATCGCCCGCGCCGTCGTTCTCGAGCAGGTAGACCAGATCGGCCCGCTGGTCACGGATCGGCTCGAGGATCCGATCGAACTCGTAGCCCAGCGGCACGACGTGCACTCGCTTGACAACGTCCATACACCAATCGGCGTGTCAACGAGAATAACTGCTGTGGAATCGCCGGTGGGGGCTCGAGTCGAACTCAGCCCAATCAGCCGGCGAATCTCGGCTGCCTGGTCAAACCACCAGTCGGGTGGGAATGAAAGGGGCGACGCGCTCGGCGAGCGAAGCGACGCAAGAACCGCAACCGAGCGCAGCGAGGTGAGGATCACAGCGAGCTGCAGCCGACGAGCGCGTCGGGGCTTTCGGGCTGTTCGTAGCGGTACTGATTGCACGTTTAGAACTCTCATCTAGTCGGCGAAACGTTGAGAACGCCCCCGCTCATAGAACAGAGCAGATGGCCGCCTACGACGCGATCTGTTTCGATCTCGATTCCACCCTCTGCGAGCCGACCCGAGACGCCGCGACCGTCCTCGAGTCGACGTTCGAGCGCGCCGACTGCGAGCAGTTCTGTACGCCCGCGGATCTCCGGGCCGCGGTGCCCGAACTGCCGACCGCCGAGACGGACCGGGAGTTCTACGAGCACCTCTTCACAGAAGTCGCGGGGCGCGCCGGCGTCGATTCCGGTCTCGCCCCGACCCTCGCCGCGGCACACCTCGAGGTGCAGGATCCGACCGCCGTCGAGTTCCGGCCCGGCGCGGAAGCCGCGCTCGAGCGCGCCCGCGATCTGGGGCGGGTCGGCCTCATCACGAACGGCGGGCGACCGACGCAGACGCAGAAACTCGAGGCGCTCGGCATCGCGGACGCCTTCGACGTCCGAGTGTTCACGGAGCCGAGCGCAGGCATTCTCCCGAAGCCGAACGCGGCCCCCTTCGAACGCGCGCTCGCCGAACTCGAGGTCGCGCCCGACGCGGCGATCCACGTCGGCGACTCGCTCCACGCCGATATCGCGGGTGCCAACGCGATGGGGCTCGATTCGGCCTGGCTGGATACCGGCCGCGACGACGCGCCCGGCGAGCACGTGCCGACCTACGAACTCGCGTCGCTCGAGGCGCTCGAGACGATCGTCTAGAGAAGCGCGACCGCCGCGCTATTCGTCCGGCAGGAGGTCCGTATGCACCAGCGCGCGGTACTGCGTCTCGGTGCCCTCCTCGAGTCGCTTGAGCAGCGCCGCCGCGTCCGGGAAGGTCTCGGGGAGGTCGAACGGGTCGTCGTCGTCCTCGTCGCGTTGCTTGCAGAACTTGACGAACGCCACCAGGTTCTCGTAGGCCCCCACGCGGGCGTAGACGACCCCGATATCCCGCTCGATCGTCTCGGACCAGGTCTCGATCATCGGCTCGATCGCCTCGCGGGGCCGGCTCATCTGGTCGGTCAGTTCCTCGGCGTCGATACCGCCCTCGCCGACCAGCCCGTCGAACACCGACTGCAGGTCGTCGCTCGCGTCCGCCAGCGGCGGCGCGTCCGCTTCGGCCGCGAGCAACTCGGCGAACGCCGCCACCTCCTCGCGACGGACCGCGACGGGGTAGACGAAGTCGTGCGTCTCCTTCGGGAGCGCGTAGGACTTGCCTTCGACGCCCTGCTCGCCGGGCTCTGAATTACCCAGCATCAACTCGAGTATTCCCATACCCGAAACAGGTCGTGTGAGGCGAATAAGTGTTCCGCGGTCGACCAGGTGTCCTTGTCAGAGGGTATCTCAATTTGCTTCGCCTAATCAATACCCGGGAAGCCCCTTTCATTCCCGCCCAGCTGTAGTTAGCTACGGATGCTATCGCACAATTCGAGTCCCAAATAGTTGTATCCCGTCTCACTACCAGTCGTCGCCGAGCGCCGCTTTCGCGCCGCCGTAGCCGCTCGCGGTCGTCCACGTTCGGCCGCTGGCCGCGTGTTCGACCTCGAGCGCACCGCTGCACGCTCCACACCGATACTGATCGGGCGACTTCACCGGCTTCGAGGCGCGGTGGCGCTTCGCTCGCCAGTCGCAGTCGGCCGTGAGACACCGGAGGACGTAGCGGGGCTCGGTGAACGCCTCGCAGTAGCGCGGGGCCTCGAGCGCCGCGGCTCGCTCGCGAAACCGCGAGCCGTGTCCGGACTCGCCGAATCGCTGGAACTCCCACGCGTGGACGAGTTCGTGGCGGACGATCTCGGCGAACGATGGCCACTCGTAGGCCTCGTAGGCCTTCCGAGCGAGCACGATCGTCGCCACCTCACGGTCGGCGTGCCAGCGACACGCCCCCGCCCGGCGGCGCGCTCGCGTCGACACGTCCCACTCGAGGGCCCCGAGGTCGACCGCCAGCTCGTACTCGTCGACGACCTCGCGGGCGTGAATCCGCGCACGAGCGACGATCTCGTCCGCGAGCGTGTACTCCTCGCCGTCGGTCACAGACTCGAGAAGGGAGAGCGCCACCGAAATTCTTCCGATTGGGTAAATCGCGTGTGCTGAACTGCGAGACGCTACGCGGGAAGTTATTAACACACCTCACTATTTTTGTTATGATTGGCATAGAAAACGCCGTTTAATAGCAGCCTGATTAATAAGCCGGAACCACTGTATTCGAACGACGATGAGTCACAACGAGTCGGCGCACACCCACGACTCGCACGGTGGCCACGACCACGACGACTCGCACGGCGGCCACGATCACGGCGGCCACAGCCACGGCGGGGCGTCGACGAGCAGCCGTAAGCTCGCCGCCGTCTCGCTGATCAACGTCGTCGGCTTCGTCGTCGAGCTCGCGGGCGGGCTGGCGTTCGGCTCGGTCGCGCTCATCAGCGACGCCGTCCACATGCTGTTCGACGCCCTCGCGTACGTGATGGCCTTCGCCGCCGCCCACGTCGCCGAACAGTACGGCGAGGGCGACCGCTGGTCGTACGGCCTCCACCGCCTCGAGCCGTTCGCCGCCTTCCTCAACGGACTGCTCCTCCTGCCGATGGTCGGCTTCATCCTCTGGGAGTCGTATCAGCGGTTCCTCGAGCCCGTCGCCATCGGTGCCGGCCCGACGATCGCCATCGCGATCGGCGGCCTGCTGGTCAACCTCGGCTCGGTCTACGTCCTCCACGGCGACGCGATGAGCCTCAACGAGAAAGGGGCGTTCTACCACCTGCTGGGCGACGCCGGCGGCTCGGTCGCCGTCATCGTCTCCGTCGTCGCCATCGAGGTGACCGGCATCAGCGTCATCGACCCACTCACCGCGGCGCTCATCGCCGCCGTGGTCGCCTGGTCGGCGATCACCGTACTGCGCGGCAGCGGCGAGATCTTCTTCCTCAAGACGCCCCTCGAGAGCGATGACATTCGAGCGCACCTCCGCGAGATAGAGGGGGTCGCTGGCGTCGACGACTTCCACGCCTGGCAGATCTGCAGCCAGATCACGGTCGCGACGGTCCACGTCGAGACGGACGTCGAACTGATGACGGACGCCGAGGCGGTCGTCCGCCGCGTCCACGACGAACTCGCCCGTCACGGCGTCGATCACGCCACGGTCGAGCTGTGTCCGCGCTACGCCGACCGCGACGTCCATCTCAATACGCACTGTCACTGAGCGATCTAACAGCTGCTGCGAGCGCTGTGACCGCTGAGAGTGCCCACTACAGAAAAGACGGGGGGCCGTCAGATCTAGATCTCGAGCGCCAGTCCCGCTTCGGCGAGGGCCTCGTCGGTCGAGAGATCGTCGTGGACGACGCCGGCGACGGCCCGCGCGATGGCTTCGGGGTCCTCGTGCTGGAAGATCGAGCGTCCCATCGAGACGCCGGCGCCGCCGGCGTCCATCACGCCGCGGACCATCTCGATGGTCTCGTGATCGGAGCCCTTCGAGCCGCCGGCGATGACCACCGGCAGCCGGGTCGACTCGACGACGTGCTGGAAGCTGTCGGCGTCGCCGCTGTATCCCGTTTTGACGATATCCGCACCCAGTTCTTCGGCGAGGCGGACCGCGTGGCCCAGCGCTTGGGGGTCCTCGGGATCAACGCCGGGCCCACGGGCGTAGGCCATCGCGAGCACCGGGATTCCGAACCGCTCGGCCGTCTCGGTTACCTCCGAGAGCTCGCTGAGCTGGTCGGGTTCGTGGTCCGAGCCAACGTTGATGTGGAAGGAGACGGCGTCGGCACCGACTCGGATCGCTTCCTCGACGGTTCCCGTCATGCGCTTGTCTTCCTCGTCCGGCCCGATCGTCGTCGAGCCGTTGAGGTGGACGATGTACCCTCGTCCATTCTTGTTGTCGTGGACGCGCGGTGCGATCCCCTTCTGCGTGAGGACGGCGTCCGCTCCGCCGCTGGTCACGCCGTCGATGGTCGATTCGATGTCTTTCAATCCCTGGACGGCACCCATTGTGATGCCGTGATCCATCGGGACGATCACGTACGATCCGTCTGTGCCGATTCGGTCGAGTCGTGCGTCAGTTCCGGTGGTCATTGCGGGAGTGTAGCAAGCTTGTAGTTATGGGTGTTCTGTTTCCGGTGGATCTTCCACCGCGTCTGCCGCGGCATCAGTCGCACCGCGCTGCGCACCGCGTTTGAGTTCACGGGCTTTCGCCTCGAGCGCGTCGACCGCCGCTTCGGGCGTCTCGCTCGAGGCGATTATGTCGACTAAGGCGCTGCCGACGATGACGCCGTCCGCGCCCGCCTCGATGATTTCGGCGGCGTGGTCGCCCTCGCTGACGCCGAAGCCGACGGCCTTGGGCACGTCGTACTCCGACAGCCGCGCGAGGCTGTCGTGGGTCGCACTCGAGACGTTCGCGCGCGCGCCGGTCGTCCCGAGTCGGGCCTGGACGTACGCGAAGCCCGAGACCTGTGACATGATGGTATCGAGGCGTTCGCCCTCGGTCGTCGGCGCGATGATGAAGACCAGGTCGAGTCCGTTGTCGTCGCAGGCCTCGCGGAGCGGACCGGCCTCCTCGGCGGGCAGGTCGGGAACGATGATCCCCGAGAGGCCCGCTTCGGCGGCCCGCTCCACGAAGGGTCTCACGTCGGGCTTGGCTCGCGGGCGCTGCCCGCTCGCCTCTTCCGAGGCGCGTGGCGCCTCGCTGTCCCCGTACTGGAGAATCATATTATAGTACGTCATCACCAGCAGCGGTGCCTCGGTCTCGAGGTCGTCGACCAACTCGAAGAACCCCTGTGGAGTCGTCCCGGCCTCGAGCGCGCGGTTGATCGCGGCCTGGATCGTCGGCCCTTCCGCGATCGGCTCCGAAAAGGGGAGGCCGAGTTCGATCAGGTCCGAACCGCCGCGGTCGAGGGCCTCGACGTATGCCTTGGTGTCCTCGAGCGACGGATCACCCGCCGTGATGTAGGTGATCAGCGCGGGATGGTTCTCGCGGATGGCGGCTTCGACGTCGCTGCCGTACTCGGCCGAGGTGTCAGTGTCGCTCGCGGGTCGCTTCGCTCCCCGCTCGTCGTTCCGAGGATCTCCTCCCTCCGGTTGCCGATTCTCGTCGCTCACTGGTCGAACACCTCGACGTCCGGCGCGGCCTCGAGATCGCGCTTCTCGGTCTCCTCGAGCACGGTTTCCAGATCCTTGTCGCCGCGCCCGGAGACGTTGACAACGACGAGATCGCCGAGGGTCTCGTGTTCCTCTTCCAGATACCCGAGGGCGTGACTCGACTCGAGGGCCGGAATGATCCCCTCGAGTCGCGAGAGCCGGTGAAAGCCGTTGAGTGCCTCCTCGTCGTCGACGCTCGCGGGTGTGACTCGGCCCGTCGCCACGAGATGCGAGAGTTCCGGGCCGACGCCGGCGTAGTCGAGTCCCGCGCTGACGCTGTGGGATTCCATGATCTGGCCGTCCGTACTCTGGAGGAGCTTCGTCATCGCGCCGTGGAGGACGCCGTCGGTGCCCGTCGAGAGCGTCGCGGAGTTGGGCGCGACGCCGTCGTCTTCGTCGATCTCGAGGCTCGAGCCACCGGCCTCGACGGCGTAGAGGTCGACGTGCTCTCGCGGCTCGCTTCCCTCGCCGCTCGAGTTATCCGCGGAGTGTGACTCCGCGCAATCCGGCACAAAGGCGTGGAACGTCCCCATCGTGTTCGAGCCGCCGCCGGCGCAGGCGACGACGCTGTCGGGCAGCCGTCCGGCTTTCTCCCGAATCTGTTTCCGAGCCTCGTCGCCGATCACCGACTGGAAATCCCGGACCATCTGCGGGAACGGGTGGGGGCCGACGACCGAGCCGATCACGTAGTGGGTCCGCTCGACGGTGGTCGCCCAGTCGCGCATCGTCTCGTTGATCGCCTCCTTCAGGGTCCCGCTGCCGGCCTCGACCGGGTTCACCTCGGCCCCGTTCATCCGCATCCGGTAGACGTTGGGCCGCTGGCGGTTGACGTCCGTCCGGCCCATGTAAATCTCGCAGGGCATGTCGAGGTGGGCCGCGGCCATCGCCGTCGCGGTGCCGTGCTGGCCCGCACCGGTCTCAGCGATGATCCGCTCTTTTCCCATGTACTTGGCCAGGAGGACCTGTCCGAGTGCATTGTTCAGTTTGTGCGCGCCGCCGTGGACGAGATCCTCCCGTTTGAGGTAGATCTCGCGATCGTAGCGCTCGCTCAACTGATCCGCGCGCTGGAGCGGCGTCGGCCGGCCACCGAAATCGCGCATCCGCTCGCGGAACTCGTCCATGAAGCCGTCCTCGTTCTCGAGGACGTATCGCTCGTAGGCGTCCTCGAGTTCCTGGAGGGCCGGCATCAGCGCCTCGGGGACGTACTGGCCGCCGTAGTCGCCGAACGTGCCGGTGCGTCCGGGCTCGCTCTCGCCGTCGTGTTCGCGTTCCGTGCTCATGTGTGGGTGTCTCCGTCGTGCTCGCTCATGTCTGGTCCGTCTCCGTCCTCGCGTCCGCTGACGCCGTCTCCGCTGACTCCGCCCGCGTGAGTCGTCGCGTGTTCTCCGTCACGTCGCTGTCGCCCGCGCCGTGGTCCATGATGGCGCTGCCGACCAGCAACGCGTCGGCACCCGCCTCGCGCATCCGCCGCACATCGGCCGGCGACGACACGCCGCTCTCGGCGATCAGCGTCACGTCGTCCGGCACCTCGGGCGCGACTGACTCGAAGGTTTCGAGGTCGACCTCGAGGTTCGCCAGATCACGGTTGTTGACGCCGATGATTTCGGCCCCCGCCTCGAGTGCGGTCTCGAGTTCCGCGCGGTCGTGGACCTCCACGAGGGGTTGAAACCCGCGCTCGCGGGCCGCGTCGACGAGTCCCTCGAGATCGTCCACGAATCTGACGATCAACAACAAGAGATCCGCTGCGACGACGTCCATTCCGTCCTCATCGAGGACGAAGTCCTTGCGCAAGACGGGGACGTCGACGGCCGCTCGAATGCGGGTCAGCGCTTCGGACGAGCCGCCGAAATGAGTCGGTTCCGTGAGGACGGAGATCGCCGCCGCGCCGCCCTCGACCATCGCTTCGGCCAGTTCGACGGGATCGTCGGCTCGAGTACCCTCGGCCGTCGGACTCGTCGGTTTCACCTCCGCGATCACCGGGACTCGCCCGTCCGCCGCCGCCCGCGCCAGTGCGTCGGGCAGCGAACGCGCGTCGACGGTCACGTCGTCCTCACCGCCAGCGCGCTCCCGGGCGGCCTCGAGTATCGACTGCACCGCGGGAGCGAGCTCCGTATCGGAGTTCATTATTGTACATCGACGTACTCATATGTACATAAGACTTGCGTCATCGCGATTCGTCGGACGACGAGCAACGTCAACGGGCTCGAAACCCTCTTCTACCCCTCGAGGGAGACAGTGTCCGGTGAACTGCAACGCGACAGCGCCGGAAGCGCCACGAGAAGCGAACGGTCAGAACGACGGATCACGAAACTGCCTTCACTCGGTCTACTACCGAAACCAATCGAGGATGTTCACCGCCCTGTTTTGCTACCCGCCTCGCTCGAGCGCACCGCGCTACCCGAGTTGGTAGGGTTCGTCCTCGTCCTCGTCGTCTAACTCGTCGAGCAGTAGTACCTCCTCTTCCTCGTCCTCGAGGCGATCTTGCAGGTCGTTGACGTACCCCTTGTACTCGTCGAGTTGCTCCCGGAGGTGCTCGGCCTCGAGTTCCAGTCGCTCGTGTTCGCGGATGAAGCGCTTCGGGACTTCGACGGTCGGCGGGAACGAGACGTCTTCCTCGTCGTCCGCTGGGGCGGTCCGAGCCTGTAGCTCGGTTTCGGGGACGACCTCGATCCGGCCGTCGTGCTCGACGAGCTGGTCGACGTAGTCCCGGAAGACGGCGGACAGCGAGATATCGCGCTCCTCGGCGATCGCCTGGAGCGCCTCGAACGCGTCCTCGTTGACCCGAAACGAGATGGTCTTGTTCTTGTTCCCCATGGATACCCCTAGTCGTCGTTCACGGCACTTAACCATTTGTCAGACAGGAGGTCGGTCGCGCTCGCTCGACCCGTCGGCCGACCCGGCAGGCTATTCATCTCGAGCGCGTACGAACGCCTCATGCTGTCCGACACGCCGGGACTCCACCACGTGACCGGGATCGTCGGGGACGCCCAGGCGGCGATCGACTTCTACAGCGGCGTGCTCGGCCTCCGGCTCGTCACGCAGACCGTGAACTTCGAGGACATCCTGCAACACCACCTCTACTTCGGCGACGCGAACGGGACGCCGGGAACGGTGCTGACGCACTTCCCGGATCCCTACGGCGATCCCGGTCGGCCCGGGACCCCCCAGATCGAATCGGTCTCGTTCGGGATTCCGTCCGACTCCCTCGAGTACTGGAAAACGAGACTCGAGGACTGCGACATCGCGGTGGAGGGGCCGCTCGAGCGATTCGACGAGCGGGTCCTGCGATTCGAAGACCCCTCAGGCACGCGAATCGAACTCGTGGCCGGTCCGCAGCTATCGAGCGGCGTCGAGCTCTGGACGGCGGGGCCGGTACCGATCGAGCACGCGATCCGCGGCCTCCACAGCGTCGCGACGCTGTCGGTCAACCCGTACGCGACCGCGGGTACGCTCGAGACGCTGGGGTTCGAGCACGACGCGGAAGACGGCGATCGGATTCGGTACCGCGCCTCCGGGTCGCGAGCCACCGTCGTGGACGTACTCGACCGGGACGCGCCCTTCGGCCGCGAAGGGCAGGGGACCCTCCACCACGTCGCGGTCCGCGTCGAATCCGAAGACGACCTCCACGAGTGGCGGGAGCTGTTCGACGACCGCGGCTACGATGTCTCCCGCGTCAAGGATCGCCACGTCTTCCACTCGCTGTACGTCCGCGAGCCCGGCGGCATCCTCTTCGAACTGGCGACCGAAACCGACGGCGTCGCGGCGAGCGAAGACAGCGAAGAACCGGGCGAATCGCTGTTTCTGCCCGAGTGGTTCGAGGCGGACCGCGACCTGATCGAGAGCCAACTACCGGAACTGACGGTTCCGACGGGCCGAGAACCGACGGGACGGGGCGAGAACCGATGACGAGGGCGGAGTCGGGCCGGCCGATGGACGCCGTCTCGAGACCCCACGCCGGCCAGCCACTGCTCACCGCCGGTGCGCCCGCGCTGGCCGCGAACGCGGCGCTCGTGCTCTGTCACGGTCGCGGCGCGACCGCTCAGGGCGTTGTCAACCTCACGGAACCGGTCCACCGACACGGCGTCGCAATCCTCGCACCGCAGGCCGAACGGAGCCGCTGGTATCCGCGACCGTCGACGGCCCCGCGAGCCGACAACGAACCGTGGCTCTCCTCGAGCGTCGACTGCGTGGCGGCCGCACTGAAGAGCGCGCGAGCGATCGACGTGCCGCCCGAACGGACCGTCATCGCCGGCTTCTCGCAGGGTGCCTGCGTCGCCGCGGCGTTCGTCCGCCGAAACCCGGCCCGCTACGGTGGCCTCGCCGTCCTCTCCGGATCGCTGCCCGGCACGGCCGAGGAGATCCGTTCGAGCGCTATCGACGGCTCGCTCGAGGAAACGCCGATCCTCCTCGGCTACGGCGAAGACGACCCGCACGTGGGTCCTGAGCACATCGCCGAGACGGTCCGGCTGTTCGAGCGGGCGGACGCCACGGTCGACGAGCGGTGCTATCCCGAGACGGGTCACGAAGTCACCGACGACGAGTTCGTGGCGATCGGTGCGATGCTCGAGGAAATCCTCTAGCTCACCTGGTAGCTGCTATCGGCGTAAAAACAAAGAATCGAGCTGGCCGCGCTCAGTGCTTAGACCGTCGCTTCCGGGTCGTCTGCTTCCTCTTCTTCGACGGTCTCGAGGCTCTCGAGTGCCTGGATGACGTCGTTGCGGTAGTTGACGACGGGAGAGTCGTACCGCTCGCGAGCCATCTCGGCGTATTCGTTCGTCGGTGCGGTCGAGCCGCTTTCCGGCGCTTCCTGCTCGGCTTCCCACTCTTCGAACGCCTCGATGCGATCGAGGGTGAGCTCGGCGGCTTCGACGACCCAGCGGTCGCGGGTCGCGTCGTCGACGATCGAGATGGACTCGGGCCGCAGGGAGACGTTGACGGTGCCGTCGTCGGTCTCGTAGGTGCGGGGTTTGCCGACGATGGAGACGTAGGCCGGGGGCTCCGTGTCCCGCAGGACCGAGGCGGCCTCGGGCTGGTACTGCCCGGCGTAGACGAAGAACGTCCCGGTCGGGTCGACGACCCGGCCGCGCCAGTACTCGCTTTCGTCGCCGACGTCCTCGGTCTCGGTGAGGGTGCCGACGACGAACACGCGGTTGGCGCGGTCGCCCGTCGGGAGCAGCGCGTAGTTTGGCGCGCGCTCGTCGTCGCTCTCTTTGAAGGTGTACGTCGAGTCGTTGAATTCGGAGGCGAAGACGCGGCGGGCGACTTCGCGGGTGAGTTCTGACTGGCTCATATCACATCGACCTCGCTTTGATCAGCAGTTCCTCTGCATCCACCGGCCCGTCGAGTTCCTCGACGTCGTCGGCCAGCACGTAGCGGCCGAACGTCGGCCCCTCGATGCGGTAGTAGGTACCGACGATATCATCCCTGATCTCGTCGGCGACGACGGTCGTATCGAGCGCGTCCATCGCCATGTCCTTGGCCTCCTCGAGGCTCAGCCCCGTCAGGTCCTCGGTGGCGTCCTTGTCGAAGATGACCTCGTGTGCGTCGATGCCGTCGTCGACGACGGCCTTGATGCGGAGGTCGAACTCCCCTTCGCCCTCGCCGTGTTCGTTACAGCGGCCGTTCTGGAGGACGCGCGTGCAGTCCTCCTCCGGGCAGCGCTTGATGAGGCCGCTGCCGCTTTGCATGTCGACCAGTGCGCCCTCGATCTCGCTGGTGTCGTTGCCGACCTCGAGGTCGTCGTCGAGTTCCTCGATCACCGTCGTCGAGTTGAGTTTGACCGAGTACCGGCCCTGGTACTCGTCGGTGACGACGTTGCGAAGTTCGTAGACGCCGCCCTCCTCGAGCGCTGGGAGGTCGGACTTGGCCCACTTGGTGAACTTGATCGTCCCCGTCGGGTCGCCGAGCAGGCCGACCTGCGCGACCGAGTCGCTGCGGGGATCCCAGAGTTCGATGACCTTGGCGGTCAGGTCGATCCACTCCTCGGGTTCGTCGACGTCCTCGACGTTGGCCTCCTCGCTGTCGCCGCTCGAGATATCCTCGCGCTCGAGGCCGGCCTCCTCGAGGTAGTGGTTGGTGACGCTCCGGCGCGCCTCGTCGATCGGTACTTTGTATTCGTCGACGAGCGTGGTCAGGCGCTCTTCGACGTCCTCGACGCTCACGTCGTCGAGGTGGTCCGAAAACTGCTCGTGTATGTCGTCCGCGTGTTGTCGTACGTCGCTCATTGTTTCTCGCCTCCTCTTTGGTTTCATTGGGAGGCATACGTCCGTTCGCGCCCGATAGTATTTAAAGTACCGCCACCGGAGCGGAAGTGAACGTCGGCGAAAGAAACCGCAAGCGGGCGTCGATGGAGCACCGCCGGTCTGGCGATCGGGTGTAACTCGTTTCAGTTGGTTCTATCGCCAGGGTATCATAGAACTCGTCGCACACCACTGCTCTTCGAATCGATGAATCGCTCAGTAGAGGGAAACCACGTTTCACTCCAGACTGGCCACTTGGCATGCGGTGGCGCGCGCTGTCGGCCGGCCGAACGTCGCGAGGCGCGAACACAGTGAGCGCCTCGGAAAGCGAGCGGTGACCGCAGGGAACCGTGAGCACAGTGAGGGTGGCCGATGACACTGCGCGAGGTCTTCGCGAACTTTGTGAGCGAATGGCTTGGAAGACGCAAAGCGTCTTCCAGTGGATGAGCGAACGCCGGAAGGCGTGAGCGTTAGCGCGGGACCGGAGGTCCCGCGAACGATGCGAACGGGCGCTGCGCGCCCGTGAGCAGAAATCGGCTGGGGAGGGCGTGGCGATTCCCTGTTGCCACGATAGCGGGTCTCTTCATCTCACTCAGTCACTCGCAGAACCCACTGTTCCATTCAGTTGAGTGCGTGACTGCGAACCTATCAGGTAGTGTGAGGTGCAGTTCATTATCATTCGTGACGTATAATACGTGATCAGCGCCGATGCAAGTACAAGAAACTCGAGAAATCGCGTGTCCACAGTGCGGAGAGCACAGTACCATTCCAGTCCCGGAACGGGACATGGAACTGAAAATCAGTCCGTACGTCGCCGCGTTCGGTGACCACACGGAAATCGAGTGTTCGAATGACCACACCTTCTGGGTCTACTACTGCTAATCGTACGCTTTCTTTCCCGGCCGCGCAGTTCTCTGATACACCCGCTCTCGCTACTGCTCGCCGACCGCGAGCGCGGCCTCGAGCGCGCCACTGATCGCTTCGGTACCCGCGTCGTCGACGGCGACCAGCGGCGGGCGGACCTCGTCGGCGGGGATGACGCCGCGCTCGGCCAGCGCCGTCTTCGTCGCCGGGGCGAAGCCGTGGGTCGTACACGCCTCGAACAGCGGGGAGATCGCGTCGCGCTGGAGCTCCCGACCGCGGTCGTCCTCGGCTCGCTCGAACGCTTCCCGAAGGACCGCGGGGACGACGTTCGAGAGCGCGTTGATCCCGCCGTCGGCGCCCATCCGCAGCGCGGGGACCAACAGCGCGTCGTACCCCTGGAGACACAGGAACTCGTCGGGCGTCTTCGCGAGCACGGACAGGAAGTACTCGAGGTCGCCGCTCGAGTCCTTGATTCCGATCGCTCGCTCGTGGGCCGCGACGGCGGCGACGGTCTCGGGCTCGATGCGCTGGCCCGTACACTGCGGGATATTGTACAGTAGAACGGGGAGCGACGCGTCCTCGAGGACGGCCTCGAAGAACCGCCGATTCCCGTCGGGCGCGTTCGCGGTGGTGAAATAGGGCGCGACGATGGCGGCGGCGTCGGCCCCAGCGTCGGCGGCGCGGTCGATGGCCGCGAACGTGTCGTCGACGCTCGTCGCCGCGGCGCCCGCGACGACGGGGACGTCGGCGCGCTCGACGGTCGCCTCGACGACGCGACGCTGCTCGCCGGCCGTCAAACTCGGAAATTCGCCGGTCGTCCCGCAGGGGAAGACGGCGTCGATGCCGCCCGACTGCAGGTGCTCGAGCAAACCAGTGAGGGCCGTTTCGTCGATCGATCCGTCGTCGAAGGGCGTTACCGTCGGACAGGTGATCCCCCGGAGCGCGTCGCGGACATCCATGTCCGTACTCGACGGGAGAGTCGGGCAAAGTCGTTGTCATCGATTCCGCGTCGCCGACTCCGACGGCCGCCGTCGCCGACGGGCCTATGTGCCCGCCGGTCGAACGGGTGTCCAATGGCGGATCGGCGTCGGCTCGAGCGGATCCTGCGCTCGACGCTGCAGGGCGCGGGCGAACAGTTCGAGGAGCTTCGCAGATCGACCGACGGCCAACTCGAGGAGGCCCGCGAGGCCTACGAGGTGGCGAAAAACGCCCGCGAGTTGCCGTCGGACGATGCGGGGCGGGCGAAGATCGTCTGTCGGCGCTACGCCGAACAGCGGGCGGCGAAGCTCGACGACGAGTACCGGCCGGCCTGTTACGAGGCGGGCCACCCCGACTGCGAGGGATGTGCGGAGGACGTCCGCGAAGGACGAATCGAGACCTGGTAACATGGATCGGCCAATCGTCGCCTGCGTCCTCGCCGGCGGCATCGGCAGCCGACTCTACCCCGCGAGCCGAAGCGACCGGCCGAAACAGTTCTTCGCGTTCGATGGCGAGCGCTCGCTGCTCTCGGGGACGATGGCTCGGACTGCGTTTGCCGACGAACGCTACGTCCTGACCCGCGACGCTTTTGCGGACGATATCCACGAGCACGCACCCGAAGCGGGCGTGCTGGTCGAACCCGACGGCAAGGACACCGGCCCGGCGCTGGTCTACGCCGCCTGGCGGCTCCGCGAGCGGTTCGATCGGGAGCCAGTCCTGGTCTGTCTCCCCAGTGACCACCACGTCACCGACGACGCGGCGTTTGCCACACGGCTCGAGCGCGCGGCCGAAATCGCGGCCGAAACGGACGGGCTGGTCACGCTGGGCGTCGAGCCGACGCGGCCAGCGACGGGCTACGGCTACATCGTTCCCGAACGGGGAGATTTCGGCGAGCGCGACGCGTACGCCGCAGTCGAGCGGTTCACCGAAAAGCCGGACCGAACGGGCGCAAAGGGGCTCCTCGAGTCCGGCGCGTACTGGAACGCCGGGATCTTCGCCTGGACGCCCGGTGCGTTACTGCGGGAAGCGCGCGACTCGCCGCTCGCACCGCTGGTCGACGCGCTCGAGGACGGCGAGCCGGAGCGGGGCTTCGACGCGGTCGAGTCGGTCAGCGTGGATTACGCGATCATGGAGCGCGCGACCGACGTCTTCCTGACGCCGCTGTCCGTCGAGTGGGACGACCTCGGGACGTGGGACGCGGTCGGACGAGCGCTCGAGACGGGCGCTGACGGCGACGCGAACGACGCGGCGAACGATACCGTCGCGGGAGACGTCCGCTCGATCGACGCGGCGGACAACGTCGTCGCCGCGCCCGATTCACACGTCTCACTGCTCGAGGTTGATGAGTTGATCGTCGCCGCGTTCGACGATCGGATCCTCGTCGCGCCGCGGGGAGCATCGCAGCGGGTCCGAGACGTGGTCGATCGGCTTCGGGAACGCGACGCGTTCTGAGAGGGTGTATCGTCGCCACCCGGGGCGGTTCGTAATTCTCGATTCGGTCGTGTCTCTTGGTCCTGTCTTCCGAATCATGACCGTCTCCGATACTCCCCGATGCGTAGTAAACGGAGAACCGAGCAAGAAACAGCGCGAGCCTCAGTTCGAACTTGAGGGGTCGGCCTCGGCGTCACCGTCGGGCGGCCACACCGCCCAGAGCACCAGCCCGAGGATGAGCACTGCGCTCAGCCCGAGCGACTCGAGGATGGACAGTTCGATGCCGAACCACGAGAGGGCCGTTCGGAGCTCGACGATAACTGGCACGAGGACGGCGATAACGACCAACAGCGCGCCCTTCGAGATGCGCATCTAGGGGACCACCTCCCGGATGGACTCGAGGACGAGTGCGCGACCGGTCTCGATGCCGAGCTGGAAGCCGTCGATATCGGAGCCGAACAGACCGCTCCCGTCGATGATGCTCGCCAGCGGGAGCGTGTACGCGAAGATCACGAGGACGACGGCGATCGCGGTCCAGAGCGCGAGGTTGTCGAGGATGGCCGGCGAGTCCTCGGGGCCCGAGAGCGTGCCGGCAAAGGTGTTGTCGGGGATCGCGTCGCTGGTCTCGTTGAACGAGGTCATGACCATGTTCAGGAGGAACAGGGCCAGCGACACGGTCAGTAACACCGCGCCGAGGGCGACCTGCGCGTTGATCTCGCCGACGGTGCCCACGGCGGGCTCGAACTCGAAGCCCTGGTACTGCGGTTCGGCGGTCCGGCGGGGCATTCCGAACAGCCCGGATCGGTGCATCGCGTTCGACATGAACGTCATTCCGATAAACCAGAGCAGTACCTGCCCCAGCGCGACCGAGCGGTTCCAGAGCTCCTTACCGGTCAACTGCGGAATGAACCAGTAGGCGGACGCCATGAAGGTCAACGCAACGGCGGTGCCGACGGTCAGATGGAAGTGGCCGACGACCCACCACGTGTTGTGGACGAGGTAGTTGATGTTCATCCCCGCGTTGATCATGCCGGAGAAGCCGGCCGCGGCGAACATCAGCCCAGCGAGCGCCATGCCGGTAAAGATCGGATCGCGCCAGGGCAGCGCCGTGAGCCAGCCGACGTAGCCCTCGCCGCCGCGCTGGCGCGCACCGTGTTCCATGCTGGCGACGACGGTAAAGGCGGTGAGCAGACTCGGCAGGAGGAGGAACATCGTGTTCGTCATCGCGATGAACTTGAACCCTTCAGCGATGCCCGGATCCAGGTACTGGTGGTGAATGCCCAGCGGCGTCGAGAGCAACAGGAACAGCACGAAGACGACGCGTGCGAGCGGGTCGCTGAACAGTTTGCCGCCGGAGAACTTCGGCAACATCGTGTACCACAGGATGTACGTCGGCATGAGCCAGAAGTAGACGACGGCGTGTCCGAAGTACCAGAACAGCGTTCTGGTCAACAGCGGATTGACGGAGTCGACGAGCCCCAGCGACCACGGCAGCAAGAAGACGAGTATCGACAGCGCGACGCCAAGCGTACAGATGTACCAGAACAGCGTCGTCGTCAACACCATGAACGTCGGGAGCGGGATCCGTTCGTCGGGGTTCTCGCTCCGCCAGGCCCACCACGTTCGGAACCAGTCGACCCCGGCGAGCCAAGAGCCGACGACGAACAGCACCAGCCCGATGTAAAAGAAGGGGTGTGCCTGCAGCGGCGCGTAGAACGTAAAGAGGACGTCCGCGTACAGTTCCGAGCCGAGAACCACGGGCGGTTCCTCGAGGAATCCGGCGAAGATCGTGACGCCGACCAGCACCGTTCCGACCACCATCATGGCGTACCAGCCCCACGTGAATCGAATGTCTTCGACACCGCGATCGAGGCTGGTCGTCACCGCCCAGGTAAAGACTCCTACGAGGAAGAAGATCGTGAACGAGATCGCCAGCAAGACGCCGTGGGCGGTCAGGACGGTATAGTAGTCCGGCGACTCGAGGAACCGGAAGACGTCCGTCCGGTGGAGCGCCTGCACGAGGCCGAGCGAGCCGCCGATCGCCAGCGCGATGAAGGAGCTCCAGAACGCCGCCTTGATCACGCGCGCTTCGGTCGGGAACTGGTCGACGTAGGCGTTACGCATCGCCGTCACCTCCGTCGGAACCGCCGTCACCGCCGGCGGTCGCGTCGGTGATCGAGAGCGTTCCGGTCTCCTCGTAGCCGTCGACGGTGACCGTCCAGTCGTACTCGCCTGGCTCCAGTTCGGCGGTGTCGACCGGGAACTCGACGGTCTCGCTACTGTCGCCCGAGACCGTCACATCGCGCTCGTCCGTCTGGTCGCCGATCTCGAGGGTCGCGGTCGTCTCGAGGTCGGTTTGCATCCCGTTTGACACGGTCGCGTTGATCGTTGTCTCGTTACCCGCCGCGACCTCGTCGGGGGCCTCGACGGACAGCTCGGTCAGGTCGAACTCGTCTTCGGGGACGACGTTCAGTTTCCCCTCCATCGTGTGGTGGAACTCCCCGCAGTACTCGTTACAGAGAATGCCGTACTCCCCCGGTTCGTCGAACTGGACTGTCATCTCCGAGACCTGTCCGGGGACGACCATCGTGTTGACGTTCGTCCCGACGACGGAGAAGCTGTGTGTCACGTCCAGGCTCGTGACGTAAAACGTGACCTCGCTATTGGCCGGCACTTCGATCTCGCTCGGTGAGTACGACCACGCCTGCGCGATGACGGCCACCTCGTACTCGTTGCCGCCGACGTGTTCGACGCCGGGGTCGTCGAACCGCTCGTCGTCGGCGATAGCGTCCGGACTGATGTCACCGCCCTCGTCGTTTATCATCGCGATGCCGGGGCCGATCGCGCCGTACGTGATCGTCGCGATGAAGCCGACGATCAACACCATCGACGCGACCAGCCAGACCTTCTCGTAGGTGTGAATGTTCATGCCAGCCCCACCACCGTGAGGAGCGCGCCGATCACGGTCGGGCCGTTTCCGAGAAACTCGACGAAATACATGAACAGCCACAGCAATACCAGTATCACGAAGTAGATCGCGATCAGGATCAGCGTCCCGATCGGATCATACTCGTCGTGACCGATCGTGCGAACGTGTTCGGGATCCTGTTGATGCGTTCCAGAATCCTGTTGGTGTGTTTGAGAGCTCATACGGATGAGTAGGGTAAGGGGGTGACTTACGGCCAGCCGTTATTCCCGAACCGTGAAAATAGCAGGGGGTATTAAACGTCAGTCGTTCCCAGTACCGGTATGGCCCTCGAGACAGTCACGCCCCGACTCGCGGCGACCGCGGGGCTGCTCGCGATCGTCCCGGTACTTATCTACGGTGTTACCGACTCGGGACTTGCCGGTGTCGTCAGCGCGGTTAACGTAGTTCTCATCATTGGCTCGCTGTACCTCGCGATGTCGCCGGTCGAGGGAACGCACGGCGACGGCCACGGACACGACCACGGTGGCGACGGAAACGGCACAGCCGGTTGATTCGTCCCGCCGGATGACACCCGTTGTACTCGAACCGATACCGCTCGTGACCACTCGTAACCCTCGCACGCGTATCGACACCGCTCGTGACCGATCGTGACGGCTCTGCCCGTAACCGTTCGTAACCGTTCGTGATATCATGTCAGTCGCATCGACCGCCCCCGTACTCGGCGCGCCACTCGAATACGGCCGGCTTTCGGCCGTCCCTCCGCTGATCGAAGCCACGGGAGCGGGGACCGGACTCGAGCGTGTAAACCTGCTCGTGCTCTTCGTCGTCGGACTCCTCGCGGGTGCACACTGCCTGGGAATGTGCGGGCCGCTTGTGACGACCTACGCCGACCGAATCGGTGCCGCGAGCGACAAGCGCCGCGACGATACGCTCACTGGCTACGAGGTGCGCCAGCACGCCCTGTTCAACCTCGGTCGAACGGCCAGTTACGCGGCCATCGGCGGCCTGTTCGGCCTGCTGGGCGCGGTCACGATCGCCTCGAGCGAGGCCGTCGCCGCGGTCGGCGATGGCGTCAGGGGCGCGACGGGGATCCTCGTCGGAATCGCGATCATCGCGAGCGGGCTCTACTACGTGCGCGGGCGGACTGCCGTCCCCGGCCACGACCTCCCCGTCGTCGGCGCGCTGTTCCGCCGCCTCTCGGGGCTGCTCTCGAGTCGGGTCGATCGACTCGCGACGTCGCCGGGGATCGTGGCGCTCGGCGCGGTCCACGGGCTCATGCCGTGTCCGATCATCTACCCGGCCTACCTCTACGCGTTCTCGCTCGGCTCGCCGACGCGCGGAGCACTCTCGCTGGGCGTCCTCGGACTCGGGACGATCCCTACGCTGTTCGCCTACGGCACCGTCATGACCACGATCGGCGCCGAGACGCGCGTTCGGCTCCACCGCGGCCTGGGCGCAGCGTTCATCGTTCTCGGCTACATCCCCCTCTCGCACGGGCTGATGCTGTACGGAATCCACCTCCCGCACCTGCCGCTGCCGTACACCCCACTGTTCTAACGATGGCACAGGACTCACCGCCGACCGAGCGCTCGTCCGGATCCACAACGGAGACCGACGGCTCGAGCGCGGCCGGCGAACCGAGCGCCGGTACCGACGCTGACACCGACACCTGCGACCTCTGTGACCTGCCGACTCCCGCGGAGCCGATCGTTGCCTCCGACGTGAACGGAACCTTTTGCTGTCGGGGCTGTCTCGAGGTCCACCGAACCCTCGAGCGAGCGGACGATGCACCGGACGAGTCGGCGGTGCAATCGAGGCTCGACCAGCGAGACCGGGTCGGGGACGACCGCGATCGCGACCGCAATCTCGACGACCTCGACGGCGAGGACGCCTTCCTCGCGGTCGATGGCATGCACTGCTCGACGTGCGAGGCCTTCCTCGAGACGACCGCCGAGCGCGAACCGGGTGTTCTCGGCGCGACGGCGAGCTACGCGACGGACACGATCCGGCTCGTCTACGATCCCGACCGGCTCGCAGCCGACGACCTTCCCGATCTCGTCTCCGGCTACGGCTACACCGCGGCCGATCGATCGGCCGCCGACGGTGACGCGGGAGCCGACGACGGCCTCGCCCCGCTCTTGCTGGGCGGCTTCTTCGGGATGATGGTCATGGTGTGGTACGTCCTGTTCCTCTACCCGACCTACTTCGGCCTCGAGCCGGTCGCCGACTTCGGCGGCTACGAGACCGCCTTTCTCTCGGCGAACATCTGGCTGTTCACGTCGTTCATCCTCTTCTACACCGGCTATCCGATCCTCCGGGGCGCGTTCGTCAGCCTCCGGGCGGGTCGGCCGAACATGGACCTGCTCGTGGCGACGGCCGCGCTCGGCTCGTACGGCTACAGCGCAGTCGCCGTACTGCTCGGTCACAGCCACCTCTACTTCGATGTCACCGTCGCAATCGTCCTCGTCGTCACCGCGGGCACCCACTACGAGACGTCGGTCAAGCGCCGCGCGACCGGACTGCTCGCCGAACTGACCGAGCAGCAGGTCGACGAGGCCCGCCTCGAGAGCGGCGAGACCGTCCCGCTCGAGGCCATCGAGCCCGGCGACCGGCTCCTCGTCCGACCCGGCGAGCGGGTTCCCCTCGACGGCGAGATCCGAGAGGGATCCGCCGCCGTCGACGAGTCGCTGATCACCGGCGAATCCCTGCCCGTCGGGAAGCGTGCGGGTGATTTCGTCCGCGGCGGCACCGTCGTCACCGACGCCCCGATCGTCATCGCGGTCGGCGACGAGGCCGAGAGCACTCTCGATCGGCTCGTCTCCCTGCTCTGGTCGATTCAGAGTTCGCGGCCGGGCGTCCAGCGGCTCGCTGACAAACTCGCGACCGTCTTCGTTCCGCTGGTGGTCGTCCTCGCCGTCGGGACGGCCGCCGTCTCGCTCGCGACCGGCTCGAGCGCGTCGACTGCATTGTTGCTCGGGCTGACGGTCGTGATCGTCTCCTGTCCGTGCGCGCTCGGGCTCGCGACCCCGCTGGCGATCGCCGCGGGCGTTCAGACCGCCGCCGAGCGGGGTATCGTCGTCGCCGCGGAGACGATCTTCGAGGACGCGCCAGACATCGACGTGGTCGTCCTCGACAAGACGGGAACGCTCACGACGGGGACGATGGCCGTCGAGAGCGTTCACACCGTCGACGACGGCGACGGAGGGGCTCACGCGATCGACGATGATGACGAGGGCGTTCGCGCGACCGACGGCGGCAACGGAGGTGTGAGTGACCGGAACGCCGACGAACTGCTCCGGCGCGCCGGCGCGGTCGAAGCGCTCTCCGAGCATCCGATCGCGCAAGCCGTGGCCGACGCCGCGGCCGACCGCGCGGCGAGCGACACCGTCGCGAACAGCGCCGTCGAGGAATTCGAGCACGCCGACCGCGGCGTCAGCGGCCTCGTCGACGGCGAGCGCGTCGTCGTCGGCCACCCCGACTTCCTCCGGGAGCGCGGGCTCGCGGTTCCCGACGCCCTCGAGCCGCGGATCGACGACGCTCGCGCGGCCGGTCGCGTTCCCGTCGTCGTCGGCTGGGACGATCGGGCTCGCGGGCTGATCGTCGTCGGGGACTCGCCCCGCGAGGAACTGGACGACGCGCTCGAGACGCTCGCCGACGGGCGCGAGGTCGTCGTCCTCACCGGTGACGAGGGGCCGGCGACCGAGGCCTTCCGCTCGCTCGAGGGCGTCGACGAGGTCTTCGCCGGCGTGCCGCCGGAAGCGAAGGCCGAAACGGTCGACCGGCTTCGGGCTCGAGGAACGGTCGCGATGGTCGGCGACGGGAGCAACGACGCGCCCGCGCTGGCCGCCGCAGATGTCGGGATCGCGATGGGCGGCGGGACCCGGCTCGCGACCGACGCGGCCGACGCGGTGATCGTCGGCGACGATCTCACGGCCGTCGCGGAGACGTTCGACATCGCGACGAGCACCCATCGGCGGATCCGCCAGAACCTCGGCTGGGCCTTCGCCTACAACGCGGTCGCGATCCCGCTGGCGGTCGCCGGCCTCCTGAACCCGCTGTTCGCCGCCGTCGCGATGGCCGCGAGCAGCGCGCTGGTCGTCTGTAACTCCGCGCGTTCGATGTGAGGGCCTCGGTTACTCGAGTGACGGACCGCGAGTTCGGTTTTTGGGTCGATCGACGGAGCGTTACCCATCGCTTTCGTCGACCGTCACGACCCGTTCGACTTCCCGGCGCTCGCCGTCCTCGTAGACGTAGGTCGCGTCGTCGTCCTCGTCGCGCGTCGCCCGATGGCTCCCGTCACAGAACGGAAACGAGTCCGACAGTCCACACTGACAGACCGCGATATCCCCCTTTTCGTCGTCGATATCGGACGGCTCGAGTCTGCGTGGCCCGCTCTCCTCGAGTTCGACCAGTCGTGTCATCGGGCACGTCTCGGGCCGCCGCGTTCAAAACGCTTCGCTCGAGTGGAGATCACGCTCGTCGCGGCCGGTTCTGTCGCTCACTACAGGAGTTTGCTGAGCGGGATGCTCAGTAGTGAGTTCGATGAAAGAAGTGTCCTGCTATCGTGGCACCAGGGAATCGCCACGCCCTCCCCAGCCGATTCGTTCGCTCGCTGTACTCGCTCACTCATCCCTCGCGCAGAATCGGGTCGCGGCTCACTGTCGGTTCGCCGCGACCCAGCGCGCGCCACCGCACGTAGGTTGGTCAGCCCGGAGTGAAACGTCGTTACCCTGTACTCACCGTCAGTCTTTCAGCCACTGACTTTCAGTGGCACCTCTCGTCTCCGTCACCGACGCCCTCGAGCGAAACGGCCGTCGCGTCGCCGACCAGCGCGTCCTCGATCACGGTCCGAACCTTCGCCGGATCGGCGGGGCCGCCCGCATCCGCGATAGTCCCTATCGACGCCGGCTCGAGGGGCACCCCGAGCGCGTCGTAGACCGGCTCGAGCACGCCCGCGAGTTCCTCGCGGTTCGCGACGAGGACGACGCCGGCGACGAGGGCAGCGCCCCGCCGGACGCGCTGGGCGATGCCGACGATCTTCCGCCGTCGCCGCCCGCCGGTGCTCGCGTCCACCACCGACAGCGAGTGCGTTCCGGGACAGAACGAGTCGTCGGGTTCGCCTCGAGTCGGCTCGAGGCCCAGCGTGTCGAGTGCTCGCTCGAGATCGGCCGTGGCCCGCTCGTAGCGCTCGGTCGTTCCGGCCCGGATATCCGCGATCGGTTCGGCGCGAGCGAACGCCAGCGTCGTCGTTCCGTCGTAGGCGACCGCTCTCCCCCCGACATCGCGCTCGAGCGGCGAAAACCCTCTCCCGCGTGCGGCCTCGCGGGCGTGATCGTACCTTTCGAGACAAGCGTCCCGACGACCGAAGGCGACCTGCCGGTGTGGCGTCCAGACGCGGACGGCTGGCTCGCCGCCGTCGGCGGCGATCGAGAGCAGCCGTCGACTCGCGTCTCGGTCGGCCGCGAGCGTGTCCCTCCGTCCGCGAACGACGCGCATACCGAACCGTTGAACCCGGTGAGACTAAACGCTCCCGCCGTCCAGATCACGATGAACGATGGCCGTCACGCTTCCCGAGACCGTGCTGGCGCGCTACGAGCGATTTTCGCTGTACAACTCGCCGTACCCCGCCCACGACGGGGGCTGTGCGATCGATTTGTATCCCGGGACGCTGACCGACGGTCGAACCACCGCCGCGCCGAGTCCGGTCGCCGGCACGGTCCGGGAGACGCGCACCGTCCGCGCGCCGCCGAAACCCTACGCGCCCGAGCACGATCACCTGATTCTGCTCGAGCCCGCGGATTCCAGCCCGCTGTCCGGGCTGACGGTCCGAATCCTCCACGTCGATCCCTCGGTCGAGGCGGGCGACCGGGTCGAACCGGGCGACTCGCTGGGCCGACTCGTCCGGGCCGGCTTCTTTGCGCCGTGGGTCGACAACCACCTCCACGTCGGCTTTCGCGGGCTGGATCAGAACCCCTATCGAGCGACTGGATCGCTCCCGATCGAACTCGGGGTGTCGGTCCGCCCCCTCGAGTGGGACGGCACCGGCCGAGTCGTCTCGAGCGGCGACACGTACGCGGTCCTCGACGCGCCCGCACACCCCGACCCGGGAACCGAGTTCGTCGGCGTGCGAGCCGACGGTGGCGGCGTCCTCGACGGCGGACTGCCACACTACGACGGCGGCGGACTGCTCGAGCCGACCGATTCGCCCGCGGGGAACGGAGCCGATCACGTCGTCTCGCTGAACGGCGACCGACTCGGCGTGGCCGACGGCCGCACGATCGCGTGGGACGACGTGACCGTCACCGCGAACGGCGAGGCCATCACCGGGCTGTCGCTGTTCTACGCTCGAGACGAGGACTTCGGTGCAAAGCTGATCTGTCCGGATCGCGAGTTCGAACGCGGCGAGCGGGTTCGAGTGCGCGTTCGCTCGAGCGGAGACCGGTGACGTCCCTGACTGAGTCCGTCCTCCGCCGCAGGACCGACGATGGTAGCGTCTCCCCGGCCGTCCGCTCGAGGTCGTCTCCGGTTCGCGGCCGAGTGAACGCCCGACAACGGACAGGTCTGGAAACGTAGCTGTCAAGACCGTCGCCGACAGACGGATGGCTATGACCGACGGCGCGCCGACGATGGATGCAGTCGACGAGTTCGACGACCCGGAGGCGATGCTCCAGTACTTCCTCGAGGAGAATCAGGAGTTCCTCTCGTGGCTCGGCACGACCGTCGACAACGTCGGCGAGGGGACGATGACGATGTCGATCCCCTACGACGAGAAACTGACGAACACGCGGCCGAACGCCGCGCCCGACGAGCAGGCGGATCTCCACGGCGGCGTCGCCGCCACCCTTATCGACACCGTTGGCGGCCTGTCGCTGCGAACGGCGATGGACGATCCCTTCGGGACGCGGATCGCGACGATCAACCTGAACGTCAACTACCTCCGGCCGGCGACGGGGGATCTCGTGGCGACCGCGGACGTGATCCGGGTCGGCGGCAGCGTCGGCGTCAGCGAGATCACCGTCGAGAGTACGGCACCCGACGGCGAGACGAAAGCTGTCGCGATCGGACAGGGCGCGTACCGGGTCTTCCGCGAGAACTCGACGTAGCTACTCTCCGTTTCTCGGATCGTCCCGGCGGTTCACCGTTTCGGTCTCACCTCATTCGGGTCCGTTCCCGCGGATTCGCGAGCGTCTCGACGCTCGGCCGTCAGGAGTCGGCGGTCAGTACCCGAAGGCGAGCGATGGAGAACGCGACCACGAGCGCGAACGGGCCGGCGTACAGATAGTCGCCGAGCGAGGCGAAGTACCAGAACGCGTACGCGCTGAGCCCGACGGCGACCAGATACACCGGTCGTAACCGTCGTTCGTTCATTCGAACTCCCTCTTCGTTCCGGTCTCGAGTCGCAGTTCGCTCACCGGTTCGACGGGCTGCGATCGACGCGCTCTCATACGCCCCCGTTCGATCGGCGGCGTTGAAAAGGGACGCATTGGCGGCGGGGACGGCGTGACGCGCTGCACCCCCGATCGCACGGTTCAATTGTTGCTACTGGTATCGGGGATCCCCATCCGCAGTCGAACCACGAGGTACACGGCGACGAACGCGAACACGCCGGCGAACAGCCACGACCCGTTCATGACGGCGTTCGCGAACGCGATCGCGTTGAGCGCGATCCCCGCGACGTACACCGATTTCCACCGTCGTTCGCTCATCGATCCTCACCGTCCGTCCGCGGCTCGAGGCGCGGTCGCTCCGGCGGTCTCGAGCGTCGGCGAAAGCTCGTCTCCATAGCCGAGCCTCGGGGCCGCTCGAATAAAACACTGCAGTTCGAGAGCCGCGGACTGGTCCGACTCGGAACCGGGCGATGGGAGTGTGCAGTGACTTGTAGCTGGTACTGGAGAGACTGACGACGCGCGACTCAGGCGAACTCGAGGGTCTCGCTCGGTTCGACCTCGCCGAAGAGCCACGCGGCGTGATCGAGCGCGTACTCGCGGTGGTCGTCCTCGATCGCACCGATACAGTCCTCGAGCATGATCGGCCGGAAGTCCCGCAGCCCCGCGCTGCCGCCGGTGTGGAGCACGCAGACGTTCGCGAGCGTGCCACAGATCACCAGATCGTCGATGGTGCGGGCGTTCAGCCACCCCTCGAGTTCGGTGTTGTAGAAGGCGTCGTAGGTGTGTTTCTCGACGACGTGATCCCCGTCCTCGACGGAGAGTTCGTCGACGATCTCGGCCTCCCACGATCCCTCGAGGACGTGTTCGCCCCACTGTTCGAACTCGTCGTAGTAGTGGGCGTCGTCGAACTGTTCGGGCGGGTGGACGTCGCGGGTGAAGATCACCTGCGTCCCGTTCTCGCGGGCCCGATCGACGAAATCCGCGATCGGCTCGATGACGTCCTCGCTACCCGGCGCGTACAGCGAGCCGTCGGGATGACAGAACCCGTTTTGCATGTCGACGACCACCACCGCCGTGCTGTCTGGCTCGAGGTGCATGTCTCTGCGATGGTACGAACGGGATCGTAAAAACGTTCGCGCCGAGACCTCAGCGGGGGACGCTGGGTTCGTTGTCCACCTCGTCGCCCGTCGGGGCGTCACGAGGTTCTCCCCGGAGATACCGCTCGCCTCGTCGCGTCAACTGGTATTTCCCTCGTTCGACCTTCTCGAGGAGGCCGTGCTCGTCCAGCGCGAGCAGGCGACGGTTCACTTCCTTTCGGCTGAATCCAGCGTTAAAGGCGACGACCGACGGCGTCAGGACGAGATCGGCGCTGTGGAAGACGGCGAGGATCTCGTCGTCCATCGGCGTCATCCACTCGGCGGGCCGCCGGATCCGTGACGGCTCGCTCAGCAGCGTACGCGCCCACTCCGTCCGCCGCACCTCGTTCGTCACGGGGTCGTAGAGACCGAGGATGACCAGTAGCGCGGCGGTCCCGTGGACCCAGTGGACCAGCGGCGGCGCGATCAGTTCGGCGACCGGCCCGCCGATCACGGCCAGCATCAATCCGGCGACGGTGACGAGCACGAACCGACGGTACGCCGTCACCGACGCCTCGAGCGAGTAGAAGTACAGCAACTCGCAGGTGACGACGATCCCGATCGCGAGGTTGTAGCCGACGAAGGGAGTCAGTCCGTCCACGACGACTCACCCCCCGGTCGGCTCCGGTGGAGCTGTCGATGGCGGAGTATCAGCAGTCCGAGAAAGATCGCGATACTCGTGTTCGCCGCACTCCGGAGCACGTGGAGGACCAGCGGCTCCGGCCCGGTGACGAGCAGCGTCGTGTGGTAGATCGTCAGCGCGACCATTCCGACCGTGAGGAGAGCGATGGCCGTCCCGAACGGGGAGTTCCGGAAGATGCCCCAGGACAGCAACGCGAACACTCCGGCCCCGGTCCCCGCGATGATCGCGAAGGGGACGCCGAGGAGGTGAACGACGGAGTGAGTCATGTCGCGGGCTACGGCACCGGCTGTCGTTAAACTGTGGCATGGGCTTTCATCGGTGCGACGACGCGGGCCGCGACTCCCCACGAGTTACGGACTCGAACGGCGATTTCCCCGGCGACTCGCCGGCGAACGGACCCCGTACCGTCCGGCGGTAATCGTTCATGAATCGGTCCTCACCGATCGGCCGTCCCGCGGTCCTTGCTGCGGGTACCGCGCCTCACCGTTCGGTCGGTCCGTCGTGGGGTGTGGATAACAAAGCCGATCGTCGCCGACCGACCGATCGCAATGGCACTGACCCAGATCGACCACGTCAGCGAGGACGAGGAGATGCAGGAGTGTATCGACAGCTGTTTCGAGTGCGCACAGGCCTGTGAGTGGTGTGCCGACGAGTGCGCCGGCGAGGGCGAGGAGATGGCGGAGTGTCTCCGACTCTGCCGAGACGTCGCCGATCTGACTGCCATGCACGCTCGGTTCATGGCTCGCAACTCCGGCTACAGTTCGGACATCGCCGCGATCACCGCCGACGCCTGCGAGGAGTGCGCAGACGAGTGCGAACGACACGACGCCGAGCACTGTCAGGTCTGTGCGGATGTCCTCCGGGACTGTGCGGAGACCTGCCGGAACATGGCGTCGGCCTGAGACGGACTGCTGTCAGTCAGTTCCGGAGCAACCGCGAATCGTCCTGCGGTTACTCCGGTGAATCGTTACAGCAGACCGTATGACGGCCCGAACCCCGATTCGCGACCGCGAGAGAGGACCACTCCCTCCCGACGGAACTCCCGGATCATGGACCTGACGACGAAGTGGACCGCCGCCGGCACGAGCGTCCTCGGCTGCTGGCTGCTCGCGGCACCGTTCGTCTTCGGTGCACCGGCCGCCGATCGCTGGAACGACATCATCGTCGGGACGGCGATCGTCCTCGTCGCCGGCTACAACTACACCAGAGCGGCCAGACGGCGAGCCACGAGTCAGACGGGTGCCGCGCTCGTCGCGGTCCTCGGCTGCTGGCTCGTCGTCGCGCCGTTCGTCTTCGGCCTCGAGGGGCCGGCGCTCTGGAACGACGTCGTGACGGGGACGGTTGTCGCGAGCTTCGCCGGCTATAACGCCTACGTCGCCGGCAGCGCGGCCCCCCTTCGAGCGACTGCCCAATAGGAAAGGTCGTCCGACGAGTACGGACGTGCCGTCCGCTGGCAATTCGCCATCGAACCCACATACCCATGCAGTACAAACGCCTCGAGGAGTACGGCGCGATCGGCGACGGGAACACGGTTGCCCTCGTCGGTCGCGACGGCTCGATCGACTGGTGTCCGTTCCCGCACGTCGAGTCGCCGAGCGTCTTCGCCGCCGTGCTCGACGCCGACCGCGGCGGCCACTTCGCCGTCCGACCGACCCAATCGTTCGAGTCCGTCCAGCGCTACCGCGACCGGACGAACGTCCTCGAGACGACGTTTCGGACCGCCGGCGGGAGCGCAACGGTGACGGACTTCATGCCCGTCCCGGAGGCGGTTGGATCCGATGACCGGGCGATCGGGCCCGACGACTGGCCGCCCGCGATCTACCGCAAACTCGAGTGCGAGGACGGCCCGCTCGAGGTCGAGATCGAGTTCGATCCCCGCTTTGCGTACGCACGAGACGTACCCGAGATCGAACTGACCACTGACGGCGTCGTCGCGACCGGCGATGACGAGCGAGCCGTTCTCTCGAGCGGTCTTCCCTTCGAGCCCGCGAGCGACGGCCACGGGGCGAGCGCGACGGCGACGCTCGAGGACGGCGAGACGCGCTGGCTGGTGCTGGGCTACGGCGAGGAGATCCCCCTCGAGCCGTCGCGGCACCGGGAGACGCTCGCCGAGACGGTCGATTACTGGCGGTCGTGGGTCCACGACTGTGACGAGACGGACTGTCCCGTCGGCGGTCAGTGGCACGACTTCGCGGTCCGCTCGTCGCTCGTTCTCAAACTCCTGATTCACCGAGAAACGGGCGCAGTGTGTGCGGCACCGACGACCTCGCTGCCCGAAGACGTCGGTGGCGTCCGCAACTGGGATTACCGCTTCAACTGGATCCGCGACTCGGCCTTCACCGTCCGGGTGCTGGCCGAACTGGGCCATCTCGAGGAGGCCCGGTCCTACTTCGAGCTGTGTCTCGACCACTGCAGCCGGCACGAGCCGGCGGAGATGCCGCCGGTCTACGGCCTCCACGGCGGGAGCGACCTCGAGGAGCGCGTCCTCGACCACCTCGAGGGATACCGCGGCTCCGCTCCCGTTCGCGTCGGCAACGCGGCTCGGAACCAACATCAGCTCGATATCTACGGCGAGCTGGTGCTCGCGATCTACGAGAGCGTTCGGTACGGCGAGCCGATGCGGTCCGGCGACTGGCCGGTGGTGCGCGACCTCGTCGACTACGTCTGCGAGGGCTGGGACGAGCCCGACGCCGGTATCTGGGAGATGCGGACCGACCACGAGGGATTCGTCTACTCGAAGGTCATGTGCTGGACGGCGCTCGACCGCGGCATCAGGCTTGCCGAGGCGGCCAACGGCGTCGAGGCTCCGATCGAGCGCTGGCGGGCGGCCCGAGACGATGTCCGCGAGGCGATCCTCGAGCGCGGGTTCAGCGAGGGGGCGAACAGCTTCGTGCGATCGTTCGGCGACGGCGACACGCTCGACGCGGCGAACCTGCTGATCCCGGTCGTCGGCTTCCTCCCGGCCGACGACGATCGCGTGCAGGGGACGATCGACGCGACGCTGGACCGGCTGGCGACCGACGACGGCCTCGTCCGCCGGTACGAGGGCGAGGACGGGCTCCCCGGCGAGGACAGCCCGTTCTTCGTCTGTTCGTTCTGGCTCGTCACCGCGCTCGCGCTCGCGGGGCGAACCGAGGAGGCCCGCGATCGCTTCGAGTCCGTCCTCGAGTACGCCAGTCCGCTCGGGCTATTGGCCGAGGCGGTCGATCCCGAGAGCGGCGAACAGCGGGGTAACTACCCGCAGGCGTACAGTCACATCGGCCTGCTCAACAGCGCGCTCTCGCTGGCCGATTCGACCGGCTCGAGCGACGTGGGTTCCAGCGCCGCAGCGTCGCCGGCACCCCTGGGCCGTAACGAGTCGCTCGAGGACGTCGCCTCGAGCGGCGAGATCGTCCGCGGAACGAACGAAATCGAGTGAGAGATACTGATGACAGAAGATAGCACTCACGACGCGACTGACGAACACACCGCCGTCACGACCGACGAACACACCGCCGTCACGACCGACGCTCGAGACCGACGTTCGCGGGCCGACGGCGGTGGTGGGAACGGAAACGGACACGGCGGCGGAGACGGAAACGGCGATCCCAGTGGAGACGGGGACGACGGCGACTCGATGCGGCCGGGTGACATGATGCTCAAACATCCGACGGAGGAGATCTGGCCCCAGTACGCCGTCATCTCGCTCGGGATCTGGCTCCTCGCGAGTACGCCGGCACTGGACTATGGGAGCGCGCTGATGGTCTGGAACGGCATCGTCAGCGGACTCGTCCTGATCACACTCGCGGGGATCACGATCTACCGCGAGAACGGCTACGCCAACTACGCCAACGGATTCGTGGGCCTCTGGCTGGTGTTCGCACCGATCGCGTTCTGGGCGCCGACGGCCGCCGCCTACGCCAACAACGCGCTCGTGGGGACCATGGTGATCACGTTCTCGGTACTGATCGTGATGCGCTCGGAGATGGACGGGCCGACCGTCCCGCCGGGCTGGTCGTACAACCCCTCGACGGGGGCCCAGCGCGCGCCGCTGATCGCGCTCGGGATCTTCGGCTTCTTCGCCTCGTGGTACATGGCCGCCTTCCAACTGGGCTACATCGAGAGTGTCTGGGACCCGCTGTACGATCCGGGAACCCAGGCGATACTGACGTCGCGTGTCTCGGAGGCGTTCCCCGTCTCGGACGCCGGCCTCGGCGCGGTCGCTTACTCGGTCGAGGCCCTGATGGGATTCATGGGCGACCGCCGGCGCTGGCGGACGATGCCGTGGATGGTCGCCTTCTTCGGCGTCGTCGTCATCCCGCTGGGCTTCGCGCAGGTACTGTTGGTCATCATGCAGCCGATCATGGTCGGGACGTGGTGTACGCTCTGCCTCCTCTCGGCCTTTGGCATGCTCTGGATGATCTCGCTGACCGTCGACGAGGTCGTCGCCATGGGACAGTACGTCGTCCGGCTGATGCGCCAGGGCGACAGCCTCTGGACGGCCTTCTGGATGGGCGGGACGATCTCCGAGGACGAGGAGGGCGTCGACATGACCTCGGAGCGACCGATCGGCGACTCGCCGGTTAGCGAGCCGTTCTGGGGCGTCTCGATTCCGTGGACCCTGCTGGGCGCGATGGCGCTCGGCGTCTGGCTCATGCTCTCGCCGACCGTCTTCGGGACGACGGGGCTCATGGCCGATAGCAGCCACCTGGTCGGCTCGCTGATCGTCTCCTTCACCGTGATCGCGACCGCCGAGCCCGCGCGCGCGATTCGGTTCCTGAACGTCCCGCTGGCCGCGTGGGTTGCCGTCGCCCCCTGGCTGTTCGACGGCGTCCCGACGCTCGCCGCGATCAATGCCGTCGCCGCCGCCGCACTCGTCGTGGTGCTCAGCGTCCCGCGCGGTTCGTTCGAGGACCGCTACGGCGGCTGGGAGGAGTACGCCACCCTCCAAACGTTCGATCGACTCAACCCCCTCAGTAGCTAACCATGTCCGAACCCACTGACTCCGAAGTCGTCGTCGTCACGGGCGCATCGGCCGGCGTCGGACGAGCCACCGCTCGTGCGTTCGCCGAACGCGGCGCGAAGATCGGCCTGCTCTCGAGAGGCGAGGACGGCCTCGAGGGCGCGCGCGAAGACGTCGAGGAAGCGGGCGGCGAGGCGGTCGTCGTTCCGACGGACGTCTCCGATTTCGACGCGGTCGACGCCGCGGCCGAGACCGTCGAGAACGCGTTCGGGCCGATCGATATCTGGGTGAACAATGCGATGGTGTCGGTGTTCTCGCCGGCCGCGGAGATGACCGCCGACGACTACCGGCGGGTCACCGAGGTCACGTATCTGGGTTACGTTCACGGCACACAGGTCGCGCTCGAGCGGATGCGTCCCCGCGACGAGGGGACGATCGTGCAGGTCGGCTCCGCGCTGGCGTATCGGGGCATCCCGCTGCAATCGGCTTACTGCGGTGCGAAACACGCGATCCAGGGATTCACCGAATCAGTCAGAACGGAACTCATCCACGACGACTGCGACGTCCAGCTCTCGATGGTGCAGATGCCCGCGATGAACACCCCGCAGTTCGAGTGGTCGAAGAGCCGGATGTCGAAGAACCCCCAGCCGGTGCCGCCGATCTACCAGCCCGAGGTCGCCGCTCGAGCGATCACGTGGACCGTCGACCGCGGCAAGGACGAGCTGTGGGTCGGCCGGTCGACGGTGAAGGCGATTCTGGGCAACCGCCTGATTCCGCGGCGGCTCGACAACATGCTCGCGAGCGGCGGCTACGACTCCCAGCTGACCGACGAGCCGACCGATCCCGACCGAGAGAACAACCTCCACGAGCCGCTGTCCGGGGACTTCGGGGCACACGGGCCGTTCGACGACCGGGCGCGCGATCGGAGCTACCAGCTACGGGCGTCGATGCACCGGCGAGCGCTCGCCCTGCTCGCCGCCCTCGCGGTCGCGATCGTGAGCGCGCTTCTCGGTCGGCGGGCCGCGTCGGCCGAATCCGGGTGAGCCGCTCGCACGACGCTTGGGACGTCCGCTTTCGCCGTCCGCCGCCGCTCACCGTTCGTCACCGTCCGTCAACGCTCACCGTTCGCCACCGTTCGCCGCGGTTTCCGAGCGGTACAACCGTCGTGCTTTTTGCACTGCCATTCTAACGGATAGCTACTCACTTCAGATGCAACCGACGCGCACATGCTCGTCCGTCGCTTTGCTCGCGGTCGTTCTCGCTGTGATGACGGTGGCGGGCGGGCTCGCCGGCCCGCTGGTGGCGACCAGTTCGGCTGCGGCGTCCGATAGCGCGTCCGCCGCGGCTTTGGACGGCGCAACCACCGCGGCTCCCGACGGGGCGGCCGCCGCGACGACCGATCGGCCGTCGGTCCTCGAGTCGGCCACGGCCTCGAGCGCGGTGGCCGCGACGCAGGACGCCCGTCCCGAGAACCCCTCGACCGAGGACACCGTCGGCTACGTCGAGGGCTACTGGTACGACGACGAGTTGGCCGTCGACGGCCAGTCGAACGCGGTCGTCGCCGAGGACGAACTCGATCCCGTTCTCTATCGAGCGATGGCCCGCGTCGAGACGATCCGTAACATGACGTTCGCGGACGAGGTCGCCGTCGACGTCGTCTCCCGCGAGACCTACCGGCAGACCAACGAGGAGCGCTTCGCGAACTATACCGCGGCCGAACGACTCGAGCAGAACGTCGGCTACGAGGCGCTGTTCACGGTCGATCGGGAGACGGCGGCGGCCGACGCGACCGAGACGGTGTACGGCGGTGCCGTCAAGGGCTACTACGACCCCGAAACGGACGAGATCGTCATCGTCTCCGAGAACCCCGAGACGCCCGAACTGGACGAGTTGACGCTCGGCCACGAACTCGTCCACGCGCTGCAGGACCAGCGTTTCAACCTGTCGCAGCTCCACGGCTCGACGCAGGACGCGGAATTGGCCGGCAACGGGCTGGCCGAAGGCGACGCCAGTTGGGTCGAACGCGAGTACGAGGCGCGGTGTGGCTCCGAGTGGGACTGTCTCAGCCCCAGCGGCGGGGAACAGGCCGGAACCTTCGACGTCAACTGGGGCATCTACTTCGCCGTCTATCAGCCCTACAGCGACGGCCCCGACTACGTCGACCACCTGCGCCGGCAGGGTGAAGGCTGGTCGGCGGTCAATGCGGCCTACGACGACCCGCCCGCGACGACCTCGGCCGTGATCCACCCCGGTTCCGAGCGCGAGCCGATCGACGTCTCGGTCCCCGACCGCTCGAGCGGCGGCTGGCGACAGCTCACCGTCGACGGCGAGGTGGCGAACGACACCGTCGGCGAAGCGGGCATGGTCGCGATGTTCGCCGCCGACGCGATGGACGGGAGCCAATCGTCGGTGATCAGCGCTAGCGAACTCTTCGGCAGTGAGGACGGAAGCTACAACTACGACCATTCCGCTACCGACGGCTGGGCCGGCGACGAGCTGGTCGTCTACACCAGCGACGAGATCGACAACGAGACCGACTTCGCCGCCGCGGCTGGAGAGGCCGGCTACGTCTGGCGAACGAAGTGGCAGTCGGCCGGGGACTCCGAGGAGTTCCTCGACGGCTACCGCCGGCTACTCGACAACCACGGTTCCGAGGCGGTCGACGATCGCCAGGACACCTTCGTGATCGACGACGGCGGGTACGCCGGCGCGTACTACCTCGAGCAAAACGGAACGACGGTGACGATCGTCCGCGCCCCGTCGGTCGCAGAGCTGTCGAACGTCGAGGCCGGCGCGGCACCCGAAGCTGCTCCCGACCCCATTCCCGGGTTCGGTGTGACGGCCGCAGCGGGCGCGATCGGGCTCGCACTGCTCGGATCGGCGGCCTGGTTCGCCGTCGGCCGCCGCTGACAGTGACCGGGGGACCGAACGAGCCACGTACCGTCCTCGAAACTGACCGACACCGCATTTTCGCTGCCGCCCGATCGACGGCGCTTTCACGATCTCGCCGAACAGTGATCCAATGAACCGAGGCCGACTGTTCACCGTCGTCGCACTGGTCGTGCTCTCGGGCTGTGCACTTCCCGGCTCCCCCGACGGGTTCGACGCGGACCGCGAACTCGGGCACGTCGGCGAGTACGCCCACGACGACGTCTTCGAATTCGACGCGAGCGACGGCCTCACCGAGGCGCAACTCGAGGCCGTGAAACACCGCTCGATGGCCCGGATCGAGGTCGTCCGCGGGCTGAAATACGACCGCGATGTCGACCTCGAGGTGATGAGCCGCGCCGAGTACCGCGACCGGCGATCGGACGGGACCGGAAACGCGTCGGCGTTCGCCAACGAGATCTGGCGCGGGGCGTTCGTCGTCGACGGCGAGACGGACGTCAACCGGGCGTTCGACGATCTCTACGGGGATTCCATCCAGGGTTACTACGTGAACGACCGGATCGTCATTATCACCGACGACACCGACGAGATCCGGATCGACCGGCGGATCCTGGTCCACGAGCTGACCCACGCGCTGCAAGACCAGCACTTCGGTATCGCTCGCGAGAGCGAGACGATCGACGGGATCCGCGCCGAAAACGGCCTGCTCGAGGGCGAGGCGAGCGTCGTTCCCGGTCGGTACGATCGTCGGTGCGGGGACGAGTGGCAGTGTCTGCCAGCCGTACAGCCGCCGGCGACCGGGGGTGAAACGCTCGCCGATCTCCCGTTCAACGCCGGGCTCTTCCTCTCGATCTACGTGCCGTATGCGGAGGGGCCGCCGTTTGTTACTGACCTTCACGACCGCGGCGGTTGGGACGCCGTCGACGCCGCCCACGAGGCGCCGCCCCGGAGCACCGCCCAGCTGATCCACCCGGAGCGCTATCCGGCCACCGAGCCGGTCGATGTCTCGATCCCGGACCGCTCGAGCGACGAGTGGCGGCCGATCACGGACGGTGGAGACGGCGAGGCCCGGACGGAGACGATCGGCGAGGCCACGCTGTTCGCGACGCTCTGGGCGAACGGCGTGATCGAGCGCCCGCTCACCGAAGGGGCGACCGAGCGCTCGCAGTACAACTACTCCCATTCCGCGACGGCCGGCTGGGCCGGTGATAGCATCCGCGTCTACCAGCGGACGGACGAGTCGGATCGGACCGGCCACGTCTGGCGGCTCGCCTGGGAGAGCCGCGCCGACGCGGCTGCGTTCGGCGATGCGTACCGACAGCTCCTCGCGAACCGCGGGGCCGACCGGGTCGACACTGCTGGAAACGGTGTCTACCGGATCCCCGAGGGCGAGGCCTTCGAGGGGGCGTATCGCATTTCCGTCACCGGCGAGACGGTCGAAATCGTCGGCGCGCCGACCGTCGACGACCTCGAGGCGATTCACCCCGCCGAATCTGGCTCGACCCAACGCACGTCTGGGGCCGCCCTCGAGCCCACAGCGACCCTCGAGCCAGCAGGCATCTCCGAACCGACTCCAGTCGACGCGTCGCGACGGTCCGCATCGGCGTCGCCGGACGGGCCACCGAAGACGCCGCGCGCGCCGGCAGACGGGTAGCTTTTTTGTCTCCCGCGGGAAACCGGCGATATGTCAAATCCGTTCGGAACCGTCCCCGCGGCGGCGATTCTCGAGGGGGACGCGACTGATGCGTACTTCGAGCGCACGCGGGCGACGCTCGAGCACGCGGACAAGAACCCCCGCGTCGTCGCCGAAGTCACCGCCGATCAGTTCCCAACGGGGGAATTCGACGTCTTCACCGGCGTGAAAGACGTGGCAACGCTGTTCGAGGGGCGCGGCGTCGACGTCGATGCGCTTCCCGACGGCCAGCTGTTCGACGGCGGCCCCGTCCTCCGGATCGAGGGTTCCTACCTCGAGTTCGCCGAACTCGAGACCTCGCTGCTTGGCTTTCTGTCCCAGCCCAGCGGGTTCGCGACGGCCGCCCTCGAGGCCAGACTGGCGGCTCCCGAGTCGCTCGTCCTCTCCTTCGGCGCGCGCCACGTCCATCCCTCGATCGCGACGACGGTCGAGCGAGCCGCGTTGCTCGCGGGTCTCGACGGCTTCTCCCACGTCGCGGCGGGCGAGATTCTGGGTCGAGAGGCGGGCGGGACGATGCCCCACGCGCTCATGTTCTGCTTCGGCGAGGGCAACCAGGCCGAGGCGTGGACGGCGTTCGACGAAGCCGTCGGCGAGGAGGTGCCTCGGATCGCGCTGGTCGACACCTTCTGGGACGAGAAGAGCGAGAGCCTGCTGGCAGCCGAGACGCTCGGCGACGATCTCGACGGCGTTCGCATCGATACCACGAGTTCCCGGCGCGGCGACTTCCGGCACATCATCCGCGAAGTCCGCTGGGAACTCGACGCTCGCGGTCACGAGGACGTCGACATCTTCTGTAGCGGCGGCCTCAAGCCCGAAACCATCCGCCCGCTGCGCGACATCGCCGACGGCTTCGGCGTCGGCAGCCACATCACGGGTGCCGACTCGGTCGACTTCAGTCTCGATATCGTCGAAATAGAGGGCGACCCCATCTCCAAACGCGGCAAACTCTCCGGCGTCAAGGAAGTCTACCGGACCGCCGATGGCGGCCACCACGTCGCACTGGCCGACCGCGACGGCCCCGACGAGGGCGAGGCGCTGTTCGAGCCGCTGATTCGGGACGGCGAGATCGTCCGGGAGTTCAACCTCGAGGCGGCCAGCGAGCGGTGTCTGGCCGACGCCGAGGCAGTCGGCTTCGACCGGTCGACGCCCGCAGTCGATCGGTAGCCGATCGGCCGGCCCAGAACTCGAGCACGACTTTCACAGACTATCGCTGAACGAGCGGTCTACTCGAGTGGATACTCGAGGACCCGACCAATCGCCGCGATCGGTTGCGTGAATCAGCCGTCGCGATCGGATTGATGAGCGACTGACAGCACCGCCAGCCCTGGTGACAGGGCAATCGCTCGGCGGAGAAAATAACAGAACCGAGTCGTCCGTTACAGTTCTTCGATGCTTCCGTCGGCCTTCCGCTCGCGGAAGACCTGTCCTTCGAACAGCGTGACGATGACGTCGTCGTTCTGCCACGCGCCCGGCGAGAGCTTGGCTTTTCGGCAGGTTCGATCGAGATACTCGCGGGCGCTCCACTCGTTCTCGACCGGCACCGTCGGATACATCCAGCCGCCCTCGCCGCCGCCGTCGATGGCAACGCCGTGGGTGCCGAGCTCGAGATCGGCCAGCGGGTCGTCCGTCAGCAACACGTTCCTGACGGTACAGACCGAAACCGTCAGGTTCGGGAGCTCTGAGGGGCTCACCTCCGAGCCACAGGAGTCCTCGCTGGCGGCCTCGATCGCGGCGTCCACGATGACGTGGCCGAGCTGGTCGTCCGAGTGGTAGCCACCCGCACAGCCCCGCAGGCTCCCCCGGCCGCGGGTCGACTCGAGGCGGACGAACGCACCGGTCCGCTCGTAGAAGGCCTCGCGCATGCTGCCTGGTTGTTCTCGCTGCCCGTGTCGTACGTAGGAGTCGACGGATTCACGCGCGAGTTCGACCGCGCGCGCACCGTCCTCGTAGGAAAGGTCGACGCCCTGTCCCTGGGACATACAGATGGACAAGGGGATAGTCGTCCTAAAACGCTTCCATTCGTCACGGGCCGCTTTTCGTGTCTTCAACCGGGGGACTTATTCGATCGACGCCCCAAGAAACGGTGGGAGAGAGAGCCTGGCTGCCGCGATGGTCCCGCCGGCGACGGCGCGACCACCTGGCGTGGGCCGTCCCTCCGGGACGCCCCACGCTCATAACGTGGAGCGACTCGAGTCGGTCCACGCTCACAACGTGATCCATCCCTTCGGGATGCATCACGCTCTAACGTTGCCCGTCCCCCCCGGGACGCGCAACGCTCGCGAGGAAAGTCCCCCCACCCGTTCGGGCGGGTGACCGGACGCAAGTCCGGAGCGGGAGACCGCTGGCTCTGGAACAGAAACGACACGTCTCGGCCAGACCGATGATGCGTGCGAACCCGACCGAGAGGAAGGGGAGTTGACCCGCAGAGGGAGGGCGGTTCGGAGCGCCTTTGGCGCGAGAACCGCCGAGAGGCGAGCGGCGATAGCCGCGAGCCGCGCGTGGCCGCATATCGCTCGCGGTTTGAATCCGCGGATCACGCTCGGCGTGATCGACCACCACTGCTGGCCGAGGATCGATGGAACGGCGAATCCTCACCGGTGCAAGTCCGCGCCGTGGTAGCCCGAACACCCCGCGGCCTCGCCGCGGACGGCGCGGACGCTCAGCCGAATGCCGGGCCGAACAGAAGGGGGCTTACTCCTCTCACCCAGTTTCACCCTCGAGAGAGGGTACGCCGGCTCGAGGAAGTCGGGCTCGAGTGTTCTAACGGCACGTGCGGACCCCCGTCATTCCTCACCGTCAACTACTGCGGATCGCTTCCCGAAGCGGAGGCGCGATCGGTGCGGCTTCGGCCCCGCCGGGTTCGCCGAGGGGAACTCCCTCGCTACGATATCCAGCTCCACATCGCCCGTAGCATGTATCGGGTTCGCTGTTCTCCGTCGGTTTCTGGGTCGTCACTCTCGTTCTGGACATCGGTCTCTCCGCCATCTTCGGTGTTGTCCGATCCGGCCTGCACCTCATCCGTACTGTTCGAATTCGGACCGTCGGTTTCACTGCGTTCGTCGTCTCCCGTGTCTCCCTCCGCTTCCTCGTCTCCCTCGTCGCGTTCGCCCTCGTTTGCGCGAATCGTGGTCAGCCCGCCATCGTCGATGTAGATCGTTCTACCGGCGACCGCACACCCCCCTCCCACGAACGCGCTCTCCGTTCGCGAGAAGATCCACTGCTCGCTGCCGTCGTCGAGATCGAACGCGACGAGCGAGTTTTCGTACTCACCGCCCTGTAACCCGAAGCTGACGAGGACTGCGTTGCAGGCGATCACGGGATCGCCGATACTGTGCGAGTACTTCCCCACGGACCACCGCTCGTCGCCGCTCTCGAGGTCGATTGCGACGAGTTCGTATCCCGTGACGAAGACCAGCGTCTCCCCGCGGACGGCGAGTCGGCGGATCCCGCCGCTCCATCCCTCCTCGCGCTCGCCGGTCGTCGAATCGTAGGCGACGACCTCCTCTGACTCGGTTCGAACGAATACCCGCTCGTCGGTCGCCACGAGGTCGTACAGGTAATAATAATATGTATCGAGCGTCAGCCCCTGCTCGCCCGTCAGCGGATCGAGACCGACGATCGTTCCCGCTTCGGCGAGCACGAAGACGCACTCGTCGGTGGCCGCCACTCCCCCCTCGATCGTTCGGTCGACTTCGTTCTGTTCTTCCCAGGGATCGCCGATGGTCACGGTGACCGAGTCGCAACGCCAGTCGATCTCGCCGGTCTCACAGTCGATCGCGGACAGCCCGCCGTCGGCGGAGACATAGACCCGCTCGAACGCGACCGTCGGCGGCGAGACGGCGGGTTCGTCAGCGTCGGAATCGGTGGCGGCGTCAGAGACCGAGGTTTGCCATCGAACGTCCCCGTTTGCGGCATCGAGCGCGGTGACGCCCCGCTCGCCGCTCACGAAGACGGTCCCGTACGCGACCGTCGGCGGTTCGCTGGCACCGACGTCCTCGCTTCGCCACTCGAGTGACCCGTCGGCGGCATCGAGCGCGTGCACCGCCCCCTCCACCGGGAGATAGACGATACCGTCGTCGACGACCGGCAATCCCCCGGCGTCGGCCGTCCAGTCGACCTCGAGCGCGTCGAAATCGAACCCGTCGCCGAATCCGTGGTCGGAGCCGACCGCGGCCGTGTTTCCGTATCCGCCTCGAGCGGCGGACCAGCCTGCCACAGCCTCTGGTGGTTGCGGCGGGAGCTCACCTCCCGCGTCGGTCGTCGAAGCTGCACTCCCTGACCCCGCGAGTACGCCACTGGCTGCGATAGTCGTTGCACATCCCGTCAAGAATCGTCGTCTCGTGTTTTTGTGCACACATTTCTACGGTGCGGTAGCCGTCCTATATATTTTACAATTAAACCGATTCATATGGGAAACATACTATTTCATTCCGTTTCATTTCTGCAACAGTCACCGATCGTCGCCTGAGGGCGCCAACGCGTGCACTCAAAGCGTGCCGGGACGACTTCAGAGCCCATCAGCGTTACTTGTGCGCATCCGCGTGCGGGTGGAAGGGACGGTTGTGCTCACGAAAAAGGCAGGATACCCTCGTCACCGCCGATATGTAGGTGCTCTCAGTTCGCGACCGCGGCTATAGTAACAACTGCAGCTATTTACACACTGATCGCACAGTCCGCGGTTCTCGCTCGCGGTGCTCGCTCACGGCTCGCTTCGCTCGCCGTTCGCATTCCCGCGGTTCTCGCTCACTCCGTTCGCTCCGAACCGCGCTCGCTCCGAACCGCGCTACTGTCGTGCGAGCAGGTGTGCAGTGACTTGCAGTGGCTACTATCTCTCACAGAGCTTCGGCGAGAACGTCGCCGGACCGTTCGTCGCGACGAACTGATAGCCCGAGTTCTTCGATAGCAGACGCTCGCTGTTCCGTGGCGCTACCGTGCCACGTTCCACTCGCGATTTCGTATTGGAGAGAACCGTCCTGACGGAGTCTCACGCGAACGAAGTGAGCGTGAGGCACGTCAGGACCGAACGACGAAGCGAGTGCTGAGCAACGCGAAGCACTCGTTAGGAGTGAGCGTCTTGACGGAGATTTGAACACGGGAAGACGGTCGCTCCCTTCGGTCGCGCTGCGACTTCCCTGCTCAAATCTCCGGGGAGTTTCGCCGACACCAACCGCTCGCTGCTCACGGCTTCGCCGTTCGCTTTTCGTGGCGCTAACGCGCCACGCGTCGCTCGCGGTTTGGTGTCGGCAGAAACGTCCTGACGGAGATTTGAACTCCGGTCCCTGGCTCCGCAAGCCAAGAGGATAGTCCACTACCCTACCAGGACTCATCTCTTCGTAACTGCGTGGACATTAAAGCCCTTTCGAAAGGCTCCCGTTGCCGCCCCGGACTTTCGTGGCCGTTGTGGCGTCAATTACGGCTCCTCGAGACGGTCGCCGGTCTCAAACCGTCGTCCTCTCTCGGACGTGTCAGCTGGTATCTTGCGACCCATTGAATGTTATTTTATGACTCCACATGGAAATATTTAATTGGGTGGATGTTGGCGTCGGAAGTAGAATGACAGGCGAGGACGATACTGACGAGACGGTCTCCCGCCGGTCGGTACTCGGCGGAATCGGCGGTGCCGGTGTCGCGTCGCTATCGGGGCTACCGGCGGTAACCGCACAGGATTCGACCGGTCTCGAGGATCTCGAGGCGGACCCGCACACGCGGGACACGTTCCGCGCAGTCGTCGACGCGATCGTCCCGGAAACACCGGCGCTAGCCGACGAACTCGGTCCAGAACACGAACCAGGCGGGCTGGCCGTCGACCTCGAGCGATTCCTGATCTGGAACTACAACAACGCCGATGAGATGCGAGCGGAGGGGCTCTCGTGGCAGGTCGCGCGGGCGCTCAGCATCGATCATGGCGAGGAGGATCTCAAAACGATCGTCGATGACGTTCGCAGCGACCACTCGCAGTCGACCCGTAAGCGGCTCGACCGGCTCGGGCTGACCGACGTCGACGCCGTATTCGGGGCGCTCCGACGGATCGGAATCGGCGTCGGTTACACCGGCTCCGAGACGGGGCCGGTGACGGTCGGATACGCGATCGAGACCGCGGAGACGTCCGTCGCGGACCACTCGGTGAACTATCCGTACGCACCGGTGTTCGCGGCCTGTTTCGACGGTATCGCACTCGAATTCGTCGCGCAGGACCGACACGAGGACAACGTCGGTCCCGACTCGGCGTTCACCGCGGGCGGTACGTTCTCCTGGTTGTCGCGACGGGACCGCCTCCGGTGCTTCGAGTGGCTCTCCGGGGGCGCCCCGGTTGCCGTCCGCGAGGCCGAGCTCTCGGAACTCGTCGCGGCTCCGGAGACGCTCCCGGGCGTCGTCATGACGACGCACATCCTCACGGCGCTTGGCTACTACAGCGAGTGGGCCGGCTACGGAGAGACCAAAACCGCACCGCCGTCCCAGCGCGCACTCGAGACGCCAGTCGATCAGGTACAGAGTCGACGACAGACCGGGTATCCCGGCCCGGCACCGGGGTACGCCGGCCATCGCGGCTTCGAAGTGAGCGAATTTCGGGAGAACGACTACTGAGGCGATAGAGATGATACACGATCCAGACGTCATCGTCATCGGCGCGGGCGGCGACGGACCGGCACTGGCCTGGCGGCTCGGCCAGCACGATATCGACGTTCTCGTTCTCGAGGCGGGGCCGTGGCACGGCAACGAGAATTGGCAGAACCCGCACGACGAGTCCGGCGGTACGGCGAGTTCGGACCCCGCCGATCTGAGCGGCCCGCTGATGGACGAGCAACTCGATCGACGCGAGAACGCGACGAACGACTCCAACGGCGGGAAGTTCCGGTTCGGTCCCGCGGATCGCGACCGATCGGCGTGGGACCGATCGACGGACCGGCCCATGTACATCTCCCAGCTCGCCGGCGTCGGCGGGACGACGCTGCATTACTTCGGCAACCACCCGCGGGCGTACCCCTTCGCGTTCCGAGCGCAGGACCACTGGCCGATCGACTACGAGGAACTGGTGCCCTACTACCAGGTGAACGAGGAGATCTGTGACGTCCACCCGGCGCCGACGACCGCGAAGGAGGCGGTGTTCTTCGAAGGTGCGAAGGAAGCGGGTCACGACCTCCTCGACCAGTTGAACGTCACGGAAGCGGGCTACCGACCGCAGCCAAACGCCGTCTCCCAGCCGGACGAGAGGCTCCGCGACCCCGACTACGACGGGCCGTTCACCTACCCCCACGTCGAGGGCGATACCCTTGCCGGCGACCACTATCAGGGCGCGCCCACGCCGCTCGAGGCGCCGGTCGCGGAGAAATCCCGGAAATCGAGCAACGTGAGTTTCGTTCCCCGCGCGCTCGAGACGAGCAACGTGACGATCCGACCCAACACGTTCGTTACGAACGTGCGAACGCAGTCGTTCGCGGGGAGTCTCGAAGCGATCGGCGTCGAGTACCGCGACACGTGGTCCGGCGAGACCGGCTCGATCGACGCGGACGCGGTCGTGATGGCCGCCGGCTGCATCGAGACCCCGCGGTTGTGGCTCAACTCCGGCCTGCCGGACAACGGCTGGGTCGGCGCGGGACTGACCACACACTGGTTCGACTTCGTCGTCGGTTCCTTCGACAGCGACACGCTCGAGGAACTGACCGGGCAGCGGACGATCGATCCCTACGTCGGCCACAACGCGGCCGCGCGGTACGACGAGCCGGGGGTCGGCTGCTTCGAGATGGTCGGCGGGACGCCGGGAATCGCCGCCTTCCAGAGCTACTCGTTCAGTCGGGCGGGTTACGCCTTCGACGCCGACGTCGAACCGGACGCGCCGTGGGATAGCCGCGGCCGGCTCGCCGGCGAGGAGCTCAAACGACGGATGGCCGACTACCGGCGGACGCTGGCAATCTTGATCCTCACCGACGACCTGCCGCGGCAGGAAAACGGCGTCTCGGTCGACGAGGAGACCGTCGACGAGCACGGACCGGTCGCCGACGTCTCGTGGGATCCCCATCCCGACGACTCCGCGAAGCGCGATCGGCTCGCGACGACCGCCGCGGAACTCCTGCAGGCCGCCGGCGCCGAGCACGTCCACCGCGCCGACGCGCCGCCGCTGTTGTTGCACATGCAGAGTTCGATGCGGATGGGGAAAGTCGTCGACGAGAACTGCGAGGCAGACGACGTCGATCGGCTGTTCGTCGGCGACCACAGCGCGCTCGCGAACGGCCTCGGCGGGCCGAACCCGACGAACACCGGACAGGCGCTGGCGATCCGGACGGCGGACCGGATCAACGCGCTGTACTTCTAATCGTCCGTCCCGTCTTCGAAGCATCCATCGTGCTCGTCTCGAGATCGGTCGGCTTCGGAGCGGGCTTCGGTCCCGTTGGAGAGCGGACCGCATGCGGCACGTTCGATCGCTCAGCCGGCCGCAGGTCCGCAGGTGAACTGCTGGCGTTCCGTCTACCGGCGGATTTGACCGCCAGCCGTCCTGCAATAGCTGTCGGCGATGATCGACGCCCCCAGCTCGTCGGAAATACACATTCATAACTGAGGAACAAAAATCAAATAGCAAATCACTGAATTTACCATTGTTCCGGGTGGCGGGCCCGGGACGATACTCACCATGGCACGAACACGGCGTTCCATCATCCGGACCGTATCGGCTACGACTGCGACGATAGTCGGCGCAGGCACAGCGGCCGCCGCCGACGAGGACCGCTCCAGCGACGGCGACGGGACATCGGCGGAAACCGATTCCGTCGAGTTCTCGCAGATACGCACTACCGCGTCGCAGTGCGGGAACCAGGACATCGATGAGTCCGAGGTGCGACGGCAGCGTTCGCTCGTCTCGTTTTCGGGAGCAACCAGTTCCCCGACGCCCTGTTATCGGGCGGTCCTAGAGTCGACACACGTCGAAGACGAGACACTGGTCGTTACCGTCGGCCTCGAGCCGGAGGACAGTGACGGATGTTACTTCTGTATCGGCTCCGTCGAATATAGCGGGGTGCTCGTCCTCTCGGATCCAGGCGAGATCGAGGACGTCGACGTTCGACACGCGGAACCATCGCTGTGAGGTCCCTCCGCTCGCGGTTTCTCGCGTCAAATGCGGACTTCGGGGACCCAGCGGATCGCACCGTTCGCCCCGGTTGGCGAACCGGATCCACCAATTGACTGCCACCGAGCCGTGTCCATCCTGTAGTTTAAGCCACAAGGCGCGGCCAGCATGAAGCATGTTCGAGAGCCGTCACCGACTCGAGGACCGACGTGATCGTCTCGAGGCCCGGACCGACACAGAAACGCGTCGCCGCGCTGATTCGTCGAAACGCGGTCCGACTGGCCCCGTCCTCATCGGTCGAACCTCGGGTATTCGACGCCGCCGGCCCCGCGGTCGGAGGGGACGCGAGCGCGAACCGGGACGACCAGTATCGACGAACCAGTATCGACGAATTGGCAACGTTTATGCGCGACCTACCCATGCACGAGCATAGAATGAGCGACATCGAGGGCGTATATGAGGACCTCGAGGCCGACGTTTCTCTCGAGGAGTTTCGCGAGGCCGTCGAGGCGAAAGTCGAGCAGATGGGGGGACTCGCTGACGAGGAGACGGCGGCGATGCTCATCGCTCACGAAGTCGGCGAGAGCGAGGTCGGCGGCATCGCCGATATCGAACCCGGGATGGAGGAGGCGAAGTTCGTCGCCAAGGTGCTCTCGATCGGCGAGGTGCGCACGTTCGAGCGCGACGGTGAGGACGAGGACGGGCAGGTCGTCAACGTCGAGGTGGCGGACGAGACCGGGTCCGTGCGAGCGGCGTTCTGGGACGACCACGCCCAGGCCGCCATCGAGGAACTCGAGGAGGGACAGGTCCTGCGGATCAAGGGCCGACCCAAGGAGGGCTTTTCCGGCGTCGAAATCAGCGTGGACGACGTCCAACCCGACGACGATACCGAGATCGACGTGCAGGTCTCCGATACGTACACCGTCGAGGACCTCTCGCTCGGTCTCTCGAACGTCAACCTCGTCGGCCTGCTTCTGGACACCGACAGCGTGCGGACGTTCGACCGCGACGACGGCTCGGAGGGGAAGGTCTCGAACCTCGTCCTCGGCGATTCGACCGGTCGCATCCGCGTGACCCTGTGGGACGAGCAGGCCGATCTCGCAACTGAACTCGAGGCCGGGACGACCGTCGAAGTGATCGACGGCTACGTCAAGGACCGCGACGGACAGCTAGAACTCCACGTCGGCAACCGCGGTGCCGTCGAGGAAGTCGACGAGGCGGTCGAGTACGTCCCCGAGAGCACGCCGATCGAGGATCTCGAGATCGATCAGATGGTCGACATCGCCGGCGTCGTTCGCTCGGCCGATCCCAAGCGAACGTTCGACCGCGACGACGGCTCGGAGGGACAGGTCCGGAACATCCGCGTTCAGGACGCGACCGGCGACATCCGCGTCGCGCTGTGGGGCGAGAAAGCCGACATCGACGTGGGTCCGGGCGACGAGGTCGCACTCGGCGACGTTGAGATCCAGGACGGCTGGCAGGACGATCTCGAGGCCTCCGCGGGCTGGCAGTCGACGATCACGGTCCTCGAATCCGACTCGTCCGGCACTGGCGAGTCCGGGGGCGATACGAGCGACTCGAGCGACGAGAACGCCGGCCTCTCCGCCTTCGCCGGTGACGACGGAGACGCGGACGAGAGCGACGCCGGTGTGAGCACCTCCTCGAGCGCCTCGAGTGACGCCACTGACGATAGCGCCAGTACCGACGCTGGGACCGACTCGGAGGAACCGTCCGACGGCGAGGAACGCGAGTTCACCGGCGTCGTCGTGCAGGCGGGTGACCCGATCGTGCTCGACGACGGCGAAACGACCATGAGCATCGCGACCGACGCTGACGTCGGTCTCGGCGAGGAGGTAACCGCCCGAGGAGTCGTCCGCGACGGTCGCCTCGACGCAAACGACGTGTTCTGACGCGGCGAGCAACCTCATCGGCCGCCTAGGAAAAGCGTTAAGGGAGTTAGCTTCGCCTATCATTATATGAACGTCGAACTCCCGTTCGCCCCGGTGGATACGATCATCCGGCGGAACGCAGGCAATCTTCGGGTGAGTGCTGACGCGTCGAAGCAACTCGCAACGCGGATTCAAGAACACGGGAGCGAACTCGCAATCGACGCCGCCGAGGAGGCGACGGCTGACGGCCGGAAGACGCTGATGGCCCAAGATTTCGGCGCCGAAGCGGTCGTCGACAAAGACGACCTCGAGCTTCCGGTCGCGCCGGTCGATCGCATCGCCAGGCTGGAAATCGACGATCGCTATCGCGTCTCGATGGACGCCCGCGTCGCCCTCGCCGATATCCTCGAGGACTACGCGGATAACGTCGCCCGGGCGGCCGCGACTCTCGCCCACCACGCCGACCGGCGGACGATCACCGACGACGACATCGAGACGTACTTCTCGCTGTTCGAGTGAGCCGATGCAGTTCGGCTACAGCGAGCTCTGTCTCGCACACGATCCCGGTTCGCGCCACCCGGAGTCGCCGGACCGGTTACGGGCGATCCGGGAACGGCTAAAGAAGAAACACGGCGTCACATACGTCGAGAGCGACCCGTGCGAACTCGACGCGATGGCGGCCGTCCACGACCGCGAGTACCTCGAGTCCGTTCGAGAGTTCTGTGCCGACGGCGGCGGGAGCTGGGATCCCGATACCGCCGCCGTCGAGGAAACCTGGGACGCGGCCTGCCAGAGCGCCGGCCTTGCCTGCTGGGCCGCCGAGGCGGCGCTCGAGGGCAATACAGGACGTGACACGCCCTTCTCGATTGGGCGACCGCCGGGCCACCACGCGGTCTACGACGACGCGATGGGGTTTTGCTTCGTCAATAACGCTGCCGTCGCCGCCCAGTACGCCCTCGATCACGACGCGTACGACATCGACCGGGTGGCGATCCTCGACTGGGACGTCCACCACGGCAACGGGACGCAGGACATATTCTACGACAGGGGCGACGTGTTCTTCGCTTCGATCCACGAGCAGGGGCTCTACCCCGGGACCGGCGATGTCGACGAGACCGGTGAGGGCGACGGCGACGGGACGACGATGAACGTTCCGATGCCGGCCGGTACCGACGACCGGGAGTATCTGGCCGCCGTCGACGGGCCGATCACCGCCGCATTCACCGCGTTCGATCCCGATCTCATCCTCATCAGCGCGGGTTTCGACGCCCATCGCCACGATCCCATCTCGCGGATCCGGCTCTCGACAGAGGCCTACGCGCTGATGAGCGACCGCGTTCGGTCCCTCGCCGCTGACACCGACGCCGCGCTGGCGTTCGTCCTCGAGGGCGGCTACGGACTGGACGTGCTCGCCGACAGCGTGGCACTCGTCCACGAGACCTTCGACGGTCGCGAACCGATCGAACCCGACGACGAACCCGGCGACAACGCCGAATCAGCCCTCGAGGACGTGCTCGAGGCCCACGATCTCGACGTTGACCTGAACGATATCTGACGAAATGGATCGCGGCAGCGGCGAGGCACTGCGCTCCTCATACGGTCTGCTGTAACGATGTACCGGTGCGACCGCAGACTGGATCGCGGTCGCGCGGGAAATGACTGACAGCAGTCCGTATCAGGGCCGCGGTTCGAAGTACGTTCGCAGCTCCGTGCCGAATTCGGCGAGCAACGCCGTGATCTCCGATCCGATCAGTACTTCGTACTCGTCTTCGAGTGCCGTCTCGACGTGTGCACCCAGTCCGACGTCAAAGAGGCGGTCGCTCTCGAGGAACGCGCGGGCGGTGATAAACTCCCGCTCGCGCTCGGTGACATAGCGCTCGCCCTCGATGAACGGACCGTAGGCGTCGGAGTCGTCCGCGTAGGACTCGTAGAAGCCGGCTGCGTGGTCGCGGACGTGAACCGGTGGCCCCTCGTGGCGTTCGACGGCCGGTCGCTCATCGACCGCGAGTTCGGCGAAGACGACCGCGTTTTCGTCGGCGATCGTCATCGACCGAAAGACGTCGAAGCCGCGATCGTTCAGCCCCTTCGTGATGCCCGCCAGCGACTTGCGAAGCTGCGGATAGAGCTGATCCTCGACGAGATCGGGGGCGTCGAACCGGACGGCGACAGGCGTAGTGACCCGGCGCTCGAGGTGTTCGCGCAGTTCCGACTCGGACAGCGGCTCCGGATCGTCGGGCTCGAAGTGGTCGATCCGCGGGGACGCGAGGAATTCCCGGGCGTAGTGCTGAAAGCGAGCGACGTTCTCGGCCGAGCAGACCGCGGCGACGTTGCGTTCGGGATCCGTCGGATCGATGACGATCAGCGGATCGTCGAACGGAAGGCCAGTGTCGCCGACTGCCTTCTCTCGAGACGACGAAACCGTCTCGCGCGTATGACCGTGTTCTTCTGGGTCGAGCTCGACCGGTGGCCGCCAGTCGGCCGCTGCCTCGAGCAGCGGCCGAAATCCGCCGTACTCGCAGACGAGGAGCTCCGTGAGATAGCCGCTGAACCCCCGGGTTCGGAGGTCGCTGCCGTAGACACCGATCCCCTTGAGAAACTGTTTGGTGACGCGGACAGACGCGGCGAGTTCGTCGTCCAGTCGTCGCTGGAGGTACCGAGTATGAAACGGCGTCCGATCGACCGCCGAACGGATCTCGGTCGCCGATTCGAGTCGGAAACAGGGGACGACGTCGATGTCGAACCCCTCGACCGTCCCCTTAACGTAGGGATGTTCGGCGTACTCCTCGTGACCATCGGGCAGCGTCGCGTGGCCGACCTCGAGGCCGTATTGCTCGAGCGTTTCGCGCTCGAGCTCCGATGGGAATCGGACGAAGATGTCGATGTCGCGGTCACCGCTGGTCCAGGTGTTTCTCGCGGTGGAGCCGACCTGTAAGACGTCGGCGTCGGCACACAGGTCGGTCGCCGCGGTCTCAGCCCGATTCATGAGCCGATCGGCGACCGCTCGGAGCCGCGCGCGTTCGCCGTCGTCGGGAGTGACCCGGGCTCGGATCTCGTCGACGACTCGCTCGAGATCGTGATCCGGCTCTCGATTGTCGGGTTCGTTACTGTCGTCAGCGCGATTTCCGCACTGACCGCTGGAACCGTTGTCCGCGCTGTCGGCATCCTCCTCGCTCATTGGGAACGCGTACTCGAGCGGTGCGTGAAAGAGTATCGAACCCGGAGCAGGGAAAACGAAAGCCCTATCAAATGCACCCGACTACCAGATGATGAGCCGAAGTAGCTCAGATGGTAGAGCACCTCGCTGTTACGGCGATTCAGGTCTTCCCTGTCCGCCGCAGATACGAGGTTGTCCCAGGTTCGAGTCCTGGCTTCGGCGCTTCTCGATTCGTCGCAACTGGCTGGTCTGTGCCCCACAATTGAACTGTCACCCGCGAGTTCGACCACCGGCTTTCGGGGGAGAGATTATCGTCCTTCGCCAGTGACGTAGACACATGACCAGCGACAGCGACGACCGACGGAGTACCGACCACCACGGACACGATATCATCGATCCGCTCTACGTTGGGGTCGTCACCGTCTCGAGTTCGCGCGCGGGAACGGCGGATCCCGACGATCCGGGCGGAGACACCATTCAGGACTGTTTCGAAGCCGATGGCCACGAGGTCCGAGAACGGCTCCTGGTCCGGGACGACTATTCGGCGATCCGAACCGCCGTTCGCGGCCTCGTTGCACGCCGCGACATCGACGTGGTGTGTACCACCGGCGGCACCGGTGTCACCGTCGACGACGTCTCTCCGGAGGCGACCGCATCGCTGTTCGAACGCGAGTTGCCGGGCTTTGGCGAACTGTTTCGCTCGCTCTCGTGGGACGAAGTCGGAACGCGAGCGATGGCCTCGCGCGCGACGGCGGGAATCGCCGTCGACACGCCCGTCTTCTGTCTCCCTGGGAGCCAGAGCGCCTGCGAAACCGCCTGTGAGGAGCTGATCGTCCCCGAATCGCCCCACCTCGCGGGACTGGCGACTCGGCACCGCGCGGAGACGACCGATCAGACGCTCGCGGATTACCAGGACGAGTAGGTGAGCTGCGTTTCCGGTCTCCAGACACGACTCTTGATCACGGCTTCGGTACTCGAGCGGTGGTTTCCTCCTCGAGACACGAACTGCCTGTAACTGCGGACGGTGAAACGCGACCATCCGTGGGCGTTCGTCCTGAGACGGCGAGACGACCAGTCAGATATCCAGTAACAGCCTTTATTGAGTACGAGCGCGTGCGTCGGATTGCTATGTGTCACCACTTCGAATCCGTGACCGACCTCGACGCCGAGGAGCGCGAGGACTTCCTTGAGTCACACAGCGAGACGGAACTCGAAGCCGAACTGAGTGACGACGAACTCGAGGCGCTGACTGCGTAGGCATCGTCTCGAGACGAGAGCTCGAGGCGGCGACGAATACTCGGTAATCCACTTCTTCCAACCGTGCTTTGAGACTAGCGTAGCGTATTGATCAATCGAAATTTGGGATTATAGTGCTACAAATATATTCTATTCCATAATAGGTTTTAAATTCGAAACCATATCTAAACTCAATAATGGAAGAAGCCTTTCAGGGCCTATCAGAACCGCAGAAAAAAGGCGACGCAACAGAAGGGATTATTAAGGCAGAGTTTCTTTCACGTGGAATTCCTGTTCTTGCCCCTGAGTCGGATAATTTACCGTATGACCTCGTCATTGACAGAGAGTCGGATCTACTACGTATTCAATGTAAGACGGCATCCAGTAATGACGATAGCAAAGTTCGATTTGAAACACGGAGTACGAGAGTGAAGAGGCAGGGCTACGAGAGAGCAGGATACGATGGGAAGATTGATTATTTCGCTGTTTACAATCCCGTTATTGGAGAGACCTATCTCGTACCAATCCAGGATGCTCCAAAAACAGGGATGGAGATCCGGTACCAGAAAACGAAAAACGGCCAGACAGCAAGGGTTAATTGGCATGAGGATTATCTCATAGATACGCAACTATCGGGCCCTTAGCTCAGTCTGGTTAGAGCGCTCGGCTCATAACACAATCTGACTCGTGAGATCGTGTGAGACACCGAGTGGTCGATGGTTCGAATCCGTCAGGGCCCATGGAGTGTTGCGAGCAGATGCGAGCGGCACGGAATGACTCCTGTGGATTCGAACGAGACGACGGCGAGCGAAGCGAGCCGTCGGCGTAGTTACGAATCCGTCAGGGCCCATCCGCAAAAACCCGAAGCGTGGCCGAAGCCGATTCGGTTGATAACCGGGGCCTGAACCACTCGAAGTACAACTTTTCTGTTTTCGAGTTACCCTCGTCTGAACCTGAACCGAACCAGTCACTGGTTCCGGGTCGTTGCAGTCCTGCGAAATTAGTAGCCGAAACGGGGCGGTCTGCATGACGGTCGCATCGTGGCCGTCGGTCGATAATTCGACCTGTAACCACCGCGGAGCCCACATCACCGACGACCGGTTCCGCCGCGTTTTCGGTGACGATGACGCTCGCGCCCACCGCTGTGGTGACTGTGATTCGTCCTGACGACTGAACCGCGGCTCCGCTGCTGGCGTCGATGTGTCGATCCTCGATCCGGAAACATCGCCCGGCCGGCACGGAGGTGAGGCCGATACGTAGCGGGTTCATTCCGGCGAATCGGCTGTACGATGTCGAGAGTCGGACGCCCATAGCCCATCCGGTCCACCAAGCGACTGACGCAGTCGTTCGGCGGACTCTCGAGAACCGAGAGATTCGCGCCGACGGTGGCACTCTTCGAGCGACACTGTACGGTACAGAACGGATGCTGTCAGAACGAACCGCCGACAGCGCCATACACGAAAATACCGACTACAGTTGCAATCACATCAAGCACGTAGTCTTTTGCTTCCATTCATTCATGATTCTTGGCTGACTACTAAATATCTCTGGGACAGGTACTGCTCACTACAGTCGGGCACTGATTGCGAGGACGGTGGTTCGCGATGACCCGCTTCGTCGAGTCCGACGAGTGCTTGAGTTGCGACCGGCTACGATGAGATTGAATTTCAGCCCCGGAACTCAGAGCCCATCACACTGTCGTTTTATCGGGATCGAAGGCCGTTATGCGTTTCTCGAGATTCACTTTGCCTGGGCCTTGTTTAGACGCGCGAAATACGGCGGCTCAGCGACGTAGAGTGTAGTATCGTGTTCCTAGTAGCTCACGCTAAATGTCTAACTTACTAGAGAGTGAAGCGGGAAGGCTTTGCTGTGCACACGAAGCTAGCCCGCTTCACTAGCCACGTTGTCTCGCTCGCCCAAAAAGCCGTCGTCGGAAGGCCAAAACCAGCCGTAAAACGCGGTGACGGCGGCTACGCCGACTGGGTGATCGTCTCAATTCGCGGCCTCAAAACGTATCTCGATTTGCCGTACCGGCGACTCTTGGACGTCCTGTACGAAATGCCACGGATTGCGGGAATTCTTGACCTAGAAGTAACTCAGCTGCCCGATTTTACCACCGTGTGTGCGCGAATGCAAGACCTCAAAATGCCGCTCTGGCGCGACGTTCTCCGGCTGTCGGCGGAGCTGCACGAGACCGGCGAGATCCAGGCAATCGACGCAACCGGCATGGATCGGGTCGCGGCGAGCCAGCACTACGCCAAACGGACGAATTACACGTTCAGGGCGGTGAAAACGACCGCCTTGATCGATTGCGAAACTGGTGCGATTCTAGATATACATTGCTCGATGAAACAACCGCACGATACACAGATCGCGTGGCAACTGCTCACGCGCAACCTAGACAAACTGAGTATTCTAACCGCTGACAAAGGCTACGACTGGGAGCTCCTTCGACAGAAGCTTCGGTCTGAGGGCGTCAAACCGGTGATCAAGCACCGCGAATTTGGCTGGCACGGCGTCGCAAACAATGTGTTGCTCGATGATACAACGTACCATCAACGATCAAATATCGAATCGACGTTTTTTGCGCTCCGGCGCAAATACGGCGAGATCGTTCGAGCGAGAACCTGGTTCGGCCAGTTCCGCGAACTCGTGCTCAAATGCGCCGTCAGAAACGTCGAACTAGCGCTTGACGCCGCTACCCGGTGAAATCAAGCGTCTAAACAAGGCCCTTTGCCTGTACTATCGGCAGTCACCGTGTAGCCGCTGTAGGCGAATTCGACTTTAGACGGATTCCTCTCGGGATCACTCGCTTGATAGAGTGAGTCGAGTGCGTCCGTGTTAATCGCATCGTGGATCGGTGGGTGGAGTTCTTCCGGTTCGATCCCTTCCCGCTCGGCAATTTTTTCTACAACCTTCAGACTGAGTGATTGAGTCGGTTGCACAGTCACCGATGTCAGGAACTGCCACATAAAACCGGACGTTCCTCTACTGACGTGTGTCAGACAACGGCTACTGATACGTTTTCATGACAGTCTCCGATCCGAGGGAAAGAGGCGATTAAGGCGGAGCGGAATCGCTTATTCAGACGATAGCGTCACTCGATAGTTTCGCTCGCTCGGTTCCGCAGTGATCGTCGCCACCGCGCCGCCGGAGCCGTGGAACATCGCTCGAGCGGACCATTTCATCACGTCGGATCGTGCAGCCGGAGCGCCCATGCGCTCGATAGACGACGAAACAGTACCAGCCGTCGTCCCGCCTGCGCTTTTCGTGATACTCACGGGACACCTTCCAGTTCCCGGACTGCCCGTTGGCGTGCTCGTGTCGCGTCGATCTACTCTTGACGGTCGCTCCGTTGTGACCCTCGTGTCGTGTCCGCTCGCCCACTCGAGATCGAACCTGCGTTTCCCGGCCATTCGTTTCGGTCGCTGAGGGTGGATGAACCTGATCACGCTCACTGGTCGTGACTTGGACGCCTATCGTGTCTGGTAACGAGAGGGGAACGGTGACGGCTGCGAGGAAGTCAGAACGATCATACTCTACGGGTAACTCGCGACGATCCGTGCGTTCCTCCGATTCTGTGCCGATATTGACGCTGTTCCCGCGGAACGTACGGAAGGTCCCGCCTCCGACTGTGTCCGCCAGTGCGGGCGTGAGTGATGCAACGCTCGAACCCGATCGTGTCGTCGAGATTCTCGATCACCTTCAGCGGTGTGAATACGCCTCGAGAAGACACATCACGGTACTTTGCTCTGGTATACGGTTGCGCGTGGAAAGTTTTCGACAATTCCTGCCATGGAGGCTCTCAGCAAGTCATCTGCGAGGATTTCATTGATCGGATGTAACCCTTACCGGACGCTTATCAGAGATCTATCCAACTGAGAGAAATCCCTCACACCGTTAGCCAATTGTCACGATTAGGTGGACGATACTGTCCTCTCAGTGTGTGGCATTGACTACCTTCGGACCTGTGGTTCGCAGGCCTTAAGTAGTGATCGGCGATTATGAATATATACGAAGAAGGTGGCGACGGGGCGTTTGAATACGCCGCGTCGACACGGACGATTTGGAGTCCGAAGGGGTTATGTACCCCTGACGGCTTATGAATACGTCCGAAGGAAATGAGGATCCTACCCCTGCGGTCCGCCGTACAGATGGGATCTGATGTGAGCCTTGGTAGTTCGGTGACGCCCGATCGGTCACACGATCAGTGTCATCGAACGTGGACCATTTATGTGTGAGTGTGTTTGCAACATTCACCGCCAACAGACCCTCCCAGCCAAGCTGGGAGTACATTATAGCATTCCGGTTGATCCTGCCGGAGGTCATTGCTATTGGAGTCCGATTTAGCCATGCTAGTTGCACGAGTTCAGACTCGTAGCAGATAGCTCAGTAACACGTGGCCAAACTGCCCTATAGACGGCGATAACCTCGGGAAACTGAGGCTAATAGCCGATACCGTTCACTGCCTGGAGTGGCGTGAACGCGAAACGTTCAGGCGCTATAGGATGTGGCTGCGGCCGATTAGGTAGACGGTGGGGTAACGGCCCACCGTGCCTATAATCGGTACGGGTTGTGAGAGCAAGAGCCCGGAGACGGTATCTGAGACAAGATACCGGGCCCTACGGGGCGCAGCAGGCGCGAAACCTTTACACTGCACGCGAGTGCGATAAGGGGACTCCGAGTGCGAGGGCATATAGTCCTCGCTTTTTTCGACCGTAAGGTGGTCGAGGAATAAGTGCTGGGCAAGACCGGTGCCAGCCGCCGCGGTAATACCGGCAGCACGAGTGATGACCGCTATTATTGGGCCTAAAGCGTCCGTAGCTGGCCAGGCAAGTCTATCGGGAAATCTGCGCGCTTAACGCGCAGGCGTCCGGTGGAAACTGCGTGGCTTGGGACCGGAAGACCAGAGGGGTACGTCCGGGGTAGGAGTGAAATCCCGTAATCCTGGACGGACCACCGGTGGCGAAAGCGCCTCTGGAAGACGGATCCGACGGTGAGGGACGAAAGCTCGGGTCACGAACCGGATTAGATACCCGGGTAGTCCGAGCTGTAAACGATGTCTGCTAGGTGTGGCACAGGCTACGAGCCTGTGCTGTGCCGTAGGGAAGCCGAGAAGCAGACCGCCTGGGAAGTACGTCCGCAAGGATGAAACTTAAAGGAATTGGCGGGGGAGCACTACAACCGGAGGAGCCTGCGGTTTAATTGGACTCAACGCCGGACATCTCACCAGCATCGACAATGTGCAGTGAAGGTCAGATTGATGATCTTACTGGAGCCATTGAGAGGAGGTGCATGGCCGCCGTCAGCTCGTACCGTGAGGCGTCCTGTTAAGTCAGGCAACGAGCGAGACCCACACTCTTAATTGCCAGCAACACCCTTGTGGTGGTTGGGTACATTAGGAGGACTGCCAGTGCCAAACTGGAGGAAGGAATGGGCAACGGTAGGTCAGTATGCCCCGAATGTGCTGGGCGACACGCGGGCTACAATGGCCAAGACAGTGGGATGCAACCCCGAAAGGGGGCGCTAATCTCCGAAACTTGGTCGTAGTTCGGATTGAGGGCTGAAACTCGCCCTCATGAAGCTGGATTCGGTAGTAATCGCGCTTCAGAAGAGCGCGGTGAATACGTCCCTGCTCCTTGCACACACCGCCCGTCAAAGCACCCGAGTGGGGTCCGGATGAGGCCCTGATTCCAGGGTCGAATCTGGGCTCCGCAAGGGGGCTTAAGTCGTAACAAGGTAGCCGTAGGGGAATCTGCGGCTGGATCACCTCCACAGACCGGGATCAGGCCGTCGTGCCTGACCCACCTTAGCGGATTACGAATTGCGGTTCCACGTTCGATCGACCACCGTTTGGCCGATCGGGCACCTTAGAACTACCAAGGTTCACACCAACTCCCGTGCCCGTCTCGTTATTGAGACGGGCGTGGGCCCATAGCTCAGTGGTAGAGTGCCTCCTTTGCAAGGAGGATGCCCAGGGTTCGAATCCCTGTGGGTCCATGTCTCGTACTGATCATCGAATCGTGCCCCTTAAGTGGGAGACGGCGCGATGATTGAGTACGACAGAACCGATGCACCACCCCGTGTAAACGCGGGTGGGAAGGGTTAATGCATGCCGCGTCTACGGCGTGCAGATGAGACCGTGTGTACGTGTAGTCCAGGCGTCCACTGGACCCGTTCCCGGGTCACTCTTGAATTACAACTGCAGGTTGCAATTCAGATCCGATGAACGTGGCTACTGTGCCAGCTGGTGGATCGCTCGGCTTGAGAGCTGAAGAAGGACGTGCCAAGCTGCGATAAGCCTGAGGGAGCCGCACGGAGGCTAAGAACTCAGGATCTCCGAATGGGAATCCCCACCGCAATTGCTTCGCGCAATGGGGAACGTCGAGAATTGAAACATCTTAGTATCGACAGGAAAAGAAAGCAAACGCGATGTCGTTAGTAATGGCGAATAAACGCGACAGAGTCCAAACCGAAGCCCTTACGGGCAATGTGGTGTTCGGACTGACGATCACTTCCCGACACTCGACGCGAAGTCTCTTGGAACAGAGCACGAGACAGGGTGACAGTCCCGTACCGTCGACGAGTAAGGAACGAGTCAGCTCCAGAGTATCGGGGGTTGGATATCCCTCGTGAATATCGCGGGCATCGACCGCGAAGACTAAACACTCCTCAAGACCGATAGCGAACAAGTAGTGTGAACGAACGCTGAAAAGCACCCCACGAAGGGAGGTGCAATAGGGCGTGAAATCAGTTGGCGATAGAGCGACGGGGCTTACAAGGTCCGCTGTTCAATGAATCAGGTGCGAACCTGTAGTAAGCGACAGGGGAAGCCGAAGTTCCGTCGTACGTTTTGAAAAACGAACCAGAGAGTGTGCCTGTTTGACGAGTCTAACTCGATTATCGAGGAAGGCGTAGGGAAACCGATATGACCGCAGTGCTTTGCACCAGGGTCACCGTGTTCAAGCGCGGGGAGTCAAACGGGCACGACCCGAAACCGGACGATCTAGGCGTGAGCAAGATGAAGCGTGCCGAAAGGCACGTGGAAGTCTGTTAGAGTTGGTGTCCTACAATACCCTCTCGTGACTTACGTCTAGGGGTGAAAGGCCCATCGAGTCCGGAAACAGCTGGTTCCAACCGAAACATGTCGAAGCATGACCTCTGCCGAGGTAGTTTGTGGGGTAGAGCGACGGATTGGGGGATCGCACTCCGAGAGGAGTGCGCCCCCCTGTCCAACTCCGAACCTACAAACGCCGTTTGACGCAGGGAGTCCGGTGCACGGGGTAAGCCTGTGTACCGTGAGGGAGACAACCCAGAGCTGGGTTAAGGTCCCCAAGTGTAGACTAAGTGCGATCGAAGGTGGTCTCAAGCCCTAGACAGCCGGGAGGTGAGCTTAGAAGCAGCTACCCTCTAAGAAAAGCGTAATAGCTTACCGGCCGAGGTTTGAGGCGCCCAAAATGATCGGGGCTCAAGTCTACCACCGAGACCTAGCAGTGCGGTTCATACCGCAATCTTGTAGGTTGGCGTTCTGTTCGGGTGGAAGCACGGTCGAGAGATCGTGTGGACCGTTCAGTAACGAAAATTCTGGTCATAGTAGCAGCGTTAGTCGGGTTAGACCCCTGACGACCGAACGAGTAAGGGTTCCTCAGCAATGCTGATCAGCTGAGGGTTAGCCGGTCCTAAGTCAATCCGTAAGTCGAAATTGACAAAAGGGAAATAGGTTAATATTCCTATGCCAGTGTGCACTCAAAGCCAACGCTTTGGGGCCGCCTCTGCTGGGCTTTCGCCCAGTCTAACTATCGAAATCCGTGGAAACCGTAATGGTACGAAGCGGACGAATGGTAGGATAGCGTAAGAGAGGCCAACCTAGAGCCCGTGAAAAGGCGAGCACACTGTCCGTACCGAGATCCGACACAGGTACTCATGGCGGCGAAAGCCAAGGTCTGTCGGGAGCAACCGACGTTAGGGAATTCGGCAAGTTAGTCCCGTACGTTCGCAATAAGGGATGCCTGCCTCGCGAAGAGGCAGGTCGCAGTGACTCGGGCGCTCCGACTGTCTAGTAACAACATAGGTGACCGCAAATCCGCAAGGACTCGTACGGTCACTGAATCCTGCCCAGTGCAGGTATCTGAACACCCCGTACAAGGGGACGAAGGACCTGTTAACGGCGGGGGTAACTATGACCCTCTTAAGGTAGCGTAGTACCTTGCCGCTTTAGTAGCGGCTTGCATGAATGGATCAACGAGAGCGCCACTGTCCCAACGTTGGGCCCGGTGAACTGTACGTTCCAGTGCGGAGTCTGGAGACCCCCAAGGGGAAGCGAAGACCCTATAGAGCTTTACTGCAGGCTGTCACTGAGACGTGGTCGCCATTGTGCAGCATAGGTAGGAGGCATTACACAGGTAGCCGCGCTAGCGGCCCACCGAGCCAGCATTGAAATACTACCCGATGGTGACTGCGACTCTCACTCCTGGCGGAGGACACTGGTAGCCGGGCAGTTTGACTGGGGCGGTACGCGCCTGAAAAGATATCGGGCGCGCCCCAAGATTTCCTCACTCGGGTCGGAGACCCGAGGAAGAGCGCAAGAGCAAACGGAAGTCTGACAGTGTCGAACACAACGATCGACGCTGACGCGAAAGCGTGGTCTAGCGAACCAATTAGGCTGCTTGATGCGGCCAATTGCTGACAGAAAAGCTACCTTAGGGATAACAGAGTCGTCACCCGCAAGAGCACATATCGACCGGGTGGCTTGCTACCTCGATGTCGGTTCCCTCCATCCTGCCCGTGCAGAAGCGGGCAAGGGTGAGGTTGTTCGCCTATTAAAGGAGGTCGTGAGCTGGGTTTAGACCGTCGTGAGACAGGTCGGCTGCTATCTATTGGGGGTGTTACGGTATCTGACGGGAACGTTCGTATAGTACGAGAGGAACTACGAATGGGTGCCACTCGTGTACCAGCTGTCCGAAAGGGCACGTGCTGGGCAGCGACGCACCACGGGGTAAGAGCTGAACGCATCTAAGCTCGAAACCCACCTGGAAAAGAGATACCACTGAGGCCACTCGTAGAAGACGAGATCGATAGACTCGGGGTGTACGCACCAAGGCAACGAGGTGTTGAGCCCGCGAGCACTAACTGGCCAAGCCACACATTCATACATTACATCGCATTGGATCCGTGACGCGAGAACGGGTCCGGACGTAAACTGGACTACACATACACACGGTTTGAGACACACCACCGATATTGGCATGACAGCGGTTCGATTCCGTTGGTCGGCGTTAGGGCGGCCACAGCGGCGAGGTACCTCCCGTACCCATCCCGAACACGGAAGATAAGCTCGCCAGCGTTCCGGGGAGTACTGGAGTGCGCGAGCCTCTGGGAAATCCGTTTCGCCGCCTCCACTCATATTCGACCAATACGGTCGAGCGACCGATCGTGGTCTGACGGCGGTTCGATTCCGTCGATCGGCATTACAGCGGCCACAGTGGCGAGGTACCTCCCGTACCCATCCCGAACACGGAAGATAAGCTCGCCTACGTTTCGGTGAGTACTGGAGTGCGCGAGCCTCTGGGAGATCCGATTCGCCGCTCCTATTCATACTAACACCCACACAGCAACTGCTGTGTGGGTTTTTTGCTGTATTTAAAACGATGACGCCGTCACTCGCTATTCGAAATCTGTAAAATGAAAAATAGCCGCAGCAGTGGTCGCTTAGACCAGCTGGATGACGTTCCCGTTCGAGGTCACGTGAAGATCGCGTCCGAGCTTGTATCCGTGATTGGAGGCAAGGTCGACGTATCCCGAGAAGCCGCTCATGTTCTGGTGGGCCGGGATGACGTGCTCTGGCTGCAGCGCATCGAGCATCTCGTAGTGACCCTCCTGACAGAGGTGGCCCGAGACGTGGACCTCGTCGTAGATACGTGCACCCTGCATGCGGAGCAGCTTTTCGGCCTGGTAGCGCTGACCCTCGTTTGTCGGTTCCGGAATCACGCGGGCGGAGAAGACGACTTTGTCACCGTCCTCCAGTTCGTACGGCGTTTCGCCGCGGCCCATTCGCGTGAGCGTCGCTCGAGGCTCGCCTTGATGGCCGGTGACGACGGGCAGGAAGTTCTCCTTGCCTTCGTTCATGATGCGTTCGAACGTCTGCTCGATGGACTGGCGGTAGCCGACCATCTCGACGTCGGAGGGGAAGTCGATCCCGACCTGTTTCGCGGTCCCGGAGTAGGTCTCCATCGAGCGGCCGAGGAGGATCGGTGTGCGATCGATATCGCGAGCGAATTCGATGAGGGATTTCACGCGGGCGATGTGGCTCGAGAAGGTGGTGGCGACGATGCCGCCGTCGTAGTCCTCCATGCTGTAGAGGACGTCCCGGAGGTGTTCGCGCGCGACGTTCTCGGAGGGGGTCCGCCCCTTTTTGTTCGCGTTGGTACAGTCTTCGATGTAGGCAAGGACGCCTTCGCCTTCGCGACCGATCTCACGAAAGCGCTCCATATCGATCGGGTCGCCGATGACGGGCGTGTGGTCCATCCGTTTGTCGAGCCCGTAGACGACTGCGCCTTCGGGCGTGTGGAGGACGGGGTTGATCGCCTGAACGATCGAGTGCGTGACGTTGACGAACTCGAGTTCGACTGCTCCGGAGTCGCCGATTGACATCGTTTCGCCGGCGTCCATTTTGACGAGTTCGTTGTCGGTGTTGAACTTCCCTTCCTCCTCGAGTTCGCCTTTGACGAGCTCGAGCGTGAACGGCGTCGCGACGATGGGTGCGTCGTACCGGTGTGCGAGCTTGCTGATCGCACCGATGTGGTCGAGGTGGCCGTGGGTGGGGACGATCGCTTTGACGTCTCCCTCGAGGTCGCTCATGACCCGGTCGTCCGGGATGGCTCCCATATCGATCAGGTCGAGGCTGTGCATTCCTTCGGTTCGGATGTTGTCGTGAATGAGAACCTTCGACAGGTTCAGTCCCATGTCGAAGATCACGATGTCGTCACCGGCGCGGACCGCCGTCATCTGTCGTCCGACTTCTTCGTAACCGCCAATTGTCGCAATTTCAATTTCCATTGTTGTAGGGCCGATCATAGCAGTCCCGTGGTCAGTCGTGCAGCCGGAATGGCTGCTGGGAGCGGCGTCCTGCGACGTGAGCCGGCTTCGATAGCGTCCGCGGCGGCTCGAATCGAAGGCTCAGTCCCGACCGTGCCAGGGACAGCGCCTATTTCGGTTAGTGAATTAACGACTCTCCCGACGTAAGTAGTTCTGGGTTTTGAGGTCGAAGCGAAGCAATTTGGTGGGCTTGAGGGACTATCTCGAATCGCATACAGTTCGCGTCCGTCGACCGATGAAGCTCCGTCTCTTCGAGGAGTATTGTCGGTACTGTCCGTATCGGGGACTCGTTCGTTATTCGTAGCTATCGATGAAGCCGAGGCGGGAATCGGGTATGGAACGTGGAGCGTCCCACGCGATGCGCGTTACGATCACTGTGGTTGCCGGGCCCAGAACGGTCGATCGAGTTGAGTTATGACGAGCGATTGGGGCTCGTGATTGCAACTCAAGGGGATTCGGTTCGCGGTTATTGAGGGAGCAAACGGTCGGCTGTAACTGGTTTCGGAGCAACCCATGCCGTATCGAGAGTGCTTCGGAACGGACTTGCAGCCGGTCGTATCAGCCCCGCTCTGTCAGTAGTGGTGGAACGAAGGGCGGAGGCAGCTGCTGGAACGAAAATCGCGGGTGATCTCACTATCGAGTGGCGAAACGAGACCGATTCTGCCGACAGGTGTCCGCTGGTGACGGTGTACAAGCGGGTTCTGCCGTCAGTGTGGTTACACCGAATCGGTTTGCGAGTGTGGGAAAGCACCTGCTATCCGCCGATGTCGGCCTGTCCCGTCGGTACGTGTCGCTCAGCGATCGGAGTGGAGAGTGCAGGACTGGTGGGTGTCGGACTAGTCGTCGATATACTGTTGTTCCCACTCCCGGCGCTGCTCGATCGTCTGTCGGCCGCGATCACTGATCTCGTAGTAGTTAGTTCGTCGATCGAGCTCTCCCTTCTCGACGAGGTCTTTATTGACCAGTGTATCGAGATTCGGATACAATCGGCCGTGATTGATCTCGCTATTGTAGTATGTCTCGACTTCGCTTTTCACGTCCTGACCGGAGGGCTGATCGGCCCCTGCGATCACGTACAGAAGGTCTCGTTGAAACCCTGTCAGATCGTCCATTTTGTACTCGAGTGAACGAACGGGTACCCGGCTATTTGTTATCGATTTCGTATCAACCGTTCCGCATACGTTCACCGAAGCTAACTAAGTCAATCAGACTAATATCTCGCGTTTCGTTTCGTAAGAACATGCTAAATCCGGTTACGAAGCCGTACAGACAGGCCGTCTCGAGACTTGTTACGGATTTCGTGAAAGTTACGCAAAACGAAACAGACCGCTAACGGTCGCTCGACCGAAATACTATTCATCGGGTTAACTGATTATCGCTGTTCGACACTGTCAGTATAGATGACTCGATCGGCTAATAGCGATGGCACGAAGCCGTCGCTAGCTATCGTGTTGTGTGCTAAAGAATGATAATCGAATGTGAAACCCGTTACCGAACGTAAAAAGCCGTTTTACAGGCGGGTGACGTTGGTGGCGCGGGGGCCCTTGGGGGCCTGTTCGATATCGAATTCGATGTCTGTACCTTCTTCGAGGTCCGGACCGCCAACGTCTTCCATGTGGAAGAAAACGTCATCGTCTGCGTCGTCCGTCTCAATGAAACCGTAGCCGCCTGTGTCGTTGAAGAAATCAACGTTTCCTTTCGCCATTGCAATTCAATCGAGGCCCGGGATACGTATAACAGTTGTGTTACGGATCGCCTGTCGAAACAAAAAGAATTTCGCCGTGGACTCGACGGTCATCGCACTATGGCAGTGAAAACAGCGAAGTCGGTTTTTCTAGATCTCCGAGGTATTGACGCCGGTGATAGCGGACCGTTGACCCCCCCACGAGACGGAAAACGGGTCGGCTCGAGAGAGGGGTGGACAGTTCTTCTCGGTGGTAAGCGGACGAGAGGACACCTATTTCGCCATTCATGCCCGAATTCGACCGACCGTCCGTCCAGAACCGGCCGCGCTCGACGGGCGGCTGTGACCGTCTTGAGGACGAGTCTGGGGGACGATTCCGGGACCCGCTCACGGTCGACGACCACCTGGTGAGAATATCTCCTGCGGACCGTGGTCACCCTCGAGGTGTACTGGAATAGTATCGTTTAGGTGGTTCCGATGGGTATGCCGCGGCATGAACCGGACAGAGCCCCGTGGAGCGCCGACGATCGCGCAGGTCGCGCTGATCGGTCTCTTCGTGACCGCACTCGTTACCGCGCAGTTGACTGCGTCGAAGGTACTCGCGTTCGAACTCCCGGTGGCGCTCCCGGTGACGGGGACACAGCTCGCGTTGCCCGGGGCGGCCCTCGCGTACGCGCTGACGTTCCTCGCGAGCGACTGTTACACCGAACTGTACGGCCGACGCGCGGCCCAGATCGTCGTCAACGTGGGCTTCGTTCTGAACTTCGTCGTCCTCGCGCTCGTCTGGTCGACGATCGCCGCGCCGGCCGCCCCCTCGAGCGTCGATCCAGCTGCGTTCGAAACGGCGCTCGGCGCGTCGACGAACGTGGTCATCGGGAGTCTGTTGGCCTACCTCGTCAGCCAGAACTGGGACGTGATCGTGTTTCACCGGATTCGAGACTACACCGGCTCGGAGAAGCTCTGGCTCCGCAACATCGCGTCGACGGCGAGCAGCCAAGCGATCGATACCGTCATCTTCGTCTTGATCGCGTTCGCCGTCGCACCTTCTGTTCTCGGCGTCGGTGCCGTTCTCCCGACTGATGTTATCCTCTCGTTGATGGTCGGCCAGTACCTGTTGAAACTCGCAATCGCCCTCCTCGATACGCCGGTCGTCTACGCCATCGTCTCGCTCGTGCGCTCACGCGAGGGACTCACCGCCGAGGAGACCCACGCCGCCTGAGTTCGTCTCGTCAGGAAATCATTTCCAGGGAACCACGAACCGTCCTTCGGTTGCTCGGAGAAATCGGTACAACAGACCGCATCAGTGGCTACTATAGGATCTCGCTCGAGAGGAACGTCCATGGACGAACGCGTACGCGAACACGCCGAGGTGCTGGTCGACTGGAGCGCTCGCGTCGAAGCGGGCGACGATGTCGTTCTGTCGGTGGGGCCGGACGCACACGAGCTGGCGGTCGCCGTCGCCGAGAAACTCGGCGAGCGGGGCGCGAACCTGCTCGCGACCTACGGCTCGGGTGAAGTCACGCGGGCCTATCTCCGGGCTCACGACGGCGATTTCGACGCGAATCCGGCTCACGAACTCGCGCTGGTCGAGAACGCCGATGTCTATCTCTCGCTCGGCGGCGGGCGGAACACGAGCGTGACGGCTGACGTTACCGGCGACCGGCGGCGAGCGTACAGCGAGGCCAGAAGCGAGATCCGCGAGACTCGACTGGGAACCCGCTGGGTTTCGACGGTCCATCCGACGCGCTCGCTCGCACAGCAGGCCAACATGGCCTACGAGGAGTACCAGGAGTTCGCGTACGACGCGATCCTCCGGGACTGGGAGTCACTGGCCGAGGAGATGTCCCAGTTGAAAGCGTTGCTCGACGAGGGGAGCGAGGTCCGACTCGTCTCGAGGGGGACCGACCTGACGATGCGGATCGAGGGCCGGACGGCAGTCAACAGCGCCGCGTCGGTCGCCTACGACTCGCACAACCTGCCTAGCGGCGAAGTCTTCACTGCGCCCTATGCGACCGATGGTGAGGTGACCTTCGACGTCCCGATGACGATACGGGGGGAATCCGTCCGGGACGTCCGCCTCGAGTTCGCCGAGGGTGAGGTCGTCGATTACGACGCCGAGCAGGGCGGGGACGTGATCGGCGAGATCATCGAGACGGACGACGGAGCCCGCCGGCTGGGCGAACTCGGAATCGGGATGAATCGGGGTATCGACCGCTACACGGACAACATCCTCTTCGACGAGAAGATGGGTGACACCGTCCATCTGGCGCTCGGCCGGGCCTACGACGCCTGTCTCCCCGACGGCGAGTCCGGAAACGACTCGGCAGTCCACGTCGATCTGATCACGGACGTCAGCGAGGACTCCCGCCTCGAGGTCGACGGTGACGTAATTCAACGAAACGGGACGTTCACGTTCGAGGATAGCGAGGGCTGAGTTCTCAAGACGCTCAGTTTGGAGCGGCGAGCGCTGTGGGTCGTCGAGACGGACTTGAACCGTCCGCGGTGTTTTTGCTGGCGTGCACGGGGTAGCTCGGGGACGGATTCGTGTTCATCTCTCCCCTCGAGCGACGGTACGGACGTCTTACGGATCGGTGGCCGCTCTCTATACCATGGGAAGCCATCGCATACTAATATGTATGTTCGGCCTCACCTCGAGTACCGCCGGACCGGTGGCGGCTAGTAACCGGTTAGGGCGTCGACACGCCCTGGATTTCGCCCAATCAACGGTTGTCTGTCCCGCCCTGCCGGAGGCGGTAGTGTGCTGTCGGTACCCCGGCGACGCGGCGTCCCCGCTCCCGGTGTGACCCGGTCGCCGTTGCCGGCAGGATATCCGGCGGTCACCGTTTCCGTCACGTTCTCGAGTCTCGAGCCCCAAGGACGGCTATGCGCGATCGGCTTCGGGCGGGCGTCGCCATCTTCAACAGTGGCCACTATCACGCCGCCCACGACGCCTGGGAGGACCGCTGGCTCGAACTCGAGGCCGGCAGCGACGACGAGCGCCTGCTTCACGGGCTCATTCAGTACAGCGGCGCGGTCTATCACGCGCGCGAGCGCAACTGGGAGGGGGCCGTCGGGCTCGCAGAGAGTGCTGGCGAGTACCTCGCGGGGCTGCCCGCCGACTACCGCGACCTCCGCCTCGAGCCGATTCGAGCGGATCTGGCTCGCCTCGCGGCCGACCCCGAAATCATCGAGCGGCGGGCGCCGGGACGGATCGAACACGAGGGCGACAGTCCCGGGCTGGCGGCTCTCGGCTTCGAACCGACGGCGATCGCGGCGGTCGTCCTCGCCGAGGAGTTCGGATACGACGAGGAGCCGGTCGGACGGGCTCGAGCGTACGCGCGGCGGGATCTCGAGGCGGGTGATGACGGCAGCGTCTTCATCACGCTACTGTTCGATTTCGTCCGCGAGGACGAGAATCGCGGGATCATCTCCCAGCGGCTCACGGATCACGTCGGCAGACGGCGGGCTCGCGAGGAGGATGTTAACGGGCTGTTCTGATCGGTTATCGGTGCTCGAGAATCATTGGTACTCGAGACTGGTCGTGGGGCTCGAAAACGGTTGTTAGGTCAGTCGCGGAGCGGTCGAGGAGTGACGAAGAGTCGCGTGTTTTCCTCACACTGCCAACAGGGAATCGCCACGCCCTCCCCAACCGATTGCGGTCCTCGCTCCCGCTGGTCGCTGCGGTCCTCATCCCTCGCACGGTGTTCGTGTCGCGGTTCGCCGTTGGCTTTACCGCGACCCGGCGCGCGCCACAGCATGTGGACGGCAAATCCTCGCCAATAGCCGCCGTCGTTCAGTGTCGACGGGAGCTTCAAGTCCGGGCCGGTCCAACGCGAGGGTATGGAAATCGGTACCGTGCTCCCGCAACTCGAGATCGGCCACGACCCGCGGACGCTCGCCGACTACGCACGGCGGGTCGAGGAGTCGGGGTACGAACACGTTCTGGCGTACGATCACGTCCTCGGCGTCGATCCCGACCGCGAGGGGTGGGATGGTCCCTACGACTACGAGAGTACGTTCCACGAGCCGCTGACCACGTACTCCTATCTGGCGGGCCAGACCGACGAACTGGCCTTTATGACCGGAATTCTCGTCTTGCCCCAGCGCCAGACCGCCCTCGTCGCGAAGCAGGCTGCCCAACTGGATCGCTTCACCGACGGGCGGTTTCGCATGGGGGTCGGCGTCGGCTGGAACGAACCCGAGTACGTCGCGCTGGGGGAGGACTTCTCGCGGCGGGGGCAGCGAATCGAGGAGCAAGTCGAGGTGCTCCGCCGGCTCTGGACCGACGAACTCGTCGAGTTCGAGGGCGAGTTTCACGAGATTCCGGACGTCGGCATCCGACCGCGTCCGGTCCAGCAGCCGATTCCGCTCTGGATGGGCGGCATGGCCGATCCGGTCAAGCGCCGCGTCGCTCGGATCGCGGATGGCTGGTTACCCCAGTTCCAGCCGGGCGACGAGGCCGAAGCCCACCTCGCGGACCTCTACGAGTACGCCGAGGCGGCGGGCCGCGACCCCGACGATATCGGCCTCGGCGGCCGGATGTACGCCGTCCCCGGCGAGGAAGACGAGTGGGTCGAGCGCGCGCAGGCTTGGCACGATCTCGGCGCCGACCACCTCTCGATCACGACGATGTACCAGGGGCTCGAGGGCGAGGAGCACGCGACCCACCTCGAGCGGGTCGCCGAAGTGCTGAACGGCGTCGATCTGTTGTAACGGGCGCTTCGCGAGCGGCTCGTTCGACTATTCGTGACCCGCCACCGGCAGCGGCTCGTAGGGTTCCTCGAGGGACTCGATTTCCGACTCGGAGAGATCGATCTCGAGGGCCTCAACGGCGTCCTCCAAGTGTTCGACGCTGGTCGTCCCGACGATGGGGGCGTCGACCCAGTCCTTGTGGAGCAGCCACGCGAGCGAGATCTGGGCCATCGAGACGCCCTTCTCGTCGGCGAGTTCCTGAATTCGCTCGTTGATCTCCTCGCCGCCGCCCTGAAGGTAGGACATCTGCTCGAGGTACTTGTCGGTCTGACCGCGGGTCGTCGAATCGATCTCCTCGTGGGGGCGGGTCGCGACGCCACGGGCCAGCGGCGACCACGGAATGACGCCGATGTCCTCGTTCTCACAGAGCGGCAGCATCTCGCGTTCCTCCTCGCGGTAGAGCACGTTGTAGTGGTTCTGCATCGTGGCGAAGCGCTCGAGGCCCAGCGCGTCGCTCGCGTGGAGGGCGTCGGCGAACTGGTGGGCCCACATCGAGGAGGTGCCGATGTAGCGCACCTTCCCGCGCCGAACCGCGTCGTCGAGCGCGCGGAGGGTCTCCTCGACCGGCGTGTCGTAGTCCCACCGGTGGGTCTGGTAGAGGTCGATCGTGTCCATCCCCAGGCGGTCGAGACTCGCCTCGAGTTCCTGTTCGATCGCTTTGCGGGAGAGGCCGCTCGCGTTCGGATTGTCCGGATCCATCTCGCCGAAGACTTTCGTCGCGACCACCTGCGAATCGCGGTCGTACCCCTCGAGCGCGTCGCCCAGAATTTCCTCGGACTCGCCCGTCGAGTAGACGTTCGCGGTATCGAAGAAGTTGATCCCCAGATCGATCGCGCGCTCGATGAGTTCTGTGCTCTCCTCGGGCTCGAGCATCCACTCCCGATCCGTCCCGAAACTCATACAGCCCAGACAGATGCGGCTGACCGTCATTCCAGTGTTTCCGAGCGTGGTGTACTCCATGCCGTCAGTACCCACGCCGAGCGTCAAAAGCTCGCGGCTCGTCCGAGTCGGTTGCCGGCTCTGGACGTGCGGTCGCAGCGACGTCGGGCGAACGGCCTCAGCGCGCGATCAGGCGTCGGGTTCGACGACCCGCTCTTCGCCGTCGTAGTACGCGGAGTTGTCTCGCGGCTCGTAGCCGAGGGCCTCGCGAGCGCGCTCGAGCGAGTAGTACTTCCGATCGTTGTCGGAGATGCCGTAGACGATCTCGTACTCGTAGTCGGCGCGGATGCAGCGGTCGAACAGGTGTGCACAGTCGCGGTAGGAGAGCCACATCGCCTGTCCGCGCTCGTAGTCGATCGGCGGGTGGCCCTCGGTGAGGTTGCCGATACGGACGCAGACGACCGAGAGGTCGTATTCGTCGTGGTAGTATCTCCCCAAGGTCTCGCCGGCGGCCTTCGAGACGCCATAGAGGTTGCTCGGTCGGGGGAGTTCGGTGCCGTCGAGGAGGTAGTCGTCGTGCTCGCGGTACAGATCGGGCGTGCGCTCGTCGGTCTCGTAGTTGCCGACAGCGTGGTTCGACGAGGCGAAGACGACCTGCTCGACGCCGGCGTCGATGGCGGCCTCGAAAATCGTCTGCGTGCCGTCGATGTTGTTGGTCAGGACGCTGTCCCACGGCGCTTCGGGGCGCGGATCGCCCGCGAGATGAACCACGACATCGATTCCGTCCATCGCCTCGCGGACGGCGTCCTCGTCGGTGATATCCGCGACGACGAACTCGCCCGGCTGGTCGTCCGTCGGGGGATCGCGATCCAGTAACCGCCACTCGTGGTCGTCCGCGAGGCCGCCGAGGATGGCGTCTCCGACTCGCCCCGCAGCCCCGGTGAGCAGGACTGACTGTGCCATTCGTTCGGTGTGAGGGACAGCGTCGATAAGTACCATGCGGTTCCGCGGCAGTTCGGGCGGGAGTGTCACGCGACCCAGTGCAGTACCTGAGACCGACCCTTTCGTTCCTGACCGACGATCCACATGCTGTGGCGCGCGCTGGGTCGCGGTGAGCGAAGCGAGATCGAACGCAGTGAGATCTCGAAATGCGAACGGGGAGCGAATGCGAGGTCCGAGCACAGCGAGGATCTCGAGAAGCGAACGGCGAACGACGTGAGCCGTGAGCAGCGACCCGTGAGCCCGGCGAACCGCGACACGAACACCGTGCGAGGGATGAGCGAACGCTAGTGAGCGAATCGGTTGGGGAGGGCGTGGCGATTCCGTGTCGCCACGATAGCAGGACATGTTTCGTTCCGTTATCCAACGTTCTACAGCCAGTCGATAGAACGACTCTCCCTGCGACGTTCCAGTACATCGCAATCCCCTTGCCGACCGCACGTGAGCACTGGTACATGCCGACAGACACGTCACCCACGGACGCCGAGGCCGCCTGCTTCGAGGCCGGCATCAAGTTCGGCTCGCTCTACCACCAGTTCGCCGGCACGCCCGTCTCGCCGGCCAGCGCCGCGAGCCTCGAGACGGCGATCGAAGACTCGATCGAGAACCAGCCCCACTGCACCGACGTCGCCGTCGACATCTTGACCGACGAACTCGAGGCCGAACTCGCCGACTCGAGCGCCGACTACACCGAACTGACGGGCCGATTCCTCGCGGTCGAAATCGTCGTCGACTACGAGGGCTGCGAGGTCGTCACGCGCATGGAGATGGAAGACGGCTATCCGCTGATGCGACTCGAGTCCGTTCGCGACTAGGGGCCTGATATTTCGATTTCTCGAGATATGACGGAGCAGTGGGTTCTGATGGGAGTACGATGAACAAAGTGTCCTGCTATCGTGGCAACACGGAATCGCCACGCCCTCCCCAACCGATTCGCTCGGTCATTCTTCCCTCGCTCATCCCTCGCACGGCTTCAGGCCGCGACTCACACGGCTCACGGTTCCCTGCGGTCACCGTTCGCTTTCCGAGGCGCTCACTTCGTTCACGCCTCGCCTTCGTTCGCCGCGGCCCAGCGCGCGCCACCGCACGCCGGTTGGCTGGTCTGGAGTGAGACATACACCTACCAAATTGACATTTCCACCCCGATCGAAGTTCGATGACGTTCCTTTCGAAATCTCGCCGCCGTTCGACGGATATCGATGCGCTCCCGACCGATTTCACTTTCACTTTCGGGCTATCTTTTAACCCCGGTGGTCGCAAAGACGATGACATGAGCCAAGCCACGCTCGGCGACGACGAGGAACTGTTCGGGGAAGCGGCCAACGAGATGCGCGAGGATGTCGAAGCATCGCTCGAAGAGGCCTGGGCGGCGCTGCCCGCCGCCGACGACATCTGGGAGACAGATGCCGACAACGTGCTGGGCGTCCTCAACGGCCTCAATTCGGCGCTCGACGCCGGCGACGCCGAGGACAGCCTCCGCGATGCGAAGAAGTGGTTCACGATGGGCCAGCGCGCCGACGCGTTCGACGACGCGGACGACCTCGAGGAAGAGATCGAAGCCCTCGAGGAGGCCATCACGGACATTTCCGAGGCCGGCGAACAGGTCGGCGAACTCACGTCGACGATTCCGGCACTGCGCGGGACGCTGCAGGACGCCGGTCCCGCGGACGTCGACGATGAATCGGAGGCCGCGGACGAGGACGAAAACGAAGACGAAGAGTAATCGATCCACCACCGATCGAACTGTCTGAATCCCTATCGTCGCTCGGGCCGCGAAACGTCACGCTCGTCGACCGCCTCGAGCAGCCGAGCCAGCGCGTCGGCAGCTAACTCGAGCAGTGCTTCGCCTCGCTGGGCGTCGCCTTCGTCCGGATCGCCGACGACTCCGTTTTCCGTAAACTCCGCCGCGTCGTAGGCCAGGTTGACGTCACTCGTCCAGTCGCCCCAGCCGTCGGCCGCGCCGGCCCGGGCCTCGTCGATCCGCTCCTCTCGAATGCGGTCCGGCTCGAGGTGTCGCAGGAGTCCCGTCTCGAGGGGGCCGCCGTGGCCCATGTCGGCGGTGTGTTCGCCGACGCCCTCGAACCAGGTGAAGGGAACGACGTAGGCGTCGCCGTCGCGGGTGAGTCGGCCGCCGACCTCCCGGAGGGCGTCGACGTTCCCGCCGTGGCCGTTGACAATGACGATGCGATCGAAGCCGTGACGGGCCAGACTTTCGACGGCCTCGCCGACGTAGTTCCGGAACGTGTCTTCGGAGACCCACATCGTCCCGGGGAACTGGCGGTGCTCCTCGGCGATCCCGACCGGAATCGCTGGCGCGCGGACGACATCCTGGTCGACCCGCTCGAGCCCGGCGTCGGCAACCGCCTCGGCGGTCATCACGTCCGTCCCGAGGGGGGCGTGGGGGCCGTGTTGTTCCGTGCTGCCGACGGGGACGACCGCGAGGTCCGTCTCGAGATCGCGGACATCCGTCCACGTCGCGGTAGAGAGGTCCATGGAAAGGAACTCCGACTGCGTGGCCATGAAACTCCCGGTGATGAACCTCTCGTAGTTGTCGTGCGCTTGGTGGCTGCAGTGGATCCGGTTCCGGTGGACCGACAGCGGCGGATGCTCCGCCCTGCCCGCCTTGCCTGTCCCACCCGTGGCGCACGCAGGGCAAATCCGTTTCTGCGCCGTGACTAAGTGCCGACTATGCCCGAAGACAGCCGCGAACTCGGCGTCGAGCTCGGTGACCTCCAGAACGAACTCGAGAACCAGGAGTACCCGATCGGTCACGACGAACTCCTCGAGGAACACGGCGACGAGACCGTCGAGATGAGCGGGAACACGACGACGCTCGAGGAACTCATCGGGCCGCTGAACGAGGACGAGTACAGGGATTACGGTGAGGTCGAACAGGCGATCATGAACATGGTCAGCGACGAGGCGATCGGTCGGAAGAATTACAGCGACCGGACGCCGCCCGCGATGGGCGAGGACAGGCAGGACGAGGGGGGACCGGATCAAGAGGGACAGGAAGGACAGGAGTCGTTCTGATCGGCGTCGTTGGCCAGGCTGAACCGCAGTCTGAGATACCGACCTGCTTACAGCAGTCCGAGCAGAAACGAGCCGATACCGACGAGTACGGCGGCACTTATTGCACTCCCGTAGGAGGCGTTGTGGGTCTTCGAAATGCCGTGTGCGAGGATGTAGACACTCCAACCGATCACGACCAGATAGATGAGAACTTCTACTTGTCCGGACCCCCATTGCATTGCCTCGAGTTGGGCCTCGAGCTGCTCCGGATCTGTCGCGGTGATCGTTCTGGATTCGACTTTCGACCGAAATTGAAATACCCGGAACGGAATAGCGAGGAGGTTCGGCGCGTACGCCCAGCCGGCGACGGCGAGGGCGTCGGCGAACGTCCCCGTGTTCGACGCCTTCCCGCCCAGAAAATGCATAATCGCAGCGACGACGAACCAGCCGATGACGAGACCGACCACCAGTCCAGGGATCGCGAGGAAGAGCACTCCCCACCGAGTTCCCTTCGAAACGCCCGTTATCTGGTCGAACAGCAACTGGACCATCACGACCGTCATCACGACGCTCGCAACGACGAACAGTGTGAACACGGCGAGGCTAGGCAGACGTACATCTTCGCGATCCGAGAAATAGTCCCCCGGTTTCAGGAGCGGCGTGCGTGGACTCATGCCGCATATTTCAAATCGATATAAAATAACTTTTATCCTATATGGGCCCTGTACAGGGCCGTGTGCGAACAGCGCAACTCGACAGTCGCGTCGCCAGATCCGCGACGCTCGCGTTCAATCGTCCGTTTGCTCTACTTCCGTCCGCGCCTGCCGGCGCTGGGCACGCTCGATGAACTCCTCGGGTAGTTCGTCGATTTCGCCAGCCTGAACGCCCCAGAGGTGCGAGTAGAGTCCGCCGTTCGCGAGCAGTTCGTCGTGTGTCCCCCGCTCGACGATCTCGCCGCCCTCGAGGACGAGGATCTGATCGGCATCCTTGATCGTCGAGAGGCGGTGGGCGATGGCGAAGGTGGTCCGATCCGCCGCGAGTTCGTCGATCGAGCGCTGGATGAGCATCTCCGTCTCGGTGTCGACATCGCTGGTCGCCTCGTCCAGCACGAGGATGTCGGGATCTTTGAGGATCGCGCGGGCGATCGAGAGCCGCTGGCGCTGGCCGCCGGAGAGTTTGACTCCGCGCTCGCCGACCTCGGTGTCGTACCCCTCGGGCAGATTTTCGATGAACTCGTGGGCCTCGGCCATCTCCGCGGCTTCGATCACCTCCTCGCGGGACGCGTCGAACGTGCCGTACGTGATGTTCTCCTCGACGCTGCCGTAGAAGAGGAAGGTGTCCTGACTGACGTATCCCAGCGACTCGCGGAGGCTGCGGAGCGTGACGTCTTCGACGTTCTGTCCGTCGATACGGATCGCTCCCTCGTCGACGTCGTACATCCGCAAGAGGAGTTTGAGCACCGTCGATTTGCCGGCTCCCGTGGGACCGACCAGCGCGAGCGTCTCGCCGCCCTCGACGGTGAAGTCGATATTCTCGAGGATCGTCTCCGCGTCTCCCGAGTCCGGGTGCTCTTCAGTCGCCTCGCCCATGGTCCGTTCCGCCTCGCGATTGCCGTAGCTAAACGAGACGTCGTCGTACTCGACGCGGCCCTCGGTCACCTCGAGGTCGGGCGCGTTCGGTTCCTCGCCGACCCGGTTCGGTTCGTCCATCAGCCCGAAGATGCGCTCGCTCGAGGCGCGAGCGCGCTGGTACATGTTGATGATCTGCCCGAACTGCGCCATCGGCCAGATGAAGCGCTGGGTGTAGAGGATGAAGACGACGAACATCCCGGTACTGAGTTCGCCCGAGAACGGTCCGGGCGGGCCCGAGATGACCCAGAGACCGCCAACGAGGAAGGTAATAACGAAGCCGATTCCCGCGAGCACGCGCAGACCGGGGAAGAACTTGATCCGGGTCCGAATCGCTCCCCAGTTGGCGTCGAAGTAGTCTCGAGAGACGTCTTCGACCCGCTCGGATTCGTACTCTTCGGTCGTACTGGACTTGATGACCTGAATGCCCCCGAGGTTGTTCTCGAGTCGGGAGTTGACCTTGCCGACGGTCGAGCGGACCTCGGCGTACTTGGGCTGGATCGTCTGGATGAACAGATAGGTGAAGAGGGCGATCAGCGGCACTGGGAGGAGCGCGATCAGGGCCAGTTGCCTGTTGATCGCGAACAGCAGGCCCCCGATGCCGAGCACCATCACGAGTAGCCGAAAGAGGGAGTTCATCCCGTCGTTCAGGAATTTCTCGAGGCGATTGACGTCGTTCGAGAGGATTGACATCATCTCGCCGGTCTGCTTGTCGGCAAAAAAGCCCATGTCCAGGCGTTGCATCTCGTCGTAGGTGTCGGTCCGGATATCGTGCTGGACGTTCTGGGCGAAGGTGTTGAATCCCCAGTTTCGGGTCCAGTGGAACACGGCCGAACAGAGGAAGGCACCCGCGATGATCCCGATCGTCAGCCAGAACTGCGCCAGCCGTCCGTCGGGGACGTAGGGTGCCACGATCCAACCGCCGACCGGGAACGCCTCTGCGTACGGAATCTCCCGGCGGATTACGGCGTCGATCGCGACCCCTAGCATGAGCGCCGGGAGCAGGTCCAGGATCCGAGCGAAGAAGCTCGCGATAACGCCGATGACGGCGGCGCCCGTGTAGTTCGACCCGTATTCGAGGAACAGCCGCTTCATCGGATTCTCGATCTCCGCCCGCTGTTCCTCGAAGGGATCGTCATCGTCCCAGTCGGCGTTACTCATTCACCGGGGCTCGGGGGCCGCCGGCAATAAGAATTACCGACGAGCAGAAATACGGTGGGCGTCGACCGCTGTCGGCATGGTCGGCTCGCGATCGACAGTCGCGGCGACGCGCTCGAGTGAACCGGATCCGGCACTGGTAATGGTCGTCTGGTTCGACTCGAGGTCGATTTCGACTTCATCGCCGACTTCGATACCCGTCTCGTTCGCGTAGCCGCGGGGCACCTCGAGGACCCACTTTCCGCGCCCGGAGTACTCCAGATCGTTGCCGTCCTCGTCGGGTCCGGGCGCGCGAGCGTGGTGAATCGTCGTAATCTCGCGATCGGCGTTGATGAAGATGATGTCGATGTCGAAGTCCATCTCACGCATCACGTAGGTCAGCTCTTGCTCCTGATTATGGATGAACAACATTCCGTTACCCGGCTCGAGGGACTCGTGATCGCTCAATCCGGTGTAGCGTTCGTTTGAATCGTCTGCGACTTCAACATCAACGACGGCCTTGGGCTCGCGATCAGCGTCGCCATCGCTGTCATTCGTCGATCCATCGCTCCCGTTCGTCTCTTCACCGTCGGCGGCAGTTCCGTTACCCGATTCGGGATCCGCGTCAGCGCTCGGGTCGTCGTCGGATCCGTCGTCGAGGATCCGAACCTCGCCCTCGTCGGGGCCCCAGGGGACGGAGACGAGGCCAGCTTGTACGAGGACGATACCAGCAGCTGCGACGACGGCGAGGACGAGAAGACCTTTCCATACGCGCTCGAGAGTCATGTATGATATCCGCAACGCGAGAGAGTAAAGGTTATTCGGACGGGGCGACTCGTCCCGGATACGGGCTCGTAGTCTAGCTGGTTATGACGCGGCCTTTACAAGGCCGAGATCGGTGGTTCGAACCCGCCCGAGCCCATTTCTGGAACGACAGTGAGTTACAGAAATGTATACGAGGGCGGTTCGAACCCTGCAAGTCGCAGCGCGAACGAAGTGAGCGACCGTCTTGCTTTGGTTCGAACCCGCCCGAGCCCACTACTTCTGGTGCTCGCAGTTTGTTCGCAGCAGGTGTATGGTGCTCGAGTCGCCGATTCTCTCGCGAACAACTGGTGAGTGGCGGACCTCGTTTCGGATAGCGACTCGAGCCCTGAGAACCAGACCGAGCACCGGCAGAGACGAACAGAAAAGCGGTGAGCGATCCTGGGTCTCCGAACACAAACGAAAAGCCTCAAGCCGGTCGACAGAACGACGGATCGAACGGCACGACACGCGCCGTGATCGTTACTGTTTGAGGCGGGCGACGTTCTCCCGGATCTGTCCGAGCAGGCCGTCGCCCGACTCGGTCTGAAGCGCGGCGTGGAGCGTCGAGTTCTCCGGTTCGTCCTTGACGACGATCCGGAGGTAGGGCTCGAGTTGATCGAAGTTGTCCGCGAGGACGACAGTGTGGTTGTCCTCGTCGTGATCGACGACGCCCGCATCGTCGAGTTTCGGGACGTGGCACTGGACCGACGAGACGTAGACGCTCTTGTACTCGTTTTTCGCGACCTCGTCCGGCGGGACGTCGTGTTCCCACCCCGCCACCGTCTCGGCCAGCGTCGAGAGTTCGATCGGATCTTCTCGACCCCGTAGTGCGTACAGCAGGTATCGCCGCCGACGGTTTGCCAGCAGCTCGAGGATGGTGTCCGCGGAGAGCTCCCGTTCCGCTTGGCTCGAGGTAAGGGCTTCCATAACAAGATATTACCCACCGATGGGCAAAAGGGTGTCTTGAATATCCGATATTCCAACAGACGGCGGGTAATCACGCATAGATGTGCCCGTATTGTCTCCGTTACTCGTTTTTCGGTGACTTACTCGAGTCGCCGGACCACGCTGCCGTCTCCTGTAAGCGAGGCGGAACGCCGATCCCGATTCGAAATCCTTTTTTATACCTTGACCGGAGAGTGAGGTAGGCCGCCTTAGCTCAGACTGGGAGAGCACTCGACTGAAGATCGAGCTGTCCCCGGTTCAAATCCGGGAGGCGGCATTTCTGCTGCGAGCAACTCCGCGAGCAGCAGCAATCTATCCGAACGGATTTGAACTAGACGGAGGTTCTGCGCGAAGCGCAGGTTCTCCGGCGTAGTTCACAATCCGGGAGGCGGCATCCCGATTCTATCCGATTTCCGTTCGAGTGCTATTCGCACTCGACTGAAGATCGAGCTGTCCCCGTTCCCGCGAGCGTAGCGAGCGGGAAGTCGAAAGACGAGCGGAGCGAGTCTTTCGGAAGTTCACAATCCGGGAGGCGGCATTTCTGCTGCGAGCAACTCCGCGAGCAGCAGCAATCTATCCGAGCAGATTGTGAACCCTACCAGTCCCGCACAGCGAAGTCGATCAGAAGACGCTTGGCGTCTTCCGTGACTGAGCGGATCTCCGATTCGCGAGGTCCGCGAAACCGAAGGTTTCGCTTGATGACGAGAGAGCGTACCTCTCTCGATCCACGAGCGCGTCTGGTTTCGGTTCAAATTCGGGAGGTGGCATGATACTCTCTGTGCAAGTGCCTTCGAGCAACTGCTCGCTTCTCCGCAATTTTAGACCTGTCTATCACCGAGATAACAGGCTACAGTATCGACTCGGCGTCGATCGGGAAGGGACCGACGAAGCGCGAAAATAGTAAAAACAAGATTAGTAAAATTGCGATTTAGATAATCGGAAGCATTATCGCCGTCGGAGCGGAACAGGGGGTATGACCCCTCCGCGTTTCGTCGACCGCGTCGACGAACTCGATCTGCTAAAATCGCGGTTCGAGAACGATACCGCAGAACTGGTTGTGATCTACGGGCGTCGACGACTCGGCAAGAGTGCGCTCGTCCGTGAAGCGATCCGCGGCCGCCAGGATGCTGTCTACTGGCAGGCAGCGGAAGAGACGTCTGACGTACAACTTGCGAATTTCGTCGACACTGCCAGCGAGACGTTTCCGATCTTGGACGACATACAGCGTGACTGGGAAGCCTTACTTCGGGCACTGGGTCGAGAGGAAGCGGTGGTCGTCCTCGACGAGTTCCCCTATCTCGCCGAGTCGGACGACGCGCTTCCCTCGAAGATCCAGCGCGTTTGGGATATGCACCTCGAAGAGACGAGTATGACGCTGGTGCTGGTCGGCTCGTCGATCAGTATCATGGAAGACAAAGTCCTCAGCGGCGGTAGTCCGCTGTACGGCCGCCGGACCGCGACGATCGACCTCCCACCGCTCGACTTGATGGATGCCCAGCAGTTCTATCCCGACGACGATCCAGATACGGTCATTCAGGCCTGGGGTATCTTCGGGGGAACACCGTACTATCTCCAGGCACTTACTCCGTCTCGTTCGCTCGCCGAAAACATCCAGTCGCACGTTCTCTCGGAACACGGCGTCCTCCACAACGAACCCGAGTTCCTGTTGCGAACGGAGTTCGGGATTCGTGAACCGCAGACGTACTACACGATCCTCCGGGCGATTGCGACCGGCAAGCGTGCAGCAAACGAGATCGCTGACTTCGCCGGCACTGACTCAAACGCGCTTGGTTCGTATCTCTCGAAGCTCCGACGGCTCCGACTCGTTGAACGCGACATTCCAGTGACCGCGGACCCGAACGCGACCCGAAAGAGTCGCTACCGGCTGAAAGAGCCCCTGTTCCGGTTCTGGTTCCGCTACGTCTACGGCCAGCAAGGAAAACTCGCCCAGCTCGGTGAGGACGCCTACGAGCAGTTGATCGAGCCGACTATTACGGACTACATGGGGGCGATGTTCGAGCAGGTCTGCCAGAACGCACTTCCATCCCTGATTCCCAACACGTATCAGGGGATCGGCTATTGGTGGCACCAGCAGCACGAACTCGATGTCGTCGGGCTTGCAAGTGACGGAACGCTCGTGGCGGGTGAGTGCAAGTACACCAGCAGAGAGATGACCGAGGGGGATCTGGCTGACCTCGAACGGACTGCGTCACGGGTTCGGTGGACACCCCCCAACGGAACCGACCGCGAGGAGCACTACTGTTGTTTCTGTCGCTCCGGCTTTTCCGACGATTTGCAGCAGACGGCTGCGAACCGTGACGACGTTTCACTCTTCACGCCCTGCGACATCGTGCCGAGTGCAGACGCCGAGTGAGGTGGATCGTTCCGTTAGATCGGACGACAAACGGGTTCAGGAACGCACAGAGCGTGGTCCAACTGCCGGGAGGTGGTCTCCCGATTCTATCCGATTTCCATTCGAGTAGCTTTCGCACTCGACTGAAACCGAGCTGTCCCCGTTCCCGCGAGCGTCGCGAGTCTTTCCGAACGTTAACTTCGGGAGACGATATACCGTTTCTGTGAGTTCGATTCATCTGTTCGTCAGGCCGGACGTGATAGAAAACGCGCGGATATTGGGGTGCGACGTGAAATCGCTACATAGAACTGTTCGAGCTCAGATCAGGGCTACACTCGACAGCGAACGGATTCGAATCGGACGAGGCGAGCAGCGAGGACCCCTCATCTCTCGAGCAGCGTGACCCACCGAGAGCAGCGAGTATCCACGCCGTGCGGTGCAGCGTCGCGGTTTCTGCAACTGGTATATCACATAGTTTATCAGAACGGATTGCGTGGCGCTACGCATGAAAGCAGGTGTGCTCGGCGTCGTCGACGGCACGTTCTCGGTCGTCGACTCGTTCACGGAGACGGTCACCGAGGACGAGCACGAACTCGAGCGGTGTCTCACGATCGACCGCGTGTTCTCGCTTCCCTCGGGGGAGATGGCCTTCGAGGGACGGGCGGCCGCCGACGCGGTCGCGAACGAAACCGCGACGACGATCGAAAACGGCGAGATCCACGTCGACGAGCGAGAGCGGACCGTCACGCGGTTCGCCGAGTTCGTCGGCATCCCGGGCGAATTCGTCGTCGTCGACAGCGGCGACGGGGCCTTCGCGTTCGATTTCATCGGGAGGGAGACGAACTCGAGCATCGAGCGGGCGACGGTCGATCTCGACGCGTTCGTCGCGGCCCGCGAGGGAGCGACGCCGTGGAAAGCCGGGTTCTACGGGCCCGACGAAACCGACGTCAACGGGGTCTTTCACGGCGCGGACCTTCGCGACGAGATGGGCGACGTGCTCGAGACGTCGTCTCTCAACCAGATCGGGATCTCTTATGACCACGACGGGAACGACGTGAAGATGACGGCCACCCGAAGCGGCTACGTGGAACTCTATCGGCCGTCTGCGTTCGACTCGGCGGAGTTTCTCGAGTATATTCGCGACGAAATACTCCCGTCCCTCGAGTGAGTGGTCGCGATCGCTTTCGGAGTAGAGTGAGAAGGGGCGTCTCCGAACCGCACCACAATGACCGGAAGAACGGACGCCGGATCGCGAGAGATTCGCGTCGTCGGTTAGCCGAGACACTGCGAACGTGGCTCGAGTTTTGAGACGGTCGATTCCGCTGACGATCACGTTGAACAGTGATCCGAACACCGAATGGGGCGTAACCGGCATTCCGTTCGGGGAAGCCCACTTCTCAAGAGGGCGGAGACTGTCAGTACGGCCGTGAGCAGTAACTCGATCACAAACGAGAGCGACACGTTCGAGATCGGCGATTCGACGGTTCACCGGCTGGGTTTCGGTGCGATGCGCCTCACCGGCGAGAACATCATCGGCGCGCCCGAGGACGAGGAGACCGCACGCGAGGTCGTCGAACGCGCCGTCGACTGCGGCGTCGACCTCATCGACACGGCCGACTCCTACGGCCCCGCCGCGAGCGAGCGACTCATCGGCGAGGCGATCGGCGACCCCGACGACGTACTGGTCGCGACCAAGGCCGGCCTGCTGCGCAACCGCGAGGGCGACTGGATCGCACACGGCGATCCGGACTACATCCGCAATCAGGTCCTGACCTCGCTCGATCGGCTCCAGACGGACACCATCGATCTCTTCCAGTTCCACCGACCCGACGACGACACGCCCTACGAGGACTCCGTCGCGACCTTCGCGGAACTCAAAGACGAGGGACTCGTCGACTCGGTCGGCGTCAGCAACGTCTCCGCCGAACTCCTCGATCAGGCCCGCGAACAGGTCGAAATCGAGACCGTCCAGAACCGGTACAACCTGAACGACCGCGGGAGTCGGGAGGTCCTCGAGATCTGTGACGACGAGGGCATCGGCTTCATCCCGTGGGCCCCGATCAACGGCGACGATCTGGACGAACACGGTGACCTCCTCGACGAAATCGCCGAGGCACACGACGCGACGCGACGACAAGTCGGACTGGCGTGGCTGCTCGAGCGCTCGGACGTGATGCTCCCCATCCCGGGCACCTCGGATCCGGATCACCTCGAGTCGAACGTTGCCGCGTCTCACCTTTCACTCAGCGACGACGAGGTACAGCGGTTGACCGAAGCGGCCGACTGATACGGTCTGCTGTAACGATTTACCGGTGCGACCGCAGGCCGTATCGCGGTCGCACCGGAACTGACTGACAGCAGTCCGTATGAGTGCCCACACCCGTTTTTCGACTGGAACCGGATCGAACGGACTGGAGTGAAAGCGGCTCGAGCTGACTCGGACCGGGCAGTATCCCTCCAGTTGACACGGGCCGGCTACGATCCATCGAGTCGGCCCGCGATCCGCTGGGAGAGGTCGGTGAAGGAGAACGAGCCATGGATAGCGGCGACGGCGGCTCCGACGGCGTCGTAGACGAGATCGACGATCGATCGGTCGTCCGCTCAGATGTCCTCGAGGGCGTCGTCGGAGTACGTCGCCGAGGCGGAGACGAAGCCGCCGTCGACGTCGACGGAAACGTCGGATCCCAGACTGCCGAGAACCGACTCGAGTTCGTCGCGTTTTGCATCGTCGATGTCGTCGAAATCGAACCCCATGTCGGCCGTGCTTTCCGAGTCGGAGATCGTGAGCGAGCCGACGACGCCGTTTGCATCCTCGAGTTCCTCGAATTGGGTATCCTGTTCCGAGCCCTCCGACGACTGCTCGTTCTCGATGTCGAACCCGTCCGGGCTGTAGCCGCCGAACACGACGTGTCCGTTACCGCCGGTCGTCAGCAGTCGCTCGAACGTCTCGAATTCGTCGACAGCGCGGGTTCCGTCGCCCTGTTTCGTCTCGATGACTCGCTCGACGTCCGCTTTACTCTCACCCTGGATGATCGCGTTGCCGGAGACCCCAAGCACCGTCTCCTGCTGTCCGTCTCCCGCGGGCTCGTAAAGGGTGTAGCCGCTTACTTCGCTCGTCTGTTCGAACTGGACTTCCGCCCCGTAGTCGCTTTCGGTGGCGGCCGTCACCGTGCTGTCGATTTCGTCGGTGACCACGTCGCCGGTCATGACGATCGTCTCGTTCGTGATGAGAAGGTCGTCGATCGAGGTGTCGAATTCGTCCTCGTTCGTCTGTTCCTCATCGAAGGTGATGAGGTTGCTCAGCCGCGTCCCCGCCAGGCCAAATCCGGCCGTGAACATGGCGACAAACATCCCGCTAAGCGGGACTCCGATCATCGGGTCTTCGATATCCTCGAGGTTCCCCGAGTCGTCGCTCGAATCGTCCTCTTCGCTGTCGAGGTCGTTGAGCGCCATCATATCGACGTAGCTGACGGCAACCTCGCCGTCGACGGTCGCCACCCACTCGGCATATGCCGGCGTGCCAGCCGTGTTTTCGCCGTTCCCGTTACCGTTCCCCGAATCGCCACCGAGACAGCCGGCCGCGGTCGCGGCCAGCGTCGCGCCACTCAGTTGCAATACCCGTCGCCGTTGAATTCGTTGAGACATGTATGCTCACGCAGGAAGTCACTCGATATGAAAGGTAGGGATATGATATTTGCTCTGAGGAATCAGTATTGTTGTCGTGACACCGTCGCTCTTTCTTCACGGTTCAGTCCCGCGATTCTCGGTATTGTTCGCCGGAGCAGCGACGTGACTCCGAGCCATCGTCTCGCCACCGATACTAATCACGGTGAGTCACCGGCTCGACGTATTCTCGACCAAAGACTGATACGTCAGTATAGTTACGTAGATGTATGGTTGCGTGTGATAATATCGAGCATGGACGGGCCCGTGTCAACGGCGTCAAACTGCATTACGTGACCGCCGGCGAGGGTCCGCCGCTGGTACTGCTCCACGGGTGGCCACAGACGTGGTACGAGTGGCGAGACGTGATTCCGGACCTGGCAGACGAGTACACTGTCATCGCACCGGACCTCCGCGGACTGGGCGACTCCGAGACGCCCGTCTCAGGCTACGACAAAGACACCGTCGCGACCGACGTTCGCGAACTGGTCCACGAGCTCGGGTTCGGCGACGACCCGATCGCGCTTGTCGGTCACGACTGGGGAATGCCGACGGCCTACGCCTACGCCGCCCAGTATCGCGACGAAATCCGCGCGCTCTGTGTCCTCGAGGCCGGCCTGCCGGGAATCAATGAGGACGAGAAACGCCACCTCTGGCACACCCGCTTTCACGGCGTTCGAGACCTGCCCGAGCGGCTGGTCGCCGGCCGGGAGCGACTGTATCTCGACTGGTTCTACAAGGAAGGGGCGTACGATCCGTCGGCAATCGACGACGAGGCCCGCGACGAGTACGTCCGCTGTTACTCGCAGGCCGGCGGCCTGCGGGGCGGGTTCGAGTACTATCGCGGCTACGAGACTGACGCCGAACACAACCGTACCCACGCCGAGGACCCGCTCGAGGTGCCGGTCCTCGCGCTCGGCGGTGCGGCCTCGTTTCGGGACCTTCCGATCCGGGACATGGAGGCCGTCGCGACCGACGTCGAGGGCGAGGTCGTCGACCGGGCCGGTCACTGGATTCCCGAGGAACGGCCGGCGTACTTCGTCGATCGGCTGACGGCGTTTCTCGACGACGCCGCGTGACCGATTCTCGAGCCGGTGGCGACCTCGCGTTCAGTACTGTTCTTTGACCCTGTCGATCTGGCAGTCGATGCAGAGATCGTCGGCGAAACAGGCGATGTTGTCGTGGGGGCAATCGTACTCCTCGATGTCGACGGAGAGACGGCGTTTCGCGCGCTCCCACTCGGTCTCCCAGTCGTCGATCGCCATCTCAGCGGAGGTGAAGACGACATCGCCGTCCCGGTCGACGATCTTCGCGACCGTGACCGAGCGGTGATTGGCCTTGACGACGTCGATTGCCGCCTGGTACGACACACAGCGGATCTCCTCCCGTCCCGACTGGTCGTCCAGCAGGTGGACGGCGATGGAGCCGTCGTACTCCTCCGTTGGCTCCAGTCCGTGGCTCATGTGGTTCACTGTCGGAGTCGTCCAACAAAAAGTCCCGCTTCGGGACCGGGGCCGGCTTCTTCTGGGCGGCGCGTTGCCGGGGGTGATCGAACTGCGGCCGGTCACGATGCGACCGCAGGCGGTCTGGGTTCGATTTGCTGTCGACTGCCGCGGCTCACGAGTTTGTTCACCAGAGCAGCGAGACTGCTCCGAGCCATCGCTCACTCCGTTCGCGATGACGCCACAGAAGGTCCGGGTGCGAGAATCGAACCCGCGTCTCAGCCTCCACAAGGCTGAAGGATAACCACTACCCCAACCCGGACACGCTTGCATCTCAACCTACAGCCGGTTGGACTAAAATACGTTACGACTCTGCGATGGAGTGTGGAACTCCATACCGTGCGATTTCGTCCGGCGTGAGTGGTCCCTGATAGCTCGTAACACTCGAGTCGGTTCGCGACCGAGACGTTTTTCGACCCGCATCTCCAAGAACGGTCAACGCGTGGCCATCACCGACAAGATCTACGTCAAGAACCACCGCCAGCTCAGCTCCCAGCTCGAGACGAACATCCCCAAAGGAGCGTTCAAGGGGACGACGCTCGACATGCTCTTTCAGGGCGAGGGCCTCGAGAAACTCGACGACGCGACCCGCGATCGCGTCCTCGATTTCACGCAGGACTTCCTCGATTGTGGCTGTGACAACAACCCTTACTGTGGCTGTCCCGAGCGGAAGTTCCTCCAGTACCTCCTCGAGTTGCGCGCTCAGGGGCTGGGACCGGACGCGATCGTCGACGTGATGACCGACGACTATATGGTTTATGCCTACTCCGGCGACGTGCTCTCGTTTCTCGACAACGCCGTCCGGACCCTCGAGGCCGCCGAGGGACTCGCCCGCGTCGACGGCGCGGACGAGGCCCACGACGAGATCCGACGGGCGAAGCGGGATCTCGCGAGATAATCGCTGTCCTCAGGCTTCCTCCCAGGGTTTCGTCTCGACGTCGACGAACTCGAACATGTCGGAGAACTCGTCGGGGAACTGCTCCTCGACGTGGGCCAGTTCGCCGCCGGGAACCCGCTCGCTCAGCAGTTCGACGACCGCTTTGATCCGGTAGACCGCCTCGGCCCGATCGACGGTCGACGGCCGCCCGTAGGACGCGTCGAGAGCCAGATCGTCGTAGTTCAGCCGCTCGAGCACCCGGTCGACGAACTCGTCGTAATCGTATCCCTGTCCGTGATCGGCGGCCAGGAGGTGTCGATCGATCTCCATCGGTAGCGGACTTGCGATATCCGTCGCGCCGCCCTCGTCGACGCGCTCGCCGAGCGTCTCGAGGACTGCACGGACGGTTCGGACGGCTTCGGCCTGCCGACCGGCTTCGATCCTGTGCTGTACCTCCCCGACGAAATCGGTATAGCTCGTACTCATTGTAGTTGCCCCGTCTGCTCGAGGCTGTGGACTGTTCGAAGCAAAAGCGCTAGCCGCGGATTCGCAAGCGTCGGCCGCGGTTCGGGCACACGGCGTCGGTCGTGCGGGAGAGGAGACTACCAGCGATGATCCCGCTGCGTACCGGACCCTACCGAGCAACGGACTACGGCCGCTCGGGTGCGAGCGCGTCGATCGTCGTTTCGGCCATCTCGTTCGAGGCCGGTGCGGGAACGACGACCATCGGATGGTCGATTCCCGTCTCAGCGACGAGCGTCCGGAGTTGGTCGCGCGCCTCGTCGGGCGTCCCGGCAACCCCGAGATCGGCGATCATCTCGTCCGTCACCGCGTTCGCGGCGGCCCGTTTGTCGCCGCCGCGCCAGGCGTCGGCGATTCGGTCTGCCTCCTCGGAGAATTTCGTCGCGACCGCCCGGCGGTAGCCCTCGCCGCTCCCGACGTAGTAGGCGATGTGTCGGCTGAGGGTGTCCCGAGCCTCGCTCGGATCGTCGCTGGCCGCCGACGGGACGTACGGCGCGATCGTGATTTCGTCGGGCTCGCGGTCGCGTTCCCGGGCGGCGTCCGCGACCTCCTCGAAGGCCTCGTCGAGCCGCGAAAAGGGGATGTTATGCGGGATCCAGCCGTCGGCGAGCCGGCCGACGACGCGGCGATTCGCCGAACCGAGGCCGGCGTGATAGATCGGCACCGACGCCTCGATCGACGGGAAATCCGCCGCCTCGAGCAGTTCCCCCTCGTAGTCGACTGGCTCGCCGGTCCCCGCGGTAAACTCGCGGATCAGTTCGATCGTCTCGTGGGCGCGCCGGACCGGTCGATCGAACGCCGTTCCGTGGAGGCCCTCGATCGCCGTGGCCGTGCTCGTCCCGAGGCCGAGCGTGAAGCGGCCGTCCGAGGCCTCCTCGAGCGAGGCCGCGGTCATCGCGAGGACGGCGGGCGATCGGGAGTAGACGTTCAAGATCGCGGTGCCAATCCGAATCTCGTCGGTGCGACAGGCCATCTCGGTCGCCTGCACGACGCCGCTGTCCCCCCAGAGTTCGCCGACCCAGACGGCGTCGTAGCCGCTGTTCTCGGCACGAACGGCGACGTCAGCGAGGTCGTCGTCGCCGAATGCCGTTACCATGAGTCCAACGTTCATGCCTGTCCGATGAACTCCCAGCAGCAAAAATCGATTCCCCATCGCGATACGGGACCGGTCGAAATTCGAGGAGAGGAAGTGAATCGAACGGGACGGACGCCGAAACTGCAATCGAGCGCAAGGTTGACCTGTCCGGCCGGTGATCGATTCCTATGATCGATCGGGAAGGGCGTGTCGTCTTCGGCTCACTCCTGGTGTTCGTCGTCGCCGTTGCGGGCTCGATCGTTGTGGAGCAACAGACCGGCGTCGCGCTCCGCGATCGACCGCTGTTCGCATTCCTGGTGTTTGCCGGCATCGGCGTCGCGCTCCCACAACTGTATCTCGCGGTCACGGAAACCGGCCCCCGTTCGCGGAGCAGACTTCGCTTCGCCGCCGTCGCGACGGCCGTGTTCGCGGTCGCGTTCGCCGACGACGCGTCGGGGGCGCGCTATCTGTTGATCGCATCGATCGGCACCGGGTCGATCCTCGCGGTGCTCTGTCACGAGGCCCTCGAGGGGTATCGCGCCGTCAGCGACGAGGTCACGTTCGATCTGCGCGATCGGTGAGCCGCGACCGCGGGAATCAGCAACTGTTAGGGCGTCCGACCGTCTCGACCCACCCATGACCGATCCCGAGGACCTCGCCGAGCGAGTGCGCGACGGCGACCTTCGCATTCACGAACTCGAGGACCACGCTGACTACGACACCGCGGCTCACGCGCGCCGATTGCTCATCGAACGCGAGACGGGAACCGAACTCGAGGCGATCGGGAATTACGCGTTCCCCGCCGAGCAGGCGGACCCAAACATCGAGAACATGATCGGCGCGGCGCAGGTGCCGATGGGCGTCGTGGGTCCCGTCGTCGTCAACGGTGAGGAAACCTCACCGAGCTCGCAGAACTCGGGGAGTTCTGCGAACGACGGCGGCGCGGCCGACGGCGAACACTACCTGCCGCTCGCGACGACCGAGGGCGCGCTGCTGGCGTCGGTCAACCGCGGGCTGGGCGTGATCCGCTCCGCCGGCGGGGCCGACGCGCGCGTCACGAAAAACGGCATGACTCGAGCGCCGGTCTTTCGCGTGACCGGCGTCGCCGAGGCCGCCGAGACCGTCGAGTGGGTTGAGGCCAATTTCGAGGTGCTCCGGGAGGCTGCCGAGTCCACGACGAGCCACGGTGAACTGCTCGACATCGAGCCCTACGTCGTCGGCGACTCGGTCTTCCTGCGCTTTGCCTACGACACCAAGGACGCGATGGGAATGAACATGGCCACGATCGCCACCGGCGAGGCCTGCGAAGTCGTCGAGAGCGAGACGCCCGCCTCGCTCGTCGCGCTCTCGGGAAACCTCTGCTCGGACAAGAAACCCGCCGCCATCAACGCCGTCGAAGGCCGGGGCCGCTCCGTGACCGCCGATGTCGTCGTTCCCGGCGAAATCGTCGAGGAGCGGCTCCACACGACCGCGGACGCCATCGTCGAGGCAAACACCCGCAAGAACCTGATCGGCAGCGCCAAAGCGGGCAGCCTGGGGTTCAACGCCCACGCCGCCAACGTGGTCGGCGCGGCCTTCCTCGCGACCGGCCAGGACGAGGCCCAGGTCGTCGAAGCCGCGAACACGATCACCACGATGGACGCCCGCGAGCGCGAGGATGGCACCACGGATCTCTACGCCAGCGTCTCGCTGGCCTCCCTCGAGGTCGGGACCGTCGGTGGGGGAACGAAACTACCCACCCAGGCCGAAGCGCTCGACATCCTCGGCCTCCGGGGTGGCGGCGATCCGGCGGGGTCGAACGCCGACGCGCTCGCCGAGATCATCGCCGCCGCCGCGCTCGCCGGCGAACTCTCACTGCTGGCGGCGCTCGCCTCGCGGCACCTCGCGAGCGCGCACGAGGACCTGGGTCGATAGCGCTCGAGAGAGATGGATCAACGGAGCGCTCGAGCGGGGACGGGTCAACGAGAGCGCTCGAGCCAATACGGAGTCGGCCGGGGCTCGAGTACTGAAGTCACTCATTCGCCGTCGACTATACCGAATCCTGCGTCGCACCCGTCTCGGTGTCGCCCTCGTCCGGACCGTCTCGAAACGTCCTGATCGCGATGTAGCACCCGGATAGACCGAGTAACACCAGTCCAAGGACGATCTGTATCCCCGTCGTCCCGAGCAGAACGAGCAGCCAGCCGACGGCGGCACCCCCGTGCCCGAGGGTGAGATCGTATCGTCCGACGCTCGCGTGGGCGACGGCGAGAACGGCGAACGTCGCCGCGAAGACCCACGTCGTCGCAACCGTTGCGTCGACCCCGACGATCGTTTCGTTGACGACCGTACCGTAGACGAATAGCCCGATCGCAGTCAGGAGTCCTGTCCCGATGATGCGCCCCTGGAGACCGGTCGTCGCTGCCATACCGACTTGCGTCGCCGGACGGGGAAAGCCGTGGCGGTACGGTTGCGGCGTGTACGACGGGCAAACGGCCGCTGAGTGTCTACAGTAGGCGATACTGACCGCGGCTCTCGCTGACGATTCCGCGTCTCGCGAGTTTCTCGAGCGCCTCTCGAACGTACTCGGCCGAAACGCCGCGCTCACCCGCGTACGCGATGATCTCGGCCTCGGTCGGCCGGTCGAGCTCCTCGAGCGCCCCCTTGACGATCTCCTGCTTGCTGCCGCTGCGGGTGGACCCGCGCGGATCGCGGTCGCCGGCCGCCTCGACTTCCGCCACATCCAGTCCTGATCCCTCGAGGTACTCCTCGTCGTCGACGACGCCGTCCGCCACGTCGTCCTCGAGGTCGGCGAAGGAGTCGAGTTTCGCGAAGGCCTCGCCCTCCCCCTGCCGGTTCGCGAGCATCGAGGCCCGGACGTCGCGGGCGTGGGCGGCGTCGTCGGTCTCGACGAACTTCTTGCGCTTTTCGTAGCCCTTCCGCGAGCCACAGCGGGGACACTGGGTCGTGTCGGAGCGCCCCTCGATAATCCAGAGGTTCGAACACTCGCTACAGCCGACGACGGCGTACATGTCCGGCAGTGGGCCGCCCCGGCAGTTCAACCTTCGGCAACCGGAGCGGAAGTGAACGAACGACCCACCGGCGGAACTATTAGGCGGTTCGTCCCCTCTCGTGGCGTATGGAACGCGTTTCCCTGACCGACCTCGAGCCGTCGGAAGCCGCCGACGGGGTCCACCTGACGCTGATGGCGGGTACGGAATCGATGAACGTCCAGCACTTCGAGATCGAGCCCGGTGCGGTGGTCGAGGAGCACAGCCACCCCCACGAGCAGACCGGCTTTCTGTACGAGGGTGAGTTGACCTTCGTCGTTGCTGGTGAGGAGATCGTCTGCGGCCCCGGTGACTCCTACGCGATTCCGGGCGAGCAACCCCACGCGGCCGAGAACCGCGGCAACGAGACGGTCCGCGGCGTCGACATCTTCAGCCCGCCGCGGGAGAACCCGAACTGGCAGACGGAGTAATCTCACGGGGGAGAGAGTGAGAGAATTTGGCCACAACCATCGGAGAATACCACGGAGTTATGTAGTCCAGTTCGCAAGTGAGCCCGATGACAACCGAGCAGCACTCGAGCGGACTGGATCGAAGGAGGGCGTTTCTCGATCGACTGGGGCCGACGTGGCTTGCCGGCGCGATCGCGGCGGGACCGGCGACGATGGCCAGTCTGCTCGTTGCGGGTGCGAGCTTCGGGTACGCGCTGCTATGGGTCGTCGTTCTATCGGCCGTTTTGGGTACCGTCGGTCAGTACCTCGCGATGCGGCTGGGGTTGCTCACCGAAGCGGGGATCGTGGAAGTCGTCGAGCGCCACCTCGGCTCGTCGTGGGCCTGGGTGCTCGTGGTCGATGTCGTGCTAGCCGCGGGGCTCGCCCAGCTCGTCATCATGAAGACGCTGGCGGGCGTGAGCGCGACGATCGCCGACAGCGCGGGAGTCGGTACCGCCGCGCTGACCGATCCGCGATTCTGGGGCGTGCTCTGGGCGGTAATCCTCGCACTGGGGCTCGCGGGCGGTGGTTATCGGCTCGCGGAGGTCGGAGCCAAGCTCCTCGTCTCGATCGTCGTCGTCGCGTTCGTCGCGAGCGCGTTCGTTGTCCCGATCGATCCGGTCGCGGCAGCGAACGGCCTGAAACCCGCGATTCCGGCCGGCATCGACGGGGCGATCGTCGCCGCGGGGATCCTCGGCGGCGCGGTCCACATCACGCTGCTGACGATGCAGAGCTACACGATGCGCGCCCGCGGCTGGACCGCCCGCGACGCTGACATCGCGACGTTCGACGTCGTCAGTTCGATGCTCGTCGCCTTCGGGATCTTCAGCCTCGGCGTCTTTCTCGTCGCGGCGAGCGTCCTCCCCTCGGCCGGCGTCGATCCGGCGACGATCGATGGGGTGGGAGCCGCCCAGACGCTCGGTCCGATCGCCGGCGAGTACGCCACGTGGCTGTTCCTCGCCGGCCTCCTCGGTGCGGCGGTCTCGACCCTCGGCGGCAACACGATCGTCCCGCCGTACCTCCTTGCCGACAAACTCGGCTGGGAGCAGTCCGTCACTGACGGCCGATACCGGGCCGCCATCGTCGCCGTCGCGCTCGCTTCGGCCGTCGGCGCGTTCCTCGAGGGAGCGTTCTTCCAGTTGCTCGTCCTCACGCTGGCGTTCGGACTCGTCGGCACGCCCTTCGCCATCGCGGTGATCCTCTACTTGCTGAACGATCCCGCGGTCGTCCCCGAAACGAACTCGCTGCCGGCGAACCTCGGCGGCCTCGCGCTGTTCGTCGTCGCAGTCGTCCTCGCCGGCGAGTTCGTCCTCGCGGAACTCGAGACGGTCACCGAACCGGCGTCGGCGTTCGTCGTCGCGTTCGCCGCGGCGATGGTGCTGGTACTCGTCGGACTGGTCGGGAGATTCGTCCGAGATCGGACCGATAGGAATTGAAACGGGAACGGTCGACCGGCGAAACCGATAGACGCGAGCCGTTACAGCAAGAGGGCAGAAACTAGAGCGAAGAAGACGAGCAGTCCGCTGCCGGTAACGGCGAGCGCGATTGCAAGCGGGAAGAGGAGACGACCCGCTTTCTGTACCATCGGTACCGTCGACGCGACCGCGTTCAGGGGGCGATGAATGACCTGTTCCATAGCACCGATGGCCACACGCTGGCCCTTGAATGTCAGTCAGACGCTCGAAAGACACCGATTTCGACGGTGATCAGTTCAGTCGACCACGGATGGCAGTCACGCGCTATACTCCTCGAGCGTATCCCACTCCCGTCGCATCAGTTCGCGGACGCCGTGATCGAGAATTCCTTCGCCGAGCGAGGTCGCCCGGTAGTATGAATAGAGCCCGTCGCTGTCGGGCTCCTTGCGTTTTCTATTCTCCACGAGACCGACGTCGACGAGTTCGTCGAGATGGTAGTGAAGCACGTTCGACTCGACCTCGAGGCGATCGCGTAACTCGCTGGCGCTCTGGGAGCCGACCTCGACGAGCGCGTTCAGGACGCGAAACCGCGTCTCGTTGCCGATCGAACGCTGCATGGCGAGGTACTCCTCGAGCGAGAGAATACTCCGCTCGGGTAGCAACTCGTCCCCGCGTTGTCGTGTCTCACGCTCGGATTCGGCCATATCGGATACTCGATTCCGCAGTTGTATAAGCGTTCCTTGAGTCAGCGAATGCTGAAAATATCTACATTTATATACTCGCCGCGAGCATGAGAGGTATGCGCGACCGCATCGTCGACGAGTTGGGAGAACTCCCTCGCTCCCGATTCCTGGTGTATCTGATGGGGCCGTACGAGGCGTTCGATGTCGAACGAGCACTCGCGGACGCTGCCCCCGAATCGGTCCCCGAGTCGATGGATTTCGGGACGCTCGTCGGGTCAGATCGCGACCTCGAGCGTGACGAGGCTGCGCTGGATCTGCTGTTGGACGTCCGCGATCGGCTCCGGACGACCGCCGGCGTCAACGCCTTTCTCGCGATCGACGTCGATATCCCGCTCTCGGAGTTGGACGCCGCCTCCCAGAGTATCGCGTTCGCTCGAGCGAGCAACGCCGTGGTCTACGTCGTCCCCGCCGTCGGCGACAACCTCGGCGTCGGTATCGAAGTAGGGTCGGTGCTCGAGGCGCTGTTCGACGAGGAAACGGCGGCCCACCGCCCCGAACGAGTCGTATTCGCCCACGAGTCTGGCGTCCGAAGCGCGATGATCGCCGCGGTCCGCGATCGCTGGGATGCGCGGATCTACTCGTACGACGACCGCGAAGAGCTGTGTCGGCAACTCCGACTGTTCGTTCGCGATCTCGTCCGCAAGGAGCGGACCGGCGAACTGTCCCGACTCGAGTGACGTTCTCGAGAGTGCCGTTTCTGACGTATTCGACGGCCGATCACACTAGCGACTTTCGCATCTCGACGTGGGGGATTCCGGCTTCCTCGAACTCGTCCCCGCGTCGTTCGTAGCCCAGGTTGCGATAGAAGTCGGCGGCTCGCGTCTGCGAGTGGAGTTTCAGTACCGTGAAGCCGAGCGCGTCGGCCCGCTGCTCGAGGACCTGCATCAGCGCACGGCCGACGCCTTCCTCCCGTCGCGACTCGAGGACGGCGACGCGTTCGACCTTGCCGATGTCCGCCTCGTACTCGCGCAGTCGCGCCGCACCGATCGGTTCGTCGCCGTCGTAGGCGACGACGTGAGTGGCCGTCTCGTCGTGCTCGTCGTACTCCAGTTCTTCATCGACGCCCTGTTCCGCGACGAACACCTCGCGACGGACCGCGAAGGCGTCCTCGCGCTCGTGATCGGTATCGACGACGCGCACGTCGAGATCCTCCATGAGGCGGGCGTAGCCGCTCCGACAGTGAAACTATTACGCTCCGTCGAGCCGGATCCGTTCCCGGTCGGATTCTTCGCCGGGGCCGTCGACATCGCTAAGCGCCACGCGACGAACTGGCCAGTGCGTTCTCAGTCCCCGATCGCGCCGACGGAGCCCACTTGCGGACGGCTGTTGCCGTTTCACCTCTCCGGGGATGGCGCTCGCGCTCTCGAGCGATCAGCCGGTGATTGCCCGACTCAGCCGAAAAACATCCCTCCCGTTCTGCCGGGTCTCGTGTCGTCGTCGCTGCCGTCCGATTGGTCCTTGTCGACCGCCCGTTCGCTCGCCTCGAGGGAATCCGCGAGTTCGTCCGCGTAGATGGCGACGACTGTCCGGATTTCGTCGTCCTGAATCGCAAACGCTCGGACGATATAGTCGGGAACGTTCTCCGATTGGTCGAGCGTTTCGGCGTAACTGGCGATCTCTCGCAGTTCCTGGATCGAGTGGTCGGCAAACCGTTCGACGATGAAGTCCGGAACCGTGTCGTGGGGGGATGGTGATGGTGGCATGCACACCTGATTGAACCCAATATAGAAAAGATTCGCTGATTATTTATTCCATTAGACTTTTATATAAATGTCAATATACGGGTAAAAACGCAAGTTATTCCGCGTCGGTCCCTCGAAGCGGGATTGCGTACCATTCTCATTCGAGATGCGCGGAAACCGCGACGGTTGTGGACTCCGAATCGACCGTCCATCCGTCGTCGGCCGGCGGATACTCTCACGTGAATAAAACAGTGCTGGCCATATCTGCGACCGGAGAACCGCGAGAGTGCGAGAACTGCGCTCCAAAGTGTTCGTGAGAGCGCCAGAACCTGTGGGTTCTGTGCGCCCGGAAAACCGCTCTACGAGAGCTGCTCGATGGTGTCGACGATCTCGTCGGTGTACTCGCTGGTGGCGAGTTTCTCGGCGTCCTCGAGCTGGCGCTCGAGGTCGTAGGTGACCTTGCCCGAGGAGATGGTCTCCTCGACGGCGTCGCGGATCAGGTCCGAAGCGTCGTCCCAACCGAGGTAGTCGAACATGAGACGGCCGGAGAGAATCATCGCGGTCGGGTTTGCCATGTCCTGGCCGGCGCGCTTGGGCGCGGAGCCGTGGACCGGTTCCGCGAGCATGCGACCCGTGCCGAAGTTACCGCCGGGTGCGATACCGAGACCGCCGATCTGGGCGCCGGCGGAGTCGGAGAGGTAGTCGCCGTTGAGGTTGGGCATCGCGAGGATGTCGAACTCGTCGGTGCGCAGCTGCATCCACTGGAGCATCGCGTCGGCGAGGCGCTCCTCGACCATGACGGCGTCCTCGGGGATGTCGACCTCGTCCTGAGTCTCCCACAGGGAATCGGGCGCAGCGAAGACCTCCTCGTCGGGGTACTCCTCGTCGGCGACCTCCATCCCCCAGTCACCGAACTGCCCCTCGGTGAACTTCATGATGTTGCCCTTGTGGACGAGCGTGACCTTGTCGCGGTCGTTCTCGATGGCGTAGTCGATGGCCTCGCGGACGAGGCGTTTGCTCCCCTTCTCGGAGATCGGCTTCAGACCGAGGCCGATGTCTCCCTCGTGCATGATGCCGTCGAAGTCCATCTCGTCTTCGACGAAGTCGCGGACCTTTTCGGACTCGTCGGTGCCGGCCTTCCACTCGATGCCGGCGTAGACGTCCTCGGTGTTCTCCCGGAAGGTGACCATGTCCATCTTCTCGGGCGCCTTCATCGGTGACGGGACGCCGTCGAGGTAGTAAGTCGGGCGGACGTTCGCGTAGAGGTCGAGCGTCTGTCGAAGGGCGACGTTCAGCGAGCGGAAACCGGCGCCGACGGGAGTCGTCAGCGGGCCTTTGATCGCGACGCGGTGTTCCCTGATCGCCTCGACGGTTTCGTCGGGGAGGTTCTCGTCGTACTTCTCCCGGGCGGACTCGCCGGCGTAGACGCGCATCCAGCTGATCTCGCGACCGGTCGCCTCCGCGGCGGCTTCAAGGACCTTCTGTGCGGCGGGCCCGACGTCTTTCCCGATGCCGTCGCCGTGGATAATCGGGATAATCGGATTGTCGGGCACCTCGATTTCGTCCTCGGTACCCTCCTTCAGCGTAATCTGCTCCCCCTCGTCGGGGACCTCGATCTTGTCGTAGCTCATTTCGTCTACACGGTTCTCCGACGGGGGTAAAAGGTCTACCATTTCCATCGCGGGCCGGCAAAAATTGAACGATGCCCGTTCGTCTTCCCACCCCGATACTGGTAACAGAGCGGCGGGAAACGGCTACAGCTGTTAAAATTCGCTGTCGCGTACTATCCAAAAACAATCAAATGAAGGGGACGTTCGGCGTAAAACCAACACTTTCCAGTGCGTGCGTCCGTCGTGGGACGGTCCTCGGAAACTGCCTGTGATTGCCGCCGCGAGACCGGTGGATCCACCCGCCAGGGAACTCGTTCGTGCCGTCGATCCCACGGCGGCGATCACGGGTTCCGAGCCGGTCGCGGCGTGCCAGTGACGACCCGCTCGGTTCGTGGCGTCTCTCACGCCAGATAGACTCGAGACCCGCGCGGGCATAATCCGTGGCGACCGTTTCACGGTCCCCACTGGCGATACGCGTGATTTCTTCCGCAAACGGTTGAGACAGGGAGACGTTCGCCCACAGTCCGAGTCCGGCCGATGCAGCTCGCGCCGTATTTCGACGATCGTCGTGAGGTGGATTTATTATTGACGTACTCGTGGGTCGACGTATGCTCCGACCGCCACAGTACGCTGCGCGCCGGTGTCCAAGCTGTACCGCGACACTGTCGAACGTCCAGGGCGTCGTCACCTGTTCCGATTGCCAGTGGGTCGATATCGACCGCGGGCACCACCGCTTCCGCGAGCGGACGAGTCAGTGAACGCCGTCGGGCGACGGAGAGACGGAACCTCTTTTTGTCGACCGGTACAACCCCGGTGCATGGCCGAATCCGAGGTGGACCTCGAGTCCGAGCAGTACGAGAAACATCGCGAAGCTGGCGAGATACTCGCACAGGTGCGCGAGGAGGCTGCCGACCGCGTCGAGGTCGGCGCGAGCCACCTCGCGGTCGCCGAGTGGGCCGAAGATCGAATTCGTGAACTCGGCGGGAAACCCGCGTTCCCCGTCAACATCTCCGTCGACGAGGAGGCGGCCCACGCGACGCCGTCGATCGGCGACGAGACGACCTTCGGCGAGGAGATGATCAACCTCGATATCGGCGTTCATATCGACGGCTGGTTGGCCGACACCGCGATCACCGTCGACCTCTCGGGCAACCCCGAACTGGCCGAGGCCTCCGAGCAGGCCCTCGAGGCCGCCCTCGACATCGTCGAGCCCGGCGTCGATACCGGCGAGATCGGGGCGGAGATCGAAAACGTGATCGACGGCTACGGCTACAACCCCGTCGTCAACCTGACCGGTCACGGACTCGGCCACTGGGAACAACACACCAGCCCGAACATTCCGAACCGCGCCGTCTCGCAGGGAACGACGCTCGAGGTCGGCGATGTCGTCGCGATCGAGCCGTTCGCGACCGACGGCGGCGGCAAGGTCAGCGAAGGCGGAAGCGAGGAAATCTTCTCGCTCGAGCGCGAGGGGACCGTCCGAAACCGGCAGGCGCGCGATGCGCTCGAACAGATTACGGAGGAGTTCCGAACGCTGCCGTTCGCGACGCGGTGGCTCGAGACGGATCGCGCGGAGATGGCGCTGCGCCGACTCAAACGCAACGACATCGTCCACGGCTATCCCGTTCTCAAGGAAGACGACGGGTACCTCGTCAGCCAGAAGGAGCACACGATCATCGTCACCGAAGACGGCTGCGAAGTCACGACGGCAGAGTAATTCCGCTTTACCACGGCATCGGAAATTCAGATCGGTAATCTGGAAACCGACCGAAAACGCCGCGTCGGATGAATAGAGAACGCAGGAGACCGGGTAACGAGATCGGATCGTCTGCTCGAGATACGACGGGTGTCGTCGGTGACAGTACGCCGTCTCAGGCGTTGTTCATCCGTTGACTCGAGCGATTCCCGCACCGCTGGCATTCGCGGACGCGGTAGGGTTCGCGGGAGAACTGGGCGTTCTCTTTCTTGAGGCTCTCGGTCCTGATTTGGACGGACACTTCGTGGAGGGTTTCTAGCTCACAGGCGTCGCAGTGCTCGGTCATCCCGTTGAAGGAGTCGTTAGTCGTTGCCATTATCAGATTACTTGTCGTAGCCCCGTCTTAAACCCATCCTTCATTTTGAAGTCTGAGTCGTAAAAATCGCAAGACGGGATTAACCTCTTGGAATGAACGACTCAGACGTCCCGATATCGTTTAGAATCGTTTCTCACCTGGTTATAGCGGTATTATGCCCTATTGTAATATACAGCAACGGGGGTCTCTCCCGATGCGATCGACGCGAGAGCGCGGACTGAAACGCTTTAGGCGCGCCTCGAGTGGCATCGAATATGGAACAGGTGTTCGCACCGTGGCGGATCGAGTGGATCAGACGCGAAGACAAAAACCCCGATATCGAGGACTGCGTGTTCTGTGAACTGCCCGAGTGGGAATCCGATCGGGAGAACCTGCTCGTCGCGCGAAGCGAGCACGCGTTCGTCATGCTGAACAACTATCCGTACAATCCGGGACACCTGATGGTCATCCCACACGTCCACACCGGCGACTACACCGCTCTCGACGACGATGTCCTGCTCGATCACGCTCGCCTGAAACAGCGAACGTTCGACGCACTCGAGGCCGCACTCGAGCCGGACGGGTTCAACGCCGGCTTGAACCTCGGCGACGGAGCTGGCGGCTCGATCGACGACCACCTGCACACCCACGTCGTTCCGCGGTGGCAGGGCGACACCAACTTCATGCCGGTCCTGAGCGATACCACGGTGATCGTCGAAGCGCTCGAGGCTACCTACGAGCACGTCCACGACGCGTTCGCCGCCCAGGACGGGGCGACCGTTGCCGGCGAGGACAGCGCCGTCGTCTTCGAGTAGTCGTTGTCGCCGTTAGTACCGTCGCGTCGCCCGATCCCGGCCGCCGGTGCGACCGCCGTCCCAATCCTTGTGCGAGTTCCCATCGAACGCCGGACGCGTGTCCGAAGGACGGAGCGGGCTTGGACTCGGAACCGACTGACAGGAGTCCGTCTCAGGCGTGAGTCGTCTCGAGGTAGTCGAGAATCCGCTCCGATTCGGCCATCGTCACGCCATACTCCTCGTCGACGACGACGGGGACCTGGCGCTGGCCCGAGATGCGCTTGACCTCATCGCGCTTCGAGTGCAGTCCCTCGACCCAGACGCTGTCGTAGTCGATCTCGAGTTCCTCGAGGCGGTCGGCGACCAGTTCGCAGTACGGGCAGCCTTCCAACTGGTAGAGCGTGAGCATGGGTACCAATTGTACGCGATCACTGATAAGGGTACGCCGAACAGCGGTGACTCTCCCCCGCTCGGGTCGTTCTCGGAGCGGAGTTTTTTCTCCCCACGCGAGAGTACTCGGGTATGCCACCGACCGAGGGCGAGACCGTTCCGGACTTCGAGGCGCTTCTCTGCGACGGCGAAACGTTCCGCTCGACGACGCTTGCCGACGCGCTCGGCGATCGTGGCGGCGTCTTGGTCTCGACCGGCTTCGCGTTCAGCGCCATCGCACAGAACTGGTGGAAACAGTTCGTTCGCGCCGGCTGGGGCGAATTCGACGACGTGTCGGTCCTCGGCGTGAGCCGCGACGGCCCCTACGCCCAAAACGAGTTTCTCCGCTGGCTGGACGAGCCGGACTTTCGCTTTTTCGCCGACGTAAACGGTGAAATCGGCGACTCGCTCGATTTGCTCGCCGACCGCGATCACATGGCGAACGTCTCGACCCCGTGGCGCTCTGCGTTCGTCCTCGATCCGGAGCGCGAGGTACAGTACGCCTTTGTTGCGGACGACTGGATCTCGCCGCTCCCCCGCGAAGAGATCGAGACCGCGGTCACGAACCTCTGAGTGTCCGACTGCCACACATCGCAGCGGTCAGGGCTCACAGTAGAGGGTCTTCCCGTGTTGGGCGCACTCGATCCGCAGCGGATCGTCGTACGTTACCGACACGTGGTCGATCGCCTGGACGTAATGGGCGGGTAGCCCGCCCTTCGATCGCTCGTTGAGCTGCCGGATCAGCCCCGCCTTGTGGAGGTTTTCGACCTTCCGGTAGGCCGTCGATTGGGGGAGTTCGAGCGCGTCGGCGATCTCGGACACCGTCGTCGGCTCCTCGACGGCCAGGTACACCGCTCGAGCGTCATCTTCGGAGAGTAACTCGATGATCCGGGTCGGATTACATCCGAGTTCTCCGTCCCGTTCGGCGCGCGGACACAGCGTTGGCTCCTCGACTGTGTTGCTCATACCCCACAATTCAACCCGAACGGGAGTAGAGTCGCCGTTGATTCCCGAAAACTGGTTTCAGCCGTGCGTTTGAAGATACTCGAGAGCGAGTCGAACCCGCCCGGCCGGAAGCGGACGGTCCGACGCCTAGATCGGCGTCCCAAAGGCGTACATCGTCTCGTGTGCCGTTACCTCGAGGTCGACGAAATCGCCGGGTTCGAGCCCGTAGTCGCTCGCGTGCTGCACGATGAGCTGCCGGTAGGCCGAGTCGCGACACTTCACGGAGTCGGCGGTGCCCTGCTCGACGACGAGAACGTCTTCGCGCGTCTCGCCGACCATGTCGGCGTAGGCATCGGCGACGATGTCGCGCTTGACCGCACTCATCTCCTTCGAGCGCTCCTTCTTGAGCGTCCCGCCGAGTCCCTTCAGCTCGGCGGCGTCGGTTCCCGGCCGCTTCGAGAAGCGGGTGACGTTGATCTTCTCCGGTCGCGTCTCACGCAGGAGGGCCATCGACTGCGCGTGGTCGTGGTCGGTCTCGGTCGGGAAGCCGACGATGAAGTCCGTCGACAGCGTCCAGTAGTCGAGGGTTTCGTCGAAAGTCTCGACGACCTCCAGATACTCTTCGACCTGATGCTGGCGTCGCATGTCTCCCAGCACGTCGTCGCTCCCGGACTGAACGGGCGCGTGGAGGAAATCGTACAGCTCCTCGTTCGCGGCGAAGACGTCGGCCAACTCCTTGCGGATGCCATGAACGCCCTTCGGATTGGCCATCCCCACGCGGACGCGGAAGTCGCCCTCGATCTCGCAGATCTTCTCGAGCAGCCGGTGGAGCTTTCGCTCGCCCTCGTCCCAGCCGTAGACGCCGGTGTCCTGGCCCGTAATTCTGATCTCCTTTGCGCCGGCGTGGATCAGCGCGCGGGCTTTCTCGACGTTTTCCTCGACCGAGGGGGAGTCGATCTTGCCCGTCGCCTGCTTCGTGATGCAGTACGAGCAGTCGGACATGCACCCGCGCGCGATGGGGAGGATACCGACGACGCCGTCGAGGATGGGTTCCGCATCGGGGGTTGTCGTCGGACACTCGCCGTTGGTGACGGCTTCGGGTACCTCGTCCCAGTGGAGGACTTGGCCGTCGACGCCGGCCTGTGCGAACTCTTCGCCCTGTGCGAGGGCCATACAGCCCGTGATGAAGAGGTCGGCCGTCTCGTCGGCCAGTTCTTCGGCCCGCCGGAGCATATTGCGCTCGGTCTTTTCGACGACGGTGCAGGTGTTGAGGATGGCGACATCGGCTTCGCCCGGACCGTCGACCTGGTAATGGCCTGCGTCGCGGAGCCGTCGCTCGATCTCGCGACTCTCCCCGCGGTTTGACGTACACCCGTACGTTTCGATGTGATACCGGGCCATTCGTCTCGTCACACCGTCGGGTGCGGGACGCCAAAAGCCCGACGGATCCCGGCCGCTCGCAGCGACGGCGAACCGGCGTCACTCGTCGGGCGCTCGAGAACTGGTCCCGTTCGTCGGGCCGCTTCGATAGACCGCGTAGAGGACCAGCACGGCTATCAGGAAATCGAAGCCGTGTTCGACGAGGTGGTGGACCGTCATGGGGACGAGTCCGAGGACGGTTCCCAGTCCGGTCACCGACCGAACGACCAGCACGCCGAGCACGACGGTGATCAGGGAGTATCGGGTCGTCCGGCGCCGAGAATAGGCGACGAGTCCGACGACGAACAGCGCCGTCGTACCGATCACCGCGAGGACGATGACGGCGACCAGGACGGGCGCGAGCTGTGGATCGAGCCACTCGTCGGCGAACGACATTGCGAGCACCATGCGGTCGATACCCGTACTCGGGCGGACACCCACCTATTCGCTTCGGTACCTCCCGATCCAGTAGCCGCTACTCGCTCGAGCCGTCGGACCCGTTCTCGACCCTCGCCGGACCCGTTCTCGACTACCGTTGCACTCTCGAGGCCGCGGGCGATCAGTTCTCGCGGAGTGGGAACGCGCGAGACTTATTATATAGCCCGTCGCGCTAGGCGACGACACGACCCGCCAGAAGGGGAGTCACAGCCACAGATGACAGAGACACGGCAGGAGATTCACGCCCACGTCCGCGCCAACGCCGGCGTTCACTTCAACGAACTCGTCAGGGAGTTGGCGTTCGCGCCGGGGCAGGTCCAGTACCACGTCCGTCGACTGCTCGAGGACGACCGACTCGTTCGCGAGGAGTGGTACGGCCGGACGCACTACTACCCGCCGACGTACGACGCGTGGGAGCGGACCGCGCTGGCGCTGTTCCGCCGCGAAACCGCCCGCGAGATCATCATCCACCTGATCGAACGCGAACCCGCCGCGCCTACCGACGTCGCCGATGCACTCGGCGTCGCCCGCAGCACGCTCGAGTACCATCTCGACCGGCTGGTCGAGCACGAAATCGTCGACAAGCGATATGACGAGCGAAATCGCGTCGTCCTCACGCTCGCAGATCCCGACGCGACCGGCCGGCTGTTGACGACGGTGACGCCGACAGTACCGGACCGACTCGTCGATCGCTTCACGCGGCTCGTCGACGAGTTACTCGCGGGAATCGACGAGACGCAGTAGCCGCCGTTCCGTCCGTCACTGCAGTTGGATGCCGTTTCAACGGTTGTGAGCTGTCGTTTCGACAGTCACTGCATTCCGTGGGCGCCCTCGAGTGAGTTGTAGTGGTCCCTCATCACGTCCAGTGTCGCCATCAGCGCGCCGAGGACGACGGGACCGTAGAACAGGCCCATGATGCCGAAGGCGTAGACGCCACCGAGGACGCCGAGGATGATGACGGCGGGATTGAGATCGGCGTAGCGGTCGACGAGGAGCGGACGGAGGTAGTCGTCTGAGAGGCCGACGACGACCGTGCTGTAGGCGAAAAGCGCCACGGCGAGCAACGGCTCGCCCGTCAGGAAGAGGAAGAGCACGGCCGGCCCCCACACCAGGAACGACCCGACCAGCGGGATCAACGAGAGGATGATCATGACGACCGTCCAGAACACGGCGTTTGGCACGCCGGTCGCGAACAGCCCCAGCCCGGCGATGGACCCCTGAATGATCGCGATCAGGACGTGGCCCGCGAGGACGGCCCACATCACCGCGTCCAGCTCCCGGTAGAAGTCGTCTTGGGCCTCGTCCGGGAGCGGCGTCAACTCTCGGATCCAGGCGAGTAGGTTGCCCCCGTCCTTGAGCAGGTAGTAAAGCAGGAAAATCGCGAGTCCGAGCCCGACGAGGGTGTGCGTCAGCGCACTGAACCACGCGGTCGACTGCTCGAGGGCCATCCCGCCGATTCCCTGCGCGGAGTCGGCCAGCGTGGACGTGATATCGACGCTCACACCCGTTTGCTCCTCGATGAGTCGCTCGAGTTCGGCCGTCTGGAACGAGTCGGCGTCGGTGGCTTCGATGAGCCGCCGGGCGTCGCTGGCGACGACCACGACGATGATGACGAGCGGGACGATGACGACTGCGACCGCCAGCAGGACGAGCGCGAAGGCGGCGACCGGCGGCGAGACCCGCCGCTCGAGGTGTCCCTGAACCGGATAGAGGATGTAGGCGACGAGAATGGCCCCGAGGATGTACTGGAGGAACGGGAGCGCGAGCAACAGCGAGAGGTACGCGAAGAGCCCGACGATGACCAGGAGAAATCCCTTGCTGAGATTCACGGTCATTATTTCGGCCGTTATCGAAATAAAACCACGGCTTGAACGTGTCTTCAGTCAGGACTGTCGCATAGAGCCGTCACACGGCTTCAAGGGCCTGGTTGGTGAACCCCCGCACGAATGCCGACTCAGCTCGATCCCCTCTCGCTCTCGGCCGATCTCCTCTATGCGGTCAAAACGGAGGGCGACGCCGATCCGTTTCGGGAGCGCCTCGCGACACTCGAGCGGTCACAACTGGACCGAGCGCTGTCCAATCGTGAGGGCAAACTGGCCTTCTGGCTCAACTGTTACAACGCGTACGCCCAACTCCTGCTGGAGGAAGAGGCGGACGACGACCTGTTCGAGGGCGGGCTGCTCGATCAGTGGAAGTTCTTCGCGCGCGATCAGGTCCCCGTCAGCGGGGTCTGGCTGAGTCTCAACGACATCGAACACGGGCTGCTCCGGAGTTCGAAGCTGCCGTGGGGCCTCGGCTACGTCCCGCGGCCGTTTCCCACGGCATTCGAGCGCCAGTTCCGCCTTGCGGAGTGCGATCCGCGGATCCACTTCGCGCTGAGCCACGGCGACGATCACTGTCCCCCGATCGCAATCTACTCGCCACGAGACGTCGACGAGGAACTCGATATCGCCATCGAGTGGTTCCTCGAGGAGAACGTCACCTACGATTCCGAGGGCGGTACTGCGACGGTCCCGCGGCTCTTCCGGCGGTATCGCGGTGATTTCGGGGGCACGAGCGGTATCGTCTCGTTCCTCCGAGAATACAACGCCGTCCCGCCCGATGCGACCCCGTCGCTCGAGTACGAGCGCATCGACTGGTCGGCGGACCTCGACGTCGACATGGACGGCGATAGCGACGATATCCAGCGGTAGTCGCGCGTCTCAAACGGACTGCTGTCAGTCAGTTCCGGCGCAACCGCGAAGCGAACCGTCCTGCGATTGCTCCGGCAACTCGGTCCAACGGACCGTCTCAGTCGCGGCGCTGGATCGTGGCGGACGGAGCGCTGCGCATGACGCTTCGGGCCGCCCGTTCGGCGTTGGACCGGGAGGAGTAGCCTTCGCCGCTATCGGCGACGATGTTGCCGTTCCAGTGGACGAGCCGCCAGCGCCACTGGCCCGCCCTGTCCTCGTAGACCTCGAAGCGGCTGGTCCGCTCGGAACCGCCCGTCTGCTCGTCGTCCCTCGTCCCCTCGTCATCTCCCGCTTCCTCGGTCGGTACGTCCGTCTCTGCCGTCACGTCCGCCTCCGCCGTCGCCGTTGTTCCCTCGGCATCGCCATCTGCCGACCCGGCCCCGCCCCGGGCGGCGACTCCCTCGAGGGGCATCACCGCCGTCCCCGGATCGGCGTCCGCAGCCGCCGATCGATCGCGATCCGCGGCGGTATCGCGGGCGTCGCGGTCGGTAATCCGAAGGCTCGAGTCGTCGGGGTCGTCCCACTCGATCTCGAGTTCCAGTTCGGCGACCGGCGGCTCCACGTTGGACTCGCGTTCGGTCTCGAACGCGGCAACGACGCGCTGTGGAACCGCGATATCGACGCTCCGCTCGTCGCCGTCCAGCCGGAGCGATCGCCCCGACTCGAAGGCGGTCGCGAACTCGCGGAAGACGGCGGCGAGGTCCGCGCGGTCGTACGCCCGCTCGAGTTCGAATGTCGCTGCCTCGCCCGTTTCCGATTCGTCCGGTCGGTCCGCGTCGTCCGGTTCGTCGGCCATACCGATGTTACGAGGGCCTGCGAGTTAGTGTTTCGCGCTACCACCGCATCGAGCCGGCCGCCGGTCGCGTCTCCCGTCGGAGCGCTTTTGTCACCGCGCTGTCTTCGCTCGCCCGTGACTGCACGCGACTGGCACGCCGACCGGGATGCCGTGTTCGAGCGCGACGCGTACACGTGTCGCCACTGCGACGCGGTCGGCGGCGACGACGAATCGACGACGCTCCGGCCTTACCCCATCGGCGACGTGCCGCTCGAGGGCGAGGTCCACGAGAGCGCGCTCGTTACCGTCTGTGAGGACTGCTTCGGGACGCTCGAGTCCGCCCCCTCGACGGACGGCGTCGAGAGCGCCGAACTGTTCGAACTCGTCCGTGAGACAACCGGCCTCCAGGGCGCGACCATCTCGGACGTCGCCGCCTTCGCGTCGCTGGCGACGTCGCTACCCGCGACCCTCGAGTCCGCGCTGGATGAGGAGACCGACACCGGCATCGACGACGCCGTCTCGGAGTACTGCCGCACGCGACGCGACGTGCTGCTCGCGCTCGCGATCGTCGATGCCCGCCTCGATCGCCTCGCCGCCCTCGAACCGACCGTCGGCCCCGAGGTTCGGTCATCCCTCGAGGCCTTCGCCGAGACGGCGAGGGACCTGCAGTCGAAGCTCCGCGAGGTCGTCGCACTGGGGGAGACGGTCGCGGCGGGCCTCGAGCGGTGTCAGGGCTGTTTCGACGGGGTTCGAGCGGATGGGGTTCGAGCGAGCGCGGACGTGACGTGTGCGACCTGCGGACTCACCGTCCGCGAGACGGACGACTGGCGGGACGAGGACGGGACGCTCGCGTTCGACCGGCTCTTCGCCACGATCAACGAGACGCTGCAGGGGGCATCCGAGACGACCGAGACGCTCACCGATCGGACGATGGCACTCGCGGAGCAACTCACTGCGCAGTAAGGCTGGAGAGGGAGCGGAACTCAAAGGTTCGTCGCGGCCTCGAGCGCGATATCGATCGCGCGCCCGACGTTGTTCTTGGCCTTGTCCGGCAGTTCGTCGTCCTCGGTGTCGGTTCCTTTCTGCGTGCCCTCGACGAGGTTCCCGTCGACGGTACAGATCGCACCGGCGGCGAGTCCCTTGCGGCGGGCCAGCGAGAAGACGGCAGCGGCTTCCATCTCGACGGAGAGCAGGCCGGCGGCCTCCCAGTCGTCGACGGCGTCGTCGGTCTCGGCGTAGTAGGCGTCGTCGGAGGCGATGGGACCGACGTGGACGTCTTCGTCATTTGCTTCAGCCGAGTTGACCAGCGCCGAGAGCGCGTCGTAGTCTGGCACTGCGGGGTACTCGACGGCCTCGTAGCGCTTGCTCGTCCCCTCGTTTTTCGCCGCGCCGGTCGCGACGATCATGTCGCCGATCTCGATCCCCGACTGGAGCGCGCCGGTCGTCCCGACGCGGATGAACGTCTCGACGCCGACGTTCGCCAGCTCTTCGATGGCGATCGCGGCGGAGGGACAGCCGATCCCCGTCGAGCAGATCGTGAGCTCGCGCCCCCCGTAGGTGGCGTTGACGACCTTGTACTCGCGGTTCTGGGCGATCGTCTCCGACTCGTCGCAGTGGTCGGCGATGCGATCGACCCGCCCGGGATCGCCCGGGATAAGTGCGATGTCCGTCAGGTCTCCCTCGTCGACCAGCAAGTGTGGCTGCGTCGTCATACCGTCGGATACCGGCGGCGGTGAGAAAAAAGGTTCGAGGAAGGGCCGAGGAGCGGTCGACTCGTCACGGCGATCCTCGACGCCACCCAGTTTCCCCGCGTCCGTCCGCCAGCTCTCGATCGCTCGTCGCTCAGTCGGCCGGGCGAACGTCGACGCGCTCGGGCCTGACAGTGACCACCGCGTCGTCGATCTCGAACTCGACGGTTCCCCTCGCACGCGCGCCACCGCGGTTCGTCTCGGCGAAGAGACTGTCCAGTGCGTCCGGATCGATATAGTCGTACAGCTGCGTACTGGTCGCGGTGACGTCGTCACCGTAATACTGGGCCAGTGCTGTCGCAGCGGCAATACTCGGCGATTCGTTGGCGTCTCGCTCGTACTGGATGCGCCGGTCGAGGCTGCATCCGTTAGACTCGTTAACCCTTCCTTCCGTCATGTCTCTCAGTCACGGTATCGTGACTGTCTACTCGAGGAGGCAACGTCTCCGCCCATATAACTACCGTCAGACAACACCCGGTGAGAACCCATCGACTACAGTGATTTTCGGCGATCGGGCTGACGGGCGGAGAACGGGTTCAGGAGTGTCGCGCCAGAACGTCTTCGACCGCCTCGGCCGTCGGCGCGCTCCGCGCACCGTCGCGACTCGCGGTCAGCGCCCCGCAGGCGTTCCCGTACGCGAGCGCGCGGTCAATGTCAACACCCTCGAGCCACGTTGCGAGAAACCCCGCGGCGAAGGCGTCGCCGGAACCGGCGGTGTCGACGGGGTCGACGTCGAACCCGGGGTGAACGACGGAACCGCTCGGCGTGTACGCTTCCGCCCCGTCGGCCCCGCAGGTGACGACGACGATTCGACCGTCGCCGGCGACGTCTACCGAATCGGTCTCGAGCAGCGCTGTGGCCTCCCGATCGGTCACGAAGACGACGTCGGCCAGCGCCAGGGCCTCGCCGTACTCCCGGTCGGCGAGTCGGCGGCCGGGATCGAAACTGACCGAACTGCCGGCCTCGCTGGCGATCCGAGCGATCGCGGCGGCGGTGTCGGGCCGTTGTCCCGTGAGGTGGACGTGTTCGGCCGCCCGAATTCGATCCGGCTCGAGATCGTCCGGTGTGACCGCTTCGTTGACGCCGTCGTTGCCGAGGATCGCGACCTCGCCCGCATCGTCGACGAGGAGATACTTGACGGCCGTTTCGGCCCCCTCGACCACCCGGACGCCCGCGAGCGAGATGCCCGCGGCCTCGAGTTCGCGGCGGGCGAGCAGGCCGTTGTCGTCGTCGCCGACGCTCCCGATCAACCCGGTGTCGACGTCGAGTCCTGTGAGCGCGGCGGCGACGTTGGCGGCGCTGCCGCCGCCGGACTGGCGTTGCGAGCGGATCGAGGCCTCGCCGTCGGGTTGGGGAAGCCTGTCGACGCGAAGGGTCACGTCCCAGTTGACGTGGCCGGCCGTGAGCACCGGTATCGGATCCATTCGATGGAGCGAGAAGACGGTGTCCGCCGGCAAAAACCTAGGTGAGCGCGGCGGCGGGGTGCACCGCCGCGAACTATCGATCTGAGGAGTCGATGATCAGCTCCTCGAGCGATCAGGAGACCATGAACAGCAGCGTGTTGTGGGTCGCCGGGCCGAGCCCGACTGCGGCGACCAGCGCGAGCAGTGTGCGGGCCTGTCGCGGTGCCTCCTCGACGTACTCCCGGAACAACCCGAGGATGACCATCGCGAGCGAGACTTTCACGAGGACGAACAGCCAGCCTGAACCGATGTACTCGGCAGTCGGTAGCGCCTCCCCGGCCTCGAGGAGCACCAGCGAGAGCGGTACGCTCTCGGCAGCCCCGAGGACGTCGTAGCCGATCGCGGTCGTGACGCCGTCGAGCGTGTGTCCGAAGACGACGAGCGCGCCCGTCGTGCTCGTGGTCGTCGCGACGTCGGTAAACCAGAGGCTCAGCGCGATCCAGGCGATGGCGGTGACGATACCGGCGACGACGACGGCGATGACGGGCCAGAACGGTTCGAAGACCCCCGCCTCGATGCTCCGAAGGACCGCGAACATCGCGAAGACGGTGAAAAACGCTGTTCCGGCGATCCCGACAAACCGCGAGATCGTCGGCTGGAGACCGCCGACGTGGAGAAAGATCGCGATGATCCAGACGATCCCCGCGATGATCGCCGTTACCGCGTAGACTATCGGGGCGCTGAACAGGGACTCGATACTCGCCGGGAACGCGTTGATCTGGAACGCGTTTATCTTGTAGAGGACGTGTAGACTCGCGCCGAACATCATCCACGGCGCGAACGCCAGAACCGTCCGATCGGTCACCGGCGGCTCGAGCGCCCACAACAGCGCGAGGACACTACCGAGGAAAACGATGACCGGGACCAGGAGGTACCACGGCGGGACGACGAACCCCTCGGGTAATACCATAGTGGGCATAGCTCACACCAGTGACTAACACTTTCCGATTGTCGAATAGTAGTGACGGAGATATACTGTGGCTTTCGCACGATCATGAACGGCCATCACCGCCGGTAATTTGGCTGATAGCACGGGTTTGGCGCGTCGCCGAACGCGGTATACGATCTGTTGTCCCTGTCTCCCGGCACGTTCGAATGTGAGTCGTGGGTTCACCGGAACTGACTGACAGGTGTCCCTCTCAGGCGTCCCACGGGTCGTCGGTCGGTTCGCCGAACAGTTCCCGCATGAGCGTCACGATGCTCTCCGGCGGGAACTGGCCGCGTTCGGTGACGATAGCGTCGACGTACCGCGGTGGTGTGACGTCGAACGCGGGGTTCTCGACGGTCAGCCCGGCCTCGTCGCTCGCGTCCGTGCCGGTGATCGCCGCCCGTTCCTCGTCCGACAGGACCTCCGTTTCGTCTCGCATTTCGATCTCGACGGTGTGACCCGTCATCGTGTCCGGATGGAGCTTGATCGTCTGGGCCGCGACCACCACCGGCACGCCCCGATCGCGGGCGTTGACCGCCAGGCCGCTCGTTCCGATCTTGTTGATCACGCTGCCGTCCGCCGCGATGCTGTCGGCCCCGACGAGCACGTGATCCGCCCGATCGAGGTACCGGCGAGCCGCGTTGTCCGCGATCAGCGTCACCGGCACGCCCCACTCGCGCAGCTGTCGCGCGGTGATGTGGCCCTGTTTTCTCGGTCGCGTTTCCTTGACGATCGCCTCGAGCTCCGTCCCGTCCTCGAGCGCGGCCTCGAGACACGAGAGGGCGTCCGTCGAGTGGCAGTGGGTCATGACGACGTCGCCGTCACGCAGCCGGTTCGCACCGATCTCACCGAGTCGATCCTGTGCCTGCGCGAGGTCGCGCTGGAAGGCCTCGGCGCAGGTAATCGTCGATTCTCGGAGGTCGGCGACGGTGTCGCCGTCCATTCCCCGAAGCACGTACCGGAGGGCGTTCGGGAGGCTGACCGCCGTCGGCCGCGTCTCGTAGAGCGTCCGCGCGGCGGTCCGGAGCTGTCTCCGGAATTCCGCAGGGTTCTCGGCCCCGGAGCGTTCGGCCTGCGTCGCCAGCGCCGCGGCGGCCGCGTCGGCGATGGTCGCCGCGCCGCGGATCTCCATCGCGGCGATGTCGTCGGCGGTGGATTCGACGGCCGGAGCGGTGACGGGGTCTGTGTCGGCCATGCGAGTCAGTTGCATGTGGCAGCTGAAAAGGATACTGTCGGCCGCGGGACAGTGAGGCGATGCTCCGGACGGCGGTCGACCGCGTAACCGGACGCCTTTTTGTCGGTCCGACGAGTCGACCCACCTATGGATCGCAGCGAGCTCGCCCCCCTGATCGACCACACCGTCCTCGGTCCCGAGACGACGCCCGCCGATGTTCGAGCCGTCCTTGACGACGCTCAGGAGCACGGCATGAACGCCTGTATCCCGCCCTACGGGGTCGAGTTGGCCGCCGAGTACGCGCCGAACGTCACCCTCGCGACGGTGGTCGGCTTCCCGCACGGCCAACAAGCGCCCGACGTGAAACGACGCGAGGGCGTGACGGCTTGGAAGGACGGCGCCGACGAACTCGACGTCGTCATCAACGTCGGTCGCCTGCTGGCCGGCGACGACGAGGCCGTCGAGGCCGAACTCGCGGAACTGGTCGCCGCCGTGCCGATCCCGGTCAAGGTGATCATCGAGACCGCGCTCCTCTCCGACGCGGAGAAACGCCGGGCCTGCGAGGCCGCTCGAGCGGCCGACGCGGCGATGGTGAAAACCTCAACCGGCTTCGCGAGCGTTGCGTCGGAGAAGCAACGTGCGAACGGCGAAGCCGTGAGCGCCGGTGCCACGATTCCCGACGTCGAACTCATGAGCGAGTGTCTCCCCGTCAAGGCCAGCGGCGGCGTCGGCAGCTACGAGGATGCGCTGGCGATGCTCGAGGCCGGTGCCGAACGCATCGGGGCCTCGAGCGGGGTCGAGATCCTCGAGGGCGCGCCGGAGTAGTCGGGACCGAGGGGGGCGAAAACGTCGTATATTACCGCTACGCTCAGAGTATACCAAACGCTTTTCCCCCCTTGTTGCATATATGCAATTGAGCGTCGAGATGCGGCGTGATGAGCCTGTTCGACCATACCCGGAAGGGCGTGGGGACGGGAACCGCATCTTCTATCTAATCCAACCTCATAGAATCCTCTCAAGCTCTGCTTGGAGGTTTTCAAAGTTGTTGTTAGCTGCAATCTTTATGATTGGTGTGATAGAGTCTGTTGCCGGAGCCCCAGCTCCTCGGCGGGCCATTCCTCCATGGAACCAGCATTGGGCGCGTTGTTTTGGTGTCTCACCCCGCAGTTCCGTTAGTTCCAGAGTTCGATACTCACCAGCAGATTGTTTCATCGACGAGAATGCGGCCCCCACCTATCTTCTGTATGCTCTGCATACGGTGTCTGTAAAAATGGGTTGGTATAATCGTATGAACCAGTCTCGACTCTATATGATAGGTAGAACGCAACTAAATCTGCTAGCAGGCATTGAGGGTAGTAATGTTCAGACTGGAGACAATATGTTACTGATGGAATAGCATCTCGCAGACCAGATAGAGCATGAACGACCGGATTCGCTTTTTGACTACCGCCGTCAATAATAACCATATTATCCTCGTATGGCTCAAGAATAGTATCAAGTAATAATGCAGAGTGTACAGACTCTATCTCATGTGCAGACTCATTCCCGTGGCTGAGATGCTGGTAGCCAACAATGTATCCACGAGTTGCACTAATTACATCTCTGAAAAAATCCTCATTTCCGTCGATCCCGATATCTCGTGCCTTCCGATTGAACAGACGAAAATCAGACACCTGATTTTGACGTGCGGACTCACAAACTATTTCAAGCATCTTAATCTCGGTTAGTCGATCTGGCATCTCAACTGCAACAGTAACGGTAGTATCTCCTCTATTACTAGAATCAATTGCAATCGAAGAACTAAAATCAGAACCAGCGACTTGAAACTTCTTCACACATATTATGTCTATTTATACTACGTACAAAAGAGTTTCAATATTACTAGTCAGTATCTACCGTATACAGATGTAAGAATTTATACTTCTATAACTCCCGAGCGAAGCCGAACAGTTTTGGTCGATCCGCGAGCAACGGATTCCTATGCTCGAGGGGGTGCGAGCGCGACTGCACGCGCTCGCGAGTCGACTGCGACGGCTGGAGCGACGCGAACTCGATTCCTTCGTCCGGTGGCTCGAGCACACCGGGAACCTCCTCCATCTCTCGGTCCTGGTGTTCGTCCCGCTGTTGATCGCGGCGGTGACGTGGCTGACAAACATGACGGCGGAGATCTCGTTCCTGCTGTTTCCGCCGCTGGCGTCGGGCACGTACACGCTCTTCGCCGATCCGGAGGGGAAGTACGCCACGCCGTGGAAGTTCGTCGGTGGCATGACCGTCGGCGCGCTCTGTGGCTGGCTCGCGCTCGAACTCACGGCCGCGGCCGGACTGACCGGCGGCGGTGTCAGCGCGGTCGGGGCCGCCCTCGCTATCTTCTTTACCGGGCTCTGTACGTGGGGGCTTGACCTCGAGGAACCGACGGCGTTTTCGACCGCCTTGCTCGTGCTCGTGACCGGAAATGCGCAGTTCGCCTACGTGTTGGGCATCGTCGTCACGAGCTCGTTCGTCGCGAGCGCGTTCGTCCTCTGGCGGAGTCACTTCTACGAGCAGCGCGCGCAGTACCTCTACGGGACGACTGGCGGCGACGATCACGTCCTCGTTCCGATGGCTGACGGCGGCGAGACGGTCGCCCGCTTCGCCGCGTCGATCGCCGGCGCACACGACGCCGGGAAGGTGGTCCTCTTCGACGTGGTCGACGAGGACGACGCCGAGCAGCACGACGATCCCGCCGGTACCGAGGCCGCCGCGGACGACGGGAGCGAGGAACTGGCCCCGGCCGAACGCGCGGCCAGCGACGCCGGGCAGCGCCTCGAGTCGTTCGCGGACGAACTCGCGGACGCGTACGACGTCCCCTGCGAGGTCGTCGTCGCGGCCGGCGGCGGGCAGTCCGCCGGGCTTACCCTGCAGACCGCCCGCCAGCAGAATTGCGATCTCATCGTCGCACCGTACGCCGAACGCGAGAGTGGGGGCCTCTCATCGTTTCTCACGGGCCTGTTCGACAGCGAGATCGACGTGATCGCGTTCCGCTCGAACGGGAGCCCGCGACGGCGGTGGGAGACCAGTTTGGTCGCGGTCCGCGGTGCCGGTGACACCGCTCGAGCGATGCTGGACTTCGCGATCCGGGTGACCGGGTCCGGCCGACCGATCAGCGTCTGCACCTGTATCGACCGCGAGTCGCGCCGCCGCGCGGCCGAGGGGACGCTCGCGGACCTCGTCGACGCGTTCTCGGGCCGCTTCGAGACCCACGTCGCCAACGCGTCGGTCGAGTCCTACCTGTCTCGGGTCGCGCCCCGGTACGACGTCTGTTTCGTCGGCTCGAGTACCGACCGGTCGGCCGCCTCGCGGTTCGTCTCGCCGCCGACGTTTCGGAAGCTCAGTGATCTCGAGGCGGACGTGGCGATCGTCCACCGCGGACGCCACCGCTAGCGGACGTTTGCGTCTGTGATACCGTCTTCTGCTGGAACTGCGTGCATTTTGATGGGATTGGGTGAGACGAAGCGTCCTGCTATCGTGGCAACAGGGAAGCGCCACGCCCTCCCCAGCCGATTCGATCGCGCCTGACGGCGCTCACTCATCCCTCACACGGCTTCAGACCGCGGCTCACAATCTGTTCGCCGCGGCCCAGCGCGCGCCACCGCACGTCGGTTGATTAGTTCGGAGTGATACGTCTCTTCGACGTGCTGAACGTGTTCTACGCGATTGGATCAAAACGAATCCGTTTGTTTACTCTGCAAGGATTTCACTCCCGCTCGAGGATCCGATCGATCAACCCGCTCTCGTCGCTTCCCAGCGCCGATCGAACGAGCAGGTGGCCGCCGAGTTGCGAGGGACTGATCACCGCGTCCGCGCCGGCGCGCTCGAGTTTCTTGACGTTCTCGCGGTCGGTCGCGGCGGCGACGATGCGGGTGTTCGGGGCGAGTTCGCGGGCGGTGAGGACGGTCAGCGCGTCCTCGGCGTCGTGGTTCGTGGCGACGAGGATCGCGGCTGCGCGGTCGATCTTCGCACGCTGGAGCGGTTCCTCGTCGCTGGGGTCGCCGTTGACCACCGGAATGTCTCGGTCAGTGAGCGGCGTCGCGACCTCCCGGTCGCTGGTGACGACGACGAACTCCCGGCCGCTGTCCGCGAGTTCGTCGACGATCGGTTCCGTCAGTTCGCCGTAGCCGAGCACGAGGATGTGCTCGTCGAGCAGTTGGAGCTGTGATTCGGTCATTTTTCCGAGTGTCTTGGTGATGCGATCCTGGATGACGGGACCGACGAGCGCCCCGATGGCGATACCGAAGCTGGCGACTCCCAGGAGGAGCACCGACATGGTAAACAGCATCGCCTCGGTCGAGCCCTGGTTCGGCGTTACGTCTCCGTACCCGACCGTACTCGAGGTGATCAGCGTGAAGTAGAAGGCGTCGACGATGCTGTTGATGCCGTCGAACTCCTCCCGGAGCGCGTAGCCGCCGATGGTGCCGTACAGCTGGACGCCGACGAGCGATGCGCCGGCCGCGATCTGCGTCGTCGACAGGGCGAGCGGTTTGTCGAACCGCTTGCGGGTCACCAGCAGAATCGGCATCGAAACGATCGAGAGGACGACCAGCGGGAACGAGTACGGACTCGACTGGAGCAACCCCTGGGCGGCGGTCAGCGGGAGTAGTAACAGCGACGCCCACCAGCCGGTTCGGAGACCACGTCGGAGCGCGAGCGCGCTCCCGACCATCATGAACCCCGTGAGCGCGCCGGTGAACGCGGCGGCGCTCTGGACCGCGACGGGAACGTACTCCTCGAGCGGGCCGCCCACGGCGTTGGTCCCGATGTTGAAGACTGCGGTTGCGACCGAGAGCAGCGCGACGAGCAGGACGAGCACGATGGCTGCGCGCGTCGTGAAGACTCGCCGCCAGTTGTGCGGGAGCCACGCTCGAGGCGACCGGTCGTCGACCATACACACCGGTCGGCGGTGGTGTTAGTTAAACGTCCCCGTCTCGCTTCCGGCCAGGGGGCCGTGTACCGAACCCGAAACGGATACGGATGCGCCTGTCGGTGCAAATTTAACGATCCCGTCCCACTCCCCCACAATGCAATCGATTCCGGGCAATCTGCTGGTCGAAGTGCTGCTCGGCCTCTATCTCGGTCTCCTGACCGGTATCGTCCCCGCGTTCGTCGCCGGCTCGCTCGGCTTTCTCGTGCGTTATTTCACCGGTGTGACCCTGCCCGGGTTCGGTGTCGTCGTCCTCGCGCTCTCGATCGCCAGCGTGCAGGGCGGTCTGCTGGGACTCGTCGAACCGACCATCGCCCAGTCACCGCGGCTGCTGATAGCCGTGCTGGTCGTCCTCATGCTCGCGCTCTACGCGCACAACCAGGGCGATAAACTCGGCGCGGAGCTCCCGCGCCGGCTCTCCTTTACCCGCCTCCGGCAGCGGACGCTCTCCGCCGACGTCGTCGAACTCGTCGGCTCGGTCGGCCAGGTGACGGTCCGCCCCACCGGCGAGATCCACGACATGGAAGGCTACCCGCCGCTGTCGCCGTCCCTCCGAGAGGCCCTCAAAGCCGGCTCGTGGCGGCTCCCGGCCGATCTCCCCCTCTCGGAGCTCGAGGCCCGGATCGAGGAACGGCTGCGAACGGACCACGACCTCGCGGACGTCGACGTCGCCATGGACGAACGGGGCCGGGCGACGATCGTCGCGGCACCGCCGTCCGGAAGCCTCTCGCGACGGGTGCCGGCAGGCCAACGCGCCGTCTCGATCGCGACGCTCGTCCCGACGGGGATCGCTCGAGGCGACGAGGTGACCGTTCGCGCCGGCGAGCGCTCGATCACCGGCACGGTACTGAGCGCTCGGTCCGAGATCGACGATGAACGCGCCGCGGACGCCGCGCTCGATACCTCCGTCGACGAGGTGGCGACCGACGGCGGGGAGGACGCCGAGTCCGCGATAGCCGATCCGAAACCGAACGCGGCGACCGCCGGCGGCCCGGGACGGGTGACCATCGCCGTCGCTCGACGGGACGTGAAACCGATCCTCGAGATCGAGTCGCCGCGACTCGTCGTGCGGTCGCGGGGAACGAGCCGCGAGTTCGAGGCGCTCGCGCTGGTCAAACGCGAGGGGTACGCCATCCGACGGTTCACCGTCGGCGCGACTGGTTCCGACGACGAAGCGACCGATTTCGACGCGACCCCGTCGACGGCGGACGTGACGATTCTGGCGGTGCGACGACAGGGCAGCGAGACCGGCGGTCGTCGCCACGGCTGGGTGTTCGGTCCCGGCATCGAACGGCGACTCGAGACCGGCGACGAGGCGTTCGTCGCGGGACCGGACGACGCGACCGAGGCGTTCGTGGAGGCGATCGCTCGATGATCCGGCGTCTCGTCGCCCCGTCCGAGCGTCCTCCCCCGATCGAGCGTCGTCCCCCGACCGACGGCGACGGCCGCGACGGCGGTGACCGGTCGTGATAGATCTCGTCGTCGCCCAGCTGGTCCCCACCGAGACGCTCGTGGAAGCGCTCGTTCGAATCCTCGGCTTCGCCCTGCTCTCGGCCGGAGCGGGAGCCGGCGTGGCGTTCACCTACCGCTGGTACAGTGCCGACGAGATTCCCGAGGGCGTCGCGGTCCTCGTCGGCGTCGCGCTCGTCGCGATCTGGCTGAACACCCAGACCGCGCTCTCTCAGGCGATCATCGGTAACACGGGCCTGCTCGAGCCCGGAACCGCGATCTACACCGTCGCCGCGTTCGTCGCCAGCGCGATCGCCGCCGACGCCGGGCGACGGCTGGGCGACTACCTCGCGCGGGACGTGTTCATGGTCGCCACCCCGCGGACGATCACGGAGGTCACGCAGCTCGTCCGGTCGGCCGGTCGCGTCGTCACGGTCGAACTGCCCGAGGAGATCGGCGATATCGATGGCTACGACCCCGTCGACGACTCGGTGAAAGCGGAGGTGGCGGGCCAGACGTTCCTCTTTCCCCGACGGCTGACCGTCGAGGAACGGCGCGAGCGGCTGATCGCCCGCCTCGAGCACGACTTCGGGATCGGCCACGTCGACGTCGACCTCGAGCCCGACGGGTCAGTCGGCTACCTCGCCATCGGAAGTCGGCCGGCGGGGATCGGCCCGACGCTCGCGCCGGGGACCGTCGCCGTCGCGTTCGCGGGCGATCCCGCTGCCGACGCCAGTCCGGGCGATGCGGTCCGGATCTGGGCCCGCGACGAGGAGAGCACCACCGCGCGGCGCGTCGCCGGCGGGGAACTCCGAGCGACCGCCGCCGACGTCGTGACCGTCGCCCTCGACGCCGAGGACGCGCGAGACCTCGAGCCCGATCGTGAGTACCGGCTCGCGACGCTGCCGGGCAGTCCCGACGCCGAACGGGACCTCGTCTCCCTGCTCCGGGCGGCCGACGAGACGGTGACGACGGTCGCCGTCGAATCGGACGACCCGCTCGCCGGCCTGCCGGTCGACGCGCTGCCGGTGCTCGTGGTGGCCCTCGAGCGCGAGAGCGAGGATGGCGACGAGCACCTGCCACTGCCAGCGGGCGACGTTCGACTCGCGGTCGGCGATATCGCCTACGTGCTCGGCCGTCCGGACGCGCTGCGGCGAGTCACCGACCGAACGCTGGCCGAAACGCGAGACGGGGATGACGCGCCCGACCTCGGTGCGGATTCCGATACCAGTGGCGAGTCGGACGGCCATCGCGAACCGGAACCGCTACGGGATCGGGAACAGCCACAGGAGCGGTAGCTACTTGCCGACGGCACCGATAGCGCCAGGTATGCCTACCGAGTGGAAACTGTTCGCCGACCTCGCCGAACGGGCCGGTTCCAAACACGTGACCGTCGACGCCGACGCCGGCAACACCGTCGGGGACGCACTCGAGGAACTCCTCGCGGACGCCCCCGAACTCGAGGGCCGCGTGCTCGAGGACGGCGAGCTCCGATCGCAGATCAACGTGCTTCGCAACGGGACGAACGTGCTGGTCGAAGAGGAGGGGATGGAGACGGTCCTCGAAGCGGGCGACGAACTGGCGCTGTTCCCGCCGGTCAGCGGCGGGTAGGTCGCTGGCGACGCCACAGCGGCGGCTACTACGGCAACCGCGCCGCTCAGTCGGTCGTCAGGTCGATCCCCAACACGAAGTCCGGTTCCTCGGAGATATCGACCCCCGTCGCGGCGGCGTCCGTGACGAACCGGGCGGTTTCGGGGACGAGAACGCGCGTCTCGTCGGCACCGCAGTCGGCGGCGTCGCAGGCAATCGCGGCGAACAGCGATCGCGCGGCATCGACGTCCTCCCACGCGCCGAGGCCGTATTCGGCCCACGTCTCGGTGGCGGAGTCTGCATCGCTCGAGTCGGCCGAGTCGTCGCTCTCGACCTCGCGATCGTACGTTCGCGATCGGTAGGCCGCTCCCGCGAGTCCGTCCTCGCCCTCGACCGCAAAAACGGCGGTCTCGTCGGCGAGTTGTACAAAATCGTTGCGAGCGAGTTCTCGAACGGCCCACGACTCCTCGGGTGCGAGCCCCAGTCCATCCAGCTGTTCGCGCGCGTCGCTGTGGGTCCAGTAGCGCCAGGCCGCCGTCGGATCCCGCGAGACGCGACACGGTCCCTCGGCGGTCGGATCGGGCTCCGGATGGGCGAAGCGGAACTCCGTGATCGGCTCGTAGCCGCCGGCCCGCGCAGCGCCGAGCGAGACCGCGTTCCACGAGAAGATCATGACTCGGCCGACGGTCGCGCCCCGCTCGCGGGCCCACTCGAAGGTCGCCTCGTTCAGCCGCTGGCTCACGCCCCGCCGGCGATGGTCGGCCGCGACGCGCATCCCCTGAAACCAGGCCTCGTCGGGCGAGAGCATAACGGCCTGGACGATCCCCGCGGCCTCGCCGTCGATTTCCGCGAGGAGAGTCTTCCTGTCGGTCTCGTCGTCGTCCTCGAGCCAATCGTGGTAGATCCGCGGGATGTAGTCGCCGCCGCGTTCGGGCCAGATGTCGCTCGTGAAGTCGGCGACGGCCTCGTAATCGTCGTGGGTCGCGCGGCGGATCTCGACGAACGGATCGGCGTCTGAGTCGGGTGGCATCGTCGGTCGAACAGTCGCACCTCACGTTGTGGTGTCGGAAAGAACTTCGCAGCGTGAGCGCTGGCGCGCGCTGGAACACGGCGAGTCACTCGGGATCCGACGCTGCCGCTCCGAACGAGACCCGTCGCGGGGAAAAGCGGAGCAGTGGAGCCGAACCGTTAGAACACCATGCGCTCGACGAGTCGACGAACCGGGCCGGACTTGCCTCGCTTCGATTTTACCTGAACCGCCGTGCAGTCGACGCTGTCGATGATTCTGTCGGCCGGCCGGCCGAACAGGGACCCACGTATCCGTCCGCCGTCCGTCCCGATGACGAGGATGTCGCCCGCGTTCGTCACCGAAACGAAATCCCGTTCGGGGTCGTCGGTCTCGACGATCGAACGATTCACGGGAACCGAACACAGCGACTCGAGTTCCGCGAGGTACTCGTCTATCGTCTCGCGTTGCGTTTCGGTCGCCGCGTCATCGAGCGGGTACAGCAAGGTGATACTCCCCCCGGCCTCGGTCGCCAGCGCGTTCGCGACAGTGATCTTCTGCGGATCGAAGGGGCCGCGGTCGGTGACGACCGTGACGGAGTCGATTCGGTCCAGGTCGCGGTCCTCGACGAGCAAGACGTCACACGGTGCCTTGTGGGTGATCCACTCGACGGTCGTCCCGAATATCGGCGCGTACAGCGGATCGTCGCTTCGCTCGAGCAGGAGGAAGTCCGCGTCCTCGTGGGCGGCGAAGTTAGCGATCGCCCGCTTCGTGTCGTGGCTGACGATCTCGCCGTAGGTGACCGGCACGTCGAACGCCTCGGTCAGTGGCTCCGTCCGCTCCTCGAACTCGACGTCCGCCGGTGACTGCGTTTCCGACGCCTGCTGGAGCGGCACCTGATCGGCCACCTCGTCGAACTGAACGACGGTGACGCTGCCGTCGTTCTCGCGGGCGACATCGGCGGCGATTCGAACCAACGTTCGCTCACGTTGCTCGCTCGTCTTCTCGGTGATCGCGACGAGTACCTCGTAGCCGTCGGCCGTCTCGACGGTCGCTTTCGTCTGTTCGACGGCCTTGCGACCGACGCTCCGCCTGACGACGTCCGTGGCAGCGCCCTCGCGCTGGACGCGGCCGCGCGCGTAGTAGAGATACCACAGCACCGACGCCGCCGTGATGATGACGGCACCGACGAGCGGGATCGTTCCCATATACCCGATGAGCGCGAATCCGCCAGCGATCCCGACGAGCTGGGTCCACGGATAGAGCGGCGACTCGAAGCTCGGATCGTACTGCCCGACGTCCCCCTCGCGAAAGGCGATGACCGCGCCGTTGACCAGTGCGAAGACGATGATCTGGAACGCGCTCGCCAGTTTCGCGATCTGGAGGATCGGGACGAACGCGATGAGTACCAACATGACGGCACCGGTGAGCGTGATCGCCTGCACGGGCGTTCCCCACTTGTCGTGGATCTCCGTCAGGGACGGCGGCGCGAGTTGGTCTCGAGCCATCGCAAAGGGATATCGGGACGACGACAGGATCCCGGCGTTGGCCGTGCTGATCAGCGCGAGGACGGCCGCGATAATGATGGCGATCACGCCCAGCCGGCCGAGCGTCGCCTCGGCCGCGTGAATCATCGGCACCGCGGAGTCACTCAACAGATCGGGCGGCGTCACGCCGACCATCACGACGACGATGAGGACGTAGAGGAGCGTCGTGAAACAGAGCGATCCGAGGATCCCGAGCGGGATGTTCCGATCCGGGTTCTCCACCTCTTCGGCCACGCTCGCGATCTTGGTCACGCCGGCGTACGAGACGAACACGAGGCCGGTCGCGGCGAGGAGACCGCCGGATCCCTCGTCGAAGAACCCGTCGTAGTAGGTGCTGTCCGTCGACGGGAGTCCGCCGACGACGAACCACACCATCGCCGCGAGCATCACCGCGACGATGGCGACCTGCAGGCGTCCGGTCTGTTTCGCGCCGACGAGATTGACGAGTACGAGCACGACCGCCAGCGCGAGCGCGACCGGCTTCACCGGCAGGTCGAACAGATACAGTACGTACGGGACGCCACCGACCAGCGCCAGCGCGCCCTTGAACGACAGCGAAAACCAGGTGCCGACGCCGGCGATCGTTCCGAGTAGCGGTCCCATGCCGCGCTCGATGTAGATGTACGTGCCACCGGCCTCCGGCATCGCCGTCGCCATTTCGGCCTTGCTCAGGGCGGCCGGTAAGACGAGTACGCCCGCGAGTAAGTAGGCCAGAATAACCGCCGGGCCCGCCGTCTTCAGGGCGAGGCCGGGAAGGATGAAGATTCCACTGCCGACCATCGCGCCGATACTGATCGCGACGACCGCAAATAAGCCGAGGTCTCGTTCGAGTTCTTTTGGCATTGGGTAGGAAGTTCGTCAGTCGTTCGGCGACCGCGTCGGTACGGGGCTCGAGGCCCGTGTGCTGCCGACCAACAGGAGATGGGGGGATGGGGGTGTGCTCTGACGCATATTTGGTTCTGTATCGGTGTGTGACCTCCGGATCCGCATAAAAGCGCCGATAAATTCGGGATTCGACAATCAGTGCCACGTTGTGTTGCGGACTCGTCCGGAGAGAGGGTGTACGAGTGAGCAAGAGAGTGGAAGGGCAGGACGACGCGAACCCGTTGCTCGTCGTCTGGACGACCGCGCGCAAACTGACGCCTGACAAGCGGGACCGCTACGACAACTCATCCACGTCGAACCCGTGGAATGCGCGCTCGTACTCGTTCCGAATGAGGTCCTCGTCGACGACCTCGAGGCCGAGTTCGTCGAGGTCTCGGCCGATCCGACTGAGGTCGTCGCTGTCCGATCCGATCGCTTCGACGTGGACGTTCTCGGTACCGGTCATAACCTCCCTGACGGCGACGACGCCGGGCACTTCCAGGGCCTTCTGCGCGAGTGCCTCTCGGTCGGGGATCGGCGCCGTACAGACGATGAGCGTCTGCAGCTGATAGCTGGCCGCCTCGTAGTTCACCTCCGGTCGGTAGCCGGTGAGGATGCCACTCTCCTCGAGGTTCCGTATCCGGTTGCGGACCGTGCTGGCCGAGACGCCCGCTTTGTCCGCGATCTCGCTCGCCGACGTCTTGCGTGCGTCCTCCTGCAGACAGTAGATGATGGTCCTGTCGAGATCGTCGAGTGGCTCCTCGCTCATACCCACGAGTAATCGCGCGGTTAAAAGTAATTTTTCCTGCGAATTCGTCGGTTCGTCCTCGCAGCGGGAGATCGCGTGAGGTAACGTTTTTCCCCTCGCGCTCGTCGGACTCGAGTATGACGAACCGACCGCGACCGGAGGGAGACGGATGACGGCGGACGACTCGGAACCACCGACCCGTTCGACGGCCACCGACCGATCGAATTCGGACGATCCCCTGTGGGAGGACCTGCTCGAGGACGCGCGAGCCATCGCCGAGGAGTACCGGGAGGACGGCTGGGACGCCGTCGTCCTCGAGCCGATCGGGACGTCGCCGGTCGAGGAGAGCGAGCGAACCGGGCTCGACGTCGCCGTTACCGCCGAGGAGTACGAACTCATCGCGGAACTCATCGAGAACAGGGACGTCACGATTTCCGCGGCCGACGTCTACTACCGACCGCTGGCGGCGGAAAGCGACCGGCGAGTCGCACTCGTCGTCGAGCGCGACGAGGAGAGCGAGACGGCCGTCTTCGTCCCCCTCTCCTACGACATCGAAGACTGCAGATCGGTCTTCGAGACGGCGCTCGTCGAGGAGCAGTTACTGATTCACGTGACGGCGGACCCCGAGGTCGGGTGGGTGAGTTTCTCCCACGACGATCCGTCCCTGTTCCTCGAGCAGGCGGACGTTCGGCAGTGGAGCGCGGAGTGATCAGCGGCGAGAGCTAGCCCCCCGTTCGGAACGACAGGTCCAGCGACGACGCCGAGTGGGTGAGCGATCCCATCGAGATCACGTCGGCGCCTGTCGCGGCGTAATCGGGCACGTCCGCGAGGGTGATCCCGCCGCTGGCCTCGGCGAGCACGCCCTCGTGGTCGGCGAGCGTCTCGACGGCCGCCCGCGTCTCCGCCGGCGTCATATTGTCGAGCAGGACGATGTCCGCGCCCGCGTCGGCCGCGCGCGGCGCGTCGTCGACGGTCTCGACCTCGACGTCGATCTTCGTCGCGAACGAGGTCCGTGCCTGAAAGTGCGCCACCGCCTCCTCGAGCCCCATTTCAGCGACGTGGTTGTCCTTGACCATCACCATGTGGGAGAGGTCGAGGCGGTGGGTGTCGCCGCCGCCCGCGACGACGGCGCGTTTCTCGAGGCCGCGCAGGCCGGGCGTCGTCTTGCGGGTCGCGGCGATCGTTGCGTCCGCGGATTCGGTCCGAGCGCGCTCGACCGCCTCGCGCGTCAGCGTCGCGATCCCCGACGCGTGCCCCGCGAGGTTGACCGCGACCCGCTCGCCGCGGAGCACCGCCCGTGTCGGCCCCTCGACCCGGAGCAGTTCGTCGCCCGGGTCGACGCCGCTCCCATCCTCGAGGCGCTCGGTCACTGTCACGTTCAGGTAGTCGAAGACGGCCGCTGCGGCCTCGATCCCGGCAACGATACCGGATTCCTTCGCGACGAGTTTGCCGGTCGTCTCGCCGGGCACCTGATTCGTCACGTCGTGGTGGCCGACGTCCTCGCGCAGCCAGCGTTCGATTTGTGCGTCGGTGATCATGAGTATCTCAGTCGTCCGCCGGCGGTTCGGCTGTTGACTCGTCGGGGTCGGTCGCGACGTAGTGACAGCCCACTGATTCCGTGTTCTCGCCGGCCGCACGGGCGATCAACAGCGCGGTGACGCTGGCGTTGCGAAGCTCGTAGAGGTCCCGCGCCGTTCGGGTCCGAATGTAGGCGTCGACCTCTCCTTTGAGCCGCCGGAGGACGGCGCTCGCGCGGGCGATCTCCTCGGGATTGCGCTCGAGGCCAAGATACTCGTCCATCGTCTGCGTAAGCCGCGTGAACTTCTCGGCAGCGAAGCGCTCGGGGAGGTCGGGATCCCGGTTCCGGAGTTCGGGCGCTTCGACCGGCTCCGGATCGAATCCGGTCGCGTCTTCGCCGGCCCGCAGGCCCCAGACCAGCCCCTCGAGCAGGCTGGTACTCGCCAGCCGGTTCGCGCCGTGGACGCCGGTGCGAGCGCACTCGCCGACGGCGTAGAGCCGATCGAGCGAGGTTCGGCCCTCCTTGTCGACATCGACGCCGCCACACAGGAAGTGTTCGCACGGAGCGACGGGAATTTTCTCGCCCTCGATGCCGCGGTCGCGACACTTTGCAGCGATACCGGGGTAGTCGACTTCGAACTCGAGCGGTCCGACGTCGAGGACGACCTCGCCCGTCTCCGCGCGTTCGGTCTCGACGGCGCGAGCGACGACGTCCCGCGGCGCGAGGTCGCCCTGCGGGTGGTACTCGTCCATGAACCGTTCGCCGTCGCCGTTTCGCAACACCGCGCCCTCGCCCCGCAGCGCTTCCGAAAGGAGGAAGGGGTCCTCACCGGCGTAGGCGGTCGGATGGAACTGCACGTACTCCATGTCCTCGACGTCAGCGCCGGCGAGCGCGGCCATCGCGATGCCGTCGCCGGTCGCGTCGGCGGGGTTGGTCGATCGGCCGTAGAGCGCGCCAATTCCGCCGGTCGCGAGAATCGTCGCACCGGCGTAGATCGGCTTCCCGCTCGACCGCTCGTCGCTCACCACGCCGTGGACGCGTCCCTCGGCGGTGATCAACTCGAGCGCGGCGGTGTCCTGGCGCACCTCGATTCGCTCGTGGTCGTCGAGATGGTTCAGGAACGGCCGCAGGATGTGCGTCCCCGTCGCGGCGTCGACGTGGAGGATGCGATAGTCGGAGTGGGCGGCCTCGCGCGTGTAGTCGAACGACCCGTCGTCACTCTCGTCGAACCCCACCTCGAGGGTGTCGACGAGCACGTCCTCGACGGCGTCGTCGGCGGTTTCGACGAGCGCGTCGACGGCGTCGGGATCGGCGGTGCCGTCGCTGGCGTCGACGATGTCCCGCTTGAGGCTCTGGGGATCTCCTCGAGTCGTCGAGATCCCGCCCTGTGCCCAGTCGGTGCTGGCGTCGTCGGGTTTCGTCGCTTTCGTCAGGAGGAGGACGTCAGCGCCCTCGCGTGCGGCCGCGAGTGCGGCCGAACAACCAGCGATGCCGCTGCCGACGACGAGTACGTCCGCGGTCTCGCCGTCAGTTGTCGTCTCCGTTCCGGTGTTCGTCTCGGTCATGATCAGATCTCGAGCATGCGATCGAGCGCGACGCCCGCGAGTTCCTTCTCCTCGGGCGCGACCTCGATCACGTTGTGTTCGCGACCCTCGACGAGTTCCTCGAGCACCCACGCGAGGTAGTTGGGGTCGATCTGGCGCATGGCGTTGCAGTCCATGCAGGCGTCGCCACAGAGCGGGAGGACGTTCACCTCGGGGTGCCAGCGCTGGAGGTGATTCGTGAGGTGGATCTCGGTGCCGATCGCCCACGTGTCGCCGGGGTCGGCGTTCGCGACGGTCTCGCAGATCGTCGCCGTCGAGCCGGCCACGTCCGCGGCTTCGACGACCTCGCGGCGACACTCGGGGTGGACGATGACCTTCGCGCCGGGATTTTCCTCGCGGACCTGTTCGATGTGGTCCTCGCGGAACCGTTCGTGGACCTGGCAGTAGCCGTCCCAGAGGACGATGTCGCTCTCGGCGACCTCCTCGGCGTCTTTCCCCTCGGGGTCCCAGGGGTCCCACTCGGCGATTTCGTCTTCCATGCCGAGCCGGTGGGCGGTGTTCTCCCCGAGGTGCTTGTCGGGCAGGAAGAGGACCTTGTCTCCCCGCTCGAAGGCGTACTCGAACGCCTCGTGCGCGTTCGAGGAGGTACAGACGAGTCCGCCCTGACTCGCACAGAACGCCTTCAGATCCGCGTAGGAGTTCATGTAGGTGATCGGGATGATGTTCGCGTCGGGCGCGGCGGCCGTGATCTCGGCCCACGCGCTGTCGACCTGCAGGGCCTCGGCCATCCCCGCCATCGGACACGACGCCTCCATGCTCGGAAGGATCACCGACTGGTCGTCGTCCGTGATGATGTCCGCACTCTCGGCCATGAACGTCACGCCGCCGAAGATCACGTACTCGGCGTCAGCGTTCGCCGCCTCCTTCGAGAGCTGGTAGGAGTCCCCGATGAAGTCCGCGTGCTCGACGATCTCGCGTCGCTGGTAGTTGTGCCCCAGGATCACCACGTCGTCGCCGAGTTCTTCGAGCGCCGCCTCGATGCGGTCCGTTCGTTCCGACTCCTCGAGATCCCGGTACTGGGATGGCAACTGCTCGAGGTTGTCGTATTTGAACAGACTCAGGTCGGTCTCCAGCTCCGCCGTTTCCATTTTAGTCATCTTCCGTCACCTGTGAGTGATTACAACTCAGTGGGTGCTATTGAATAACTTTTTCCTTCGATACAACCTACTGACGGAATACCACCGATGGGTACGACGATAGAAATCCACTAGTCGGTTGTTCGTCGCCATTGACCGATCGGGAGCGGTGACTGTCGGCAGTTCGGTCACTGAGGTCCTTTTCGGCGGCGCGCGTACGTCATGTATGGCACTCGAGGACGCGTTCGCGAACTTCACGCAACGGGACTGGGAATGCGAATCAACGGCGGGAACGGTTCGCCTCGCCGTCATCGGGATCGGCGGCTTCGCACGACAGCGGGCGCTTCCGGGGATCGCCGACAGCAATCGCTGCGAAACGACGGTGCTGGTCGCGAAGCCGCCCGAACGCGTGACCGACATCGCCGAGACGTACGGCGTCGACCACCTCGTCGACTACGATGACTTTCTCGCGGGCGAGTGCGTCGACGCCTACGACGCGATCTACGTCGCAGCACCGAACAACGTCCACGGAGAGTATGCAACTACAGCCGCTGAGTTCGGAAAACACGTCCTCTGTGAGAAACCCCTCGAGATCACCGTCGACCGCGCCCAAGCGGTCGTCGACGCCTGCAACGACGCCGGCGTCACGCTGATGACGGCCTACCGACTCCAGACCGAGCCGACCGTTCGTCGCACCCGGGAACTCGTCCGCGAAGGCATCATCGGCGACGTCGTGCAGGTTCACGGCGGCTTCTCGCATCCGCTGTTGGCCACCGTGGACCCCGATACGTGGCGGCTCGATCCCGAGGTCGCCGGCGGCGGCGCGCTGGTCGACCTCGGGATCTACTCGCTCAATACGATCCGATTCATCCTCGAATCCGAACTCACCAGCGTCTACGCAACGACCCGCTCGGAGGGCGGCCCGTTCGCCGACGTCGACGAACACGTCGCGTTCCAGCTCGAGTACGAATCCGGTGCGACGGCCTCGTGTACGGCGAGTTTCGATGCTCACGCCCGGAGCGCCCTCGAACTGGTCGGCACCGGGGGGATGATCGACATCGAGTCGCCGTTCGGCGGCCGCGTCCTCCAGGAGATGGTCATCGAGAGCGGCGACATTCGCATGGAGTACACCGGCCCATCGGTCGACGAGGTCCGCGAGGAGTTCGACTACTTCGGCTACTGCGTGCTGACCGGCACTGATCCCGAACCCGACGGCGAAGACGGACTTGCCGATCTTCGCGCCATCGAGGCCGCCTACGAGTCCGCCGAGACGGGCCGTCGAGTGAGCCTTGCGTGAGCGACCCCGTCGGCCGCTGGTCGAGACGGTTCCGATACCGGCCGCGGCCGAAACGCGAGGACCGGCGGCTATTCATGTCCGGATCGCTTACCGGCGGGTATGGAGGACGTTACGGACGCTGGAATCTACGCGCGGGAATCGCCGTACCTCGATCGGTACGTCCAGATTGGTGCCGCCAGCGGACGAGTCCTGAGCGTCTCGTTCCCGGAGATTCCCGACGACGGTGCCGAGGACGACCACGCCGTTCTCGATCGGATCTTCGAGTACCTCGACGGCCTCGAGCCGATCACCTTCGACGACGTGCAGGTCGCAATGACCATGCCGACCGACCAGCGAGCGGTCCTCGAGGGGGTTCAGGAGATTCCCTACGGCGATCAGGTCACCGTCGAGACGCTTGCGCGGATGACGTCGGGCCTCGATCACGAGAACGACGACGACATCATCCTCGTCCGAACTGCCCTCGACGAGAACCCCGCCCCGCTTCTCATTCCGGATCATCGCGTGCGCGACGGCCCCAGCGCCGCCCCGCCGGACATCGAACAGAAGCTTCGGTCGCTCGAGGGGCTGTAAACGGCCGACATTGCAGGGTCGTCGACGATATCGACAAGGACGCGAGACGCAACTGCGGCGTTCGAACGCGACCTCGAGTGAATCTGATCGTCGGCAGTTCGGCCGTCCCGATCTGTTGACGATGTCTGTTTATCGAACGGGTTGTTTGACGAGAAGACGCATAATGAAGCGCTCTGCTATCGTGGCAACAGTGAATCGCCACGTCCTCCCCAACCGATTTCTACTCACGGCGGCGGAGCCGCCGTTCGTATGGTTCGCGGAACCGGAGGTTCCGCGCTAACACTCACGCCTTCGGCGTTCGCTCATCCCTCGCACGAGTTTAGCCCGCGGTTCGTCGGCGACTCACCGCGGCCAGGCGCGCGCCACGGCACGTCGGTTGATCGGTCCGGAGCGAGACGTAGATCGGCGACACTGTGCAGAAGTATCCCTGTGCGCTCTGAACGAACCCTCAAGAAATCGTTTGTCGAACGAAACCGGACGAATCGGGCCCGTTAGAACTCCGACCGATCGACTTTCTCGGGCGCTTCGAACGCCGTCGCCAACTCGAGCAACTGCACCAGAATCCGTCCCGTCGCACCCCAGACGGTGTAGCCGTTCACGCGGAAGTAGTGAATCACGATCTCGCCGTAGTAGGGGTGGCTCCGGCGCTCGTACTCGTAGTTGTCCGGATCGAGCAGCCCCGAGAGGGGGAGGACGACGATTTCGGCGACCTCACTCTCCTCGCGAACGTACTCCCGATCGGGCACGTGCGCGACGAAGGGCGTCACGGCGTACTCGGTGACCGTCCGGATGTCATCGAGTTGGCCCACGACTTCGGCTTCGCTGCGCTCGAGGCCGATCTCCTCGTTGGCCTCTCTGAGCGCCGTCTCGAGAATCGTCTCGTCGATCGACTCGGCCCCGCCGCCGGGAAAACTCATCTGTCCGGGGTGTTCGCCGAGGTGGTCGGCCCGGCGGGTGAAGAGCAGGTGGTCCTCGCCGTCGCGGTCGACGATCGGCGCGAGGACGGCCGCGTCGTACTCCTGATCGGTGATCTCGGTGGGCTCGTACGCCGCGATCGGATCGAGGGTCAGTCTCGTCGTCATTCCTCGAGGGTGTCCTCCAGTCGCGTCCGTTCGTCCGCGAGATCGACGGGGGCCCACGCCTCGATGTCGTAGCTGACGTCGAGCAGGGTTCGGAGTCGCGCTGCGTCCCCCTTGGTGACGGCCTCGTCGGCGGCCGCGACGAAGCGCTCCCGGGCCGCCTCGCCCAGCGGCTCGCGAGCGGGCCGACGCCGCTCGACGTCGAGAATGTGTGGGAGGTCTTCCGCGTGCTCCGGCACCGTCGGAAACGCCGTCGGACCGGGAACCAATAGCGCTTCGTCGTCCGCGGTCGTCGACGTCTCGTCCCGACCGGCGAGATCGTACCGAACGAGCGCGAACGACTCGAGCGCCTCGTCGATCGCCGTCTCGAGGGCCCCGTCGTCGACGGCCTGCCCGTCGGCGCGGTAGGCCGCTTCGGCGAGCGCCCGCTCCAGCTCCTCGCGGGTCAGCCCGCCAAAGAGATCGACCACGCCGGCCAGTTCGTCGGCGGTCGCATCCATACGCGATCCAACGGCCGGTGAGTGGATTAGTCTTGCGAGCGCGAGCCGATGCGCCGGTCCCGCCACGGCCGGGCCGCCGCGAGCACGTCGGACGGCGCGAACGGGGCCTCGGTCCACCGCGGCAGGCGCGCGTCCGATCCCGGCGGTGCGATCGATCCAGCGTAGCGCGCCAGCTGGTCCCGTTCGTCCGCGGGATCGTACTCGAGGCCGTTGAACGCCGCGTCGGCGCGATAGCCCTCGATCAGCTCGCCGCCGACGGCGCGATACCGCTCCGGCAGCGTCTCGTAGTCTGGGTCAACCCCGTGTTCCTCGAGCACGCGCAAGAGCGCGGCGGCGACCTCGCGGCTCATTCGCTCGAGACCGGCGTCGCCGGCGACCGCGCGGTGGTCGTGCTCGTGGCGGCCGAGGTCGACCTGGGCGGTCCCGCCGAAGCCGGCGATCTCGTAGGCGTCGCCGAGCGTGCCGACCTCGAGGCCCCACGCGCGCGGTGGGCGGAGCCGTCGGGCGAGCTCGTCGGTCGCGGCGAACTCGCCGGCCAGCGCGTACCGGAACGCGCCGAGATAGTCGACGATCGGCGCGTCGTGGGTGTCCGCGAGCGTTCGAACGAGCGGCTCGTAAAACAGGCGGAAGAGCCGACCGTAGAGCCGGTTGCGTTCGACGCGAGCGTAGTACCCCTTCGAAAACTCATAGTCCATCGTCAGCGGCGCGAGCAGCCGGTGGACGTGCTCGGCCTCGTAACTTCGAGCGTCGGCGTCGTGGACGACGACGGAGTCGCCTTCATCGGCGGCGGGTCCGAGCGCGAGCCAGACGTCACGGCCCTTTCCGAAGTCGCCCGCCAGTCCCGCCTCGGCGAGCAGCGCATCGACGCCGGGCGCGTTACACCAGAGGACGCGCGTCGGCAGCGCGAAGGAACCGAGCCACTCGCGGAACGTCCCGATCTCGTCGTCGTCGGCGCGGACGGGAACGAAGACCGCCGCTGGCGCCGGCTCGAGGCGCTCGAGTTCGCCGAGGACGCGTTCGGCGGCGGGGCTCTCGTACTCGCGGACGGTCATCGGGACGACGATGGCCGTCTCGCCGACCGCGGCGGCGGCGTCGCGGGCGAGGGCATCGCTCATCCCGTCGCCCTCGCCGAACTCGTGGAGCGTCGCGATCCGCTCCTGGACGTACTCCATCGGTGAGTTGTTCGAGCGAGCCGGTAAAACGGCCACGACTCCGGCCAGATATACTGTCGACTGTCAGCAGGCGTGTCAGCCCGATGAGTATACGAAGAGGCACCGCCGAATCGGTACCCGGGAGCGATCATGGGAGAGACGCGATTACGGACGGGGGCGAGAGCGGTCTCGAGGGCGGCCGAAACGCTCTCGCTGACGGCCGTCTGCCTCGGGAACGAGGGCCGACTCGGGGTCCGAAAGAGCACCGGTCTTTTTCTTCCCCTCCTGCTTACAGTCCGACTATGAAATCAGTCCGGAAGGCTCTCCGCGAAGACGAACTCGAGAAGGACACCTACGATCGGCTCGTCTGCGCCGAGTGCGAGAAGCCGCTGAAGACCGAAAACGACCCGGACGAGATCAAGACGGTTCGGATCTGCCCTGACTGCGAGGCGGAGTGGAAGGAGATTCGATAGGGACCGGCAGCCGACCCGTCCGCTCGGATCGCGGCGCTCCACCCCAGCGAGTGGCCACCGACGGTTGCAGTGGCATCGTCGACTCGAGACCAGTTTGAGGGCGGTCGACCGACCGGCCGGTCGACACGCCAGGCGTACCGACGTGCCGGCCGGAGCGATGTGCTGGCCGTACCGATGTGCTGGCCGTACCGATGTGCCGGCCGTACCGATGTGCCGGCCGTATCGTTTTGCCCCCGAGCGACACAGTCTCGACCGTGAGCTACGACGAGCTTCGTGATCGGCTCGACCCCCTCGAAACCGGCGACACCTGCCGCATCGTCGCGCTCCCCGACGGTAGCGTCGACCGCTGGTATGCAATCGCAGGGGCGCGCGTCGATCGCCTCGAGGAGATCGACGCGTTTACCGACCAGCTCGCCGCGGGCACTCGCTCGTTCGCGCTCGAGCCGATCGACGTCCGGCCCGGCGGGCAGGCGGTCAACGCGGCGACGCAGGTCCACGCGCTCGGCGAGCGGGCGACACTCGTCGGTCACCTCGACGACCCGGTATGCTCCGATTTCCCCTTCGAAACGCATTCGATGGGGACGCCGGCCACGGTTCGCGTGGTCGACGTCGGCCCCGACGAAATCCAGTTTTCGGAGCCGGGTCCGACCGAGGACTGGGGACTCGAGGATCTCCTCGCGGTCATCGACTGGGAGCGAATCGTCGGCGCGGACGCGCTCTGTTGCACGAACTGGATCTCCGTGCGGGGACTGACATCGGTCTTCGATCGGCTGGCGACGGCCTCCCATGATACGCGGCTCCCGATTGTGGTCGACCCCGGTCCGATCGACACCGTCGATCCGTCGGCGCTCGATAGGCTGTTCGACGCCCTCTCGCGAGCTGACTCGGCCGCCGCGTCACTCGAGGTAGTTCTGAGCGTTAACCCGACGGAACTCGCGGCCGCCGTGAGGACCGCCGACGCGTCGGCTCGCACTCGCGGCGCTGACGTGACGAGCGACGCGCGGATCCGAAGTCGGACCGCGGCGCTGCGCTCGGCGATCGACATCACCGCGGTCGTCTCTCATGGGTCGGACGCGGCCGTCGGGACGACACGCGACGATGCTGCCGCCGTCGAGATGGTCGACCTCGGCGACCCGCGGCGAACGACCGGCGCTGGCGACCGGTTTTCGGCCGGCCTGGCCTGCGCACTGGCCCGCGAGTGGCCCCTCGAGACGGCCTTGGCACTGGGAAACGCGTGTGCGGCACACTTCGTCGCGACCGGTGAGACCGCCGATCCGGGAGCGCTGCGGTCGGTGTGCGAACGCGCCGACTAACGCTATCGCTCGCCCGACATCGCGGAAAAGAGCCGTTCCTCGAACTCGTCGCGACTGATCCCGTCGGAGGGGCCGATTCCGTTCATGTGGTCGACCGAGAGCTGTCCGCCGCCCATCCGCGCGTGGCCGCCCGCGCTGGCCATCGGAATGTCGCTGATGGCGTGGCGTAGCGTCTCGCCCATGTGGACCCGGTCGTCGCGCGATCGGCCGGAGAGGTGGAGCGTCCCGTCGTGTTCGCCGTAGACGACGACCGCCGTGACTCCCTCGAGATGCATGAGTTCGTCCGCGGCCTGGGGAATCGCGTCGACGTTGCCGATCTCGCCGACGTCGCAGACGGCGAAGGGGCCCTCGACGCGCTTCTGGGTGATCGCCGTCGCCTTGACCTGCAACACGTCGTCGCTGACCTGCGGGTTAGCGATCCGGTCGAGCAGGTCCTCGTCGATCCCGGAAAACAGGGCAGCGCAGGCGTCGAACTCCGCCCGCGAACAGCCGTTCGTCAGGTGGTTCGTATCGGACTGGATACCGTAGAGTAGTCCGGTCGCCAGCTCCGGCGAAATCTCGAGCCCGCTCGAGTCCTCCTCGTCGGCCATCGTCGCGCCGATGTCGTGCAGGTACTCGACGATGATCGTCGACGCCGCACCGTAGTCCGTCCGCACGTCGGTGAACTTCGTGCCGGCCCCGTTGCCGGGATGGTGGTCGACGACCGCGATCGGTTCGACGGTCTGGGCCCCGGTGAACCCCCGCGGCGTGTTGTGATCGACCAGCACCACCGCGTCCGACTCGAGTTGCGAGCTCGCGTCGACGGACTCGATGTCCAGATCGAGGACGGTCCGGAACGCGCGGTTTTCCTGGTGGCGGATCTCGCCGGAGAACTGCAGGGCCGCGTCGGTGTCGACCGACTCGGCGATCTTCGCGACGCCCATCGCACAGGACATGGCGTCGGGATCGGGGTTCGGATGCATCAGGACCGTCACGTCGTCGTGCGTCGCTAGCACGCGCTGGAGCCGAACGCCCGGCGGTCGCCGAAACCACCGAATCACCCACCAGCCACCCAGGACGAGCGCAACGACGGCCAGAACCAGCAACGAGAGAACGAGCGGATCGAGGGACCGGATCGAGTCGCCGACCGACTCGGACACCAGCGGGTTCGCCCCGACGAACGTCGCGGCTGTCGGGGCGCTCCGTAAGCTCATATCAGAAACTCAGATCGAACCACCATGAAATTTCCCCCGATTTCTCCCGATTCGGAGTGGATTATTACCGGTGGACCCGTCTCCGTCGGTCTCGAGCGAGGTCGGTGGCCTCGGCCTCGGTACAGTCGACCTCGAGTTATAGTGACTATCGGTCGGCGTCGTCGGCTCGATAGCGTTCGATCGCGTCGCGATATCCCTCCCGAAAGGTCGGATAGGCGAACTCGTAGCCGAGATCGCGCAACTTCTCGTTCGAGCAGCGCTTGCTCGTCAGAATTCGGCGGCGGCCGGCCGCGGAGACGTCGTCGTCCGCGAGCCGCTCGGCCTTCGTCTGCTTCGGCGGATTTTCGACGCCGCATTCGCCGGCCAGCCAGTCGGCGAACGCCCACTTGGACGCCGGCTCGTCGTCGACTACTTGTACGACCTCGCCGCGTGCGAGGTCCTCCTCGAGCAGGTAGCGGACCGCTCCGGCGGCGTCGTCCCGATGGACCATGTTCAGGTAGCCCTCGGTGACGGGGCCCTCGAGGTAGCGCTCGAGCCGGTACCGATCGGGCCCGTAGAGGCCGGCGTAGCGCGCGACGGTGCCCTCGTAGCCGTACTCCGGCGGGTGCTCGAGCGCGATCCGCTCGGCCTCGGCGAGCACCTCGGTCTTGTCGGTGGTGGGCTCGAGCGGCGTCTCCTCGTCGACCCAGTCGCCGTCGTGGTCGCCGTGGACCCCCGTCGACGAGGTGTAGACCAGTCGCTCGGGGGCGTGCTCACGCTCGCCGAACTCCTCGATCGCCGTCCGCAATCCGTCGACGTACACCTCGCGGGCAGCCTCGGCACCGCGACCTCCGCTGCTGGCGGCGAAGACGATCGCGTCGACATCCGGAACCGCCGCGAGTGACTCGCGGTCGGTAATATCTGCCTGCACCCCCTCGAACCCGGCCGATTCGATCCGTTCGATTCCATCCGCCGATCGGCGAACCCCGATCGGCTCGTGGTCTCGAGCCGCGAGCTGTCGACCCAGCTCGATGCCGACGTGTCCGCAACCCAGAATTGCGACCTTCATAGCCGGACTCGTGGCCGACTGCACATAATTTCACCGCTCGAGCGCGGGGTTCCGGTCGATTGCAGCGCTATTTCCGCACCTTTTCAATCGGCCACTCGAGGTCAGCGGCGGGTTGTCACTCACTCGACGGTGACTTCGACCGCGTGGGGAAGCGACGCGTTCTCCGCGTAGCCGCCCTCGTTCCACGGATATTCGCCGTCGGCGTCCTCGTCCGGCCCGGCGATCCGCGCGGGCTGGCGGCGGCCGCGTTCGTCCGTGGCTCGAGAGACGAGTTCATACGTGCCGGGCGACGGCTCCCACGCGTCGCGAAACAGCCGCCACGCGCAGTCGTAGTTCGGGCCGAAGAACTCTCCCTCCCGCCAGCTGTCGCCGCCGTCGGTCGAGACCTCGATCGCCGTCACCTCGTCGTCGCCGGCCCAGGCGACGCCGACGATCTCGACGACCCCGTCCTCGTGTGGGGTGACGGTCGCGCCGTCCGCGGGACGACCGATCGTGGACTTGACGTTCTCGTCGAAGGTGTAGGGGTGGTCGATCTCGTCGGACTCGAGTTGGTCCCAGGTGTCGAACGTCGAGATCGTCGCGTTGGAGTCGGGCTCGACGCCCTCGGGATGGATCCGGTAGGACGACTGCTGCCACTGGGTAAAATCGTCGCCGTCGCGGTCGGCCCACTCCTCGCCGTGGACCATCGTCTCCGTGACGTGGAGCTCGGTGACCCACTTGACGCTGTTGACGCCGTACCAGCCGGGAACGAGCAATCTGATGGGATGGCCGTGTTCGGGCGGCAGCGCCTCGCCGTTTACCTCGTAGGCGAGGATGCAGTCCTCGAGCGCCTTTTCCATCGGGATCGAGCGAGCGAACCGGTCGTTCTCGCCGTCGACTTCGGGGTGGTCGCCGCCGACCGCGGTGAGCCACAGTCCGTCGTCGGTCGTTGCACCGTGGTCTGCCAGAATCGCGCTCAGTGGCGCGCCCGTCCAGATCGCGGTGCTGACGGCTCCGTACTCCCACTGGACGCTCCCCGTCTCGGGGTCGAAGTAGCCCCGGCCGTTGCCCGCACACTCCATCGTGTGCGCGACCGCGACCGTGGGGTAGTCCTCCCGAAGCTCGGCCATCCCCAGTTCGGCCTCGCGCTCGAGGCCCCCGTCGAGCGCGACCGTCCACTCGTCAGCCGCCGGATCCAGCGTCTCGTTGCGGTGGCAGACGTAGTGGTCCTCGATCGGCGTGACCCAGTTCGCGTACGTCGATCGATCGGCCGCGCCGACGACCCGATACCGGTCCTCGAGATCGGTGACGGCCTCGGTGCCGGGTTTCCGATCCAAGATTGCGTCGACCTCCCGTCGACGGTTCTCGCTCCGCTCCGAATTCGACATGGCCGTTCCACATCATCGACTGCGATAAATCTGTGTGGTGGTACCGATTCGCACAGGTGTCGGTGGCGCTCCCGATATCGAGACGGGTCGTGCCGAACTCGCCTACGACGCACCGTCCGCGATCACGTACTGGATGTGGACGTACTCGTCGAACGACATCGGCGCTCGCCCCTCGATCTTCTGGTGAACCTCCTTCGCGTCCAGCTCGATCTCGAGGTGGCTCTCGACCGCGTCCACGTCGAGCACCGCCGTCGACATCCCCAGCAGGAGATGCTCGAGCGCCATCGTGACGATCGTCTCGGGATCCGGCGTCCCCTCGGCGAGGGACTGAATCTCGGCCGCCTCCTCGAGGGTCAGTTCGGGCGATTTGCCGGCCGAAAGCGCCTCGAGCGTCTCCGCCTCGAGGCCGGTTTCGCTCGCGACGGCCGCGGGGCCGCGATCGTCGACGATCACTGCGAGGTCGTCCTCGTACTCGGCCCGGAGCTCGTCGGGCGAGTCGGGGACGGTCATCCGCTGTTCGTAGAACATACCGAACACGACGGGGATACGGCAAAAAGGTGTTGTGACCTCCGCTGATCGGTGCGGAGGCTCCGATCGTCTTCGCTCGGAAATCGGCGGTCGGCGATCGCCGGTTGGCGGTCGGCGGTCGGCAGTCGGCAGTCGGCAGTCGGCAGTCGGCGGTCAGTGGTCGACGGTCGGCCGCCCGCTCGAGCGCGGTGATACAACCTCCATATCGGCTCACCGGAACGTTCAACAGGACTCACTCAAATGGAAGTGATATGAAAGTTGCCCTGATCGGAGTCGGTCAGGCCGGTGGGAAGATCACTGAACGGCTCGCCCGGTTCGATGCGGACATGGGTTTCGGAGCCGTTCAGGGTGCGCTGGCCATCAACTCCGCGGACGCAGACCTCCAGTCGCTCGACATCGTCGACACGCAGCTGATCGGTGCCGACCGCGTCAACGGCCACGGCGTCGGCGGTGACAACGAACTCGGCACGGAAGTCATGCAGTCGGACATTCAGCAGGTGCTGGGCTCGCTCGACGGCCGCGTCACCTCGACGGCGGAAGCCATCTTCGTGGTCGCCGGCCTCGGCGGGGGCACCGGAAGCGGCGGCGCACCCGTGCTCGTCCACCACCTCCAGCAGGTCTACGACGTCCCGATCTACGCGCTCGGCGTCCTGCCCGGACGCAACGAAGGGGCGCTCTACCAGGCCAACGCCGGCCGCTCGCTGAAGACGCTCCTCCGTGAGGCCGATTCGACGCTGCTGATCGACAACGACTCGTGGCACGAACAGGGCGAGAGCGTCGAGGGTGCCTTCGAGACGATCAACGAGAAGATCGCCCAGCGGGTCGGCCTGCTCTTCGCCTCCGGAGAGGCCGTCGAAGGAGTCGGCGAAAGCGTCGTCGACTCGAGCGAGGTCATCAACACCCTCCGCGCGGGCGGCGTCGCGGTGCTCGGCTACGCGACCGAGATCGCGAGCGAGGACAGCGGCGAGAACATCACCACCGCGATGAGCGTCTCGAGACAGGCGCTGTTGACGGGGACGAGCCTGCCGGACGCGACGACGGCCGACTCGGCGCTGCTCGTCATCGCCGGCCGCCCCGACGCGATCCCCCGCAAGGGCGTCGAGAAGTCCCGGCGCTGGCTCGAGGACGAGACCGGCAGCATGCAGGTCCGCGGCGGGGACTTCCCGCTTGACAGCGACCGCCTCGGCGCGCTGGTCTTACTCGGCGGCGCGGAGCGATCCGATCGGATCGAGGCGTTCATGGAACGGGCCCGGGAGGCAAAAGAAGCACAGGAGACGGAATCGACCGACCACGCCGACCAGTTCGCCGACGACCGGCTCGAGAACCTCTTCTAGACGGTTCTGAACCGTCGGAAGGGCTTTTTACTTCGGGTTCGCTGACAGTGACAATGACCGAGGAGTGGACCGGCGGAATCGTCACGGACCGCGGCGATGACGGCCCGCCGACCGTCGCGGAGTGGGAACCGGTTTTGGTCCCCGGACGACCCCCATCGTTCGCCGGAGCGGGACCGATCGCCTATCGAACGCGGTTTCCGGACCCTCGAGACGACGAGACCGAACGCGCGATGCTCGAACTCCGCGGAGCCTACGACCGCGCGGAAATCTGGCTGAACGGTACGCGTTTGGCCACTCACGAACCCCACTTCGTGCCAGCCAGCCTCGAGTTCGATCCCCGACCCGCGAACGAACTGATCGTCGTCTGCGAGCGCCCCGAGTCGTTCGCGGGCATCTACGGGACCGACGCGGTACCCGATCGGCTCGGGACGCCCGGTATCTGGTGGGGCCTCGAGGTCGAATCGCGGCCCCGGACGCTCCTCCGGCAGTTCGAGGCGCGGCCGCGACTGGGCGCGGCTCGGGACGCGTCCGCGAGCGCGGAGGCTGCCGCGACCGGGGTCACGAACGCGACCGCTGACGGCGGTGGCGCGGCGATCGACATCTCGTTCGCGGTCGATACCGACGTGACGATCGACGACGCGGTGACGCTGTCGCTGCGACCGGAGGGGTTTCGCGGGGGTGCCTCGATGGAGCGAATACCGATCGAGAGCGAGGCGGGCGAGCGAACGACGGTCTCCAGGACGCTGTCGATCCGGGAGCCGTCGCTGTGGTGGCCCCGCGGATACGGCCCGCAACACCGGTACACGGTGCGGGCGAAACTGGGCGGCGACGCCGTCGAACGGACCGTCGGGCTCCGCCACGTCGAACGCGACGACGACGGCCTGCTGGTCAATGGGAGGCACGTCCGCGCCCGCGGGTTCACGCGACTCCCCGGCGGTGACCCGCGCGAGGACGTCCGCCGGGCCGTCGACGCGAACGCGACGCTGCTTCGTGCTCGCGCGCACGTCCCACGACAATTGTTCTACGAGGCCTGCGACGAGGCCGGGGTGCTCGTCTGGCAGGATCTGCCCGCCAGCGGAGCCGAGCTTCCCGTCGACCGGGGGACGGAGCTGGCGTCCGCGCTCGTCGAGACGCACGGGCATCATCCGAGCCTCGCGATGGTTGGCGTGCAGGACCAGCCGACGGACCCGTACGAATCGCCGCTGGGGAGCGGCTTCCTCGCGAAACTCGCCGTTCGGTATCGGGCGTGGCGGACGGCGGTTGATCACGGTTCCGCGACCGATATCGCCGCGGCCCTCCCCGACGAGCTGCCGGTCGTTCCCGTGACGGGGCCACCGGGAACCGACCCCGACGCAGCCCACCTCTTTCCCGGCTGGCAGTACCTCGAGGCCGCGGATATCGACTGGCTCTGCGAGACCTATCCCGAACTCGGCGAGATCGTCGGCGGGTTCGGCGCGGGCTCACTGGCGGACGGCGACGCCGATCCGACTGCGGTTCCGGGCCTCGAGCCGGCATTGCTCGAGCGCGGCGCGACCGACGTCGAGGGATCACAGCGCGAGCAGGCACGAACGCTGAAGACGGTCGCGGAGGCGCTCCGGCGGCGAGGCTGTGGCGTCGTCGCCGCGTCGACGCTCCGGGACAGCGCGCCGGGCGGTGGGATGGGGATCCATACCGTCGACGGCGACCCGAAGCGGGCCGCCGAGGCGATCGCGCAGTCCTACGAGCCCGTTCAGGCCGTCCTCGATAGGCCACCGGCTCCCGGGACGATCGGCATCACCCTCTGTAACGACACGCACGAGGCACTCGAGACGATCGTCGGCTGGCGGGCCGGCGACCGCACGGATACCGAGCGAGTCAGCGTCGGGCCGCTCGAGACGACGTCCGCCGGATCGGCGCGGATTCCGCCGGAGGCAGACCGGGTCGACCTCGAGATCGCCGTCGGTAATCAGACGGTTCGAAACGGGTACCGGATATAAGTACGAGGCCCACTCAATGGTACCGTCTAACACGGCGGAACGAGGGCCCTGCTAACGGTTTCCAGGGGTGTTGTGACCGGTACATTTAAATTACAAGGGCCAGTATTCACAGATACCAGAACGCCACCGGGGCGCGTATCGCTCGACGATCGATGACAGGAAATCTTATTCACCGAGGTTTCGCAGATCGTGAGCAGTCGCTTCGAACAGGGAGACGGCCACTGTTGAGTCACTCGCCGAATCGTCGGCGAACGGCTCAGGCGGCCGTCAGACCGGTTCTCCGGTGCGGGTATGGCACAGAGGTTTGAGTAACATGGTAGACGAATCGAAAAACATCGAACTGACAGAGGACGACCTAGCAAACAAATCGAAAGGGCAGCTCATCAAGATGGCCGGTCAACTGCGAGACCGGCGAAACGAGCTGAACCAGATGGCTTCCGAGCGCGCTTCCAAACGCGACGATCTCAACGCGAAGACTCGCGAGAAGGTCGACGAAGCCCAAGAGCACCGCGAGCAGCGCGACGAGCTCAACGAACAGGTCCAAGAACACAAGGAAAGCCGCAACGAGCTCAACGCCGAAGCCAACGAGCTGTTCGACAAGGTCGAGCAGCTCAAATCGGATATGGAGCTCAACGAGGGGAAAGATCTCGACGAGCTCGAAGAAGAGATCGAGCAACTCGAGTTCAAACAGCAGACCGAGGTCCTCTCGAGCGAGGAGGAAAAGGAGCTCATCGAGAAGATCGAGGGAAAGCGCGAGGAGTACGAGGAGCGCAAGCAGAAGCTCGATCAGAACGAGGACCTCGAGGAACTCGTCGATGAGGCCGAGGAAGTGCGATCGGATGCCTCCCAGCACCACCAGAAAGTGACGGAGCTGGCGGACAAGGCCCAGGAACACCACAACCAGATGATCGAGGCCTATCGCGAGGCCGACGACATCCGTGACGAGGCCGACGAGATGCACGAGAAGTTCGTCGAGGCTCAGGAGGCTGCCGACCAGCACCACGAGGACTTCGTCCGCGTCCAGAAGCGCCTGCGCGAACTGGACAAGGAAGAAGAAGAGGAGCGCAAGTCCGAGCGCGACAAGAAGAAAGAGGAGGCCAAGGAGGAGGCCGAGGAAATCTATCAGAAGTTCAAGGAAGGCGAGACCCTCGACACCGAGGACCTGATGAAACTCCAGAAGACGGGACTGCTCTAAGTCGATTCCGTCTACCGCGATCTCTCTCCCGATTTTCGGATCTTTCGAGCGGTTTTGACTCGTTTTTCGTTCCGACAGGACGACGTCCGTGACTGTCCGACTGCTCCACTTTCGTGACAACCACCGCTGGGCGATACGCTTCCAGTAGCGACCAGTTCAGAACCGGAACGCACCAGTAGCGACTCTCGGAATCGGTCGACATCGCACGGTAGTCCTCACGAGCAACGTACCAGCTGATGTGACGTTCTCAGAACGTGTGACGCAGGTACTGTTCTTTTGTCCGCGCACGTTTTCACCAGAAGCTAGCAGAGTCATGACATCGAACGAGCACCGGTCGGTCGCGAGTCCGACCGCTCGAGAACGGGTGACCGAGTTCTACGCCGGGTTCAATCACGCCGTAGCGAACAGCGGGGAAACGGACGAGTTAGCCACAACGCTGGCGGACGACGTTTGCTGGACCGACGCCACGACCGGCAGCCACGCCGATCGAACCTATACGGGAATCGAGGCCGTCCTCGAGAACGTAATCGAGGGGCCGGGCCGGCGGGCCGATCACCTCCAGGCGCTGCCGGAACGGGTCATCGAGGCGGACGAAACGACGGTCGTAACGGGTGCCTACGTGGGCACGATCGACGGGCGGAATTTCGACGTCGCGTTCGCCCACGTATTCGACCTGGACGACGGACGGATACGGACGTGTACCGCCTACAGGGATACCGCCCTCGAGCAACGGGTATTCGATGCCTAACACTGGCCGGCGGGGGCTAACGCGGCGTGTCCCACTGCGGGATGAAGTATACAATCCATAACAATGGAACGGGACCCACAGTCACTGCTCATGCAACGATATAGGGACACCGTGGACGACGCAGGCGTGGTCGTGCCGGGGATCGACGCCCCGAGTACCGTCGCCTGTCTCCGCTCGCTCCGACCGCGCGGCGTCCGCACGATCGTCGGTTCCGAGTCGCGGTCGACCCCGGCGGCCGCCTCGGCGTACCGCGACGAGTTCGTCGGCCTGCCGGACCCGGACTCGGATCTCGCTGCGTACGGAGACGCCCTCCTCTCACTTGCCGAGCGTTCGGATGTCGAGACGATCGTTCCGGTCCGCGAGGAGGATGTGTACGTGCTCGCCGAGCGCAAGGACGCGTTCGCCGACGAGGTTGCGACCCCGTGGCCGGACTTCGAAACCCTCCGACAGGTACAGGATCGCGTCGAACTGTTCGCGGCCGCCGACGAGGCCGGCGTTGCAGCTCCCGACACCGCGCTCCTCGATCAGTGGGACGACTGGGACCGGGAGACGATCGTGAAACCGCGCTACACCGTCGCTTCGTCCGACTATCTCGGCGCGCGGTTCGACGACGCGGATATCGGCTCGACGGAGTTCCAGCAACAGGGCACACGACCGGACCCGCAGGCCGAACTCGAGCGACGCGGCCACATCCCGATCGTCCAGGAGCGGATCCCTAACGTCCGCGAGTTCGGCTTCTTCGCGCTCTACGATCACGGCGAGCCGGTCGCGACCTTCCAGCACTGTCAGCGGCGGGCCTGGAAGTACTGCGGCGGCCCCAGCGCGTACCGGGAGTCGGTCCACATTCCCGAACTCGAGACTGCCGGCCGCGCCCTGCTCGACGAACTCGAGTGGCACGGGCTCGCGATGGTCGAGTTCCTGCGCGACCCCGCGGACGGCGAGTTCAAGCTGATGGAGATCAACCCGCGGTTCTGGTCGTCGCTGCCCTTTTCGGTCCGGGCGGGCGCGGACTTTCCCTACTACTACTGGCAACTGGCCCGCGGCGAGCCGATCGCGTCGGAGCCGACCTACGAGGTCGGGATGGGCGGGCACCTCCTGCGGGGCGAACTCAGCTACCTCCACAGCGTGGCGACCGAAGAATACCCGCTCGTCGACCGCCCGTCGCTCCGGACGGCCGCGCGCGAGGTCGCCGCGTCGCTCGTTCGCCACCCTCGATTCGATTACGCGGTCCCCGACGATCCGGTGCCGTTCTTCCAGGACGGCGTGAACCTCGTCCGGGCGTGGCTCGACAGCCGTTCCGACGCGGAGCCGCCGGCCGAGACCGAGGCGAGCATCAAGACCGAGGCCGAACTCGCGGACGAAGACGGGACGGAGTCGGCCGACGCGAGTCCGACCGCCGACGGCGACTCGACGCGCTCGGCCCAGACCGACGGCGGGTCGCGATCCGACTCGAGGCGGCCCTGACGCGGGACGGACCCGCGGGTATCCGAATGCGACCGCTAGCGACTTTCGTTTGTGCGTTATCCCGAAGGAATCGACTCCGAGGCCGAGTCCGAGAGCCACCGCTCGAGCGTATACCAGCCGCCCGTGGCGAGAAGGACGCCCAAGAAAAACGCTCCGAGGACTTCGAACCACGCTCCGGCGGAAACGAGCATACCGATGATCCCGCCGGCAACGGCGGCCATGCCGCCTCCAGTATCGTACTATCCCACACGTATTCGGTGACGGCACCGGTCGTTCCGAGAACGGCCGCGACGAGGAGACCGCCCGCATTCGTCTCGATTTCCCCGACTCGACCGGTGATGGCGGCATACGTTCCGAGGACGAGCATCCCGCCGCCCGCGACGAGTAGTTCTCTCCTCCGTTGATCCATCGATTAGCGATACTGTTCACCGTTAGTTAAAACCATCTGACGCATTTCTCCTTGGAACGTCAACGCTTAACGGGAATCGCCCCCAGGTATCGGTATGACTCGAGGTGCTGTCCGTGGTCAGTAGTGGCGGGATCGATCGACTCGTGACGGTCGCTCTCGGCGGACTCGCGTCCGCCGCCGTCGCGGTCGCCCTGTTCGTCGTCTATCCGGAGACACTGACGGATCTGTTCGGGGTGTTGGTCGCTCTCGCGGCCGTTCTCGTCGGGTTACGGTTCGCGAGCAATATCGCCGGCTCGCTGTTTCCGGCCTACGATGTCGCCGAGGTCGCCGTCGAGGGCCCGATCAGCCGGGACGGCGGTGGCGGCCCGCTCCCCACGAGTCCGGGCGCGACACCGGCAGACGACGTCGTCGAACAGATCGATCGCGCGAACGACGACGACAACGTTCGGGCGCTGCTCCTGAAGCTGAACACGCCCGGCGGCGAAGTGGTGCCGAGTGATGACATCCGCCTCGCGGCCGAGCGATTCGACGGACCCACGGTCGCCTACGCGACGGACGTCTGTGCCAGCGGCGGCTACTGGATCGCCAGCGGCTGCGACGAGCTCTGGGCGCGAGAGGGCTCCATCGTTGGTTCGATCGGCGTCATCGGTTCGCGGGTCAACGCCAGCGACCTCGCCGAGAAGGTCGGCCTCTCCTACGAGCGATTCGCCGCCGGCGACTACAAGGACGCCGGCACCCCGCTGAAGGACCTCGAGGACGAGGAACGCGAGTACCTGCAGGGGATAATCGACGACTACTACGACACCTTCGTCGAGCGGGTCAGCGACGGGCGGGACCTCGAGCCCGAGTTCGTCCGCGACACGGAAGCGCGGATCTACCTCGGCGAGCAGGCGCACGACCTCGACCTGGTCGATCACCTCGGCACGCGGCGAGAACTCGAGACCGAACTGGCAGACCGCCTCGACACGGACGAAGTGACCGTCGAAGAGTTCGAACCCGATCGGCCGCTGATGGCCCGCGTCGGCGCGGGAGCGCAGCAGGTCGCGTACGCCTTCGGTGCCGGGATCGCTGGCCTCGGTGATGGGCGCGGGTTCCGGCTGCGAAGCTGAGGCGGTAGTCGATCTCCGTTGCGGAGCGACGGTGATTGCCGGTCACCGCTGCGGTGTTTGGGCGGCAGTCCAGCCCAGAACCGGTACTGCAACCGCCCACAGCCGGGGTCGCCTCGCGCGACGGCGGCGTGGCCGCGCTCGAACGAGTAAGTGGTTTTATCGTTGCACGGAATGCATCGCCTACCGTGACAACGCTGGTCGTCTGCCTCGACCGGACCGACGATGTCGGCCGGAAGACTGGCCTCCGCTCGCCCGTCGTCGGCTGGGAGGCAGTCCGCGCGCTCGTGACCGATGTTGGCCTCGCGGATCCGGAGGACTCGGGAGTGAATACCTTGCTCGAGTCGCTGCGGGTCGCCCAGGACCTGCGCGACGAGAACGAGGAGGTCGTCGTCGCGGTCGTCTCGGGCGACCGCGAGTCGATGGTGTCGGCCGATCGGGCGGTCGCCGCACAGCTCGACGACCTCATCGCCGACTATGACCCTGACTCGGCGGTCGTGGTGACCGACAGTGCGGACGACGAACGGCTGATTCCGATCGTCGAGAGCCGCGTTCGGGTCGACTCTGTCGACCGCGTCGTCGTCCGGCAGGCCCGCGACATCGAGTCGACGTACTACCTGCTCAAGCAGTTCCTCGCGGACGAGGAACTGCGCCAGACCGTCCTCGTTCCGATCGGGTTGACCCTGCTCGTCTTTCCGCTGCTCGCGACCACCGTCGGCCCCGCGGAGGGAGCGGCCGCGATTACCACCGTCATCGGACTCTTCTTGCTCTACAAGGGGTTCAACGTCGACGAGATTCTGGCGAGATTCGCCCACCAGACGCGGGAGTCACTGTACTCCGGCCAGGTGTCGGTCGTCACCTACGTGGTCGCGGCCGGACTGACGTTCATCGGTCTGTTCGTCGGAGCGCTCGGCGTCTCGAATCTCGGAGACACGCCGGGGGTAGTCATCCCGGCGACGCGCTTCGCGTTCGACAGCGTCCCCTGGCTAGCGATGGCCGCACTGACCGCAAGCGCCGGCCGACTGCTCGACGAGGCGATCGGCGAGGACCCGATCCGCCGGTCCTTTCTCAACCTGCCGTTTATCGTCGTCGCCGTTGGGCTGGTGGTTCGGGGCTTCTCCGCGTACTTCCTCGAGGAACAGGGCGTGATCGATCCGTTCGTCGTCCCGGCTAACGAGTTCGGGATCTTCTCGAACGAGCAGTTCGTGATGGTCGCCGGCGAACGGCTCGCGCTGTTCGTCGTCACCGCGATCGTGATCAGCCTCGTCGGAGCGCGGATCGCCTCGTCCGTCAGCGGCTCGCACGAGGACGCCGAGCGCGGCGACGGCGGTCCGGAGACGGACCCCGCGGACGGTGACCCGCCGTCGCCGGACGGTCCCGAGTACGACGCGCCGGCCGCTACCGAGGCGGTCGCCGATCGCGAGGCCGATCCGACGCCGGAGCGGTTCGATCCCGAGCGCACCGACGGCGGGGCCGACTCGAACGCGAGTCCCGATGCCGGTACCGACCCGAGTACGGGATCCGACGCCGGCGGTCGGGACCCCTGATCGTCCGGACTCGGTATTCCTTTACCCGCTCCTGCCCACCACCGACCATGAGCGACGCAGACGGCGCGTGGGTAAGCCTCTTCTCCGGCGGCAAGGACTCCTCGTGGGCGCTGTATCGGGCCCTCGAGCGAGGGCTTCCCGTCGAACGGCTCGTCACCGTCCATCCCGCGGGCGACTCGTACATGTATCACGTCCCCGCGACGGAACTGGCCGCGCAGGCGGCGGAAAGCATCGGGATCGAACTGGTCGATGTCGAACCCGACGACTTCGCGGCCGACGCGGCGACCGACTCGAGCGCGCAGGGCGACGACGAACTCGAACCCCTCGAGGCCGCCCTCGAGCAACTTGACCGCGAACTCGCGGACGGCATCGCCGGCGTCACGGCGGGAGCCGTCGAGAGCGAGTACCAGACGAGCCGCATTCGGGGGATGTGCGACCGCCTCGACTGCGACCTCTTCGCACCGCTGTGGCAGGAAGATCCCCGCGAACTGGCCGACGCGATGCTCGAGGCGGGCTTCGAAATTACGATCATTCAGGTCGCCGCCCACGGACTCGACGAGTCGTGGCTGGGTCGGACGCTCGACCGCGAGGCGATTTCGGATCTCGAGGATCTCCACGAAGAGTACGGCGTCCACATTCTGGGAGAGGGCGGCGAGTTCGAGACGTTCGTCGTGGACGGGCCGCACATGAATCGGCGGATCGATCTCGAGTACGAGACCGAATGGGATGGGACACGCGGACGGTTGCGGATTACTGACGCACGGCTCGAGTGACAGTAATTGTACCGCGAGCGAACGGAGTGAGCGAGCGGTCTTCCTCGTGACCGAAGGGAACGAGGGCCCGGAAGAACGGGGTTCTTCCGGTGTCTTTTGGTCCATATTTTTGCGCCGAGAGGTGAGGGAAGCGAACCCGAGGCGCAAAAAGGTGGTTCTGAGACGTTCGCCGTGGACGGGCTGCACATGGATCGGCGGATTGCTCTCGAGTACGAGACCGAATGGGATGGGACACGCAGGCGGTTGCGGATTACTGACGCACGGCTCGAGTGACGTGTGCGTCTCGAGCGGAGTCGAATCGGCCCCATCAAGGAGACTATTGGATAGTTCGGCCACCGTTCGTGATTGTTCGTCGAACGAACAGTGTAGCCCACTCACAACACGCTTTCATCAAACACTGCATACCAAATAGCATCAAAAATAACGAAGGCGACAAAGATTGTGATGACGTGTAATATGAACTCGGTGATAAGTGGTGTCAGAGTAGTTATGTCGCCAGTATAGATGTTGAAAAGTGCAATTATGACTGATGCCACCACTGCCATAGGGAGATGTGTGGAGATCAAGTCACGGAACTCCATGGATAAATCTAGCTCTGTTTAACTAAAATAGATATCGGTCACCGCTTACTATCGAGTAGACGAAAGATCTCGAAGAGAGGACTCTCCAACACTCCGTCCGGTTCAGCTACTGATTCGGTAGCGCGTCTCGAGCGGCGCGCTTTCGTACCGGGCGAGTACCAGGTGAAGGCCGATGGCCACGGCGAACAGCCCGAAATTCCAGATCGGCGAATCGTAGTAGATGACGTCGACGATCACCGGCTCCGAGTACAGGGGCCAGAAGGGCTCGAGCGGGGCCGCGATGTCGGGCGCTGAGAGAACGTCCGCGAACAGGTGGCTGATTCCGCCGAGAGCCAGCCCTCCGGTCGCGAAGACGAAGACGGTCTCCGTCGTGATCTCGGTGCTTCGGATCCAGCGGGTGGCAGCGAACCGGGGGGTGAGCCACTTCGCGACGGCCGCGCCGACGAGAACGCTCATCAGGAGCACGAACACCACGGTGTGGGTCATGCCGTGGTGGGTGATCGGGAGCACCTGCTGTAAGACGAGATCGGTGTCCGGGAGCATCGCGGTGAGTAACGCAAAGCCCGTGAATCCCAGAGCGCCGCGTCGACCCCAGACGAGCCACGCCGGGGCGGCGAACAGCAGCGCCATCGCGAGATGGCCGGTGATATCGACCATTAGTGCGGTCGCCTACCGGAGCCTCCGGGCGATCCGGAGGAACAGCGACACTGCCGTCCCGAGACCGGGAACGCGGGACGAGAGCGCGGCCGCACCGAGAAGCAGGAGACCGCTCTTCGGCCGCCCGCGCCGAAACGCCAGCAGGCTGTCGATCAGCGTCGATACGATGCTCAGTTTGTTCGCCGACCGCGAGTTCAGGTTCGCCATAGGTACGTTTGACAACGTAGGGTTCGTATAGTCAAATCCGACACCGCTGCAGTAGCAGGCCGCGGAATCGATCGGTTTCGACCATAAAGCCGCTTGCTCACTGACTCGCGACCAGAGCCGCTCGTCTTTCGAGCTTTCGGCACTCCTTCGCTCCCGATCAGTCGTGCCGGAAACTCCGCTGGCCCGTAAACGCCATCGCGGCATCGACCTTTTTCTCGTCGGGTTCGTTCGCTCTGCTTACTCACCGCTCCTCGAAAAATCTCGACCAAAAAGCCGCTCGCTCCCGCTCACGGGCGCGTTATGCCCGTTCGCATTTCCGCGGTTCTCGCTCACGACGTTCGCTCCGAACCGCGCTTCGCTCGCGGTCCTAATCGTGTCTGAAGGACCGCTTGCCCGTAAACGCCATCGCCATGCCGTGTTCGTTCGCCGCCTCGATCACGTCCTCGTCGTTGACCGAGCCGCCGGGCTGGACGACCGCTTCGATGCCCACCTTCGCGGCCTCCTCGATGCCGTCCGGGAACGGGAAGAACGCGTCCGAGGCCATCACCGCTCCTTCGGCGTCCTTGCCCTCCGCGTGTTCGTCGGCCTTCATCGCCGCCAGCCGAACCGCGTCGACGCGGGAGACCTGTCCCATCCCGACGCCGACCGTCTCGGTTCCCTTCGTGAAGAGAATCCCGTTCGATTTGACGTGTTTGAGCGTCTGCCACGCGAACACCATCGACTCGAGTTCCTCCTCGCTCGGCTCGCGCTCGGTGACGACCTCGAGGTCGTCGACCGAAATCGACTGCAGATCTCGTTCCTGCACGAGGCGGCCGCCGACGAGGGGCTTTTCGGTGAAGCGCTCGGTGCGCTTGCCCAGTTCACCGACATCGAGCACGCGGAGATTGTCCTTCTCGAGGAGCACCTCGAGCGCGTCCTCGGTGTAGCCGGGCGCGACGACGACCTCCTTGAACGAGTCGATGACCTGCTCGGCGGTTGCGGCGTCGCACTCGCGATTCAGCGCGACGATGCCGCCGAAGGCGCTCATGGGATCCGTCGAGAGGGCCTTCTCGTAGGCCTCGGCCAGCGAGTCGGCGGTCGCACAGCCCGCCGGGTTGGTGTGTTTGATGACCGCCGCCGCGGGCTCGTCGAACTCCTTGATCAGGTTGAGCGCGCCGTCGGCGTCGTTGTAGTTGTTGTACGACAGCGCCTTCGCGCCCTCGTTCAGCTGATCGGCGTGGACGACGCTGGCCTCGTCGCAGGTGTAATCGGTGTAGACCGCAGCGTCCTGATGTGGGTTCTCTCCGTAGCGGAGCGTGTCCGCGCGGTCGTCGGAGACCAACCGCCGAGCCGGGAGACCGTCATGGTCGTCCGCATCGGTACTCGCCACGTCGGCGTCGACGGTGACCTCGTCCGCCTCGAGATCCACGTCGACTGCATCCTCGGCGAACCACTTCACGGCCCGCGGGTACGCGCGGAACTCGCCCTCGTAGAGGACGCGCTCTTTCAGCCCCTCCTCGTCGTCGCCCTCGTAGACCGGGATCGGCTCCTGCGTGACGATCGGGCCGGCGTCGACCTCGCTCTCGAGGACTTCGCCCTCGGCGTCGGTCGCGTCGGTGACGACGTGGACCGTACAGCCCGTCACCGAGACGCCGGCCTCGAGCGCGTCGCTCCACGCGTCCATCCCCGGGAACGACGGCAGCAGTGCGGGGTGGACGTTCAGCGTGGTCGGCGCGGCGTCGAGGAAGGTATCGGAGAGGATCCGCATGTAGCCGTCCAGACAGACGAGGTCGAATTCGTACTCCGACAGCGCCTCGAGCACCGCCTCCTCGTGCTCGCTGCGGCTCATGTCATCCTCGAGCGGGACGACCTCGGTCGGGATCCCTCGCTCGGCCGCGGCCTCGAGCACCGGCGCGTCCTCGCTGTTCGTCAGGACGACGGCGAACTCGACCCCGCCCGGTCGTCGGTCGGCGATGTTCAACAGGTTGCGCCCTCGGTTGCCGGCCATCCCGGCGATTCGCGTCATGGTGGGACTCCCGCCCGCGAGCGGCAAAGTGGTTGCGGTCTCGACGGCCGATATATCCACGTCCGTGTATCGATCCGACGGTATTCGCGACCTGATCCGGAGAGGTATGCACGCTCGTGGCATCGAACGCTCCGGGTTTCGATACGCTTTTGCACCGCGCTGGACAGACTCGCACAATGACCGAGACCGACGCCCTGTACGCCGTCTCGCCGCTGGACGGCCGGTACGACGGCCGGACCGCCCCGCTGTCGCCGTACGCGAGCGAGGCTGCGCTCATGCGCGCCCGCGTTCGCGTCGAAGTCGAGTACCTGATCGCGCTCGCCGAACTCCCCGCGACGCCCCTCGAACTGGACCTCGAGGAGCGCGAACACCTCCGCGGGCTGTACAGCCATTTCGCCGAGGAGGACGCTCGGTTGATCAAAGAACTCGAGACGGAGGGCCACGCCGACTTCGAGGCGACGAACCACGACGTCAAAGCCGTCGAGTACTTCGTTCGGCACCGACTGCCCGAGGGCAGCGACGCCTCGGCCTGGATCCATTTCGGGCTGACCAGCGAGGACGTAAACAACCTCGCCCACCGGCTGCTCGTCCGGGACGCCGTCGACGAGGTGCTCCTCCCGGAACTGTACGACGTTCGGGACACACTCGCCGGGATAGCTCGCGAGCACCGAGACCTCCCGATGCTGGCCCGGACCCACGGCCAACCCGCCACGCCGACGACGTTCGGCAAGGAGATGGCCGTCTACGCCTCGCGGCTGGGCCGGGCGACCGGTCGCATCCGGCGGGCGACCGACAATCTGCGGGGGAAACTCGGCGGCGCGTCGGGCACCTACGCGGCCCACGTCGCGGCCTACCCCGACGTCGACTGGCAGGCCTTCGCGCGGGAGTTCGTGGAGGGGCTGGGCCTCGAGTTCGAACCCCTCACGACGCAGGTCAACCCCTGTGACGACCTCGCGGCGCTGTTCGACGCCTTCCGCGGCGCCAACGACGTCCTGCTCGACCTCGATCTGGATATGTGGCTCTACGTCTCCGACCGCTACCTCGGGCAGGAGACCGTCGCGGGCGAAACGGGGTCATCGACGATGCCACACAAGGTCAATCCGATCGACTTCGAGAACAGCGAGGGCAACCTCTCGAAGGCCAATTCGGATCTCTCCTTCCTCGCGGACTACGTCACCACCTCTCGGCTCCAGCGCGACCTCTCCGATTCGACGGTCAAGCGCAACATCGGCGGCGCCTTCGCCCACTGCCTGATCGCCTACGGCAAGACCGCGTCGGGGCTCTCGAAAGTCGTCCCCAACGAGCGGGTCATGCGCGACGACCTCGAGAACACGCCCGAGATCATCGGCGAGGCCGTCCAGACGATCCTCCGGCGCGAGGGACAGGCCGACGCCTACGAGCGGGTCAAGGCCGTCACTCGCGGGAAGGATGTGACACTCGCAGACTTCCGCGAGATGTTCGATGACCTCGAGGTCGACGAGGACGTCCGCGAGGAACTGCACGCGCTGACGCCGGCCGGGTACACGGGCGTCGCGAGCGAGTTGGTCGACGACCTCGAATAGGTTGCTTCTCACTGTCCTCGATTCCGATCGCCAGTCACGATCTCGGCACACGGTTCCGGGATCGTGACTCTATAGGTCGCCGTTGTCCGAGACCCCGTATGGAATATCTCCTCTGGGTGCTCGTCGCCCTCCTGGCCTACGGACTGATGGCGCCCCTGACGAGCGTCGTGACGTCGGACGTGCCGCCCGCGGTTGCGCTCTTCCTCTCGACGACGATCTTCCTCGGGCTAACGACCGTCGTGCTCGTCGCGACGGAGACCGGCCACCCGTCCGACGCGGTAACGCCGTCTGCGGGAATCGTCTACACCGCCGGCATCTTCCTCTCGTCGGGCATCCTCGCGTACTATCAGGCGCTCGAGCGAGGTCCGGTCAGCGTCGTCGTGCCGATCTACGGCCTTTTCATCGTCGGGAGTTCGATTATCGGGATCGCGTTTCTCGGCGAGGAACTGACCGCGACTCGCGGCGCCGGCATCGTCGCCGCAGCGGGCGCGATCTACCTCGCCGCCGGAGGTGAGGAGTGATGCGACGGTACGTCGGCCTCTCGCTGTTTTCCTGTCTCGCGTACAGCCTGGTCGCACCCCTGATCTCGATCGCGATGGCCGATATGTCCAGCACGATGGCCGTGTTCCTCTCGAACTCGGTGATGTTCGTCACCGTCGGCCTCGTACTCGTCTATCGCGGGCTGTCGGTACGGCCGTACCTCCGACACCCTCGGACGCCACACCTCGTCGCGATGGGCGTGCTGTTGACTATCGGCCTGCTGACCTACTATCGAGCGCTCGAGCTCGGTCCGGTAAGTATCGTCGTCCCGATTTACGGGCTCTTCATCGTGATCAGTTCGCTGGTCGGGCTCGTCGTCTTCGACGAAACCGTGACCGTCCGCAAACTCGCCGCGATCGGATTGAGCGTGGTGGCGATCGCGCTGATGTCCATGTGACGGGAGTGTCGGAGTGGCCGAACCGGCGGCGTCGTCACTTCCGGTCGCCGCTTCCGAACGCGGTCACCGGTTCGACTGAATTTCGGTCGACTCCTCCTGACGCACTGCTTCCAGTTGTTCCGTCTCTCGGAGGATGAACGGGCCGATGGCGAGCGTTCGCTTCATGACCGTGAGGACGCGGAGCAGATAGGCGAGCAACACGGCGAACGGGGCGAGCGTGGCGACGTAGAGAGCGCTGACGACGAGGTAGGCGGTACTGACGCCGAACGCCGTCCCGGTGACCTTCGCGGGGTCGAACTCGAGCATCATGTAGCCCGCGATCGCCAGCGCCGGCATCGCGCCGTAGAGGACTGCTCGAGAGATATTGATGATCTCCCACTGGACGTAGAGCGTCTTGAAGTGTTCGCGCGCCGGGCCGAAGAACCGCAACGCATCGATCAGGTCGTCGAACGCCGCCGCGGCCTCGGTCGACAGCGACTCGTCGTACTTGTCTCGGAGCGTTCGCGCGGTGAAGATCTTCCAGGAGTAGTTGTAGTTCAGGACAGGCAGCAGCGTTTCGAACGAGCCGAAATCCGCGTCTCGAAGATCGTTGCTGACCATCTTGCTGTGTTCGACGAGGCCGTCCGTGAACGCGGTGATCTCCTCGTGTTGTGCCGACCCTGCGCCGGCGGTGACCGCGTCATTGAGGGTCACCGCGCGCGTTTCGGCCGTTTCGATGAGCGTCCGGAGGAAGCGGGAGGGCTCGACCGGGCTCACGCCGATCCCCGCGGCGTCCTCGACCTGCTCGCGGAACTCGGTCTCGTTCGTCATCCGCTCGCGCTGCTGTCCGAGCGGGCCGATCTCACCGGCGAGGACGAACTGCGAGACCGACAGGACGAGGGTGACGCTCGTGACGGTCGCGATGATCATCGAACTGAACAGCGAGGAGACGCTCCCGGTCGTCACGAACCGCTGTGGGGTCGTCGGGCCGAAGACGTGGCAGAGGAGGAGCAGCGCGTACGTACTCGCGAGAATGACGCCGGTGACGAGCCATCGGTTCGCGCTGATCAGGAACCAGATCTTCACGCGCGTTTCGCCGACGCGTTCGCGCATCGTATCGGCCGGCCGCGAGACGGCGTCCGGGTCGCTATTCATGGAGTCCGTTGTACATCGACCCCGCGGGTAAAAGGACTGCTGCCGTCGGAGACAGGTCGGCGGGCCCGACGATCGCAACGGGACGACGCGAGCGAGCGCGACGACGGCCCGAGGCCGCCCTCACCCGACCAGTTCGACCAGCGTCGCCTCGAGCGCTCGCGCCGCCTCACGGACGTCCGCGACCCCCACGTACTCTCGCGGGGCGTGTGCGACGGCCCCCTCGTCGTCGGCGAGCACGCCGGGGCCGAAGACGACCGTCGTCGCGTCCGCCGCGAAGTACGAGGCCTCCGTCGCCGCGGTAAACGGACGCACCTCGCCGTCGGACGCGCTCGCGAGCGCCTCGACGATTGTTGCGTCGGGAGCGGTGTCCCAGGCCTCGAGGAACGGCGTCGGCCGGTCGGTAAAGCGAAACTCGAGGCCGATATCGTCGGGTACGGCGGCCCGAAGGTGGGCGGTCAGCGCCTCGTGAAACTCCTCGGCCGTCTCCGGCGGGACGCTCCGGCGGTCGACCGTCAGCGCGCAGTCGGCCGGCACCTGATTGGTCGCCTCGCCACCCTCGACGACGGTCGGCGTCAGCGTCGCCGCGCCGAGTCGGGGGTGGGCCGGCGGCGCGTCCGCGCGCTTGTCGAAGGTTCGAACCGCCTCGAGGACGGACTCGAGTGCCGCGACCGCGTTGCTCCCGGTCTCGGGTTCGGCGGCGTGGGCGTTGGCTCCCGAGAGGTGAATCGTCCCCTGGAATCGTCCCTTCGCCGCGGTACAGACGTCGAGGTCGGTCGGTTCGCCGACGATAACCGCGTCCGCGTCTCGAGTGGGCGACTCGTCGCCCGACACCAGCGCGTACGCTCCCGTCGAGAGCACCTCCTCGTCGGGGGTGATCGCGAGCGTGACTCGACTCTCGGTCGGCTCGACCGCGACAAAGGCCGAGAGAATGGCCGCGAGTGGCCCCTTCGCGTCGCAGGAGCCTCGGCCCCGAATCACGTCTGGACCGTCGGCACCCTCCCCACCGTCGCGCTTGTAGGGGACGTGCGGCGACACCGTATCAATATGCGTGTTCAAAACGACGTGTGTCTCGGCGTCGCCCGCCGGGAGTCCGCGGCTCGCCAGCACGTTCCCGGCGTCGTCGACGCGGGGCTCGATACCCCGGGCCTCGAGCGTCTCGCAGAGAAAATCGCGCATCGGGCCGACGGCCTCGTGGGAGGGATGCTGGACGGCACCCTCGAGAAACGCGACGGGGTCGAACGCGTCGTCGCCGTCGGGTCCGGCGGCGGAACGACCGTCCGTCACGGCTCGATCGGCGGCTCGACGGCCACCTCGCCGTCGAACTCGTGTTCGACCGGCCCGGCGAGCGTCGGACGCCCGCGGTCGTTGAAACTCACTCGCAGATGGCCGCCCGGCGGGTGAACGTCGACCGGGTCGGCGTCGGTGAGTCCGAGACGACGGGCCACGACCGCGACGGCGACCGCACCGGTGCCACAGGAGTCGGTTTCGCCCTCGACGCCGCGCTCGTAGGTTCGCTGGCGGAAGCCACCCGAATCGTCGGGGCTGGCCACGGTGACGTTCGTTCCGTCGGGGAAGACGTCGGCGTGTCGCACCGGCGGCGCGATTTCCTCGAGGTCGACATCGTCCACATCGTCGACGAAGCTCACGGCGTGGGGGACGCCGGTGTTGACGACCGACACCTCGAGGCCCTCGATCTCCGTGTTGAAGACCGGTTCGTCGGCCACGACCGGGATTTCGCTGGGGTCGAACGTGAGGCCGGTCATTTCGATGACGATGTCCTCGCCGTCGCGATCGGCACGCAGGGTGCCCGCCTGGGTGTCGATCATCACGCTGTCGGTCCCGGTCCGGTCCATCGTCCACTCTGCGGCGCAGCGAGCGCCGTTGCCGCACATCGGTGCCGTCGCGCCATCGGGCTGGAACAGCGTCATCACGACGCGGGGCGGGTTGAACGTCTCTTCGGGAGCGAGAAAGAGGACCCCGTCGGCACCGACGCCGTTCGTCCGGTCGCACTCGCGCTCGGCGAGGGCACCCCGGTCCGGGACGTGTTCGTCCGCATGGATAATTAGAAAGTCGTTGCCGGTGCCGTGGTACTTCTGGAATGGGATGCTCATCGTGCTTTCGTCAGTCGTTGTCGATGTCGCTCGCTCGGCCGTGGTCGTTCTTTCGGTCCGCGCTCGGGCCACTCCGTGCCTCGCGCTCCGCTCGCGTCACGTCGTCGACCGTCTCGCGGCGACGGGAGAGTCGAACGTGGCCGTCCTCGAGGACGATCGACGCGGGCCGGGGTCGGGTGTTGTACTGGTTCGCCATCTCGTAGCCGTAGGCCCCCGCATTGCCGATTGCGAGGATATCCCCACGTTTGCTTACCGGTAGTTCGCGCTCGGCACAGAAAACGTCGCCGCTCTCGCAGATCGGGCCGGCAACGGTCTGCGGGATCCGTTTGCGGTCGTCATCACCAGCTGCCGTCAGGTTCCGAATCGGATGGTACGCGTCGTACATCGCGGGCCGAATCAGGGTTGTCATCCCCGCGTCGACGCCGGCGACAGTCGTCTCGCGGGCGTCCTTGACGGTGTTCACTTCGGTGAGGAGCACGCCCGCATCCGCGACGAAGTAGCGACCGGGCTCGATCGCCAGCTCGGCGCCGATCTCGCCGATCGCGTCTCGAGTGGCGTCCGCGACAGACTCGAGGTCCAGCGGATCCTCGTCCTCGCGGTACGGAACCCCGAACCCGCCGCCGACGTCGACGAACTCGAGGTCACCGACTGTGTCGGCTCCCTCCCTCGAGAGGTCGCCCATCCGTGCCACGAACTCCCGGTGATCGTCGAGCTGGTCGCTCGAGACGCCGGAGCCGACGTGGGCGTGGATTCCGACGACGTCGAAGCCGCGCTCGGCGGCGTCCGCGAGCACGTCGACCGCACGCTCTGCGGGGACGCCGAACTTCGCCGCAGCACCTGTCCGCACCTTCTCGTGGTGGCCGGCACCGATACCGGGGTTGACCCGCAGACAGAGCCGGCCGTCGTAGCCGCGGTCGGCCAGCCGATCGATCGTGTCCTCGGAGCCCGCGGTGACGGTCAGTCCGGGGTGGTCCGCCCAGGCGTCGACGATCCAGTCGAGGTCGCCAGCGGGCGGGTTGACCGCCGTGTAGTGGACCGCCGAGCCCGATGCGCCGGCCTCGAGCGCCCGCTTCACTTCCCCGGCGGAGGCACACTCGAGGCCGGCTCCCTCCTCGCGAAGCGTCGAGAGGACGTCCCCCAGCGCGTTCGCCTTCACCGCGTAGAGGATCTCGGCGTCGGAAAAGGCAGCCTCGAGTCGGCGGTAGTTCTGGCGAACTCGCTCGAGGTCGAGGACGTACAGCGGCGAGCCGTACTCCGCCGTAAGGGCCCGTAGTTCGGCCGCGTCCCACTCGGAGAGGCGGCGGACGGAAAGCGAAGCCACAGCGTCAGTCATTGTCAGTTTCAGGTGACCGCGAGAATTCAAGCTTTGGGTTCCGTTCGGCTACTCGGCGTCGCGCGCTTCCCGTTTGATCTCGTCGATCGACTTGCCGTCGAACGCATCACCGACGGCGTCTCGAAGGCCCTCGATCGGCTCGTCTCTCAACGGAATCAGTTCGACCCGATCGTCGAGTTCGACGACGCGGTATCGATCGCCGTGTTTCTCACGGATGTCCCGCGGGATGACGATTCGACTTCGATCGTCGGCCTCAGCCCGGTTGCTCATTTCGGTCCGACTACGAGGAGAACGGACAAAAACCTCCCCACGCTTCGTCATTCTCCCCGCGGCGATCGAAACTCAGTTCACGCGAGGCCCGTCCGCCAGTGTCACGTCTATTCTCGCAACGCGTCTTCGCGTTCGGTCGCCTCGAGCGTCTCCGTCTCGATATCGGTCGCGACGACGGCGGGCTTGTACGCGCCGCCCTCGAAGAGGTCGTGGTCGCTGATCGAGGACTCGACGAAGCGGGTGAACGCGCGCCGGTCGGCGGGCAGTTCGCCGTAGAGGACCTCCTCCTCGACGAGGTCGTAGACCGGAATGCGCGGCGTCAGGAGCGTGTTCTCGCCGACGACGCTGTTCTCGCCGACGACGAAGCCGCTCGTGACGCGACAGCCCGCGCCGAGCGAGACGTTGTCCTCGACGATGACCGGTGCGCCCTCGACGGGCTCGAGGACGCCGCCGATGAGCGTGTTCGCGCCGAGCTTGACGTTGTCGCCGATCTGCGCACAGGAGCCCACCGTATCGCAGGAATCGACGAGCGTGCCGTCGCCGACGCGGGCACCGATGTTGACGAACGCGGGGCTCATCAGGATACAGTCCGAGCCGATGTTCGCGCCGCGGCGGACGACGGTGCCGTCCGGCGTGTTGCGGCTCCCGCGGTCGCCGTATTCGCTCGAGTCGGCGAGCGGCAGGACGTCGTTGTACGTGGTTCCGCCGTGGTCGTACTGACCGATCGAGCGGAGGCCGAAGTTGAGCAGAATGCCCTGCTTGACCCACTCGTTCGCCTCCCAGGAGTCCCCTTGCTTCTCGGCGGCGCGGATCTCGCCGGACTCGAGGGCGTCGAGGAAGGCCTCGAGGGTGGCGTACGCGTCTTCGCCGGCGGTCTCGGCGTCGATCTCGTCGTTCTGCTTTCGCTCCCACAGCTCGTCGATTTCGGTCTCGAGTGCGCTCATTCCGTAATCACGTCCGAAAAGTCGTACCAGCCCGCCTTTTGTCCAGCGATCCAGACCGCTGCGTCGACCGCGCCCGCGGCGAACACGCCGCGATCCTCGGCGCGGTGCGTGAGCCGAACTTCCTCGTGGTTGCCCGCAATGACGATTTCGTGCTCGCCCGTAATATCGCCGGCACGGAGCGCGTGGACCCCGATCTCGGCGTCTTCACGGGGTGCCTCGCCCTCGCGGCCGTGCGTGCGCTCGGTGAAGTCCCCGTTGGCCTCGATCTCCTCGAGCAGCCGATTCGCGGTGCCACTCGGCGCGTCGCGCTTGTCGTTGTGATGGGTCTCGACGAGTTCCACGTCGTAGCCGGGCAGGTTCCGGACCGCCTGACCGACGACGTTGACCAGTGCCTGCACGCCGCGGGCGAAATTTGGCGCGTGGAGGACGGCGATATCCTCGCTCGCCGCCTCGAGCGCTTCGTACTCCTCGTCGTCGAACCCGGTCGTGCCGGTGACGAACGCGACGCCCGCGTCGGCGCATGTCGTGGCGTAGCCAGCGGCCGACTCGGGGCCGGTGAAGTCGATCACGGCGGTCGGTTCGCGCTCGGCGACGAGCGAGTCGAACTCGGCCGCGGACTCGATGGTGATCCCCCCGACGGTCGCGTCGCCTCCGGGCTCCCGGTTGACGGCGAAGACGATCTCGCAGTCCGCTCGACCGGTCGCAGCGGCGATCACTTCCCGGCCCATGCGGCCCGTCGCGCCGGTGATGCCGAGCCTGACCGTCATCGATCACCCTCCGCCGCGTCCGCCACTTCGGTCGATTCCCGCTCGAGGTCGGCCAGCACGGTCTCGAGGTCCTCGCGGTACTCGTCGGCCAGCCGGGAGAGCGGCGAGCGCATGCGGGCCGGACCGTAGCCGCGGATCTGCATGGCCTCCTTGACCGGGATCGGATTGGTCTCGACGAAGAGCCCGCGGAACAGCGGCCCGAGTTCGTGGTGGAGGTCCCGTGCGCGGGCGTAGTCGCCGTCCAGCGCCGCGCCGACCATCGCGCAGGTCCGCTCGGGTTCGATGTTCGCGGCGACGCTGATCGTCCCGGTCCCGCCGACCGAGATGGTCGGCAGGGTGAGCGCGTCGTCGCCCGAGAGCACGGCGAACTCCTCGTCAGTCGTTCGTTCGGTGATCTCGCCGATCTGTCCGAGGTCGCCGCTTGCGGCCTTGTAGCCCGCGATGTTCTCGTGGCTCGCGAGTTCGACGGCCGTGTCGGGTTCGATGTTTCGCCCCGTCCGCGAGGGGACGTTGTAGACGATCTGGGGCAGGTCGACGGCGTCCGCGATCGTCCGGAAGTGCTCGACCAGCCCGCGCTGTTCGGGCTTGTTGTAGTACGGCGAGATGAGCAACAGGCCGTCCGCGCCCGCGTCGGCGGCGCGTTCGGAGAGCTCGAGGGCCTCGCGCGTGTTGTTCGAGCCGGTGCCCGCGATGACCGGCACGTCGTCGACGGCCTCGATGACCGCCTCGACGACGCGGACGTGCTCGTCGTGGGTCAGGGTCGCCGACTCTCCCGTGGAGCCGACGGGGACGAGCCCGTCGACGCCCGCGGCCTCGAGGCGCTGGGCGTCGGCCTGCAGTGTTTCGAAGTCAATTCGCCGGTCTTCGTCGAAGGGCGTGCACATCGCCGGAAAGACGCCCGAAAGGTCGATAGCTGAACTCATGTGTTGACTGTGGTGTCGGTGGATCGTGTGTCGGCCCCCGATCGGTAGGGTGTGTCGGTTCCGATCGGTGGCCATCTGTGGTCGGTTGCGTGCGGTCGGCCGTGCGGTCGAATCGTACCCGGGACGGGATGCCACGCCCGCCGCGAGCACACTCACGCACGTTTACGTTTGAGAAAACGAAGGGGGACGCCGCTCACGACGGAACCGACGGTCGGATGAGCGACACGGCGCATATCCGATTCGTGGATCTGAACCAACTTATCCGTTGTGTCTTTGACCGACCATCGTGCTATTCAATACCTGACATGCAATTTCGCGTAATTTATCCCTGAGCGTTACTTACCATCCCCCATGACAGATTTCGGACTGAAAGTGCGAATGGCGATCGTCGGCTCGATCCTGTTCGCGTTCTACATGCTCGTCGGCGGCTTCGGGCTGCTCTGGCTCGGCACCGGCGCGTGGCCGTTAGTCCTTGTCGGACTGCTCGTGCTACCGGTTATTCAGTACAAGATCGGGACGTGGTCGGCGACCAGAAAGGCCGAACCGATGCCCGAAGACGGCCAGTATCAGGAGATCCATCAGATGACCGACTCCCTCTGCCGAGATATGGGCATCAAAAAACCCAAACTGATGGTCATGGACATGGGCGTCCCCAACGCCTTCGCGACCGGTCGGAAGGGCAAGGGCGTCGTCGTCGTTTCGACGGAACTCATCCGGCTCCTCCAGCGCGACGAACTCGAGGGCGTGATCGCCCACGAACTCGCTCACATCAAGAACCGCGACGTCCTCGCGATGGTGGTGGGGAGTTCCATCGCGATGATGGTCGGCTGGGTCGCCTATATGGTCTACATCATGAGTAGCGAGCGTGGCATCGGCGGGATCATCGTCGGCATGGTCATCTCGAACATCGCACAGATGCTCGTCATGGTCTTCGTCCTCGCCATCTCGCGCTACCGCGAGTTCGTCGCCGACGAGGACGCCCGTCAGTATATCGGCAGCGGCGACCCGCTCGCCCGCGCCCTCGAGAAGATATCGAGCGGTGCACAGGGCCGCGAGTCTCAGATCGACGATAGCATGAGCGCGTTGTGTATCTTCAACTCGGAGAAAGGCCTCCTGCAGTCGCTGTTCGCGACCCACCCGCCTACGGAAAAGCGCATTCAGAAGCTCCGAAGCTGAGACCACCGACGGTCACAACGCGATCAGAGCGAACGCTGCGATTTTTTATGGTCGCGCGCGACATGCTAGAATATGACGGAAATTCATCCGGGGCAGCGCGTCGCCGTTCTCGTCGACGCCCAGAACCTCTACCATACTGCACAGAGTCTCCACAGCCGGAATATCGACTACTCCGCGCTGCTCGAGAAGGCCGTTCAGGACCGCCAGCTCACGCGTGCCATCTCCTACGTCATCCGCGCGGACTCGCCCGAAGAGGAGAGTTTCTTCGACGCGCTGGTCGATATCGGCTTCGAGCCGAAGATCAAGGACATCAAGACGTTCTCCGACGGGACGAAAAAAGCGGACTGGGACGTCGGGATGAGCCTCGACGCGGTGACGCTCGCCAACCACGTCGACACCATCGTCCTCTGTACGGGTGACGGCGACTTCTCGCGGCTCTGTTCGCACCTGCGACACGAGGGCGTCCGCGTCGAGGTGATGGCCTTTGAATCCTCGACGGCCGAGGAACTCATGGCCGCGGCCGATTCGTTCCTTGACCTCGGCGACCGCCACGAGACGTTTCTCCTCTGAGGCGTCGACGAACCGAACGAAGGTCGGCTCGAACTCCCCGAAGCGGGAGACCGGTCTCACCGTCTCTCAGTGACTGCTGCCCGGAACCGGTGGACGGCTCTCGGTTCCTGACGGCCCTTCGGATGGAAGCGACCCTAGTTCGGCTGCCGGCTCTGCCAGAGTCCGATCAACAGCGCGTACCCCGTGACGAGCAGCGTCGCACCGGTAACGAGGTACGTAAGCGGCCCGGAAACGAGTGTGGCCGGTCCGATCAGTGTCAGGGCCCCGATGACGAGCAGCGTCACCCCGAGACCGATTTGCGTGACGTCCATGCGATACCGATAGTAATAAATCGATCATTATAACATTCCCCATCTCGTTCCAGTTCGTTTTCTAACCAAATGGGACATTCGCCGCGAGCAGCTGTCGGCTCACCCGGCGGACGCGGTGTCGGATTCTGCCTCGAGTGCCATCGCAACGCCGGCAGGTCGAAGGGCTTTCGACGCACCGGGTCGAACGCCGGTCAATGAGCGAGCCAGCAGACGGGCGCGCGGGTCTCCCGGAACTCCGGACCGTCGGCGACTACCAGTTCGGCCGGGGCGCAGGTGCAGCCCTGTTCCCATCCGAGGAATCGCTGACGATCAAACGCACCACCTCGGGGCGGCCACAGCAGGTCCACGCCGAGGCGGGCCGGATCGTCTCCTTCGGCACCGATGGTCGATTCACCCTCGGACTCGAGGGCGGTCGCCGACTCGACGCTGCGCTTGCACACCCCGCGTATCGCGTCGTCATCGACGACGAGAGCGAACCGTTCGTCCGCGACGAGAAGAACGTCTTCACGAAGTTCGTGCTCGAGGTCGGCGACGAGATCCGCCCGGGCGACGAGGTGCTGATCGTCCACGAGCGCGGCGAGTTGATCGCCGTGGGGACGGCGCGTCTCGACGCCGCGGCGATTCGGGACTTCGAGACGGGGATGGCGGTGAACGTGCGTGAAGGTGCGCCAGCGGAGACGTGACGGAGGGTCGTTCGAGGACCCGGAGGACCGTTCGAAGACCTCACCAGGCCGTCGAACTCCTCGGACGCGATGTCCGGTCGTGCGTCGGCGCGGATCGAAAACCTCGATCGGCGGTCCGTGAGTTTGAATGGACTATTATGATGTGGGTGTGAGCAATGCACACGAATGCGACAGCAACCAGATCTGAGCGGCCAGGCTGCGTTTATCACGGGAACGACGCGAGGCATCGGGAAACAACTCGCACTCGAGCTCGCCGAACGGGGCTGTGACATCGTCTCGACGGGAAAGACCGTTGACGATTCGGACTCCGACCTCGAGGGGACGATTCACAGGACGGCCGAGGAGTGCGCCGAAAAGGGCGTCGACACGCACGCGATTCAGTTAAACGTCCGCGACGAGGACGCGGTCGAGGCGGCCATCGCGGAAGCGATCGACGAGATGGGCGAGATCAACATCGTCATCAACAACGCCTCGGCGATCCAGATAGGCTCAGTCGAGGATCTGCCGGCGAGCCGGTACGACCTCCTGAACGAGGTCAACGTGCGCGGGACCTATCTCGTCTCGCGGGGATTCATCGATCACCTCAGAGGCGTCGAGGACGACGCCTGGATCCTGACGAACGCGCCGCCGGTCGAGATCGATCGCGCGCCGGGAGCGGCGGCTTACTCCTGGTCGAAGATGGGGATGTCCTTCGTCACGCTGTCGCTGGCGCAGGAACTGGCGGACGACGACGTCGGCTGTAACACCTTCTGGCCGGTAACTGCGATCGATACGCGCGCGACCCGCTACTTCGAGATGGGGACCGAGGAGGACTGGCGCACCCCCGATATCGTCTCGGACACAGTCCTGGAGATTCTCAAGCGCGATCCGGGCGAGTTCACCGGCAATCACGTCTACGACGAGGAGTTCCTCCGCGAGGCCGGCGTCGATGACTTCTCCGAGTACAATCTCACCGAGGGAGATCCCGAACCGACCTCGGCACAGCTCTTCGATCCGAGCTACTCGCGCTCGAGTGAGACGTAAGGATTCCTCATCACTCCGTCCTCGCCATCTGGCGCTCGACCGAACGACAAAGTAAAAGGGAACCCGCGGCGACGTGTCGAATATGTTTGGAGGAGGCGGCGGCGGACTCAATCCGCGCAAGATGGAACAGATGATGGAGCAGATGGGGATCGACGTCGAGGACATCGACGCCGAAGAGGTCATCATCCGCACCGACGAGTACGACCTCGTCTTCGACGACGCCGAAGTCACGAAGATGGACGCTCGCGGCCAGGAGACCTATCAGGTCATCGGCTCGCCCGAGGAGGTCGAGGCTGGGTCCGCCGGCGGAAGCACCGGGAGCACCGATTCCGGAAGCGACGCCGAACCGTCGATTCCGGACGACGACGTCGAACTCGTCGCCACGCAAGCCGGCGTCGGCGAGGACGAGGCTCGCGAGGCCCTCGAGGACAACGACGGTGACCTCGCCGCAGCGGTCGCCTCCCTCGAGTGACTCGAGTGAGCGGCGACGAGAACGCGGACGACGGGACCGATACCGAGACGGAAACCGACGCGGGGGCCGAGGGCGGCGACGACCGCGTCCCGGTGTTGCTCGTCCGTGACGACCGCGAATACCTCGTGAAACCCGGCGGAGAACAGGGGACTGACCTCGGCGTGCTCGAGGTCCCCGAGGACGTGCAGTCGGGCGACACCATCGAGACGCATCTGGGCGACGAGTTTCACGTCCGCCGACTGCGGGGCCCGGATCTCTTTCACCAGTTCGAGCGGACGGGCGCGCCGATGGTGCCCCGCGATATCGGCCTCGTGATGGGCGAGACGGGGATCGCCCGCGGTGATCGGGTCCTCGACGCCGGGACCGGTACCGGCGTGCTCGCGGCCATGATGGCCCGCGCCGGCGCGTCGGTCGTGACCTACGAACGCGACGCCGAGTTCGCCGATGTCGCCCGCGAGAACATGGCGCTGGGCGGCGTCGAGGACGCGGTCGACGTCCGAACCGGCGACGTGCTCGAGCACCTCGACGACCTCGAGTCGTCGTCGTTCGACGTGTGCACGCTCGATACGGGCGACGCGCCCGCGATGGTCGAGCACGCGCCGGACCTGCTCGTCGACGGCGGGTTCCTCGCGGTCTACAGCCCGTTTATCGAGTCGACGCGAGCGGTTTCGGAGACGGCTCGAGAGGTCGGCCTCTCCGATGTCACTACTCGAGAAACAATTCAGCGCGAGATGCAGTTCGACGAGCGGGGTTCGCGGCCGTCGACCGCCCCCGTGGGCCACACGGGGTATCTGACGATCGCGCGCAACGAATAGCGCGGTTTCTCTTTCCTCGAGTTGCAGTGGATTCAGGAATCGATTCAGTATGACCTCGAGTGAGCGGTGGCCGGGAACGGACTCCGAGCACCGCGAGGAGTCCGTGACTCGGGGAAGGGCAGGCGGTTACCCGATTACGACCGCGAGCGACCCCGAAGGGTGAGCGAGCGGGCCGACGACCGACCCAACGGGGAGGGAGGAGTGCTTTTCATCGAAGTTTTGCCGAGGGCGCGGCGAAGCCGCGCCCGCAGCGCAAAAGTTCGGTTCTAGTTATCATCCTCGCGCCACTTGTGCTCACATTCAGTACAGATAAAGAAGCGCGTCTCGGACTCGTCGGCCGCGCGGATCTGTTGCATGTACCAGAGGGCGCGGTCGTTGTTACACTCCGGACAGATAGCGTTCGTCTCGGGCAGGGAGGTCTCACCGGAGGACTCGATGACCTCGCTCGCTTCCTGATCGTCGGTGACGGTGTACTGGGAGGCGTCGCCTTTCGGCTTCGTAAAGCCACAGCTGTCGCACGCCCAGAGCCCGTCGTCGGCTTTCATCATCGAACCGCAGTCGTCGCAAAATTCCATCGTTGTCCGGGCTACGGAGGTGGAGCGACTTAAGGGGCCTGTTTCAGCCCGTTGACCGGTTTCGGCTCCGATCCCGGCGCGAGGCGCTTATCCCTCGCCCTCCGACTGATACGGCTCGCCGACGGCTTCCCGCGGGAGGACGTTGTTGAGCTCCGACTCGAGGTCGTCCATCGATTCGAAGCGATCACTACCGCTGCGTTCGATGAGCGTCCCCAGATTTCGCTCGCCGTCCGCGAGGAGGAGGGTGACATCCTCGAGTTCGGCGGCGGCTCGATCGTTGGTAATGGGGTACTCGAGGTCCTCGAGGACGGATTCGATGCGGCTGAGTTTGACGTCGGCCATGGCTGGACGGACGCGGGCCGGCGGCTTGTAGTTCTGCCGTACTCGCACGTACTGTCGCGGATACTAACATTTCGATTCGAAACTATAATCGGGCCCGATCACGCAGATACGGTCGATGCGGAGAGTCGTCGAGCGGGTTATCGCACCGTTTGCCGTGGACCGACGGGTGCTCGCGTTGGCGGGTGCCCGCATGGCGGACGGGATCGGCAACTCGTTTCTGATCATCGTCATTCCGCTGTACGTGACCAGCGGTATCGTGAGCGGGACGGCGTTCGGCCTCGGTGAGTCGATGATTACCGGGGTCATCCTCTCGATTTTCGGCTTTCTCAACAGCAGCTTTCAGCCGTTTACCGGCCGGTTGTCGGACCGCCTCGGGCGGCGCAAGCCGTTCATTCTGGTCGGCCTCGCCGGGCTGGCGGTCACGAACATCACCTACGTCGTCGCGGAGACGTACGTCTCGTTGCTGGTCATCCGCGGGCTACAGGGCGTCAGCGTCGCCTTCATTATCCCGTCGTCGGTCGCGCTTGTGAACGAACTCGCGACGACTGGCGATCGCGGGGGGAACATGGGCGTCTACAACACCTTTCGACTGGTCGGCTTCGGTGCCGGGCCGGCGGTGGCCGGTGCGGTCGTCAGTCAGGGCCCGTACGCGCTCCCCGGCGGGGTGACGGTCGACGGGTTCGCCGCCGCCTTCTACATCGCCACGATCACGGCCGCGGTCAGTTACGTGCTAGTGACGGTGCTCGTCTCCGATCCGGAGTCGACGGTCGCGAACGCCGGTGCGGATCTCTCGATTCCCGTCTTCGATCGGTCGGGACCCAACCTGCTCGATCCGATCTTCACGCTCGGCGTCGCGTCGCTGTTTATGGCGACCGCGATCGCGCTGTTCGCGACCATTCAGCCCCAGGTCAACGCCCGCCTCGAGCAGGGGTCGACCTGGTTCGGCCTCCAGTTCGCGGCGTTCATCATCGCCCAGGTCGCGCTGCAGACGCCGATTGGACGGGCCTGCGACCGGTACGGCCGTCGCCCGTTCATCGTCGTCGGAATGGTCCTGTTGATCCCGACGACGCTCGTCCAGGGGTTCATTCTGTCTTCGGCCCTCATGTTCGTCGCCCGGTTGTTCCAGGGGATCGCGGCCGCGATGGTCTTCGCCCCGTCGCTGGCGCTGGCGGGTGATCTCGCCGGCGAGGGCGAGTCCGGATCGAAGCTGTCGGTGCTCACGATGGCCTTCGGCTACGGAATCGCCATCGGGCCGCTGTCCTCGGGTGCACTGGTGGGCTTCGGCTTCAGAGTCCCCTTCGTCTTCGGAACGGTCCTCGCCGTCTTCGGGGCGATTCTGGTCTATACGCAGGTTGAGGAGACGCTCGAGTCGACGGCCTCGGTGCCGGTCGTCGGGAGCGATTGATTAACAGCAAACGAACGGAGTGGCGCTACGAGAGCAGTTCTACCGCTCGGTCCGTGAGCCGATATCGATATGCTTGGTGAACGAAGACGATTCGACCATACTCTTCGGATTGTGTAACCTCTCGAGAGGATTCAATCGCATCGATCGCGGCGTTCAATCGGTCGATCGGACTTTCGGAACGGAGGTATTCGGGTACGGCTTCGGGAGCCACGTCGAATTCCGTCGCGAGGATACTTCGAACCGTTCGGCCTGCACCGTCGGCCAGCGCGATGGAGGGTTCGGCTGCCATTGCCCGCGAACCGTCTAGCTCTGCCGCTTCGTCGTCCAACTCGACAGACTGTAACTCGTCGTCGATGTGTGCGATGAGCGCGTCGATATTCGTCTCAGCTTCTTCCGTGACCTGACCGTTCACGATCTCATCGAGACGTTCGCTAATCGCGAAAATATCTGGTCCTGACGGCGTCACTCTCTCGACAAGATCGACATCAATGAGTTGGTCCAGAGCAGTTTCCGGACGACATTCGAGGGATCCAGCGACCGTATCCGACAGATCCGACCGTTTGATTCCATCATGATCCGGTCCGATATCGTTCTTGTAGAGTGCGGTTACGATTTCGACCTGATTCGCTACAGTCCGTGAGGACGACTTCTCCTGACGAAGATATCGTTCGATTCGATCGACGTTTGGAGTGTCCGCCGCTTCCTCGATAGCGAGTGCTTGATCGACAGATGTGGGGAGATCCGGACGTGGTGCATCGCGATGCCGCTGCGCTTTCTCCGACAGCCGCGTATTGTCGTACACCGCACGCGCGACTGGCAACCCGCGAAGATAGTTATATTCGTCGAGTACGGAAACACCGTGTTCGCTCAGCCCGTAAAACTGGGATGGCAAGTCCCGAGAATCCTCGTTTGGTGGATGGTCGTATCGATCGAAGATATTTGCCTCGTCAAGTACCTGTAACTGGTCGCGAATCGCCGCTTTGTTTTTTGGTATCAGGTACGCTAGCTCGTCAAGCGAAGGAAGATGCGTTGGATGGGCGAGGGTGTATTGCAGAATCAAATGACGCGTCTCCTGTGACAGTAGCTTGTAAATCTGCCGCTGCTCTTCGAATGGGCCAGTATCTTTCGCGGCAGGGGCGTCGCTCATAGATCTCTTGTACGGAGATTACATCCCGATACGAATAATAGTTCGGATGAACTGGTATGGTTCATTCCCGATATAGCTAAACCGATTACGAACGTATTTACTGCGGGGTCCTCAACCCGAAAGAAATGACCGATCTCGAGCCACCCGAAAACGCTGCAGAAATTATGGACCAAGTTGACGAGACACTGCAGGGACTCGAACTTGAGCCACACGAATCATCGGAAATTCTCGGGTTTGCTAACCGCGAAATACCACACCTTCAAACCCCGGAAACGTCGTATTTCGTTCTCGGAAGTTACCGAGATCCGTTCATCCGTCGGCTCCGTATCGTCCAAAACGAGTTGGACAAACGACTCGGGACGTATCCGTTTCTTATGGGCGATCTCCGAGAGATCGGTATCGACCGCCTTCCTACCTTTCGAATCAGGTTCCATCTCCTCGCAGCCTATATGGACCATATCGTTGCCATATACGAGCAAGATGCAGGCGGGGAGGTGACCGAACTCGGGAAGATCAGTTCGACGCCGTATTTCGAAAAGTCAACTGTATTGCCGAGGGACTATGCGTGGATGACCGCTCGAAAACTCGAGTCGCATGCTGACGTGGTCTCAGCCGCCGTAAACATCTATTTCAACGGAGACCTCGATCCGGAAGCCATCGAGACCGAACTCGATGCACTCGTAGACCGAGCTCGCCGAAACGGAGTCGATATTTCGGTTGACGAACTCATGGAGCAGCTAGATACTCGGGAGAATGCGGACCGGGACGCCGTTTCGTATAGTTGGGTCCACCTCAACGAGTTTCGTCTTTTCGAACTACATGATCGGTGTTTTCCGTGGTCGATCCCCGAAGAGCTACGAGACGTGACTGACGAATTGCCGAAATAACGGACCGGGACGCAACGCAAAAGTACCGGTTACCCATACGGTTCGACGATGACGCTCTCGGAGGAGGCCAAGGACCGGTTGGCGGACGTGGTGGAGCTACAGCCGACGAAGAATTCCGAACTGCAGGAGCGATGGGAGATGGACAGCGGCAGTGAGGTCCACCAGTTTCTCGAGAACGAACTCGGCGACTACTACTTTCGGGACGACAACAGCCTGATCCGGGCGACCGCGGAGGCGGCCGACCTGGTCGATGTCGAGCCGGGGATCGAGAGCGATCCCGACGACGGAGCTCCGTCCAAGATCCGCGTTCCCGAACTGCAAGCGCGGATCGTCGCCGTCCTCGCCGGGCCCGAGGAGGAGTCAGAGAGCGTCGTCTCGGTGCTGCACAAGCTCCGAGACGAGTACGACGTCGATGCTGAGGCCGAGGACGTCCGTTCGGGCCTCCAGAGCCTGCGTCGGAAGGGCGTCGTCGAGGTCGAGTACCGGACCGTCCCCACGTTCCGACTGGCGGTCGAGCGCGACGACCTCGAGGTCGCCGTTTCCGACTGACGTCTCGCCTTCGAGCCGCCGACCGGTGCGACGAGGTTACAGTCCCGGCCGTCGTCGCCGGCGCCGCTCCTCGAGGAGCTGCTGCGATCGTTTTCCGGGGCCGCCCTCGATCGGCCAGCCGCGGGTGCGCCAGACGGGCGGCTCGGGTTCGAAGTCGTGACAGGAGCCGGCGCACTCGGCTGCCGTCTGGCACCGGCCCTTGGCGGCGCAGTACGGCAGCGCCTGGTGAGCGTCTCGAGCGCGTAGCTGAAAGTGTCGGCAGTCGGGACGCATCGTGTCGACGAACGAGCGCCAGCCGCGTTCGTAGGCGCGTTCGGCGATCGCGAGCCGTTTGTCGCCCTTCCAGTCGGGATCGACGGACTCGAACCGAGCGGCGGAGCCGTCTCGCTTTCCGCCGTCGGGTCGCTCGAGGATCCGTGTTCCCGGCTCGTCGACCGCGAGCGAGCGGGGATGCCACGCGACCTCGGCAGTGAGGTCGTCGGGTGCGAGCGCGAGGATACCCGCCTCGATCGGCAGATCCTCGAAGAGAACCGGTTCGACGCGCTCGCCGGTTTCTCGGGTTGCGACCCAGACCTCGTCGGCTACCCCCATCGAGACGTCGTACTCGAGTTGTGCGCCGAGCGCGCGGGCGGCGCTGGCGTCGAGATCCGGCTTGTTCTCGATCGCGACGATTCGCTCGAGCCAGTCCGGATAGGCCCACTTGCGCCGGATCTCGATACGATTGCCGTTCTTTCTGGTTGCGAGGATGCCCCGATCGTCGGCGCGGTGGATCGCCTCGCGGACGTAGCGCCACGGATAGCCGGGATGGGGGAGCGCGTCGCGGTAGTAGGTCCACTCGGCGGGGGCATTGCGGACGAGATGGAGGAGGTCGCTATCGAGCCGGTCGGGACCGAAGTTCGCGCGGCGGCGGAGGGCATCCGGGTCGCACTCGAGGACGATGGTGTCCCAGCGCCGGCGCTTGGTCCCGAGCTGGCGGGCGACGACGAACGCGCGGTCGTCGCTGGCGGGCTCGTCCGGGGGCCACTCGCGTTCGGCCCACCGGCAAGTTCGCAGTTCGAACCCGAACTCGGCGGTGTGTGGGTCCACGCAGGCCCTTGGGAACGCGGGTGCAAAAACGCTGCTCGATCTGTCGGCGGTCGGTCAGTCGGCCAGCGACGGCAGCGGCGCTATCAGCCGAGTCTCCGACTGGGACGCGATAGCGCGCCGTCGAACTGTCACCTGCCGGTGGCGAGGTGATGTTCGACTGAATTCGACCCGACGATCGGCAGCTGTCGACTACTCTTCGTTCTCGTCCTCCTCCTCGCGTTCGTCGAGGAACTCGTGGGCGTCCTCGAGGATCTCTCGGGGCCCGTCCTGCGTGACGGTGTTGATCGCCTGGTCGTAATCGCGCCACTGGAGGTCGCGATGCTCGTTCGATAGTTCCGCGCTGGCCTCGAACGACTTCGCGATGAAGAGGTGAACGGTCTTGTGGATCGTCTTGCCGTTCGCCTCGAAGACGTAGTCGTAGTCCTTGCGGAAGCCGTCGAGTAGTCTGAACTGTTCGATACCTGCCTCTTCCGTTACTTCGCGGATCGCCGTCTGCTGAAGTTCTTCATCTCCTTCGACACCGCCCTTGGGAAACTCCCAATCGCCTGGGCGGCTCTTGAGTAGAAGATACTCGCGCCGGCCCCGCGTATCGCGGAAGAGGATCGCGCCTGCGCTCGTAGCTTCGACTGCCATTAACTGGGATAATAGGTGAGACGTTAAGAGAATATCGGACTGTTCGTCCAGCGTACACTGATTCCGGACTCGATTTTCACGACGTCGTCGGACGACTACTCGCAGTCGGTCACCGCCGGTGGGGCGACCGGTGCGTCTCAGCAAGTTTTTACGCGCCGACCGTCGATGTATTCGACACCCCTAGCCATGACTTTCGTCACCCGTCTCACCCTCCAGAGCGGCGATCGAGCCGCGCTCGATAGTATCGTCGACGACATCAAAACCAACGCGGAGCGAAAGGGAGCGGCGCTGAAAGGTCCCCACTCTCACCCCCCCGAGACGTTCTCGGTCCCACAGCGGTGTCGGCTCCACGCAGACGACGACCGGGAGTTCTCCTCGTGGAAGTACACCGTCTTCACGCGCGAACTCGAGATCCACGGCCACGACAGCCTCGCACGCAACATCGCCTCGCAGAGCTTCCCCGACTCGGTCCACATTGAGGCCGAGGTCGAGCAGATCCACGGTGCGGGCCGCGGCAACTGAACGCACCCGGTCTCGCTGTCGTTTCGAATCGCTTCTCTCGAGATGCCACCGTCGACAGGGCTTTTTATCGTTCCCGACGAGTGCTGTATATGACCGCAGACAACCTAGTTTCGCTTCGCCGAGACCTCCACCGAAAGCCCGAGCCCGCCTGGTGTGAATTCTATACGACCGCACGGATCGTCGCGGAACTCGAGTCCCGGCTGGGCGACGACCTCGCCGAACTCCACGTCGGCCCCGAGGCCATCGCGGGCGAGCATCGGATGGCTGTCCCGGACGACGCCGAGCTCACTCACTGGTACGAGCGGGCGCGGGAGGCGGGCGTCGACGAGACCGTCCTCGAGCGACTCGAGGGCGGCTATACGGGCGCGGTCGCCGTGCTCGAGCGCGGCGAGGGGCCGACCGTCGCCCTCCGCGTCGACATCGACGGATTGCCGCGGGCGGAGTCCGATGACCCCGACCACGCTCCCGTCGCCGAGGGGTTTCGCTCGGAACACGAGGGCGCGATGCACGCCTGCGGTCACGACGCCCACGCGACGATCGGAATCGGCGTGCTCGAGCGGATCGCTCGGAGCGACTTCCGGGGCACACTAAAGGTCTTCTTCCAGCCCGCAGAGGAGGTCGTCGGCGGCGGGAAGTCGATGGCCGAGAGCGAGCACATCGAAGACATCGACGCCCTGCTCGCGATGCACATCGGACTCGACCACCCGACCGGCGAGATCGTCGCCGGCATCGACGGCTTTCTGGCGGTGTCGCACCTCGAGGCCGAGTTCACGGGCGAATCGGCACACGCGGGCGGCCATCCCGAGCAGGGACGCAACGCCGTGCAGGCGATGGCGACGGCCGTCCAGAACCTCTACGGCATTCCCCGGCACAACGACGGCAAGACGCGCGTCAACGCGGGTGTCGTCGAAGGTGGCAGCGCCGCGAACGTCATCCCCGACGAGGCGCGGATCGTCGCCGAAGTTCGAGGCGAGACGACCGAGCTGATGGAGTACATGAAGCGCCGAACTCGACGGGTGCTCCGGAGCGCCGCCCAGATGCACGATTGTACGGTCTCAGTCGATCACACCGAGAGACTCACGATCTCCTCCAGTAGGCGCTGAATCTACGTCCGTGATGTCTGGATAGCCTTCGGAACGATGGTGGTGGCGGGATCTGACATCAGTCAGTCGCTGTCGGCGGCGGATCGCCGCCGACGCGACAGTGTAGCCACTCACGAGCGCTGTCCCAATTCAGAGACAGCTACCGGAAGAACCGGTCGTCGGGTGGTTGATTCGCTGGGACAGCTCTGCGCACACCGAGAGCTGTCCAGGCAGCACGAACCACCATCTCACAGAACTCCGTGAACGACCACTCCCAGAGGCGGCGCCCCCCACGGCGGGGCGCCGCCACGTACATCCAGTGAAGGTATCGCCAGACGTTCTGCAGCAACAGACTCACGACAAACAGCAATAACCGAAGCCCAGCGTCTCGAGAACTGGTGAGAGCAAGGCTCTGCTTGGCTAATCGATAGCTTGACTCGATGCCGAAGCGCTTGCGATAGTGTTCTCGTGCATCCTGTGGTGTGTCGATGAACGGCGCGTCAGCGGCGTAGCCGTGACGCGCCACCCCGTGCTCGTCGTATCGTCCTCGCTGGTAGACACAGTCGATGAACACAGGGAATGTGACCCTTCCAGCGAGTTCGTGTTCGATCACGCGACTCCAGCCTCTGCTAAGTTCGTCTTGAATCGTTTCGCCCCACTTGACGATTGGCATGATGTAGGCGTAGTTGTGCGCGTACAGCAGTTTGAGACAGGTGCTGTTGTAGAATCCGCGGTCAAGGTAGACGGCCTTGACGCGCAGGTCAAGGCCGGCGAGGAGTTCGAGGAACTCATCAAGAGCATCGCTGGTGGCTTCGCCAGCGACCAGCTGGCGAACCGCCAGTGTATATCGCTTGTTACGCACCCGTGCGTAGAGCGTGACGTAGGCGTGAAAGGCGGTGGTTCCTCGTTTCGCCTGTGAGAAGTACAGTGACTCCGTTTCGTCCTCGTCACCGTAGTAGGGATCGAGGTGGAGGTCGGCGACGACCTCCACCGGTCGATCTGGAAGCGTCTCAAGGACATCTCGTTGAAGGAGCGTGTTCCCAACCGCTTCAACGGTATCAAGATCGAACTGATCGGTAAGATATCCACGGACGGTATTGGCGTGGGGCGAGTCGTTCGTTTTCTCGCAGACGTGATTGATCGAGGTCCCGCCGGCGCTGGCGCCGGCGAGGACCTCGTACAACTCCTCCGTCGTGACCGCTACACTCTCTCCGAGCTCCAGCGACAGTTCCTCATCGAGACTGTTGACGACAAAATTAAGCAGGTGCTCTTCTTTTAGCTCGTTGTCTGCTTGGGTTGATTGCACACCTTCGCCAAGCAGACACTCATCCTAATCCAATGTGATCGACTGGGTCTCGATCGAGACCGGTGCGGAAGCTCCCAGCGCGACGAGCGATGGGGCGCTCGTTTCGGTCGTCGCCGACGTGGCGAGCGACACGGCGGGCGTCAAGCGCGTTCTCGAGCGCGACGAACTCGGCGGCAGCGAGGACGCGACCTTCCTCATGCGGAAGGTTCAGGAAAACGGCGGCACCGCCTGCTACGTCGGCGTCGGCACCGACCACCCCGGCGGCCACCACACTGCGACGTTCGACGTCGACGAGGAGAGTATCGGCCACGGGATCGACGTGCTGACGGGGGCGATCGAGCGGATCGGTCGCGAGCGCCCCTGATCGGGACGGTCGACCGGTTATCGGCCGCTCAGTGATCCACCACGACCTCGAGGTCAAAGGGTGCGTCGGCGGGAGCCGACTCGGGCTCGAGGTAGCCCACGGCGAATGCGGTGTAGACGTTCCCGGCCTCGGGTGCCACGTCGAAGGTCGCGACCACGTCCCCGTCGTTGTTCTCGGTCGCCGGCCGGACCTCGAGCGCGTACTCGCCGCCCGGCACCTCGGTCGTCGCCGCGTCGCCGAATTCCGCGCCCTCGAACAGCACCGTCTCGCCGTCGCCGACCGTCACGTCGACCGCAGGGGCGTCCGGCGAGGCGTGGACGAGGCGAACCCGTGCACTGTCGCCGGGGTCGCTGACATCGTCCTCGAGGACCGCCGGTGCGAAGGGCTGGTTCTCCTCGCTCAGTTCGCCCAGCGCCGCGACGGTGAATGCTCCTTCTGCGATCTCGAGTTCCTCGTCGAACACGACGGTGTCGGCGTCGCCCGCGGCGGTGATCATCACCTCGTAGCTCGCCGGCTCGAGTTCGAGGTAGTCGCTCACCGCGCGGTAGGGAACGTCCTCGAGAACGGTGTCGCCGTCCACGTAGACGTCCACGTTCGGCGCGTCGGGCGAGAGGTGTGCGACGCGGACGTTCGCGCCCGCGTCCCCCGTCTCGTCGTCGGTCTCGGAGTCGTCGTTCATCCCGTCATCACTCGTTCCGTCGTCCGACCCGTCGTCGCTCATCTCGGTGCCGTCGTCACCATCACCGCCCATGCAGCCGGCAAGCGCGATTCCGCCTGCGGTTCCGATCAGTGTCAGTGCGCGTCGGCGTGTGTGGTTCTGTACCATCACGACTGGTTACTTGAGGGATAGGAAAGTCGAAATCTCCTAACAGAGTAGGGATATAATCTCAAAATCTGATATTCGAAGCCATGGTAGAGTTACAAAACTGCTGTCCCTGTGGGCCGAACCGGCTCACTCGAGCGGCAGTGGCCGGGAGCGGGCTCCGAGCAACGCGAGGAGCCTGCGACCCGGGGGAGGGCAGGCGGTTCACCGATACCGACCGCGAGCGACCGCAGGGAGCGAGCGGGCCGACGACTGACTCGGAGTGAACAGCGTGAACGGAGAGGAAGGAGGAGTGCTTTTGATCGACCTTTTACCGAGGGACATCGCGCTGTGCGACAGCTACGCTGCCGTCAGCGCGACAGACCGCAGAGTAAAAGGTCGGTGCTAGTACTTCGGTTCCGCCCCGGTCGTCTCGTAAACCTTCTCCATGAGTTCGTCGCGTCGGTCCTGCCAGCCTGCGAGCCCTGCGGGGCTGGTCGGATAGTTCTCGTAGTGGGCGAGCAGTTCGTCGGCGCGGCGCTTGGTCTGGTAGAGGTTCCAGATGGTGCCCCAGTGACCGCGACTCTTGACCAGGGCCTCGAGTTTGAGTTTGAGCCCGATATCCGTACTGCCGGAGTACAGCGCCTCGGCGAGCTTGTCGCCGGGCATCGCGGCGAGTAACCCCATCAGGTCGTCGACGTCGACGGCCGTCGAGAGGATGTTGTAGACGTCCAGTGCGGCGTAGCGCGCGCCGAAGTGGTCCATCACCTTCTCGTTGTACGCCCAGAAGGTGTCCTCGCTGTAGTCGCCGGTCTCGAGGGCCTCGATGGCCTGCTCGGCGGCGTACTTGCCGCCGTAGGCGGCACCGGCGATACCGCCGCCCGTGGTCGGGTTGACGTGACCGGCGGCGTCGCCGATGGCCATGTAGCCCGGATGGACGGCGGAGTCGTAGGGTCGTCGAGTGGGCAGCGCCGCGCCGAGTTTGTCCTCGACTTCGGCACCCTCGAACTCGGGACGGTTCTCGAGGTCGCGTTTGAGGTCGTCGACCAGTTGCATGGGCTCCTCGGTCATCTGGAAGCCCAGGCCGGCGTTGATCTCGGTGTCGGTCCGCGGGAAGTACCAGAGGTAGCCCGCCGCGCGCTCGGTGGGCTTGAAGACGAGCGCGTCGTCCCACTCGACGGGTTCCTCGACGTGAACGATCTCGCGGTAGGCCGAACAGAAGTGGCTGTAGTCGACGTTCGTGTCGAACGTGGAGTCCGAAAAGTCGACGTTGTCCTGCAGCACCGACAGCGAGCCCGCGGCGTCGATGACGATATCGGATTCGTACTCGAGGGGCTCCCCTTTGCGGATCGTCTCGACGCCCGTGACGCGGCCGTCGTCATCCTGGACGACGTTTTTGACGACGGTATCGTAGTGGAAGTCGACGCCGGTGTCTTCGGCGCCGTCGATGATCCGCCGGCCGTACTCCCAGCGGTCGATGACGGCGAGCTCGCCGGGCACCGGAATCTCGAGGACGGTGTCCTCCTGGGGGATCTCGAAGCGACCGTGGTCGACGCCGGTGTTGGTGAAGGCCGGCTCGAGTTTCGATTTCGGAATCGCCTCGGGGAAGGCGTCGGCACCCTTCAGCGCGTCCCCGCAGGCGATGTGGCCGGCTTCGGTCTCGGACTTTCGCTCGAGGATGACGACGTCGTACCCCTCCCGTGCGATGGTCGCTGCGGCGTAGCACCCTGCAGTACCGGCTCCGACGACGACGGCGTCCGGCGACTGCGTTCCCGTCGTCGCGGTCGCGGCCGACTGTTCCTGCGTACTCATACCAACACTGTGAACACCGCGGTAAGAAAACGTTTTATGTGTGAATTGTCGGATCAGCGGGGTCGAAACCGGGCGACGACGGATCGGTTTCAGTCCGGCCGTTTGCGTCGAGTTCATCCGGGCGAGCGAGTGTCGGAGATCGATTCCCGCCGTCCCCATCACGACAGCGGGGAGTAAAGAGTTTTAGTGCGGTCTTTCGTAGCGGCCTGTATGACAGCGTACACGATCGAGTTCGTCGGGACGGGCGAGACGATCACCTGTACCGACAAGGAGACGATCCTGAGTCGGTGTCTCGAGGAGGGCATCGCCCAGGAGTACTCCTGCCGAGTCGGGATGTGTCTGGCCTGTTCGGCCGAAATTCTCGAGGGGGAGGTCACCCAGCCCGCCGCCCGCGGACTGACCGAGGAGGAGGCGGAGAACTACGCGCTGACCTGCATGGCGCGTCCGCAATCGGATCTGAAACTCGATCGCGGCAAGTACCCGCCGAGCATCGAGGGTGACCTCACGGGCGGTGCGAACGACGGCGCGGTCGCCGACGACTGAACGCGCCGCCGTCCGTCTCGCCGCTCGTTTCTTCGGCTCGTCGCATCGTTTCTGCCGCAGTCGCCGTCAACCGGCGACCGCGCAGTTGTTCGGCCCGAGCTCGAGTTCGGACGCCGTCTCCCCGTCGACGTCCTCGAGGCCGAGATTCACCGCCACGATCCGCTCGTGATTCGATGGTCGCGGCGGGAGATCGTTCGTCGCGTGGGCGACGAACTCGGCTTCGTCCATCGAGAGCGCCGCGAGGCGGTCTGATAGGGTCTCGAGTCGCGCGGTATACGTCCCGTCAGCCCGCGGCTCGGCGGCGTCGCTGTAGTGGCCCGGTGCGATGATCGCGTCGTCGGGTACCTCGAGGAGGCGATCCTGCACGGTCTCGTGCAGCCGTCGTGCCGCGTCGGCCGCGCCGTCGTCCCCGCGCTCGAGGTCCGGCCGGCCGACCCCCTCGAGAAAGAGCGTGTCGCCGGTGAACAGGAGGTCGTCCAGCCGGTACGAGAGCGATTCGGTCGTGTGACCGGGCGTCGCGACCGCGGTCAGCGTCGCGTCGCCGACCCGCAACTCGTCGCCGTCCTGCCGAGCGTGCGAGGCAGGGCTCGCGGAACTGTGTTCCGCGGCGTCGCCGATCGTCGTCGCGTCGAACGCCAGCCCGCGGTCGGTCGCGCCCTCGGGGACGACCGCTTCGGCGTCCGTCCGTTCCGCGAGGGCTCGAACGCCGCTGACGTGATCGGCATGGACGTGCGTGTCGATCGCGTACTCGATCGTCGCGTTCCGATCGTCTGCGGCGTCGACGTACCTGTCAGCGAACGCTCGAAGCGGATCGATCACCGCCGCCTCGCCGTCGCTGTAGATCGCGTAGGCGAGACAGCCGCTCGAGGGCCGATCGTACTGCACGACCGTCGCGGGCGCGTCGGTCTCGAGTTCGCGAGCGACGGACAGATCCGCCCAGGCGTCCATCCCGCCGGCGAGGTTGGCCGCGTCGATGCCCGCCTCCCGGAGGAGGGAGACGGCGTGCGCGCTCGCCTCGCCGCGCCCGCAGACGGCGAGGATCGGTTCCTCGAGGTCGGCCACGAGATCATCCGCGCCGCCAGTGGCTTCCGCCTGAATGAACTTCATGTGGGGAATGTGGACGGCCGTGACGCCCTCACCCTCGAGGTGCCAGCGCTCGAACTCGTCGCGGTCGCGGACGTCGAGGACGGTCAGTTCGTCGCCGGATCGCAGCCGATCGGCCAGCGCGTCGGGGGTGATCGACGGCGTCTCGTCGGCCTCGTCGGCCGATGGATCGGCGTCGTCGTACCGGTCGTTCCGGTCGCTCATGGGAGGCGATACGCGCTCGAGGCGGGTAAAGCCGCACCACGTTGTACCGACGCTGATCGCTCGCGTCGCCACCAACGTTCAACACGCTCGACGGCGTCGTTTCGGTATGGACGCCGACGAATTCCGGCGAACGATCGAGGAATCGATGTCGGTCGAACTCGAGCGCCTCGGTTCGTCGAAGCTACTGGTGGCTCAGACCAACGCGAATCTGACGGCGGAGGCGGTTCTCGGGGCGGTCGCGGACAGCGAACGCAACGCCGCGGATACCTTCGAAGCGTGGGTCGACGACGAGGACCACGACGACGCGCGGGCCGCGTTTGCCGAGTATCGAGAGCAGGAACGCGACCACTACGACCGGGTCGTGGCCCTCCTCGACGGCGAACACGAACCCGACGATGCGGACGCCGACCCGATGCACGACCGCCTTGGGACGCTCGAGACGACGGCGGGCCGCCTCGGTGGCGTCGTCGGGCGATCCCTGGTCGCCGACCGGGCCCACCTACAAGTGGTGAGCTTCTTCGTCAACGAAGGCGACGAACGGCGCGCCGACACCGTTCGAGCGCTGCGATCCGAGACGGCGGCGCAGGGCGACCGGGGGCTCGAGGTGCTGGCGGACGTCTGTGAGGGACGCGACGACTGGGACCGCGCGCGGACGGTCGCCGAGGACGTGATCGACATCGCGTACGAGGCGTACGCGGACTCGCTGGACGACCTCGGTCTCGATCCGAAGCCGATCTGTTGAGCCGGTCCCGCGCGTCGGTCGACCGCTCGCCGTCCGAGAGTTCGACCGTCATACGCACTCCGAGTGAAAGAGAGACCGCGCCGGATCGGTGACGAATGGACTGTCGATATCGGTGTCGTGTATGGATCAACGAGGCGTTGCGATGTGACAACCGGCGTGTGCGGCGAGGGGAGAGAGGGTGGCCGTCGACTCAGTCGACGAAGTCGATGTCCTCGCCCTGGGCGGGTTCGGGCTGGACGGCGTCCTCGTCGTCGGGCCGGCCGTAGATCTGCGGTGACTCGACGCCGGTGACGACGATCATCGTCCGCATACTGCCCTCGAGGCTCTCGTCGATCGAGGTCCCCCAGATGATGCGGGCGTCGGGGTCGATCCGGTCGTAGATCTCCTCGACGACGCCTTCGGCCTCTTCGATGGCCATGTCGTTGCCGCCGGTGACGTTGACGAGGGCGGAGCTCGCACCCGAAATGTCGACGTCCAGCAGCGGCGAACGGAGGGCGGTCTTGACCGAGTCCTCCGCTTTCGCCTCCGAGTCGGATTCGCCGAGCCCGATCATCGCGACGCCGCCGCGCTCCATGACGGTGCGGACGTCGGCGAAGTCGAGGTTGACGAGGCCGGGTTTCGTGATGAGTTCCGTGATGCCCTTCACCGAGCGCATCAGCACCTCGTCGCTGACCTTGAACGCCTGCCGGACGGGGAGTTTCCCCACCGAGTCGAGCAGGCGGTCGTTGGGAACGACGATGACGGTGTCGCTCACGTCGCGCAGGCGCTCGAGGCCCGCTTCGGCGTTCGTCCGCCGAACTTCACCCTCGGCGGTAAACGGCGTCGTCACGATCGAAATCGTCAGCGCGCCGGCCTCGCGAGCGGCCTTGGCGACGACGGGGGCGGATCCGGTCCCGGTTCCGCCGCCGAGGCCGGCCGTGACGAAGACCATGTCGGAGCCGTCGATGGCGTCGTAAATATCCTGTTGACTCTCGAGGGCGGCCTCCTCGCCGACCTGCGGGAGCGACCCGGCCCCGCGTCCGCCCGTTTTCTCCTCCCCCATCAGGATCTTGGTGTCGGCGTCGATCTCGACGAGGTGCTGGACGTCCGTGTTGGCGGCGACGAGCTTCGCGCCGTGGATGCCCTCCTCGTGCATTCGGTTGATGGTGTTGCCGCCGGCACCGCCGCAGCCGACGACCGTGATGTCGGTCTGGAGGTCCTGCAGGACGTCTTCCAGTTCGTCGTCGGTCATCGTTCCCGTCTGATGCCCGTCTTCCGGGCCGCCGTCTGCCGATCCGCCACCCTGTGGCGCGGCGTCGTCGGGGCCGTGGCCTCCCCGTCCTCGGCCTCGTCGATCGCGTTGTCGATTATGGAGTCCATTCTTGGCCCTGTCTAAACAATGGAGCATAATTACCTTTCCCCCACACGTCAGACGGATGTCTGACACGTTAATTTATTCTTATGTGTCTGAATGAATGGAAGATGGATTTGAAGGAGGATACCTAATAACTACGTATTACTATCGTTTTTCGCACCTATCAAGTCGGAAATCGCCGCGTCCGTTCGGTCGTAACTCTCTCGGGACTGACCGTTTCCCCGTCGACGGTGACCGACTCGCCGTCGGCGAGTGCGCCGAACTTCGGTCCCTCGGGAACGCCGACCTGGTGTGCCAGCGCGGGGTCGAACGCCGTCTCCTCGGCCACGACGGCGTCGTCCTCGATCGTCACCGCATCGTATTTCTCCTCGAGTACGCCAGCCAGTTCCGCGATGATCGCCGTCCGGCGGTCGCTCGAGTCGGTGTCATCCCCGATTTCGCCGTCGACAGTAGTATCGGGGACCGCCGCCCGCGAACCGACGCGACTCCCGCCGTTATCCGTCGCGAAGGCGACGGTGTTCGCCTCGACGATTTCACGGACGCGATCGGGGTCGATCCCTTGTGCAGTACTCACGAGATCGGCTGGCAGCCCGATGAGGGTGACCGACTCCGCGAGCCGGTCTCCGAAGCGGATCCCGTCGTCGACGGCCCCCAGTTCGGACTCGACCGCGTCGACGACCGCAAGCGGGCGGTCGTCGACCTCGCGAAGCCACGTCTCGCTCACGATGCGGCAGTCGAGGTCCGCGAGCGTCTTCTCGAGGACCGGCCACTCCCCGTCCAGCAGCGCGATGTCGGCGTTGCTGGCCTCGAAGGCCCGCTCGAGGACCGCTCGGTGGGCCGTCGGATGCCCCATCGCCTCGAGCGCCCAGTCGGCCGCGACGTGGCCGACCGCCCACGCCGTCTCGCGGACGACCCGTCCGAATCGCGGCGCGTAGTGGTTGCCGCCGAAGCCGACGACCTGTCTGGATCGATGTGGGTCGACGGTTCGCAACTCGAGGATGGCGCGCGCCACGGCGTCGGCACCGGCGGGATCGTCCCACTGCTCGTCGCCGCTGCCGAGTTCCGCGAACAGCGACGGGCAGCCCACTTCGGAGGGGCCGTGGTGCGTACACTCCATTCCAACGTCGTACCGCTCGGGGGCGTATTCGTCGAACGCCTCGAGCAGCCGATTCAGCGCGTTCGGCGCGGCCTCGGCCAGCGCGTCGGACTCGCCGCCGAACTCGGCCGGGCCGAAATTGCCCGTGAAGTGGCCCGTCAGTAGCGCGCCGGTGTCCCCCGAGTGCCGGGAGGCGAAGACGAGCAGGTCCGGGTCGCAGTCGAAGGCGTCGGCGGGGCGCTCGAGGTCGATGTGTAACTCGTCGGACGAGCGGAGTTCTGCCCCGTCGGTCCGGTAGTACGTGCCGCCGCCGTCGGCCGCCGGGAGGTCGTCGTCGGTCAGTTCCGTCCAGTCGGCGCGCTCGCGGAGGCACCGGCAGATATGCTCCGAGGCGCGGTCGGCACGGCTTTCGACGATCGCGATCACGGGAGGGCATCGGTGCCGGGCCGACGAATAGCCTGCGCTTTCGACGGCGGCGATACTACCTGTAGTAGCCACTGAAACGAGTTACACACTGATCACAACGCAGTCGTACGATCAGGTGTGCAGTGACTTTCAGTAGCTACTATATCGACCATTCCCCGTCGGAACGAGTGCGGTCGAATCGGTTCGTCCAGGCGTGCTACTCACCATCGGTCGTTCACTACCCGAATTATAGTCAGCTACCCGTTTCACGCCAGAATTTTCCTCCCAGAGAGAGTGTACAAATTCCGATTCCGAGAAATCCGATCGTCTCGCCCCACCTCGGAAATATAAGATCGAACTGGAGTGTGAATACGGCAAATAGCAGTACTGCAATCCCATACAGCAGTATCAGATCGATGGCTTCCATCTGTGATAGACACTCTGTCTTGAATGAAATTTTTTAAATACGGTTGTATTAAAACCATCTGGTTTGGTCTTCCCTCGACTCGCTTCCGGACGATATGCCATCCTTTCGACCGCTGATCAGGCACCGGCAACCGGCCCGAGGCCGGGGTAACGAAATGAGAGACAGCGGATCGATCGGCCGATCATCTTCCCGGACTGTCATCGACACCGGGCTGTTGACGCCGTCACCGGCGGCGATACCGAAATCGGGGAAATACCCGCAGCAACGGCTACCCGTAGCTTTTCGTGTGTGGCGGTAACATATAACGTATACAGCTGGTCAATCAATGACCGAGAACACGTCGAACGAACCGACCCGCACCGAAGCCGGAGATCGGTCGGGCGATTTCAATCTCGACATCGAAGATCTGAGTTCGCTCACCGGCGATTGCGCTATCGTTCCCTTCGACGCCGACGGACGCGTCACCGCGTGGAACGCGGGGGCGCGTCGACTCGTGGGGTACGAGGGGGAGACGATCGTCGGCTCTCACTATCGGACCGTCTTCCCGCCGGACGACTGCGACGACGGACGGCCGGAGCGGGTGCTCGAGCGGGCGCGATCCGAGGGAACTGCCGAAACTGATGGGTGGCGCGTCCGGAGCGACGGGAGCCGGTTCTGGGCTCGCGACGTGATCGCGGCGGTCCGGGAGGGTGACGAGGTCGGCGTCCCGGCCGATCGTTCGGACGCCGATCTCCGGGGGTACGTCTGGGTCGTCCACGACCGAACCGAGGAGCGCGAGCGGATTCGGGAACTCCGGGAGGAGAAGGCCTTCGCCGAACACGTCTTCGAGGCGCAACCGGACATCGTCTACGCGTTCGACGCGACGGGCAATCACCTCGAGTGGAACGATCGGTTGGTGGCGGTGACGGGCTACACAGAGTCGGAACTGGCCGAGATGGCCCCGCTCGAATTCATCGCACCGGACGATCAGGACCGAATCGCCGCGGCGATTCAACGCGTTCTCGAGGAGGACGAGTACGTGACCGCCGAAGCCGACCTCCTGACGAAGGACGGTCGTCGGATCCCCTACGAGTTCAACAGCGCCCGAATCATCGATGACGACGGCGATGTCCTCGGCTTTACCGGGACCGGCCGCGACATCAGCGAGCGCAAGGCCCGTGAGCGCGCGCTTCGCGAGGAGAAAGCGTTCACCGAGAGCATCCTCGAGGCGCAACCGGACCTGCTCTACGCGTACGACGCCGAGGGAAACCTGATCGAGTGGAACGATCAGTTCGAACGCGCGACGGACTACGAACCGGACGAACTCGCGGGCCTCGATCCGCTCACGTTCATCGCACCGGAAGACCGCGAACACATCGGCGACGCGATCGAGCGCATCCTCGAAGATGGAGAGCGCGTCACCGCCGAAGGGAAGATCCTCACGAAAGACGGCCGGCGAATCCCCTACGAGTTCAACAGCGCCCGAATCACCGACGACGACGGTACCGTGCTCGGCTTCACCGGCGTCGGCCGAGACGTTCGCGAGCGCAAGGCCCGCGAGCGCGAACTCGAGCGCCTGGAACGACTCAATACGGTTATTCGGACGATCGACGAGACGATGGTCGCGGCCGATACGCGCGACGAAATCGAAACCGCGATCGTCCGGGAGTTCGCGTCGACCGACGCGTACCGGTTCGCGGTCATCGGCCGAGCCGACACCGCGGCGGCGACCGACGGGGGCGCGTGGGAGCCCGTGGCCTGGGCTGGGATCGACGCCCAGTCTGCGTCCGTTCTCTCGTCGTTCGTCGACCCGCCGGCCGACGCGGACGGCGCGCCGGTGCTCGAAACCCGCACCGTCCAGCGGTATCGGTCCCTCAGTGAGAGCCCGGTCGAGACGTGGCGACACCACGCCGACGAGGAGGAGTACGGCTCCGTCGCCGTCGTCCCGGTCGTCGCGAGCGATCGGTCCCTCGGCGCGCTCGTGATCGCCGCGGACGAGCCGTCGGCCTTCGCCGACCGCGAGCGGGAGGTGCTCCAGGAGTTCGGGGGAACGATCGGCCACGCGATCAACGCGATGACGCTCCGCCGGCTCCTCTATCAGGACACCGTCATCGAACTCGAGTTCGAGTCGACCGATCGGGGCGATGCCTGTATCAGACTCTCGGACGAGCTCGGTTGTACGCTGTCGATCGACCACGTGTTGCCGCTGACCGACGGGGTGTTCGTCTACTATATCACCGCGTCCGACGCCGATCCCGAACGCATCCGCGAGGTCGCTCGCGACGACGACGCGTTCGCGGAACTGCGGCTCATCGACGCCGGCGACGAGAGCTATTGGGAGTGCGTCGTCCGCGGATCGACGATCACCGATTACCTCGCGGACTACGGCGCACGCCTGCAATCGCAAACGATCCGCGACGGTGTCGCCGATCTGACGGTCCAGGTCAGCCCCAATGCGGACCTTCGCGAACTCGTCGATCGGATCACGTCGACGTACCCCGACAGTCGACTCCGCTCGAAGCAAACCGTCGAGCGACCGGTCGAGACGCGCGGCGACTTCCGGCGAACCGTCGAGTCGATGCTGACCGACAAACAGCGCACGGCTCTCGAGGCGGCCTACCACGGCGGCTACTTCGTGTGGCCGACGCGAAACAGCGATGCGTCCGAGGTCGCGGATCGACTCGGCATCGCCCGACAGACCTTCCACCAGCACCTCAGAGTCGCACAGGCGAAGCTCCTCTCGGCGTATTTCGATGCGACCGACTGACGACCACTGCCGGATACCAGAGCATGCTGGTACACTCCTTTCCCCCGCCCGTTGTCTCTATCGGGCAATGAGTGCACCCCCATCCGCCGAACTGACGACGGCGCTGGACGTCCTCGCAGCGCCGCGACGGCGATACCTGCTCGCGACGCTACTCGAGCGCGAGGATACGACTTCGGTCGACCGCTCGTCGGCGTCGAAACGGTTGTCGATGGAGCGACTCGCGATCGATGTCACGACCGTGGAACACGACTGTCCGATCGTCACCAACGAGCAGTACGAGCGCGTCCACACGGACCTGATCCACGCCCACGTTCCGCGGCTCGTCGACGCCGGACTCGTGACCCGACGCACCGACGGTGGCGAAACGACTGTCGCCCTCGCGGAGCACCCCATCTTCGAGTCCGAGTGGGTCCGTTCCCTCCTCGCCGATCCGACCGGCGAAACGCTTCCCGTCGACGAGACGACGGTCAACCGGACCCTCGAGGCCCTTCGCGATCCGCGTCGCCGAACCGTCTGTGCCGTCCTCTCGAGGCGGCGCGGAACCGTCTCCGTCACCGATCTCGCCGCCGCGGTCCTCTCGCGAGAGGGCGGCGACGGGACGCGGCTCGTCGACGTCACCGAGCCCGAGTGTTCCTCCGTCTCGGCGGCGCTCGTCCACGAGCAGCTCCCGGTACTGTCCGACGCGGGTCTCGTCGAGTACGACGCCGAGGCGGCGCGGGTCGCGCTCGCGACCGATGCACCGCAGTGGCGGATCGACTGGCTGACCGAGGGGCCACTCGCCGACGTTGCGGATCCCGTCCGCCGTCCCGCCCGACGAAATCGCCGTTCCGACTCGAGCGGTACGTCAGACGGGGCGACGACCGAGTCGACGGCCGCGGACGCGCCGGCCCCGACGGCGTCAGCGGCGAACGGCGATCGGATGCTGTGGACGCTGGCGCGGCCGCGAGCCGAACGAGCCGCCGGCGGCGAATCGTCGTCTCCGCGGGAGGTCGCGAGCCTGCTCGGCGAGTCGTCGGCCGCGAGCGAGCAGCAGGACGGACCGTCGACGTGAACGCCGAAATGCGGTCCCGCGCTCGCTCCCTCGATCACGGAACGAGAAGGAAGATAAATCCGACGTAGCCGACGACGAGGATCGCGCCATCGACCCGCGTCAGCCGCCGACCGTACCACATCATCCCGACCAGCGCGACGGTGAACGCGACCATGATCGGGAGCTCGAACCGGAGCGTCGACGGTCGGACCTCGATCGGTGTGATCAGCGCCACGACCCCCAGCACCGCGAGGACGTTGTAGATGTTCGAGCCGACGACGTTGCCCACGGCGAAGGCCGTTTTGCCACGGACCGCGCCCACGACCGAGGCCGCCAGTTCCGGGAGCGACGTGCCGAGGGCGAGCACCGTCAGACCGATGACGAGATCCGAGACGCCGAGCGCGGACAGCAGGCTCGTCCCGCCGGCGACGAGCCACCGCGAACCGACGACGAGCGCGACCAGCCCACCGACGACGAGCGCGATGTCTCGCACGGACGCCCCCGACGCCGCGTCGGGTTCGTCGACCATCGGCGGGGACTCCCCACTGACGGAGTACAGGATACCCGCCGTGAACCCCGCGAGGACCAGCAGGAAGACCATCCCTTCGAGGCGACCGATCCGTCCGTTCGCGCCGAGGGCGACCAACAGGATCGCCGCGAGCACCATCACGGGAACGTGCCGCCGGAGCACCCGGTCACTGATCTGCAGCGGTTTGATCAGCGCGGAGATCCCGAGCACCAGTCCGATGTTCGCGATGTTCGAGCCGACGACCGTGCCGAGTCCGACGTCGCTCGAAACGTTCAGCGCGCCGATCGTCGAGACGAACAGTTCCGGCGCGGTCGTCGCGAACGCGATGACCGTCACGCCGACGGTCGCGGCCCGGAGCCCGATCCCCAGCGCCAGCCGCCCCGCGCCCGCGACCAGCAACTCGGCACCACCATAGAGGGCGACGATCCCGCCCGCCACCAAGAGGAGATCGAGCGGGGTTCCGGAGAGCATGGCACCGGTTACTCGAGAGGGGTGTAAAAACGACGCGAAACGGACCGTCGTTCGTGTGTCCAGCCCGTTCGAACGCCGTGGAAGCCAGACCGGTTATGGTCCTGCCGCGTCGAGTGACAGGAAACGATGGCTATGGACGTTTACGGTTTACTCGGCAATCCGGTCGGTCACTCGCTGTCGCCGCCGATGCACGAGGCCGCGTACGACGAACTCGGGCTCGAGGCGCGCTACGTGACCTTCGAGCCCGACGAAGACGAGATCGACGACGCGATCCGGGGGGCCGACGCGCTCGGGATCGCTGGGCTGAACGTGACGATCCCGTTCAAACAGGACGCCCTCGAGATCGTCGCCCCCGAGGATCTGGCGACCCGGATCGGCGCGGTCAACACGATCGACTTCTCGGGGTCGGGTCCGCCGACGGGGTACAACACCGATGCCGTCGGCACGTTGCGCGCGTTGCGCGCTCACGACGCTCAGATTGAGGGTGCGCGAGCGGTCGTCGTCGGCGCCGGCGGTGCCGGCCGAGCGGCCTCCTTCGGTCTCGCCGACGCCGGCGCGACGGTCGCGATCGCCAACCGAACCGAGTCGACGGCCCGCGACCTCGCGGCCGAGGTGCCCCGCGCGACCGACCACGGGCTCGGCGAACTCGACAAACTCGTGGCCGACGCCGACGTGCTGGTCAACGCCACGAGCGTCGGAATGGAATCGGCCGAGACGCCGGTCCCCGCGGACGCGCTCCACGACGAGTTAACCGTCCTCGATGCGGTCTACACCCCGATCGAAACGCGGCTCCTGCGCGATGCGGCCGCCGCCGGGGCGACGACCATCGACGGCGCGTGGATGTTGCTCTATCAGGGCGTCGAGGCGTTCGAGATCTGGACGGGCCGGGACGGACCTGTCGATGTGATGAACAGCGCGCTTCGATCGCGACTGTGAGCCGACGCGGTGTCTGCGGCCGCCGGTGTGTCAGTATCAGGCGAATTTAAGTGGTGGAACCGTCTACGACGAGATAATGGCAATCCTCCAGAAACTGAAGTCCCTGTTGGGGTTAGACGAGTCGGAGTCGGAGCGCGGGGGCACTCGAGAGGTCGGAGTAACAGTCGAACGGGAAGGGACGGCGGACGACGGGACTGCCGCCGACGCAGATCGAGACGAAACGGTCGGCGACGCGAATGTCGAGCCGACGCAGTCGGCTGCGACCGGCTTGCAGAGGGACGACTCGACGGAATCGTCAGAATCGACGGACTCGACGGAATCGTCAGAATCGACGGACTCGACGGAATCGTCAGAATCGACGGACTCGACGGAATCGTCAGAATCGACGGCGGCGGAGTCGGCCGACACGAGTGACGAATCGCCCGTCGAAGAAGCCGAACCCGACGTAGCGACGGAACCCGAGCCTGACGCGGAGACCGCCGACAGCGAGCTGACACCCGAATCGACCGCGGCAGCCGAGGCCGAGGCTGACACGGGGGACGCCGAATCCGAGACGGTCGACGACATCGAATCCGAACCGGAATCAGTGGGCGAGTCGGAATCAGAGGCTGAATCCGAATCCGAACCCGAACCCGAATCCGAATCCGAACCCGAACCCGAACCGGAGACGGACGCCGAACTCGAAGAGACCAACCCGGAACCCGTCGTCGAGATCAAGGGAATCGGTCCGGCCTATGCCGACCGCCTCGCCGGCGCGGGCGTCGATACCATCGGCGAACTCGCCGTCGCCGACGCCGCTGAACTGGCCGAACAGACCGACATCTCCGAGACGCGAATCCAGGGCTGGATCGATCGTGCCGAAGTCAGATAACTGACGGCACGTCGCCCGTTACACTTCCCCTCCGCCCTCTCTTTTCACTCTCTGCTGCGAACCCCGATTTCCGCGTCAATTTCGACCGTTCGCGGCGTCAGTTTCCGGCGCTATTCTGTGCCCCGAAACCGCAAGATGATTACCCCAGCCCTCCTCCCGGGGGACATGAGCGATCCGCGCGTCGTGACGACGCTCGATTCGTTTCGCGCCGCCGCTCGCGACCGCGAACGCGGTGGGTCGGAGACGGACCGCGCCGCGTCGCCGCCGACCGCCGGACGCCGCGTCCCCGTCGAGGCCCGCGTGTCCGTCGCCGATCCGTTTCTCGCCTACCGGCGAGCACGCGACGGTGACGGCTCCGCCTTCCTCGAGACGACCGGCGGCCAGCCCGGCTGGGGGTACTTCGGCGTCGATCCCGTCGACCGGCTGACCGTCGGTCCCGACGCCGTGACGCGAACCCGTAACTCGGAGCAGTCGCCGACGCTCGCCGCACTCGAGGGCCTGCTCGCGAGCGATCGGCTCGCCCGCGGAGACTGCGACGTGCCCTTTCCCTGCGGGGCCGTCGGCTGGCTCTCCTACGACGCGGCCCGCGAACTCGAGAGCCTGCCCGACGCCGCGGTCGACGACCGGGGGCTTCCCCGACTCGAGGTCGCGGTCTACGATCGGTTCGCGGCCTGGGAAGTGCCGGCAAACGGCGATGTGACGCTCCGAATCACGGCCTGTCCGCGGATCGGCGATCCCGACTCCGACTCTCCTTCCGACTCCGATCCCGAGAGCGAGGCGGAACCGACCGATACCGCCCTCGAGGCGGCCTACGAGCGCGGCCGCGACCGAGCGCTCGAGCTCGCCGAGGCCGTCCGCGACGGTGATCCCGGAATCGGGGAGCCACCCGTCTCGAGCCCGGAAGCGACGTTCGAGAGCGACTGCGGTCGGGAGGCATTCGCCGATCGCGTGCGGCGGGTCAAAGAGTACGTCCGCGAGGGCGACACCTTTCAGGCGAACGTCTCCCAGCGGCTGGTCGCGCCCGCCGCGGTCCACCCCGTCGCTGCCTACGACGCCCTGCGGCGTGTCAATCCGGCACCCTACTCCTGTCTGCTCGAGTTCCGGGCGGCCGACCTGGTGAGCGCGAGTCCCGAGTTGTTACTTGAGCGCGAAGGCGAGTTCGTCCGAACGGAGCCCATCGCCGGCACCCGCCCGCGCGGCGAGACGCCCGAGGCGGACGCCGCGCTCGAGGACGACCTGCTCGCCGACGAGAAGGAACGCGCCGAACACGCCATGCTGGTCGACCTCGAGCGCAACGACCTCGGGAAGGTCTGTGCGTACGGCTCCGTCGCGGTCGAGGAGTACCGTCGGATCGACCGCTACGCCGAGGTGATGCACCTCGTTTCGAACGTGACCGGCCGGTTGCGCGACGACGAAACGCTGGCCGACGCCGTCGGGGCGGTCTTCCCGGGCGGGACGATCACCGGCGCGCCCAAACCGCGGACGATGGAGATTATCGACGAACTCGAGGCGACCCGGCGCGGGCCCTACACGGGCAGCGTCGGCATCTTCGGCTTCGACGGGCGGGCCACGCTCAATATCGTCATCCGGACGCTGGTCCGCCACGCCGAGGAGTATCACCTGCGGGTCGGCGCGGGGATCGTCCACGACTCCGACCCGGTCCGGGAGTACGACGAGACCCTCGACAAGGCTCGCGCGCTCATCACCGCGGTCGACGAGGCGTTAGGCGAGCGGGCCGAACTGGGACTCGAGGGCGGCGGTGATTCGAATGAATGAGTGCGCGCCGGTCGACGAGACGCGGATCCTCGTCATCGACAACTACGATTCGTTCGCCTACAATCTCGTCCAGTACGTGGGCGAAATAGCGGACGAGGTGATCGTCCGGCGCAACGACGCGATCGACCTCGCGGGCGTTCGCGACCTCGAGCCGACCGGCATCGTCGTCTCGCCGGGGCCGGGAACGCCCGACGCGGCCGGAATATCGATCCCGCTGTTCGCCGAGACGGCGTACCCGATTCTGGGGGTCTGTCTCGGCCATCAGGCCCTCTGTGCGGCCAACGGCGCGCCGGTCGTCCACGCGCCCGACGTCGTCCACGGCAAGCCCTCGACGGTCGAGCACGATGGCGACGGGATCTTCGCCGCGTTGCCCGAGACGTTTCAGGTCGGGCGCTACCACTCGCTGGCGGTCGACCGCGCTGACCTCCCCGATTCGCTGCTCGAGACGGCGCAGACGATCGACGAGCGCGGCGTCCTGATGGGGGTCCGCCACCGCGAGCGGCCCCACGTCGGCGTCCAGTTCCACCCCGAGAGCATCCTGACGCGGGGTCACGACGACGCGGCCGGCGGCGACGGCATCTCGTTGCGAGTCGGGAAGCGCATGATCGCCAACTTCTGTCGGTTCGCCGCGGAGGCGACGGCGGCGGAGGAGACACGAGATGACTGACGGCGACGACCGACTCTACCACGTCGACGGCGACCTCGTCCCCGCCAGCGAGGCGACCGTCAGCGTCGATGACCGCGGATTCCGGTACGGCGACGCCGCCTTCGAGACGCTGCGGGCCTACGGCGAAACGGTGTTCGCGTGGGAGCGCCACCTCGAGCGCCTCGAGCGAAGCTGCGAGCACCTCTCGCTCGAGCACGGCCTCGCCGCGAGCGACCTCCGCGAGCGGATCGACGAGACGCTGGCGGCCAACGACCTCGCGGACGCCTACGTCCGGCTGTCGATCACCCGCGGCGTCCAGCCGGGGAAGCTCACGCCCCATCCCGACGTCGATCCGACGGTCGTGATCTACCCGAAACCGCTTCCCCGCGGCGGGCTCGAGGGAGAACCCGTCTGGGACGGCCCGGCGACGGTGCGGACGGTCGAGACGCGGCGCGTCCCCGACGAAGCGATTCCCGCCGCGGCGAAGACGCACAACTACCTCAACGGAATCCTCGCGCGGACTGAACTGCGCGCCGAGGGCGGAGACGCGGACGGAGCCGCGACGGCCGACGAGGCGCTCATGTGCGACCTCGAGGGCCGCGTCGCAGAGGGCGCGACGAGCAACCTGTTTTTCGCCCGCGACGGCAGGCTCCACACGCCGACGACCGACGGGGACGTGCTGCCCGGGATCACCCGCGAGATCGTCCTCGAACTCGCTCGCGAGGCCGGGCTGTCGGTCCGCGAGGGGCGCTACGAGTCGGCCGACGTGCTCGAGGCCGACGAGGCGTTTCTCACGAACCGCACGTGGGAGCTCCGACCGATCGCGGCCCTCGACGGGCGGGAGATCGGTGGCGGTCCCATAACAGAGCGACTCTCCCGGCTGTACGACGAGCGCGTCGAGCGCCTGTGTTACGAGTGACGCACTCGAGAAGACCGGGGTCCGTCTCGCAAACGCAGCTGTTCCCGTCAGCGCTCGGGTTCGACGGCCGTTCTATCCGGCTCAGTCGATGTAGTCGGTGCATCGATCAGTTTGCGCTCCGTCCCCGACAGCTCGAGGGCGAACTCGTTCCCGAACGCCGACGCCGGCGTCTGGAAGCCCGCGGAAATCCGTCCCCTGCCCTCGAGGACCCGTTCGGCGGCCGTCACCGCGGACTCGGCGGTCAGTGCGTACGGGTTCGGTGTTCGAAGGCGGGCCCGCGCCCGCCGACCGGTGGCATTGTCGGTGGCCTCGCCCCAGACGACGGCGCTGCCGGCCGCGAGTTGTCGTTCGTCGGGGCCGTCGAGACGGGCGTCGATCAGCCGCTTCAGCAGTCCCTCGACGCGCCGGCGCTCGAGGAGCCATCCCAGCGAATCGACGGCCGACAATCCCCTCGTCGCCCACGACGGCGCGGCGGCGTAGACCTCGATCGACTCGATACCGGTGGTGTGGGCCGCGGTGACGACGTCACCCCACGGAATCGTGACGGCATGTTCGGGCCCGTCGCCGAAATCTATCTCGCGCGTCCGGAAGGCGGTCGGCACCCGAATGAGCCGCCCGTTCCGGCGCACGACGCCGCCGCTGCCGAGGTGCTCGACGAGCGTTTTGGCGGTGCCCCGTGAGAGCCCGCCGCCGCCCTTGATTCCGAGCCGCAACTCGTCGGCCTCGGGGAGTTGCTCCGCGAGAAAGGCAGCCAAACAGTCCGACGGCACGACGTCGAAGCCGACGCCGGGTAGGAGGGTACAGCCCGCATCTCGAGCTGGGGCGTCGCGCTGGCGGAGACACTCGAACACCGAGAACTCGCCCGTGATATCCAGATAGTCCGTGTTCGTCTCGAGACAGGCCGTAACCAGCGCCTCGGCGGTGTCGACGAACGGGCCCGCACAGTTCAGGACGGCGTCGAAACTCCCGAGCTGTGCGGCCGGATCACCCGACTCGAGGTCGAACGTCCGCCCCTCGACACCGAGTTCGTCGCTCTGTTCGGCGACCGCGCGACCGTCGCGGCCGGCGACGACGGGTGAGCCGCCGCGCGCGACGGCTTCACGTGCGATTAACCGTCCCGTGTAGCCGTAGGAGCCGTAGATGAGAAGGGAGTCCATAGGCGCCGTTCGTCGGAGAGGGGGTTAAATCTCAGTCAGACATGTGCCACTCAGTGTCGTAACGTTCAGGACCACCGACCGGTAACGGACGCGGTAATGGACGCAGGACGGATCACGGCGCTGTCGGACGTGCCCGACGATTCGACGGTTTGCTTTCGCGTGACCGACGAGTCGGGCGAGAAACGGGAAGCGATTCTCGTCACGAACGGCGTCGCAGCGACGGACGGCGGGGAACGCGCCGAGGACACGACGGACGACGAGTCGGTCGCCTGCTGGCTGAACTACTGCCAACACCTCACCCACATCAAACTGGATAAGGGGTCGGGCGCGCCGATGCGAGACGGCGAACTCATCTGTGCGAACCACGGCGCGTACTTCGAGGCCGACTCCGGCCACTGTACCTACGGTCCCTGCGAAGGCGCCTATCTCACTGACCTCGCAGTTACCGTCTCCGAGGGCGACGTCTACCTGACCGACGAGGACTACGAGTTCGTCGGTCTCGGCCCGATAGAAAGCGACGACCTCGACCGGGCCTCGAGTTCGAACGTCGAGTTCTAGTCGGCGTTCTCGTCGACCGATGACGGGAGTCGGGGGACGATCGAATATCGTAGCCACTGAACGTCACTGCACACCTGATCGCACGATTGCGTTGCGATCAGTGTGTAACTCGTTTCAGTGGCTACTATCGGTGGCGTGAAATCGGATAGCCCCGGGTAACCGACTGTGTGCTGGCTATCAGGGGTTCTAAGAGAGCCCGTTCGGAGTGACCAGATCCCGTTCCTGATCGTACTCGAGCAGGCCGGCGTCGACCAGCCGTGGGAGGTGATCGTGGTAGAGCGAGAGATAGACTTTCTGGACCTGTTCAGCGGGAATGTCCGCCACGTTGTGTCCCGTTTCACGGATCGCCACCTCCTCGGCCGCGTCCGGCAGCGTCAGTTCCTCGCCGTAGGTGTGCAGGACTGACAGGAGGAGTCGCCGACGCTGATCGGCGAGGAGTGCGAACGCGTCGTCGAGCGTTTCGGCCGATGCGTCGGGTGCGTCGTCTTCGTCGAGCCAGTCGAACGCTGCCCGTACGAACTCGATGGGGTCTCGCTCCGGGGGGGATCTGGAAGTCATGTGTGCTCCGTGCTGTGCCGTTCTCGGGCGAACGTGGCGAAAACCGACCGATAGGCGTTTCATCGGCCCGTGACGCCGCCGTTCGCTCGAGGGTTCCTATCGGGTTCTCGCCTGCACCCTAAATATTAGTGTCGAATCCGGCTGACAATTGTCACTATCACTGGACAATCGGGAGCCGGTGACAGTCTGGAACCTCACTCGATCGTGAACGTCGGCTCGTCGATGGACTCGCTCTTGCAGTCGGGACACCGCGAGGGCAGGTTCAGGAGGTCGTCGTAGTCATCGAACCCGCAGTCTCGACACGTCGGCGGCGCGACGAGCAGTTGCTCGTCCGTTCCGTCGACCGACTTCGAGACGTGTTCGACGTGACGGACTATCGCGTGCGGCGTCAGATCGAGTCGAACGGCCAGCTCGCTTGGCGTCGCCGGCTCCTCGCGGAGCGCGTCGGCGAGTTTCTGCCGCGTCGTTTCGTCGGCCTCGCGCATACGTTTGCTCAAACGGCGCTCGCGCTTTTATACCATCGGACGAGAGTCGCCCACGCTCGGTCCCGAGACCGGTCAAGATCTTATGAAAGGGCAAGTGACTTAGACCCCGCAGGTGAACACCGGCCCATGAAGGCCGTCGTCCTTGCAGGCGGGTACGCGACGCGAATGTGGCCGATTACCAAACATCGGCCGAAGATGTTCCTTCCGATCGGCGAGTCGACTGTCATCGATCGCATCTTCGCTGAACTCGAGGCGGACGACCGGATCGACGAGGTCTACGTCAGCACGAACGAGCGCTTCGCCCCCGACTTCGAGGCTCACCTCGCTGACAGCGAGTTCGACAAGCCCCGACTCTCGGTCGAGGAGACGACCGAGGAAGACGACAAGTTCGGCGTCGTCGGGGCGCTCGCGCAACTGATCGACCGCGAGAACGTCGACGACGATCTCCTGGTCATCGCCGGCGACAATCTGATCAGCTTTGCGGTCTCTGACTTCCTCGATTACTTCGAGGACCACGACGCCCCCACCCTCGCCGCCTACGATGTCGGCTCCCGCGAGAAGGCGAAATCCTACGGCCTGGTCGAGCTCGAGGGGGACCGCGTCGTCGACTTTCAGGAGAAACCCGACGATCCCAAGAGCACACTCGTCTCGATCGCCTGCTACGCGTTCCCCCGCCAGTCGCTGGATCTGCTCCCGACCTACCTCGAGGACGGCAACAACCCCGACGAGCCGGGTTGGTTCGTCCAGTGGCTGCAGAATCGCGAGGCCACCTACGCCTACACCTTCGAGGGCGCGTGGTACGACATCGGCACCCCCGAGAGCTATCTCGATGCCGTCTCCTGGCACCTCGACGGCGAGTCGCTCGTGGCCGACTCGGTGACGCTCGAGGACACCTCGATCGGCGAGAACGTCCACGTCATGGGCGACGCCACGCTCGAGGGAACGTCCCTCGAACACACGGTGATCTTCCCGAACGCGACGGTTCGGAACGGCGACATCCGCCGCTCGATCATCGATCAGGGGACCCACCTCGAGGACCTCGACCTCGCCGGGGCGCTCATCGGCGCGCACACGACGATCACGAACGGCGCGGAGCAATAACGCTGTTTTCTGACGGACCGGCGTCGGCGATACAGCTATCAGTCCCCCGTATGATATGTGTGGTGAGACGCATGTGTCCCGACCAGGCGGTCCGGACGGTCCTCGAGGCGTACGCCGACGGCGTGCCCCACGCGGAACTCGCGCGAGACTTTCTCGAGTATCGGCGCTGGAGCGGCGATGAACCGCTGTTGCTCGTCGCCGAGGCCGCCGCCGCGTCGACCGGACAGGGGTTCGTCGACGGGATCAAACCGACCGTCGAGCGGTTTCGCGACGCGTTCGTCGCGACCGATCGGGTCGACTCGTTCGCGGCGCTGGCCGCTCTCGACCGCGAGGACGAGGCCCTCGTCGCGGCGCTGGGCGCGCAGCGAAAGCGAGAGGTCCTTCTCGAGATCGCTCGCGCCCTCGCTGACCGGCCGGAAACAGACGATCTCGCGGCGCTCGTGGGATGGGCCGCGACGGCCGACCACTACCGCTACGACGAGGAGCCGATCGGCTCGATCTCCGGCGTCGGTCTCGCCACGTTTCAGTACCTGCGCCAGCTCGCCGGCGTCGACACGCCCAGACCGGATCCGACGGCCGAACGGCTGCTCGAGGCCGTCGACGCCGATCTCGAGGACTCGCCGATCGACACGTCGACGAACCGCCGGACGATCGCCTCCTGCGAGTGGCTCGCGTTCGTCTCCGACTACGGCCCCCTCGAGATCGACCGGATCGCGTGGTGGACGGCCACCGAGCCCGCGGATCGCGAGGCGATTCTCGAGGCCGCCCGTAACTGACTTCCTCTTTACCGATCGTTCAGTACAAGAAAATCACGTATCACGCCGAACCGGCCAACCGTCTGCGGTGGCGCGCGCTGTCGGCCATCCGAGTGCTAACGAGGGTGGCCGGCGATATTGCGCGAGGGATGAGCGAACGAAGTGAGCGTTAGCGCGGAACCTCTGGTTCCGCGAACCATGCGAATAGTGCGAGACCGGAGGTCTCGCATACCATGCGAACGGCGGCGGAGCCGCCGTGAGCAGACGGACGCTGCGCGCCCGTGAGCAGCAATCGGCTGGGGAGGGCGTGGCGATTCCCTGGTGCCACGATAGCAGGACGCTTTGTCTCACCCGATTTCCATCAGTTACCCACTTCTATCACATCTCGAACAGCACAACTGTATCGCCGGCTTGTCACCGGAGTCACTCCACAGAACTAGTCCACTGGCTCCTTCGACCGCCGTGAGATCCGCGACCCTCGAGGCATTTTCTACCCCGTGGCTGGTTCACTTGAGGGGAGCAGTCCGCTCGTCCGGGTAATTTCGTCTCGGAGAACCGGCATCATGACACGTCACGCGAGATGGTCCGACCCCCCTAGCTTTACCGGGTTCCGGACGACTGCTCGCCTATGCTCCGCACTGAACGCCGCGTTCGAACGGCGGATTCGAAGCCGTCGGCGACGTCGGGTTCGCTGTCCGTCGCGCTCGCCTCTCCCGCGAGCGGCGACGAGACGCGCCCGCCGGTAACGGCCGCGGGTGATCTCGCGTGATCGCAGACCGGGATCGTCTCGCGTCGACCGCGGCTCGCGAGGTCGCGCTCGAGTGTCTCGAGGCCGGGATCGAGGCCGGCCATCCGCGAACGGTTGTCCGCAACGCCGTCTCGCTCGAGGGGGAGACCCTCCGCATCGCGGACGCAACCTACGACCTCGGCGAGTACGAGGAGATTGTCGTCCTCGGCGGCGGCAACGCTGCGGCACACGTCGCCGTGGCGCTCGAGACGATTCTGGGCGATCGGATCGACGGCGGCGTGGTCGTCACGGACGACCCGGTGGAAACCGAGCGCGTCGCGGTTCGCGAGGGGGACCATCCCGTCCCGAGCGAGCGCGGCGTCGACGGGACGCGGGACGTGCTCGAGGCGGCCGACGCGGCGACCGACTCGACCCTCGTGCTGGCGGCGATCACCGGCGGTGGAAGCGCGCTCATGCCCGCGCCCGCGGGAGACGTCTCGCTCGAGGCCCTCCGGACGACCACCGACGCCCTGCTCGCGAGCGGGGCCGACATCGGCGAGATCAACGCGGTCCGCAAGCACCTCTCGGCGCTGAAGGGCGGGCGGCTGGCTCGCTGCGCCGCGCCCGCGACGGTCGCCTCGGTAGTCCTGAGCGACGTCGTCGGGAACGACCTGAGCGTGATCGCGAGCGGTCTCGTCGCGCCCGACGCGTCGACGTTCGACGACGCGCTCGCGGTCCTCGAGCGCTACGGAATCGACGCGCCCGAGGCCGTTGTCGGTCACCTCGAGCGCGGCGCGGCCGGCGAGAGAGCCGAAACGCCGGGTCCCGACGACCCCGTCTTCGAAACCGTCTCGAATCACGTCGTCGCCGACGGGATGACGGTGCTCGAAGCGGCCCGAGACGCGGCGGCCGATCGGGGCTACGAACCGCTCGTACTCTCCTCGCGCGTTCGCGGCGAAGCCCGCGACGCCGCGACGACCCACATCGCGATCGCGGAGAAAGCGCGGGCCACCGGCACACCCGTCTCACCGCCGGCCGTGCTCCTCTCCGGCGGCGAGACGACGGTGACGGTCCGGGGCGACGGGACGGGCGGTCCGAACCAGGAGTTCGCGACGAGCGCGGCGCTCGAACTCGAAGACGGCGGAGATGCGAACGAAAACGAGGGGGGAATCACGATCGCCGCGGTCGACACCGACGGGATCGACGGCGCGACCGACGCGGCCGGCGCAGTGGTCGACGAGACGACGGTCGAAGACCCCGATACAGCGCGCGAGGCCCTCGCCGAGAACGACGTGTACCCGTACCTCGAGTCACGGGACGGGTTGATTCTCACGGGGCCGACCGGGACGAACCTGAACGATCTGCGGGTGCTGGTCGTCGGCTAGCGGGTCAGTTCCAGGGCTCCGCGTCCACCGTGAGCGCGTCGATCACGCGACAGGCGTTCTTCGAGAACGCACGGCGCAGCAGATCCTCCGAGACGTCGAGGGTGAGGATCTCCATGACGGCGACGTTGGGGTGGCAGGCGGGCGCGCCGCTTCCGAAGAACACCCGGTCGGGGTGCTCGCGGAGCGCGCGCTCGAGTTGCTCGCGATACCGGACGAAACTCGTCTCGAGGTAGCAGTCGTCGTACTCGTCGAGCAGGTCGATCATCTCGTCCATCAGCGAGCGGTTCAGAGGGTGGCCGCCGAAGCGGCCGACGACGACGGGGAACGAGCGCTCGAGGAGGGTCTCGGCGAGCGTTTCGGGGGGTGCGTCGACGCCGCCGCGGACGATCACCGGGAGGTCGACGTCCTCGAGCGCCGCGAGGACGTCGTCGTCGGGATAGTCGTCGATAGCGGGGTCGAGGACGAACCCGTGAAAGCGGTCGTCGTACGCGTACTTCTCGATGTCACTCGGCGACGTGTGACGGTCCTCGCGACGACTGACGGCGTTGCGGAGTCGACCGGTCGCGTTCCGGCCCGGCGTCTGGGAGCCGTTGATCCGGGCGACGGCCACGAACGGTCGGTCGACGCTGCGCCTGGCGACGCCATTGTTCGGCGCGATGTAGCTCGTCCCCGATCGCGACGGGGGGTAGACGATCGATCCGGTGATCCCCGCCTGGTGCATCTCCCGCTCGAGTCGATCGGCCGTGATCGTTCGGCTCCGGGGCCCCCCGCTGCCGTCGGCCGCCGGCAGCCGCGTCGCGACGTCGACGACGCGAAACCCGTGTTCCAGCTCCAGCATTCACAGGTGTGTTCCGAGGCGACCCATATTTCCCTACCGGCTCTCGCCGCTACCGGCCTGTCGACGGTTCACACGCGCAATCGCCAGACGGAACGGCGGTAGGAGGGAAAGAATTATATAGAAGTGCTGACGACATGGTTAGTGAGGATCAACGATGGCACAACAGCGACGCATGGGTGGGCAGCCCATGTTCATTATGAGCGAGGATAGTCAGCGAACGCAGGGCCGGGACGCGCAATCGTCCAACATCATGGCCGGCAAGGCCGTGGCCGAGTCGGTACGGACGACGCTCGGGCCCCGCGGTATGGACAAGATGCTCGTCGATTCCGGCGGGGACGTCGTCATCACAAACGACGGCGCGACCATTCTCAACGAGATGGATATCGAGCACCCCGCGGCCCAGATGATCGTCGAAGTCGCCGACTCCCAGGAGGAGGAAGTCGGTGACGGGACGACGACCGCCGCGGTGCTCGCCGGCAACCTGCTCGGCGAGGCCGAGGACCTCATCGAGCAGGACGTCCACGCGACGACCATCGTCGAGGGCTACCACGAAGCCAGCGAGATCGCCCTCGAGGCGATCGCCGAGCAGGTCAACGAGGCCGACGTCGACGACGAAATCCTCCGGCAGGTCGCCGAATCGTGCATGACCGGCAAGGGAACCGGCGGTCTCACGGCCGAATCGCTGGCCGAGACGGTCGTCGAAGCGATCCGTCACGTGGACACCGACGAGGGCGTCGCACGCGACAACATCACCGTCCACACGCAGGTCGGTGCCTCCTCGAACGCGACCGAACTCGTCCCCGGCATCATCGTCGACGAGGAACCGGTCCACGACGGGATGCCTACCGAGATCGAGGACGCGTCGATCGCGATTCTGGACGTCGAACTCGGCGTCCGCACGGGCGACGTCGATGCCGAGTACGCCATCGACTCGATCGACCAGCTCAACGCCGCCATCGACGCCGAGGAAGGCGAACTCGAGGGCTACGCCGAGACCGTCGCCGAGAGCGGGGCGGACGTCGTCTTCACCACCGAAGACGTCAACGACCGCGTCGCCAACTCCCTCGCCAACGAGGGCATTCTCGTCTTCGAGGGCCTCGGCGACAGCGACGCCCGACAGGTCGCCTCCGCGACCGGCGCTCGCCGCGTCGGCGACCTCGAGGACCTCGAGGACGCCGACTTCGGCTCCGCCGACCGGATCCACACCGAGCGCTTCGGTGACGACGATCTCGCGTTCGTCGAGGGCGGTGCGGCCGCCGAGACGGTCACCGTCTTCGTCCGCGGCGGGACCGAACACATCGTCGACGAACTCGAGCGAGCCATCGGTGACGCGCTCGATGTCGTCGCAACGGCGCTGGAATCCGGCGAAGTCGTTCCCGGTGCAGGCGCAACCGAGATTGCGATCGCGGACAAGATCCGCGAGGAAGCCGCCGGCATCGAGGGCCGCAAGCAACTCGCCGTGACGGCCTTCGCCGACGCGGTCGACATCATCCCCCGGACGCTCGCGGCTAACACCGGCCGCGATCCCATCGACGTGCTCGTGGATCTCCGTGCGGGCCACGAGTCCGAAGGTCGAGCCGGTCTGATCACCAGCGGTGACGAGGTTACGATCGACGATCCCTTCGAGTACGGCGTCATCGACCCCGCCGACGTCAAGCGCGAAGCCGTCGAGAGCGCAACCGAAGCCGCGACGATGATCGCCCGGATCGACGACGTCATCGCCGCCGAATAACGTCGCTGTTCGCGGCAGTCGTTTCGTTTTTCGCCCGTTTTCGATGTCTCAGATCCGTAGCGACGGAGCAATGTCAGATGGCCATCAGTGTTAAGTGTTACCAAACGAAATTCCGGGATAGCATGTCCGGAACTGCTCCGAGAGAGAACCTGCGGCCGATCGGAACGACGAGCGATCGGACCGTCTACTACGACGAGGATCGGGGCACCTACCACACGTGGTGTGAAGACGGCGCGTACGAGCCGGTGAGTACCGCCCTGCTCATGACCGTCTCGTCGGTCCTCGGCGTCGAACCCCACGACCTCGAGGCGCTCTCGGAGTGCATCGAGCCGGACGCGTTGAACGCGCTATTCATCCACTGGCGTGGCGACGAGCCCCGCGTCGGTGACGGCTCTATCTCCTTTACGTTCTCGCAATGTTCCGTGACCGTGCGTTCGGACGGAGAGATCGTTATCGACCCGACGCGACAGCAGGGTACACCGGCGGGCGACTGACGGTCGCGCCAGCGGGGACTGACGAGGACGACTACCGGAGACGCCGGCGGGCGACTACCGGAGACGACTCGAGTCGCGGATCGCGGTCACAGTTCGGTCAGTCGCTGTCATTCTCGGTCGGCTCGAGGACGACTCGATCGCCGGGCTCGAGACCGAATGCGTCGTCGCCGCGGCCTCGATTGACATCGAGTTCGACGTAGCCGTGGCTGCCGACGGTCGCCAATCGCTCTCCGGCGGGGACGGCCGCGAACGTCACTCCGACCGGGACGGACTGGCCGTTCGCCAGGATCCGGTCTCGCCCGTCGAGAGACGATCCGGGAACGTTCGTGATGACGTTCCCGAACCCGTCGACCACCAGCACCTCGCCGATCGCTCGCCCGCCCTCGAGTTCGGCCGCCGGAAGTTCGAGGTCGACGGCCCAAGTGCCGGACTCGAGGCACTCGAGCGAACCGAGCGAGTCGATTTCGGCGTCGTGAACCGCGGCGGCGGCGGGGGCGAAGACGTCCCGTCCGTGGAACGTAGTACTCCGGGTTGTCGACGCCCGTTCGCTCGAGTCGGCCGTCGAGTCCGCCGGCGTCGTCGGTTCGACGGGGCCGATCTCCCGTTCGTCGATCAGCGCGGTCTCGAGTCCCTCCTCGCCGGCGAGTCGCCGAGCGGCGGGAAGCAAGACGCCGTTGTCCGGCCCGACGAGCGCGTGGTCGCCGGCGCGAACGACCAGCGCGTTCCGATCGGTACCGACGCCCGGATCGACGACGACGAGGTGGGTCGCGGGCGGAAAATACGGCAATACCTCTCGGAGCCAGAAGGCCGCCGTTCGAACGTCCTGCCGGGGGAAATCGTGGGCCACGTCGACCAGTCTGGCGTCCGTTCGCTGCAGTATCACTCCTTTCATCGCCGCGGGGTACGGCGTGCCGAAGTCCGACGAGAGCGTGATCATGATCGTCGCTACGAATCGACGGCTGAAGTCAGTCGCCGTTCGAGTCCGAGTCGCTGACCATCTGGATCCGCTCGATGCCGTCCATCTCGCCGACGACCTCGATGACGGCTTCGGGGACGAGCGACTCCCAGTCGCCGCCCGTTATCATTCGCTCGCGGACCTCGGATCCCTCGAGTACGTCGCGGTTGAACATCGGCGACTGGCGGATCTCGATGTCGGCCTCCCGAAAGAGCTGAATGACGAGCGGGTTGTTCGAGTAGGCCACGTCGAAGTCGGGACTCATGCTTTGGACGTGACTCACCCACACCGAGTTCCGTTCCAGATCCTCGATCGGAACGGCGTAGGTCACGATATCGAAGTCGACCAGCGACTTCGTGATCATCATGATCCGCTCGCCGGCGGTAAACGGGTTCCGGACCGTGTGGGAATCGTCGGCGCTCCCGATCCCGAGGACGAGCTCGTCGACGTCGTTCGCGATCTCCTCGACCATGCTCCGGTGGCCGTTGTGAAACGGCTGAAAGCGACCGATGTAAAACCCCCGGGTCATGCCGGACACTGCTCGGGCACGGCGCTTAAGCGTGGCGAGTTTTCGCACGAACCGTCACGGTCCGAGTCGCGGCTGGTTGCGCTGACTACAGCCTACCCGTAACGATCACGATCACTGACTGGTCCCGTAACAGTATATTCCGCGCCAGTTAAAAATGCATTAAATATCCGGTAGCTAACGCTTGATTCGCCCCGTCGACCGCTGTTCCCCCGGTATCAGCGACTGACAGCATCCTCCGCATGGAGAAAGTATATCAGTCGCAATCCCTTCGAATCAGGTACTGAACAGAGTTCTATGAGTAACGATACGAACGTTGACGACCCTCCCGAAGACGCCCCCGACGCTGCTCCCGAGGAGGACCAGCCTGCGGAGCAGCCCGAGCGTCAGGGAGATCAGTCGCCGCTCGAGGAGGACGGCGACCGTCGTCACGACGTCGACGATCCGATCGACGAGTTCGAGTCGTCGTCCGACGAGGAGGAGGGAGACGATATCGAGACCGTCGACGATCTGGGGAGTACGGTCGAGGTCGATCCCGGCGTCGAGGTCGACGAGGAGATCGCCGAGGACGATCTGCTGGGCGGTCTGAAGATCGACTCGACGGAGGACATCGAAGTCCCCGATCGACTCGTCGATCAGGTCATCGGTCAGGACGAAGCACGAGATATAATTATCAAAGCGGCGAAGCAACGCCGCCACGTCATGATGATCGGCTCGCCGGGGACCGGCAAATCGATGCTGGCGAAGGCGATGAGCCAACTGTTGCCCAAGGAGGATCTCCAGGACGTCTTAGTCTACCACAATCCGGACGACGGCAACGAGCCGAAGGTCCGAACCGTCCCTGCGGGGAAGGGCGAACAGATCATCGACGCTCACAAGGAGGAAGCCCGAAAGCGCAACCAGATGCGCTCGATCCTGATGTGGATCATCATCGCGGTCGTCCTCGGTTACGCGATCTTGGCGGGCGGGCAGCTCCTGCTTGGCATCCTCGCAGCGGGGATCATCTGGCTGATCTTCCGCTACACCTCTCGGGGCAGCGACGCGATGGTGCCGAACATGATCGTCAACAACGGCGAGCAGCGCGTCGCCCCCTTCGAGGACGCGACCGGTGCCCACGCCGGCGCGCTGCTGGGCGACGTCCGCCACGACCCGTTCCAGTCCGGCGGCATGGAGACGCCGTCTCACGACCGCGTCGAACCCGGTTCGATCCACAAGTCCAACAAGGGCGTGCTGTTCGTCGACGAGATCAACACGCTCGACATCCGGACTCAGCAGAAGCTGATGACGGCGATCCAGGAAGGCGAGTTCGCGATCACGGGCCAGTCCGAGCGCTCCTCGGGCGCGATGGTCCAGACCGAACCCGTCCCCTGTGACTTCATCATGGTCGCCGCGGGGAACCTCGACGCCATGGAGAATATGCACCCCGCGCTCCGCAACCGGATCAAGGGGTACGGCTACGAGGTCTACATGGACGACACCATCGAGGACACCCCCGAAATGCGGCGCAAATACGCCCGCTTCATCGCCCAGGAGGTCGAACGCGACGGCCGCCTCCCCCACTTCACCGACGAAGCGGTCGAAGAGGTCATCCTCGAGGCGAAACGCCGTTCGGGTCGGAAGAATCACTTAACGCTGCTGTTCCGCAGCCTCGGTGGCCTGGTCCGCGTCGCGGGCGACATCGCCCGCGCCGAGGATCGGGATTTCACCACCCGCGACGACGTCTTGCAGGCCAAAGCCCGCTCGCGCTCGATCGAGCAACAGCTCGCCGACGACTACATCGAGCGCCGCAAGGACTACGAGCTACAGGTCAACGACGGCGGTGTCGAGGGCCGCGTCAACGGCCTCGCCGTCATGGGTGAGGACTCCGGTATCATGCTCCCCGTCATGGCCGAGATCGCGCCCGCGCAGGGCGGCGGTCAGGTGATCGCGACCGGCCAGCTCAAGGAGATGGCCGAGGAGTCGGTCCAAAACGTCTCCGCGATCATCAAGAAGTTCTCCGACGTCGATCTCTCGGAGAAGGACATCCACATCCAGTTCGTCCAGGCCGGGCAACAGGGTGTCGACGGCGACTCTGCCTCCATCACGGTGGCGACCGCCGTCATCAGTGCCCTCGAGAACATCCCAGTCGACCAGTCGGTCGCGATGACCGGCTCGCTGTCCGTGCGCGGCGACGTGTTGCCGGTCGGCGGAGTCACCCACAAGATCGAGGCCGCCGCGAAGGCCGGCTGCACCAAGATCATCATTCCCGAAGCGAACGAGCAGGACGTGATGATCGAAGACGAGTACAAGGAGATGGTCGAGATCATCCCCTGTTCGAACATCAGCGAAGTCCTCGACGTCGCCCTCATGGGCGAACCGAAGAAGGACTCGCTGGTCGACCGGCTGAAGTCGATCACCGGCACTGCGTTCGATCAGGGCACCGTCGGCTCCGCCGGCGGCTCGAACCCGAGCCCACAGTAAATGCCGCAGTGGGCGACGTTCGTCGGCATTACGGGCGTCGTCCTCGTATTATTGCTCGTTTTATCGCATCTCACCCAATCCGCGTTCACCGACGGTGAACCCGACGCCAGCGACGGCCCCGGAGCGTCGGCTGACGGGACGACCACCTCGAGTCACCGACCCCTCGAGTCGTCGTCCGAGTTCGACGGCAACCCGGCGGCGACGGATCGAGATTCGACCCGGAACGCACGGTCCGCCGACGGCCCCGCTACCGCCACTCCACGACCGAACGGAAGCACTGCCGGGGTATCCGACGAGAGTGCTGCTGGCGTGTCCGACGAGAGCGCTGCTGGCGTGTCCGACGAGAGCACCGACGGAATCGAATCCGACGACTCGAGTGCATACCGCGAGGCCACCATCGAGGGAGACGAGCGCCGGCCGACCGAGCGCGGCGTCGATCCGGGCTCGCTGTCGACCGGAATGGTCCTCGCGAACGTCGCCTTCTCCCAGGGGCTGTTCGCGCTCGTCCTGCTCGGTGCGGCGGTCTATACGGCGATTCCGGCGTCGGCGCTGGGTATCGAGTTCTCCCTCGCATACCTCGAGAGGGGGCTGCTCCTGGGAGCGGCCGCCGGAGTCGTCTTTTACCTCGCGAACGAACTCGCCGCGGCGGCCGCGACGCGGTTCGGGTTCGACCACGACGAGGCGCTTCGAGAACTGCTCTCGCCCGACTCGATCGGCGGCTGGCTCATCCTCCTGCTGGGCGTCCTGCCGATCATCGCCGTCTTCGAGGAGTTCCTCTTCCGGGCGGCGCTGATCGGCGTCCCCGCCGCCGGCTTCGGTCTCTCGCCGTGGTTGCTCGCGGTCGGCTCCTCGATCGCGTTCGCGCTCGGCCACGGCATGCAGGGCTCGGTCGGCGTCGTCGTCACCGGCCTTCTCGGATTCGTGCTCGCGGCCGTCTACATCGTCACCGGGAGCCTGCTGGTGGTCGTCGTCGCTCACTACCTGATCAACGCCCTCGAGTTCGTCGTCCACGAGGGGTTCGGCCTCGAGTGGGCCGAGACCCTCGAAAGCTAAGGTCCGAGAGCGAGTCGGGTGGAACATGAACGCGACCGCCGGATCGACGGCTCGGTCTCGAGCGATCGTCGCCCTGATTCTGGGCTACTTCGTCGTCTTGGTCTACGCGACGATCGCGAACGATCCGCTGGCGGCCATCGTCGCGGAACTCGGGTTCGGGGTCATCGCGATCGCCGTCGGGGCGATGCTGTACGAGCAGACCGCGAACCCGCGATCGGCGCTGGCCGCGGCCGCGGCCTGTCTCGTCGCGGGCGGCGTTCTCACGTTCGCTGCCGTCCTCACGAGGGCGGCAGCTATCGACCTGCTTTCGTCGCTCTTCGTCTTTCTCGGGGTCGGCTGCTACGTCTACGCGCTCTGGCGTGCGAACTGAGTGGTATCTTCAGTCGAAGACGGAGGGCATCGATCGACAGTTCTCATGTGAATGGTGCAGCCGATTGTAAGAGGGATCAGATGAAGGAGCGTCCTGCTACCGTGGCAGCAGGGAATCGCCACACCCTCCCCAGCCGATTCGCTCGGTCATACTTCCTTCGCTCATCCCTCGCGCAATACCGTCGGCCACTCTCGCTCGGCTCATGGTTCCCTACGGTCACCGTTCGCTTTCCGAGGTGCTCACTGTGTTTGCACCTCGCGACGCTCGGTCGGCCGACAGCGCGCGCCACCGCACGCCGGTTGGCTGGTCTGGAGTGATACGTTGGTTTCACCCCGATACTGCCCACGTCGTCAGCCGCGAGTCCATCTCGAGCGGTTTTCAAAACTGCTCGAGCCCGGTTTGTTCGGCCGCGGCGAGCGCGTCTTCGCAGGTCGACCACGACTCGCGCGCGAACGGCGGGAGTTCGCGGTGCTCGTCGACGTAGGACGCGAGAAATTCGCGAGTGGTCGAATCGCCGGGATAGCCGCTGCCGATCGGTCCGTACTCGTCGGCGAGGGTCGCGATGTGCGCGTCGCGTTCGACCTTGGCGACGATGCTGGCCGCGCCGACCAGCGGCGACTCGTCGTCGGCACCGTGACGCGCGTCGACGGCAACTCCCTCGAGCGAGCAGGCGTCGGCGACCCGCCGAGCGAAGCGCTCGGCGTCGGTGTCGCAGGCGTCGCAGAGTCCCGAAATCGGATCGTTCGCGTCATCGGCGCGCTCGAGGTCGCCGACCGTCCCCTCGATCGCTTCGGCGTGGGCCGCGACCGCGAGCGAGTTCATGTCCGTCTCGGGGTCGTCGATCCGCGCCGGTGTGATCTCGGCGACGCCGATCGCGATCCGCTCGTCGGCCCGCAGGGCGGCCGCCAGTTTCTCGCGGCGCTCGGGGGAGAGCCGCTTCGAGTCCCTGATGCCGTCGGGGAGGGCGGTGGGCTCCTCCGTGTGGACTGCTGCGGCGAACATCGACCCCAACGCGGGTCCCTTGCCGGCCTCGTCGACGCCGAATGGCATACGCTGCCGATCGGTGGCGGAGCGGAAAATCGTTGTGTTATCGCAGTTTTACGGTGTCGGTTGGCATCGCTCGATAACTGGTCTGCTGATCAACAGGGACTATTTCGAAGCGAGGAAGTGCGGAAGAAACTTTTATACTGGCGTGTAGTATTGTGTCCAATATGGTGGAGATACTTTCCAAAATGTCTGGTAAGCTTGATACCAAGCGAGCGTACGAGACGAATCGCGTCACCTGTGGAAAAAGCGCTGGCACGTACTATGAGTGAATCACAACTGAACTTTTCGCGCCAGAGGCAGAAGGGATACGTACTGGTAGCGGGTGCAGTTTTGCTTTTCATCGGCGGGGCTGCGGTGTTTCGGTACTATGATTTCCCGCCGATCGGTTATTTTGGACTCTTACTCCCAGTTGGAATCCTCTTGTTCTTCGGCTATAGAAACATTTCTGCCGGCCGTAATCGAACGGCGTTACAAGACGAACGATCCGTGGAGTTACACAGAAAGGCCGGCCTCGATTCGTTTTGGATTCTACTGTCGATAGTCTGTCTCAACCTCGTAACTTCCGTCTTTCCAGAAGAGGGACAGAGTCAGATTTATTTAACCGGTGGCATGCTGGCCTATGCACTGACGTTCGGATACTACAGATACGTCAACTAAGGGAATGAAAACGGACCTGAAAGTTTACCGTGCCAAACACGATATCACGCAAGAAGAGCTAGCCAACGAGGTCGGAGTCACCCGCCAAACAATCAACGCGATCGAAACGGGACGCTACAACCCATCGCTTGAGCTTGCATTCGAACTTTCCGATTACTTCGAGTGTGAAATAGAGGACCTGTTCTCGCCCGAGTGAGATCTCGTAGTGTTGTATACGATGTTGCTTCGCCGGGTTTCCGTCATCTTGCTATTGCTGGCGATAGTCAGCCGGTGGCGACGATCGCTATGAACAGGGCGTAGCTCCAGAATAGATTTGCGTGGTCAGCTGTAGACGATGGCCCCCTGATCTGGGACGTTGTCGATACCAAACGAGACAGCAGCCACAGCTACCACCAGCATATCTACACGTTGCTACGAGACACAGGGTGCATTGTAGACCGCTGACACACGCAGTAGCACATCCGGCACACGTTACGCTCACGACGCACAGCTCGGACACGGACCGAATAGAGCGAAACAACCGTCTTCTTGTGTTGATACGTTGTGGTGCTCGTATCGTTCAGCGGGTCCGATATCGTTGTGAAACCGACCGATCGTCTGCTGATCGATTCAGTTGACTGTCTCCGCCGTCTCTTCCTCGTGATCTGCCCGCGGCTCGTCCATGAAGTACTCCTCGAGTTCGAACGGCTCGTCTGCCCCTTCCACGCTGGTCACGTCCAGCGCCGTCACCTCGGCGTCGGTCTCGAGTAAGCCCGCCAGACTCGGCTCGGTTCGGCCGTCGTCGCTGCTGATGAGTTCCTTCACGTAGAGGCCGCCCTCGCCGTGGATCCGGACCTCGGCCTCGGCCGACGATCGCAAGTCGCCGTCGATCCCGTAGACCGTCCGCTCGCGGGTCAGCCCCGCCCGCCGGTGGTCCACTCGCTCCGGCGTGTACTGGTCGACGGTCGTCCCCTCGAGTTCTGCGAGCGCCGTTTCGAAGGCGTCCTCGTCGATCGGCTCCGCGAACTCGACGTCCGCGCGGTAGCGCTTGCTCGCGTCGTGTTCCTTGACGCGCTCGACCATTTCGTGAGTCGCCAGCCGGAGACCGTCGACCTCGACGGAGCCCTCGGCGGCCTCGTTGATCTCGGCCTCGAGCGTCTCGGGATCGGGGTCGCGCACGCGCGGTCGCTTCACCTCGAGGACGAACGGTCGGCCGCCCTCGAGCATGCGGGCGTCGACGTCTTCCCGGCCCGCGCCGTGGAAGGTGCCCTCGTCGCCGTCCATCGCGTCGACGACGTGGGGGCGGACGACCTGTTCGACGCTCGTGTCGTACAGGTAGCCCGAACCGCCGCAGTAGTCACAGGGCTCCTCGCCGTCGTCGCCGAGCTGGATCCCGCTGCCGCCACACTCCCGGCATGGCCACTCCGTCTGGGGAATATCGCGCTCGAGTTTGCGGTAGCGGCCGTAGACGAACGCGGGATTGATCTGGACGTCGACGGCGTGGCTCGTGACGGCCCCCGACTCGAGGGTCTCGCGCGGGTCGAACCCCTCGAGGTCGACGATGGCGAGCACGTCGGGTCGGTCGAAGTCGACCTCGGTTTCGGTCTTCGCGCCGACGCGCCGGCCGACCTCCCGGTTGATCTCGCGCTTCATCGATTCGCCGACGTCGGGCTCGAGGTCGGCGTCCTCTCGGAGCAGTCGTTCGTTCTCTTCGACCAGCGGCGGGATGCGGCTGCCGACCTGATAGGTGGCGAACTCGCACCCCTCGAGGGCGCCGACGATCGCGTCCGCGATGGCGTCGAACGTCCCGCAGTAGCCCTCGCAGACCCAGCAGTCCGCGGGCTCAGTCGGATCGAAGTCCTCGTCGTCGGCCAGCGCGACCGTCGTGCGCAGCGCCCGACCGCGCTCGGCGTTGGTCAGCCCGAAACTCCGTTCGGCGAAGGGCCGTCCGAGACAGGAGTCGCAGACGGGGCCCGTCGCCAGCAACGCGCGGGCGTCTTCCGTGATCATGTCTCGAGAGTGGGGGTGCCGCGGGTAACACGTTTTCCCTTCGCGGGGACGACGCGCTCGATCGGCCGCCGTCGGGGTCACCGCCCCGATCGAACTCCCCGACACGGCCGGAATCGGCCGACCGATGGCCCGGAGGTTCAAATGGGTCGGGTCCAATTCCCGGTCATGGACGACTCCCGACTGGATCGCCGTTCCTTTCTCGCGGCCGCGAGCGCCGGGCTCGCCGGTGTCGCCGCCGGCTGCGTGGAGCCTCGAGCCGACGACTCGATCGAGGGGAACTCCTCGAACGAGATCGATCGAGGAGACCTCGCGGACGGCTCGGCGTTTACGGACCTCTACGATGAGATCATCGGCTCGGTCACGCAGATCCGCGTCTTCGGGCTCCGGGATCCGACCACCGGTACCGAGGGACGCGGGCAGGGATCGGGGTTCGTCTACGACGACCGTCACATCGTCACCAACGACCACGTCATCGGTACCGGCACGGCGGCGGACCTTCAGTACACTAACGGTGATTGGACGGGGACCACGCTCGTCGGTCGCGACTACCACAGCGATCTGGCCGTTCTCGAGGCAGATCACGTCCCGAAGACGGCGTCCCCGCTTCCCCTGACCGAGAAACGGCCCGTCGTCGGGCAGGAGGTGGCCGCGGTCGGCAACCCCTACGGCCTCAACGGCTCGATGTCGTCGGGGATCGTCAGCGGCGTCAACCGGACGCTCGACCTCCCCGAGCGACAGTTCTCCTACCCGAACGTCATCCAGACCGACGCGGCCGTCAACCCCGGCAACAGCGGCGGGCCGCTCGTCGATCTCGACGGGGCGGTCGCGGGGGTCATCAACTCCGGTGGCGGCGACAACATCGGATTCGCCATTTCGGCGGCGCTCACCGAACGCGTCGTGCCGGCGCTCATCGACCCGGGGTCGTACGACCACTCCTACCTGGGGATCGGCCTCCACCCCGTCGACCGACTCGTCGCCGAGGCGAACGATCTCGAGGCGGCGTCCGGGGTCATCGTCACCGGTATCGACGAGGGCTCGGCCACCGACGGCGTCCTCGAGCCGGCCACGGGAGCCGTCGAGCGACGCGGGGAACCGATCCCCGTCGGCGGCGACGTCATCCGCACGTTCGACGGGGAACCGATCCCCGACCGCCACGCGCTGTCGACGTATCTCGCGCTCGAGACCAGTCCTGGCGACGCACTCGACATCGGTCTCCGGCGGAACGGGCGCGCGATCACCAGAACGCTGACGCTCGACGCCCGGCCGTCGGTCTAGGTGGTTAGCCGCCGACTCGAGCCGTCTGACCGGGACGGAACGACACGTTAGGTCGTTCGAAACGAGTTATTATGCCGCCGCTTCGCCCGAGTTTCCGGTTTCGATTCGTCATAGCGATATCGTACACATCAGCGCTCATTTAGTTCTTTATCGACGGATTGAACCGTCTGAATCGGGGCGGAACCGATCGCTATGGACCGAATTGATCCGATTAGCAACGTGATAACAATAATATCCCCTCCGGTAGCACAGTCCGGCGCGAGTATTCGTCGCCCGATAGCCCATGACCGATGCCGACTTCCACACGCCGGACACCGAGGGACCGACCGCCGAGCTCGATCACGTCACCGTCGAAAACGACGGGGCCCCGGACGAGTGCGCGATCTTTCCGTCCGAGGCCAGCGAGGAGGAGCTGATGACCGCCTGGATCTCGGCGTACGACGACTCGTTCGTCGGCCTCGAGTCGATGCGCTAGTTCCGACGATGCACCTACGGCACTCCGTCACCGCCGCCGGTTTCTGGCTCGGCACCCTGTTACCGATCGTCTACGTGCCCGTCATTCTCGCCGGGATCGACTCGATGAGCCGGCTGTCGCTGTTCGTCGCGCTCCTAGCGGTCCACGCGCTCGCCCTCGTCGTCGGCCACGACTACTCGGGATCGCGATCCCGGTGATCGCCGCCCCCGGTCTTCCCCTTCGGTGCTCCCTCGACTATTTCCGTTTACTCTTCCTATGGGAGCCTTCTTTCGGCGGATACCAGTCGCGTTCGCGACCGGTCAGCGCTGCACCGAAAAGTGGTATCTGTCGAACCGTGGTAGATACTAGCATGCAGTCCCGCTGTCCGCTCTGCCGACGGTCCGTTCCCGGCGATGCACAGCACTGGTGCCAGTGTGGTCAGGTGATGGACTCGCGCTGTCACGACGCACACCGCGAGTGGTGTACAGTCAGCAGCGGCGACGCCTGGATCGGCGCGCTCGAGTACTAGTCGAGCGACGCCGACCAGACCTGAACGCGCGGCGTCCCGCAGCTATCGCAGACGATCGCCCTGTTGTCCTTGTATGTCCCCCGCTCGAGCTCGCCGTCCGGACAGTGGTGACAGGACCGTCCCTCGAGCATCGCGAGCAACTGTTGTTGCCCGTTCGACTGCGCCGACTCTGATTTCGCCATGTAGTGACTGGATACCGGTGACGAGGGTAACGGTTGGCCATGCCTATGCAGCGGTGCCATCGCGGTATGCAGTCCCACCGTCGTCGCGTCGAGCCGAAGCATCTATGCCCGCGTCCGGCGAACGCTCGAGGGATGTGGCCCTGGGGACACCTCGCCGTCGCCTATCTGCTCTACACCGTCGTCACGCACTCCCGGCTCGGCCGCCCGCCGCGCGCCGTGCCGGCGATCGCGCTCGCGTTCGGCTCGCAGACGCCGGATCTGATCGATAAGCCCCTCGCGTGGAATTTCGGCATCCTGCCCGGCGGTCGCACCCTCGCACACTCGCTGTTCGTCGTCGCCCTCCTCGTGCCGGTCGTCCTCCTCGTCGCGGATCGCCTCAAGGGCCGCGCGATTGGCGTCGCCTTCCTGATCGGCTACTGTTCGCACCTGCTGGCAGACGTCCCGCCGCGGATCCTCTCGGGGGAGTTCGCACACGCCGCGTACCTCCTCTGGCCGGTGCTCGAGCAGCCCCCCGAGGAACCCGTCGCTGGCATCCTCGACGCGTTCCTCCACTACTACGAGCTGGGGACCTACCAGTGGGTCCAGTTCGGCCTCTTCGCCGTCGCCGTCGTCGCCTGGTACCGCGACGGGATGCCGGGGCTCGAGTGGGCCTTCGACTCGCTCGAGCGGCGGCTCGGGATCGGATCCTGAGCGTCCGCGGGAGCGCCGGCCGACGGCGAATCGTGGCGGCTATCCCGTCGGCCCCCCACGCTCCGGTATGCGCCAGTTCGTGCTCATCGGTCACGACGTTCCCACGGAGCCCGACTTCTCGCTCGACGACCTCGCGGGCGGGGCCGGTCGCCTCGACGCGCTCTGTCGGTCGATCACCGCCGCGTTCGTCACTTCCCACGGCATCCGCGAGGACGTGCGGGTCCACCTGATCGCCCAGGACGAACTCACGATCACCTTCGACGGCGGGACGCTCCAGCGGCTCAACCCCGACGAGCGGAGCACCGCCGCGCTAGTTCGCAAGGCCCTCGAGCACCGCGAGGACGCCATCGGCGCGCTGCCCGCCGAACCCAGTCCGGGGATCGAGGTCTATCGCCGCGGGTTCGAGGGGACGCTCGAGGAAATCGCCGACGACGGCCCGATCGTCCAGTTGCACGAGGACGGCGAGGCGGTGATCGACGTGGGTGCCGAGACGCTGGGGGACGCGATTTTCGTGCTCTCGGATCACCGGGACTTCACCGACGAGGAGGCGGAGTTGCTCGAGGCGTTCGCCGATCAGCGGCTCCGGCTCGGGCCCGAGTTGTTACACGCGGATCAGGCGATCACCGTCGCGCATCACTACCTGGATACGGACGGCTACGAGCGGTTTTGAGGCCGGTTTTGGTGGGAGGTGGCTCGAGAGATCGGGCCTCCTGCTGGCGGTTCGACGCCGGCATTCGGAAGCGTTAAACGACCGGATCCGTTCACTCAGCATGTGCGGGCCGGTGGGGTAGCTTGGTATCCTTCGGCCTTCGGGTGGCCGTAACCGCAGTTCGAATCTGCGCCGGCCCACTTTCTCCCGCATTTCACGACGACGAGCGGAGCGAGGAGTCCGTAATGCGGGAGAAATGGACCCAAGCAGATTCGAATCAGGGAGGAGCTTTGCTCCGACCGTGGTTCGAATCTGCGCCGGCCTCTACTATTCCCACTAAGATTCAAATATGCAAGCCGCAGCGCTCGAGCGTAGCGAAACCGACCATCTCGCGACTGTTCGACATCTGCGCTGGCCTACTTTAGTCTATCCCCATTTCGAATCCGGGAATAATCGCCACACAGCGACGGGTTCGGTATAACATTCGCGCTCCCGCTGGGGTTGAACTGAACTGCATCGCAACCACGGGTTCCCAATGTCATGTGATTCCTGCTGGAGTCGAGTAGCTGTCGCGCGCCCCTCAAAATAAAACCTCGAACTAGCCGAACAGCCGCGCGCGCCACCGCACAGTCCAATACACTCTCGCATGACGTGGGAGCCACTCCAAAACCTATCAGGAGAGGATGAACAATCTTATTACCGGTATAGACGCCAAGTTCAAGACAGAACGCAGCACGACCCACAGATACACTCGCTACCACGGAGTACAATTTACATGGACCTTGACCCCACCTCCCTCGAAGGAAAAACCACACGGGAGGTACTTCACAAACTCATTGACTACGTCGTCAAATCCGACGAGGAGATGGATGAAAAGACGACACGAAGCGGGGATCAAACCGACCTCAACATCTACATCTGCGATAACGAAGGATACGAGATCGGTACTCTTGACGAATGGGTCACGCATCTCGCCGAAAGCGACCGCATCACTGGCCACGCCGCGAATTACGTCTCCAACCACACCTTCAACGAGGAAGTCGCTGACGACAATGTCTCTCTCGTCACTATCACAACACCGAGCAAAGGCCGAGAAGACGAGTTCGTCTTCGTCACGAACGACGGCTATCTTTGGATACTAACGACCATCCATTCCGATTGGCGAGAGAAAACAATCGAGAATTTTATCAAGTACCTTCCGTCCGTTGAACGTCTCTACCTATCGGCAGACCACTTAGAGGACCTCACAGAACGCATTCGCGATTCCCGTATCAGTGGATTCACTGCAAAATACCATGCTCCGAACAGGGAGCGAGACGCAACTCTCACATTCTCCGGTGCAGAACCTGGCGACCTCCAAAAAGCCGAAGACACCTTCGACGCGAAACCAACACGCATTGAATTCGACCAGAAGAATAGCCCTACCACAGCTATCCAAGGAGCGAATACAAACAAAGGCCGGCTGACAATGCGTTCAGTTCGCGACGGCTCAGAACCCAAAGCGGTCGATACTCTACTCGGTCTCACGGAAGGCTATCAAGAGCTGGATCGGCAGAGTTTCAGCGTCGAACACCCGCCAGTACACGACAATCTCGGCAACGGATTTACTGTCGATGGATTCACTGCCGTTGAACTCACCAACCCCGACCGTAATACCGCAGAAGACCTCGTCGGAGAAATCGAGGAGTCAGTGTTAAACGGAAATCAATACCGCTACGGTATCCGTGACGGTGGACGGAAAATCCGCGTGTTCGACACCGAATATGACGAAGTATTCGATGTCGCAATAGAGGAGCCAGATATCATTCTGTATGCTCGAGACAGCACAACCGCGCTAAGTCTCCGTAGCTTTGTTCGCCAAGTGTACGATGAACTCGACTCGACATACTCGCTAAGTAAATCGCAGAGCCCGGTGGCTATCCAATAGACATGGTAGGGGGAGAGCTGACGGAGGGGGAGCGCCAACGCCGCGAAGTCAATACTTACAACTTGTTTTACTCTGCAACGACGGCCCGTGCCGATCCGCCTCTTGCTTCCCATGGTGTGCGTATCCCTGTGATGTTCCCGGTCATCGAAGACCGGTCCGATGGTGTGCGTTCGGAGCCCGATTTCGTTTTATACGATAGTGAGACATGTGTACTCGCGGAAATCAAGAGTGGGAACAACATCAACGCTCATGACATCAAGCAGATGCGCAAGTGTGCTGATGTCGATATTGAGGCTGCTGAGGATGCGCTCAAGGCTGCGCAGGTTCGTGAGAAAACTGGATATGACGGTACGGTGTCTTCGGTTGAGCCGGTTATCGTCTACCAGGATCTTGACGAAGAATATATTGAGGAAGCGTGTGCGGAGTCTGATTCATTCCAAGATGTGTGGGACGAGCTCACGGAGTATGCGGTTGTGATGACACAGGATTATGGCGATGAGTTGCGTGTTCTCGGTGGCGAGTTCGTCGATAGTGGGAACCTTCAGTCGCTTCTTCGGAATGGTGTCGAACTGCCAGAGAATCCGCCAGACGAGATTATGCTCACAGAAGGGATGGAACATGAGGTCCTTGCCATCGCAATCTGCGATATCTGGGGTGAGCAAGCTGTTGACCATGATGATGGAGTAGAAGTGACTCGGACCCAGGTGCGTGACTACTTCGCACCACGACACAACGTCGATCTTAGCGATTTAGACTTCGTTTTCAAATTCTTAGTTGAGTTCGAAGCATGCGATCATGTTGAGAACCAGCACTACAGATTCAAACGTGAGCATATGAGCAATATCCTTAGTGTTGAGTCGCAAGTGATGGGTGAGTCTGTAGAGGACTACTTACACGGTCCAGATCAGTCATCACTTGATGACCATTTCGGGGATAATTCAAACAATTCAGATGGTTCAGGCGACTCTGATATCTCAGACGACCAGTAACTGCGGTACCGTTGCGAGTTGACGCCGCCCCGTGGTTCTCCGACAGGGCTTGTTGTTTCAGCTGTACTCTCCCAACCCTTATCCCTGCACCCTTTCTTTTTGACTTAATGGATGGCCCAAAAGAAATTGGAGATGTACTCTTAATCGAGGACAATCCCGGCGATGTTCGTCTCACGAAAGAGCTACTCGAGGAGGCGGGTATCCACAGTACCATCCATACCGTTACCGATGGCGGTGAAGCCCTAGACGTCCTCCAGCAGCAAAATGGCTACGAGGACGCACCCCGTCCCGACTTGATCCTCATAGATTGGCATCTCCCAAAAATGACCGTCGGAGAGATTTTGGCCGAGGCGCGGGAGGCCACCGATCTATCGGATATTCTAATAGTCGTGCTAACTGGTTCGGGAGCGAGGGTCGAGCGCATCGAAGAGGAGACAGCGGCGGCAGACGAGATCCTCACGAAACCGATCGACCCGAGCGAGTTCCCCGAAACCCTGGAATCCCTGTAGCGGCGGCTATTGTCCGTTTCCGTCTCTGATGGGTCCAGCCGTGATTTGGCAACTCAACTTTCGCCTGGCTCGAGGCCGTCCGCATCCAACTCCCCAGCCAGATACTGTTCGCCGGCGGCCGTAATCTCGTAGTATCCTCGTTTGACTCGGGTAACGACTCCGTATTCAACCAGTATCGAGAGCCGTCGGTTCACCTCGTCTCGAGACTTGTCGATATTGATCGCGATAACCGCGGGAGACAGGATCATCCCCGACGACTCGAGCGACTCGAGAATCCGGTCATCGATTGGCAACTGCATCCACGACCCGGGTTGTCGCACTCGCCTTGACACCTTGTCTACAGTCATTCGTGCTCCAATATATCAGATTTGAATAATGAATATGGGTGGATAACCACATTAATTCATGTGAACAATTATGGTGACACAGTCACGATAGAGTACATGCGGAAGTTCCGTGCCGCTCTGATCGACTAACAGAGTCGCACTGAGAAGCGGGCCGATGTCACTACCACCGGCCCGCGCGGCTTCCGTAACCCGCAGAAAGCCATGTCAGACGACGATTCGCGGGACCTTCAACATCCCGCTCGAGCAGACGCATCGCTCCCGAGTCACCTCGCGAGGAACGGCCGCAGCGCCTGGGTCGAACTCACCGCCTTCCAGCGCGACTGTCTCGAGGCCGTCGCCCGCCGCGAGCGCGACGACCGGCCGTGCGACGAACTGGGGATCATGTGCACGCTCGGGTGCACGTATCCCACCGTCACCCGCACCCGACTCGAGCCGAACCTACGAGTCCTCGTCGGGCGCGGCCTCCTCGACGACCGCGACAATTCCGACGGGGCGAGCGAGTATCGGCTCACCGACGCCGGGCGCGCGCTCCTCCTCCAGCGCGCCGAACGCGTCGCCGACAGCTGCGGGATCAGTGCGGCCCGCACCGGCGCGGACGAGGCGACCGCTCGAGGGAACGGGACCGAAGACGGATAACCGGGGCTCGAGCCAAGGCGTCCGAGCGGTCCGAGACGCCGGTTACAGCTTCTCGGCGTCCCGTGCCTGCTCGGAGCGCCGGTCGGCCTGCTCGAGTCGCTTCTCCGTCGCGTTCGAGAGCGACGGCGGAACGTCTCCCTTCGCCTCGGCGAGCCGGTTCTCCGCCCGCTCGAGGCGCTCGCGGACCACCTCCAGTTGCCTATCGGCGTTCCCGCGCTCACTCGAGCGCGCCCGCTCGGCGGCTCGCCGCGCGGATTCGACGACGGCCGCGAGGGACTGCTCGAGTCCCGTGACGGCGTTCGACGACCCGTTCTCCGCGTCATCGCCATCGCCGTCGGTCTCACTGTCGCCGACCGCCGCGACCGCCGCCCTGGTCTCCTCGGAGACGGCCGCCACGAACTCCGCGAGCGATTCCTTGCCGGTCTCGGGCCGCTCGATTTGAACCGGCGATTCGGCCGCGGGATCCGGGTTGACCCGATAGGCTCCGACGGCGTCGTCGCCGTCCCGAACCTCGGTCGTGTAGGCCCCGCCGCCGTGCACGTAGACGACGTCGGACCCGTCGACCGCCGACTCGTAGAGCCGCCCGGCGAAGTCGTCTTCGACGGCCACCGACGCGAGGTCGGTCGCTCCCGTTTCGTCGCCGAGTTCCAGCTTCGTTGCCCGGTCGCGGGCGACCAGCGGGATTTCGCCGTCGACGCCGGCCGCCGTCGCGGCTCCGTCATCTGAAACGGTGACGCGCTCGCTGTGTGGCGCTCGCCCCGCGCTGTTGACTGTCAGTCGATGGTCGCCGGCCGGAACGTCCTGCGCGACGGCGACGCCGCCGAACGTCGGGACCGCCTCGGGATCGCTCTCTAGCAGGACGACCGACTCGAGGTCGCTCTCGATCGTGGTCAGCCCTTCGTCGTCCGGCGCGTCGTCGGTCGTCACCGCTTCCGTGACGCGGCTGATGACGGTGTTGATCGGTGCCGCATCACCGATCGCGTCGTAGCGATCGGCGAGCGTCGTCCGATGGTTGGGAACGGAGATATCCGCCGCCGGATTCTCGTAGCGGGACTGGTCCCACGGCGTCCCGGTCGTCGTGATGTGTCCGGCGACGGCGTCCTCGAGGAAGTCGGGGACGCTGAACTCGAAGCTCAACTGCGGCCCGGTGAACGCCGTGATGTGCTCGAGTTCGCCGCTCGGAACGAGATCGTACTCGACGTCGGCGTCGGACGCCCGCTCGCGGTGCCGGAAGACGAGCCCCGTTTCCCGCGTCGGGAGGTCCGATGGTGGCGCTGTCAACGCGTCGAACGACCGGACGGTTAGCTCGTTGGGGATCAGTGACTCTCGGCTGACGGAGGGTAACCGCTCGTGGTCGTAGAGCGGTTCGCCCTCGTACTCCGGAACGAGATAGGGGAGCGTCGACCCCTCGTCTCGCGGCAGTCCGTACGCCAACGGGATGTCGGCGAGGTCCTCGACCCCTTCGATGGCCGTGTTCGTGATGTCCGCGAGCAGGTTCTCGACGGCGACCCGCTGGAAGCGGTCGGGAACATCGTTGACCGAGAGCGTACTCGAGTGCGAGCCGAGTTCGGAGAGGATACGGGGAACCGTCTCGGAATCCGGATCCAGAAATTCGTTATTGGGGACGTTCCGGGAGTGTGAACTGGCGACGTACAGCTGTGGCTCGTCGGTCTCCGTATCGACGAAGACGTGCATCACTTCCCAGTCGTGCCAGTGAAAGTTGGTCGTGAACTGATCGAAGACCGAGTAGAACCAGAACTGGACCACGGCGAGGGGCGATTCCTCGTACTCGACGGCCCGATAGAACACCGTCGGCTCGGGCGGACTTCCCTCGCGATACCGTTCGTGGTAGCCGTCGAGCGCGTCGAAGCCAGTGACGATGGTCTCCCCGTCGCGCTCGCTGGTGTACGACTGCGGATCCGTCGGAAACCACGGCTCGCGCGCGTCGAAGTACAGCGTCGGGGCGAACCGCGTCGCCAACGCTCGAGCCCTGTCGTCGTCCACCTGATTCGTCTGACCGTCGCTCTCCCGTTCGAACGCCGAACAGCCGGCGACGGCGGCCCCGCCGACGCCGGCGAGCGCGCCGAGTACCGCCCGCCGGTTCACGCCGTCCGTGGCGTCGCCGGTCACGATCCGTCACCGCTTATCGGGTACTCCGGTACCAATACGCGGACGATCACTCCCGTGCTGGTCATACCCCCCGATGCGGCTATCCGCTCAAGAAGCTTCTGTCCGCGCCGTCCGATCGTGATCTCCAGGCGACAGCTCTCACAGCCCGTCAGTAACGGTTCTTCACACCTGGCGTCTCACAGTCAAACGATGACGTCCCCGTGCGTTTCCCTGCAGTGTTCGTCCGGAGTGTGTGACGAGAGCGTCCACCGGCCGATGGAGGCTCACCGCTCGAGCAGACGCATACTTCCAAATCACCTCAGACGGAACGGCCGACGCGCCCGGATCGAACTCACCCTCTTCCAGCGTGACTGTCTCGAGGCCGTTGCCCGCCGCGAGCTCGACGACCCGTACCGACTCACGGACGCCGGGTGCGCGCTCCACCTCCAGCGCGCCGAACGCGTCGCCGACAGCTGCGGGATCGGCGCGGGCCACGCCGGCGCGGACGGGGCGACCGCTCGCGGGGACGGATAATTGGGTCTCGCCGCTCACTCGAGGCGGCCTGTCCAATCGTACGCTCCGGTACCGGCCGACCCGTGCCGACCGTTCGAGGCTACGGCGGCTGGAAGCCGCCCGGATCGGTCGTCTCGTTTTCCGCCGGCGTCACTCGCGGGACCGCACCGGGGTCGGTCGTCCACGTCGCCGAGGTGTTGTTGTACGTGATCGTCACCTCGGGAGTCTCGGTCGCCTCGATGGTCCCGACCACCCACCCCGAGATCGTCGCGTCCGGAGCGATGCCGGGTCGCGTCTTCGCAGCGGGGTAGGTCTCGAGGTCGCGACCGCCCGCGCGGAGCTCGTAGTTCCCGTTGTCGACCGCCATTCCCAGCTCCGTGCCCACGGACGGGAAGTAGCCGGCGTCGCCGGAGCCGACGACCATGATGTCGTTGACGCCGGTCGTCGTGACGACGTCGTCGCCCTCCTCGAGCACGTCGTAGTTGGACGGATTGAGCGTGGGCCCCTCCCGGACCGATCCGGCCGTATTGTGGGCCCGCACCAGGAACAGCGCGTGCACCGATCCCGCCGCGGGAGCGACCGCCTCGCTGTCGTCGACGGTCGTCCCGACGAGCGTGATCCGCTCGGTCCGCATCGCGCTCACGACGGTGATGTCGACGTCGCCGTAGCCGACCGTCTCGCCGAGCGACTGCGCGCCCTTCGACCGCGATAGCAACGGTGTCGAACAGCCCGCGCCAAGTACCGCGCCGGCGACCGTCACGAACGTCCGTCTCCGCATTAGTATCGGACACTAGCGTGTAGAATACTATATATCTTCTCGAAACCGGGTCGCCGACGTCCCGTCGGCCCGACGACTCGAGGACCGCTGCGGTGGCCCCAGTCCGGTGCCGACAGCGTGGGATCCTCTCCCTCGAGCGACGCCGATCGCAGCGTTCTCGCCGGCTCGCCGATCGCAACGAATCGGCCCATCCGGTTCGATGAACCGGCGCGAACCTCCCGTCCGAATCGTCCGCGGGCCTCACTCGAGCCGAACCTCAATCAGCGATAACTCGTCGGACGGCACGGCCTCGTCGAACGCCGACTCGATCTCGTCCCAGCCCTCGGGCCGGTAGGCCTCGAGCCCGAAGCTCTCGGCGAACGTCACCAAGTCGGGGTTGGTCAGCTCGGTACCGGTGTGCTCGCCCCGATGATCCTCTTGCTTCTCGGAGATCAGCCCGTAATCGTCGTCGTTGAAGACCACGGTCGTGAAACTGCAGTCCAGCCGACTCGCGGTCTCGAGCTCCGCCGCGTTCATCAGGAAGCCGCCGTCACCCGTGCCCGCGACCACGTTCCCCTCGACAGCCAGATCAGCCGCGAGCGCGCCCGGGACGGCGATCCCCATGCTGGCCAGCCCGTTCGAGATCACGCAGGTGTTGGGCTCGTAGGTCGGGAACGACTGCGCGATCGCCATCTTGTGGCTGCCCACGTCCGAGACGAGCACGTCCGAGTCGGCCATCGCCTCGCGCAGGAGGGGCAGGGCGTTCCGCACCGTCACCGGATCGTCGTCGGCCGGCGGCTCCGTCACCGCCTCGAGCAGCCGCTCGTGCAGATCGCCACACCACAGCGAACAGGCCCCGTCCGACAGTTGCTCGTCGATGGCCTCGAGCGCCGCGCCCACGTCGGCGACGATCTCCACGTCCGGGTTGTAATGGCGGTAGACCTCCGCGGGCTCGTAGTCGACGTGGACGATGGTCTTCTCGAGATCCGGGTTCCACCCCTGGGGGTCGTGCTCGGCGATGTCGTAGCCGACCGCGACGACGCAGTCCGCGCGCTCGATCGCCCGCGCGGCCTCGCTCTCGGGTCCCGAATCGAGCGTCATCAGCGAGGCCGACTCGCGGTCCGAGATCGCTCCCTTCCCCATGTACGTCTCGACGACCGGAATCCCGATGCGGTCGACGATGGCGCGGATGTGCTCCGACGCGCGCGTTCGGACCGCGCCGTTGCCCGCCAGCAGGATCGGTCGTTCGGCCTCGGTGATCAGCCGCGCCGCCCGTGCGGCCGACTCGTCGTCCGGGTCCGGTCGCCGAACCGGATCGCGCGTCTCGATCGGCTCGCTGTCGACCGCCGACGCGGCGACGTCCTCGGGGAACTCGAGGTGGGTCGCGCCCGGCTTCTCGTACTCGGCGAGTTTGAACGCCTTGCGCACCGACTCCGGTGCGATCTCCGGCTCGGCGATCTGGGTGTTCCACGCGACGATCGGCTCGAAGACGTCGACCACGTCCAGCGCCTGATGGCTCTCCTTGTGGAGTCGCTTGCGGCCGCCCTGGCCGGTGATCGCGACGACCGGGCTCTTGTCCAGTTGGGCGTCGGCGACGCCCGTCATGAGGTTCGTGGCGCCGGGGCCGAGCGTCGAGCAGCAGACGCCCGCTTCGCCGGTCAGCCGGCCGTGGACGTCGGCCATGAACGCCGCGCCCTGTTCGTGGCGCGTCGGGACGAACCGGATCGGTGACTCCCGAAGCGAGAACAGCAGGTCCTCGATTTCCTCGCCCGGGACGCCGAAGACGCGCTCGACGCCCTCGGACTCGAGACAATCGACCAGCAGATCCGCGGTGGTAGCCATGGATGTCTCCTCTACACCGCTGGCATTAATGATCACCCCTGCTGGGTCCGGAAGCTGGTCTCGAGCCGGACGCGGCGGTCTCGGTTCCCCCGACGTTCCCGCAGCGGCGTTCGAACCACCGTCCGATCCGACGAACGAGCGATCGTGATCCGTGACTGGCGGTCTGCGTTTCGAACGGACGGGAGCGGTTAGTTCGTGACGGAAAGCGATCTAGGTCCGTCGATCTTGCCGGCGAGCCAGCCACCGACGAACCCGCTGAATCCACCGACGAGCCCGAAATAGACGATATACAGTCCGACAACGAGTGCTGTAGAGAACCCTGCGAGAACGGACGTACTGAGACCGAACGAGTACTCGGGAATAAGCGTTAGAAATCGAAACCCGCCCCATGACAGCGCGAGTCCACCGATCAACCCCGCTCGCCAACCGGCGCGACGACTCGATATCGGCCGCTCGGCAACGAGGTATCCAGCTATCACGCCTGCGGAAAGCACGGGCGCGAGAACGTAGTCCCCGATTGAAAGCCGTTGAAAGAGGAGCGTGACCGGGATCGATCCGAGTCCGACAGCAATCGGATAGAGCCACGAGGGTTCGGCGATTGGTTTCCCTTGCTCCATACTAGATTCTATCCACATTCGAATATAAAACCCTCCATACTGTGCTACTGAACGCCTCTCACTGTCTTCCGTAGAAATCCCTCTCATCCCCGTCGAACCGGGCTGACCGGCGCTCGAGACGGATGCGAGAATCGGCTCAGACGCCGGACAGGATCCAGCGCTGCGTCGGATGGCCGTTGGCGGACCACTGCTGGACGTTCGCGCCGTCCGCCGTCGAAGCGTTCGCTACCTCGAGGCGCTTCCCGCTGTTGACGTTGCTGAGTTCGTACTCGCCGTTACCCAGCTCTCGAACCGTCCAGCGCTGCGTGGGATGGCCGTTGGCGGGCCACTGCTGGACGTTGGCACCGTCGGCCGTCGAGGCGTTCGCCACTTCGAGGAGCTTCCCGCTGTTGACGTTGCTGAGCTCGTACTCGCCGTTGCCCCGGTCCTGTACGTCCCAGTGTTGTGTCGGGTGGCCGTTGGCGGGCCATTGTTGAACGTTGGCACCGTCCGCCGTCGAAGCGTTCGCCGCTTCGAGGACCGTGCCGCTGTTGACGTTCTCGAGGACGTATCGGCCGTCAGCCACGCCGCCGGACGCTCCGTCGTCCGGCGGTTCCTCGCCCGTCAGCACGTTTCCGCGCGTCTCCGTGCTCGAGGCGGAGACCTCGAGATCGGTGACGGTGCCGGCGTTCCTGAGGTCGTTGTTCAGGATGGCGTTGTTGGCCGTACCGGGGCCGGTCTCGCGGATCCCGTAGGGCTGCTGTGGCGTCGCTCGATCGTCGACCACGCGCAGGTTCTGGACCGTCACGTTCTCCGCGGCCGGGTGGGAGCCGCCATCGCGCGAGTCGATGCGGACCCCCTCGCTGTTGCTGTTACGGATGATGCCGCCGTTGATGGCGGCGTTCTGGCAGTCCTGAAGCAGGATCCCCTGGCTGGTGGTGCCCTCGATGTCGACGTGTTCGACGGTGAAACCGCTGCTGCCGGAGACGCCGAAGACGCCGCGGGCACCGCCGCGGACGATGACCTCCCGGACGGTGACGTTCTGGCCGCCGCCGTTTGCGACCCGGAACCCGGCGTACCCGCCCCCGGGGTCGGGGTTCGTCGCGTCGACCGTCCCCACGGTCGCGTCGGTCGTATCGTTCAAGAGCAGGCCGCAGCCACCGGTGTCGGCGGTCGTTACGGTGCCGATGCCGACCCCGTCGACGCCGTAGGTTTCGATCGCGTGGTGGGCACAGCCCTCGATGGTTGCCGAATTCAGCGAGACGTTCCGCGAACGGTCGCCGTCGTCGTCGTCGATTCGGACGCCGAGACCGATGCTGCTGGTTTCGTAAAGCGCCATCTCGACGTTCCCCAGCGTCACGTCTGCACAGCTCTGGACCCAGATTCCGTATCGCGGATTTCCGTTTACCGTGATGTTCGGGATCTCGATCGACTCGACGCTCCGGGCGCGAATCGGAACGACGAGGTCGTCGCCAGTGTCCTCGACGGTGATCGGTCCGCGAACGTCGAGCGTCGTGTAACTGGGTAGGTCAACCGCATGGACCTCGCTCGTTGGGCCGACCGTCCCGCCGTTTTCGACCACGACCGTCTCCTTCGTCGTTCGGCCCGGCGTGAGCCCGTCGACGGCGGCCTGAATCGCGTCGAGCATGTCGCCGCCCGCGTAAACGCCCGAGCCGTGAGCGTCGGCGTACCACGTCCCGCCCGACGACCAGACCGCCGCGTCGTGGCTGCTTGCGTTGACAGGTGCGCCGAGTCCGGCGACAGCACCCGCACCGAGTGCCGTCAGAGCGGCTCGTCGGGTCCAGTCAGTTGTCTTCGATTCGTCGCGTTCGTCCGTCGCGGGTACCGCATCTGGCTGTGACACGATCGAACGAAGTCGATGCGCCCACCTATCGTTTCATCCTCATTTGTGATGCAATCTAAACCCCATCGGACGGCGGTCCAGTTCGAGCGACCATCACGCGGCGCTCGTCGGATCGACGGCACGCTCGCGTGCCGGCACCCGTACTAGCGGCGTCAGAGGACCCGGTCCGGCCGAATTCGCAGGATGACACGCTCCGATTCGATCGGCGTCTGATACTCGTCGTTGTCCGTGTACCGCCGCGCGAGCTCGTCGATGTGTTCTCGAGCGCCCTCGGTCGTAATCTCGTCGACCTCGCCGATCACCGAGAGAAACCGGTAGGGGTCGTCGGGATCAGTCATGCTGACGCCGACCGCGGAATTGCGTTCCGCGTTCCGCGCCTTCTGGCGGTGGCGTTCGGTGTTAACCAGCAACCGGTTGTCGTCCGCGTCGTAGTCGATCCAGACCGGCGTGACGTGGGGGAGGCCCTCCTCGGTCAGCGTCGCGACGTGGGCGAACGTTTCCGTCTCGAACAGGTCGTGGAACTCTTCGGGTATCGGAGCCATGGGTGTCGTTCACCGGCCCTCGGTTTGGATGTGTCGCCTACACTGATCGCGAGCGAGCGAACACCTCGTCTGCCGGAATCGATCCCGTGAAGTCGAAAGTTAGCACGTGCCACGGGATGTCAATCCCCACGCAGCTGACGGCTGACGGCTTATGGATATTGACAGTGTCCTCACCTGTATGACCGATCAGCAGCGATCGACTCGCCGACGAGTACTGCAACTAACGGGTGTCGCGGCGTCGACTGCGCTCGTCGCTGGCTGTGGCGGCCCCGGTGGCGACGACAACGACACGGGTAACGGAGACGACGAGACCGAAACCGAAGAGGGGACCGGAAACGGGCAGGACACCGAAGACGAACCGGTCGGCGAGAACGAGACCGAAAACGAAACCAACGAGACTGGAAACATGACTAACGAGACCGGAAATATGACCAACGAGACCAACGAGACCGGAAACGATAGCGAGAACAACAGCAGCATTTTCGACTGACTTGCCTCTCGTCACCGTCCGACGACGGCTGCGCGTTCCCGTCGTGATGGCGTAACCGTTACCGGGTCTCGCCCCCTTCCTCGAGTGATGACCGACGGACTCGAGGCGGACGTCGAGGAGATGGACGAAATCGCCGAGCGGCGGGACGAACTGGCGGCTCGCGTTCGCACACACGCCGGCGAGATCGCGCGCGAACTCGCCGTCTTCCAGGGCGGTGACTACGGGCAGGAGACGTTCAACACCGACGGCGGGAGCTGGACGCTCAAGTACGAGGCCGGCGACGTCCAGTACCTCAGATTCGACCCGAAATCGGGGTCGGAAATCTACGTCGTCTCGAGCAAGCAGCCGCCCGAACCCGAGGCCCTCGAGACGGCGATGGCCGACTACGGGGCGTTCGTCGCGGCCTACAACGAGTACGTCCGCTCGTTCGAGGGGATTCTCGCGGATGTCTCCGACGAATTCCCGGAGGCCGAATCGACGGCAGAACTGGTCGCCGAGCGGGACCGAATCGTCGAGCGCATCCGCGACGTCTGCAACGCGATGGCGAGTCAGCTCCACCGCTACGACGGCGAGTACGGTACCTACGCGACGACGATTTCGGGTACCCGATGGGAACTGAAGTGGGAAGAAGACCTCGCCTCGTATCTGCGGGTCGGCGGCTCCGACGGCGTCTACCTCCTCTCGCAGTACGGCCCGCCGGCGGCACCGGAAGTCCGCCGACTGGCCGGCGACGTTCCCGCGTTCGTCGCCGACTTCAACGAGCACGTCGCCGACCTCGAGGCGGATCTCGCGCAGGTCAGCTTCGGTGACGATTAGCCGTTCGTCGACCGGACGGTTCGGTTCATCTGTGGATACCCGACGACTCGAGTCGATCTCGTTCGACGGCTCCGGCGCCGGTCGATCGTAACCGCCAGTCAATTGCCACTGCCAATCGATCGCCACCGCGAGCCGGCTCGCGTAGCGGTTCGGGAGCGGTACACAGTCGACCCAACCGCTCTATATGACACCTAGCAGTCGTTTTGTACCGGTCGCGCCTACGTGACGGTGGCGATGACGCTCGCCTGGACTACTATGGATGGCTCTGCCGACGGGATCGACGACGGAACTGCCCACGAGGACGCTGCTCCCACCGACGAGGCCGATGCGGTACTGTTCGACGCCGTCGTCGTCCGATACGAATCCGGCGACGATCGCTGTACGCTCGTCCCATGCGACGGCACCACGACGGAGAAACTGAACGCCTGGCTGACCGCGGATCTCGAGGCGGTCGTCGATCTCGACGACGCCCGGTGACGGCGGTCGCGTGCGTTCGCAAACCGGCTCCCAACGCAAGCCGATCCCACCGCGAAGCGAGGCGCTACCGGTGAAACCCTCTCGAGAGGAGGCCGCCCGGAGTTACACGTCGACGTACTGGTCGACCCACTCCTGGCGACGCTGGAGCGCGCGTCGGCCCTTCGGCGTCAGCGCGTAGTAGTTCGTCCGCCGGTCGAGTTCGCCCTTCTCGACGAGTTCCTTCTCGACGAGCGTGTCGAGGTTCGGATACAGTCGACCGTGTGTGACGGGCTGGTCGATGTAGTTATTGATGTCGTCGAGAATCTCCTGCCCGGACGGCCGGTCTTTCCCTGCGATCACGTACAACAGGTCGCGCTGGAAGCCAGTTAGCTGATCCATGGATCACCCTCTGAGTGAGGACGTTCACCGCTCTGTGGCTTTGTTATAGAGCGGATACGGCGTCGCTCGAGCCGGAATGCGACCCGTAGGACCGCTATCGACCGAGCACGCTCGGTGCCAATAGTCCACCGTCGACCGCGCGTGACGCCGTAGCCGTGACGCCGCGTTTTTGACGTTCACCGCCGTATCGGCCGCTATGCCAACCGATCCACTGGCCTGGGACACTCGCGATCGTCGAGTAGCCTACTCCTGTCCGGGGTTCGATATCGTTAACGAATCCGTTCGACTCCCCGACGGCACGGAATCCGAGTTCGACTACCTTTCGGACGCCCCGAGCGTCTGCGTCCTACCGTTCACGCCCGACGGCGACGTCGTCTGCATCGAGGAGTGGCGACAGGCCGTCTCGCGAATCAGCCGCGGACTTCCCGTCGGCGGAGTCGAGCCCGATGACGACGATCTCGAGGCCGCGGCTCGGAGAGAACTCGCCGAGGAGACCGGGTACGAGGCCACGGAACTCGAGGCGCTGGTGACCGTCGAGCCGGCCAACGGGATCGCAGACTCCGTGCTACACTTCTTCGTCGCCGACGGCTGCCGACCGACCGCCGAGCAGCGACTCGACCACAACGAGAGCATTCGTCCGATGGAACTCCCCCTCGAGGAACTGACCGACGCCGTGGTCACCGGCGAGATCCGCGACGGTCGGACGGTGCTCGCCGTCTCGTATTATCGACTCATCAATCCGGATCGCGGTATCGACTGATCGATCCGGATCGCGGCTCGACCCGAAACGAACTGATCGCGTTGGAACGCGGCACTCGACCGGCTCGAGCCGGTCACGCCGCTCGGTTCCTCACGGCGTTTGGTTCGGTGCGTCGGCCTCGATCGTCACCCCGTTGTGTTCGTCTCGTTGTCGGTCTCGTTCGTAGTCGCGTTCGTTTCATTCCCGGTCGCGTTCGTTTCGGTTGCCGTTTCGTTCGCCGCACCATCGGCCGGTTGTCCGAGCGCTCCCTCGAGGCCCTGTATTTCGCCGAGGGTGAGGGTATCGACGGAGCTGTTCTCGACCGTCATCGCTCCCGCGGAAACCGACGAGACGGTTTCACCTGCCGCCGTTTCGTTGCCGCCCGCCGCCGTTTCGTTCGCGGTCACATTGTCACCCGTTTCGTTCGCGGTTTCGTTTTCGGTCGTCTCGTTCGCAGTCGCGTTTTCGCTCGTCGCGTTGTCCGCCTGCTGACTCTCGAGGGAGCCGACGGTCATGGATTCGAACGTGATCTCGCCGACGTCGAACTGCTCGATGGTCAGCGACTCGATCTCCTGGACGCTCTCGTTCCCGTCGGTTGCGGTCTGATTCTCGCCGTCACCGTCACCGCCGTCATCGTCACCGCCGAACAGGTCCCCGATGGCGTCGGAGATGCCGGAGAGGATTCCACCGCCATCGCCGCCTTCGCTGACGGTCAGGTCATCGATCGTCAACTGGTCGGCGTTCATGGACTCGATCGTCATGTTCTGTACTATCACGGTGCTGGCGTCCTCGTCGATCACTTGCTGGAGTCCCGTCGACGATTCGTTTCCGGTCTCGTTGCCCGTTGCGGACTCGTTTCCGGTCTCGGTGGCGGCCATGCCCTCGTTCCCACCGCCGAGTTCGTCGAGGCTGACGTTCTCGAGCGCCAGCGATTCGAAGGCAACGTTCGAGAGTATCACCTCGCCGGACTGGTTCCCCACAGATTGGTTTTCGGTAGACTGGTTCTCGCCGGTCTCGTTCAGTTGTTGCTCGAGTTCGGCTTCGCCGCCCTGCACGTCTAGCTGCTGGACGGTCAGTTCCTCGATTGTCGCGTTCTGGACCGTCACGTTCTCGAGTTCCAGCGTGCCGACCTGTACGTTCTGCAGTGTCGCGCTCGGTTCGCTCATGTCTTCGGCGTCGTCGGTCGCGGCTGTTGTCGTTGCGCCGACGAGGGCGGGACCCCCCGAGAGCATCACCAACAGCGCGACGAACGCGACACCGATCGTTTGCGGTCGTGAAACCATACGAACCGAGAGACGACGGTTTCCGGGCTAAAACTGGCAGACTGTTACGAGATTAGATCGAAGAAAACGGCCGTTGTGACCGGCCGCACGTCCCGTCCCGACTTTCTGTCCGGGTCCCCTGCGATTCCGGTACTCTGCCGGCTTCCTAGCAGTTGATTACCTGCCATTTCGCGTCGAAACCGTCGATTGGTGGCCCGAAAGATCACTGCGCTCTCGAGTCGTCGACGCCGCTCGCGCTGCCACGCGCGTGCGGGTCGTCGCGCGATCGCGGACACGTCACTGCTCAAGTCGTAGTTCCCGCGTCTCGACCGCGTCGCAAGCCGGACAGACGAACTGATAGCGGACCCGTCCGCCCGAAGTGGTCACGCGCCAGCCACCGTCGGTATCGACGTAGCCACACGCCGGACACCGGAGCTCTGATTCGTCGAACTTCTCCCGGAGTTGCTCGAACGGCGAACGGTATACTGACATGTGTTACCCTACACCGTGGCAGACTATAACATTCTAGCCCCTCGGCGAATCGCGTTCAGAGACGGACGGCCGAGAGCAGCGTTTATCGATCCGAATCACCGGTTCGTCAAGCACGACGTGATCCGGAACCGCGTCAACTGCCGTCTGTAGATCACACTCGAGACCCACTCGTGGACCGTTTTTCGACTGCAATCGACACCGAACGGTTCGAGTTCTCGAACGGTATCCGAACGCGATGATGCAGCGAGAGGGAGCCGATACCGAACGCCAGCAGCCGACGCGGTGTCCGCTCTCACTCCACGAAACGCGAGCGGATCCAGTTGTGACAACCGCTGGGGCGGTCGAGTGATGACAGACCGAACCAGAAAGTCACCCCGTCTCACTTTGGCGGTCTCGTGAACCAGTACTCCTGTGGAAAGCGAAATACGCACCCTTATTTCGACTCGAAGGAGAGATGTTCACATGCCTCGAGAGTACGATCGATCCGAGATTCCGTCAGTGTACAACTTACGAGACATCGATCCGTATCGCGAGGAACCGGGACTGAGTCAGGTGATCTTCCGCGGCATCGATCAGATGATCGGGTTTACGCGGATCGATCCCGAGAAACCCGACAGTGAGCCCCACACGCACCCGTACGAACAGACGAATATGCTCGTCGACGGCGAGCGAATCGAACTCGAGCCCTACGATACGCTGACGATCCCACCCGAGATTCCACACACTTCGCGAACGGTCGACGGAGAGACTGCGACGCTGCTGGCCTTCTGGCCGCTCCGAGAGGATCGACTCGAGGGAACGGCCTATCAGCGGGAGTTCCCCGACCTGTAGTCACTGCAGCGAGCGATCGAGACGGCCATCGGTACCCCGTTCGAACGGGGGAGTTCTACGGACCGGGCCGCCAGCCTGCTGTCCACTCGTTCGATCACAACGATTCTTAGTCGTCACCACGTAGAGGAGACTATGGATGATGTCGACGCGAAGCACGGTCGAACCGTCGGCGACGCCGCCGGAGCGGCGCGTGCGCTCGAGCGCGTGGTCGATCCGGTCGTGGCGGTCGCCGACGGCACGATTACGTACGCGAACGCCGCCGCCCGCGACGCCTTCGGGCTCGGCGACGCCGACCGCGACGCGGCGACCGCACTCGGCACCCGCTGGGATCGGCTCGCGGCGGCGATCGACGAGACGGCGGTCGGGACCGCCAGACGGATCGATCTCGAGGGCGACGATGACGGTGTACGAATCCACCGGGATGCCGACGGCGCGACGATCACGTTCGATCGCAGTGTGGTCGGCCCCCAGACGGATGCCGACGAGACGGACGGCTCGCTGACGGACGCGAGCGACCGACTGATGAAAGACCGCGCGATCGAGGAGGCGCCCGTCGGGATCACCATCTCCGATCCCGACCGCGAGGACAATCCGCTGGTCTATGTCAACGAGGCCTATCAAGAGATTACCGGCTACGAGTTCGACGAGGTCGTTGGTCGGAACTGTCGATTCCTGCAGGGTCCGGAGTCGGACGAGGACACAATCGCCGAGATGGCGGCTGCGATCGACGAGGCGCGGCCGGTCACCGTCGAACTGCAGAACTATCGAAAGGACGGCACCGAGTTCTGGAACGAGGTGACGATCGCCCCCCTCCGAGACGAGAGCGGCCGCGTGACCAACTACGTCGGCTTCCAGAACGACGTCACTGCACGCAAGGAAGCGGAACTCGCGCTCGAGGAGCGGACCGCGGAACTCGAGTACATCCTCGATCGCGTCGAGGGACTGATTCAGGACGTCACCGACGTCGTCGCCGGTTCGACCAACCGCTCGGCGCTCGAGTCCGAGGTCTGTGACAGAATCGCGGCCGAAGACGCCTACGAGGGGGCCTGGATCGGCGAACGCAATCCCGCGACCGGTGCGATCAACGTTCGCTCGAGCGCCGAGACCGATCCCGAGCGTGGCGGGATCGAGACGGACGGCGACCATCCCGCTGCTGCGGCGCTCGCGACGGGCGAGCCGGCAGTCGGCACCGTCGAGGGGGCGACTCACGCCGCGTTCCCGCTGACGTACAACGGGATCGAGTACGGTGTCCTGACGATTCGAACGAATCGGGATCGAGCCATCGACGACCGCGAAACGGTGATCCTCTCCGCGCTCGCCCGCGCGGTTGCCAGTGGGGTCAACGCCCGCGAAACCAGCCGAGTGCTCGCGACCGACGCCGTCGTCGCCGTTGAACTCGACTTGACGGATCGAGTCCTCGCACCCGTCGCCCTCTCAGCCGAGGCCGACTGTCGGCTCGAGTACCGCCGGTCGGTCCACCGGACCGACGACGAGACGGCCTCACTGTTTACCGTCACCGGCGCGAGCGCGGACGAACTCACCGCAGCCGGCGCTGAGTTGCCGGACGTCGATTGCCGAGTCATCGTCGAACGAGACGAGGAGTGTCTGATCGAACTGACCGGTTCGGACGACCTCGTCGGCTGGCTTTCCGAACGCGGTGCCCGCACCCAGGCGATCGAAAGCGAGGACGGGCGAGCGCGCGTCACCCTCGAGATCCCCCGGTCTGCGAACGTCCGGTCGGTCGTCGAAGCCGTCGAGGATCGCTACGCGGGAACCGACGTCGTCTCGTTCCAGCAGCGCGACCGCGACGGCGAGACCCGCGAGGAGTTCGCCGCCGGACTCGAGGCGGCGCTGACCGATCGCCAGTTCGGCGCGTTACAGCGGGCCTACCTCGGCGGCTACTTCGAGTGGCCCCGACCGACGACGGGCGAGGAACTCGCCCAGACGATGGGCGTCTCGCGGCCGACCTTCCACGAGCACCTGCGGACGGCCGAGGCGAAACTCTGCCGAGCGTTCTTTGGCGATGCATAGTGCCGATCCCGTGACAGTCGCGCCTCGAGACCTGTAGTTCCGGCTTAGCCTCGAGAACGGCCGTGGACGGTCGCCGACGTTTATGTGGTCAGTCGTGGGAGTCGGTGGTATGCTCGCGCTCGCAACGCCGCTCCAGACCGGTGGTGGGTTCCTGTACTGGGCGATCATCTTCTTCGTCCTCGCGATCGTCGCCGCCGCGGTCGGTGCCCGCGGCGTCGCCGGGATCTCGATGGAGATCGCGCGGATCTTCGTGCTGATCTTCATCATTCTCGCGGTGGTCGCACTCCTGTTGTGATCGTCGACGCCGACCGGCGGTTGGACGGCCACGCGCTCGCAGTGAGTCGCTGCCCGGTCGGCCCGCTATGAAACACCAGACGTGAATGTCGACGGTTACAGGTCCGCAATATTTGACAGATTGTGCAGGTAAGATATCCGAATTAATCGCGCTTCCCTCCTGCGGTTATCCGAGCGATTCTACTCCGGCGACGAAACCGAAACCGGTTTCGTGCGGATGAGAATCACTAACACTCTGGGCGTCGTAGATAAGGGTGAGCACTTACCATGACTGAACTCGGCGGATTCCAAGACAGGGTCGCCCGCATCGATCTCTCGGACGGGGATGTCGCGTACGAGTCGATCGACGACGAGGACGCGGAGAAGTATATCGGTGCGCGGGGACTCGGGGTAAAGTACGTCTTCGACCAGGGGCCGGACGTCGAGCCGATGGGCCCCGAGAACCTGCTCGCGTTCATGAACGGGCCGCTGTCGGGCACGCAGGTCACGATGAGCGGTCGGATCGCCGTCTGTACGAAGTCGCCGCTGACCGGCACCGTCACCGACAGCCACCACGGCGGCTGGTCGGGTGCCCGGCTCAAGTGGGCCGGTTTCGACGGCCTGCTGTTCGAGGGCGAGGCCGACGAGCCGGTGTACGCCGTCGTCGAGGACGGCGAGGTCGAACTGCGGGACGCCTCCCACCTCTGGGGGGAAGGGTTCCACGACACGCGCGACGCGATCGAGGAGGAGGTCGAGGGCTCCTACGGCAAGAACCTCAGCATCATGGGGATCGGTCCCGGCGGCGAGAACGGCGTCAAGTACGCCTCCATCATGAACGAGGACGACCGGGCCTCGGGCCGGGGCGGCACGGGCTGCGTGATGGGGGCGAAGAATCTCAAGGCCGTCGTCGTCAAGTCCACGACGAAGATGCCCAAGCCGGCCGATCCGGAGACCTTCAAGGAAGGTCACCAGCAGGCGATGCAGGCGATTCAGGAATCGGAAGTCACCGCACCAAACGAGGGTGGACTTTCGATGTACGGGACGAACGTCCTGATGAACATCGGTGAGGAGATGGACGGCCTTCCGACGAAAAACGGGCGCTACACCTCGACCAAAGCCATGCGCGACGCGGAGGATGTCGACATCGACGCCGAGCGCGTCTCCGGCGAGAACGTCCGCGAGAACATCCTCGTCGACGAGCCGACCTGCCACTCCTGTCCGGTCGCCTGCAAGAAGGAAGTCGAGGTGACGACGATGCACAAGGGCGAGGAGATGAACGTCCGCACTGAGTCCTACGAGTACGAGTCGGCGTACGCACTCGGGCCGAACTCCGGCCACACCGACCGCGACGCCGTCGCGCTGATGATCGACCGCTGTAACGACATGGGCGTCGACACCATCGACGCGGGTAACATGATGGCGATGGCCATGGAGATGTCCGAGGAGGGCAAACTCGAGGAAGGCAATCTCGAGTGGGGCGACTACGAGACGATGATCGACATGATCGAGCGGATCGCTCACCGCGAGGACGACCTCGCGGACCTGCTCGCGGAGGGACCGCGCCGGGTCGCAGAGGCAAAAGACGCCGAGGAGAACTCCCTCGCCGTCAAGGGCCAGACCATCGCGGCCTACGACCCGCGCTGTCTGAAGGGGATGGGCATCGGCTACGCCACCTCGAATCGCGGGGCCTGCCACCTGCGAGGGTACACCCCCGCTGCCGAAATTCTGGGCGTCCCAGAGAAGGTCGACCCCTACGAGTACGAAGGCAAGGGCGAACTCACCGCCCAGTTCCAGGATCTCCACGCCATCAGCGACTCCTTCGACATCTGCAAGTTCAACGCCTTCGCCGAGGGAATCGAGGAGTACGTCCTGCAGTACAACGGGATGACCGGTCGCGACGTCACCGAAGACGAACTGCTCGAGGCCGGCGAACGCGTCTACACCCTCGAACGATACTACAACAACCTCAACGGTTTCGACGCGGCGGACGACTCGCTGCCCGCGCGCTTCCTCGAGGACGGCATCCGCGGACAGGGCGCGAGCGAGGGCGAGTACTGCGAACTCGACGAGATGAAAGAAGAGTACTACGACTACCGCGGCTGGGTCGACGGCGTCGTCCCCGACGAGAAACTCGACGAACTCGGGATCGATCTCGGGCCGGGCACCGGCGTCAGCGGCGACACCGGTGCAGCGGTCTCGAGCGACGACTGATCGCGGACCCGTTTTTCACGGTCGTCTCCGTATCGTCGGCGATCGATCAGACGAGCCCGATTCCCACGGCGAGCAACGCGACGCCGCCGAGACCGATGACCGCCGCGGCCGCGTATGCGAATCGATACGCGCCGAGTTCCGAGACCAGTTCGTCCTCGGATCGGTCCGAGACGATCGCCGAGCCATCGCCGCTATCGGGGGCCGTCACGACCACGTCGTCGGGACCCAGCGGGTACGTCGCGTCCGACGCGGCCTCGGCCGTTCCGAGGAGGTAGACCTCCCGTCCGGGTTCGATCGTTCCCTCGTAGTAGCGCCGCTCGCCGTGTGCGGTGCCGACGTCGATGATATTCGTGATCGAGTCGGTCTGTTCGGAGACGCCGGACTCGCCCCGGACGAAGTCGGCGATGTGATCGGGGGGCTCCGCGTCCGGCGGCACCGTCGTCTCCACGGAAAAGTCCTCGAGCGAACAGAGGACGTTGTCGACGGAGACGCCGCTCGAGAGCAGTCGATCGAGATCCACCGCGCCCAGTTCGATATCGGTGTGCCCCCCGTCCTCGCCGGTGACGCGGGTCTCGAGGTCGACCCGGACGTCGCCGGTTTCGTCCGAGAGGACGAACGGGGCCGCGTAGATACCGGTCGCGCGCGTCTCCCACATGTCGGTCGTCCCGCTCTCGTCCCACTCCTCGATCTCCCACACCGAGAGGACGCTCTCTTCGTCCCGGATCGGCGATCGGAACGTCTCCTCGGCGTCGACGACGCCCTTCAGCTCGACGAGCCCCTCGTCGTCGAGCGTCCGGATCTCTGTCGTCGGCGTCTCCGTGACGAGCGCGCGACGCCGGTGCTGTCGTCGGCCGCGTCGACCGAACAGTCCGGCGAATCCGAGCAGTACGATCCCGATGAACAGCGCGGCCACGTTCGACATGTTGGATAAAAACCATTACTGCAGTAGACACTTAAATTACCGGCACTCGCCGGGGTCCACCGGCGAACGCGCTCGACTCAGTCGTCGGCAGTCACGGGCGACGACGCGTAGCCGGACCCCGGTTCGGCGTCGGCCGCTGGTTTCGTCATCTCGATCTCGATCCCCCCGCCGGCGACGGAGACGAGCACGTTGTCGAAACTCTTGCAGTACTCGGTCGCGTGCTTGCCGGAGGTGTTGATCCGGACCCGTTCGTCGACCAGATCGGCCTCGGTCAGCATTTCGACCTTGCGGTAGGTCGTCGACATCGGAATGTCACACTGCTCGGAGAGTTCCGTCGCCGTGAGAGAGTCCTCGTCCGTCGCCTCGAGGATAGCTCGACAGTCGTCGTCATCCAGCGCGGCAATGACGGTCTGCGGGTCGACGGCGTCGTCGTTTTGCCCCCCTCGGTTTCGAATAGTGGAGTTCGTCGTGGACATCTGTTATACACCATAGTACTGGCCCCGTCACCTCCAAATGAGTCCCACTAAATACAGGGTGCTTTATATGCGGTGGCGAAAACCACCGGTTCGAACCGGTATCGAGCGTCTTTTCGGATGGCACACGGGCCGACCTCACATCCCAAATCGTCTCTTATTGCACACCGTGAGCACCATTTTTGGCGTACCTCGCAGGCCGTGGGCGGTGGGTTTAGGAGGCCGGCACCCCCAGCAGTGACTGATGGCTTCGGGGATACGCGCAGAGGTAAAGATCGACGACCCGCCCGACTGCGTCGTCGCGCAGGCCTCCGCCGAGACGGGCGGTCGGGTCCACTCCGTCTCGCGGAGCACCAACCCCGCCGCGCCCGAGCGCGTGATCGAGGAGTTCATGCTCGAGGCGGAGTCCTATCCCGACGAGTTCGATGTCGACGCGGACCTCTCGCCGATCTTTTCGTACGGCTCGAGCACGGTCTACCGCTTTGAACGCACACTCGGCCGTGGCTGCCCCCGCGAGTGTATCGAGCGACACGACTGTCCGGTGGTCGACATCCGAACGCGGGGTGCGTCGCTGTATCTGACCTTTCACGCGCCGGATATGCACGGACTGCAGGCCGTCATCGGCGAGCTGCGCGAGCGCTACGCGAATCTCGACGTCCAGCGGCTACTGCAGTCCCAGCAGGACCACGACGAACGAAACCTCGTCTTCGTCGACCGGAGCATGCTGACCGACCGCCAGACCGAGGTGCTGGAGACGGCCCACCGGATGGGCTACTTCGAACACCCCAAACGGGCCAACGCCGGCGAGGTCGCCGCGGAACTCGGGATCACCGGGACGACGTTCACCGAACACCTCGCGGCGGCCCAGACGAAGCTCCTGGACGCAATTTTGGATCATGAGTGACCGACCGCGATCCGGGGAGTCGACGATCGAGGATGAGCGGACTGTGGCGGCCGCCGTCGACTCGAGCCCCATGAACGTATCGGGTCCTACGGGCCGATGGCATCGAACCGCAACCCTATATATACTGCCTCCACTGCTAGACGGTAGACAATCGACGGCTCACCGACTTGCCCCCCGATATGAGTAGATACGAGTTCACGTGCCCGGAGTGCGGGCAGGAGATCGAAGTCAACGAATCGATGCGCGAGGCCACGCTCACACACGGCTGTCCGGTCTGTGCGGCGTCGGTCACGGACGCGGACTTCATCGCAGAACAGCAGACGAACTGAACGCACGCCCTGCGTTATCGATGGCGTCGACTCGACTCCGTTCTCACTCCTCGCGATCGACTTCCGTCCGCCGCCCGTTGAGCGTCGTCGGCGTGAGCCGGTAGAGTTCGATATTTAGCGCGTCCTTCCCCTCCGCCCAGATTTCGAATAGCGGCCGCTTCGCGTTCCCGTACTGGGCGATTTCCTCCGGCGTCAGCTTCGACGGCTCGATGCTCTCGAGGCTCCCCGTGGCGATGACGCTCCGGTAGGTCGAATCCGCTTCGTCGTAGACGACGAGTCGCGCTTCCGGCGCGGACTCGAGGAACTGCCGCTTCTCGCTGTCGGGCGTCGACACCATTCGCATGTAAAATTCCCGCTCGCCGTCGTCGTAGCCATACGAGATAGGGATCGCATAGGGTTCGTCCGTCCGTGCGAGCGACAACACCCCGGTCTCCCGACGACTGAGGAAGTCGTCGATCTCCGCGTCCGTCATCTCGGTCTCCTGGTCGATAGCCATCGTCTCAGTAGTTTGCCAAAGGTGCAACGTGATCTTTATAGTTGCCATCGACAGCGAGGGGCGTCGCCGATGCGTCGGCGGCGGTGAGAGCCGTCCGGCGTCGCGTCCTATCGGCTCGGCGACTCGTGTTCGCCGTCGATGTCGTCGGTGTGTTCGCCGTCGGTGTCGCCGGTGGTTTCACCCTCGTTCGCCCCGATGACGACCGGCTCTCGGATCTCGAGGGCCGTCTCGAACTCGTCCTCGCGGTCCGTTCGCCGACCGATCCGCAGCAACTGCTCCTCGTGTGCCCGGCGGATGGCGGACAGTTCGCGGTCGGTCACGTCGATCTCGTCGCCGATCTCCTCCCAGTGGCCCCAGTCGACGAGAAAAATCTCGAGGTCGTCGCCCGCGTACAGCCGTTCGTACTCCCGGCGGTAGCGCTCGAGGCTCGGTCCCAGCGCGACCTGCGCGCGCTCGATCAGGTCGGGTAGTCGGGTACCCGGAACGCTCGCCTTGGCGGCGGTGAGGAGGAGTACCTGTCCCTCGATCGGTTCGCCCGCCATTCACCCACCCGCGCGCATCGCCTTCTGTGCGAACCGCTCGACGAGCGGTTCGAGGGTGTCGTCGTCGCCCTCGAAGACGATCGTCACCTCGGTCAGTTGTAACGAGGGGCCGATGCCGACTGTCTCCGACGAGAACGTTGCCGTCCAGTCGTCGCCCGCGACGGTGTCCTCGGCGACCTGCTCGCCGCCGAGATTCGTCAGATACCGGATCACGAGCCGTTCGGAGATGCCGCGAAAGGAGCGCTCGACATGCGTTACCATACCCGTGATTCGACCGCCGAACGGATAAAATCGCGTTCGGCGGTACCGGGAGAGCGGACCCGTCAGATGAGTGTGCGAAACAACACGACGGCTCCGACGCCGCCACACAGCGATAGCAGGATGCTCTCCGTTCGCCACATAACCAGCAGGACGACGCCGGCCGCGCCCCACTCCGCCGGCCCGCCGGCCGCCAGCTCCGGTCCGAGGATCGCGATCACGATCGCGCCCGGCAGGACCGAGAGCCCGGCCTCGAGTCGCTCGCTCACGTCGATCCGCCGCAGGAGCCAGAAGCCACCGACTTTCGTAACGGCGGTCACGAGTGCCATCGCGAGGATGGTCCCGACGATGAGGGGGTCGAGCGCGAACGCTCCCTCACCGATCATAGCGGACCACCTCCACCGCGGCAGCCGCGAAGCCGCCGAGCAGGATATACCACTGGCCCGGAACGAGTTCCGCGGCGAGGACGGCGGTCGCGAGCGCGACGAGCCACGGCACAAGCGTCGAGCGCCCCTCCCAGAGTTCGGCCGCGAGCGCGACGAAGACCGCCGCGAGGACGAAGTCGATGCCGTACCGCGTCGGATCACCGATCGCGCCGCCGGCGGCCGCGCCGACGATCGTCGCCCCAACCCAGAAGACCCACATCGCGATGCCCGTCCCCAGCAGGAACGCGCCGCGACCGCTGCCGGATTTGAGTTCGCGCATCGTCAGCGCCCAGTTCTCGTCGGCCATGACCAGGAGGCTCCCGTAGCTTCGGCCTGCCGAGAGTCGCTCGAGCCACGGTCCCAGCGCCGCGCCCATCAGCGAGTAGCGCAGGTTGACTGCGAGCGTCGCGAGGACGATCGTCGCGACCGGGATCGGCTCCGCCCAGAGTTCGACGGCGACGATCTGGGCGGCACCGGCGAGCACGGTCGCGCTCATCAGCGTCGCTTCCGCGACGCTCAGCCCGGCCCGGCGGGCGAGCATCCCGAACGCGATCCCGTAGCCGCCGACGCCGATCGCGACCGGGAGACAGGTGAGAAAGCCGGCGCGGACCCCCTCCCGATCGAACGTCACGGCCTCGCTCTCGTCGTCTGCGGTGATCCGCGTCTCCTCGGCTCGCCCGTCCGACGACCGGGCAGCGGATTCGCTGCGGCCAGGGCCGGAACTGGAACCGCGATCAGGGGCGCTACCGTCGATTTCCGTCACGGTCGTCTCGAGGCGAACGAGGCGTAAAGCGTTCTCGAAATTGCCCGCGGACGCCGTGATTCTCGCCAGCGCTTCGCACGAATGACCGGCGGCTCACCGTCCGTAGACGATCAGTGCGACGCCGACGAGAGCCGCGGCGAGTCCGTACCACGGGCCGCCGGTGACCGCGAGGGCGACCGCGAGTAGGACGACCACGACGCCGACGAAGAGACAGCACTGCTGGGCCGTCGTCCGGTCGTCGCCGCTACCGACGAATCGGTCGAACCCTAACTCGAGTAGCAGTTCGGCGACGACATCGAGCATACGCGATACTCTTACTACTCTGATAAAAAAGTGTAGGGGTGCTCTCAGCCTCCCCTGAGGGTCTCCACGCTGTTACCCGCCGGCGACCGGCGGAAACACCGACACCACGTCGCCCGCTTCCAGCGACGTGTCCACTCCCGCCATGTGCACCACGTTGCGGCCGTTTTTCAGCACGCTCAACTGCGGCCGGATCGCTCCGTCCTCGAGTAACTGCCCCTCGAGGCCGTCGTACTCGGTCTCGAGGTCGGTGAGCACGTCGCCGACGGTCGCGTTGTCGTCGACGGTTCGCGTTCGCTCTTTCGCGCCGACGGCTTCCCGAAAGGTGGCGAAAAATCGGAGATCGATGTCCATACCACATACTCGTGTTCGGACGCCATAAGTGCGGGCGGTGGGTCCGATCAGGCGGCCGAGGTCGACGGCGACGACGTGTACGTAACCGACCCGATGTCGGCGTTCGCGAGCGCGTCGTCGATGGCCCTCGCGCCGCGCTCGCTCGCCGCGTCGGCGTCGTCGGCCTCGACGGTGACCGTCACCGAAAACTTGAGGGTGATCGTGTACGGGTCGAACGGGGCGTTCGGATGTTCGTACACGTCCGCGTCGGCGATTTCCCAGTCCGTGATCGTCCCCGCGGCCGCGAGAGACTCGAGGGTATCGGCGAGCGTCGACGTTGCCTCGTCGCAGGCGGTGGTATCGGATCCGCCGTGTAGCGTCACGAGCGTCGTCCCCGACCGAGAGACAGCGAACTCCATACTCCCTCTAGTCTGGCCCGGAATTTCAACGCTTGGGATGGGTGTGCGCCGGCCGTGGCTGGGGAGACGCTGGCCGTGGCGTGGGCGACGGCGACCGATCCGTCCCGCTGTCGAGTCGGTCTGTTGGTACCCCAGTTCATCGCCCGCTATTCGATTCGGAACGGGACGCCGTGGGTCGAGAGCATCGCCCGCATCCGTTCGACGCCGCCGCGGCCGTCCCACCCCGCCTGCGTATAGTGTTTGTACGGGTGGCGCAGCCACGAGTACTCGCGATGGGCGAACACCTCGACGGTTCCCTCGCCGGTTCGAAACAGCGTGACGTGCAGTTGCCACGGTGCCAACGTCGACTCGCGCCGGACCCAGCTCCCCGCCGAGCGTCGCCCGTCGTCGTGGACCTTCAGGGAGGCGATCGGCTCCGGTTCGAACGTCAGTTCCTCGAGGATCGATCGGACCGCGTCCAGCCCGCGCTTGACGATACCGACGTACTCCTCGGGATGTTGCCGACAGATGGCGTAGCCGCCCAAGGGCTCCTTGACTCGGTGAAGCGCCGGCAGGAGCCGACGGCGCACGCGGGTGGTCAGGTCGATCGCGTCCGTCCCGTCCGGTGTCGTCGAGTCGGTCGTCGACACACGGTTCACTCTCGAATACAGCCTCAAAATCGTTACTATAAGATATATTTTGTTTATATTGGTGAAGGGAGGAGAAGCTGGTGTCTGGACGGTATTAGGCGACAATAGGGGGATATACCACTATATACCAAACTGATAGATGTCGCTTCTGGCGGATCGATCGGCGGCCTCGCCGCCGGCCGTCACAGATCCTGTAACCGAATGCCGTCCGCCACCAATCGCGCGTTTCGCTCCCGATCGAGGTGGTCGCCGAGTTCGTCGTGCTCGTGCAGCTGGGCGATCACGTCGGCGTACAGCGTCCGCCACGCGATCGCGTAGATCGGCGACTGCCCCCACGCTCGCAGTTCGGGGACGAACGCGTCGTACGTCTCGTAGCGCTCCTCGAAGCGGTCGATCGCCTCGAGCACTTTGCCGGCGGCCTCACGCTCGTCGTCGTCCTCCGCGATGACCCGGTTGAGTTGCTCTTCCCAGCCCGCAACGGCCTTCTGCATGTCCGCGGCCGCGCTCTCGTCGTCTTCCGGCAGTCGCTCGAGGATCGGTTCCGGCACGCCGAGGGATATTTCGTCCATGTGACGCTGTATGCAGTCGACTGGCAAGAACGTGGTCCCCGATTCGGTGGCACTGATCCGGATACGTTTGCCAGTTCACACTGTGTCTGTGCCGGTCGTCCGACGAACAGCAGACCGACTCATTGGGAAATCAACGTCTCTGCCTGACCGATCAACCGACATGCGGTGGCGCGCGCTGTCAGCGAGGCGCGACCAGCGGGAGCGCCTCGAAAGCGAACGGAGAGCGAAGCGATCCGTGAGCAGGTCGTCCGAGTGATAACGAGGGCGAGCGACGACTCCGTGCGAGGGATGAGCGAGTGAGTCCTGCGAACGAGCGAATCGGCTGGGGAGGGCGTGGCGATTCCTTGTTGCCACGATAGCAGGACATTTCTCGTCTCTACGGCTGTTTTTACACTCTCCGAAACAGGCCTCGCGACTAGGGCCACGTTGCCAGCATGATCTCGTCGACGAACTCGCCCTCGAGACAGTACTGCCCCTCGTGTTCTCCCTCGCGCTGCCAGCCGTTCTCCTCGAGGAACTCGATCGCGGCCTCGTTGGTCGCCGGCAGGTTCTGGTAGAGCTTCTGGTAACCGGCGTCGGACGCCCACTCGAGGCCGTACTCGAGCAGCGACGAGCCGATCCCCTGCCGCCGATACCGGGGATCGACTCCGACGGTCACTTCGGCCGTGTGTCGGAGCGGTTGGAGCTCGGGAGCGTCGAGATGGAGCCAGCCGACGACCTCGCGGTCCGCTGTCGATGCGTCCTCTTCCGGCTCGGTGCTCACCGCCGATTCGTCGTCCTCGTCCGCCTTGACATTGTCTGTAACTGATTCTTGCCCGCGGACCGCGACGAACACGATCCGAGAGCCCTCCTCGTTGGCCCGGACGAGCGCCCGCTCGCGCTCGAGTTCCGTCGCGACGTTCTCGGCGACGACGTACGTTCCGTCGTCGGCGACCGTCCGCATCGTCTCGACGACGCCCGCCCGGTCCTCCTCGCGCGCCGGTCGGATCGCGACGATTTCGTCCTCGCACTCGAGACTCGTGGTCGTGGCCGAGAGCGCGACTCGAAGCTTGCCGTCAGTTTCGGTCAGATACCCGTCTGCTCGCAGCGCCTCGAGCGCCGCTTGGAGGTCGTCCGGTGCGGGCGGTACCGTTTCGGTATACGCACCCGATCGGGCGGGTTTCGAGTGGGCTCGACCGCCGTCGATCTCGATCGACCTGACCAACTCGGCCGGCGTGACGGCACCGTTCCGCTCGACGTACTCGTACACCCGCCGCTGGATATCGCTCTCGAACGAGTCCGTCGGATACATGCTCATACGGACGACCCCGCCGACTGACGGCATTAGTATGCGATCCGTATCGATCGCCGCCCGCGAGCACCCGCCGCGAAGTGACCCATTGATCGTCAGCTCGAGTCGTTTCGACGCTTCCTCACGCCGGCCACGTCGGGCCAATCTCGCGTTAGCCGTCCCGGTCTCTTCGACCGAGGGTGACGGTCGAGCAGAGCGATTTGATATAGCTGTATAAAGTTCATCGATGGTGAGAGACCGGGTAGTACTGGACTCGAGTCACAGCTGGACGACCGGTAGGAGACCGCAACAGGTTCGTCGATTCCGGGAACGGTCCGTCCGAGCACCGAACCGAGCGCTCGAGCGCCTGTCTCCGAGACGGATGCTGTGTTCCGTCCGACCGAGATTGCCCCAACCCGATATCGGCCGTTCGCGTTCGATGGTCCAGTGAGTATTCGCCTCGAGCCGGCGTCACCGACTCCCACCTCTCGAGGGTGGTACTCGGGCTCAACACGAGGAACGGTTCCCGTCTCGTGCGGGTGAACATTCGTTCTCGTTTTCATTCCTCGAGAACGGATCGCAGTGACGCAGTCGACTGATAGTCATCCCCTCACACGGCTGTCGATTTCAGAGGACGGCGTCGCGACTGGCCGGCGGCGCGCTCGAGTATCGTCTCACTGCGAGGCATCCACAGTCGAGACCCCGTATCCGTGCCCGAGAACCCGGCACTTTCACGGCCACAAACCGGGGGTATACGCGATCAACAACCTGTTCGCGATCGGCTGATCAGTCGGTTATCGCTCGTTCCGGCTCGGTTTCGGCTCCAAGCGATTCGCGATGGTCCCGTTCTATTCTCGGATACCTACCCGCGACCGACCGATAGCGTGGACACTCGTCGGGCTCGCAGTTCGTTCCGCTCTCGCGTCTCGTCCCGATCTGGCAACGCGAGCATTCGGAGTGATCGGATACCATTTCGACCGTGAGATCGTTCCCACTCGTCGACTCACCGTATCATCGGTGACCGGTCTGTCTGTTCGTCGGAGAACGTATCGGATTTCGACGACCGCCGCTTTGGCAACCGCCATTCCGGTGACCGCAAACTCCGGTGTCGATCGATGAACGAACTCGCTTTGTTTCCGATACGACGGCCCACCAGGGTGACGCGCCGAGGTTCCCAGCACCGTTTAGGATGGTGCCGAGTTCGTGACGGACGGACGGCAACGCGGCGACAATCCGCTGATTCAGGCCCGTACACGCGGTGTATCCGCAGTGTACCGCCAGCTCCCACGCGTGCTACCGTTTACGCGATCCCCTCGCTATAAATGATATACTGCGATACCGAATCGGGGCCGGTTTCGGAAGTTTCGGAACCGGCCCGGCGTCGTTTAATATCCTCGAGACCCAACCGATTCGCTGTGATCGTCGACGGCCGCGTCCTGCGCGAGGATTTCGTGCCGAGCGAGGTGGTCCACCGCCACGACGAGGTGAACCTCCTCTCGGAAACCCTCGAGCCGCTGCTGTCCGACGGCCGACCGGATCCGGCCTTCCTCTTCGGGCCGACGGGCGTCGGCAAGACCTGTATCGCCCGGTACACGCTGGCCCAGTTGCGCGAACAGGAGCCGGCGGTGCGGGTCGCCTACGTCAACTGCTGGCAGGAGTATACGCGGTTTCGAGTCCTCTACCGGATCCTCGAGGGGGTCGATCGAGCCGTCGACGTCCACCGCTCGACGCCGAAAGACGAGCTGTTCGAGCGGCTCTCTCGGACCGACGACGAGCCGATCGTCGTTATTCTGGACGAGGTCGACCAGTTAGAGGAGACGGCCGCGTTGTACGATCTCCACCGATTGGGCCACGTCTCGCCCGTGTTGATCGCCAACCGCGAGGAGGAACTGTTCGCGAGCTTCGACGATCGGGTGCGCTCGCGGTTTCACGCCGGTACTCGGGTCCGCTTCGACCGGTACGGCACCGACGAACTCGCGGCGATCCTCGCCGAACGAGCCGAGAAGGCCCTCGAGCCGGGCGTGGTGACCGACTCCCAGCTACGGACGGTCGCCGACGCCGCCTCGGGCGACGCCCGCGTTGGGATCGGCGTGTTGCGATCGGCTGCCCGCCGCGCGGAGCGCCAGGGCCTGGCGTCGATCACCGATGACGCGCTCGAGGCGGCGATCCCGGATGCGCGGACGGCGATCCGCCGGAAGACCGTCGAGGGGCTGATCGAACATCAGCGGGTGCTCTACGACGTGATCGCTGACGCGGGCGAGATCGAGCCCGGTGACCTATACGAGGAGTATGAGCGCCGGGTCGACGAGCCGAAGACGAACCGCACCCTGCGGAACTACCTGACGAAGATGGTCCACTACGATCTGGTCGAGGCCGTCGGCAAGCGCCGGGGCCGGACCTATCGGCTCGTCGATGAGGATACTGAGGACGACGAGAACGACGAGTGACGGGTACGGATGAACGACGACGAGTAGACGGCGGTGAACGACCGACAGAGGTGGACCGATCGCAGGTCGACGGCGGCCGATTCGGTGTCAGCAGTCCAAAGCGCCACTCACGGGGATCGCTCCCGACGAGGTATCTGAGCGGTTTCGGAAATCGTAACGGAAACTGAACCTTCCCTCGAGCAGCCCGAACGCCGCCGTTTGGGGCAGTCGACGGAGTATCGGAACTATCGGAAACGGTGTTCCGCCGCTTATGGGGCGCTCGCTCGAGGCTGCACGTATGCACCGACTCGAACTCGAGCCCGGCGTAACGCTGTTACAGGTTCCGTCACCGCGGTCGGGGATCGTTCACCGACTGGTCTGCGATCAGCTGGCCGACGGCGCGACTGGCGGCGACCGCCCCGGGCGGGCCTACTGGATCGACGCGCGAAACGCGGCCTCGACCCACGCACTGTACGACGCCGCGTCGAGTCCGCGCGTCCTCGATGGGCTGCGTGTCGCGCGGGCGTTTACCGCCTACCAGCACCACTCGCTGGTGCGGACCGTCGCGCGGCGGGCGGCGCCGACGACCGAGTTGCTCGTCGCGCCGAACGTCGCCGCCCTCTACCGGGACGATGACCTCGCGGCGTGGGAGCGCGAGGACCTGCTGGCCGCGACCCTCGAGATCCTCTCCGAACTCGGGGCCGTTCTCGACTGCCCGGTGCTCCTGACGAGCGCCGGCCACGGGAGCGATCGCGACGGTGCCGCCGCCTCGGAGACGGTCGCCGACTACGCCGACACGGAACTCGAGTGTACGCGCACGCGCGAAGGGCTCCGACTCGAGGCCGCGGGCGACGGTTCGAACGCGGCGAGTGCGACGGCGGGCTACTGGCACGGCGACGTCTGGCAGACGACGATCCCCTACTGGGTCGAACTTTGTGGTGCCGTCGACGCGATCGACCCCGTCGTCGCCGCCCACGATCGGGGGCTGCTCGAGGTGAGTCCCTGATGGGGCGAACGAACCCGACCTACCGCGACGCGCTCCGGCGACTCGAGTCGGAGTGGGAGCCGATGGGCCGCGCGCTGCGCCGGGAGCACCAGGGGGACTTCGACCGGCTGTTCGACCGGGCCCGGGCGTTCGCCGACGCGGCGGGGTACGCCAACCCGCCCGAGCCCGAGCGGGCGTTCGTCCTGTCGCTGTTGCTCGCCCACGAGGCCGAACTGCGTCGGTTGCGCGAGGAGCTCGCGGCGCTCGAGGACGAGCCGGATCGCGACCCTCGCGAGCCACGAGCGCGTGATGCCACCGGGGAATCCGACGAATGAGCCCCTACACCGTCGAGTTTGAGGACGGCATCGTCCGCGAGTGGACCCTGACCGAGTCGGGTGCCGAGCCCGCGGTTGTCGAGGACTACGCCCCGTCGGTGTTCGCCTCCGGTCCGAACGACGCGCTCGCGGACCTGCGAGAGCGTCTCGAGGCGGATCCCAAAGTCGTCGCGACCCATTCCGAGCGGCGGCCGACGAGCCTCCACGAGGCCCACGCGGGCGAGCGAAGTCGGGTCCTGCGAGCCGACCTCGAGCGCGTCGGCGAGGTCCGGACGCTGGCCCGCGAAATTCGGGGCGTCCACGCGCGCGAGGCCCACGCCCCCGGCGCAGTTCGGCTGTTCGACGTGGACCTCGCGCCGGGGTTTCGCTATTGCCTCGACCGCGGGCTCGATCCGACGCCGACGCGCGACTTGCGGACGCTCCGACTCGCCCTCGACGAGGCCGCGCTGGCCGACGACGACGTGTCGGCGCTGGAAGTCGGGGGCGAGTCCGTCGACGGCGATGCGACGCGCGCGCTACGGACGTGCCAGCGCCGCCTCGAGCAGCGAGACCCCGACGTCCTCGTCGTGAACCACGCCGATTTGATTCCGCTGCTCGAGCGCCATGCCGAGGCGCTGGGGCTCGCGGACGTTCACCTCGGACGGCTACCGGGGTGGACCGCGCTCGCGGGCGAGAACACGTACGCGAGCTACGGGAAAGTGGGTCACTCGCCCGCGCGGTACCGGATTCCGGGGCGGGCGATCGTTGATACGTCGAACAGCTTCCTCTGGCACCAGTCGGGGCTGGCGGGGATCCGCTACATGGTCGAGCGGACGGGTCGCCCGCTACAGGAAGCCGCGTGGGGAAGCATCGGCACGTTATTGACCTCGAGACAGGTCCGGCTGGCCCGGCAAAAGCGGGACGTGCTCGCGCCGTGGAACAAGTGGGAACCCGAGCGCTTTACCGACGTCGAGACGCTGCACGCGGCCGACCGCGGCGGCTTCACGTTCGCTCCTGAGGTCGGCTTCCACGAGAACGTCCACGAGATCGACTTCGCGTCGCTGTATCCGCGAATCATCTGCGAGCACAACGTCAGTCCAGAGACGGTCGGCTGTGACTGCGGGGCCGCCGACGGGACGGCTGCGACCGACGAGTCCGCCGACGGGACGCATCGCGTTCCCGAACTCGAGTACGAGATCTGCGAGACCGACGGATTTCTCCCCGCCGTCCTCGAGCCCCTGATTGCCGACCGAGCCGAGAGCAAGCGGCGACTCGAGACCGATCTCCCCGAGGAGGAGGCCGCGCGACTCCGGGCCGAGTCGGGCGCGATTAAGTGGGTCCTCGTCTCCTGTTTCGGCTATCAGGGCTACCGAAACGCCAAGTTCGGTCGGATCGAGTGCCACGAGGCGATCAACGCCTACGCTCGGGAGATCGCCCTGACTGCCAAACGCCGGCTCGAGGACGCGGGCTGGCGGATCGTCCACGGCATCGTCGACAGCCTCTGGGTGACGCCGCGGGTCGACGAGCCGGAGCCGCTCGAGGCCGTGATTGGCACGGTTTCCGAGACGACCGGGATCCCCCTCGAGCACGACGGCAGTTACGAGTGGGTGTGTTTCGTGCCGTTGCGCGACTCGATCGGGGGCGTCGGCTCCGGCGAGGGGTCCAGCCCCGATTCGACGCGTGCTGGTGAGGGGACGAGGACACGCGCACGAGGTGCGTCCGCGGGCGCGTTGACGAAATACTTCGGCAAGCGAACGAGCGGCGAGTACAAATTCCGCGGGATCGAACTGCGCCAGCGGAGTACGTCGGCGGTCGTCGCGGACGGGCAGCGCGCGTTCGTCGAGGCGCTCGACCGCGAGCGCGATCCCGAGGCAGTCTGTGACGTGCTCGGCCGACGATTGAACGAACTTCGGGAGGGACGCGTCGATCCGGCGGCGCTCGCGATCACGAACCGCGTCTCGAAGTCCCTCACCGACTACGACCGACGGACCCACACCGTGGCTGCGCTCGAGCGGTACGACCGCCGCGGGATCGATCGCCACCCCGGCCAGTCGGTCGAGTACGTCGTCGCGGACGACGATTCGCGCGGCCCCGAGCGCGTCCGACTCGCGCTCGAGGAGCCCTCGGAGTACGACGCCGACTACTACGCGACGCTGCTCGTGCGGGCCTGCGAGAGCGTCATCTCGCCGCTGGGTTGGGACCGCGCCCGGATCCGGCGGTCGTTGCGCGACGGCCGGACGGTCCGGCTGTCGACGTTCGTCGACTGACCGCGGGAACCGGCGAGTGCCGACTGCGGAGACCGACGGCTATCGATCATCTATACGGATTTCACTAAAACGTGAGAAAACGACTCGAGATGAGTTTCAGCGCTAGGTTTACACCGTCTGCCCGTGTGTTGATCGTACATGGTTGTTTCCGATTCTACAGCAGATGTTCTCCGTTCCCCCGTCTGCCGGCAGGCCCCCCTCGCGGAACTCGGTCAGCGGGCCCTCGAGTCGACCGATCTCGACGGGCTGCTGGCCGACGACCTCGAGGTACGGATCAACGAGGCCGACGCCGAGATCAGCGTCGACTCGCTGCTGCGGGTCTACGGTGATCCTGGACAGCTCCGCCAGCTGTTCCAGAACCTACTCGATAACTCGATTACATATTCTGGCGATAGAGCCCCACGTATATCCGTATTCGACGAGAATACTGGGGCTATATGGAGGGGTTCAGTTCACGGTCGGGGGATCGACTCGAGCGACACGGATCGCATCTTTCAGGTGTTCGATCGACACCTCAGTCGCGAGGAGTACGACGGCACCGATATCGGACTCGCGCTCTGTCAGCGAATCACCGAGCGCCACGGCGTCCGGCCGAACAGCGTGAGGCCGGGCTCGACGTTTACGATCGAGCTGCCGACGGTGCCCGACGCGGACGACGCGGTGGAACGCGCGCCGGCCAGCGAGGCCGACACCGAGACCGATTCGACGACGGAACCAGTGACCGATGAGTAAGCCAGAGCGACCCGGGTCCGAGCCGGCACAGATCCTGTTGGTCGAGGACAATCCCGGCGACGTCCGGCTGACCAAGGAGGCGTTCAAACAGGGTCGGATCGAGAACGACCTCCACGTCGTCTCCGACGGCATCGAAGCGCTGGCGTTTCTCTCCCAGGAGGGCGAGTACGCCGACGCACCGCGCCCGGACCTCATCCTCCTGGATCTCAATCTGCCCGGCAAGGGCGGTGCAGAGGTTCTGGAGGAACTCAAGGAGGATCCAGTGCTGCGATCGATCCCGGTGATCGTGCTGACGAGTTCGCGCGCGGAGGAGGATGTCGTCAAGTCCTACGAACTCCACGCCAACGCCTACCTCACGAAACCGGTCGATCCGGACGAATTCATTCAGACGGTCCGCGCCTTCGAGAAGTTCTGGTTCTCGGTCGTCCGACTCCCACCGGAGGTCGACAACTGATGACCGAGACGAACACCCGGACCGCCGATGCGGAGAGCGCGGACCCCGAGGACGCACTTCACATCCTCCTAATCGAGGACAACCCCGGTGACGCCCGTCTCATACAGGAGATGCTCCGCGGAACCGAGGAACTCGCCCAGCGGGTCAGCCCCACCGAGACGGCAAGTCAGACGCCCGAGATCACCCGAAAAACCCGTCTCGAGGAGGGCCTTGAGACGATCGAATCGGCGTCCACCGATATCGTCCTGCTCGACCTGAACCTCCCCGATAGCGAGGGGCTCGACACCCTCGAGACGGTCCACGAGGAGGCGGGAGAGACGCCGATCGTCGTCCTGACCGGCGTCCGGGACCAGCAGGTCGGCGTGGAGGCGATCCAGCGCGGTGCCCAGGACTTCCTCGTCAAAGACGAGGTGACCAGTGAACTCCTGGTGCGAACGATCCACCACGCGATCGAGCGCGCCCGCCAGCAGCGCGAACGCCGCCAGCAGCGCGAGCAACTCGAAGCGCTCAACCGGCTCAACCGGATCGGCCACGACATCACCCACGCGGTGATCACGACCGAGACGCGCGCGGAACTCGAACAGGAGGTCTGTGACCGACTCGCCGAGTCCGACGCCTATCGATTCGCGTGGATCGGCAGCGTCAACCCCGGCAGCGACCGCGTCGTCCCGAACGCGGCGGCCGGCGTCGAGGACGGATACCTCGAGGAGATCGACGTCACCGTCGACGAGGACGACGAGAGCGGACGGGGGCCGGCGGGAACAGCGATCCGAACCGGGGAGGTTCAGGTGATGAACGACGCCGGCGCGGATCCCGAGTTCGGACCGTGGCGGGAGGCGGCACGCGCCCGCGACTACCGATCGTCGGTCGCGATTCCGATCACCCACGAGGATCTCGTCTACGGCGTGTTGAACGTTTACTCGTCGTCACCGCGATCGTTCGAGGGGCCCGAAACCGACGTTCTCGGCCGGATCGGCGACGTCATCGCCCACGCGATCACCGCGATCGAACGCCGGGACGCACTCGTCAGCGACGCCGTCATCGAACTCGAGTTCCGCGTCGAGGCGATGGCCGAGGAACTGATCGAACTCTCGACGACCGAGTCGTGCACGATCGAGTTCGAGCAACTGGTCGGCAGCGACGAGACGCTCCTGGCCTACGGCTCGGCACACGGCGTCTCCCAGGAAGCGTTTCTCGAGGCCACCGACCGGACCGACGGCATCCGCGACGTTCGGTTGCTCGCGGCCCGACGCGACGAGTTCGAGTTCGAACTCGTCGCACCCGCCGCCGTCAGCCTGTTCGAGACGATCGCCACCCACGGCGGCCGCGTCGCTGAGGCGACGATCGCCGACGGGGAGTTCCGGTTCGTCGTCGAACTTCCGCGCGGCCGGGACACCCGCCAGATGATCGAACTCATCAGGACCCAGCGCGACGACGTCACCTATCTCGCACAGCGGACCACCGAACGCAGCGAGCGCAGCGACAGCGGCTCGTCGTCCGTCCTCGAGGACGAACTGACCGAGAAACAGCGGGCGGCCCTCGAGACGGCCTACTTCGCGGGCTATTTCGACTGGCCGCGGGGCAGCACCGGCGAGGAGATTGCCGAGCGCCTCGGCATCGCGCCCGCCACCTTCAACCAGCACCTCCGAACGGCGGAACGGAAGTTCTTCAATTCGATGTTCGGCGAATAGGAGTCGGGGTCTCATTCGACGAGCGGGTATCACAAGAGGCCGTAATTTCGGAGCGGTTTCCGCTGTCTCGCTCAGTACAGGCGGAGCAGGTGCCGAATCCGTTCTTCATCGCAGATACTGCCGATCAGGTTTCAAACGGAAGGGCTCCCAAGAAATCGTCACTCTGGTAATCGAGGTGATCCAGTCGAGGGCCGAGCAGTTCACGGACGAGGACCACCAGGGGATTGGTCGTTCCCTCACCGGTCATCGCGATCTCCGTTTTCGTCCCGTCCGCGTCTTCGTCCCAGAGACCGACGACGACCGTCTCTCGATCGGCGACGATCAGTCGACTCACCCTGGGGTGGCTCGACTGTTCGTACATCCAGTCCATCTGTGGCTCCCATATCGTCGCGTCGGGAAGCCGATCCCGAAAGAACTCTCGGGTCTCCCGGTCTTTCGTTCCGGCGTGTAACGAGACTCCTCGATCGATGGCATTCTCTGCGTGCGGGAGACACTCTTCGTCGAGTAACTCGTCAGAGGCATAGATCAGAAACAGTTCGTCCGTCGCTCTATCGGCCAATTTCCGACAATACTCGTACACGGATTCGCGACCCTCGAGTCGTCCAACAGTCCGCTCGTCTGCTCCGCGTCCCGTTCCACACTGTGAGAGCAGTTCGTCGAGCACGTCGACGTTCATCCATTCGGTATCGGCCGCCGAGTAGCTCCCCTCGGTGACGACGTTTTCGTCGCGATCGTACTCGATCAATCCCGCTTCGTCGAGGCGGGGGAGATAGTTGTGATGGAGCGAGATGACCGTCTGGTCGAATTCCCCCTCGTCCTCCGAAACGAGTCGTTCGGAAAGTTTGGTCACAGAGAGCCCGTGAGAAGCGTTAGCGAGAACGGTCAAAATCGCTCGATTAGCGGTGTCCGTAAGCAGCCGAATAAGTGTTTCCTCCTGCAAATCCATTACCGACTAATACCCCCGTGGAGTAATAAATAGAATGTATCAGTCCATACACACAGTTCCCGAATTGTAATCTATTTCCCCCCGTTGAATGTCGGTTCTTCCCACCGTTCACTTCGCGCACGGACACTTCGGGGCGATCCGCCGAAACTCGAGTGACACTCCCGTCCGAGTGTGGCTCGCATCAGTCCGTTCGAACGGGCAAAACGGATTACGCGCCGCGAGGCTCGGTTGCGGGCGGGGTCACGTCGTCCATCGGACGACGAGCGGCCATCGCGACGGCCACCATCGAGAGCCCGGTCACGAGGAGGTTCGCGCCCACGAGCAGGCCGACGGCCCACGCCGCGGTGGCCGGGAAGCCGATCCAGAGGAATCCGGCCAGGACGAGCGCGATAACGCCGCTGACGGCGACCGATGTTCGACCGCGGGACCCGGACATTCGTGCGGCCGTCGCGAGCTCCGCGATCCCGTCGATCGCCAGGTACGCCACGAGCGCGAGCGTCAGCGTAACGAGCGCGATCGCGGGGGCCGCGAGGACGGCCAGTCCGGCGAGCACCGAGACGGCCGCGAGCGTCGTCTGCCAGATCGATCCGCGCCAGCCGCGCGCCGTGAACGCGTGGACGCCGTGGACGATTCCGCTGACGACGAGGAGCGCTCCGAGCGCGATCGATACCGAGAGCCCGGTGACGGCCGGGGCGGCCATCGCGAGGATCCCGATCAGCCCGACGATCCCGCCCGCGATCGCGAGGGGTCGCCAGTCGTTCTCGAGGGCGTAGCCCCCGTCGGTTCCGGTGGTTGCTGTGATACTGTTCATCTGCGTCACCGGTACTACGTACGTCGTGTAGGTATATAATACAACTATACGATTTGACAGTCGGTCGCGGAAACGGACCGGTCCGAAACCGGGATGAACGGCGTCTTGGGTCTCCTCGAGGCCGTACCGAACGCCGCTCACACGACGGAGCCCGGACGAAGCACGACAGTTATTCCGATGAGGATGAAACCACTGATCGTGACCGACGATCGCGATGGCGGTGACCGCGAGTGTGACCTCTGCGGGGAACGGGTCCCGGCGGCCGCCTATCACGAGCACCTGCTCAAGTCGTGTCCCGGCCGTTCCGGGGAGTGACCCGTCTCGAGCGACTCGGCTTTCCGGCACGGCTCCGGGTCGAAGGCGCACGATGGCGGCGTTTTCGAGAGTGCGATCTTAGACGCCGGCGTTCGAGGACGACTCCGTGTCGCGCTCGAGACGTTCGTAGAGATAGTACGAGTACGCGGTAGTGATCGCGGCCGTCAGGAGCGCGGGCACCACGAGGAAGTAGACGGCGTACTCCCCGAAGAAGAGGCCGATCAGCGAAACGACCGCGGTGAGCTTGAACAGCCGGCCGCCGAGTTCGTGCGTGCGCTCCCAGACTGCCTCGCTACTGAGCGTCCACGGCGTGCGGATACCGACGAACCAGTTGGGCTCCGCGCGGGTGAGCAACGCGCCGACGCCGTAGAAGAGGACGGCGACCGAACCGAGGACGAGGAGCGTAAAATCGAACTCGTAGCCGAGGTTGAACGCGAGGATGCCGGCGTGGAGGACGAACATGAACCCCGCGAAGGCGACGACGAACCAGTCGTACGCGGCTCGGAACGCGTCGACGTTCTCACCGAGCGGGTCGATGCGAGGGACCGCTGCGAGGAGCGCCACCAGCGCCGCCGAGAGGACGGGAACGAACGCGAGACCGAGCGTCTTCGACATCGTCCCGTCCGGCTCACCGGCGGCGTTCCAGCGGGTCACGAGCGGGTCGGACAGCTCCGGTGCAGCGAGAAGACTGGCGACGCCGGCGAGGACGACGAACGCGCCCGCGAGCGTCAGTCGGTGCGTCGTCTTCACACTCGTTACTACGGCGCCGCTCCGTATCAATGAACGGGGCCGAGCGGCGGAACGAGACCGGCGGGGCCGTCCGTCGCTACCGACGACTTCGGCGTTGGATCGTTTCTCTCGAGCTGAGACGATGGGAAACACCTTTGCGTCTCGTCGGAATCAGGGTCCGACAGTGACGGGAACGTCGAATTCCAGCATCTGGGAGTGTCCGGAGTGTGGCCGTTCCGTCAACCGATTCGTGAACGGCTGTCGGTGTCCGTCCTGTCGAGAGAACGTCTCCGAGCGCTGTGGCTGCGGGTCCGACGCGACGAACCGCTAATCCACCGCTGGCTCAGGAGGAGTATCGGAGACGGGCAGAGAGTCGGCAGATAGGTCCGAGAGAGACGACCGAGTCGAGAATCACGAACCGCTCGGGTGGCGACGATATTCTCTCGTTCACTTCTCCTCGACGTGGCGGATTTCGGAGGCGATACCGCGCGTGCTCTCGACCATTTCGCGGCCGAACATCTCGGCGCGGCCGACGGCGAACGCCTTCGGTCCCTCGACGACCACCTCGTCGCCGACGCGGATGTCCTCGTCGGCGTCGACGACGCCCGGCGCGAGCACGCTGCCGTGTGGGACGAAGCCGTCGATCTCGACGCGCTTCGTCGGCGCATCGCTCTCGAGCCACCGCCTCGCCCCCGCGAGCGTAAAGGACAGGGTGCCGTACTGGGGAACCATCGTCGCGAGCTGGGTCTCCTCGCGATCGCGAACCTGGATCTTGGGGTAGCGACCGGTCGTCTGGATGTCCTCGAAGAGGTCGTCGCCGGCACCGTCGCCCAGCAGGTAGTCCGCGAGGGCGCGGACGGTGTTGTGCTCGCGCTCGCGCTTCGGGTACTTCAGTTCGCCCGACAGCGCTTGCGAGAGGTTCGCGAGCGACTCGTCGTCGGTCGGGTGTTCGGCGACCGTGTAGGTGATATTGAGGTCGAGTCGGTCCTCGACGCGTTCGACGATGTCGCGGTAGCCCTCGTCGGGAACGTGGGCGATGATCTCCGGATACTCGTTGCGCTCGAGGTAGCGCTGCAGGACATCGGCGACGAATTGCTTTTCGTCTTCGGACCAGCGGCCGGTCACGACAGTGTCGTAGTGCTGGGCGGGGTAGGTCGTCTCGAGTTCCTGCGGGACGACGCCGATGGGGCTGGTCATCGAGACGAGGTGGGCGCGCCACTGAATCGCGTCGTGGAACTGGCGGTGGCTCTGGGACTCGCTGTAGGGTTTGGCGGCCGAACACGGGACCAGCACGAGCGGATTCTGGAAGCGGTTCCGGTACCGCGTCGTCACTCGATCGGCGAAGCGCTGGATCTCCACCCGGCGAAGGGTGTCCGCGGACGCGGCGTCGATCTGGGCATCGCGGAGGATGGGCGTGCGCTCCTCGAGATACCCCCACTGCGAGTCGAGTTCGCGCATCGCGGCAGTGAGCCACTGGTCGTGGCGGGCCTGTCCCTCGACGTAATCCCGGAGGCGGCCGTCCCGGATCCGACGGCGGACGATCGCCAGTTCTGCCTCGAGGACGTTGCCGTTGTGGTCCGCACAGTCCTCGCGCGTAAACTCCTCGCGGGGCTGTTGGCAGGCGGGACACGAACAGGGGAGCTCCTCGAGGTCCTCGAGGAAGTACGCCTCGTCGGTCGTCAGATAGCGGCCCTCGGTGCCTCTCACGACCGCGGCGGTCTCGTCGAACAGATCGACGCCGGCGTAGGCCAGCAGGGCGACGTTCCGCGGCGTCGCGACGCCGGAAAACAGCAGGGCGGTGTCGGCGGGGATCGCCTCGCGGGCGGCCACGACGGCCTCGACTAGCGCAGCGCCGTGACCCATCACCGACTGGACGTTCGAGAGGGCGTAGGCGTCCGTCCCCTGGGATTCGACGCTCTCGCTCGAGACGACAGCGACGCTGGGATACTCGACGTCGGGGGCGTCGACGGCGAAGGATTCCTGGACTTCCTCGGCGGTGCCGCCGGGGAACGCCCGGTGGGGAAGCACCGTGAGCCGCGACTCGTCGCCCGCGGGAATCTCGCGATCCTCGCTCCAGAGCGAACCCGCGTCCTCGAGGACGTCGTCTACGAGTGCGGGCGTCGTCACCGGCGAAGAGAGGCGGAGTTCGCCCACGCGCGCGGCCCCGTCACGCTCGTGTACTTCGAAATAATCGGTCATACTCGATATGACCGCGGCGAGCGAAAGAGGTTGTCGATAGCGAGCGGTCCCCACGGCCGGATTCCGAGCGCGCTCGAACTGCCGGCGAACGCCTCGAGGCGACGGATCTGGGTACTCCTACGAGCGATTCACGGGCCACATACCCGTCGTTTATCGTGAGAATTTTGGTGCGGATTACTGATAGCGAGAGCTGAATCCATCGATGCATGGTTTAGAAAATTAACCTTTAAGCACTTCCAGTTGGAGGTCTACCTATATGTCATCGGAAACAAAGCTGCGATCGACGGACGGGTTCAGAGCGTTTCTGGCCGTGTTTCTGGTCGCAGTCGTTGGGGTAGCGACGATCGGGCTGCCGATCGTCTTCGGGGGAATGACGACGACCGTCGAAGCGACCGAGCCGGAGCCCGAATTCGAATCGTACGACTCGATCTCGCAAGCCGAATCGCAACTCGGTTCGGCCGACGAGATCTACCTCGGGGAGAACGACAGCGCCGTCCTTCGCTACGACGATGAAACGGACGTCGACACGCTCGAGATGGGCATGGACGTCAGCGAAGGACTGGTCCACATGCTGGTGGTCGACGACATCGAGAACCCCGACGACGAGCTGGAATCGGCGAACGTCTCGGCGATCCTCGATCAGCAGGGTCTCTCCGGGAGCGGTTCGATGGTCATGCAGCAACCCGAGGACCTCGAGAACTTCGAACTCGACGTCTCCGGCGAAGTCTCCGAAGAGACGAACGAGTTCGAGGGATCCGCGTCCGGTACGTTCGACAGCGAGGCGACGACGACCGGAGCGGTCAGTACGAACGGTCACGTCACCGCGACGGCGGACCGACTCGAAACGAGCGGGAACGTGTCGGTCGACTCGCCCGGAGCGTCGGGTGCCGACGGGGCTGACGAGTATCTCGACGCCTCACTGCAGGAGACGAACAACGGCTACGAAGTCGGTGTCAGCCAGGAACGAACCGTTACCAGCTGGACGGCTGATCAGTGGGAGACGCGCGAACAGGCCGAGCAGACGCTTCAACAGCAATACGGCGTCTACGCCGCGATGCTGGGCGGGACCAGCAACATCGAGCTCACGAGCTACGACTTCGAAGAACGATCCGACGGCCAACACCGACTCGACATCGCATTCACCGTCGAGTACACTGGCATCGACGACGGCATCGAAGAGCAGCTCACGGATCAGCTGGCGAACGATCCGACAACCGATCTCAGCCGATCGGACGCACAGGAGGTCGCAACCAGCGTCACCGATCTCGAGATCGAGACCCTCTCGTTCACGATGGACGCGAGCGGTAGTTCGATGGATGTCGAGTGGGACGTCGCGCTCGAGAACTACAACGAACTCACGGTCGCGATGTTCGACCTCGCGGAAGCGACCGCCACGGACGACCAGCTACCGGAGGACCAACTCGAGAACGCACGAACGGCTATCGAAGCCCAGCAGGCGGCGGATCTCGATACGAAACTCACCTGGGACGGCTCGATCGAACAGACGTCGTCCGACGAGATGACGCTCGACGCCTCACTGACGAGCGACACCGATAATTGGGACGCCTACATCGACGAACTCGAGTCTCGAGGCGTCGACCGTCCGAACGACGTCACGTTCGACCTGTCGGCCGAAACCGACGGTGACCAGCTCGCGATCGACGGCGAGTTCGAACTCGGGGCCGAGGATCTGGCCAGTCAGGCGGTCAAAAACTGGGCGCAGTCGGCCCAGACCGGACCGACGTCGCCGACGTCCCCGGAAGCCGACCAGTTCGTTTCGGCGCTGGCAGAATCCGAACTCGAGGTCGCCCGCGTCGATGCGGGTATCGACGACGGCACGGTGCGCGTCGAAGGCGGGGCGCGGTTCGACGACATGAGTACGCTCACCGAGACGGTCAGCGAGAGCATGGCTATCAGCGGAATCGCGACCGAACAGGACGGAGACACCGCGTCGATGTACGTTCACGTCGACGATATGGGCGAAGTCGACACCGCGTCGGCGTCGAAATCCGATCTCGAGCAGTTCGACGTGGTCGACTCCGAGACCACCGTCCACCGGGCCGGCGAGTGGGACGACGAGCTGCCGACGATCGAGACCGACGAAATGAGCGAGTTCCTCGAGACGCAGGACGACGAAAACACGGCGGAAAGCGGCGACGAGGACGAAGACGACGGTTCCGATAGCGTTCCCGGCTTCGGAATCGGGATCGGACTCGCGTCGATCGCCGGGTTGCTAACGGCGCTCGTGCTTCGACGGCGAGCGTAACGCATCGGCGATCAGTGTGTGAACCGTTTCAGTTGGCACTTTAGGCGGTCTCGAGGAACGTCGCGGTCGCCGACGTGTGCCCGCGGTTGAACGAGAGGACTTTGATCCGGATCACGTCGGTCGGCTCGCAGCCCCCGGGAACGTCCTCGACGAAGACGACGAACCCTTCGATCTTGCCGACCGCTTGTCGCTCGCCGGAGTGGTGGTCGGTAAACTCGCTGATAGCGACGGTCTCGACGTCGCCGATCTCGACCGGTGGGTCGCGTTTCTGGGCCGCTTTGTGACGGTCCCGAGATTGCCGCTCGTCCGCGGAGCCACCGCGGATCCGTTTGACTACCCACGAGCCGATCACGAGGACGACGAGCAGGCCGATACCGAGCACCGCTTGATCGAGCATACTGAAACGGGCCGGCGCGTGGGGCTTCCATGTTCCGATTCCGCCGGTGCGTCGGTGACCGGGGGCGATCACCGCGTGTCGGAAACGCTTTTCCCCGACGGCGCGACGGACGAGCACGGCTCTCGAATCGCCGCTGCCCTTTTATCTCCCCGTCCGTTCGAATACGTCGTGACTTCCTCATTCAGCGGATCGACCGGCGACGACATCGACGAGCCGCTACACATCGCCGTCATTCACGCTGTTGCAGCGCACCGGGGCGCGGATCCGATCGAGTTGCCGCCCCTCTACGAGTGGATCGACCCCGATTCGCTGGACGCCCTCTTCGAGCCGACCCGACGCGGCGGCCCCCGACGCGGCCGGCTCGAGTTCACCTACGACGGCCACGCGGTCGCCGTGGACTGCGCCGACGACGTCACGATTTCGGTCGACGGCTCGCCAGCCGTCGAGGCGATCACGGCCGGATCCGACCGCGGGTCTCCCACCGGCGCGTAACTCGAGTTGTCGGTCATCCCCGCGTCAGACTGACGGACGACGATTTTCATTTTGCACCGGAATCCGCCCGACTGGAATGGGTTTTTCCGCCGCGTGATTCGATCCGAGCGCTGCGCTCAGCTCGCTTCGAGCGATGCCGATCGACCGAACGACGACTGACGCTGTATCCGTCACCGTACCGACGGAAGTTTGGCAGTGGGAACCCGTCGCCACCGGCCGTCGTCGTCACCGGCCGTCGGTACTCCGGAGATCGACTAGGTCGACGGAGTCCGGAACGCGCTCGAGGACGCCCGCGGGCCATCCCCGATGTGCGAGCGTGAGCGCAGCGTCCGGATTCACCTCGACGAGCCGAGCGACGCCGTCGGCCGCGGCCTCGAGCGCCGCCCGATCGGTCCGCTCGGGGACTTCCGCGGTGAGGGGATAGCTCCTCGAGAGCGCCCGGGGGAACGGTCCGAACGGCGGCTCGACGCGCCAGGAATCGTCGAACTCGTCGCTTCGCGGGGAATCTCCCTCCGTGAGTAGCAGGGAGTCGGGGACGGACAGCCGCTCGAGGCGCTCGTGGTGGCGGACGACTTCCGGGCGGCGCGCGCTCTCGTGGGAGGTGTAGAAAAACGAGCCCTTCGAGACGGGATCCGAGCGCTCGAGTTGGGCGGCGTGGTCGAGTAGCGTGCGGTAGCCGTCGAGCATCGTCGGGTGGGCGCGGGCGCGCTGCTCGACGAGTTCGAGCAGGTTGCCGGCGCGGATCGCCTCCTTGATCCGGCGGATTTCGGCGAAGGTGACGTGGAGGTTGTGGGCGGCCAGTTCCGACTCGCGTTCGTCGTCGGGCAGCGCGCGGAGTTCGTCGGGCGAGTGAGCGGTACAGACGGCACACGAACAGGGGAGATACTCGAGATCCGCGAGCTGGCGGGTTCCCCGCACCGTCAGATAGCGGTCGTCGCGGGCGTAGAGCGCGTAGGCCGCCGAGTCGAACAGGTCACAGCCCGCGGCGACGGCGAGCGCGAACATCATGGGGTGGCCGGCACCGAAGAGGTGGACCGGCGCGTCGGCACCGAGCCCGCGCTTGGCGGCGGCGACGACGTCGATCATGTCGTCGTACCGGTAGTCGTTCAGCAGCGGGACGACCGCGCCGACCGGAAAGACGTCGAGATCGGTCCCGTCGGCGTGTCGACCGGCGCGCTCGCGGAGGTCCGGATAGGTCGACCCCTGCACCGGCGCGCTGATGAGCATCTCGCCGGTGTCGGCGGCCTCGGCGATCTCGAGTCGCTTCTGCGTGGTCTCGAGGTCGGTTTCAGCTCGTTCGTGGGAGACGTCCGGTGGGGTCGGAATGTCGACCGGCGTGGCGATATCGGAGCCGATCTCGTGCTGGAAGGCGAGGATCTCCTCGGTCGTCACGTCGATGGAGCCGTATTCCGACAGCTGAAAGGAGCCGGAGTCGGTCATGATCGCACCCGGGAAATCCAGGAGGGCGTGCAGACCCTCCTCGAGGGCGCGTTCGTGAAGGGTATCGTCGCCGTGGATGATGTAGGAGTTCGTGATCAGGATCTCCGCGCCGAACTCCGTGGCGAGCCGGCGAGGGCTGATCGTATCCAGATTCGGATTAATCACCGGCAGCAGCGCCGGGGTCTCGACGGTGACGTCGGCACGGGGGACGGTGAGTTCCCCGATGCGACCGCCAGCGTCGGTGTCCCGGACTTCGAAAGACTCGCGCATTATCTGCGGGTTGGACCGTCGGACGTAAGTCGTGACGGTTTTTGCCTGACTGACCGGAGCGGCGCGACTCGTTTCGGACCGTTTGCGCGAGGCTTCCGAGACGAAGAGAGCCGAGAGCGATCCCGTGATCAGTGAGGAGGGGAGACGAAGGCGCTTTACGCTGCGGGCCGCTTTCGTCCCCTAATGAGTAAACCCACGCCCGACGTCTACGAGCAGGGCAAGGGCATGGACGCCCACAATCAGGCGATGCGGGAGATCCGCTCTCGCAAGGAGGCCAGCTACGATCCCCACGAGCCCACGCGCGTCTGGCTCGACGAGGACAACACTCCCGACGGCGTCAAGACGAGTCTAACGATCATTCTCAACACCGGCGGCTGCCGGTGGGCCCGCGCCGGCGGCTGTACGATGTGTGGCTACGTCGCCGAGAGCGTCGACGGCGGCTCCGTGAGCCACGAGGCCCTGATGGACCAGATCGATATCTGTCTGGAACACGAGGAAGACAACGCCGACGAGACGGCCGATCTCATCAAAATCTACACCTCCGGATCCTTCCTCGACGAGCGCGAGGTCGGCGCGGAGAGCCGACGGGCGATCGCCGACACCTTCGCCGACCGGGAACGCATCGTCCTCGAGTCCCTGCCCGACTTCGTCGACCGCGAGAAGATCGGCGACTTCACGCAACACGGCATCCACACGGATATCGCGATCGGCCTCGAGACGGCCACCGACCGCGTGCGACACGACTGCGTGAACAAGTACTTCGACTTCGCGGACTTCGAGGACGCCTGTGCGGAAGCCGCCGTTGCAGATGAGAACGCTGTCGGCGACACGGCGGCCGGGATCAAGGCCTACCTGCTGATGAAGCCGCCCTTCCTCACCGAGTCCGAAGCCGTCGCGGATATGATCTCGTCGGTCGAGCGCTGTGCCGATGTCGACGGCTGCCACACCGTCTCGATGAACCCGTGTAACGTCCAGCGCTACACGATGGTCGACGACCTCTATTTCAACGATGGGTACCGCCCGCCGTGGCTCTGGTCGGTGGCACACGTGCTCGAGGAGACGGCGGCCGTCGACGCCATCGTCGTCTCGGATCCGGTCGGCCACGGCTCCGATCGCGGCCCGCACAACTGCACGGAGTGCGACGACCGCGTCCAGAAGGCGATCAAGGACTTCGACCTGCGGCAGGATCCGTCGGTGTTCGAGCAGGTCTCCTGTGAGTGCGAACTGACGTGGGAGACCGTCATCGAGCGCGAGCGGAGCTTCAATCAGCCGCTGACTCGATAGCGAAAACACCGACAGTTGCCGACCTGATGGCTTCAGGTTGTGGAAGCCGGGTGCACTTATTTCACTCCCGTCCCGGTACCGTTGCGTATGGCACTTCCGTCGTTCTCGGACTACTGGAACGAGATCGAGCCCACGCTGTTGATCCTCGTCGGATTCCTCCTGTTCGTCTTTCCCGAGCCCGCGACCTCCGCGCTGGGTGCGGGGCTCATGCTACTCGGTGTCAGCTGGTGGTTCTACGAGTGGGGCCGCTGAGCCCTAATCGCCGGTCGCCGGTTCGTCCACTAACGCCCGAACCGATTCCGTGTCGGCGCGGGGCACCTCGAGCGTGACGACGGTGCCGCGAGGGTCGTTGTCCGCAAAGGAGAGCCGCCCGCCGGCCTGTCTGACGATCCAGTTGACCAGCCAGAGCCCGAGGCCGCTCCCGTGGCGAAGCTGCGTGATCTCCCGGTCGCCCTCGAGCAGTTCTCGCTCCTCGCTTGGCATGCCGGGACCGTCGTCTGCGATCGACACGGTCACGGTCTCGTCGTCCGGTCGATCCCGGAGCGTTACGTCGATCGCCGGTCGCGCCCGATCGCTGTGCTCGACGGCGTTTTCCAGGATCTGGAAGACGGCCGTCTGGAGGTACTCGTCGGCCCGGGCGAACGTTCGGTCCGGCAGCGAGCAGTCGATGTCCACCTCGTGGGCGCGCTCGAGGCGGTCGGCTGCTCGTTCGACGGCCGCGGAGAGATCGATCGGTCCGGCCGGGGTCTCCTCGCGGTCGAGCACCCGCTCGACGGCGCGAGTCTTCTCCGCGAGGCCGGTGAGTTCGCTCGCACGATTTCGGATGGTCTCGACGTACTCGTGGTCCGCGCCGTCGATGCTGTCGGTGAGCATCTCGGCGCAGCCGTTGATAATGTTCATCCCGTTGCGCAGGTCGTGGCGGAGAACGCGATTGAGGATCTCGAGGCGCTTTTGGCGCTGCTTCTGGGCGGTAATATCGGTATAGAGCCCGAAGGCGCGATCCGACGATCCGTCCATCTCCATCGGAACGACGCGAAGCCTGAAGTCGCGCAGTCCGTTCGCGGTTCGCCGTTTGACCTCGGCGTCGCCGATCTCGCCTCGACTTCCGCGGCGATTGAGCGTGTCGGCGTCGGCCGTTCTCTCGGTTGGAACGACGTACTGATCGAGCGGGCTACCGACGAGTTCATCCTCCTCATAGCCGAAGATTCGCTCGAACGCCGGGTTGACTTCCTCGACCACGGGGCCGTCCTCGAGTTGCGTAACGCTGACGACGGCGTCGGGGACGTTCTCGAACAGCGCCGCGAACCGGTCGCGCTCCGTTCGGAGACGCTCTTCGAACGCGATCCGATCGAGCGAGTCGGTGACGTGCGAGAGCAACAGCTCCGCCAGTTCTTCGTCGGCCGGCGTGAACGAGTCCGGCTCCGTCGAGGCGGCCAGAAATACGCCCCGCTCGGTGATTGGAACGCACAGGACCGACTGGCAGTCATCCGCGTTCGGAATCGAGTCGGCCGCGTCGATCTCATCGATCCGTGCGGGTCGCTGTGTGCGGTAGGTCCTCCCGGCGACGGTATCGTCGAGCGGTATCCGCGCGTCGAGATCGATCTCGAGGGTCGACGAAACTGCCTTTGGAACGAGTGATTCCCCTTGAGACAGCGCGACCCAGCAGGCGTCGAAGTCGAGGACGTCTTCGGCCGCTTCGACAGTCAGGTCGTAGATCTCCGCGTGGCTCTCGCAGCTGTCGAGCCGGGAAGCAACGTCGTGGAGCCCTTCGATCTTCGACTTGCGATCGACGAGCTTCCGTTCCATGCGTTTGCGGTCGCTGATATCGCGTGCGATCCCGACCGTCCCCCCGACCTCGCCGTCGGAGCGCAACAGCGCCATGTTGACCTCGCTCGGGATCCGCTCGTCGTCGGGACCAGTCAGCGTGACCTCGTAGGTCGCGACGCGTCGGGAATCGTCGGACAGGAGCGCCCGAGCGTGTCGTCTGCCGCGCTCGATGCTGGCGTCCGTGAGGATTTTCGAGACGTGCTCGCCGATCAGTTCGTCGCGGTCGTAACCGGTCGCGCCCATCATCGTCTCGTTGACGGTGACCAGATACCCCTCGGTATCGAGCTGGTAGACGCAGTCACCGACCGTCTCGACGACGGTCTTCGTCCGCTCGAGTTCGCGCTCGCGAGCCGCCCGGTCGAGCGCCGCTTCGGCGGTCGTGGCGAGGACGCGGATGAGGTGTCTCTCGGCGTCGTCGAGTTCGTCGCCGCCCGAGGACGCGACCGTCAATAGCCCGTGCTCGCCGAGCGGCTGGATGACCGCGTTTCCGACGCTGGCCTCGATGTCGTACGGGATACGGCCCGTCGAGACGGTGTCGACGACAGCCGGCTCGCCATCGGTGTAGGCGTTCCAGAGGGTGGTGTACTCCGGACCGATCGTCGAGATGTCGTCGGTGGACTCGTCGAGCGCCGCCGTCGTCCCGGCGAGTTCGAGCGTCTCCGTCTCCTCGTCGTAGAACCTGATCGCGGCCAGGGACCGATCGATCACGTCCTCGGTCGCCGTCATCACGATGTCGGCGATTTCGTCGGTCGATTCCGCTCGCAGCAGCTCGTGAGTGGTCTCCTGGAGCGCCTCGAGCGCGTTCGCGCGCTTGCGCTCCGCGGTGACGTCCTGTCCGAACGAGAGGACGCCGACGATTTCCCCGTCCTCGACGAGCGGCGTGTTGACCCACTCGCAGGTTATCGGCGTCCCGTCCCTGTCGACGTTGCGATTCACCTGTCGGGACGGCAGTCCGTCGGTGTCGCCGCCGGTGAGGGCGTCCCAGTACTCGAGTACCTCTCGACGTTCGTCGTCTCGAACGAGCAACTCCATTGCCGATTTACCCCTGGCCTCGTCGGCGGTGTAGCCGAACAGTTCGGTCGCCGCGGGGTTCCAGTTGCGGACTTCGAACGCGAGGTTCCACTCGATGATCGCAAGCGGCGACTGCTCGACGAGTAGTTCGAGGCGGCTCGAGGGGTCCTCCGCCAGCTCCGGCATGGTGGTATCAACCGCGTCGATTGTCGATCGCGTCCCGGATAACCGGTCGTCGAGTACCGCTTCCAGCCGCGTCACGAGCGTTTCGACGCCCTGATCGCGAGGAACGTAGCCGTCGGCCCCCGCGGCGACGACCGCGCCCGCGAGCGCTTCGCTGCCGTCGGCGGGAAACACGACGATCGGAACGTCGGATCGCTCTCGGACCGCCCGACAGCACTCGACGGGGTCAGCGTCGCGGGCCGATCCGGCGATCACGACGCAGTCGACGCGCTCGAGGCGCGCCAGACACGCATCGGTCGACCGAACTGTTTCGGTCGCGACGCCGCGCTCCTCGAGGGCGCGTTCGACGGTGGCTCCCGCATCGGCAGTAGCGCCGATAATGCGGGCGCTCGGTCGGCTATCCCGTCCCATTCCCTGTATTCCAGTCGACTCTAACGAACGCCGACACTATTACTGTTCGACTCGACTCAGATTCTGAGTCGTCGTTCGCTACCTACGGTGTGTATATCGAAAATAGGCTCCTCAGTGGTTCTCTACCGTGTTATGGAGATTCAAAACCCCGGAGGACTCCCTGTCCGTCGGTCGGACCGATGTCGGGAAGAGTCGCGCGCTCGGGGTGGGGCATCAACACTGCGACGGACTTGCGCTCGCCGAGGATGCCGGCGACGTTGTGTTTGGACCCGTTCGGGTTCACGTCGGAGCCCGTTTCACCGTTTTCGTCGCAGTACCGAAAGAGGATTCGTCCCTCGTCCTCGAGTTCGGCTAGCCGATCGTCGTCGATTTCGTAGCGCCCCTCACCGTGGGCGATGGGAACTTCGATGACCTCGCCCTCGTCGTAGGCGGCGGTCCAGGGCGTGTCGTTGCGTTCGACGCGCAGGGAGACGTGTTCGCACTGGAAGCGAGCGCTCTCATTGGTCGTGAACGCTCCCTCGGTCAGGCCGGACTCGCAGCCGATCTGTGCGCCGTTACAGACGCCGAGCACGGGAACACCCTCGGCTGCGGCCTCGCGGACCTCGGCCATAATCGGCGAGCGGGCCGCCATCGCCCCCGCACGGAGGTAGTCGCCGTAGGAGAACCCGCCCGGAAGGACGATCCCGGTTGTGTCCGCAGGGAGACCGTCCTCGTGCCAGACGATCTCGGCGTCGATCTCGAGGTGTGCGAGGGCGCGTTCGGCGTCGCGGTCGCAGTTCGAGCCGCCGAACCGAAGTATTGTGACGGTCATCTACCGCTCGTCGACCTCCACGTCGTAATCGTGGATCGTCGGGTTCGCAAGCAGCCGTTCGGCCATCTCGTCCGCTCGCTCGCGCGCGCCGTCCGCCGAGTCGGCCTCGAGGTCGACCTCGAACCGGTCGGCCGCCCGCAGCTCCTCGAGTTCGAAGCCCAGCCGCTCGAGGGCTTGCTTCGTGGTCTCGGCCTCGGGATCGAGAACGCCCCGTTTGAGTCGAACCGTCACCGTCGCGGTGTAGGCGGTCATTATCTGATACCCCGTAACCGTGCTCAAAAACGCTTTCGCCTTGGCACCGCAATACACGTTCGTGGATACCGATGAGCCGCTGACGGCGAACGGGTGGCGTCGCCGGTTTCCGGTCGGCAGTCGCACGGCGGCCGATGGGAGTCGCCCGACGGCCGCGCTACGTTACTCGCGCGACGACGATGTCTCCCGTCGCGTGAACGGTGACCGTGTACGCGTCCAGCTGGAACGATACCTGTCCGGTGTTGCGGCCCGCGGTTCCGTTCGTCGGCTGGAAGAGCGTCTCGAGACTTTCCGGGTTGATCCGGTCGTAGAGCCGTTCGACCTCCGTCGGGTCGATTTCCGAAAGCTCCGCGACTGTTGAGACGATCGTGTTGGTAAGCGAGTCCGTTCCCGTCCAGTCGTGTGAGACGAACGCCGTCTCCCGGTCGCGATCGATACGTGATCGGCCGTGGTCGTGTGGTGTTACCGTCATTGTGTTCACCCTTCGGCTGGCGACTGTCACTAAGAGTGACTGGAAAATCGTTCCACAGTAACCGGCATAAAACCCTGTCAGACATGTTACAGCGCGTTGTACGACAAAATAAACGAATTCAGGAGACGGGCGAGGGACTGATAGCGACCGTCCGTCATACGTCTGACGAACGCGATGTCGTAACCGAGAACCGTGCCTCCCGTGGCGAGTCGTCCGGGGTGAACCGGTGCGATGACCGGCCGCTCGATGACCGGCCGCTGATCCGTGTCTGACGACCGTTTCACCGCTCGAGCGGTCGGAATCGATTGTCGACACGCTGACGACACGGTGCTCGGGGCCCGTTGTCGACACCTCGCTACCGCACTGTCCGCAATCGAACCCCGTCAGCGTCACGGACTCTCCGCATCATTACAGGGACGATTGTGCCGTCCGAAGCACGCCTCGCGGGCGATTCTCACGGACCTCCACGGAAAGCAGGACTTTTAGCCGCTCGTGGACTGAGTTTCGTCGTGATGACGCGACACTCGCTCGAGCGGAGGTGGCAGCGGTGACGACCGACGTGACTGAAATCACGGTAATCGGAGACGACGACACCGGGCTCATTGCCCGGGTGACCAGCCTCCTGTTCGAGCGCGGGATCAACATCGAGGACCTCGATCAGGCGGTTCGCGACGACGTCTTCCGGATGTATCTCGCCGTCGACACCGCTGACATGGTCTGTACGGAGGACACGCTTCGGGACGACCTCCGCGACCTCGGCGACGACCTCGGACTCGACGTGCAGGTCCGATTCCCCGCCGACCGCGAGAACCAGCAGATCGCCGTCCTCGTCACGAAGGAGAGCCACTGCCTCGAGGCGCTGTTCGAGGCGTGGGCCAACGACGAACTCGGCGCGGACATCGGCGTCGTCATCGGCAACCACGACGACCTCCAGCCGCTGGCCGAGCACTACGACGTGCCGTTCCACGACATCGGCGACGAGGGCGGCCAGCAAAACGAAGACCAGTTGCTCGAACTCCTCGCGGAGTACGATGTCGACCTGATCGTGCTCGCGCGATACATGCGGATTCTCAGCCCGAACGTCGTCTTCCGCTACGAGGATCGAATCATCAACGTCCACCCCTCGCTACTGCCGGCGTTCCCCGGCGCGGAAGCCTACCGGCAGGCCGTCGAGGAGGGCGTCCGGGTCGCGGGCGTCACCGGTCACTACGTGACGACCGACCTCGATCAGGGGCCGATCATCACCCAGCGCGCGTTCGACGTCCCCGACGACGCCGACCTCGAGGAGATGAAACGCCGCGGCCAGCCCCTCGAGGCCGACGCCCTGCTCGAGGCCGTCCAGCTTCACCTGAACGGCGACGTCTCGGTCCACCGCGGCCGAACGTCGGTCCGGGAGAACGGCACCGACTACCAGCTCGGTCTCCCCGAGGAGATCAAGGAGTTCACACCCGACAGGCCGGTCGACGGGATCGGTAGCGTGGTCGCGAAGGATCAGTAGCTGAGCGGGGATACCGCCGGTCGTCCGCCGGTGTCCCGAATTTCTCTCTCGTTCTCCGCGACTGCGACGACGAGCGCTGGCTGATCGTCTCGGGGCTCATCGATAGTCGCACACGAGGCGGATAGCTGATCACGTCCCAGCGGTAAAGCCCTGTTCGCGACACGACGCTCGAGGGGACGTGTGACGGTGACGGGACTCGGAATCGGCGTCCGAGGATCAGGCGCCGGACGACGCCTCCCAGATATCCCGGCAGTCGTCGCTGCAGAAGTGTTTGTAGACGGTCGTCCCGTCTTCGACCGTCGTTATCACGCGCTGTTCGGCGGACGATCCAACGGAATCGCCGCAGTGTCGACATTCGGGTGTGTCCTCGTCCGTCGAGTCAGTCATCGGTTGACAGGTGGGACGTGACACACTTTAACGAATCCATTTCGGCCGTATCGGCCACGGGCGGCCAAATTTGCCGGTGCAGGTTCCGCGTGAGCGGACCCCGTCCGATCGCGTGGTTCGCTTTCGGCGTCGCGACGCGTTCTCCAGATCGATCGCCACAAGCCCCGGTTCGGCCACCTCGCGATCGGTGACGAGGGCTCGAGTCGTCGGGCCATCACAACTATTTTCGTTCCGTACTATCGGTCGTTCGAGACTGTACAGGCGCTTGTAGTCGGTTCCGGGAGCAGTACGCTTATCGCCGGCAACGGCATACATTGGTATGTTATGGCACAGCAAAACGTCGACCAGGAATTGTTCGTCGACCAGTACACGCTCGGCCTCGTCGGTCCCGATCAGGAATGGGCGGGGACCGTCGCGGACGGCGGGACGATCGAGACGTACACGCCGCCGGGTTGCTGGGGGCCGATGGTCACGCCCGAGTTCCACGGCGGTCACGAGGTCACTCGACCGATCCGCGTCGAGGGGGCGTCCGTCGGCGACGCCGTCGCGCTTCACATCCGGGACATGTCGGTGACGAGCATGGCGACGAGCACGGGGTCGATGGCCGAGCGGGAGGGTGCGTTCGGCGACGACCCGTTCGTCGATCACCGCTGTCCGGAGTGTGGCACCGAGTGGCCCGAGACGATCGTCGAGGGTACGGGGGAAGACGCGATCAAGTGCGCCGAGTGCGGCGCGAACGCCTCCTCCTTCGGCTTCGAGTACGGCTACACCGTCGCCTTCGACGACGATCACACCGTCGGAATCACCCTCGACGAGGACGCTGCCCACGAACTCGCGAACGACGCCAGCGAGGTGATGGACATCCCCGAGAATTCCCGGCAACACCCCATCTTGCTGTACGAACCCGACGAGATGCCCGGTACCCTGGGACGGCTACGTCCGTTCATCGGAAACATCGGAACGACCCCGCCGATCACGATGCCCGACTCGCACAACGCCGGCGACTTCGGCCAGTACCTCATCGGTGCCGAGCACGATTACGGCGTCGAGAGCGAGGGCGATCTCGAGGATCGAACCGACGGTCACATGGACATCCCGCAGGTCCGACCGGGTGCGACGCTGATCTGCCCGGTCAAAATCGACGGAGCCGGCGTCTACGTCGGCGATCTGCACGCGAACCAGGGCGACGGCGAACTCTCCTTGCACACGACAGACGTGAGCGGGACCGTCACGATGGACGTCGAGGTCATCGAGGGCCTCGAACTCGACGGGCCGGTCCTCCTTCCCAACGAGGACGAACTGCCGTTTATCAGCAAACCCTACAGCGACGAAGAGCGCGAGGCGGGCCGCGAACTCGGCGCGGAACACGGCGTCGACGTCGAGGACGATATGGGCCCGATTCAGGTCGTCGGCTCCGGTGCGACGGTCAACGACGCCACGCAGAACGCCTTCGACCGCGCGACGAAACTGCTGGACATGAGCGAGGGCGAGGTCCGCTCGCGGTGTACGTTCACCGGCGGCGTCCAGATCGGCCGCCTTCCCGGCGTCGTCCAACTCGACATGCTCGCGCCGATGGCCGTCCTCGAGGACCGCGGCATCGACCACCTGGTGCGCGAGCAGTACGATCTATAGGCTCACCGAATTCCTTCTTTTGCGGTGGCGCGCGCTGTGGCGCGGTGAGCCGACGGCGAGCCGCGCAACGAAATTGTGCGAGGGATGAGCGAGCGGTGCGAGGCGCGAACGGAGCGAGCGCCTCGGAAAGCGAACGGCGACCAGCGGGAGCCGTGAGCAGCGAGCGAATCGGCTGGGGAGGGCGTGGCGATTCCGTGTCGCCACGATAGCAGCGAACTCTGACCGTATCGTCCACTACACCGTATGCCTGTTGGGCAGCCCGATATGATCATCGTTCGTCTATATTTCGCGTCCATCGTAGGCCGCGAGCAACTCCTGCAGATGCGCTTTGACCGCCGTTGCTCGAGCGACCGTCTCGCAAGGCAGTGCCGGTGGCGGATTGTACAGTTTCTCCCCGATCCACGAGAGCAGCTTCCCCACGGCATCGTCCGGTAGGTCTCCCGGCTCCCAGGCGAGCGCGAGCACCGTCCCGTCCTCCTCGAGCGTCGCCCGCTCGAGATTCGTCAGCCCGTAGCACGTCGCTTTCCGGCCGTCGAGCGTCTCGATGCAGAGCGACCCGCCCTGTATTCTCCACCGCCGATCCTCGGCGGCCCACTCGAAGTAGGTCTCTGTGGGAACCAGACACGCGTCGTGCCCGTTCAGCCCGACGATTTCACCGGGCTGGATCTCCGCTCCGAGCAGCGTCGCATCGACTCCTGCATCCGAGTGATGGGGGATCGCCTCGAGTACGGGCGTTCCGCCGGCGTGGCACTCGAGTTGAAACACGAAGTGTGCGCCGACGATGCCGTCCGTAAGCGACGCCAACTCGAACAGGACCGCTCGTCCGGCTTCGGTCGTCGTTGGAACGCGCCACGCGGTAGTCTCGTTTCGATCCTTCTCCGGGAGTCGTTCCAGTCGATCCCGAACGCCATCCCACACTCGCCGACAGTCGTCGCCGTCCGGGTCCATCCCCATCTCCTCCTCTCGAACTCGGACGACCGCAGCCGTCGTGTCGGGAAGGACCAGCTCGAGGAGGGCTCGGAACTCCGCGGCGAAGCCCTCGCACTCGAGGTGGTGTGTTCGGCTCAGCTCGGCGGACATATCCTGACGTCTATTTCCGGCTGAAATATGGCTTGTTCGGACTCTCGGCTCGTTCGGACTCTCGGCTCGTTCGGACTCTCGGCTCGTTCGGACTCTCGGTTCGTGTCTCCCCGCTCCGCAGATCCACCCTGTACGGCGGGAACCAACGACAGCGATGCTCCCTCCGGAACCCGATCCTCGAACTCCGCGCGCTCGCCGTCGATCGAGACCCTGACGCTCGCCCGAATCTCCTCGCGGTCGTAGAGGTGTGGCTCCGCTCGCGGGTACGACTCGACGAGGGCCGCGATGGCGTCGGCGACAGTGTCGCCCGACCACTCGAGGGTTACCGTCTTGTCGCCGGTCGCGCTCCGGACGGGCCCATACACGGTAACTACCGTCTCCATGGTTGATCAGCGGTACGACGGGAGAAGAACCTGACTACTGGGTCGCCGTCGAGGGATGAAAAACGAGCCGCTCGAGACTCAGTCGTCGCTCGGTTCGTCACTGCGCGCGGCAGTCGAGGCCGCGTCTTGGTCCCCGATCCACTTCGAGGAGTAAAGCGGTGCGACGGCGAACCCGACCAGCGCGAACACGAACAGTGCCAGCATGAGGCCTGCGACGGCCGTGATCCCGGTTGTGAGAGTGAATAGGACGATACTCGCTGTGATTCCGCCGGCGATAGCGGGGGTCATTTGCTGTCATCCGGTCCTAGCTTGGCCCCCAATATGAGGGTTACTCTGTCCGACCGGTTTGTGGATCGATACCACCGTTCGCGGTTCGACGGGGCTGGATTCGCGGTTCGAATCTCGGAACGGGGTCCGCATCACTCAGAGTCGGCGCACTGCACCGATCGCGCTCGAGAGCGGCGGCGCGTCGAAGAACTCCTGACCGGTGTAAGCGTTGGCACCGGCACAGTACAGGTCGCTGGCGGTCTCGAGGACGTCCGAATCGAGCGGCTCGGGGGCTTCGTCACAGAGGGACTTCCAGTCAGCGACGTCTTCTTGCTTCGCTTGCGCCTTGGCGGCGTCGACGGCTTGCACCCACTCGGGCTGGGTTCGCTTGTGGTACTGGCGGAGCACTTCCTTCGAGAGCTGGGTACCCTCGTAGCTAAAGCGGTTCTCGTCGAAGGTGCCGACGACGTCGGCGACGCGGATCTCGCCGTTCGCGGGCCCGCTGGCCCGCTCACCATCGGCGGCGGTCGCCGCCCCATAGTACAGACACTCGATCTTGCCGTCCTCGTGGACCAGTCCGGCGGAGTCGGCCTGCTCGGTGACGATCCGGTTGACCTCGCGGGCGAGCGACTCGAGGTCCTCGATCGACGCCGTCCCGGCGATCGAATCGGCTTCCTCGCGCTCGAGGTGGCGGTCCCCCTCCTCGTACTTCGTGGTGAACTCGACGATCGGCTCGTCGAGGTCGACGGCCTCGTCGGGCCAGCTATCGAGCGCGAGGCCGTGATCGGCGGGCTCGGTCCGACTGCGCAAGCTCGAGCCGACGGGGACCCGGTTGCGGAAGACGATCTCGAGGGGGATCAGGTAGTTCTCGCCGGCCGCGTCGTGGTAGCGCTCGTAGTCGTACTCCCGACCGTCGTTGGGGAGGTCGGGCACCTGCGTGAGGTCGATGGCCATCTCCCAGGGCGGGTGGGTCGCGTCCTCGAGCCCGACGACATCACCGTTCTCGACCACGCCGCGGTAGTGAGTGGGAACGCCTTCGGCCTCGAGCAGTTCGAAGTTGAACGCGCCCATCGTACAGAGACTCGCGCCCTTCCGGGGAATCTGGTCGGGCATCTTCCCCCAGTCGAACACGGAGTAGTCGTCGGTGAAGACGAACGACCCGCGACCGAGCTCCTCGTCGGTCGCGTCTTCCTCGATGCGGAACTCTTTGACGCTCGTCACGCGAGACACCTCAGGACGTGTTCGCCGCCGTCGATCATACTCCAGTTGCCGTGTCCGGACCGTAAGAAGGTTTCAGTATCTGGTCGATGGCCCGTGAGCGGTGACGCTCTCTCTCGTTCAGACCTCGGTTTTCGCACACTCTCAACCGTCTTCGACGGTCGCGAGCAGTTCTTCGGCCTCCTGATGCAACGGCCCCTCGAGCGGGTCGTCGTGGACGAGTTCCCGGAGGGTCGAGTCGCACTGGGGCGTCGCTAACTCCTCGAGGGCCTGGCGACGATACCGCTCGCCGATGCGCTCCGTTCGGACGAGCGCCTCGAGTTCGTCGCACTCGTTCGCGGTTCTCAGTTCCCGAATTGCGCCCACCCGCTTTTCCTCGGCGGCTTCCTCGTCGTGGGCGAGATCGACGCATTCCTCCGGCGTCCGTGAACTCATGCGTGAGCGTTCGCGGTCCACGCCGATAATTCCGGGACCTGCGTTCGACGGACGGGCGGACCGTGACCGAAGCGGCGGTTCGACGGCAGGGAGCGTCCGGTCGGTGTATTTTCCGACTCGAGACCGAACGCGATTGCGTGCAGATACCGATTTCGGCCCGGGACGCTGCGTCCGACCGCCGCTCATCCGCGGGCCGACGATCGCGACGAATCGGCGACTCGTTCGGTCTCGAGGTGGCGACGAGATGAATCCGATCCTGTTCGGTCTCGGGATACTCCTGCTCGCCGCCGTCGTCGCGGATCTCCTGTGGACGACGCTCTGGGTCGAGGGGGGTGCCGGGCCGCTCACCTCGTGGCTGATGGCGGCGACGTGGAGCGGGTTCCGGCGGGTCGGCGATCGGGGCTCTCGCTTGCTCACCCTCTCGGGGCCGTCGATCCTCGTCGTCGGTCTCGTCACTTGGCTCGTCCTCCTCTGGGCCGGTTGGACGCTCGTCTTCGCGAGCGCCGAATACCCCCTCATCGATACGGTCGACGGGAGTCCGATCTCCTGGTCGGACCGGATTTACTACACCGGCTACACGATATTCACCCTGGGAATCGGCGACCTCGTTCCGCGCGAGGGACCGTGGCAGATCGCGACGACGCTCGCGACGGCCAGCGGGATGCTCTTCGTCACCCTGAGCGTCACCTACGTCCTCTCCGTTCTCGACGCCGTCACGCAAAAGCGGTCGTTCGCGAGCAGCGTGAGCGGTCTCGGGGACCAAAGCGACGGGATCCTCCGAACCAGTTGGAACGGCGAGGAGTTCGACGGACTGGCGCTGTCCCTGAACGAACTCACGTCGCAGCTGAACACGCTCACGGCGAACCACAAGGCGTACCCGATTCTCCACTACTTCCACAGCGGGCAGACCGAACGAGCGCCGGTGACGAGCGTCGCTCTCCTCGACGAGACGCTCACGCTGTTGCGGTTCGGGGTTCCCGAGCGGGACCGTCCCAGCGACACGATCGTCAGAAACGCGCGGGCGAGCGTCGATAGCTATCTCGGAACGCTCGACGACGCGTTCATCGACCCCGCCGATCGGTCTCCGCCGGCCCCGTCGCTCGAGCCGCTGCGCGATGCGGACGTGCCGACCGTTTCCGACGGGGCGTTCGACGCGTCCGTGGCGGACCTGCGCGAGCGCCGCCGACTGCTGCTCGCGCTCGTCGAATCGGACGTCCGACAGTGGCCGACCGCGGAATCGGCGTGACCGTCGTCTCGCCTCGAGACCGATCCCGGACAGTTCGTCGGGTCCGCTCCATGGCCGACCTGACGGTGCGCCTCGAGCGACGGCTGTATCGTCGTCCCCGCGATTCCGCATTCACCATGCTTTTCTCGCTGTACGAGTATCGTTTCCTCGATGGAGCGACCGGTGACCGAGGCCGACTTGACGTTCGATCACGTTCCCGAGACCGACCAGTCGTTCGAGAACGCACTGACAAAGGCACGCGACGGCGACCGGCTCACGGTCGACGACGCGATCGAGTTACTCACGACGGGAACCGAGAGCGAGGGGATCGATCGAAAACGCAAGGAGCGCGTGCTCGAGGCGGCCGACCGACGCCGCGCCGAGCAGGTCGGCGAGGAGGTCACCTTCATCGCGAACCTGAACAACAACGTCACGACGGCCTGTAACGTGGGCTGTCTCTTCTGTAACTTCAAGGACGCCGCCCACACCTTCGAGCGCGAGACGGAGATCGAGACCGCCGGGTTCACGAAGACGCCCGCGGAGTCACGCGAGATCGTCGCCGACGCCGTCGATCGCGGTATTTACGAGGTTACGTCGGTCTCCGGGCTTCACCCCGCGTTCGCGCTCGACGAGGAACACCGGGAGATCCTCGACGATCACCCGAACCCGAAGGAAGTCAACTACAAGCCCCCGAACTGTACGACACCAGTCCCGGCACCTACGCGGACCAGCTGTCGGCGATGAGCGTCGACGGGGTGCACGTTCACTCGATGACGCCCGAGGAGGCCTACCACGCCCGCCGCGGTACCGACTGGTCCTACGAGGAGGTCTACCGACGGCTGAAGGAGGCGGGGCTAGATACCGTTCCCGGAACCGCAGCGGAAATCCTCGTCGAGGAGGTCCGCGACGTAATCTGCCCCGGCAAAATCGGTACGGACGACTGGCTCGAGGCCATGGAGGCGGCCGCGAACGTCGGCCTCGGGATGACGGCGACGATCATGTACGGCCACGTCGAGAACGAGGCCCACCGCGCGATGCACCTGAAGCGGATCCGGGAGCTGCAGGATCGGACCGGAAACATCACCGAGTTCGTCCCGCTCTCCTTTATCCATCAGAACACGCCGCTGTTCGAACACGATGTCGTCTCGGGCGGCGCGAGCATCGACGAGGACGAACTGATGATCGCCGTCTCGAGGCTGTTCCTCGATAACATTGACCACATCCAGTCCTCGTGGGTCAAGTACGGCGACGAACAGGGGCTGAAACTGCTCAACTGTGGGGCCGACGACTACATGGGAACGATCCTCTCCGAGGAGATTACGACCCGTGCCGGCGGCGAGCACGGCGAGTTCCGCTCCTTTTCGGACTACGTCGAGATGATCGCTTCGATCGGTCGAGTCCCGGTCGAGCGCTCGACCGACTACGAGCAACGCCGCGTCATCGACCCCGACGACCCGCCCTTCGGCCCCCGGCTCGGGCCGAAAGCCGACGGGACGGCGCTGCTGACTCGCGAAGAACGGGACGAACGCGATACCGTCCCCGCAGACGACTGATCGGAGAGCCGCGTCGATTGGTCTCGAACAGCTCTCTGACGCTCTAAAGCCGTTGCTTCTGTACCGAAGTGCGAATTTAGCACGGCAGGGATCGGTGCAGACAAGCGGCGTATCGCTCGAGACTGATCAACCGCTATGTGGTGGCGCGCGCTGTCGGCCGTCCGAGCGTCGCGAGGTGCGAACACAGTGAGCACCTCGGAAAGCGAACGGTGACCGGAGGGAACCGTGAGCCAAGCGAGGGCGGCCGATGACACTGCGCGAGGTTGTCGCGAGTGGAACGAGTGACAGCTTGGAAGACGCTTTGCGTCTTCCAGTGGATGAACGAGAGAGCGGAGTGATCGAGCGTTAGCGCGGGACCAGAGGTCCCGCGAACCATGCGAATAGTGCGAGACCGGAGGTCTCGCATACCATGCGAACGGCGGCGGAGCCGCCGTGAGCAGACGGGCGCTGCGCGCCCGTGAGCAGCAATCGGCTGGGGAGGGCGTGGCGATTCCCTGGTGCCACGATAGCAGGACATCCTTCCTGTTCACAGTTACTCGTGACTCATTCCTGATCTACTCAAGCCCGGAATCACACACGGTCGCGCTCTTCATTCATGTCCGTGACGCCGACGGCCCGAACCGGTGCACCATCCCCCTCGAGCGCTAGCGGATACGCCCGGAGCTCGAACCGCTCCCCGACCGCTTCGAGTCCGATCAGATTCTCGAGGATCAGCAACTCGTCGCCCAGCAGCGCGTGGTGGGCTTGGACTCCCTCAGGCTCGTCCGTACTCGCATTTTCCGTCGGCGTCGGATCCGGATTGAGCGCGTCCACGGCGACATCGAACCCCCGTTCGACGCAGATCTCGGCCGCCGCCGGTGAGAGATAGGGGTGCTCAAGGTAGCGGTCGGTCCCCCAGTGTGCGTCCCAGCCGGTCCAGTACGCGACGAGATCGGCGTCGCTGTCGGGCACTCGCGATGCGGGAATCGGCTCGCGAGCCTCGAGGTCGCGACAATCGACCCGGACGGCGTCGAAGACGAACCGCTCGAGGGGTAGCCGTCGAGCGTCTTTCCGTCGGGTTCGGTGTGGGCGGGCGCGTCGACGTGGGTCCCGGTGTGGCTGCCGCACTCGAGGGCCGAGACGCGAGCGCCGTCTGCCGCGTGGGTCGAATGGGGGCGGACGGCGACCTCGGGGTCACCGGGATAGGTCTGCATCCCCGTCTCGATCGGCTGGGTGAGATCGACGTGCATACGTGATCGCCGTCGCCGGACGGATATAACGCTGTGCGAACGCGTTCACCGAGCGGCGACCGTTCCCGACCCTGGACGGCCGAACGCGGGTCACCGGATCATATATCATGATTTATGCCACCGCTCGACAATGTATGGGCATGCGACTCAAAGGCAAGACAGCATTTATCACGGGTGCAGGTTCCGGCCTCGGCCGGGAAGCAGCGCAGTTGTTCGCCGAGGAGGGCGCGACGATCGTCGCGGCCGATATCGACCTCGAGGGGGCCGAGGAGACGATCGACCGGGTCGAGAGCGCGGGTCAATCGGGGACCGCACTCGAGTTAGACGTTCGAGACGCCGATGCGGTCCACGCGGCCGTCGACGAGGCGGTCTCGGAGTTCGGCCTCGATATCATGGTGAACAACGCGGGCGTGAGCCACGAGCGCGCGACGGTCGAGGAGATCGACGAGGGCGAGCGTGATCGAGTGATCGACGTCAACGTCAAGGGCGTCTGGAACGGCTGTCACGCCGCGATTCCACACTTCAGGGGGCAGGGGTCGGGAGCCATCGTCAACACGGCGTCGCTGGCCGGCGTCATCGGCGCGCCGCAGTTGGGAGCCTACTCGCTGTCGAAGGGTGCAGTCGTCAACTTCACGCGGACGGTCGCGGCGGAGGTCGGGCCGGCCGGCGTTCGGGCGAACGCGGTCTGTCCGGGCGTGACGGACACCGCGATGCCCCGGAAGAACCGGACCGAGGAGGAGTGGGAGGCGACCAAAACGGAGATGTCCCGCCACTATCCGCTGAAGCGTCTCGGGGAGCCCGAAGATATCGCGAACGCGATGTTGTTCTTGGCGAGCGACGAGGCCGACTGGATCACCGGCCAGGCGCTGGTCGTCGACGGCGGCTTCTCCTGTACATAGACGGTGCGTTCGAACTCTCCTGCGAGGCGGTCGTCGGTCCAACTGGGGAGAACTTCACGAAGATACCGTCTCGTCGACGACGGCAGCCGAGCGGTTTCGGCAGTCGGTTTGAGGCCGATCCCGTGGGCTATAGTCACCACTGAAACGGATTACATACTGATCGCAACGCCATCGTCACTGCTGAATATTATTTGATACAAAGCGTCCTGCTATCGTGGCGGCAGGGAATCGCCACGCCCTCCCCAGCCGATTCACTCGTTCCCTTCGGTCACTCGTTCATCCCTTGCACGGCATCGACGCCCGCCCTCACTGTCGTTCGGACGGCCGACAGCGCGCGCCACCGCACGCCGGCTGCCCAGTCTGAACGAGACCGAGATCTCTGCTACTGAATTGGTATCAGACCACATCGAGGCCACACCGTGTGCCGACGCCGCGTCTAGTCCGCCGCGGGAGCCGTCCCGTCTCGAAGCACCGACCGATAGCGCTCGCCAGCCGAGTCCTCGGCCTCGAGCGCGTCCCGGATCGTCGGCGAGATCCACTTCCGGTCGTCGTCCGCGCCGTCGGCCAGCCGGCCGTCGAAGCCGTCGGTCCGGAGGTCGGACGGCAGGAACCGCTCGTAGACCGGCAGCCGCTCTCCCAGTGGAACGCCCGCGTGGGCCGCGATCTCCTCGAGTTCGCGCAGCGCGGGCCACTTGTATTCGGGGTTGATGTGGTCGTCAGTAACTGGCGAGACGCCGCCGAGGTCGTCGACGCCGCAGTCGATCAGGTCTTTCGCGGGGGCGAGATTCGGCGGCACCTGGACCGAGATTTCCTCGGGCAGGGCGACGCGGGCCATCGCCGTGACCTGCCGCATGGTCGCGAGGTCGGGCGAGCCCCCCGACCAGCGTTCGTTTTCCACCACCGGCTGGACGATCACCTCCTGGATGTGGTCGTACCGGTCGTGCAGTTCGCGGATCGCGAGCAGGCTCTCCGCGCGATCCCGCCAGTCTTCGCCGATTCCCACCAGAATCCCGGTCGTGAAGGCCACGTCCAGTTCGCCGGCGTTTTTCAGGGTCCGCAGTCGCTGGCCGGGAACCTTGCGCCGCGGACCGGCGTGGGCCCCGACTTCCGCGGTCGTCTCGAGCATCACGCCCATGCTGGCGTTGACGTCTGCAACGGTCGCCAGCTGCTCGCGGGTCTGGTCGCCCGGGTTCGCGTGGGGGAGCAGCCCTTCCTCGAGCGCCACCTCGCAGGCCTCGCGCAGATAGGTGTGAATGGAGTCGTGGCCCCACTCCTCGAGCTGGTCGTGTATCTCCGTGTAGCGGTCGTCGGGATCGTCGCCGAACGTGAACAGCGCTTCCGTACAGCCCGCGTCGGCCCCGCGCCGGCAGATATCACGGATCTCCTCGAGCGAGAGCAGGGAGGCCTGCCCCGGCGGATCGAAGTAGGTGCAGTACGTACAGGTGTAGCGACAGGCCGTGGTGAGCGGGATGAACACGTTTCGCGAAAACGTCAGCGCCGGCGGTGCCTCGACATCGTTCGGGCTGACCTGCAGGAGCTCCTTGACGGCCCCGTCGTCGACCGCGATATCGACGCCGTACTCGCTCGCCCCGGGAAACATTACCTCTGGATGTCGTCCCTTGGCACATAAGGACTGCCTTCCTGTACGGCGGGCTGGCGGGCAACCACCGCGTTACTTCGTTGTGACGTTCTCGTCGCGAACGATGTCGACGCGTCCGTCACGATCGTCGAGTTCGAACCCGAACGCCCGGAGACGGGCGGGTGCGCGATTCGTCTCGAGCCCGTGGACGAGTACCTCGACGAGATCCGTCGGTTCGTCGATGTCGGTCGCGAGTCGGAACGAGTCGACCGTTTCGAGGCTGGCACCGACGTCGCGAGCGATCTCGCGATGGTCGAGATAGGAGGTTCCGTGGTAATCCACAAGGAATTCGGGATGTCGAACGACGAGCGCGTTCGTCCCGCCGCCGCGTCCCGGCGCGATCGCGATATCGGCCTCGGTGGAGAGGAGCGTCTCGAGCGCGTCGGGGGTCGCCAGCGCGAGGTCGGCCATGACGACGGCGACGGCGTCGGGACCGTCGTCCGCACGGTCGCAGCGCTCACTTCCCGGGAGTCGCGCGTTGACCGCGTCCGTCAGCGATCGATCGTCGACCGTACCCGATACCGACGCGGCGACCTCGCCCGGGAGATCGAACTCCTCGAGATCGAGTGGCGCAGTCGAGACGATCCTCGGTTCGTGTCCCGCGCCGACGATCGCACAGAGGACGTCTGCGAGCATGGCGCGGGAAAGCGCCCCGCGCTCGGCCGGCGTGAGCACGGACTCGAGGCGAGTCTTCGGCATCTCGGCGGCGAACGGGACCAGAACGCGCATCTGAATCTGGTTGCGGTAGTTCGGGCACGCTCAAAAACACGTCGGAGTGTACCCGTTTGCCGTCGCGGAATACACGTCGAAAAACACACACCGCGAACAGTCCGCACTGCGAGCGCGAGTGTGCTCCCGGCCTCGTGCCCCCCGACACGAATCCGGTCGCTCGCGAGTTTTGAACGAACGACGGCCTAGAACAGCGGCTCGAGTTCGTCCTCGTCGTCCTCGACGAGTTCCTCGAGGTTCTCGCTGCTGTCCTGCTGGATGTCGTCGATGTTGTCCTGGGCCTCGATCGCGACCTGTTGCAGCCGTTTGATCCGCGGGACGTTCGTCACGCCGGAAAGCAAGATCGCCGCAGCCACTTCGGGCTCCCCGCGCGGGAAGTCGCCGCCGCGAACTTCCATGCTTCCCGTTTCCTCCTCGAGCCACTTCCGCCCGCGCTCGATGCCTTTCCGGTTCAGATACTCCGAGGGTCCGGAGAGCACGAGCAGGGCGCGCTCGGTGCCTTCGATCTCACACGGGAGCGTGAGTCGGCCGAGTGCGGCCTTGCGGACGAGGCTCGTGATTCGGTTCGTCGTGTTCGCGGCGTCGAGATTGTCGTCGCCGCCGTCGTCGCCGGTGAACCGGGAGAGCAGGCCGCCGCTCGAGTTCACCTCGACGTCCTCCGAGGCGAAGCCGACGGTGGAGACACCACCGCCGGAGAGCGTGTTGATGATCTCGGAGGAGTCGACGACGCTCTCGGCGACTTCCTGCCCCTCTCCGACCTCGCCGGCGCCGAAGAGGATGCCGAAGCGGCGGACGATTTCCTCGTTGATCTGGTCGTAGCCGCCTTCCATGGACTCGCCAGTCTGTCGCCACGAGTCGTTGTCGAAGACGAGCAGGTTGTCGACCTCGCGGACGAACGTCTGAAACGATCTGGCCGCGTTGAGCGTGTAGATCCCGCCTTCGTCCGTCCCCGGCAGGACGCCGAGGCCGTAGACCGGGATCGTGTAGATCCGTTTGAGGTGTTTGGCGAGGACGGGCGCGCCACCGGAACCGGTGCCGCCGCCCATGCCGGCGACGATCAGAAAGGCGTCGACCTCGTGGGTCGGGATCGAGTCGATGGCGTTCTGTACCTCGTCGATGTCCTCCTCGGCGACTTCCGCGCCGAGTTCGTTGTCAGCACCCACGCCGTGGCCCTTGACGCGGGCCTGGCCGATGAGTACGCGATTCTCCTGTGGTATATTATCGAGACCGATGAGGTCCGCCTTCGCGGAGTTGACGGCAATCGCCGCGCGGACGATTCCGCTACCCGTCCGATCGTCGTAATCGAGGAATCGATCGACGATTTTGCCACCGGCCTGTCCGAATCCGATCATCGCCAGCTTCATTGTTTGTTTGGGGGCTCCGTTGAATTGGTACCAGTGCAATGGAGGATATAAGTCTTGTGCTGAACTGAATTTCACGTCTTCTTTACTATTCCTCCATATCGGATGACTGGAGTGGTATTTGCGCCGATTCTCCGAACTCGAAAACGCCGCGTACTGCGTCCCGTACTGTTTTTTAAGTTAGGTGTTTTCTCGACCCCGGTCGCGACGTAATCAGTTGCTATGGGCGACGACGACTCCGATCTGGAAGTCAGATCGTTTTCGCCGATCGTTCCTGACGGTCCGTCCCGTTGTGGCCGAGATACGCGCCGAGTGTCGTCATCGATGCCGGAACCCGGCCAAAGACGGTCACGTCGTTATCGTCGACGGTGTTGTCGAACTCGAGCGATCGAGCCTGATCGAGGCCGAACGGAACGAACGGCAGCGGACCGATCGCCCAGAGCCCGAGCTTGGCCACTCCCATCGGGATCGTTCCGATTCTGACGTCTTTTCCTTCGGCGCCGTAAGCGAGCTCCGTCACGTCCGCGAGCGTGACGATCTGCGGGCCGGCGAGCTCGTAGGTCTCGCCGATATGGGCGTCGTCTTCGAGCGCGTCGGCCAGCATGGGGACGAGATCGCCGACCCAGATGGGTTGAAACCGCGTCTTTCCGCCGCCCGGCAACGCCGTCAGGTACGGTGTCGTCAGCGTCTTCGTGAAACCGACGAACTCGTCGCCGTCGCCGAAAACGACCGACGGCCGAACGATCGTCCACTCGAGCGCGGAGTCGCGGACCACCGCCTCCGCCTCGCCCTTGGCGCGAATGAACGCGGTCGCGCCGTTCGGATCGGCCCCGAGCCCGCTCATCTGTAGGAATCGGTCGACGCCGCCGGCTTCGGCGGCGCGAACGAGGTTCTCCGTGCCCCGGAGGTGGACTTCCCGGTGGCTCGTCCCGCGGGGCGGGTCGAACAGCGGCGAGAGCGAGACGAGGTTGACGACGGCGTCGTGGCTCGCGACGGTGTCGACGATCGAGTCGTAGGCGCCGACGTCGCCCAGCGCCGATTCGACGCCGTCGGGGAGCCCGTCGTCGTCAACCGGTGACCGGGAGAGCGCCGTCACCTCGTGGCCGCGCTCGACCAGTTCCGCACACAGGTTCGTGCCGATGAAGCCGGTGCCGCCGGCGACGAGGATCTTCATGGCCGAAACGTGACTTCGCAGCGATAAATAGATGGGCGGCGACACCGCGTGGCCCGTTCGCGGCTCTCGACAGATTGTAGTAGCCGTCACGACGAGGGGCGACCATGCTCGTCACGCTCGAGGGACTGGACGGCAGCGGCAAGACGACGGTCTGGGAGGCCCTGCGCGAGCGGTATCCCCAGGCCACGTTCACGCGCGAACCCACGGACGATTCCTGGTACGGCGAGGCCGTCTACCGCTCGATCGAGGACGACGACGCCGACCCGCTGGCGGAACTCTTCCTCTACACCGCCGATCACGCCGATCACCTCTCGCGGGTGATCGAACCCGCCCTCGAGTGCGGCGACCTCGTGGTCTCCGATCGCTACTCTGACTCGCGCTTCGCCTATCAGGGCGCGACACTCGAAGCGGCCGAGGGCTACGACCTCGAGGACCCACTCGAGTACGTCGTCGACGTCCATCGGCCGTTCTCGATCGATCCCGATCTGACGATCTATCTCGATATCGACCCCGAAACCGCCGCCGCTCGCGCGGGGACGACGAACAAGTTCGAACATGCCGAGTACCTCGCGTCGGTTCGGGACAACTACGAGCGGCTGCTCGAGCGCGACCCCGATCGGTTCGTCTGCGTCGACGCGACGCAGTCGCCCGAGGCGGTGCTCGAGGCGGTGACGGACGCGCTGGCCCAAGCGGTCGACGAGTCGCGCTGACCTCGTCCATCGATTCGTCCCTCCACCGTTCCACCGCGACAATTCCCGTCGGAGACGGCGGCTTCGGGCAAAGGCTTTAGTCGTGCCAGAGTGTACCACACTGGCGATGGTCCACGCGTTCATCATGGTGAAGACCGCCGCCGGGAAGTCCGAGGGCCTGCTCGCGGAGATTGCCGATCTGGAGTCGGTCGCCGGCGCCCACATCGTCGCGGGCAACTACGACATCATCGCGGAGGTCGACGCGTCCGAGGTCTACGAGGTGCTCCAGACCGTTTCCTCGAGCATGCAGGGACTCGACGGCGTCACCGAGACGAAGACGTACATCGCGATGGGCTAACGGTACCGGATCTGGTGCGCATTCTCCGCAATCTCCGTTGTCTCGCGTGTTCTCGCGGACCCGTTAGCCGCCGGACGCGACCATCGTGGAAATTCACTCGAGTCTCCGAACTCGAGCGTCACGCCGAACTCGAGCGTCGGTCGACTCTCGACCGAACGAATACCATGCTAGTCGGGGGCAAACTTATTCACCGGGGCGAGCGTACCCCTGTCCATGCGGTTCGTCATTATCGGGGCCGGACGGGTTGGGCTGCGGACGGCGCGTGTCCTGCGCGACGAGGACCACGAGGTAACGGTGGTCGAACGCGACGAGCCGACGCTCAAACGCGCCCGCGATCAAGGGTTTCCCACCGTCGAGGGCGACGGCTCTCGCGAGGATATCCTCGAGGAGGCCGGTATCGCGGCGGCCGACGCCGTCGGTGCGCTGACCAGCGATCTCAACGTCAACTTCACCGCCTGCATGATTGCCAACCACTACGGCTGTCGGACGGTCATGCGGATCGACGAGGCCTACCGCGAGGGGATCTACCGGAAGTACGCCGACCAGGTCGACGAGATCATCTACCCCGAGCGGCTGGGCGCGATCGGCGCGAAAAACGCCCTGCTCGGCGGGACGATCCGCGCCATCGCCGACATCGCACCGCACCTGCAGGTCGTCGAACTCACGATCACCGACGCGGCCCCCGTCAACGGCTACACGATCAGCGAACTGCAACTGCCCGCGGACGCGACCGTCCTCGCCTTCGGCAAGCGCGATCAGGCGCTCGGGATCCCCGACGAGGACCTCTCGCTCGACGACGGCGACCGACTCGTCGTCCTCGCGGACTTCGACGTCCTGAGCGAGGTCCGCCAGCTTCTGGTCGGCGAGACGCCGAACCGGGCGGCCGCCAACGCCGACGGCGGCTCGAGTTCGGCGGCGACGAAGCTCCAGCGCGGGACGGAGACGGATTCGGATTCGGGAGGTGTCAACTGATGGTTACAGCATTCGTCATGATCAAAGCGAACACGGGCGAGGCGGATCGACTCAGAGACAGCATCGAATCGATCGACGGCGTTCGATCGGCCCACATCGTCGCCGGCGACGTCGACCTCATCGCGAAAGCGCAGGTCGAGTCGCCGGCCGCAGTCAAGGAAATCGCGGCGACCCGCATTCAGGCTATCGAGGGCGTTGAGGATACGCAGACGTATATTGCGATGGACTAAGAACGAAGTTTTGCGCTGTCGTTCGAGAGAGCGAAGCTCTCTCGTGACTGAGCGAATCGGAGATTCGCGAGGTCCGCAAGACCAAAGGTCTCGCTTGATGACGAAAGGCGCTACGCGCCTTTCGAACTACGGGCGCGGCAAAGCCGCCCCCTCGGCAAAAACTCGATTAAAAGCACTCCTTCTTCCATTCCGCTCACTTCGTTCGCTCGCGGCGACTGTCGGTGAATCGCCTGCCCTCCCCCGAGTCGCGCGGCTCTCGCATCTGCTCGAGCCGCGCTCCCGGCCACCGCAGTCGCGTCTCTCTGGTATGGTTGCGCTCGGACGCGATCGATATCGATCGAATTTATCACTCAAGTAGACTATCGGACGATATGGCCCAGAAACGACACAAAGCGATCATCGGGGTCGCGATGATCCTCCTGGGACTCGTTCAGGTGGGTTCCTACGCCGTGCAAAGCGACTTGGTATTCGCGATCTTCGGACTTCTCTACTCCTGTCTCGGAATCGGGTATCTCTGGGCCGAGGTCTATACCGCGGATCAGTGATTGCAGAACGGCCGATCGGGTGGATACGATCCCATCTCCAGTGAAGCAAACGGTACCGCAATTACAGTGGCATGCCGCCACTGTTCCCGTCTCCGTCCCCGTTCGCAGCCTGCTGGCCCCTGCTCTGGGCGTTCTCGAGCAGCGTCGCCGCTTCGCCGCGATAGTCGTAGCCGGGGATGATCCCCTGGGCGAAGGTGCCTTCGACGAACTCGATCAGTGCCTTGGCGTCGTCGGCACCCTCGCCGGCGTCCCACGCGGTGTACTCGAGGCGAACCCGGACCTCGTCGGCGTCGCGTTCGATGACGGGTTCCTCGTGCGTGCTCGTTCGGGCGACCGTGAAGACGTCCTCGAGACGGCGCTCGAGGGTCTCGAACCAGCCGTTTTCGACGGGGGCCGCGACGACCTCGTCGGCGACGGCGGCGTCGAGCGTGGGGAGGACGACGGTGACCAGAAAGCGGCCGTCGCGCTTTCCCTCGGCGTCGTCGGCCGCGACGGTCGTCTCGAAGACGGTCGTCGTGAGGTCGTAGCCGTCGTCGGTCCGGGCGAAGGCGTCATGGGACTCGAGTTCGCGTTCGACGGGAGTCGGGAGATCAGTCATTGTCCGTATCACGGGCGTGGCGGAAAAGGATGTTACGTTGTGGTGATCGCACTGGCCGAACGAGAAGTCACTGTGCAGTGCCTGGCGTCGGCAACTCCAGTAGTCGTTGGAACCGTTTCACGGGAAGTAATCCGTTGTTGTCGAAAATGAACTGCATAACTACAGGGGAAACCGGATACTGTCCGGGGTATGAGTCTGGATAAACACGCGGCAGAACGTCGTCGCTTCGCTCATCTCCTCGGCACGGACGGCGACCGCGGCTCCGGCCTGCCGATCGGTGGCCGAGACGCCGACGACGAGCCCGAGGCGGACGACGATGACGACCGCGATCTCGAGCGCTCGAGCGACGGCGACGCTACGAAATCTCGCGCTCGTTGAGGAACGCGTCCAATGCCGTCGCGACCTCTTCGAAGTCTTTGACCGTCAGTCCGTCAGTGGTGACGAAGACGCCCTCGCTGTCGTTCGTCACGCGGATCAGAAAGCCGTTCTCGAACACGCGGATGGTGTAGTCGTACGCACCGAGCTCCGAGCCCTCGTAGGCGGTCTGGGTGGTCTTGAACCCGCGCCACTCGTGGCCGATAAACGTCGAGAGGTCGGCGTCGCGCTCGAGGTCCTCGCGGAGGTAAACCTGCTCGTAGTCGTCGCGCGTGAAGTAGGTGACCGAACGGAGGCTGTCGCCGATGGCCGTTCGGCAGGTCGCGACGATCTGCTCCGACGCCTCTGACGTGAGTATTCCGGTCGGCATAGCTGACCAGTCGATCCCCGCGACCTTAACGACGAGGGATAGTCACAACGAGGTGAAACCGGCGGCGGCTCCGTCCTACACCTGTTCGATCGCCCGATCGAGGTCCGCGATCACGTCGTCGACGTCCTCGATCCCGACCGAGAGGCGCACGAGGTCGTCGGTGACGCCGCCGGCCAGCTTCTCCTCCTCGGTGAGCTGTTGGTGGGTCGTGCTCGCGGGGTGGATGATCAGCGTTTTCGCGTCGCCGACGTTCGCCAGCAGGCTCGCGAGGTCGACCTCGTTACAGACCGTCTCGGCGGCGTCGTAGCCCCCCTCGAGGCCGAACGTGATCATGCCACCGTAGCCTCCCTCGAGGTACTCGCTGGCTTCCTCGTGGGTCTCATGGCTCTCGAGGCCGGGGTAGTTGACCCAGTCGACCGCCGAATGTTCCTCGAGGTACTCCGCGACGGCCATCGCGTTGTCGCAGTGCTTTTCCATCCGCAGGGGTAGCGACTCGAGTTTCTGCAGGGTCGTCCAGGCGTCGAACGGCGACTGCTGGTTGCCCAAATCCCGAAGCCCGCGGGTCCGGGCGACGACCGAGAAGGCCATATCGCCGAACGTCTCGCGGAAGTTGACGCCGTGATAGGCCGGGTTCGGCTCGGTGATCTCGGGGTAGTCGCCCTCCTCCCAGGGGAACGAGCCGCCGTCGACAAGGATCCCGCCGACGGTCGAGCCCGCGCCGTGGATCCACTTCGTCGTCGAGTTCCAGACGAGGTCCGCGCCGTGCTCGAGCGGCCGGCACAGATACGGCGTCGCGAACGTGTTGTCGACGAACAGCGGCACGTCGTGCTCGTGAGCGATATCGGCGATCCGCTCGATGTCCGGCGTGATGAGCGCGGGGTTGCCGATCGTCTCGAGGTGGACGAACGCGGTGTCGTCGTCGATGGCCTCCGCGTAGGCGTCGTAGTCGAGCGTGTCGACGAACTTCGTCTCGATGCCGCGCTTGGCGACGGTGTGGGTGAGGTAGGTGTACGTCCCGCCGTACAGCGCCGACGAGGAGACGATGTTATCGCCGACCTCCGCGAGGATGAAGGTCGCGAGGTCGAACGCGGCCATTCCCGACGAGGTCGCGAGCGCGCCGACGCCGCCCTCGAGCGTCGCGATGCGTTCCTCTAACATCGCGTTCGTCGGGTTCATGATCCGCGAGTAGATGTTGCCCATCTCCTCGAGACCGAACAGCGCGGCGGCGTGGTCCGTGTCGTCGAAGACGTAGGACGTGGTCTGATAGATCGGCGGCGCGCGGGCACCCGTGGCCGAGTCCGGTTCCTGGCCGGCGTGGACGCTGTTCGTTGCGAAGCGGTGCGTGTCCGAATCGGGATCGTCGCTCATACCGGGTATAGAAACCGGTATACGGTAAAGTTACTGGACGAACTGGTTCGGTGAACCCCCCTTTCGGTGGGGTGCTTTGCGTCCCGGCCGGCGAATCGGGCGCTCGATCGAACGGACGAGACCGATCGCTTTCGGCGTCTCGAACGGCGTTCAGCAAACGAACCGATCGAGGGACGTCAGCGAGACCGTGCGAGCAGGGCGGCCGCCAGAACGGCCAACGCACCGATCGCCGATCCGGCGGCGAAGCCGGGAACCGGTTCCGACGAATCCGATCTATCGGATTCGTCTGCTCCATCGGATGCAGTTTCGTCCGCCGATCCGGTTCCCTCACTCTGTGCCGAGGCGGCTTCCGGTCCGTCCTCGCCGACGGTGAGCGTCCCCGACTCGAGCGTCGGCTCGACGCGGCTGCCGTCGTCGGCGTCGACCTGGGACTCCGCCACTCGCAGCGTCGTCGAACCGGTCGCGGTCTCGGTGGCGTTCACCTCGACGGTCGCGAGGGTGACATCGGTCGCGCCCGACGTCACTTCGTCGGTGAGGTCGGCGGCCTCGACGGTCACCGATCGGCCGTCGGCGCTCGTGATCGGGTCGGTCGTCAGCCCGTACGCGTCGGGATAGCTGGCGTTCGAGACCGTCGCGGCGTCGCCGGACAGCTCGAGCGTGAACTCGAAGCCGGCGAGGCCGTCCGGCGCGTCGGTGAGCGCGATCCGGTGCGTCGCGGTGGTCCCGGGCTCGACTGTCGAATCGCTGACGACGAGCGTGCTCTCGGCCGCTGTCGTCGCTGTGGTGTCCACACCGGAGACGGACGGCGGGCCCTCGCTGGCGGCCGCGATCGGAGCCGGAAGGGCTGCCAGACAGACCACGAGCCCGACGACGAGCGCCGTCACCGTCCGTCGCCGTGATCTCGGCCACCTGATCGAAGCCGACTCGTCAGTTCGGCCCCGCCGTGCGGTCGTGGCCGAATCGGTGTCCGGTCGTTCCATCCGCCTCACAGCTCGTCGTACAGTTCGTCGATGTCGTCGTAGTCGATGCGGCCGTTCTCGTTGAAGTCGTAGGCGTCGGCGTTGAGCGTCACCGAGTCGTCCTCGATGTGATCGAACAGCAAGACGACGTCGTTGTAGTCGAGTCGGCCGTTGCCGTTGACGTCCTCGAATCGGCCGTCGCCGTCCGGATCTGTCGGTGCCCTGCTGGAACCGCCCGGCCCGCCGATCGGTGGTGGCCCGGTAACCACCACGCCGGGACGGCGCTGAGGTTCGATAGCGACTCCGTCGTCGTCTAGCGCCTGCACGTCGACCGTGATATCCGTCGTTCCGGTCCCGACCCCCTCGAGTTCGACGCTCGCCAGCGTCACGTCCATCGCGCCGGGTTCGATCTCCTCGTCGAGATCGGCGAACTTGAACGCGACCGCCGATCCGTCGTCGCTGATCGTCGGGCCGGCGGTGAGTTCGAGCGCGTCGTGGTACGTTGCACCCGCGATTTCGGCGACGTCGGTGTGCTCGAGCGAGACGGTGACGCGACCGCCGGCGAGGCCGTCCGGAACCGACGAGAGCGTCAGATCGACGGCTCCTGTCTCCCCCTGACCGACGGCGACGGAGTCGACGTGCAGCGACGTCGGCGGCTCGTAGACCCACAGCGCGTCGTTGGGATACGAGCGGCCGAAGCTCCCCTTGTCCTCACAGAGGAGGACGCGGCCGTCCGCGAGGACCATCACGTTATCGACGTTGATCGGCGCGGCGTCGAGCACCGACGCCGAGTCGGTCGCATCGGGACCGACGACCGCCGGTTCGAGCGTCGACACGTCGTAGTCGGACTCGAGTTCGGCCCGGTAGACGACGCCGCCGTCGACGCGGTCCAGCCGAATATCGCCCTCGTCGTCGGTCATGCCGTCGTTGAGCTCCGAGATACCGATGTAGAGGAAATCACCGGGCTCGGCGTCGTCGAGCGAGTCGATCCCCTCGGCCTTGCGGAACTCGATGGTGGCACCGATCTCCTTGGCAGCCGCACGCGTCTCGAGGAAGGGGACGCGGCGCAGGTCCTCGTCGACGCCGTCGGGGCCGCGTTCCTCGTACTGTCGAGCCCACTCGAGAACGTCCTCGTCGGTGATGTAGTCCCGATTACCCTCGATCGCGACCGTCTCGTCGGCCTCGGCGAGAGCGGTCTCGAGATCGTCTTCCCAGTCGGTCTCGGCGTGGGTCTCGAGGTAGTCGATCTGCGTGACGTCGTCGTAGTCGGCGATCCAGGACTCGACCTCGGCGTTGCTCGCGGTGCCGAGTTCGACCCACTCGATCTCGAGGTCGACCTCGGCCGGCGGGCGATTCTTCGCGGCCTCGTCGTTGGTCACGCGGGCGGCGGACAGCGTCCCGCGGACGTCCATCCGGTCGTCGTAGCTCGTGATCGGGTCCTCGGCGACGAATTTGTAGAGGCCCTTGTTCGCGCCGTCGGACGAGAGGTAGACGGTCCGCTCGTCGGGCATGAACTCGGGACACTCGAAGGCGGCCCGGCCCATGACGTGGTGTTTGACAGGCGTCGGTTCGTCGTTCGCGGGTTCGGTGATCTCGACGATGTGTCCGTACCGGTAGCGGTTCGGGTAGCCCTCCCCGATCGGCTCGAGCGTGTTCATGTCGCCGTCCTGATCGACCGGATCCGCCCCGAGGTAGTAGGCCAGCATTTCGACGCCACTGAGGGCCCAACTTCCCTGCGGACTCCACCCGTCGTCGAACAACTCGTCCAGTTCGCCCGCGATCTCCGTCGGGTTCGGTCGGTTCCAGAACGGCGCTGCACCGCGAATCCCGACGCCGCTCTCCGCGTCGACGACATCGCTCACGGTCGCCGGTCCCGACACGCGCGGGTGACTGTAGTCCTCCTCCGCTGACATCGGGGTCTCCCAGGGGCTCAGATCGCCGTAGCAGTTGATCCGAGTCCCGCCGATCTCGCGGAACGCCTCGAGGTTCTCGAGGTTCGTGGCGTTCTCGGGATCGGCCTCCCAGCCGTCGTCGTCGCGGCTGATCGGCGTCCGCGTGATCGCGCCGGGACTCGTCTCGTTGTTCGTGAAGAGGTATCCCTCGAGTTCCTCGCCGTCGGTCGGAACGAAGAAGTTCATGTCGGGGTTGTAGCCGACGTCGCCGTACCGGCTGCCGGCGAACTCGGCGATGTCCGTCCCGTCGGGGGTTTCGGGATGGCCCCATTTCGCGTCGCCGTCGCCGATCGGCTCTCCCTCCTGGACGAGGATGTCGTACTCGCCGCCGGCGACCTGTACCCGCCCCCGTGCGTCCGCAGATCGGGGTGGCTCGAGTTCGTCGAACTCGTCGTTTTTCCCGTTGAACTCGAAGCGGTGTCCCGCGAGGACGCCAACAGCGGCCGTGTCGTACGGACCCGGGTTGTCCCGGCTCGGATGCTGGAGGCTGAACAGCACTTCGCCGTTCTCGAAAACGAACGGACCGGTGACCTCGGCTCCGCGAGCCGTGGTCGCGAGCCGTTTGAGATCTCCGCGTATCGTCGGCGCACCCGGGGTGTCGCCGTCGGCCCCGCTCGCCGTTCCGATCGCTCCGATGCCGATCGCAGTCGCCGCTGACGTCGCCATCAGCTTCCGTCTGGTAAATTCGACCATGCGAGTGGCGCAACTCACCGTCGCATAGTCAGATTTTATAATAGTAATATGGTGGTGAACTAACGGATTTTATATAATACTATATCTAGGAGTACTACGAATAGTATGTGGGTCTATTGATTCATATAGTGACGATCGGACGGTGCTGGTAGCTTCGGTAACCGTCCTCGTCCGTCGGGAGCGGTGGGACCCAGCCGCTATGAACGCGATCGATCCGTCGCTCGAACGATCGGTACCCATACCACTGATTCGAGGACGAGTCTCCGACGGCATCGCGGCGAGAAACGTAAGGATCGATTCGCAGTCGGGACGACTCGAGGCGGCGCCTACTCGAGACCGTGTTCTTCGGCCTGCGCTCGGATCTCGTCGGCACGGTCGCGAACCCACGAGCAGTAGCGCTCGATGTCGTCCGGCGTGGTGCCGTAAAACGAGGCGACCCAGTTGACGTCCGCCCAGGCGCAGGTGACGAGGTACGCGGCGAGGGTGTCCTTACCGGCCTGGACGACTTCCGGCGGGACGCCGCGCTCGCCGGTGCCCTCCTCGACGAAGCCGTTGACGTCGAAGTAGACGTCGGCGTAGAGGCGGGCCGTCTCGAGGTCATCGAACGCGATCTCGGTGTGGTCGGGTGCCTCGAATCGGTACCGCGGCCCGTCGTCGGCCGGCTCGGACTCGATGATGCGAACGCCGAGAACGTACGTGTCGACAACTGACTCGTCCGCGTCGGTGGTGGAAGTACTCTGGGACATCTGAAGCGGTTCGGACGGAACAACTCCGATCTGAATAGTGAATCTTCGTATGTGTGGTATATACCACTCGTGACTCCATCGGTCCGGTACCGAGACCCACGGTCGGTCGGCGACGACCGCGGCCGGGTCAGGCAAATCGGTCGTCCGACACCACCGCCTCGGATCGATCCGCCGCTTCCGCTGACTGCCCTTCTGTGGCCCCCGGGACGCGAACGGCGACGGTCGTCCCGTCCTCGTCCGTCTCAAACGTGAGCTCTCCGCCCAGCGCCGTGATAGCCCAGGAAACGATCCACAGTCCGAGCCCGCTGCCGTGTTCCAGCGACGTCTCCTCGCCGCGCTCGAGGACGGCGAGTTCGTGGTCCGGGATTCCGGGTCCGTCGTCACTGACGGTGAGAACGGCCGTTCGGTCCGGCCCGATGCCGTCGAACTCGACCCGAACGAGTGGGTCTGCGGCGTCGCTGTGATCGATCCCGTTCTCGATGAGGTTCGCGAACGCGAGGACGAACAGGTCCTCGTTCGCCCGTACCGCGAGGTCTTCGGGGACGTCGATCTCGACGCGTCCCTCCCGCTCGGCCTCGAGGTCGGTTGCGATCGATTCGAGCGCGTCGCGGACGGAGAGCGATGGGGGCGAATGGCCCGTCGTCTCGATCGCCCGTTCGAAGTTGCGGGCCTTTTCGCTCGTTTCGATCACACCGTTGACGGTGTTGCGAGCCGTTTCGAGCATGTCTCCGAGTTCGTCGTCGTCGGTCCGGTCGGCGACGATGCCGACGTAGCCCCGGACGGCCGTCAGGTCGTTTCGGAGGTTGTGACGCAACACGCGGTTCAGGATCTCGAGGCGCTGTTCGCGTCGCCGCTGGTCGGTGATATCCTGCAGGAGGAGGGAGTGTCCAACGACCCGTTCCGACTCGTCTCGGAGCGGGGACGTCGAGACCGCGAGCTCCCGTCGGTCGCCGCGATCGGCGTGCGTGCGGACGGTCGTCCCCCCGTCGTCGATGGTCAAGCCGGTCGCGGACTCGAGCGGCTCGCCGAGGACGGCGGGTTCCGCCACGTCGAACAGGGCCTCGCCCGCCGGGTTACAGTCGACGATCCGCTCGTCCGGATCGACGACGAGAAACGGGTTCTCGAGGTCTTCGACGGCCGATTGGTCCGCCGTGCGCCGGACCGACGGGCTGTAGGTAAACATGCTGCCGCCGACGAACGCGTAGGCGTCGAGGACCACGTGCGGGAGGAACAGAACGGCGGAGAGGTTGAGCTGGGGAACGGGGCCGAGTTCGAAGAGCCAGACGAGCAAGGCGACGCCCGGCGGCAGCGTGCTGAGACCGACGGCGAGGGCCTCCCGTCGGTAGAGCGGGCCGTAGCTGACGACCGTATCGAACAGGAGCATGGTCCCCGACGCCGCGAAGACCGCGCCGATCATAATCGCGAAGAACGCCCACGCGTTGGGTTCGTACGCGACCGTCGCCGCACCGAAGACCGGGTCGATCCGAAACCCGCTCCAGACGAGTTCGTGCAGCGGGTTCGTGACGACCAGCCCCGTCGTGAGCGCCGGGACGAGTACCAGCAGGCCGAACCACGGGCTTCTGACGAGGCTCCCGCGACCGGTGTACTCGAGGCCGAAGGCCAGAAACGGCACGCCGGTCCAGACGATCCCGATCCACGTCAGGACCTCGAAGACCCAGCGGAGCGCGGGGTCGAAGACGAACAGTCCGATCCCGTAGGCGAAACACCACAGCGCCTGTGCGACGAGCGCCAGCAGAAACCAGTTCGCCCCGGGTTTTCCGCGGTGCTCGCGGAGATACCAGAGCAACAGCAGGGTTCCGATTCCCGACAGGAGAGAGCCGGCTGCCGGCCACGGAACCGTCCACATCTACTCGAGAGTACGAGTACAGCGCCTTCGGTGTTTCGGCCAGTCGGTTCCGCGAGCCGCGCTCGTTTCGCGTCGAACCGGAAGCGATCGATGCGCCCGCTCCGCTCACTCGAGCAGCGACTCGCCGGTCATCTCGGGGGGCTGGTCGAGGTCGATGACCTCGAGCATCGTCGGCGCGATGTCTGCGAGGGTGCCGCCCTCGCGGACCGTCCGCCCCCCTGCGGTGCCGTCGGGAGCGAGGTAAACCAGTGGAACCTCGTTGTACGTGTGCGCGGTGTGGGGATCCTCCTCGGTTCCCATATCGTCGGCGTTGCCGTGGTCTGCGGTGATGAGGACGTGTGCGCCGGCGTCCTCGAGCGCCTCCACCAGGCGACCCAGTTGCGCGTCGACGGCTTCGACGGCCTCGATCGCGGCCTCGTAGTCGCCGGTGTGGCCGACCATGTCCGGATTGGCGTAGTTGAGAACGAGCACGTCGGGGTTGTCCGACTCGATAGTCTCAACGGCCGTGTCCGTCACTTCGGGCGCGCTCATCTCCGGCTGCAGGTCGTAGGTCGGCACATCGGGGCTCTTGACGATTTTCCGGATTTCGCCGTCGAACTCGACCTCGCGGCCGCCGTTGAGGAAGTAGGTGACGTGGGCGTACTTCTCGGATTCGGCGATCCGGAGCTGGGTCCGGCCCGCGTCGGCCAGCACCTCGCCCAGCACCTGGTCGGGCTGGTTCGGCGGGTAGGCCACGGGGAGGTCGAACGTCTCGTCGTACTGGGTCAGCATCACGACTTCTGCGTCCGGCGGGTGCGTCTCGAGTTCGTCGGCCCAGTCTTCGGGCCGGATATCGGCGAGCATCCGAGTCAATTGCCGCGCCCGATCGGAGCGAAAGTTGAACCAGACGACCGAATCGCCGTCCTCGAGCGCCGGCCCGCCCTGCTCACGGCTTCGCCGTTCGCTCTCCGAGGCGCGTAGCGCCTCGCTCTCTATCACGGTGGGCTCGACGAACTCGTCGGTCTCGCCGCGGTCATACGATTCCTCGACGGCGTCGACGGCCGACTCGGCGGTCCACTCGGCCTCGCGGTTCACGATGGCGTCGTAGGCCCGCTTCGTCCGCTCCCAGTTCTGGTCGCGGTCCATCGCGTAGTAGCGGCCGGAGACCGTCGCGACGTCGCCCGTGCCGTGGTCGGCGACGACCTCCTCGAGCGTCTCGAGATACTCTCGACCGCCGGTCGGCGAGGTGTCCCGCCCGTCGGTGATCGCGTGGGTGACCGCCTCGACGTCCCGGTCGGCCGCCAGTTCGATCAGCGCGTGGAGGTGCTCGTGATCGGAGTGGACGCCGCCGTCGCTGACGAGCCCGACGAAGTGGACGCGCCCGTTATTCTCGCGAGCCCGCTCGAACGCCCCGTTTATCGCGTCGTTCTCCCGAAAGGAGCCGTCCGCGATCGAGTCCGAAATCCGGGTGTACTCCTGATAGACGACGCGCCCCGCACCGATGTTGAGGTGGCCGACCTCGCTGTTGCCCATCTGGCCCTCGGGCAGTCCGACGCGTCGGCCCGCGACCTCGAGCCGTCCGTACGCGCCCGATTCCGACAGTCGATCGAAGACCGGCGTCTCGGCCGCGGCGACCGCATCTCTGCCACCGTTACCGAGCCCCCAGCCGTCGAGGACGATCAGCGCAGCTTCCATGTCTGTTCGGATTCCGGCGCGGCCTAACTAGCTGTCGTTGTCCGCAAGATGGCAGTCAGTCGTTCTGAATGAACTCGCCCGAGCAGTCGTACTCGAGCAGTTCGTACTTCGCGATGTCCGGGTCTTCGGACGGGCCGGCTCGATCGGTCAGTCCGTAGATGGTGAGCCGATCGACGCCGGTCTCGTGGGTGGCGTTCCAGCGCCCGCACAGGTGGTTGGCGAAGTACGAGCGGTGGTTCTCGTTGCTGGTGTAGCGCATCGTCGCGATATACTTGCGCCACCGCGAAGTCTCGTAGGTCTCGTCGACCGACGGCGGTCTGTCCCAGTCGACGGCCGACCCGTGGAGGACGTCGGTTTCCGTCCCGTCCTCGAGTTCGCCCGGTACGACGAGCCACCGGGCGTTGGAGATCGGGTCCGGGGCGAACATCCGCCAGCTCTGCTCGGCGTGGGTCGTCTCGAGGACCTGTTCGGCGGGGTCCGGCACCTCGGTGTAGTCGACCGCCTGGGCGTTGGCGAGGACGACGAGAACGAGGAAGAGCCACGGCACGACCGTCGAGAACAGGACCCGACCGCGAGACGTGATCGCGGCGGGGGAGGGGACGATCTCCCGAACCGATCGGAGCAGTGGGAGCGAGAACTGCGGGAAATCTCGCTGGAGCCGGATCAGGCCGCCGTGGAGTCGCGGCGTGATCCCGACTCGAGTCGCGATCGCGGTCAGGTCGTCCCAGACGGCGGACGGATAGAACAGGAGGAGTCCGGCGACGGAGATCAGTGGGAAGAGGCCGACCTGAATCGTGACGAACATGCCGAGGTGCATGCTGACGAAGAGCGACGCGAACACCGCCCGCCGGTAGCCGACCAGTACGATGAGCAAGGGCGAGAGCAGGATGAGTACCATCCAGAGGTGGGTGAACGCGCGCAACAGCGGCACCTGATCCGCGATGGCGTTACCGAGCAAGATCGTGAACTGATCGGCCTGAAAGATTTCGACGACCGCGTTCCCCGACATCCACGCGTCGCTTCTGCTCTTGTGAATGGCGTTGGTCGCGTACATGAGCAACACCTGCGTGAGGACGGCCATCGTTCCGACCGAAGACACCGTCGCCCGGTCCCGTTCGATCCGGCGAGCGTCGATCGACCACCGTTCTCCGAGCGGGAGGAAGACTCCCCAGAGGAGGAGCATCCGCAACATGATGTCGCCGCCGTTGAGGATCATCGGATTTCGGACGTGCAACGAGATCAACAGGAGCCACGAGACGATCGTCGCGAGCCTGGTCCGATAGCCGACGAGCACGGCGAGCGCGAACGCGCCCGCGACGAAAAACAGGAGAATCTGTGCCCACGCCTCGCCGGAAATCGCGTGGAGGGAGTAGACCGACGAGTAATCGGAGAACAGCGCCTCTCGAGGAAGGACGCCGTTGTCGGTATAGAACGCCGTGAGGCTCCGTGAGCGCAACAATAGATCGACGATCAGCAGCGTCCCGACCGCGATCCGGAACGCGGCTATCGCTCGGAGATCGATCTCGAATCGCCGCTCGATCGCACCTGCGGCCCGATCCAGTGTATCCGTCACTCGATCACGCGCGTTCGTAGAGGAGGCCTGAGACATCGTCTACTATTGACCGTTCGCTCTCGGGTCTCGTACCGACCGGCATAAGTTTGTTGTTAACTGAAACTTCGATTCTGGTCGCCGTCACGCTCGCCGCTGTCGGTCGAAGACCGAAAATAGTCCGGCCGCCGTGTTCCGTTAGTGCGACGACCGAGTTGCGTCCTCGTCGTGTTCGAACGTCGCACCGCAGTCGCCACATGTCGTTCCGTTTCCGGGCTTTACTCGCTGTGCGAACACGCCACCGCACTCGTCACAGATCATGTACAGCCGGTGTTCCGGCGTGATGCCGGCTTCGAAGTCGGCGCGGATCCAGGCGTCGCGATTCCCTTCTTCGTAGAGAGTGACGCCGGAACTATCCTGTCGCCAGTTGGTCGCGCGATCGTCGCGGGTGACGGCTGCCGGTTCTCGCTCGGACATCGAGATAGTTCCGGACTCGATGCGCCCATACATACGTTTTCTGATAGTAATTTACTCGGTCTCGAGTTCCCGTTCGCTCGAGCGGCGACCACTGGCTTTTTGCGGGTCGGGTGGGAGCCACCTGTCATGACGCTCGATCCGGTCCACTTCGACGGCATCGCGCGGCTCGCAGGGCGGATCGATCACGGGACCGACGAGCGCGACCGCCGCGCATTCGCCGAGACGGTCTGGGCGGAGTTCCTCGACCCCCTAGTTTATGACGGACGGACGGTCCTTGAGCCGGTCGACGAGCAGGCGCGACGGCGGGTCGACTGCGAGGCGGTCGCATTGCGCGACCGTGAGTTCCCGACCGAACACGGCCTCGATGCGGGGACGATCAACCCGACGACGTTCAAGAACGGACTCGTCATCGACATCGCGCAGGCGGCGATGAGCACAACCCCGAGCGATCTCGACTGCCACCGGTCGCGAACGACCGTGATGACGGTCCACTCCAACGACGAGACGATGACCGTCGACGAGACGTGGGGGAAGTTCGACGAGGGGTATAGCCGAAGCCGCGCGGTCAAGATCCCGCCGCTGCCCCGCTTTGCCGAGGGCGTCGTCCACGCGCTGGCGCTGTACCTCGCCGAGAGCACCCACGCTCTCGATCACGCCGAAGCGGTCTCGGACCTGCTGGTCCTCGACGGCCCGCTGTACCCGCGGGGCCTGCTGCGCTGGGCGGACCAGCACCCCGACCTCGCCGACTTCCTCCTCGACGATCCGCGACCGACAACGGTCCTCGAGAACTACGTCCGGCTGGTCGAGAACTTCGTCGAACGCGGCGTCCCGCTCGTCGGCTTCGTCAAGAACCCCGCGACGCGCGTCCTCACGCGGACCCTGAAGTCCAAACGCGATATCGATGTGAGCGTCCCGTGGAGCGACGACTCGGCGCTGTTCACTCGCCTGCTCGAGCGCGGCGAGTACGTCGACGATATCGAGGGAGATCGCTGGGAGCGGGATACCTCGGCACTCACGTATACGAACTGGTTCCGGTCTCGAGGCGGCGTCGACCGGCCGCTGTCGGCCGAAGGCGACGCGCTGGGCGTCGAGCGACGCCTCGAGCGCGAGGCCTACGAGGTCACCTTCTTCGTCCTCTACGATCCTCGCGACGATCTCTGCTATCGGATCGAGGCACCCTATGCGTTCACGAAGGATCCGGAGATACGCGAGCGGCTGACGATGCAACTGTTACAGAACGTTGCCGTCGCCCACGGGCCACCGACGATCGTCGCGAAAGCCGACGAACTCGCCCGGATCAGCAACGCCGAGAAGGCGTCGCTCCGCGAGACGCTCGAGGAGCGCTTCGACGCGGCACAGGATCGGACCTACGACGATCATCGGTGGGACGAACAGCCCTACTGAACGACGCGGGTTCTGCGATCGGCGTTCAGTTCGACCCGACCGATCGAGTACCGAAAAAGCGGACGGGCCACTAGGTCTCGGTGTTCCCGCCGGTTTCCGCCGTCCGAGACTCGGATTGCACTCCCCGGAAAGCGAGTGCGGCCCCCGCCACGAACACGATCGTCGCGAGGTAGATCGGCCCGAGGTGCGTCACCCAGTCGTGGGCGAAGAGATCGGCGTAGTGCATCGGGAGCGCCAGGGTCAGCCCGACCACCGCGGCGACGATCGCCGTCGCCCACGCCCACAGTTGCCCGCTCCGGACGCCGTACCACGCGAGCGCCGCGATGGCGATCCCGGTGGCGATGATAAACGCCGCGGTCGCGACGTGAAGGTGGTTGATGTAGTGCATGATCGCGGGATCGATCGCGTCGAGCTCCGCCGGGGTTACTCCGTTCAACGTCGCGACGCCGAGTTCGAACCCGGTGCCGAAGAACGTCCTGGCGAGGAAGACGACTCCGTACCCGACGAACGCGACGCCCGCGAGCGCCATCATGAGGGACCCGATCCGTAGCCCTCGTCCGGGCACGTAGTCGGTCCCGTGTCGCTCAGTCGTTGTTCGTTTCAGACTCATTCGTCTCCCCCATCTCGAGTTCGACCGCGACCTCGTTCACGTGTTGGTCGTCGATCTCCTCGAGCGAGTACGTTTTCCCGTGCTGTTCTTTCACGTGCTCTCGCGTGATTTCGAGCAAGCGTTCCCTGTCGTCCGCCTCGGTACGCATGCGGAAGACACAGCCCGAAACCGTCGTGTCACACGCTACTTCTAGTGCTGTCGTCCCGTCTTCCGTTTGCAGATCGTTTGCCATAGTCTCGTTTCGCCTCCCGGCGAGAGAGACTACGATGCGGAGGGTCGTGTAGGCATCCGATGGGTTTTTCGCAACCGGTGACCGCCGCGCGGACGCTGACCGGCGGTCACTCCGCGGTCGGTTCGGGAACGAGCGGCCGAGAGTCGCGCCGGTAGGACTCGTACGTCGATTCCGCCCATTCGAACGTTTCCGGTGCGTCGGTATCGATCAACGCCCGAACCGTCCCGCTGACGGGATTGTGGCCACTGATCCCGATTCGCTGATCGAAGAGAGCGGTTCCGTACGGCGGCACGTCGTCGTGGACTCGAACCGCGAGATCCCCGCTCTCGAGCGGCTCGGAACAGTGCTCCGGGTAGGTCGAGAGGATATGTCTGGCGGCACGCGGCGGATCGATGATCCGAGCGCGCGAGAAACTCGATATCGTCGAGCGGCGAGTTTTCGCCTCTACTAATTGGCATTTATACGCACGCGAGTGGCAGAGCTATGGCCCTCGATACGCAAGCGACGGTATCACTCTGGAACACCACGCATCGCTCGAGGACGCCGCCAGGAGACGAAAATCGGACTCCACGGCCGAGTATTAGTCGTCGTTTTTCTCGACCTCGAGGGTGACGTCGTCGGGGTCGATTCCGATTCGGGCGAACTGCGTCCGGACGTGTTCCTTGGCACCCTCGACGGCGCGTTCGCGGGTGTCGAAGCCGCGGGGCATGGGTGACTCGAAGGCGAGATTCACCTCCCGGCCGTCGACCAGCTGGGTCGACCCCCCGCTGTCGACCTCGTAGAACTCGTCACAGACCCAGACGTACGCGGCGTCTTCGTCGGGTGCGCCGCGGAACGAGGGGGCTCGTTCGCCCCGTTCGTACAGCGTACCGGTGAGCTCCGTCCCGCCGGCACAACCGCGTATCATAAGCATACGTTAGTGTACGGCTCGCGGGCGCAAAAACACCGTGCTATCACTCGAGCGACGAGAATCATCGCGGCGGCCGAACGGCGGCACACACCCGTCGTACAGCTGTCGGTCGATCAGGCGTGCAATGACTTTCAGTAGCTACTATATCTGTAATCGGTGTCTCCAGCCGACAGCGAGGGTTCTACGGGGTAGCCGACCCGCGGTCGTTCGCTCGGTTCGGTCAGGACTCCCTCGGAACCGGTCACGATGATCGAAGCACCCGACTATGCGCTCGGATTTCCGATGGCGGTCGACGCCGAGTGGTCGGTATCCTGATCGTACTCTACGGTACAAGACGACGGGAGCGGTATTCGAACGTATGTGTATTCCTATAGTATAAAATAACTCATAAAATGCCGTTTACGTAACCAATGGAAATTTCCTTTGTTTGCTGTTGACGGGCAGTTCACTGCGTTACCCAGTTGTTAAGCGAGTAACCGTCGATTTCCGACCCAAATTGTTTTGGAAAGGATCTTATGCCCATTGCAGAGGTTGGTAGGGTAATGAGTTCGGACGCACACCTCGGCGGCGACACCGTGCCCGATCCACTCTCTGACGTTCCGACGGAGTGTTACGAGATTCTTCGCCATCCCCGCCGACTTCGGATCCTCGAGGTCCTCGGAACCCGGGGAGCGCGGCTCTCCCTGCCGGAACTGACGACTGAACTGATCGACCGAACGGACCCCGCTCGCTCGAATGGACGGGCGCGACACGACGTTCGCATTACCCTCGTCCACAATCACCTGCCGCGACTCGCGGACGACGAGATCGTTGACTGGGACGACGACGGCGTCGCGCTCGTGGACGAATCGCCGGTTCACCCCGCGGACCTCTCCGTCCTCCTCGAGCTATGTGAGACGGACCGCGCCGAGGGGCTGCTCGAGACGATCGTCGACCCCGTCCGGATGCGCCTGCTGGCCGCCCTCGAGGACGACGGCCGCCCGCTCTCGCTCGAGCAGCTCGCGGCTCGTCTCAGCGCACACGATGGGGGGCCGTTTCGCGATCCCGATCGGGCGGCGGTCGCGCTGCACCACTCCCACCTCCCCGCACTGTCGGACGTCGGTGTCGTCGACTACGATCACGAGTCGAAGCTAGTCACACGGTCCGACGACATCATCTCGATCGTTCAGTAGCCGTCGACTTCGGGAACCTCGACCGTTCGATCTTCTCCCGCTGTGACTCGAGCCGCCAGTCTGCACGCTGGTCGGGGGTCGGTCGCCAGAACGGTACAATGTTCCCGTTCCCCCGCGTAGGAAGAATGCAAAATGGCTCCCGAAGGCGAGGCCAGTGACCGCGATCTCCCGACGAGCGTGGCTTGCATCGCTGTCAGTATCGGTCTCGCCGTCCTGCTCGTTCTCTCGCTGACGGGGGTCGCGGGAACGGCTGCCGCGATCGATCAGGTCGCGATCCTCTCGCCGGAGCAGCGGACGGTCGAGACCGCGCCCGGCGAGACGATCGAGATCGACGTTATCCTCCGGAGTCAGGGCGGCCACGGTGGCGAGGGCGTTTCGGGAGTCGCGCTGGTCGCTCAGTACCATCCCGACTACGTCGAGATCACCGGTGTCGAACGGGGACCGTGGCTCGAGGGCGACGGGACCGAAATCCGGACGACGGAACGGATCGCTCACGAACGGGGGACGGCGGTCCTCGAGCAGCGCCGCGATCCGGCCGCGGGCGGGACGACCGGAGCGGGGACGATCGTGACCCTGACCGTCCGAGTCGCCGACGACGCACCCGCCGGCGAGACGACGATTTCCTTCGACGAGACCGACGTCACTCTCACGGGCGACTGGCCGATCGCCGTCGTCGACGAATCCGTGACCGTCTCGATCGACGGTGGCGACGAACCGCTCGAGACGTTCGACCACCCCGATCCCGACGAGCTGAACCTCGAGGCCGAGGGGGGTGAGAGTGAGAACGACTCGAGTGGCGGCGCTGAAGCGGCCGATAGCGGGGATGATCTGCCCGTTTCCGGCTTTACGATCGCGATCACGCTGCTAGCCATTGCGCTCGCGGTGCTCCGGTTGACAGCCGCTCGTGACGGTCCCCCCAAATAAACACTCCGCCCAGCTGGAGGGAAACGGGTTTCAGTGATGGGCCGGATGGAGTCCATATGAGCGATCTGGGAGACTTCGGCGATTTCAACGGCGACGTCGACTCCGGAGACGGCGCGGCAGCCGACGGAGCCGGCTCGTCGACGTCGTCTTCGGGATCCGTCGAATCCGGAAGCACGAGTTCGACCGTCGACGAGACGGTCGACGAGTTCGAACCGACGACCGTCGAACCGAGCGGCGACGACGTCGGTATCGGCGCGATCTGCGTCTCCCAGGGGTTGCGCGTCGACGAGGACGGCGAGGAGACGACGCTACGCGCCTACGTCACCCGGGGCAACCGCTCGTCGATTCGTATCGGAAGCTACCTGCTCGCACCCTATCCCGACGGTGAGACGCTGTTCTGTCGCATTACGGGCCTTGAGTATTCCCAGCAGTACCACGCCGACGACGCGACGGAGATCCACGCCCGACGGGCGATGCGTACCGACGAAATCGACGAATCCGATTACAAGTTCGTCGCGAGCCTCGAGCCCGTGGCAGTGCTCTACGACGATGATGGCGAACTCAAACGACGGATGACCGACCGCGTGCCGAAACCGCAGACGGTGATCCGGCAGGCCGACGACACCGAGGAGATCAAGACCGGGCTGAAGATGCCCGACGACGGCGTCTTTCTGGGCCACCTCTCTGTCGGCGGCGAGAAGGTGCGGACCGCGGCCACCCCACCGACCATCGATTACCGGCTGAAAGACGATTACGACGCGGGCGATCCCCTCGTCTTCCGGCACTCCCTGATCGCCGGCGGGACCGGCTCGGGGAAGACCCACGGCGCGAAGAACATTCTCCGTCAGTACCTCGACGACGAGCGGACCTATCCGATGGACGACGGCCGCGAGGTCACCCCCGCCGTCGTCCAGTTCGATCCGCAGGACGAGTACGCCCAGATGCACGACGACAACCCCGATCTGGACGACGAGTTCGCGCGTCGCCTCGAGCGCGAGGACATCGCCTACGGCGGCCACGACGACACGACCGCCTTCGTTCCGAAGGTCAGTTCGGCGTCGTACGCCGCGGGCCACCACCGCGCCCAGCAGGTCGAGTTCACGATTCCGTTCGCGATGGTCCACGACAATCCGTGGCTGGTCGCGGGCAGCGGCTTGAACGATAACCAGTACGGCGCGCTCGTCAGCGTGCTCCTGCCGCGGTTCCGCAAGCAGTACGGCCCCGAGGGAACGTACGAGGAGTTCACCACCTTCCTCGACGACCCCGCGCTGCGCGAGGAGCTCGACGAGTCCGGTCGGGTCCACGAGGCGACCTTCGACGCGGTCCGGCGGCGCGTGCTCGGCTTCGGCCACGTCTTCGATCAGGACGCCCGGCCGATCACCGACCTGGTCCACGAGTTCGTCCGTCCCGGCGGACTCACCGTGGTCCCGACCTATCACATCAACGATACTCGAGCCACGGAGGCCATCGTCCTCGCGGTCTCCTCGCTCATCATCGACCAGAAGCTCTCGAACGACCCGGACCACGACCGGATCAAGGAGACGCCGCTCGTCCTCGGGATGGATGAGGCCCACAACTTCCTGACCGACGCCGACTCCGTGCAGGCGGGGAAGGTCATCAACAAGTTCACCGAGGCCGCCAAACAGGGCCGGAAAGAGCGTCTCGGCCTCTTTCTCATCACGCAGGACCCGCAGGATATCCACGACGCGGTCTTCAAGCAGATCAACACCACCGTCGTGTTGAACCTCGGCGACAAGGAGGCCATCAAGAGCGTAAACATTCCCAGCAACCTCGAGTCCAAAGTTCCCTACATGGAGAAGGGGCAGATGGTCGTCTACTCGCCCGATAATTCGGAACCGGTCGAACTGATCGGGCTTCCGAAGTGTCTGACCCGGCACGGCCGGGACTGAGTGTGTCGGCGCTGTCGAGAGATCCTTCGGACGAACACTCTCCAAACGGCCGCTCACAACGGCTGGTCGTTGACAACCCAGCTTCAGCCCGCTCCGGGATGTAGTCTCGGAGTAGCAAATACACCATCCAACTCTCGTGAACGCTCCCGTTTCGCTGGTCGATCAATATGTGAATACCGTCAGAATGCTTTTCGCCGCCTGAATTGTATACGCGAATATGGGTCAGGAAACGAATCTCTTGTCATCGTCCAGAACGGCCTCCGACAGGGATATCGCGCTATCGGGGGCGGTAGCGCTCGTCCTGTCACTGCTGATCAACTGGCTCATCGTGTTTGGAGCGAACACCGGCGGCATTGCCCCGGAGCTGATGGCACTGAATTACGCCCCCGTCTCGCTGTTCACGACCCTCGGCGTCGTCGGTGCGACCGTGACCTATGGTGTCCTCACGCGAGTCGCCGACGATCCCAATCGACTGTTCGCAGCCGTCGCGGCAATCGTCCTTCTCCTCTCGCTGGTACCCGATTTCACCGTTATTCCCAGTGAGCCCGGTGGCAGCCTCGTTGCCGGTGCGATCCTCGGCGCGATGCACGTCGCGACGGCAGTCGTTTGCGTAGGAGCGCTAACCGATCTCCGGAACTAACGGTACTCTCACCGTTCACCCACCCGAGTCGCTCTCCCGACTGCGGCTGCTACTACTACTCGAGCCAGGTCGCCACTCCCTCGAGGACGGGGAATAACGTTCAGTAAGTGACCGGTCGTCGCGCCGTCACGCCGACTCGAGCAGCGTCCGCTCGAAAAACCCACCGACTGCGCCCGCGATTTCGTCGTGCTCGCCGCCGAAGAAGTGATCGCCCGATAGCGCGGTGACCGCGTCGCCGCGCTCTCGCGCCCGTTCGACGATCGGTTCCCAGTCGACGGTCGCGTCCCGTTCGCCGTAGCAAACGTGGACGGGGGCCTCGAGCGACTCGAGTGCCGCGAGCGCGTCGAGGTCGGCGGCGAGTCGCGCGGTCGGCGCGAGGACGGCGACGGCGTCGGGGTCAGTGTCGGCCGCGGCGAGCAGGGCCAGGGACGCGCCGAAGCTGTAGCCGAAGAGCCCGACCGGAAGCCCGTCGTCGCCACCGTTGTACTCCTCGCGGGCCCACCGGACGGCGTTGCGAACGTCTTCCCGCTCGCCGTAGCCCTCGTCCCACGAACCGTAATCGAACCGCAGGCAGACGATGCCCACCTCGGAAAGCGCCCCCGAGACCGCACGGAGCCGCTCGTCGCTCCGCGAGCCGCCCTGTTGGGGATGAGGCGGACAGGCGACGACGATCGCCCGCGGCTCGTCGGTCGGTTCCTCGAGCGTCCCCCGGACGTCGCGACCGCCGGGTATTAGGACGTCGCTCATGTCTGGTCGTTCCGAACCGGCGCTAATCAATCCCCGCCGTCGGGGGCGGACTCGAGCCGGCGGCCCGAGCCGCGTTCAGGTCCGGACCCGAACGGTCGGGAACGACTCGCGCATGCGGTGCCGTTCGTACTCGCCGAGGACGGCGTAGGCGACGAAGCCGGCGAGGAGAGCGAGGGCACCGAGCGTCTGGGTTCCGATCTCGAGGGACGCTCCGGCCCCGGTGAACCGGACGGTCGCCGCGACGAGCCCGAGGCCAATCGCGATGCCGAGGCCGCCGGGACGCCGCTCGGCGGCGTTCCAGCGGACTGCGACCCAGCCGCGCCAGCCAACCGCGAGCGCGACCCCGGCGACCAGCAGGAGCGCAACGGCGGACCGGGACACGAAGATCGGCCCCAGGACGGCGACGGCGCCGCCGACGCAGGCTCCGAACGCGGCGCGTTGCGTTGCGGCGAGTCGCCCGCCGCTACCAGCGGTCGATTGCGCTGCGTCGCTCTCGGCCGTGATATCGAGTGTGTCGTCCCGCTCCGGACTCGAGGCCCCGTCGGTCGGTTCGACGTGTGCGACGCGTTGGCCGGCCGTGAGGGACGTGCGGCCGGCGTCGGGGGCGTCCTCGAGTGGAGCGTTAGTAGTGTCGCCAGCCCCGCTGGGCTGCGGGTCGTCGATCGCCGCTTTCGCGCCCGGCCACTCGGCGTCGACGCCGTCGAAGGCGATCGGGAGCCCCGCCGCGAGTTCGAAGCGGGGGTGGTCCTGTAGCTGGAAGTGGAGATGTGGCTCCGAGGAGTTCCCGGAGTGGCCACAGCGGCCGATCTCCCGTCCGCGTTCGACGCGGTCCCCGGTGGAGACCGCCACGCTGCCGGGGACCAGATGGGCGAGACAGCTGTACTCGTCGGGGGCGTGCTGGATCACGACGTAGCTCCCGCGGATGTCCCGTTTCAGCGGATGGGAGAGGCCGCCGCCACGGGGCGACTCGAAGTCGGTATCGAAGACGTCGACCACGACGCCGTCGGCGGGAGCGAGGATCGGTTCGTCGTAGCAGTAGTACGAGTCCACCGCCGATCCGGAGCTGTCGGGGGAGGTCCGCCGGTCCGCGTCGGTGATCACGAAGTCGTAGGCGTAGCGCTGGGTCACCGGGAGCCACGAGTGGGAGTAGTCGTGGTCGTAGCTCCCGTTGACGACGGTCCAGGTGCCGTCGAACGGGAGCCGGTAGGACACCTGCTGATCGTAGCTTTCGACGTCGGGGAACGTCCCGCGGTGGCGGACGAACGCGACGGCGGTCCCGAGCCACTGCGAGAGGTCCTGTGCCAGTACGAGCGGGTTGAGAATCGTCAGCGGCATCGTCAGGAACCACGCCGCGTACTCCCGCCAACTCCCCATGTGGAGCCAGTCGGTCGGCTCCTCGCGCCCCTCGTCGGTCCCGCGTCGCAGCGCCAGATCCAGCAGCGGCGAGACGAACGGCCAGAGGAAAAAGAGGAAGAAGATTTCGAAGACCTCGAGTACGGCCAGCGAGTCGAAGACGTAGCTAGGAAGGGCCAGCACCCCCAGTAGTGCGAGGTATATCGGCTCGAACGAGCGGAGGCGGCCCCGAAGCCGAGAGGCGAGCGTTGATTCGGCTATCGTCCTCCGTTCGGTCATTGATACAACCATGGGGCGAAAGGCACGTAATCGCTTTGTGAACTGCAGTTCACCAGCTATGTTAGCACACCTCTATTGTCGCACGCCCGTCCGGAACGATCAATGGGCCGTCGGGACTACGGTACCGCATGGAACCGGACGACCGGACGGAGGCCGCAGTTCGGGAGGCGTTCTCGCTGCTCGACCACGAGATCCGTCTCGAGATCCTCCTGGCGTTGCTCGAGGACTGGCACGCGGTGTACACGGCCCCGAAATCGTACGCGGAGCTGATGGACGCGGTCGGGATGCGCGACAGCGGGAAGTTCAACTACCACCTCGACAAGCTCCGCGGCGTGTACGTTCGGCAGGTCGAGGACGGCTACGTTCCGACGGCGAGCGTGACGGCGCTGTACCGGGCCGTGCTCGCGCATCGCCCGACCGAATCCCTCGAGTACGAACCGACGGCGATCGACTCGACGTGTCCGCGGTGCGACTCGGCGGCGATCCTGCGGTACGACCGGGGATTTGTCTCCGTCGAGTGTACGGCGTGTGATGACTGGCCCGGCTTCACGTATCCGTTCCCGAAAAACGGGTTCGCGGGGCGAAGCGCTCGGGCAGTCGCTCGAGCGACTGCCCGCCGCGCCAGATACCATATCGGACTGGCTCGCGACGGTCAGTGTCCGTTCTGTGCGGGAACGACAACCGTCGACGTTCCTCTCGACGACATTGCAGACGATACTCCAGTCGAGATCGCGTGCGACACCTGCACGTTTCTGGTCGGCGTGGAACCGCTCTCACCGTTGCTGTTCGAGGATCGCGTCGCCAGTGCACTCGGCGATATCGGCGTCGATCTCGAGCGTCCAGACTGGGAGTTGCCGACGCCGACGACGTGGGTCGAATCCCGGGACCCCGTTCGGCTCGCGCTCGAAGTCGAGGACGAAGCGGGAACGGCCACGATCGTCGTCGACGAGGCGCTTGCCGTTCGGTCGGTCGCCGTTGACTGATAACTATAGTCGCCACTGAAACGATACACACTGATCGCAGCGCAGTCGTGCGATTAGGTGTGCAGTAACTTTCAGTGGCGACTATATCACCTCGAGCGCGACGTGAGTCGCCAGCGTCTCAGGTGCTTCGGAGACGAGATCGAACCGGGACAGCGCCGGGCTCTCACTGCGGGGTTCGTTCCGTTCGTCGCGGACTGTTACCGAAGTGATGTTTTTAAGGCCGGGGAACGATACGTTGCGAGTATGGGCATCCTCTCTCGGACTTCCTACGTCATCCGGTCGAAGCTCAACTCGGTGCTCAACCGGGCGGAGGATCCGACCGAAACGCTCGACTACTCCTACGAGCAGATGCGCGACCAGCTCCAGCAGGTCAAACGGGGCATCGCCGATCTGACCACGCAGAAAAAGCGCCTCGAGATGCAAAAACGCCGCCTCGAGGAAAACGTCGAGAAACACAACGGACAGGCTCGAACGGCGGTCCAGCAGGGCCGGGAGGATCTGGCGCGACAGGCCCTCGAGAAGAAGAAGACGAAGATGAACCAGATCGAGGACCTGGAGCGCCAGATCTCGGACCTGCAGAACCAGCAAGATCGCCTGATCGAACAGAAAGACGAACTCCAGAGCCGTATCGAGGAGTTCCGGACGAAAAAGGAGACGATGAAAGCCCGCCACGAGGCTGCCAAGGCGAGTTCAACGGTTTCCGAGGCGATGACGGCTACCGGCGAGGAGTTCGAGGACGTTGGCCGCGCCATCGAGCGCGCCGAGGAGCAGACCGAGGATATGGAGGCCCGCGCCGCCGCGATGGACGAACTCCACGAGTCCGGCGCGTTCGAGGACGTCCTCTCCGACAAGGACACCATCGACCGCGAACTCGAGCAGCTCTCGACCGACAGCGGCGTCGAAGCCGAACTCGAGACGCTCAAATCCGAGGTCGGAGCGGGCGAGTCCGAAGCCGCCGGCGAGACCGACGCGGCGGTCGAATCCGAGGGTGGGTCCGACGCCGCGGCCGATTCCGATGCCGGAGGAGAGGTCGACGAGGAGGAACTCACGGAACTCGAGGGCGAGGATCGGGAAGACGTCGAGGCCGAACTCGCGGAGTTACAGGACGAAGAGAACGCCTGAACGGGATTCGTTGACGATGCTGATCCCGCGGACGGGCCGAGAATCGATCCGCCGGACACCGGGGCGTACACCCGTTCTCGACTGGGAACTGCGATTCTGTCTCTTTGGGAGGGAGAGAAACGGTTACCATCGTTCATGATATAGTGTGCACTATGAGCAACGAGTCGCCGTTCGAATCAGTCTCGCTGACCAATCAGATAATCCTGCTCGCGGTCACCGAACTCGCCAGCGAGAACGAGACGCCGGTTCAGACGCACGAACTGCGACAGCACTGCCAGCGGCACCTCCCCGAGGTCGACACGGAGGTCGTCGGGACGATCACCGAGGCCGACGTGATCCGATCGCTGTACCGTCTCGAGGACGAGGGCCTCGTCGACGAGGTCAGTCCGGCGGAAACGTCGCCGACGGGGAAGGGGCGACCAGCGTACACGCTCGCTGTCAGCGCCGAAATGGTCTACGAGGAAGTCGCCGACGAACTACTGAACGGGTCGCCCGAGTGATCCGATTCGGGCCCCTCGTGCGCGATAGCTCAATGAGACCGTCCCGCTGTGGGCGACTCGAGGCCCGGCTCAGGGCCGTCAGGAGGGCGTTCCCAGAACGGTAATATCGTAGCTGGCGACGTCTGACGGTGCCTCGAGGACGATCACCTGAAACTCCCAGGTCGAGCCGCCGTTGAGGTCGCCGGTGCTGGCGAGATAGCGGCCGAGCATGTTGCCGCCGTCGTCGTAGACGCGCGTTCGTACTTCGACGGTCTGGATCCGATCGGTTCCCGTGTTTTCGACGGTTCCCTGAATCGTCGAGCCGAGATAGCCGTTCTCGACGACGAACTCGTGGCCGCGCAGCGAGATTGGATTGAGCGGTGTCACCGCGCTGCTGGGCTGTTGTTGGGCGAGCGACGCTGCCGTGGACATCTCGCTCGCCGACCGATTGGAGACGTTGCTCTCGTTGATCCCGCTAACGGTGCCGTCCTCGTAGGTCGGTTGGCCGCCGAGACCGCCGTTACCGCCGAGACAGCCCGCGGCCGCGGCCGCGATACCTGACCCCAGTGTCGCGAGTACTCGCCGCCTGCTCGTCGGTTCCGCCCCGGTCATCGCCGCCGAGCGCTCGTCCGCGAGTTCGTTCCGTCACCGTGCATGTATCGGTTCGACACCGTGGACGCATTTCAGTGTAGGCCTTGAAGCGCTCGAGTCACCAGCCGTCGATACCGGACCGGTCGTTCACGGATACTGCGCGTCTCGTATCGAGCCGACGAAGCGTGTCCCGCTGGCGGTGTCTGCAACGACGGCTCTTATTGTCGGGTCGGTTGAACGTGTCGCTATGGGGTCCTCCGAGACCGATGAGACGCTCGAGTCCTACGGTGCCGATATCGGGACGCAGTCGGGGTTGTTGACACGGTTCCGCGAGTGGTTTCTGGTCGAGGGCAATCGGTTAACCGTCGCGGCGACAGTTTTGATCGGTATCTTCGTTCTCCTCGTCGGGTTGTACGAACTCGGCGTCATTACCTTTGTCAACCCGAACTCCGTGACGCGCGTCGCGAGCGGGATGATCGCGGGGACGTTCTCGCTCGTGACGCTGGTCGTCTCGGTCAACCAGCTCATCCTCTCTCAGGAGTTCAGCGCGGCGGGCAAGGCCCGCGAGCGACTCGACGCGGTCATCGAGTTCCGGCAGGCCGTTGCGGACGACGCGGCCGTTCCCGCGAGCCCAGCGTCGCCCACGCGGGTGCTCGAGTTGATCGTCGAATCGATCCATCACGACGCTGCCGGGTTCGCCGACGCCGTCGCGACGCACGATGACGATGAGCTGCGCGAAACGGTCGTTCGATACACGAACGGCGTTCGGGAACGGACGGACCGGATCGAGGACCGAATAGAGAAATCCAAATTCGACACGTTCTCGGCCGTCTCGGCGGCGATCACGTACGACGAGTCCTGGCATCTGTACGTCGGAACCCACCTGCGCGGCGAGTACGCGGACTCGCTGTCGCCGGCCGCGATGGCGCAACTCGACGACCTGATCGAGTCCCTGGAGCTGTTCCACGTGGCTCGAGAGCAGTTCAAAACGACCTACCTGCAACAGGAACTCACCCGGTTCTCGCAGCTCACGGTGTACTGTGGCGTGCCGTCGATCCTGTCGGCGATCCTCGTCGGCTTCCTCTACGCCGACGTGACCGGACCGAGCGTCAGCGCCGTCGTGCTCCCCTACGTCGTGAGCGCGCTGATTCTCATCGTGCTCTCGCCGCTCGCCTTGCTCGTCTCCTACATTCTCCGGACCGCGACCATCACGCGCCGGACCGCGTCGGTCGGCCCGATGGTCCCCCAGAAGGATCCCGATGAGGGACCGTTCGACGTGAGTCACGGTGACCAGCGATAGCCGCTGTTCGGCCCGTCGCCGTCGTGCGACACGCTTTTGTCCACCGTTGTGGTCGATTCCGATCGCCGGATGGATACTTCGGATTCGAACGTCGACGAGAGCGGCGTATCGGGCGAACACGATCAGTTGAACGGTCCGCGCCTCTATCTCCTGTTGCGTCTGAACCGCTGGCTGTTCACGGGGATCGTGCTCGCGATCGTCTACGGCGTCCTCGTCGGACTCAGTCAGGTCGGCCTCACGCCGCTGCGCGTGATCGTCGCGTCCAGCAACGGCACCTTCTGGATCTTCTCGGCGTTCATCGGCGCGATCATCACCGGCACGTCGATCGTCGTCACGATCAATCAGCTGGTGCTCTCCCAGGAACTCGGCGCGGTCGGCGACCAGCGCGAGCGCATGGAGGAGGCGATGACCTTCCGCCGGGATACGGAGGACAAGCTCGAGGAAGACGTGACGCCGCCGGAGCCCGCCGGATTCCTCTACGAGCTCGTCGATGGCATCGAGGATGAAGCGACCGACTTCGAGTCGGCGGTGGCGGGCGACACCGACCTCAGCGACGAACTGCAGGAACGGATCCGCGACTACGCCGACGACGTGATCGGCAACGCCCGGACGGTCAAGGAGAACCTCGAGGACGCCCAGTTCGGCACCTTCGAGGTGATCTGGAACGCGCTCGCGTTCAACTACTCGCGGAAGATCTACGACGCCCGCCGGATCCGTGCCGATCACGGCGAGGTGCTCTCGGACGAAGCCGACGAGGAGATCGACGAGATGATCACCGTACTCAAGCTCTTCGGCCCGGCGCGCGAGCACTTCAAGACGCTGTACTTCCAGTGGGAGCTGATCAACCTCTCGCGAGCGCTGCTGTACGTGGCGGTGCCGGCGCTGACGGTGATGGGGGTCATGCTGATGTACGTCGACGCCAACGCGCTTCCGGGGACGACGCTGGGGGTCGACAACCTCGTCTGGCTGACCAGCGCGGGCTTCGTCGTCGGGATCGCGCCCTTCGTGATCTTCATCGTCTACATTCTCCGGATCGCGACCGTCGCCAAGCGGACGCTCGCGATGGGGCCGTTCATTCTCCGGGAGTCCGCGCGCGACGATGATCTCGGGTGAGGCCGACGATCCGTATCGAGCACGCTTGCACACGGTAGCCCAGCGGCTATCCCCCTCCAGCCCTAAGCGGCAGGTATGGCCACTTCATCCGAACAGACGAAGCGACAGCGGTGTTCGGTCTGCGGGACCGAAAACGATTCCTTCTACTCGTACTGCCAGCAGTGTCTCGCGGACCTCGAGGCCAAGACCACGGGTTCGTCGATCGTCTGAGGGTTCCGGGCGGTCTCTCCGCCGCGAATCCCACGACGGATATAGCCCCGGCCGCTACCGGCGTGCGTGATCGTCGCCATCTGCGGGCCGCCGGGGGCCGGAAAGACCACCGTCGCGACCCGCGTTCGCCGCCGACTCGAGGAGCGGGATCGCCCGGTTCGGCTGTTCCACTCCGACGACTTCTCGAGTCGGACCTACGAGCAACTGGCCGAACGAGTCGACGAGGCTCCCGCGGACGCGATCACGCTCGTCGACGGCACGTTCTACCGCCGGGAGTGGCAGACGCGGTTTCGGACGCTCGGTACCGTTCGGTTCGTCCTCATAACTGCGAGTCTCGAGACCTGCCTCGAGCGCAACCGGGAGCGGGCGGATGCGATCGACGAACAGGGCGTTCACGTCGTCTTCCGGGAGTTCGAGGAACCCGACCCCGACCTCGAGATCGATACCGAGCGGTGCGGACCCGACGAGACTGTCGATCTGGTGATGGCCGGCCTCGAGTCGTGGCTGAACTGACGGCTCCTCGCGGCCGAGTGCGCCACTGTCCGCGGGAGTCCTCGACGGCTCGCTGCGTCGCTACGGTTTTCGACCGACGCTCACAGCCCGAGATCGATGCCGAAGGGAGCGGGCAGGGAGAACTCGTCGGGGGTTCGCTCGGGGACGAGGCCGTTCGGAAGCACGTCCCAGCCGAGTTCGTCCTCCCCGGGGACGGCGTCGGTGTCGAACTCGGGATCGGCGGCCGGTGACAGCTCGCGATTCTCCTGTGGCGGCGCGTCGTGTGCGTAGACGCTCTCGGGGTGATCGACGGTCCAGACGTGGAGCATACAGGGCGTTCGACAGGGGAACTCGAGGTCGCCGTCCGCGAACTCGCGTTCGTAGGCCTGCTTGTAGTACCACCAGCCGAATCGCCCCGGAAGCCCGGTGTGGGTGTGCCACGGCGAACACCGGTCTGTGGACTCGTCCTCGCCGTAGGCCGCCGGCGGCTCGACCGGCTCTCCGCCGCGCGTCGCGATGAACATGACGCCCATCGAGCGCCACGATTCGTTGTCGACGAGGACCGATTCCGGCCGCTCCGGGTTCAGAATATCGTCGTCACCGATGAACTCCGGACTGAGCCAGTGCGACCAGCTGTCGTCTCCCGTCTCGAGCGTGTCGAAGTACGGCTTGAACCCCCCGTCGATCAGCGCGTTCACGTCGGGAAACCGGCTCTCGAGGCTCTCGGCGACCCCCGACCGGAGTTCGGTCGTCGCCGGATGATCGTCCGCACACCCTTCCATACTCGTCCCCTCGCAGTGGGTCATCCCGGGCTCGAGGGTCGCGTCCGGGCATCCCCGATCGAACCGCGGTGCGACCGCTGGCTCACCACCACCATCCCCACCGGCTTGTGCACTCCCAACCGCCGAGAGCCCCATTGTCCCGGCCGACGCCCGCAATAGCGCCCGACGGGATACGGGTCGATCGCCGTCGCTGTCGTGCATACCAGCACCTCCCACACCGACGACCGATATGAAACCCCGTCGGTGGTCGCGCTGACAGTCGTCAGGAGTGACCACTCGATCGGTCTCGGAGGCGGCCGCGCGGACTCCAGAACTCAGTCGAATTCGGACTCGAGGACGGCACCTGTCCCCGGTCGCTCGAGGCCGGCGATATCGATCCGGCCGTCGGGCATCGGGACGCCGTCCGCGGGGTCGTCGGCCAGCAACAGCGAGCCGTCGAGGTCGGCGTAATCCAGCAGCGGCGCGAGGTGACAGGCCGCCGCGATCGAGGCGTTCGATTCGGTCATACAGCCGCACATAACCTCGAGGCCGTGGGCGCGGGCCGCGTGGATCATCCGTTTGGCCTCCAGCAGCCCGCCGCACTTCATGAGTTTCAGGTTCGCGATGTCACAGCGGTCGGCGATCCGCGGGATATCCGCGAGCGTCACGCAGGACTCGTCGGCGGCGATCGGCAGCGCCGAGTGCTCGTAGACGAACCGGAGCCCCTCGGGGTTCTCCGCGGGAACCGGCTGTTCGACGAACGAGAGATCGAACTCGGCGAGCCGTTCGATCTTCGCGACCGCCTCGCGGGGCGTCCAGGCCTCGTTCGCGTCGACGAACAGGTCGACGTCTGGGGCGACCGACCGAATCGTCCGGACGATCTCGAGATCGCGGTCGGTGCCGAGTTTGACCTTCAGCGTGCCGTACCCGCGTTCGAGCGCCGTCTCGGTCTTCTCGCGCATCGTCTCGCGGTTGTCGAGGCCGATGGTGTACGACGTCTCGAGCGTCTCCGCCGGATCGAGTCCCCAGTAGCGATACAGCGGCTCCTCGAGTCGTTTCGCGACGAGGTCGTGAAGCGCGATGCTCACCGCGGTGCGGGCCGACGAATTCCGCCGAACGGTCTCGCGCAGCTCCCGCTCGATTCGCTCGAGTTGGTGTGGATCGCCGACCGACTCGACGACTGCCAGCAGGTCGGGCAGGACGGCTTCGACCGTCGCGGCGGTCTCGCCGTAGTGAGCGGACGGCGCGGCAGCGCCGATGCCAGTCAGACCGTCGTCGGCCGCGTCTCCGATCCGAACGAAGACGACGTCGGTCTCGGTCGTCGTCCCGCGGGCGATCCCGAAGGGGTACTCGAGGGGCAGCGAGCGCCGTTCGAACGAGGTCTCGAGGGTCATCTCAGCAGAGCTCCTCGAGTAGGTCGTCCGTCCCAAAGCGGATCACGTCGCTCGCGGGCGCGCCGAGCGCGTCGGCGTACGCTGCGACCGCCTCGCGGGCGGCATCGTCGCCCTCGAGAGCGGACGTGTTGAGCGCACCGGCGACGACCGTACTCTCCGCGACTGGCTGAGCGACGCTCTCGTAGAGATCGACGTAGGTGGGGATCGACGGCAGCGAGAACGACTCGTAGCCGTGGATTTCCTCCCGGCCGGCCTCGTGACAGAGCACGAGCGAATCCGCCATCGAGCCGTGGAGGATTCCGAGGGTGACCGGCGAGTACGCCGGATGGACGATGCTACCCTGGCCCTCGACGAAGAGGTAGTCGTGGTCGTTGCCCTTTTCGAGAATCATCTCCTCGACCGCGCCCGCGGTGAAGTCGCTGACGACGCGGTCGATCGGATTGCCCCAGCCCTCGATCATGATTCCGGTCTGGCCCGTCGGGATCACAGCTGCGTCGTGGCCGGCCGCGCGGGCGTCGCGGGCCAGTTCCATCGTGGCCGTCATCTTGCCGACCGAGCAGTCGGTGCCGACGGTGAGGATCACTTCGGCGTCGACCTCGCTCGCGACGCTCTGACTGACCGTGAGATCCGCCGGCGGCTTCCGAACGTCTCGAATCTCGCAATCGTTTTCGGCCGCCAATCGGGCGAACTCCTCGTCGTCGGCGAGGAACGTGTGCAGTCCGGATATCACGTCACAGCCGTCCTCGAGGGCCGTCCGAACGTCTTCGCGCCAGCTCTCGTCGAAGCCGCCGCCGATCGGGGCGATGCCGATCAGCAGGGCGTCGACGGCGGCCGATTCGATGTCGGCCATCCCGGCGACGATCGGGGCGTCCTGCACGTCCGCGACGAAGTCGGAGACGCGCCGACCGCCGTTCTCCCGGTCGAGGACGGCGACGATGTCGTGGTCGGCGTATCGGAGGACGCCGAGGGCGGTCTTGGCCCGGTCAGGGAACTTCTCGTGGGCGAGGATCGCGATTCGCATACCCAGAAATGGACGAGGGAGTACTTGAACGTCCGGCTGACGGCTCCGAAAGCGGTGGGTCGAATCGACGCCGGGCGGGATCGACGACCGCCACAACTTACCTGTTCGCGTCCAAGAGACGCGTCATGGCGGATCGCTGGCTCGGCGCGTGGGGACTCGGCTCGGTCGCGTTCGGCGGCGCGTCCCTCCTGGTACCGCTCTACATCGTGGAACTCGGTGCATCGCCGATCCAGCTGGGAGTGCTGGCGGCGACGGCCGCCGGCGTCGCCGCGCCCGGGGCGATCGCGTTCGGCCGCCTCGCAAACCGGGTCGCCCACCGCCGACTGCTGGTGCTCGCGACCCTGATCGGCGTCGCGGTTTCGCTGGCCGCGATCCCTTTTCTCACCTCGATTTCGGCGGTTATCGCCGCAAACGCGATCCTCTGGCTGTTCGCCTCGTCGATCGGGCCGGTCCTGACCATGCTCGTCGTCGACGACGTCCCGGAATCCCAGTGGAACGAACGGATCGGTCTCGTGAACAAGTATCAGGGCTACGGCTGGGCCGGCGGCCTCGTCATCGGCACGGTCTGGCCGGCCGTCGGGAGTCGACTGCTCGCGGCCGACGAGATCACGCGGACGCTGTACTGGGTGCTCGCGGCTTGCGCCGGTGTGAGTGCGATTCTGGCCGCGCGAACGCTCCCGCGTCCCGCACCGTCGACTCACGTCACGGACGGGCGCGCCGCTCGTCGGATCGGTCGGCTCCTCGCGAGTTCCAGCCGCGGTATCAGGGGGGCCACGGTCGCGTTCTCACCAACTCGGCTCTACTGGTCGACGCGCGGAATCGATCCCCGACGACTCGCGACCCACCTCGAGCCGGCGATGGCCACGTACTTCGTCGCCGGGGCGTTCTTTTTCACCGGCTCGGCCGCCTTCTGGGCACCGCTCCCGCTGTTTCTGACCGACGCCGGCTTCGATTCGGGACAGGTGTTCGCGCTCTATCTGGCCTCGAGCCTCGGCTCCGCGGTCTGTTACGAGGCCGCCGGACGGCTTTCCGGGCGGTACGACGTTCGGTTCCTGCAGACGGGCGTTCTCGCCGCGAGAGGGGTGCTGTTCCCGGCAACCGTCGCCGTGGCGGGGCTGGCTGCGACCGTCGCTTTCGGCGCTGCTGGGCTCGTGCTCGCCCTAATAGGTATCACGTGGGCGGGGATCGCCGTCATCGGGACGGCGATCGTCACCCGGCTCGCGCCGCCGGGCCTCCGCGGGGAGGTACTCGGGGCCTACGTCGCGCTGGGGGCACTGGGCGGCGCGCTCGGCGGCGTCCTCGGCGGGTGGACCGCCACCCTCGGCTACGCCGTGGCGTTCGGCGTCGCCGGCGGGCTCGTTATAATCGGCGCGGCGCTGGTCGTCTCGCTCGAGGCGCTTTCGGGCGGCGGTCGCGCCGTGACAGCGCCGCCGGAACCCGAGGGCGGGACCGAGACGGGTGGCGAGGAGATTCCGACGCGGGCGGCGAACCGCGACGAGTAGCGGGTCGATAGTCGCTACGCTGCCGGTGAGACAGCTCGGTCACGCCGCGGCTCACGGAAAGGGGGGCGACGTTCGTCGGCGGTCAGTTCGCCTCGAGAGCACAGGCGGGACGACAGAAACCGCGCTGGGCGGCGTTGGCGTCGGGGTACGCCCTGAACGCGTCGCCACACTGTTCGCACGTGACGGTTTCGAAGTCGGACATTCTCGGTTCGAACGGACGTTCGCAGTGCAGAAAACGTCTCGGATCGACACGACCTCTCACGTCGCTATCGCGATGTATCGGACCGCTCTCGTCCGATTGTTTCGCCCTCGCCATCTCTTGGCGGTACTGTTTCACTGCCCGCAACGACTACCGGGAGCCGACCGACCCGAGAGACCGAAATCAACGGTCGGTGCGCTTATGTGGCCGCCCCGTGTTAATCGATACCATGAATGGTGTCCTGAACGAGACGACGAACAAGATTCACCAACACGAATCCGGCCGTTCCGACTTCCAAACGACCTGCGGGGCGACCTCTCACGTCGCTCACGACAACCTCCGACTGGTTCCCGTCGAGCGCGCGGTCAGTGACGCGGACGCGAACAGATGCGGTCGCTGTTTCGACGACGGCGGCAGCTACTGACGGGCCGCTATCGTCCGAAGCGCGAACTCATACGGTCTCCTGTAAGTCATTGCCGGTGCGACCGCAGGGCGGTCGCGGTCGCACCGGTAAATCGTTACAGCAAACCGTATCACAGCACCCGGAGCTCCGTCGTCCAGAACGAGCGGACGGCGTCCGCGAGCGCCGCCTTCGGTTCGCCGGTCGCGTCGACGGCGGCCGTCGCGGTCGGCTCGAGCCCCGATTCGTCGACGAGCGTGTCGACGGTGCCGCGCTGGCCGACGAGATAGAGCGGCGTGTCGGCCCGTTCGCCCCCTGGTTCGTACGCCGCCAGCGCGTCGCGACAGCGCTCGAGGTGGTCGTCGATCTGCCCGTCGCGAATCCGCTCGAACCTGGCCTGCGAGAACCCGCCCTTCGAGTGGCTCCCCTTGACGTCGCTCTCGAAGCCGCGATAATCGACGCGCTCGTCGTCCTCGTAGACGCCGAGGGCGAACAGATCGGTCCGGACCAGCGCAACGGCGTGTCGGCCGGTCGGCAGGAACCACTCGCGCTCGAGGGCGAACCGATCGCGCCAGGCCGCGTCGACGTCCGGCGTGAGCGGCGGCTCGAGCGTCACGGCGAGCAATCCGGCGTCGTCGACGCAACACAGACACGGCGCGGCCTCGTCGACGAGCGCGACCCGATCGCCGAGCACGTCGTCCAGATCCGCACGGACTGAATCTGGCACCGCGTCGTCCACGCTGGCGGTCAGCGCACCCTCGGCTCCCGTTCGGAGGGACGCCAGCCGGTCGAGGACCGCCTCGAGCCGGGGGCCGCGCAGCTGGTCTCGGCGGCGAACTGTCAGCGCGCTTTCGTTCGCATCCACTCGCTCGAGTTCACCCTCGAGTTGGGCGATCCGATCCTCGAGCCGGTTGACCCGCTCTTCGGCGTCCTGTCGTGCCGTAGCGGCGTCAGCTCGGCGCTCGGATTCGGCCTCATAGCGCTTTCGCAACCGCTCGTTTTCCGCTTCGAGTTCGTCGATGCGTGCGTTGAGCGAGGCGCGGCCGAGCAACCTATCGAGCATCCGGCCGAAATCGGGAAGCGAGGCTACTTCTAGGTTCCGGCGTTCGGCGGCTCGTCACCGGTCGGCCCCGCGTCGTCGGCTCGCAAGCCGCCGGCAAACGAGAGCAGCTGACGGGCGCGCTCGCGCCTGGCCAGAAACACCTCTCGGAGCGATGGCGGGTTCCGGACGTCGATCCCCTCGAGCATCGATTCCGGCAACGCGAGCGTGTTCGTCGGGACGGCGTCCGCCCCGTGAACCGGGAAGTGACTGGTCTCGAGTTTCATCACCAGCGGCGCGTCGAGTCGCTCGACGCCGTCGCCGGTGGCGTACACTTCCTCGTTGATGCGTTCGTGCTGGTCGCTGTGCATGAGTGCGTGCTCCCCGTTGGTCGGGGTCACATAGAGACGTCCGAGATAGTAGCTTCGCGAGAACACCTCGAACATGGTACTTGATACCATGGCTCGAAGTGATATAACTGTTGGCAGGTAGGTTTAAGACGACCCGCTATCAGCGTGTTCTCCGATCGGCGGTCGCTCGTGCGATGTTCGGAACGATCGATCCCGGATCGATCCTATTAGATCTCAGATACTGTCCGGTCAGCGGCCGCTTCGCGCGAGTCCTCACCACAACGGGGGAGATGTCACGATTGTCCCCGTTGCAGTAGCGGTGATTGTGACATCTCTCCGATCACGGTATCGGCGCTCATGACGCCTCGCCGGACGCAGTAGCGACCAATCGTGAGACACCTCCGACCGGAGTAGCGAGTGATTGACACCCCGCTCTCCGAGTGAAACGATTTGAACCGTCCGCTAAACACCGGTGAACCGGGCCCGTAAACCGTCAGCTGATCGAGTCCGCTGACGGATACTCCAGCCGCCTTGAACGCTCAAAACGAATCTCAGTGCTCGGCCGGGGCGATTAAACGATTCGAACGAAGCTCCGTCTTTTTAGTACATTCACGCGGAGAAGAAAGACGATGAGACGCACGCGATCGGTTGCTCTCCTGGTGAGCCTCACCGTCGTCGCTCTGACTGTTACGCTGCTCGCGAGCGGTGCCGTCGCGAACACGTTCGCGGCCGACGCCGGCGGTGCCCAGTCCGACTCGACGAACGCGTCCGTCGGGACGGTCATGCAGGCGAGCGCAGCCGATACGGAAAACGGGGTCGAGTCGGGGATGTTCGATGCGGCCTACGAGCGCGCTGACAACGAGAGTCGGGCAGCGGTCGTCAGCGAGCGGACCGACGATCTCGAGGCGAAAGTAACTGCACTCGAGAACGAACGCGAGACGCTCGAGTCTCGACGCGAGGAGCTCTCCACTGGGGCCTACCGATCGCAAATGGCCCGACTGACGGTTCAAATCGCTAGCCTCGAGCGGACGATCGAACGAACGGAGTCCCGTGCCGACGAGGCCGGCATCGGCAGGGATCGGCTCGCGGAACTACGAGGGAACGCGACTGCGATCCGCCAGGCCGCTTCGGAGCACGCCGGACCGGATGTCGCGGCGGTCGCCCGGGGCGTGGCCGGCGGCGGACCCCCCGACGGTGATGCAGGGCCACCGGCCGATCGCGGCGGCCCCGATGACGACGTGTCGCCGAACCCCGGTCCCGAGACCGGCTCGCCGGGATCCGCACCCGGTGAGACGGCGACGGGAAACGGTTCTGACGCATCGAACAGTTCGGATGCGGGAACCGATCCCAACGGTCGCTCGTCGGGAAACGGCGCTGATGAGCGCTCGCCCGGCGCGACGTCGACCGACCCTGACGAACCGGACGGCGAATCGAACGATGGGTCGGATACCGACTCAGGGACGCCCAGCGGGGCCGACGCCGACAGCTGATCCACTTCACCCGGGCTCAAACCACGTCGATCAGTCGCGTATTGCGAGCAGACACGCTTTTCAGCGCCGATCACTAACGCTGTCTCGATGGATTCCGCCGCCCTGTTGGATTTACTCGGGAACGAAAACCGGAGGCGAATTCTCCAGTTACTCGCCCGGAAGCCGTGTTATGTTACTGAAATTTCTGAATACCTCGGCGTGAGTCCCAAGGCGGTCATCGAGCACCTGCGAAAACTCGAGGAGGCAGGGCTGATCGAGAGCCGCGTCGACGACCAGCGGCGGAAGTACTTCCATATCGCCCGGAACGTCCGACTCGAGGTGAACGTCTCGCCGTACGGGTTCGCGAGCAAGAGCGCCTATCCGGCCAACAGTAGTTTCGATATCACGACCTGTCGACACCTCTCTCTCGATATCTCGTGGGACGAAACCGAGAATCTCGACGAGTTACTCGCCGTGTTAGAAGATCTGGAACGGCTCGAAAACGAGCTGTCGCTGGCCCAGCGATGGGTGCAGGGCCGGCTCTACGACGTGCTCGAGAACATTTCCGAGACCGTCGGTGCCGGCCCGGAGAGTCGAATCTACGCCGACCTGCTCGCCAGCGTCCGCTCGGAACCGAAATCGGTCGGCGAACTCAGCGAAGACATCGACGCTCCCCGCGAAGTCGTCGCTGACTTACTCGAGGTGATGGCCGACAACGGGGTCGTTCGCCGGACGGAACGCGGCTGGGAACTGACGACGAACGGCTAACTCAGTCGATATCCTGCGAGAGCCCGTCGCGGAGGTCGCGACCGAAGTAGTAGCCCACGACGGACGCGAGGAGTCCGACGGTCGCGCCGACAGCGATGAGCGGCTGTCCGGAGCCGACGGCGATGAGGACGGTGTTGCTGATGACCGCTGCGACGCCGCCGACCGAGACGCCGGCCGCGCTCATCTCGAGATAGCGCCGCTTCGACGCGAGGAGCCCGATTATGAAGGCGACGGCGAACATGCCGATCATGCGGCCGGCAAACGGCAGTACGGTCGCCCCGGCCAGGACGCCGGCGCTGAGCACGCCGACGAGCGCGACGTACTCCTTCGGCGAGAAGTATCGCCCGAGCGAGAGTCGCGACGTGATCGGTGAGAGCCACGATCGCGACGAGTCGGTGTCGGACCCGGAGTCGGCTGTACTGTCGCCTTCGAGGCCTGCGTCTTGCGTCGGATCGAACCCCCTGAGAGGATCCACGTCGGTGTCGCCGCCCGCTGTGCTCCCCGCGGTCTCGGACGGCCCGTCGTCGGCCGTGGAGGCCGACTCCGAGAGCAGGCGATCCGTCTCCTCGAGGAGGTCGTCGGTCGCGGGGGCGTCCGGCTCCCGACTCTCGGTCACCTCGTCCGAACGGTCGCTCATACTCGAATCCAGGCCGGCCTCCATCATGGACCTTTCCCCGTCCGGACGCAGACTATTCCCTGCCCGGCCGCAGGCTATACGAGGGCGGCACCCCCATCGATCCTATGACCTGGGCTGTGACAGCTACGTTCGGCCTCTGTTCCATCGGGGCCGGCGCGTTCATCTACGTGCTCGTGGCGAACCTCGAGCCCCAGCCCGAGTATCCGGAACTGATGACGGACCTGCTTCGACTCCTCGGTCTCGCGATCGCGGTTGCGGCACTCGGGATCGGTCTGGTCTTTCTCGTCGCCGCCGGCTCTGCATACACGTGGTGACAGTGTGTGAGCATGTAGCGACAGTATATGCACATGTGGCGACAGCATGTGTACACGTGGCGACAGCGTCGAACGCTGCTCGTCCGAAAAATCAGTGAACGCGACCGTTAGCGAACCGAGTCGAGCAGGAGCTTCTGTTCGACCCGTTTGACCTCGTGTTGGACGTCGCGGACGGCGTCGATGTTCGCCGAGATCGAACTGATCCCTTCGTTGACGAGGAACCGGGCCATCTCGGGTTTAGAGCCGGCCTGTCCGCAGATGCTCGTATCGACGTCGTGTTCGCGACACGTCTCGATGACGTTACCGATGAGTCGGAGGATGGCGGGGTGAAGCTCGTCGAAGCGGTCGGCGACGTGCTCGTTGTTGCGGTCGACCGCGAGCGTGTACTGGGTCAGGTCGTTGGTCCCGAAGGAGGCGAAGTCGATGCCCGCTTCGGCCATTCCCTCGACGGACAGCGCGGCGGCCGGCGTCTCGATCATGGCGCCCCAGCGGCGCCTCTCGGGATCGATTCCCGCCTCCTTCATCAGCTCCTTGGTCTGGTAGATGTCCTCGGCGTCGTTGACCAGCGGGAGCATGATCTCGACGTTGTCGTAGCCCAGCTCGTAGAGGCGACGGAACGCCTCGAGTTCGTGGGCGAAGACGCCCGGCCGGTCGAGCGAGCGGCGGATGCCCCGGTACCCGAGCATCGGATTGTGCTCGTCGGGCTCGTCCTCGCCGCCCTCGAGCTGGCGGAACTCGTCCGTCGGCGCGTCGAGCGTGCGGACGCGGACGGGCCGCGGATAGAACTCGTCGGCGACGCCGCGAATTCCCTCGACGAGTTCCGTAATGTAGGCGTCCTCGCCGTTCTCCGCGATGAATTTCGCGGGCGTCTGGTTCAGCGAGAGGATCATGTGCTCCATACGGAGCAGGCCGACGCCGTCGGCACCTGTCGCGGCCGCTCGTTCGGCGGCTTCCGGGATGGAGACGTTGACCTTGACCTCCGTCGCGGTCATCGGTTTGACCGGCGACTGCGGGCGAACCTCCTCGACCGGTTCGGTTTCCTCATCGGGTTCGACTTCGGATCCCTCGAGCACCGCGCCCTTGTCACCGTCGAGCGTGACGACCTGACCGTCCTCGAGGGTGGTCGTGGCGTTGGTCGTCCCGACGATGGCGGGGACGCCCAGTTCGCGCGAGACGATGGCGGCGTGGCTGGTCATGCCGCCCTCATCGGTGATGATGCCCGAGGCCCGCTTCATCGCGGGCACCATGTCAGGCATCGTCATTTCGGTGACGATGATGTCGCCCTCGCTGACCTTATCGAGGTCGTCGAGCTTGATGACGATCCGCGCGGGACCGCTGACCGTCCCCGGACTCGAGCCGAGCCCGTCGACGAGCACGTCGCCAGTGCTACTCGAGTCGGTCCCGTCAGTACTGCCGCCTTCGGCGGCCTGCACGCTCCCGCTGCCGTCGGTCAGGCCCTTCGCGGCGTCGACGCTCCCGGTCGGATCCGCGACATCGCTTCCGTCCTCGTCGATCGTCGTGATCGGCCGCGACTGGAGCATGTAGACGTCACCGTCGACGATCGCCCACTCGACGTCCTGGGGTTCGCCGTAGTGGTCCTCGACGCGCTCGCCGAGGTCCATGAGCGCGTCGATCTCGTCGTCGGAGACGACTCGTTGGGTCCGCTTGTCCTCGGGCACTTCGCGCTCGATGGTCTGGCCGGTCGCCTCGTCTTTCTCGTGCATCACCTTCTTCTCGGCGATGGTGACGTCCATGGACCGGTCATCGCGATCGATGACGTAGTTATCCGGCGAGACGGCACCGGAGACGACGGCCTCGCCCAGCCCCCACGCGGCCTCGATGATCATCGTCGCGTCGCCCGTCGAGGGGTGGCTCGTAAACATCACACCCGACTTCTCGGCGTCGACCATCTGCTGGACGACGACCGCGATGTTCACTGCGGAGTGATCGAACCCCTGTTCTTGCCGGTAGTAGATCGCTCGCTGGGTGAACAGCGAGGCCCAACACTCCCGGACGCGGTCCAGCAGGGCTTCCTCGGTCACGTTGAGGAACGTCTCCTGTTGGCCCGCGAATGAGGCGTCCGGCAGGTCCTCGGCCGTCGCCGACGACCGAACGGCGACGAACGCCTCACCGTTGCCGACCTCGTGGTAGCTCTCGAGGATTTCCGTCTGCAACTCGTCGGGGAACGGCGTCTCGAGGATGAGTTCCTGTGCGCGGTCGGCCGCGTCGGCCAGCGCGGCCGAGTCGTCGACGTCGACGTCGACGGCCGCGAACAGCTCCTCGTCGATTTCGGCCTCTTCGATAAACGATCGATAGGTCCCAGCGGTGACGACGAATCCCGGTGGAACGGGCAGCCCCGCGCCCGTGAGCTCGCCCAGGGAGGCACCTTTACCGCCGACCGTCTCGAGGTCGCCGGCACTGATCTCGTCCAGCCAGAGTACAGCCATCTCTAGTGAGGTGGTCACTGGAACGAATAAAGAAGGTTGCGAACGGCCGCTATCAATTCTAACTCGAAACTGAATGATCCTTTCTCGTTTCTATCGTCAGACGGGTCGTTCCGATCGGGGTCGGCTGCTCGCGAATCGCTTGATTTTTCGAGATGGCGGCCTCGTACATCCAGATTCGATCGTCATACTCCGGTACCGCCGACTGACCTGTTTCTTGTGGCGAATATACGGTCTCGGAGACGGTCACCGCTGTCAGTCTCTCTCTCTCTCTCCGTCTCTCTGTTTCCCTGTCTGCCTGTGAAATCCGTTCCCGCAGCTACTCGGCTCCCGAGCGAGTATGGACTGGTGATCCGTCGCACGATCGAGGAAGCCGATATCAAGCCTCGAGAATCTCGTCCTCGGCGTCTTCGGGGACGACGATCGAGCCGTCGAGGACGGTGACGCCCCGGCCGCCGACCCGTACCGCGTCGTCGAGCCGAACGCGAACCAGACCCGGCCGGTCGACGTAGTGGCCCTGCTCGAGCCGGAGTTCATCGGGCAGGTCGTCGTCGAACGCCCCGAAGCGATCGAGGTACGCACAGACCGCCCCGCTGGCGGTGCCGGTGACCGGATCTTCCGGGACGCCGGCTCCCGGCGCGAACATGCGACCGTGGAGCGTCGACTCGGGCTCGAGCGCGTCGAACGAAAAGAGGTAGACGCCCGCGGCGTCGACCGCGTCGGTGAGGTCCTCGATCGCGGCCATGTCGGGCTCTGCATTCCCGACGTCCGAGAGGTACGTGATCGGCGCGATCAGGAACGGGAGGCCGGTCGAGGACACCGCGAGCGGAATGTCGGCGCTCGCGCCCTCGAGCGCGGCCGCATCGACGCCCAGCGCGTCCGCGACGCGGTCGTAGCCCACGTCGACTTCGCGGATCAACGGCTCGTCCTGCGTCATCCAAACCGTGCCGTCTGCCGCGACCTCAATGTCGAGGACACCGACGTTCGTCTCGAGCGTCGTCGCTCCGGGCTCGAGGCCCTCGTCGTGAAGGTGAGCGAAGCTCCCGATCGTCGCGTGACCGCAGAGATCGACCTCCTGGGTGGGCGTAAAGTACCGCACGCGACGGTCGGCGTCCTCGCTCGAGCGGAGGAACGCCGTCTCGCTGACGGCCATTTCGGCGGCGATCGCTTGCATCTGGTCGTCCGAGAGCCCGTCCGCGTTCGGAACGACGCCCGCCGGGTTCCCGGTGAGCGGTTCGTCGGTGAAGGCGTCGACCTGCAAGACTCGAATCGTCTCCATACGACGTGCGTGGTGCGACCGGCGTATGAATCCTCGGTCCCGCCGTCGGCGGACGGCCTACTCACAGCTCGCCGATCCACGAGGCGATGTCGTCGACGACCTCCTCAGCGACGTTGTTTCGAACGGCGTACGCGAACGCCAGCGACTCCCCTTTGCCCGGCATGAACAGGTGGTTGAGTCCCTCGTACGTCTCGAACGTCGTCGCCGACTTCCCGTCGAGTTCGCGCTCCCACCGCTCGAGGTCATCGGTCACGGTCACCTGAAAGTCGCGCTCGCCCTGCAGGAACCGGAACGGAACGTCGACCTCGGCCGCAGTCTGGACGTGGTCGTACGCCGTGATGCTGTCCCAGAAGGCCCCTGGTTTCCCGAGCAGCTGTTCGTCGGGCTCGTACTCGCCCTCTCGGACCCGGTCGCTCTCGTCGACCCAGGTCTCGTACGTGGCGCGCATATCTTCCCACTCGTGGCTTCCGACCGTCGCCTTGTGCTCGAGTTGCTCGAGGGTCAGTTCGAGATACGGCCGCGCCGGTGCGGCCAGCCCGACGACGCCGGCGAGATCACCGTCTCGAGCGGCGATCCTTGGCGCGGCTCGGCCGCCGAGTCCGTGCCCGACGACGACGATCCGGTCCGGGTCGACGCCATCGACGGCCCGGAGCCGCTCGATCGCGACCGCGGCGTCGTCGACGGTGACGCGATCGAGCGTGTACTCGTCGAGCGCGACCTCGCAGGCAGTATCGCGTTTGTCGTATCTGAGGGACGCAACGCCCCGCGTGGCGAGCCCCTCGGCGAGGTCCGCGAACGTCCTCGTGGCGCCTCGAGGAGTGTCCGCGGTCATCGGACCGTCATCGTGAACGAGGACGATGCCGGGAACCCCATTGCCGTCCGTGGGCGTCGCGACGGTCCCCGACAGCGAGCAGTCCGGAACCGAGAGCGAGACGTCTCTCTCGTCGAACGCGTTTGAATCGACGTACGTCGGTCGTTCGTACTCGTCGGCGATGCCACAGTTGCGGATCCGCGACTCGGTATCGACGATGACGCCGCAGTCGTGGTCGTCGCGGTCGAACGCCAGCGTCACGGTGACCACCTTGCCCCGGTTGCTCGCGGTCACGCTCGTCTCAACGACTTCCTCGAACGCGCCGCCGACCGTCTCGAAGGCCAGCCAGACTCGTTCGAGCCGACCGGGATCGCCGTACCGGTCCCGTTCGTTCTCCACGAATCGTTCACTGGCCCGTTCGAACCGCCCGTTCGCGAGGTCGTCGACGAACGCCGTCGCTACCTCGTCGGCGGACGTTGAGCCGTCGGTTTCGTCGTCAGCGCCGGTCCCGAGCAGATTGGTACAGCCGGCTGCCGCCGTTGCTGTCGCCGTCGATACCGCTGCCAGAACGGTCCGTCGTCGAGGTGCCATCGATACCGACTCGACCACGGTCTGTCAGATAAAGACGAGGTCGATTCTCTGTGACTGTGTTTGGGTTTGATATACGAAGGGGCCGCTTTAGGCGCGGCGCTCGATCAATCGTCGCTCGCTTCCTCGAGTGGACCGCCGTGCTCGTGGTCGGCCATCGGCGGCAGGTCGCCGGACTCGTGGGTCCCCACGGGCGGCCGGTTCACGTCCGCAGCGGGCGAGGACTCGAGGTCCGTCCGCTCGTTCCCCTCGATGGCCGTCATCTCGCCGCCTTCCCTCGCATCTTGATCGATCCGCATCGAGCAGAACTCCGCGCCGCACATCGAGCAGAATCGGGCTTCTTTGTAGTTATCCTCGGGGAGCGTCTGATCGTGGAACGACCGGGCGCGGTCGGGATCGAGCGCGAGGTCGAACTGCTCGCGCCACTCGAACTCGTAGCGGGCCTCCGAGAGGGCGTCGTCCCAGTCGCGAGCGCCGGGGCGTTCGTTCCCCACGTCGCCGGCGTGGGCGGCGATCCGGTAAGCCGCGAGACCGTCGCGGACGTCTTCCTCCTCGGGGAGGCCGAGGTGTTCCTTCGGGGTGACGTAACACAACATCGCGGCACCGGCCTGGGCAGCCATCGCGGCTCCGATGGCACTGGTGATGTGGTCGTAGCCCGGCGCGATATCAGTGACGAGCGGCCCGAGCACGTAGAAGGGCGCGCCGTCGCAGACTTCCTGCTGGCGCTCGACGTTCTCTGCAACTCTGTGCATCGGAACGTGGCCCGGCCCTTCGACCATCACCTGGACGCCGCGGTCCCAGCCGATGCGAGTGAGTTCGCCCAGCGTGTCGAGTTCGGCGTACTGGGCTTCGTCGCAGGCGTCGGCCAGACAGCCGGGGCGCAGGCTGTCCCCGAGGCTGAAGGTAACGTCGTGCTCGGCGAATATCTCGCAGATCTCCGGGAATATCTGGTACAGCGGGTTCTGCTCGCCGTTCTCTTCCATCCACTTGGCCATGATCGAGCCGCCCCGCGAGACGATTCCCGTCTTCCGCCCGTCGGTCAGCGGCAGGTGCTCTGCGAGAATTCCCGCGTGGATCGTCATGTAGTCGACGCCCTGCTCGGCCTGCTTTGCGATGATCTCGAGCAGCAGTTCTTTCGTCACATCTTCGGGGCTCCCGGCCTGCTTGACCGCTTCGTACAGCGGCACCGTCCCGATCGGGACCGGCGAGTGCTCGACGTGGGCTTCTCGGATCTCGTCGAGATCGCTCCCGGTACCCAGATCCATCACCGTATCCGCGCCGTAGTGGACCGCGGTGTGGAGCTTCTCGAGTTCCGTCTCGAGGTCGCTGGTCGTCTCGCTGTTGCCGATGTTGGCGTTGACTTTCGTCGCGAACTCGCGGCCGATGATCATCGCGTCGAGCGCGTCGTGGTTGACGTTCGCCGGAACGACGGCCTGTCCCTCGGCGACCTGCTCGCGGACGAACGCCGGATCGCGGTTCTCTCGTTCGGCGACGCGTTCCATCTCGGGCGTCACCGTCCCCTCGCGGGCGGCTTGAATCTGTGTCTGCGGCATCGATAACTAGGTTGTACTACTTGATTATAAATTGCCGGATGCCGGTCCCTCGCCAGTGACGGCGAGTTCGCTGGACGAGGACTTGCTCCCCTCGCTCGAGGTGTGCGAATCGTTTCAGCCGACTTAAGGGGGCCGCGCTCGAGAGACCGGGTAGGTGGCCATCAGATGTCCGACCTACCGGACGATTTCGACTGTACGATAACCAACTGGGAGTATATTTACGGCCTGTGTCGGGATGTCGCCGACGACGTGCGCGACGACGCGTTCGAGCCGGACGTCGTCGTCGCGCTGGCCCGGGGCGGCTGGTTCGCGGGGCGGTGTCTCTGTGACTTCCTCGGACTGAACGACCTGACGAGCCTGAAGATGGAACACTACGTCGGCGCCGCCGAGAAGACCGGCGAGCCGACCGTTCGCTACCCGATGCCCGAGGGCAGCGTCGAGGGCAAGGACGTCCTCATCATCGACGACATCGCCGACACCGGCGGCTCGATCGAGCGCGCATACGAGTACGTCGACGACCGCGACGCCGGCGAGGTCCGCACCGCGACCCTCCAGCTGCTCGGCACCAGCGAGTTCCAGCCCGACTACGTCGGCGAACGCCTCGAGGAGTGGACCTGGGTCGTCTACCCGTGGAACTTCATCGAGGACATGGTGGACCTGATCACCAGTGCGATGGAGAAGGCCGACCAAGAGAGCTTCACGAACGACGAGATCCGTCACTTCCTCACCGAACACCACGGTATCGAGCGCATCGAGATGGAAATCGCCCAGCCCGACCGGCTGTCGGAAGTCCTCAGCGAGATGGAACGCCGCGAGGTGCTCGAGTCGGCCGATTCGGACGAGTGGGCGCTCGTCGAGAACTGACCGTCCGACTCGTTCTCCGCTCGAGGTAGCTCCTCGTCTCCCCATCCGCTTGTCACTCCGACGTGGACTCGGTATCCGCCGTTTTCGTCGCCCCCTCAGTCGATCCCTCGGTTTCGTCGTCCCCATCGACCAGCGCGCCCTTCCACGTGCCGCGCGAAAACCACGCGACGGCGGCGATCGCACCGACGATATCGCCGATTACGACGCCCGTCCAGATACCGGTCGGTCCCCAGTCGGCGACGAAGACTAGGTAGGCGGTAACGGGGACGCGCACGATCCAGAGCCCGAGCACGGCGAACGCGAGCGCCGTCTTCGTGTTGCCGGCCCCGCGGAACGCGCCCTGGACGACCTGTAGGACGCCCATGAAGGCGAAGCCGACCGCGGCGAACCGGAGGTAGGTCACGCCGTAGTCGATCGTCGCCGCTTTCCCCGCCGCGTCGGCGGTGACGAACACCGAAACGAACGGCTCCGGAAAGAGGAACGCGAATATACTGGCCGTGAACATGACCGCGCCGATCACGCTCGCGGCGATCCGGACCGCCCTCGCCGCCCGATCGGGGTTCCCCGCACCCAGATTCTGGCCGACGATCGAGTCAGTCGCCTGTCCCAATCCCAGCGCCGGCAGAAAGGCCAGCGAGATCAGTCGATTTCCCAGGCCGTAGGCCGCGACGACCGCCGGCGGGAAGGTCACGACGATCGCCGTCATCGCGACCAGGGCCAGGGCCGTCATCGACTGCTCGAGCGCCGTCGGGACCCCCAAGCGGGTGATCTTCGCGACGTACTCCCATCGCGGCCGGAGGTGGCTCGGCTGGATGTCCGGACCCACGTCGGTGTAGTACAGCAAGTAGAAGCCGATCGCCGTCGCGAGCCCCCGCGAGATGAGGGTCGCGACGGCGGCTCCCTCGACCTCGAGGCGGGGGAACGGACCGACGCCGAAGATGAACAGCGGATCGAGCGCGAGATTGAGGACGACGCTGACGAGCATCACGCGCATCGGCGCTCGAGTGGTGCCGTAGCCGCGCATGAGCGCGACGAAGACGAAAAAGCCAAACAGGAAGGGAAGCCCGAGGAAGAAGATCCGGAGGTAGCCGGCCGCGAGCGGGATGATCTCGGCTTGCGTCGCGGCGTCGGCGGGCAGGGCGGCGAGGAGCGGCCCCGTGGCGAAAAAGCCCAGCGTACTCAGTCCGACAGCGACCAGCGAGACGAACGACAGCGTCTGGCCGGCGATCAGTCCGGCGTCGCCGCTTTTCGCGCCGGTGTGCTGGGCGATCAGGATCGCGCCGGCCGTCGTGAAGCCGCCGCCGATCGCGATCAGCAAGAAGAGGATCGGAAACGCGAGGCTCACGGCCCCCACCGCGTCGGGCGAGAGCGCCCCCAGCCAGAAGGTGTCGCCCACGTTGTAGGCGACCTGTAACAGCTGAATGACCACGAGCGGCCACGCGAGCCGGATCATCGGTCGAACGAGAGGGCCGTCCGTGAGCGTTCCATCGTCCGATTCCGCAACCATAGCGAAACATGACGGCGGCGCTACTTGGGTTCTCGTGAGCCGTGGTAGCGACAGCCATCAGTTTCGACTACCGGCACGGATCACCGCTTCGCGACGAGCCCGGGAGGAACCAGTCCGTTTACGGTTCTGCTCGGCCCATCTCTCGCCATGACGATCGGCGTAATCGGCGGCAGCGGCATCTACGACGCACTGCCACTCGAGAACACCCGCAAAGAGGAAATCTCGACACCGTACGGCGAGCCGAGCGAGGCGGTCACCCGCGGTGAACTCGCTGGGCGAGACGTCGCGTTCCTCCCGCGTCACGGCGAGAACCATCAGCATCCGCCGACCGACGCGGCCTATCGGGCGAACATCTACGCGCTCAAATCGGTCGGCGTCGACCGTGTCATCGCCACGAACGCGGTCGGGAGCCTGCGCGAGGACCTGCCGCCGCGAACGCTGGTTATTCCCGACCAGATCTTCGACCGAACCAAACACCGCACGCCCACCTTCTTCGGCGACGGCATGGTCGTCCACATGGGCTTTGCCGATCCGTACTGTCCCGAACTGGTCTCCCACCTCGCGGAATCGGCACGGGAAGCGACCGACGGCGGAACGAAAACCCAGGAAGACGGCACGTACGTCTGCATCGAAGGCCCGCAGTACTCTACCCGGGCCGAGAGCGAGTTCTACCGCGACCAGGGCTGGGACATCGTCGGTATGACCGCCATCCCGGAGGCCAAACTCGCCCGCGAGGCCGAGCTGAGCTACGCCACCGTCGCCGGCGTCACCGATTACGACGTCTGGAAGCAAGACAGCGAGGTCACCCTCGAGGAGGTCCTCGAGAACGCCGCGGCCAATCAGGACGCGATCAACGCAGTCGTCGAACGCGCCATCCGAACGATGCCCGAGGACTTCGAGAGCGAGGCCTGGAGTGCCCTCGAGGGGACGATCAACACGCCACAGGAGGCGATCCCCGAAGAGACGCTCGAGCGCGTCTACCTGCTGGCCGGCGACTACCTCGAGTGAGTCTAGTCGAACGCGCGCCTGAGCTCCAGCGCGGTCGTCTCGTCGCTTCGGTCGATGCGCTGGGCCCGCTCGAGGCGCGGCGGTTCTTCGTCCGACCGCATCCCGTCGCCTGACGGCGATCCCGTTGCTCGTTCTCGTTCCCGTTCCCGTTCCTGTTCTGCATTTCGACTTCGGCCCGGTTCACGCGCCGTCGATTGGGTCGGCGACGGATCCGGTACCGCGGTTCGCTCGGCCTCGGGACGCGAGTCGATGGCGTCCCCGAGCGCGACGCAGTCGCCACAGAAGTCGTTGCTCCCCCACTCGAGGGTGTGAAGCGGCACGCCGAGGACGACGATCTGTCGAGCGTAGCGGCGGTGCGTGCCGGATTCGGCCAGCACGCCACAGCGGACGCACTGTCGCCGACCGGTGTCGAACGGCTCCTCCTCGAATCGGTACTCGATCCCGAAGGTGTGAGCCGGATACAGCGGGAGGCGGCTTACGAGGAGGAGACCGACAAGGACCACCAGGAAACTCACGGCAGAAATCCACATCGCGACCGTCGGCTCGAACCGGTACAGCGGCCCGACCAGGGCCCCCGCGAGGAGGGCGATTGGCAGCAGCTTCCGAACCAGCGCGAACGTCTCGACGCGACTCCGAAAGAGGACATCGTCCGGCCTCGTCATCGACTCGAGGTTTCGCCGGTGCGGGCTAAACGCTTGTGGGCGCTCGAGGAGACCGAATCGGGAGTCAGTACGACTGCCGGTCGATAGCCGAGCGCGGTATCGAATATCCGGCGTTCAATGGGGTACGAACCGTCGAAGTCACGAACTGACGCTCTTTCACTCACTCGACCCAGAACGCTCGTTGCCGGTCTTCGATTTCCGCGAGTACCATCGAGAGGATATCGCGCCAATCTGGCGGGTGTGACGAGTCGGTCCCCGGTGTCGGCGCGTCGGGACCTGGGTGCACGTGGTCACGTGCGTTGTGGTCGGACGGATGTCGATCCCACCGATGATCGAACGTTCCCTCGTCATGCGTTTCGTGGTACTGAAGCGAACAGTCCCCGTTCTCGAACCACACGATCTCCAGGCGGGCCGTGTGAACGCTGCGCGGGTAGAAACTGGAATCGTATACGCCCACCACCCGATCCGGTGCGAACGACGGCTGTACCCTAATCTCGTCGAATCGTTCGTCAGTAGACAACCGTTCCGCGATGACCTCGAGCCGGTCGAAATCAACCGGTGCTCCGCCGCTGTCTTCAGGTGTTCCCATCCCGTCGTTTCGGTCGGTCATACGGCGGTTCGTTCCGTAGCTGAATCGCCGGAATCAGTCGTCAACGCCCGCTCGAGAAGGCTGATCCGACGACGAGTCGTCTTCCACGCGGAAACGTCTTCCCAGACCTCCTCGACCGAGCGACCGGTCTCCGAGGCGCGAGCGGCGATCGAAACCGCGTTCGGGGAGTCGACCTTGAACATCTCACCGTACTCCTCGTCGCGCTCCGTCTCCGCGGCCAGGTAGTCCAGGAGTTCATCAGTCGTGTGTCGATCCCGGAGTCGCTGGACGCGCCGCCAGTTCAGGTACTCCTGATTCCGCTCATACGTCGCTGGCGACTCGGTGACCCGTGTGACGATTCCCATCCGGTGGAACCACTCCAAGTACTCCCGTGCCGCGTCTACCCCGTGACCGGCGTACTCGGCGACATCACCGACCGTCGCTGGACTATCCAGTCCGAGAACCGCATCAAAGAAGTCGTCGCGCGTGCGATCACCGTGAACGACTTCCGCAGTCGGCGTCAGCGAATCGAACTCCGGCGATTCTGCGCGTTCCTCAGCACTCGCCGTCAGTTCCGAGTTCGGTTCGTCCATAGCTACTGCGTCGAGCCGAAGCGGAATAAATCTTCTCTCGACGGAATATCTCTCGACCTTCACGGTCGGTGAACGGACGCACGGTATCATCACCTGCGGAACAGCCGATCGGTTCCGACGGTCACTCGTGGACGGCGCGCTCGTGATTCAGCTAAATCGGTATCGCCTGCACGAACGGCGTCTACAGATGCGGCGACCGTATCGGACCGCTCCCGACTATCCCGGTCTCCGATCATCGTCCCGATTCATCGAGCGGACAGTTGAGCGGCCGGCAGACGTGGCGCTGTGACAACCGTCACGTAGCGCTACTCGAGCCGAACAACGAACCGGTTCAGAACACTCAGTCGGCGATCGCTTCGCTTGCCTCCGCCTCCACTGTAGCCTCCTTGACCCAGAGGTCGCCGAACAGTTCGTCCTGCTCGAGCGTCACCGTCCCCCGATGGGCCAGAAAGAGCAGCGCGAGGTAGGTCATGACGCGCGTCCCGCCGACACCGTCGATTTCGGCGTACAGCACCTCGTCGCGGCCTCGCTCGTAGCGGTCTTCGAGTTCCGTCTCGACGTCGTCGATGACCGCCTCAATGTCCTCCTCGTGGGTCGTGTGGGTCACGTCGTCGCTGGTCGGCTCGTCGTCGACCCGGAAGTCGTCGCCCGAGTGGTAGTTCAGCTCCTGCACGCCACGATCGTACCCCTTCGGCGAGTCGCTCGTATCGTAACTTCGCGACTCCTTCCACCAGGTGTCGCGCTCGGCGGTCCGAAGCTCGCGGACCAGTTCGTCCAGCGTCTCCGGCTTCCCGCGGGCGTGCTTTCGCTCGAGGCGGCGCTCCATCTCCTCCTCGAGGTTCTCGACGGGATCGAATCCCGGCGGATACTCCCGTCCGTCATCGTCTGCCGGGTCCATCGGCCCGTCGTCGGCGAAGGGCGCTTCCCACGGCGGGAGCTCCTCCTCGTCGGGCTCGTCGGTGGCGAACAGCTCGTCGCTTTTCATCCGCAGGAGGACGCTCGCGTAGAACAGCGCCCGCCCGGAGGTTCGCAGGTCGACCTCGTCGATCGCCTCGAGGAACTTGTCGGTGACCGCGACGATGTCGATGTCCCACGGGTCGATGTCGCCGTCCTTCGCGAGCTGAACGAGCAATTCGACGGGCTCGACCGTCTCCTCCTCTTCGCCGTTTTCGTCGCCTTCGGACGTCTCCGTGGCCGTTTCGACGTCCGCGAACTCGAGGACGGAACCGTCGGCCCCGACCGGTGGGCTCTCGTCGTCGGAATCGTCGTCCGTGCTCGAGTCCGCGTCCCCGGGGCGCTCGCGGTCCTCGTGGCCCGCGATGTCGAGGGGGATCTCGTCCCCCCCATCAGTATAAAAGTCGTCGTGATTAGTCACTGACCGGCACCTCCTCCCCGCTGCCGTCGCCGCCGTCGCTCAGATCGATTCCAGTAACAGCGCTCACGTTATCCTGTTGCATCGTCACACCGATCGCCCGCTCGGAGCGATCGAGCATCGCCGACCGGTGGGAGACGACGACGAACTGGGCCTTGTCGGAGAGTTCGTCGACCATCTCGCCGATCCGATCGGCGTTGACGGCGTCGAGGAAGGCGTCGACCTCGTCGAGCGCGTAGAACGGGGCCGGGTTGTGCCGCTGGATCGCGAAGATGAAGGCGAGCGCGGTCAGCGACTTCTCGCCGCCGGACATCGCGTCCAGGCGCTGGATCGGCTTGTCCCCCGGCTGTGCCTTCATCGTCAGCCCGCCGTCGAACGGATCGTCCTCGTCCTCGAGGTGGAGCGTCCCCGTCCCCTCCGACAGCTTCTCGAAGATCTCGGTGAAGTGGGCGGCGATCGCGTCGTAGGCGTCCATGAACGTCTGCTTCTTCTGGGTCTCGTACTGCTCGATCCGCTCGCGAATGCCGTCGGCCTCTTCGACCAGCGTTTCCCTGCCCTCCTCGAGCGTCTCGAGATCGCTCCGGACCTCGTCGTACTCGTCGATCGCGAGCATGTTCACCGGCTCCATCGCCTCCATATCCGCCTGCAGGTAGTCGATCATCTCGAGGACGGTGTCGTGATCCGGCACGTCCTCGGGGTCGTAGTCGCCGACCTCCGATTCGAGGGACTCGATCTCCCACTCGAGGCTGCTCGCGCGCTCGCCGGCGTCCTCGAGTTTGCTTTCGACGGTGTTGACCCGATCCTGCTGTTTGTCGCGGTCCGTCCGAGCCTCGGACAGTTCCTCCTTGAGGTCGCTGCGCTCGGATTTCAGTTCCGTGAGCTCTGCTTCGAGTTCCGCGACGGCCTCGTGTTTCGCCTCGAGCGTCTCGCGTTTCCCGTCGATTTCCGCCTCGTACTCATCGATTCGGTCTTCGTGCTCGGCCGTCCGGTTTTGCGCGGCCTCGATGTCGTCGTGGAGGTCCTCGATGGCGTCCTCGGCGTACTCCTTCTCGAGGCTCAGCTCGTTGAGTTCATTGTCGAGTTCCTGAATGCGGTCCTCGCGCTCGTCGATCTCGGCCTCGAGCGCCTCGATCTGGTCGGTCAGCTCGGGGATCTTCGAGTCCGCGAGCTCGCGCTCGAGATCGGAAATATCCGCCTCGAGTTCCTCGACCGTCGCCGTCTTCGCGTCGATATCGTCGGAGATCTCGTTCATCCGCTCGTCGACCGATTCGCGCTCCTCGCGGAGCTCCTCGAGGTCCGACTCGAGGGATTCGATCTCCGTCTCGATCGCCTCGCGTTTCTCCTCGAGGCCCTCGAGTTCGGACTCGATCGACCGAACTTCGTCGGCCGCGTCGCTCTTGCGGTCGCGGGCGTCGTCGAGTCGCTCCTCGACGCCGCGGGAGTCCTCGCGAAGCGACTTCCGTTCTTCCTGCAGTTCCGTGATCTGTTTTGCGACGCGCTCGAGTTGGCCCTCGCCGCCGCCGGTAAAGGAGTAGCGCGAGCCGCCGCCGGAGCCGCCGGTCATCGCCCCGCTCTTCTCGACTAAGTCGCCGTCGAGCGTGACCATCCGATAGTCGCCCATGTACGAGCGGGCGGTCTCGATGTCCTCGACGACCAGCGTGTCACCGAGGACGTAGGAGAAGACCCCCGAGTACTCATCATCGAAGTCGACGAGGTTGTACGCGAAGTCGACGATCCCCGGATCGCTCGGCGCGTTGGGGAGTCGACGCTGGCTCATGTCCGTCAGCGGCAGGAAGGTCGCTCTCCCCGCGTTTCGGGACTTGAGGTGCTCGATACATTGCTGGCCGATGACGTCGTCGTCGACGATCACGTTCGCCAGCCGACCGCCGGCGGCGGTCTCGCAGGCGACCGCGTACTCGCCGGGGACGGTCCCCAACTGGGCGACCGCGCCGTGAACGCCATCGATCCCCGAGTTGAGGATCGTCGTCACCGCGCGACCGAACGAGGAGTCGCCGCTCTCGCCCGCGTTGGCCTCGAGTTCGGCGTACTCCTGTTGTTTGGCCTGGATCTCGTCGTCGAGCTCGTCGATATCGGACTGCAGCCGTCGCTTCTCGCTCTTGAGGTCGTCGACGACCTCCGCGATGTTCGCGCGGTTCCGCTCGGCCTTCTCGAGTTCCCGCTCGAGGTCGCCGCGCTGGCTCTCGAGTTCGGGGAGCTCCTCGCGTCTCTCCTCGATCGTCTGCGCTTTCTCGCTGATGTTGTTCGACCGTCGCCGGGCCTCGTCGAGCAGGCGGTCCTGTTCGCGCTGGAGGTCGTTCCGCTCCATCTTCACGTCCTCCAGTTGCTCCTTGCGCTCGGCCAGATCAGTCTTGAGTTCGTCGAACTCGGTATCGACGGCATCGATTTCGGCCTCGAGTTCGTCGCGTTCGGCCTCGCGTTCCTGAATCTCGCTCTTGATCGAGGCCTTCTCGAGTTTGTGCTCGCGCATCTCGTCGGTGAGGTCGTCGATCGTCTCCTGCTTGCGGTCGATCTGGACGAACGCCTCGCGGCGCTTGGATTCGGCCTCCTCGATCGCCTCCTCGCTGGCCTCGATCTTGTCCTCGAGCCGCGAGATGTCGCCTTTGATCTCCTCGATCTCGCTTTTGATCCGGAGCTGTTCGTCCTCGCCCTTGCGCTCGATGTCCGCGTTCAGGTCCTCGAGGTCTTCCTGGAGGCGGACGACCGTCCCCTCGCGCTCGTCGAGTTCGCGCTGGAGCTCCCGGAGTTCGTCCTCGAGGTCGTCGACCTCGCGCTCGACCGACGCGAGTTCGGCGCGTTTCTCCTCGAGTTCGCTGGCTTTCTTGTAGCCCTCGTACTCCTCTTTTTCGCGGCGGAGCCGGCGGTATCGCATGGCCTCCCGGCGTTCGTCCGCGAGTTGGTCGAGGCGGTCGCGTTTCTCCTCGATGCGGAGTTCGGCCTCGTCGATCCGTTCCTGGACCGTCTCGAGTTCGCCGAAGGCGTCTTCCTTCTTGGCGTCGAACTCCGCGACGCCCGCGATCTCGTCGATGATCTCTCGGCGGGCGTGAGGCGTCATGTTGATGATCTCGGTGACGTCGCCCTGCATGACGACGTTGTACCCCTCCGGGGTGATCCCGGCCTGTGCGAGCAGGTCCTGAATGTCAGAGAGGTTGACCGAGCGGTCGTTGAGGTAGTAGTAGGAGTAGTAGTTGTCCTCGGTCTCTTTCACTCGCCGGCGGATGCGAATCTCGTCGACGTCGCCGACGTCGTCGCTGCCCGCGGCGTTGACGACCTGCGATCGATCGAGGGTGCCCTCGGAGTTGTCGAGAATCACCTCGACGGTGGCTTCGCGGGGGCCGCTCGCGGTCTCCTCGCCCTCGTGACCGGGGTTGTAGATGAGGTCCGTCAGCTTCTCGGCGCGAATCCCGCGGGTGCGGGCCAGTCCGAGCGCGAAGAGGACGGCGTCGATGATGTTCGACTTCCCGGAGCCGTTCGGACCCGTAACGACGGTGAAATCCTCGTAGAACGGGATCTTCGTCTTTCTACCGAAACTCTTGAAATTGTCGAGGACGATCGCTTTGATATACATTCTCTTTACGCGACCTCCATACCGTCAGTAGCTGCCGAAACGAGGGAATCAATCCCTCCGCAGCACCCCCTTCCGTTGTGTCGGCCGCAGTTATGCGACGATAATGTCGTCGCTACCTGAGTCTTCCGCTTCGTCATCGGTCGCTTCTTCCTCGACCTTCCCTTCGGCGTCTGCCGCCGCTTCGGCGACCTCGTCGGGTTCCGCTTCGGGCGTCTCGTCTGCCGTCGCTGCAGTCTCCTCGCTGCGACGTTCGGGGACGCGCGTCGGCGTGTCGGCGTCCAGCTCGGCCTCGAGGACGCGGATCCGCTCTTTCGCCTCGATAAGTTCGTCCGTCAGACCCTCTACCGTCGACTCGAGTTCCGCAACCGTCGATTCGAGCGTCTCGACGCGGTTGTTCGACATATCAACTAGGGGCCCGTCCGGCCACATAAACGTACGTCAGACGTACATAATAAATTTTACATATATCGGCCATGCCGCGTTTGCACTGGCTGCAGATCCGGTACCGACCGCCCGCTGAAAGGGATGACTGTAGAGACTGTGACGGCCAGTGTGAGAGGTAGACAGACTGTGGCGGCGGGAAGGGACGTGACGAATCGCGAGTGAAAACGAGACGATCGGTGGACTTACGGCTCGAAATCGTCCGCCGCGGGAAGCGTGAAGGAGAACGTCGCGCCCTCACCCGGTTCGGAGTCGACCCAGATCTCGCCGCCGTGGCGTTCGATGATTCGCTGACAGAGCGCGAGGCCGATCCCCGTCCCGGAATACTTCTCGCGGCTGTGGAGGCGCTGGAAGACCTCGAACACGCGCTCTTGATCGTCGGGATCGATCCCGATGCCCTCGTCGTGCACCGAAATCACCCACTCTCGTCCCCGGCGTTCGGCGTCGACGGAAACCTGCGGCGGCTCGTCGCCGCTGTACTCGAGGGCGTTACTCAGCAGGTTCTGGAACACCTGTCGCAACTGGGCCGCGTCGCCCTCGGCGCGGGGGAGCGTGTCGGTCGTTATTTCGGCGTCCGTCTCCTCGATCTGGAGCTGGAGATCCGCGAGCACGCTCTCGAGGACCGAATCGAGGTCGACGGGTTCGATCGGATCCCCTTGCGTCTCGACTCGAGAGTACGCCAGCAGTCCATCGATCATGTCGCGCATTCGGTCGGCACCGTCGACCGCGAACGCGAGGAACTCTTCGCCGTCCTCGTCGAGTTCGTCGGCGTAGCGGCTCTCGATGAGCTGGAGGTAACTCGAGACCATCCGCAGGGGCTCTTGCAGGTCGTGGGAGGCCGCGTAGGCGAACTGTTCCAACCGACGGTTGGACTCCTCGAGCCGGTCGATCGTCTCCTCGAGCCTGCGCTGGTACTCCTTGCGTTCGGTAATGTCGTGGGCCATCGTCACGCCGGCGAAAACGTCTCCTCGGGTGTCGGTGATCGGAACCGAGTAGATCACCCACTCCCGGCCGGCGTACTCGAGTTCGACCGTTCGCTCCTCTCCCTCGAGTGCGGCCCGAAGCGCGGGCTCGAGCATCTCGCTCGTTTCTTCGGGCCAGACGTCGTCGAACTGTTCCCCCTCGGCTTCTGCCGGATCCACGGGTATCTTGTCGAAGCCCTGCCCCGCGACCAGCGTGTACTCGAGGTCGTGGTCGAAGAGGGTGACGACGCCGTTCGGGAAGTGCTCGGCGAGGGTACGGTAGCGCTGCTCGGACTCCTCGAGTTCGCGTTCGCGCTTCTTTCGCTCCGTGACGTCGCGGTCCGAGACGACGATCGACACGACGTCACCCTCGTCGTTCGTGACGGGCCTGAAGACGCCGTTGAGCGTGTACTGTTCGCCGTCCGGTCGCGTGAGGTCGGCCTCGAAGTTGACGTATTCGCCGGCCGCCGCGCGCTCGGTCCACTCCCTGACCGAAGACCGAACGTCCTCGCCCTCTCCCCACCACGGCGTCTCCCAGAACGGCTCGCCGGTCACGTCCGCGAGGTCGGCGTCGATGTACTCCATCGCCGTCCCGTTGATATCCAGCACAGTCCCGTCGGGCTCGAGCAGCCCGACGAGGATGTTCGGATCTTCGAAGATCGCTTCGAAGCGCCGCTCCGTCTGCTCGAGTTCCTGCTCGCGCTCTCTGCGTTCGGTGACGTCGCGGAAGTACACCGAGATCCCGGTCTCGGAGGGGTAGAGGTTCGCTTCGACACGGAAGTCAAGCGTGTCGTAGTACAGTTCGTAGCTGGTCGGCTCCTGCGTCTCCAGTGCCGTGTGGAAGGCGTCCCAGACCTCGTCGAGGTCACGGAGATCCGGAAACACCTCCCAGAGCTGTTCGCCGAGTAGCTCCTCCTCGGTATGCTGGAGGAGTTCGGCGGCGCGCTCGTTGACGTGCGTGAATCGGAACTCGTCATCGACCGCGTAGAAGGCGTCGGAGATCCGCCCGAGAATGCGCTGGAGCTCGCTCTCGAGTTCCTGCTCGCGCTCCCAGCGGTCCGTCATATCGCGAGTTACCTTCAGATAGCCCCGATGGGTGCCGTCACCGTCCCGAACCGGCGTGATCGTCACGTTCGCCCAGAACCGCGTCCCGTCCTCTCGGACGCGCCACCCTTCGTCCTCGGCGGAGCCGGTCTCGAGCGCTCGCTCGAGGTTTCGTTCGGGAACGTTCGCCGCTCGATCCGCATCGGTGTAAAACGTCGAGAAGTGCTCGCCGACGATCTCCTCGCGGTCGTAGCCCTTGAGAGTCCGCGCACCCCTGTTCCAGGTGAGGACGTGACCATCCGCGTCCAGCCGAAAGATCGCGTACTCCTCGACGGCGTCGACCAGGGACTGAAACGCTTCCCTGTTCTCTTCTAAGTCCTCCTCGGACTGCTTCTGATCGGTGATATCGTAGTAAAATTCAACTCTGCCGCCGGAGAACTCCCCCGATTCGATCGGTTTACTCTGGTATCGGAGCCATCGGTCCTCGAGGTCGGTCCCGTCGTCCACGACCCGACACTCGAGGCGGTCGACGTAGTGATCGTCGTCGTACGACGAGAGGACAGTCTCGGCGAACGAATCGGCATCGGCAAACCTGTGTTTGAGGGTCTCGTCGATGACCGTCCGGTTGTTTCGCCCGATGAGACGCTCGTGATCGAGAGCGAAGTACTGCTCGATGGTCTCGTCGGCCCACGTGATCTCGCAGTTCTCGTCGAGGATACAGACGCCGATATCTGCTTTGTCGATGATGCTCGTGATCGAATCGTACGATTCCACCGCCGATGCGAGCGACTCCTGTCGGCACTGTTCCTCGGTACGGTTGCGGGCGACGCCGATGGAGCCCCGGAACGTGCCGTCTTCCAGAAGGAGGTTGATCCGCAGTTCGTAGGGTATCGTGTCACCGTCGACAGTTCTGACGGTGATATCGAACGTCGCGATGTCGTCGTCGTTGGGTGCGTCGATTCGGCTCGAAATCTCGCGCTCGATTCGTTCGATATCGCTATCGGCGAGCACGAGCGAGACGTGCTCGCCAAGGAGTTCGTCGCGCGTATAGCCGGTCGCCTCGACGATGACGTCGTTGACCGCGACGAAGCGTCCGTCCGTATCGACCTGGTAAATGCCGTCGTCGATCGTGTTGACGAGTGTCCGATACCGGTGGAGCGCAACGTCGTCGTCGGCATCCCCCCAGAATGCCCCGCCGTCCGCGCCCGCTCGAGTACTCATGACTTTTCGATAAGCACTGAGAAAGAAAAAACCCCTCGTCGCTCTGGGGTGGTTATACACGCCACGGTCACACCGCCGCTCTGTCACCGAGTGTCACCACCGACCCTCTCGCGACTATCCCGGTGCGACAGCACGTCGATTCGAAGCGCCGTCGTGATTCGTGGACCTATAGTCGCCACTGAAACGATTCACACACAGATCGGACAGCTGTCGGTCGATCAGGCGTGCAATGACTTTCAGTGGCTACTATATTGAGTTCGATATGACAGCTGCGTTGTTAACATGTACACATTCGCCTATTTGGATTGGTAGTGAGTGTCATATGTATGGCGCAACAGCCAGTGAACGGTGTATACTAGCTATGATAAGTAGATCAACCGCAGGTACGGAGTCGGGTGGTATCGATAGACGAACGCTACTGAAAACCGTCGGCGGCTCGGCGCTCGCGGTCGCACTGGCCGGCTGTACGGAACTGCTCGAGGGCGAGGACGATTCGCTGGCGAACGCGGACGTTCCGGACGAACCGGTCGAATCCGGGCTACAGACGTTCACCGAGGGCGCACCGGCGGTTCTCGGTGTCCAGGCCCGGTATGGAGCCGAAACCGCGGTTCGTCGGATCAACGAGAACGACGGGATCGCCGGCCGCGAAATGAATCTCGATGTCGTTGAGGAGGGCGGGGCGTACCTCACGAACTACCAGCAGTTCGTTGACGAGGGGAAAGACGTTACCTTCGGCCCGATCTCGAGCAGCGGCCACGCGGAGATGGTCCCGGAGATCGAGGCTCAGGAGGTCATCAACGTCTCGACGGACGGGACGGTGACGACCCTCTACGAGGAGGACTTCCCGGACGTGACCTACTCGTTCCGGTTCCAGAACCACGACGTGATGGAGGCGCTCGCGGCGGTCGAGCAGGCGGTCGAAGTCCTCGGTGCGGACTCCATCGACACGTACGCGGGCATCAACCCCAACTACGCGTTTGGGCAGGACGAGATGAAGCTGTTCTCGCAGGGGATCGAGAAGCTTACCGGGGCGGAACAGGTGTACAGCGGGTTCCCGGAGCTGGGTGCCAGCGACATGTCCACTCACATCACCGAGGTCAACGGGCAGGCACCCGACGTCGTCTTCTCGAGTTGCTGGGGCGGCGACGCGACGCTGCTGCTCGAGCAGGGTCACGCCAACGACATTTTCGACAACGTCGACCTGCTGGTCGGGCCGGTCCTCTACGGCTCGGCCAACGACATGAGCGAAGACCTGGTTCAGGGGCCGATCTACTCGGGATCGCGGAACTTCTACTGGGGCGAACCGTCGACCGACCGGTGGAGTCCGGCCGCGGACCTGGTCGACGAGGTTCAGAGCGAGTACGGCGTCGTTCCGACGGCCCACTTCATGAGCGGCTACGGCGCGGTGACGGCGTGGGCGACGGCCGCCGAGAAGGCCGTCCGTCTCCTCGGCCGCTGGCCGGAACAGGAGGAACTCGCGACGATCCTCGAGAATCACGGCTTCTTCACGCCGGCGGGGTACCACACCATCGGCGCAGACCATCAGGGCTATTCCAACGCCCACTTCGGCGAACTGGCCTGGTCGGACGAACACGACGCGGCGGCGCTCTCTGACGTGAGCGTCTTCGCGGCGAAGAACGTCTCGCCGCCGCCGGGCGAGGTCTCTGCCGACTGGATCGGGAGCTGGTGAACGCCGTGCGAAACCGCTTTCAGTAACTATGCTCGAACACGTACTCAACGGGCTCTACTACGGCTCGGTGCTGTTCATGATCGCGTCGGGGATGACGATCATCTTCGGCGTCCTCGGCATCCTCAACCTCGCACACGGTGAACTGTATGCACTGGGTGCGTTCTGTGCCTTCAGTATCGTCGGCTTCTTCGCCGGACAGGTCGCGGCCCCGACCGGCCCCGCGACCGCGATCGTCTTCGGGCTCGTCGTCCTCGCCGGCTCGCTCGCGGCCGCGGCCGTGTTATTGCCGGTCGGCGGCGCGCTCGAGGCGACGTTCATTAGACCGATCTACGATCGGAACGAGGTCTATCAGCTCCTGCTGACGTACGGACTGCTGCTTGTCCTCACCGACGTGATGAAGTTCGTCTGGGGACCGTCGCCGGTCGACATGGGGGTCTTCAGCGGCATCAACAAGATTCCGACGACGGAACTCGTCGGCTTCAGCTACCCCTCGTACAACGTCCTCGTCATTCTAGTCGGCGTCGCGGTGTTCGTCTGGCTCGTCTGGTTCTTCGATCGGACGAAGACCGGTCGCATCGTGCGGGCGACCGCCATCAACCGGGAGATGTCGACGGCGATCGGCGTCAGCACGGACCGCATGTTCACGCTCGTGTTCGCCATCGGCGCGTTCTTCGCCGGCTTCGGCGGCGCGATGGTCAGTATCGGGCCGAGTAGCGCCTCTCTCGGGATGGGCCTCAACTGGCTTGTACTGTCGTTCGTCGTGATCGTTATCGGCGGGCTCGGGAGCCTGAAGGGGGCGTTCGTCGGCGCGATTCTGGTCGGCGTCTCCAGCCGCGTCGTGACGTCGGAATACCCGCAACTCGAGTTGGCGGTGCCGTTCCTCCTGATGGTGCTCGTCCTGTTGGTCAGGCCCGAGGGCCTGTACGGAACATGGGGTGAGATCCAGTGAGTCGCTTCTTCGTCGAGCGGGACGGTGAGACCCGCGTGCGCCTCTCGGAGGGCATGGAACTGACGAAAAGTCAGTCGATCCTTGCGGTCGTCGGACTCGCAGTCCTCTTTGTGGTCCCGGACATCGCGCGGTTGACCAGCCTCTCGTTCCAGGCGATTCACCGCGGGATCCTGTTCGGTCTCGCGGCGGTCGGACTGAACCTGCTGCTTCGCCACACCGAACTCGTTTCGTTCGGTCACGCGGCGTTCTTCGGCGTCGGTGCCTACGGCGCCGCGGTGCTGGCGTCGCACTTCAACGTCTCGAGCGGCCTCCTGTTGCTCCTCGGGGGCGTTCTCGCGGCGACGACGATCTCGGTACTGATCGGCTACTTCGTGGCCGGCTACCTCGATATCTACTTCGCGCTGCTGACGCTCGCGTTCAACCAAGTGCTGTACGCGTTCGTCCTGCAGAGCGGCTACTTCAACTTCAGCGACGGGCTCAGCGTCCGTCCCGACGGGCTGAACCCGCCGACGCTGTTCGGCCTCCAGTGGACGTCGACGGGGTACGACCTGATCCTGTACTACTTCACGGTGGTCGTGCTCGTCGTCTCGCTGCTCGTGATGTGGAAGCTCGTTAACTCGCCGTTCGGCCGGGCGCTGGACGCCATCGGACAGAACCGCACGCGAGCCAGATTCGTCGGCATCCCGGTCGAGAAGTACGTCTGGGTTGCGTTCGTGATCTCGGGTATCTACGGCGGGCTCGCCGGCGGACTGTTCGCGCTCCTGCAGTTGCACGTCAGTCCGGAGCCGACCCTCTACGCGTTCGTGTCGGGGGAGATCCTGTTCATGGCGATCCTCGGCGGATTCGGAACGCTCGTCGGCCCGGTCGTCGGCGGGGTCGTGCTCGTCTACATGCTCGTTCAGGCCCCGTTCTACGTGGAGTACTACAACGCGCTGACCGGGCTGTTGTTGCTCGCGGTCGTGCTCTTCCTGCCGGAGGGGATCCTCGGATCGATCCCGAAAATCGGCACCGGATTGGCGCGACGGCGTCGCGAGCCCGAACTGTTCCGAGAAGACGTCGCGACGATCGGCTCGTCGCTTCGACAGGGCGTGACTCGCGCCGTAACTACCGTTCGAATCATCGTTTTCGGGGTCAACTGATATGCTCGAAGCACGAGATCTTCGCAAGGAATTCGGAGAACTGCGCGCTACGGACGACGTCTCGCTGACGTTCGGCGAGACCGCCGGCGAGATGGTGTTCATCGTCGGCCCGAACGGGGCCGGCAAGACGACGCTCATCAATCTGCTGACCGGACTGCTCGAACCCGATCAGGGGTCGGTTGTCGTCCACGGGAGAGAGAACGGCTCGAGCGTCGAGGAGGACATCACGGAGATGGCCACCGAGGACCGCGTCGAGGCGGGGCTGGTCAGGAGCTTCCAGATCGTCCACGTCTTCGAGGAGATGACCGTCCGCGAGAACCTTCGTATCGCGGTCCTCTCCCGACACGGCAAGACGCTGAGCATGCGCTCCGTCGACGACGGTCACGAGGACGTCGAACGCGAAATCGACGACCTCCTCGCACAGTTCCGCCTGACGGACGTCCAGCACGAGATCGCCGAGACGCTCCCTCACGGCGACCGGAAACTGCTCGACGTGGCGATGTCGTTCGGACTCGACCCGACGTACCTGCTACTCGACGAGCCGACGGCCGGCGTCGCCACTCGCGAGAAGGAGTACGTAATCGAGACGATCGTCGAGGCCGGCGAGGCCGACGACGTGACGACGGTGACGATCGAACACGACATGGACCTCGTCAAGGAGTACGCGGATCGTCTCGTGGTCCTCCACGAGGGGGCGGTCTTTCGAGAAGGCGACCCCTCCCTACTCGAGACCGACTCGGAACTCAGACGAGTCCTGTTGGGGGTGGACGAATGAGCACACTCGGACCCGGGTCCGACGCCGGTGACGGCGCGTCGGGTCCGTTGCTCGAGGTGTCGGACCTCTCTGCGACGGTCGAGGGGTTCGAGGTCACTCGCGGCGTCGATCTCGAGGTCAATGAGGGCGAGGCCGTTGCCCTTGTCGGCCGTAACGGTGCCGGCAAGACATCGACGTTCCGGTCGATAATGGGGCTCACGCCGGTTACGAACGGCTCGATTCGGTTGAACGGGAAAGAATTACTCGAGATGCGGCCCGAACTGATTCCCAAGCGGGGAATCGGCTACCAGCCGGAGAACCGAGATCTATTCACCGGGATGACCGTCGAAGAGAACTTTCGGCTTCCGATCTGGACCGCCGGGGACGCACGCGGGGTCGAAGACGAGGACGCCGTCGTGGAGGACATCTTCGACCTCTTCGACGAACTCGAGCATCGGCGCGACGCCGAGGTGCAGAACCTGAGCGGCGGTCAGGGGAAGATGACCGCGATCGGGCGGGCGCTCGCGCTTAAGCCGGATCTGCTCATCCTCGACGAACCGCTCGAGGGGCTGGCTCCGGTGGTCGTCGAGAACGTTAAATCCTACATTCGCGAGATCATCGATCGGGACATCTCGGTGTTGATCGCCGAGTCGAATGCGAGTCACGTCCCGGAGATCGTCGACCGGATGTACGTGATCGAACGCGGCGAGATAGTCGCCAGCGGCGATCCCGCGGAACTCTCGTCGGACGAAGAAATCCAGATGCTCATGCAGGGCGGCGGCGAGTAATCGGTCCCGTCGACCGCGACTTCTTTTCTCGAACATCACCCGGCGTCTGAGACGCCAGCCGCATTCCCGTGGAGGCGCGTTCCCGGAACTCGGAGGTTTTCGGTAGCGTAAGAGAGTTTCACTCTCACGGATGTCGCTGAAAAAGGGCCGTAGTCGCGCGGTTTCACCTCGCTCTGGTGGAGAACGCCTCACTGCGCTTGCGGATAGGTACTTGGTAGCAGTCGTTCCGTCCGTGGAGAGAACAGCCGCGTACGAAATGCGGCCGAAGAATAAGAGTATAGAGCACCGATTCGTCGTTCTACCCGCCGATCTCAGAGTTGGTCGTCGTCCTCCATTCGATCGATCGCCCCCAGTGCCGCCCGAAGGACCTTTCGCTCGCTCCGGCGCAGATTCATCGAAACGGCTGTCTTCGAGATATCGAAGTGATCCGCGAGTTCGTCGAGCGTCGTCGCCCGTGGCGTCTCGTAGTAGCCGTTCCGTGACGCGACCTCGAACGTTTCGCGTTCGGTTTCGGTCAGCGACCGACAGCCTTCGAGAAGTTGCGTTGCGCTCTCGGAGTTCTCGAGGAGATCAAACAACGTCGATGGGCCGAACTGATCGCGGTCCTCGACGCTGAAATCGTTGTGTCGCTCGAGTTCGGCGAGTGCGTGATCCTCGTCCTCGTCCTCGTCGAAGCCGATGTGCCACCGTTCGCGGCCGTTCTCGATTCGGAACGGGCCGGTGATGTAGCCGCCGTTCCGCTGGATCGACTGCATCGCGTTCGTCTGCTCGATTTTCGTCCCAATCTCGGCGACGCCGTCTCGCTTCGAGAGGATGTAGCAGTCCCGCATGTTGGGATGCTCCCGAAGGACCCGCAGGCCATCGTCGAGCGTGCCTCTCGAGTCCGCTCTGGCGATGAGCCTCGTCTCGAGCTTTTCAGCGCCGGTATCGAGCTGCCACTGGACAGCCGAAAACGCGATATCGACGTCGTCGGTCGTATCGATAAAGGGACAATCGTACTGTCGCATATCGATATCGAGGTCGATCATCGCTACTGAGAGGAACACTGCCATACAATGTATTAATAGTTGTTATTATACATGGGCTGTATAGGTAGACATACTGGGTATCTGATTGTTCGGTACGACCGGCGAAACGAGCGCACAGCCGCTCTCTCGCACTCTCACTCGTGCTCTGTCGGTCGAGGTAGATGTCGCCGTTTATATGTTAATAGAGACGTTTTAGGGCGTCTCTACCGAACGAGTACCCGAAGGAGAATGTCTCAGAACAACGTCACGCCACCGACGGTGGCACGCGACGACATCTATCCGTTCCCGGACGACTCGTTTACCGATCGCAACGTCTGTCTTGTGACGGGCGCCGCCTCCGGCATCGGCCGGGCGACCGCGCTGGCCGCCGCCGGCAACGGACTGACCGTCGCGGCCACGGACATCGACGAGGACGGTCTCGCGGGGACCGTCGACCGCGGCGAGGAACTCGGCCTCGAGGGGGCAATCGAGCTGATCCCCGGAAACCTGACCGACGACGACGACATAGAGCGGGTTGTCGAGGAGGGCGCCGAACTGGGTGATATCAAGTACCTCGCGAACGTCGCTGGGATGCAACACATCGATCCGATCGACGAGTTCCCGATGGAGACGTACGATACGATGCACCGGATTATGCTCCGGGCACCGCTCTATCTCTCGAAGCTCTGTATTCCTCACTTTCGGGAGACCGAGGACGGCGCGGGCTGCGTCGGAAACATGGCCTCGGTCCACGGCCACTACGTCACGAGCGACAAGGTCGCCTACAACGTCTCGAAGTTCGGCCTGCGCGGGCTAACACAGTCGATCGCCGCCGAGGGCAACGGGCAGATCCGCGCGTTCTCGATCAGCACCGGTTACGTGAAGACACCGCTGGTGACGGCCCAGCTCGAGGACACCGCCGAACAGCGCGGTATCAGCGTTAACGAGGTGATCGAGGACGTGATGCTCGGCCAGTCCCGCGTCAAGGAAATGATGGAACCGATTGACGTCGCTAACCTCTACCTGCTCGGCTTCTCCGATCTCGGCCGACACCTCGACGGCGGCGACCTGTTGTTTGATGGTGGTATGACGCTTACCTACGAGTAACAATGCCCGGAAACACCAGCCCGAGTCTCGAGGATATCGACGAGATCGCTCACGAACCGAGCCAGGAGTTCGTCGAATCGACCAACGTCGCCGAGTTCATGCAGACGTACGGGATCGACGACTACGACGACCTCATCGAACGGACGACGACCGAACTCGAGGGGGAACCCGAGAGCGGCGTCGACTGGTTCTGGGACGAACTGGTCGACTACCTCGGGATCGAGTTTGACGAGGAGTACGACGAGGTCCGCGATAATAGCGACGGGCCGCAGTTCACCGACTGGTACCCCGGCGGCGAACTCAACATCGCCCACAACGTCGTCGATCGCCACGCGGCCGTCGACGAGGAGCGCCGGAACAAAGTCGCCACCATCTGGGAGGGCGAGCATGGCGAGGTCCGGGAGGTGACCTACCACGAACTCCACCGGCAAGCGAACCGGGTCGCGAACGCGCTCGAGGAACGCGGTATCGGAACGGACGATACCGTGGGGCTCTACATGCCGATGGTCCCCGAAGTCGTCTCGATCCTCTATGGCTGTTTCAAGGTCGGTGCGATCGCCGTGCCGATCTTCTCCGGATTTGGCGTCGACGCAGCCGCTACCCGGATCGCGGATTCCGAGTGTTCCGTGCTCTTTACCGGCGACGGCTTCTACCGTCGCGGCGACCCGGTCTTCCTCAAATCCGCCGCCGACGAGGCGATCGAGGAGGCCGGGCACGTCGAACACACGATCGTCTTCGACAGATTAGGGGCCAGCTCCGCGACCAGCGAACCTGAAATTCCCTGGATCGACGATCGCGACGAGTGGTGGGCCGACGCCGTCGAGAGTCAGGACGACGAGTACGAGACGAAATCGCTCGACTCGAGTCAGGAGTCGATGCTCCTCTATTCGTCGGGGACGACGGGGAAGCCGAAAGGAATTGTGCATACGCACGCGGGTGTCCAGGTCCAGTGTCCGAAGGAGGTCTACTTCGGCATGGACCTCAAGCCCGCCGACCGCTTCTTCTGGGTGTCCGATATCGGCTGGATGATGGGGCCCTGGAGTCTGATCGGGACCCACACCTTCGGCGGCACCGTCTTCATGTACGAGGGCGCGCCGGACTATCCCGACCCGGATCGGTTCTGGGAGATGATCGACCGCCACAAGCTCACCCAGTTCGGCATCTCACCGACCGCCATTCGGGCACTCCGCAAGCACGGGGACGAGTGGCTCTCCGGCCACGACCTCTCTTCGCTCCGGATCCTCGGCTCGACGGGCGAGCCCTGGGACCCCGAGTCCTGGCACTGGTTCTACGAGAACGTGGGCGGCGGCGAGTCGCCGATCATCAACATCTCCGGGGGGACCGAGATCTGCGGCTGTTTCCTGACGCCGCTGCCCACTGAACCGCTGAAACCCTGCACGCTCGGTGGCCCCGGCCTCGGCATGGACATCGACATCGTCGATCGCGAGGGGAACTCCGTCCGGGAGGACAACGAGCGGGGCTATCTCGTCGCCCGCGACTCCTGTCCGTCGATGACCAAATCGCTCTGGTCGGGCGACGAGCGCTACCTCGAGGAGTACTGGTCGACGTTCCGGGACCCGCCCATGTGGGACCACGGCGACTGGGCCCAGAAGGACGACGACGGCTTCTGGTTCCTCCACGGCCGCGCCGACGACGCCCTCAACGTGGCCGGCCGCAAGGTCGGTCCGGCGGAGGTCGAAGGCGCGCTCATCGACCACGAGGCAGTCAATCAGGCCGCCGCGATCGGCGCGCCCGACGACACCACCGGCACCGCCGTCGTCGCCTACGTCGTCCTCGAGGCGGGCGTCGAGGAAACGGACGACCTCCGCGAGGAACTGCGCGCCCAGGTCGGCGAGGAGCTGGGCAAACCGTTCCGCCCGCGCGAGGTGCTGTTCGTCGACGAGTTCCCCAAGACCCAGTCGGGCAAGATTATCCGACGGGCCATTCAGGCGGCCTACACCGGGGAAGATCTCGGCGACATGAGTAGCATCGAGAATCCGGCAGCGCTCGAGGAACTCGAGGACGCGCGGTAGTCAGCGCGGGTCGTACGGATTGGTCGCCGTCTCGAGGCGAGTGATGTCGTCGATGCGATCGAAATCGTCGTCGAACGCGTACAGATATTCGATGTCGTTGGCTTGCATATACGCGACGATGCACGCGTCGACGAACGAAAGGCCTCTGTGCCGGCGAAACAACGATTTTGTTATCGGCAACGTATCCGCTGCTGGCGAGACGATGTGGAATCTGTCGTTTTCTTCTATGCGGTCGAGAAAATCAACGGACGGATCGTGACCAGCGTACGTCGTCAGTCCGTTGAGCGTCTCTGCGAGAACGAAATCGAGTATGACGGCTTCGGGTAAGGACTGATCGTCCATCCCGCGAAGAATCGGAAGCGCGTCTTCGTATGCCCCGTCCCGACGGTAACTCGCAGTGAACAGTACCGACGTATCGACGACCGCACGCGGCATTTATTCGACTCCCCATGCGTCGTGATCCGTCGTTGCGTCAGTCTCCTCGTCACCGTCGTATCCCGTGAAATCCGCGAACGAACCGCCACGACGGTGAACGACCTCTACCCGGACCGTTCCATCGTCCTCGACGTTCCATCGAAGTCGGTCGCCGTCATCGATGTCGAGTCGCCGCCGGATTCGCGCGGGAATATTGGCCTGATTTCCGGAGACCTTGCTTTCGGCGTCGATCCGATCGGTACTCATACTCGACGGTAGGTGTCGAAGATACAAATATAGTGTAGTGGCACACTATTTGGTTGAGACCAAACGAGCGCGTCCCGTTACGTTTTACCCCCGCGGGGCCGAATCGGTCTTCAATGACTGCCCAGACCGTCCAGCAGGGCGACCTCGTGACCGTCATCGGGCTCGAGGTCCACGTCCAGCTGGAGACCGACACGAAGATCTTCTGTGGCTGTTCGACCGAGCCGAGCGACGAGCCCAACGACAACGTCTGCCCGGTCTGTCTCGGCCTGCCGGGGGCGCTGCCGGTGCTCAACGAGGGAGCCGTCGAGGCCGCCGTCAAGATCGGCAAGGCGATCGACGCCGAGATCCCCGAAGAGACCCGCTTCCACCGGAAGAACTACTACTACCCCGACCTGCCCAAGAACTTCCAGATCACCCAGTACGACGAGCCGATCTGTCAGGAGGGCGAACTCGAGATTTCCGTCGAGGGTCAGCGCCGAACCGTCGCGATCGAGCGCGCCCACCTCGAGGAGGACCCGGGAAGCCTCCAGCACGTCGGCGGCGGTGGCGGCATCGATTCGGCGGAGTACACCCTCGTCGACTACAATCGCGCGGGGACGCCGCTGATGGAAATCGTCACCGCGCCGGACTTCCGCAGTCCCGGCGAGGTGCGCGCGTTTCTGGCCGAACTCGAGGAGGTCCTCGAGTACCTGGGCGTCTTCGACGCCGAACGCGACGGCAGCCTGCGGATCGACGCCAACCTCTCGATCATCCCCGACGAAGCGATCGACGGCGACGATACCGACGAGATCGGGACGGACGCGCTCGAGGCAGCCAACCGGACCGAGGTCAAGAATATCTCGAGTCACAAGGGCGCGGAGAAGGCCCTGGCCTATGAGGAGACTCGCCAGAAGAACGCCATCCAGCGCGGGCGCGCGGTCGAACAGGAGACCCGCCACTGGGACGAGTCGCGGGGAATCACCGTCTCGATGCGCTCGAAGGAAGAGGAGAAGGACTACCGCTACTTCGAGGAGGCGGACCTCCCGCCGCTGCGGGTCTCGGACTGGAAAGACGAAATCGAGATTCCCGAACTCCCCTCGGCCCGCCGCGAGCGGTTTCAGGCGGAGTACGATCTGAGCGAGGAGGCCGCCTCGAAGCTCACCTCGACGAAACAGGTCGCGGACTTCTACGAGGACGTCGCCGGCGAGTTCGATCCCGACCTCGCCGCCACGTGGGTCGCGGACAACCTGCTGGGCGAACTCAACTACCGCGACATCGAGATCACCGAGATCGAGGGCCGCCTCGAGGAGATCAAACGGCTCGTCGAACTCGTCGCGGAGGACGAGATCACGGCGAAGAACGCCCGCGAGACGGTTCTGCGATCGATGCTGGACGACGGCCGAACGCCGGAGGAAGTCGTCGCCGAGGAGGGACTGGGCAAGACCGGCGAGGACGAAGTCCAACAGGCCGTCGTCGACGCAATCGACGAGAACCCGGACGCCGTCGACGACTACGAGTCGGGCGACGACGGCGCGATCAACTTCCTCGTCGGCCAGGTTATGCAGAAGACCGGCGGGAGCGCGGACCCCGGTGACGTGAATCAGTTGCTGCGGGCCGAACTCGAGAGCTAATTGGCGGTTTCGTGGTCACGTTCCGCTTTTGCTCTCTCGCTCAGCCTGACCAACCGACGTGCGGTGGCGCGCGCTGTCGGCTGGCCGAACGAGAGTGAGGTCAGCTGACGATATTGCGCGTGGGATGAGCGAGCGACTGCAGGGAGTGAGTGAATCGGCTGGGGAGGGCGTGGCGATTCCGTGGTGCCACGATAGCAGGATATTTCTTCTCACTCCTTTCCATCAGAACTCTCTCTATCCGCACTGTACTTGAGCAGTTACTGACGTTTTATCGAGCCGAGCGGGACCGTCCCTTCGCCTCGTCCAGTTCCGCTATCGCGCGAATTATTAGCGGACAACATGTGGGTAGCCGATATGGACCGCATCGTACTCGGAAACGAGGAGTTCGAGGGCCGGAACAACGCCTACGTCCTCGCCGACGACGACGCCGACGAACTCGCACTCGTCGATACCGGCATCGCCACCGACGACATCCGCCGAGACCTCCGCGAGGGGCTCGCCGAGCGCGGCTACGAGTTCACCGACGTCGACGACATCGTCCTCACCCACTTCCACGTCGACCACGCCGGACTGGCCGGCGAAATTCAGGCCGAAAGCGACGCGACCGTCTACGTCCACGAGGCCGACGCCCCGCTGGTCGCACAGGATCCCGCCGCCGTCGCCGCCGTCGAGGAGCGGCGTCGGGAACTCCTCGAGGAGTGGGGCGTCCCCGACGATGCACGAGCCGAACTCCTCGCCTTCTTCGAGTCCGCGGAGATCGAGGGATCACCGGCCGACCCGACCCCGATCGAGGACGGGGAGAGACTCGCGGTCGGCGGTCGAACGCTCGAGACGGTGCACGCGCCGGGACACGCGGCGGGGCTGTGCTGTTTCGAAACCGAGAGCGGCGACGAGGCGTTCGTCGGCGACGCTATCCTGCCGGTGTACACGCCGAACGTCGGCGGCGCGGACGTCCGGGTCGAGCGCCCGCTCGAGCGCTACGTCGCGACGTTGGATCGACTCATCGACCGCGACTACGAGCGGGTCTGGCCCGGCCACCGTGATCCGATCGCGGAGCCGACCGCCCGCGCCGAGGCGATCCTCGAGCACCACCGCGAGCGAACGGACACGATCCTCGCGTTTCTGGATGACCACGGCCCGGCCGACGCCTGGACGGTCAGCGCCCACCTGTTCGGCGACCTCGAGGGGATCCATATCGTCCACGGACCGGGGGAGGCCTTCGCCCATCTCGATCACCTCCGCCACGACGGCGTCGTCGCGTTCGAACGCGGCGAGTATCGACTCCTCGAGGAGCCGGCCGGGATCGAGGACGAAGTCCGTTGAACGGCAGTTGATGGCCGCTCGGGCTCGAGCGGCGCATTCCTCCGTCACCTGTTCCTCCGCGTAACTCGAGAGAGAAGTAAAACACAACACTCGTGTATAGTTCACGAGATCCTTGCTAACTTCCCTCACCTTTATTACGGGTGACTCAAAACTGGAGACTGAGAATCGGTAACTCACTGATACACAATGGCTAACGAAGATAATAATAATCTTAACTTGGGTAGGAATGGTAAGGGCACACTCGGACGCCGAACGTTTCTCGGAGCGGCCGGTGCCGGTGCCGTGACGACGACGCTGGCCGGCTGCCTCGGCGGCGTCGGCGGCGATGACGATGATGGAATATTCAAAATCGGTCACCTCGCACCGACCGGTATGGCGATGGGGGTCGGCTCGGAACGAAGTGCCGAGCTCGCCGTCGATGAAGTCGGAAAGGTCCGCGACCAGGAGATCGAACTGATCTCGGAGAACACCGAAACGGATCCGGGCGGAACGTCCGAGATCGTCGAACGGATGATCGTAGAGGACAACGTCGATCTGATCGTCGGCACGTTCTCGAGCGAGGTCACTCAGCGGATCACCGGGACCATCGCCGACGAGGACGTTCCGTTCATTATCACGGGATCAGCGGACCAGAGTACGATGGCGAACACGACCGGTGATGACTACGAACACAACAAGAATATCTTCCGAACGGGACCGATCAACTCCGAACTGCAGGCCGAAGCGATGGCCGATTACGCGGAGTTCCTCTCCGACGAACACGGCTGGAACACGTTCGGTCATCTGTCCGAGGAAGCTGCTTGGACCAAGTCGTTTCAGGAACTGCTTCCGGATGAACTCAGGAGCCGCGGATTCGATGTCCCCTACGACGATACCGTGAGCCTCAGCACGGATAATTACACGTCGATCCTGGACGATCTCGAGAGTGCAGGAGTGGACGCAGTCCTCCGTTTCTTCGCGTCCGGTGGACAGGGGAAGCTACTCAAGCCGTGGATCACGAACCGGTACCCCTTCGCAGTGGAAGGTACGCACGTCGCATCGATGAATCCGGAGTTCTGGGGACAGACGCAGGGAATTTGTCGCTTCGAGACGACGGCCCAGTCCGGCGGTGGCGGGGTTACAGATATCACTGACAAGACGCTGGAGTTCGTTGAAGCCTACGAGGACGAGTACGGTGACGATGGTGCGCCGACCAAGCCCATGTACATGGGGTTCAACACCTACGACGCGATCCACTTCTACAGCAAGGTCGCCGAAGAGGCTGGCACCATCAATTACAACGACGACCTCGACGACATCGTCGAAGCGATGCACAGTGTCGAGTACACCGGTGCTGCCGCAGAGATTTCGCTCTACGGCGAGGACTCGGATTATCCGAACGACGCCAAGGAGACACGAACCGACGGAAAGATCTCGAACTATCCGGTCACCCAGTGGCAGGCAAACGAGGACGACGAGGGTGGACATCAGGAACTCGTCTATCCCGCGGCCAATTCGTCTGGCGACCACATCGCGCCCCCCTGGATGTAGCAAGACATGCTCGATCAAATTCTATCAGTCTTGCTCCTGGGGGCAGTGGTAAGTGCGATCTATGCACTGGTCGCGATCGGATTTACGATGATATTCGGCGTTGGCGGAGTCCTGAACCTCGCCCACGGCGGGCTGATCATGTTCGGTGCATACGCCTACATGGTCCTCACCTCGTCGTCGGTTGTCGGCGCGATTGCGGTTCCGCCAGCCGCGGGGTTCGTCATCGCGGTTGTCGGTACTGCACTGGCCTCGTACGCGCTGTACGCGGGTCTCGTCAGATACATCGAAGACAACGTCGTCATCACGTTCCTCTCGACCGTGATGGTCGCGCTCCTGTTGACGAATCTCATTCACTATCGATTCGGGGCGAATCCGCAGGGGACTCCGAGCGTTCTGAGCGGCAGTCTTCATCTGGAAGGGTTCGGAACGCGAATCGGCTACATGTACATCCTCGGGTTCGTTCTCTCGTGGATTACGATCGGATTACTATGGTACTACGTCACGCAAACCGACGAAGGGCGGTCGATCCTCGCGACGTCGATGAGCGAACGCGGTGCACAGTTGACCGGTGTCAATCTGCTGTCCGTCAAGTCTCGCACGTGGCTGATTGCCGGCGCGTTCGCCGGTATCGCCGGTGTCATTCTAGGGACAGTCGAACCGACGACGCCGCAGATGTGGCTCAATCCGCTCGCGAACGCGTTCATTATCGTCGTGATCGGCGGCATCGGCAGCATCAAGGGCTCCGTCGTCGCCGCCTACCTGATCGGCTATCTCCAGCAGTTTACGACCGAGTTCATCGGACAGGGATACGTCGGAATTCCGTCACTGATCGTCCTCGTGGCGGTCTTGCTCCTCTTACCGGAGGGCCTCTACGGGAGGGAGTTCGCCCATGAGTAGCGAAACCGGCCGCCCGAGCGGAATCGCTTCCCGAATCAGCGGTGCAGCCGGCCGCGCCGGCGGCGCCGCTCTCGATCGGCTCACGACCGTCACCGGACCGATAAACCGCGCGTTGCAGCCGCTCGCCAACGTCTACAACCGTCTGATCGGCGGTTACTTCGGCGAGATGAACGGCCTGCAGTTCGTGTTGGTCATCGGCACGCTCGTCGGGCTGCTGACCGCGCCGTTCTGGGGGAATTACGCCCTCATTCAGGCGATGATCGCGGCCAGCATCTGGGCCATCCTCGCGATGGGATGGGACATTCAGAGCGGATACACCGGCTACATCAGCTTCGGTCACTCCGTTCTCTCCGGCGGTGCTGGATATACGACAGCGATGCTGATACACAACGTTAACCCGGAGTTGCCGATGCTGGTGACGATACCCGTCTCGGTGCTCGCAGCGTTGGGAATCGGGCTGCTCATCGCGTTGCCGTCGCTCCGATTGAGCGGTCCGTACTTCTCGTTGATCACGTTCGTCGCCGTGTTGATCTTCTACCGGATGATGAACCCGCTCAGCGAATACACGGGCGGTGAAACCGGTCTCGCCGGGGTCGAGAAGATCTTCGACATCACTGAACCGGTCCAGAGCTACTACCTCTTCTTGCTCCCGATGCTCGCGGTCGCAGTCGCCCTTTTGATCGTCGCACGATCGAACATCGGACTCATCCTGTTGGCGATCAGAGAGAACGAGTCAGCGGTGGAAGCCGCCGGCATCAACGCGACCAAGTTCAAGATCTGGTCGTTCATGCTCAGTTCGATCCCGATGGGGATCGGCGGCGTTCTCCTCGCACATCGATTCGGCGGCGTCGATCCCGGCTCGTTCATCGTCGTCGATAACAGCATCGAGATGATCGCGATGGCCGTCGTCGGCGGGATGGGTTCGATACTTGGCCCGCTCGGCGGCGCGTTCTTCATCATCCTGATGGAGGACATCGTGTTGCACGCGTTCGGACTCGATGCCCAGCTCCGGTGGGCGATCCTCTGGATAATCGTCCTGCTGATCCTCGTCTTCGCCCGCCAGGGCCTGTTCCGCAAACTGTGGTACGGGCTCGAGCGGCTCGGAGGTGATCGCCGATGAGCGTGCTAGAAGTCGACGGACTCACGAAGAAGTTCGGCGGCCTCGTCGCCGTCGACGACTTCTCGTTCGAGGTCGACGAGGGCGAAATCGTCGGCCTGATCGGCCCGAACGGCTCGGGCAAGTCCACGGTGTTCAACTGCATCATGGGCATCTACGGCGTCACCGAGGGGTCGATCCGGTTCAACGGTGACGACATCACCGACGATTCGACCCACCAGGTCGTCAACAAGGGACTCTCGCGAGTCTCACAGGAATCGAACCCGATCGACTCGATGTCGGTCGCCGGAAACATCAAGCTGTTCACGCTGCCGAACAGCATCGTCTCGCTGCGCGGCGGTGCCACGCAGGAGGAGATATACGACTACGCATCCCGCATCGATATCGAAGACGATCTCCAGGAAATGCCGGACGAACTACCCCACGCGGACGTTCGCCGCCTCGAGATCGCCAAGGCGCTGGCGACCGAGCCCGAGCTCCTGTTGCTTGACGAGCCCTTCGCCGGGATGAACCAGGCGGAGATCGGGGAGCTTGCCGCCCAGATCGAACGCTTCCGCGAGGAAGGCATGACGATGGTCGTCGTCGACCACAACATGGGCGGGTTGATGGAGCTCGTCGACCGCGTCGTCGTCCTCAACAACGGCGACTTCCTCGCGTCGGGAACGCCCGAGGAGATCGCCGAGGACGACGCGGTCCAGGAGGCGTATCTCGCTGGGGAGGGACTATAATGACTGATCCGATACTCGAGGTCGAGGACCTCAACGTCTACTACGGCAAGTCACACGCACTGAAAGGCGTCTCGCTGTCGATCAACGAGGGCGAAATCTACGGCGTGATCGGCCCGAATGGGGCTGGGAAGACGACCATGCTCAACGCCATCGCGGGGTTCGTCGAGTACGACGGCACGATCCGCTACGACGGAACGGATCTCGCCACCGTGAAGCCACAGCAGATCGTCAGGGACGGCCTGATCTACTGCACCGAGGATCGGGACCTGTTCCCGTACTTCTCGGTCCACGAGAATCTGTTGATGGGCGCTCAGTTCCGCACCGATCGCGACGAGGTCACAGACGACCTCGACATGGTCTACGACCTGTTCCCGCGGCTGGACGAACGCCGCGAGCAGGAGGCTGAGACCATGAGCGGCGGCGAACAGCAGATGCTCGCCGTCGGTCGCGCGCTGATGAGCGACCCCGACGTGTTGATGCTCGACGAACCGACGCTCGGGCTCGCACCGGTCATCATCCAGGACATCGGGGACGCCCTCGAGAAACTCCAGGCGGAGACGGGGCTGACGATCCTGCTCGCCGAGCAGAACTCGACGTTCGCCCTGACTCACGCCGAACGGCTCTCGCTGATCGAGACCGGCGAGATCGAGCTCTCGGGGACGCACGATGAGTTCCACGACAACGAGTACGTCCGCGAGGCGTACGTCGGCGTCCACTAAGCGACGATCTCGGTTCGCATTTTTCGGTGCCGAACTGACCGCCGGAGCCGCGGCGCTACTCGCCGGACTCGAGGCCTCCCTGAAACGCCGCGACGGCGTCGCGGAACTCGTCGGGGATTCGAGTCGGTTCCTCGGTTTCGAGATCGACAGCGACCTGCGTGACGGTGCCGTCGGCCAGGATCTCGTCGTCACCCTTCCGCGTGGCTCGATACTCGTACTCGAGACTCGCCGTTCCGATGTCGGCGACCCGCAGCTCGTTGACGATCACGTCTTCGAACGCCGCGCCGGTGTAGTAGTTCAGTTCCGTGTTGACGACGTGGATCTGCCAGCCGTCCTCGAGCATGTCGTCGTAGCCGTAGTCCACTTCTCGGAAGAACGCGGAGACGGCCTCGTCCTGAAACGTGAAGTACTCGCCGTAGAAGACGATCCCTTGCTGGTCGGTCTCGGCAAAGCGGACGCGATTCTCGAAGACGGGCCGGAAGGTGGGGCCGTCGGAGTCGCGTTCGGAATCGCTCGGAGCGTGGTCTCCCATACCGACACCGTTACCGCGACGAGCAAAACCGTACCGGCCACGGCAAGCGGTCGCGCTCCGACCACGGCCGCCGGTCAAATTGCTGTGAATGCCTGCCGACGCGGTATGTCTCGAGCTATCGGCCACGGTGCATGGTCCGAGTATCGACGGTGGTGATGATCGTCGGCGTCGGATTGCTCCTCGTCCCGATTCCACCGCTCGCGACCGGGGATACCGGTGATTCTCCTCGGTATCGGTCTTCGACTTTTCGCGAACCTGTGACGGCGAGAGTCGACGCGGAATCCAAAGGTACGGCCGGTCGAACGACCGCTATCCGTTCGGATCGCGGGGGGAGCGGGGATCGCGGGATGGGTGTGAAAGCCGTGACGGTTTCCGTTCGGCTGTCGTGACTCACGGCACGGGTGAACGAATGCCGGTCCTCCAATCGCTCATCGATAACGAACGGGTGAACGCGGCGCTCGCCTGGCCGATCGTGTGCTCGATCGCCGTCGTGGCCGTCCTGACCGCCAGCCGGGGATCGTTTCTCTGGGCTGCCCTCGCGACGGCGATCGTCGTCCTCGCGTTCGTGCCAACGATCGTTCGGTGGGATGCGCTGGTCATGCTCCCGTGGGAACTGCTGGCGCTCGCCGCTGCGCCGATCTGGGCGCGGTTGTTCGGAACGCTTCCCATCGCCGGCTTCCTCACGGTCGCGACGATCGCGTTACTGATCACTGTCGAACTCGACGCCTACACGCCGATCGAGATGTCGCCGCGCTTTGCCGTCGCGTTCGTCGTGCTCGCGACGATGGCCGTCGCCGGGCTCTGGGTGATCGCCCAGTGGCTCTCCGATACCCTCCTCGCGACGTCGTTTCTCACGACGAAGGGTGAACTGATGTGGGATCTGGTCTACGCGACCGCGTTCGGCGGGCTCGCCGCCGCGCTCTTCGTCGTGTACTTCTATCGCCACGATACCGCAAGCGTCGGTCGCCGCGAACGCTCGGGTGATCCGTCGTGACGGAAGACAGCGACACCGTTCTGGGGCTCTCCGAGCGCCGGTGCTGGCACGCCGTTCGAGTAATTCAGGGGCTGCTGGCGCTTGTCGTCGGCTACGCGCTCGTCACGGTCGATTTCGGTCTGGTCGTAAACGCCGGCATTCCGCTGGCTCTCACCTTCCTCCCCCGTCTCGTTCGTCGCGAGTTCGGCCACGAGATGGGGGGTGGACTCGCCCTCTGGATCGCGGCGGCGGCGTTGCTCCACGCGGTCGGCACGCTCGGACCCTACGAACGGTTCGGCTGGTATGACTCGGTAACGCATACGGTCTCGGCGACGCTCGTTGCCGGCGTCGGCTACGCCGTCGTCGACGCGCTCGATCAGTCCGCCGAGTCGGTCGACGTTCCCAGCGAATTCCGCTTCCTGTTCATCCTCATATTCGTCCTCGCGTTCGGCGTCCTCTGGGAGATCAGCGAGTTCGCCTCCGCCGGTCTGGCGAGCGTCGTGGGCGGCGAACCGGTGTTGGCCCAGTACGGGACGAGCGACATCGTCTTCGATCTCCTCTACAACGCGTTCGGTGCGCTGCTCGTCGCGCTGTGGGGGACCGGCTACTTCGACGGCGTCTCGAGGCTCGTCGGCCGTCGGGTCGACCGAAGCGACGGGACGTCGTGAGCGCCCCCGTCGGTGCCGGCGTCCCGGCCGCTGCCGTTGCTCCCGTCGCCGTTAGGTCCGCCACTTTAGTCGCTTCCGCTCGAGCAGCCACTATGCCCTCGCCCCCGCACGTCCTCGTCGTCGGCGGTGGTCTCGCCGGTCTCGTCGCCGCCCGTCACCTCGCCGGCGGCGGTATCGATGTCGCGCTACTCGAGCGCCGCGACACGGTCGGCGGCCGCGTCCGCACGCTCGAGTGGGACGGCTATCGATTCGATCGCGGCTTTCAGGTGCTGTTCACCGCCTATCCCGCGGTACAGCGCGAACTCGATCGCGAGGCGCTCGAGTTGCGCCGGTTCTCCCCGGGTGCCACCGTCGCCGGTCCCGACGGCCGATCGACGCTCGCGGACCCGCTCCGCGAGCCCGGAACGATCCCGTCGACGCTGTCCAATCCCTCCGTCTCCGTCGGTGACGCTCTGCGGATCGCGCGACTCTGGTGGGATCTCCGGCGAACGGATCCATCGGCGTTGTTCGCCGGCGATGACGCGACCATCGCCGAGTTCCTCCGCGAGCGTGGCTTCTCGAGGCGATTCGTCGAGGAGTTCGTCGCCCCCTTCTACGGTGGGATCACCCTCGATCGGTCGCTGTCGACCTCGAGCCGCGTCTTCGAGTACACCTTCAAGACGCTCGCAGCGGGCGAGATCGCCGTTCCCGCAGCGGGGATGGAAGCGATTCCGACGCAACTCGCCGACCGCGTTCGCGAGGTCGGCGGCCGGATCGAGACCGGGGTCACGGTCGAGTCGGTCTCGGGGGCTGCCGGAGACTCGAGCGGCGGTGGCGAGTGCGGATCGGACGCCGGCGGTGGCAAGCGCGGACCGGACGGAGGCGTCGGCGGGCGCGGATCGGACGCGAGCGTCACAGTCGAGACCGACGCCGGAAGCGTCGCGGCCGACGCGGTCGTCGTCGCGACCGATCCGCCGTCCGCTCGCGAGTTGACCGGCGTCGACGCGATCCCCACCGAAGCGCGCGGCTGTGTCACCCAGTACTACGCGCTGCCGGCTGGCTTCGACCTCGAGACGGGACGCCGGCTGCTGCTGAACGCGACCGAGCAGGGGCCCAACCACGTCGTTCCCCACAGCGCGGTTGCGCCGGAGTACGCGCCGAGCGGAACGACCCTCATCAGCGCGACCTATCTCGGCGAGCGGACGGAGCACGATGCGGAACTCGCTGCGCTAACGCGACGAACGCTCGAGTCGTGGTATCCGAATAAGGGGTTCGACGGGCTCGATGCGGTACACACTGCACGGGTTCCGTTCGCCCAGTTCGCGCAGCCGCCGGGGTTTTTCGAGGAGCTGCCCGATGTCCGCGATCCCGCGGGACCGGTCTATCTCGCCGGTGACTACACGCGGTGGTCGTCCATTCAGGGTGCCATGGAGAGCGGCCGGCAAGCCGCGAAGGCGGTCATCGACGATCTGTCGGAATGAGTCGTTTTCTCGGGTCGTGATTCGGTCTCTCGAGTCGTTCGTGCGTTCAGTAGACGTTCGAATGGTGCAGTGGCCGCTGATGGGAATGCGCAGAAGAAGTGTCCTGCTACCGTGGCAACGAGGGATCGCCACGCCCTCCCCAGCCGATTCGCTCGTTCGCTCCGCTCACTCGCTCATCCCTCGCACAATGTCGTCGGCCGCTCTCGCTAGCGCTCGTCCGGCCGACAGCGCGCGCCACGGCACGTCGATCGATCAGTCTGAGTGATACGTAGATCACTGTTACTGAACTCGTAGACGGCAATCACAACAACCGGCGCAACTCGCCCAGCGGCGGGAACCAGAGCGTTTCGCCGCTCGAGTCGTCCCTGACCGCGGGGTAGAACCCGTCGACGTTCCGGACGAGCGGCGTCTGGAAGTCGCGGCCGTCCATTCCGTTGACGGTCGAACCGGCGGCCAGCCGGGTGAATGCCGGGAGCACGAGCACGTCCGCTCCCTCGAAGGCGTCGGGACCGTAGAGGAAACACGGCCGTTTGCGCCCCTCGATCGCCAGCGCGGGGTGGTCGTGACCGACGATGTATCGCTCGGCCGTCGCGTCGGGTCGCTCGTGGCCGTGACAGACCACCGTCTCGCCGTCGGCCAGTTCGCATTCGACGGCCGTCTCGCCGCCGAAGGCCTCCTCGAGCATCGTATCGTGGTTGCCCGGCGTGACGATCAGATCGGCACCGGCGGCGTCGACCGCTTCGAGCAGCCGGTCGAGATCCCGCTCGACGCCGCGCGGGAGTCGCGAAAACGAGTGCAGGAGGTCGCCGGCGACGACGACCGTCGCCGGCTCGGTCGCCTCGAGCAATCGCTGCAGTCGCTCGCGGACGTCGCTCCCGTCGTTGATCGGGGCGTCGACGCTCGAGGCAGCCGCTTTGCCGAGGTGAACGTCCGAGAGTACGAGCGTCTCCGCGGCGGGAACGTAGACGGACCGATCGCGGACATCGAACGGGACGTCGATGTCGACGTCAGTCATCGTTCGGTTCCGATCCCGACGTGGACTCGGGATCGACATCGGGGTCGGTGACACCAGGATCGGGCGTGTCACCGGTGTCCGAAGCCGATTCGGACGTGGCGACCGCGTCTGAGCCACCGACGGGACGCGATTCCGTGCCGAGCGCGTCCGCGAGGTCGTACTCCGTGCCCGTCAGGATGTAGAGGACCTCCTCGAGGGGCTCGAAGACCTCGGGGAGGAGGCGAACGACCAGGTAGGTGATCCCCAGCAGCGCGACGATCGACAGCGACTGGGCGATGAAGTTGTGGGCGACGATGTAGGAGGTCCGGTCGGCTGGCGCGCCCATGAACTCCGTGGCGACGTAAACGAGGACATCCTGCTGGAACCAGCCCCATGGCGACGCAAGGCCGATGAAGACGTTGCGGACGAGATTCAGGAACCAGATGACCCCGATGGCGAGCGCGAACGGGACGACCTTCCGTTTGAGCGGTGCCTTGACCGACGCGATCAACCCGCCGAAGATGGCCATGCTGCCGATCCCGGTACAGGACATGATGATGTAGGTCGTCCGCCCGGTGACCGTCTCGTCGGGATCGAAGGCGAAGCGGCTCTGGTAGCCGTTCGAGCCCTCCTCGATGCCGGGGCTGTGCCCCAGCAGTTCCATCCCGAAGTGGGTCTGGGACGCGGTCGTCTCGATCAGCCAGGTGCGAACGAACGGGATCGTCTCGGCCGGCAGATAGATGAGTCCCATAAACGCGATCGCTTTCGAAAGCAAGAGCAGCGACTCGCGGCCCTGAACGAGCAGGTAGCCGGCGTAGGCACACAGCGGCAACGCGGCGACCGTCAGCAGCGTCTGGATGGGGCTCTTGACCTCGAGGTAGTAGTGGGGGGTCATCGTCAGCCAGAAGACGCCGAAGACGACCCAGGCGCCCGCGGCGAGGTATCGCGCGGGGTCGACGGCGCCGTACCACTCGAGGACCATCGCCACGACGAACGCGCCGATCGCGATCCACGCGAGCGAGTCCGCGAACGGAATGGATCCGGCGGTCGAAGCGAGGATTGTCGCAGGTCCCGTCGCAACGGGATCGGCGACCCCCGTGCTCGCGACGGTCGTCGCTGGTAGGGCCGGCATACTCACGTGAACCCGACGGACTCTCCCGCTATCAACTTGACGCCTCGGCCCGAGGGCCGCGATCGCCGCCGTCGGATCGTCCCGGACTCGACGCCGGTTCTCGCTGGACTATGCGATCGTGCGATCGCGTACCTTTTTGCCGTTCTCACGAAACACTAGCCGTATGGTCGACGTCCTCGACAACAAACGGGCCGCAACGCGGTTTCGGATCCTCGTGCAGATCGCCGAGCGACAGCCCGCGGTCAGCCAGGGGGAGATCGCCGAGGAAGTCGGCGTGACGAGCCAAGCCGTCAGCGAGTACATCCGCGATCTCGTCGACGAGGGGTTCGTCGAGAAGGAAGGCAGGTCCAGATATCGCGTCACCAACGAAGGTGTCGATTGGCTCTTTCGAACCGCGGACGACGTTCGCCGCTTTGCCGACCACGTCACCGGCGACGTTCTTGGCGCGATGAGCGAGGCCGCCTATATCGCGACCGACGACATCGACGACGGGGAGACCGTCTCGCTTTCGGTCGAGGACGGATTACTCCACGCGACTCCCGGTGATGAGGGACCGGCCACCGGCGTCGCGACCACCGACGCCGAGGCCGGTACCGACGTCGGCGTCACGAGTTTCGAGGGCGTCATGGAACTCGAGCCCGGTTCGGTGACGGTACTGCAGGTACCTGCGGTACGCACCGGTGGCAGCCGAGCGGTCGATTCGACGCTCGTCTCCGAGCACTGCGAGGACGCCGATCTCGTCGTCGCAGCCGGTGTCGAGGCAGTCGTCGCCTGCCGAGAGGTCGGAACCGATCCGGCGGTCACGTTTGCGGCCGGTGCAGTCGCCGCCGACGGCGCTGAACGCGGCCTCGAAGTGACCGCAGTTGCCACGACGAACGAGGTCGGCCGAGTCACGGACGCGCTCCGAGACGCCGACGTCTCCTACGAAGTACTCGAGGGCTGATACGGTCCGCTGTCACTGGATTGACCGACCGCCGACGGACGGGAGCGACCGCTGACGGAACTTGATCGTAACCGAGTGCAACTTCGATAGAAAGCGGGGCCGTTAGCCGATGTAGCGCAGATCGTCGTCCGTCGGCACGTCCATCTGCTGTTGCTGTTCCATCTCCTGGATCTTGCCGATGACCTCCTCCATCTCGTCGGCCCGTTCGTCCAGGGACTCGTACTCGAGGTCGAAGCCGAGCACCGCTTCGAGCACTTCGAGCACCGCTCGCGCGCTCTTGGGATCGACCAGATAACCGCTGGTTTCGCCCATCAAGCAACTCGCCTCGAAGCCGCGGCGTTCGCCCAGCCCGAGCAGGAGCCCGGAGACGCCGACGATACCCCCCGCCGGCTCGTCTTCGCGGAACTCGACGCCCGCGTCCTCGAGCGTCTCGAGCATCGATTCGTCGCTGACGGCCCCGACGACGGCGTACTCGTCGATGAGTTCGCCGGTCGGAACGCCGCCGAGTGCGTACACGTCGGTCGCGCCGAACTCCTCGGCGATATCGAGGAAGGCGTCCGTGAGCGTGTAGTGGCCGTCGTTACTCTGGGCCTGATGATCTCCGGTCAGAAGCAGCAGATCGCGACCCTCGGGAACATCGACGGCGTAGATCTCGGCACAGGTCAGTTCCGAGATGCCGTCCTCGACGCTCACCTGCGGCGGGAACTCACGGGAGTAGATGCGCCGCACGAGCGTGCTCTCGCCCTCGAGTTCCTCGAGCAAGTGCTCGACAGCGAGGGTGCCGACGTGTCCCACTCCCGGCAACCCCTCGACGAGAACGGGGTCGTCCAGTTCGACCTCGGCGACGACGTCGATCTCGAGTTCGTCCATACCGTATCAGCGGTTGCGACGTTTAAGAGCGCGTCGGTACTCGCCGTGTGGATCCGTCGGATCGAACGGCGCTGGCGCGCTGTTTACCGTCTCGGCACCGCAGTCGGGGCAGCTGTCAGAAAGGGTATACACCGGGCGGTCGTGGACCTCGCGCCACGCCGAACACACCCGGATATCGGATTTCATCGGTCCTTATTCGTCGTCAGTTCGGCGCTCGCGGTGGTACTGACCGGTCCCACCGTGGCCTTCGATCGCGGTGACCGCTCGCTGTGCGCTCTCCTCGAGGTGGGATTCGGCGGTCTTGTAGTTCGGTGCCTTCACTTTGATCCGGTACTCGGGTGCGCCGACGTAGCTCACCTCGAGATCGACCTCTTCGGGGATCTCGCCGTTGCCTTCGGCCGCTTCGAGTGCCTCGCGGATCCCGTCGACGCCGGTGTCGGTGGGGTTCGAGAGGTCGACGTAGCCGGTGACGTTGACGTACGGCACCGAGACGTTCTCGCGGGCCGTCTCGACGATCGATTCGATCTCGTCGTCGTCCAGATCGGTGTCCTCGAGCGCCGCTTCGCCGTGGATCGCGGCCTGCTTGAAGCCCTCGTAGAGCCCCCCGTGGATGGCGATCAGTTCGTTGGCGATCGCGGTGTAGTCTTCGTCCTCGATCTCCTCGCCGAAGGCCAGTTCCATCCAATTGTCGGCCTTCTGCTCGTTTTTCCACTCCTGAATCTTGTCGGAGCGCTGGTGGTCGTTGACGTCTTTGAGCGAGAGATCGATCTGCTGGGAGCTCTTGTCGACGTCGAGGACCTTGCAGACGGCGATCTGACCCTCGCGGACGTGATCGCGGACGTTTTTGATCCAGCCGCTCGCGACCTCGGAGATGTGGATCAGTCCGCGCTTGTCCTCGTACTCCTCGAGATCGACGAAGACGCCGAAGTCTTCGATTTCGTCGATCTTGCCGACGACGAGTTCGCCGGGGTCGGGCCAGCCGCTGTACTTCATCGTGACTCGACTGTTTCGAGGATCTCGTGTTCGATCTCGGCTTTGCCGCCGGTCGGTCGCACGAGCGTCGTGCCACAGACGGCACAGGCGACCTCCGAGGAGGCCTTGCCGAAGACGGTCTGTTCGTTCTCGCAGTCACTGCATCGAACGCTGTAGAAATTTCCTGCCATTGGTATCACTCCTGGAACTCGAGTCGGCCGGCGCGCCATCCCTCGCGGAGGTGGGCCTTGCCGCACTCGCTGCATCGGTATTTGAGGTCGGTCTTCTTGGTCGGCTTCTCGCCACCGGGTACCTTCGAGAACCGGCCGGAGTTCCCGATCGAGGAACTGTTCCGTCGGGTACGGCGAGCGTCCCACTTCATGCCGCTCGAGCGGCCCGTTCGGGACTTCTCGACTTCGTGTTCGTGATGTTCGTTGCAGTGCGGACAGTACGTATTGAATCGGCGTGGCATCTGCATAGTTATCTCACTTGCCGTGGCCTAAGATAGCGCCGTTTATAACCCGTTTGGTTCGCCGTCGTTCGGACGGCCAGTTGTCGTCCCAGAGGCCTCCGAAGCGTTTAATCCGCTCTCCTGTGAAGCTGAGCGCATGAAGCAGCTCATCATCCACGGGGACCCCGGGATCCGAAACGGGGCCATCGTTCGATACCAGGGAGACGACGGGGACGGGGAATCGGAGGTCGTCTGTTTCGGTATCAATCGCAACGGCGAGTACCACGGTCCCGATGAGGTCCAGCTCTGGTGTACCGTCGGTGCCGAGGACGAGTACGAGGACTACGAGAAACGGAACTTCACGCCGCACTTCCTCGACGTCGACCGCGTCGACGCCGAGGACGTCGAGGTCGTCCGAGCGAAGAGCGATCTCGCGATCTAACGGTATTCCGTCTTCGTAATGGTGCAATCGTGGGCTCGTATCCGAACGCTTTGTGACTCCTGTCAGTACCGGACGAACGAGTCGGACATGCAAATTGACTATCTAGGATTGATATCAGCGTGTTGTCTGCTTGAGACGGCGACCGGAAGATGGAAACCGGTGCCCTCGTCAGTCATCGGTACGCTCGAGATCGAACACGACGATGAGTAATTCTCTGTCAGAGGCCGTCCGAATGCGAATTCGCGCGCTCTGGTCGACGACGCGGTTCGGCCAGTTCGTCGGCGTCGGTACCGTCGGTGCGACCGTCGATAACGTGGTCCTCGTGTTACTGGTTGAGGCGACGGTTCTCGGCCCGATCGTCGCGAAGGTGCTCTCTTGGGAGCTCGGAATTGTGGTTATCTTCGCGATCAACGAACGGTGGACGTTTTCGGAGTACGGAAAGGTCGGACTTCGACCGTTAGGACGGCGGTTTCTGCGTTCGAATCTGGTCCGGCTCGGCGGGTTTCTGGTGACGCTCGCGGTACTGGCGATCCTTGTCCGCCGGTTCGACGTCTGGTACGTGGCGGCGAACGTGGTCGGGATCGGCGTCGGCTTCTTCGTCAACTACACCTGTGAGAGCCTCTACACGTGGCAGGTCCATCAGGAGTAGCGGTAGAAACCCGCATACGGCAACCGAATCACAACCCTTAACTAGCGCACTCGGATATGATGTGATAGCGGGATGGGATAGCCAGGAGATTCCGGCGGGCTCATAACCCGCAGACCGGTAGTTCAAATCTACCTCCCGCTACTTTTCACGGATTCAACGACGACCGACGAGTGTGACGAGAAGGGAGTACTGAATCCGTGAAATAGTTTAGTGGTAATTTGAACCAGACGGCACCCGAGCGTAGCGAGGGTGACGGCGTGGTTCAAATCTACCTCCCGCTACTTTTCGACATGAACAAGCCCGTGAGCGAAGCGAGCAGCCGTCGCGTGGGTCAGCAGAGACGAGAGCGGATAGCTAGTTCAGATCAGCTCGTTCGAAGCGCCGATAGCCGATCGCGATCGGGACGACGATCCACGCGAGCAGGATGACGGCGGCGAACCACTCCGTCAGGTAGAACGGGACGTCCCCGGCGATGCGGTTCGACACCATGAGCGACTCCTGTCCCTGAAACGCCGACGCCGGAACGTCTTCGACGATGTTCTCCCACCCGACAAGCGCCGGCACGAACCCGTCGATCAGCAGGCTCATAGCCTGCCTGTACGCCTCGAGCGGGTTCAGCCGGAGCGCAAAGAGGTACCACGCCGGTGCCTCGAGTCCGACGAGTTCTCCCGCAAGCAGGTAGTGGACGCCGGCGACCAGCGGGTGCCACACCATGGTAAACAGGATGTAGCTGCCGATCGCGCCGCCCATCGCCCGCATTCGGGTGTCGGTCATCGCCGAGACGCCGACGGCGATGGCGGTGAAGGCGGCTCCGAGCAGGAGCGTCAGGGCGACGAATCCCAGCACCGTTCGGACGGGCAGCGAGCCGAACAGGGCGACCATGAGGGCTACAGCGAACGCACAGGCCACGAGCGTCGCGACGACGATGACACCGGTCCGACTCGCGAGTTTTCCGAAGAGCACGTCGCGGCGGTTGTGCGAGAGCCCGAACAGGATCCGGAGGCTGCCGGACTGGCGCTCCCCGACGATCGCCATGTAGCCGACGACCAGCGCGATGATGGGGACGAATATCTGTCCGCCGACGTTCGTGAAGAAGAAGATGACGTCCGTCGCGCTCGGGTCCTCGATCTGGGCCGACGCGCCGAGCGTCACGATCCCCATCAGGAACAGGAAGACCGCAATGATTCCCCAGACCATCCGCGAGCGCACGACGTCCTCGAAGTCCTTGCGCGCGATCGCGACCCAGGTCATCGGTCCACCTCCTCCGATTCGGCCTCGAGCGCGGGCCCATCATCCCCGGTTTCGATCCGCACGTCCCGCTCGGCTCGGTGATCGGCCTCGCGGCTCGAGTCCGATCCGGTAAACGCCGCGAACAGGTCCTCGAGCGTCGCTTCCTCGATGTCAAAGTCCAGCACCGCCGCGTCTGAATCGACGAGTCGGTGGACGACCGTCGCCTTGGCGCGCGGATCAGTGTAGGAGACGTGCACTCCGTCTTCGGCGCGGCTGACGTCGGTGACGCCCTCGATCGTCGTCAGATCGGTGACCGGCTCTCCGGGTTCGCCGGCGACCTCGACGACGAGTCGCGATCCTACGCCCGCCGCGTCGCGAAGCCCCTCGATGGTGTCGACGGTGACCAGTTCGCCGTCGTCGAGAATGCCGACCCGGTCGCAGACCGCCGCCACCTGCCCGAGGATGTGACTCGAGAAGAAGACGGTCGTTCCGGTCTCGGCCTCCTCGCGGACGATCTCCTGCATCGTCCGAATCCCGTTCGGGTCGAGCCCGCCCGACGGCTCGTCGAGGATGAGCACGTCGGGGTCGCCCGCGAGCGCCATCGCCATCGCGAGTCGCTGGAGCATTCCCTTCGAGTAGTCCCCGACCGGCCGTTGCCCGTCGTTCCGATCGAGTCCGACCCGCTCGAGCAGGGCGTCCGGCTCCCGCTCACCGTCCTGGGACTCGATCGCGAACTCGAGGTGGCGATAGCCCGACGAGCGGTCCCAGAGATCGAATCCTTCCGGCAGTACGCCGACGCGGTCGCGGACCGCGTCCGTCTCGTCCTGTGCGTCGTAGCCGAGGACGGTCGCTGATCCATCGCTTGGCCGGACGAAATCCAGTAACAGGTCGATCGTGGTCGTCTTTCCGGCGCCGTTCGGTCCGAGAAAGCCGAACACCTCCCCCTCCGCGACCTCGAGGTCGAGCTCCTCGAGCGCAACGACGGCCTCGTCGCCGGCACCGTAGCGTTTCGTGAGTCCCCGCGTTCGTATTGCCGGCATGTGCCTGACTCACACGAAGAGACGGAAATAACGTTCGGGTTATCAGATCGTCTGAACGTGTTCTAGAGGTATTATAGGTACCTCTCATACCGCTATTTTCGGTCCTCGGAAGCAACCGCTCGAGAAACGCGTATTGGGGATCGACGCGCGTCCGGAGCGGCGCGTTAGCCCTCGATTTCGATCGCGGTTCGATCGACGAGACCGCGGGCTGCAGCGTCCGCGCAATTGAGCCGCACCTCGATCGCGTACGTGCCCGCGTCGACCGGCTTCCACTCGTCGTCGGAAACCCGAATTCGCTGGGACCACCGTCGGCGGAAGCGTTTGCGCTCGCGCCGGGCGAAGGAGAACGCGGCGGGCCGGTCGGGAACCGTCCGCGGTACCTGCGAGGCCTCCCTGTAGCCGTCGACGGCCCAGACCCAGCGCTTTGGCGACTCGGTCCGGATCCGAATCGGGAGCGGGAGCCGGTTGCGAAACTCGACGGTGATCTCGACCGGCTCGCCGTGCTCGTATCGGCGGTTATCCGTCGAGACGCTGATGTCGATCGCGCGGTGACGCAACGCCCGCGGCGTGAACGCGTGGCTGAACGCTGTCCAGTCGATCGTGCGCCCGCCCCCGCCCCCGCCCCCGCCCCCGTTACCGCTCTCCCGCCCGGGCGCGAACGGATCGTCGGTCGACCGCTCGAGCGCGTCGAAGTCGTCGTTTCCCGTCATCGGTCGGTCCCTCGCATACGGCGTTTCGTTCCGGCGATCGGTTCGGGTTCGCCCTCGAGTCGATCATCGAACCGGTGGCAGGCGATCGGATGGTCGGCCGTCCCCGGTTCGAGCGCCGGCTTAGTCGTCTCGCAGGGCGTCTCGAACGCCGACGCGAGCCGATCCCGTGCGGCCTCGAAATCGCCGGCCGAAGCGACCTCGAGCGCGTCCGCGAGAGCCGCCTCCGCGTCCGGATCGGAGAGCTGGTGGGGGATCCCGTTGGCGTCCCGGATCGCCGCGGTGGCGTCCCCGCTGGCGTCGGTTCGCGGGAGGAGCGCCTCGAGTCCCGCGTCGGCGTCCGCCTCGGCGAGTCGCGTTCGAAGCGCCATGATCGAGCGGAACGAGTCCGTCTCGAGGTCGTACTCGGCGGGCGGGATGACTTTCGGACAGCGCGTGTGAAATCGACAGCCAGAGGGCGGATCGGTGGGGGAGGGAACCGATCCCTCGAGGACGATCCGATCGCCCGCCCAGCAGGGGTCGGGTTCGGGGATCGCCGACAGCAGCGCTTCGGTGTAGGGGTGAGAGGGCGCGTCGAAGACCTCGGTAGTCGTCCCGGTTTCGACGAGTCCCCCGAGATACATCACGGCGACCCGGTCGGCGACGTGCTCGACCACCGAGAGGTCGTGGGTGATAATGAGATAGGAAAGCCCGAACTCCTTCTGGAGGTCGGCGAGCAGATTGATGATCCCGGCCTGTACGGAGACGTCGAGCGAGGACACCGGCTCGTCGCAGACGAGGAACTCGGGTTCGACCGCGAGCGCGCGTGCGATGCCGATCCGCTGGCGCTGGCCGCCCGAAAACTCGTGGGGGTACCGGCTCGCGTGATTGGGTTGCAGCCCGACCGTCTCGAGCAACTCCCGAACGCGCTCGTCGCGGTGCTCCGGCGGAACGACGTCGTGAACCGCGAGCGCCTCGCCGACGATGTCGGCGACGGTCAGCTGCGGGTTCAGGCTGGCGAGAGGATCCTGAAAGACGTACTGAATCTCGGATCGCAGCGCCCGGAGTTCGGACCGGGAGCACTCGGTCAGTTCGGTGTCGCGGTAGGTGATCGAGCCCGCAGTCGGCTCGAGCAGTCGGACGAGCGCCCGGCCGAGCGTCGTCTTGCCGCAGCCGCTCTCGCCGACCAGCCCGAGCGTCTCGCCGGCGCGAATCTCGAGGTCGACGCCGTCGACCGCCCGAACCGTTTCGCGCCGCCCGAGCAGTCGATCGAGAAAGCCGTCAGCCGTCGTGTAGCGTTTCTCGAGCCCCTCGGCGCGAATCAGTGGGTCGTCGGTCGTCGTCATCGCGGCTCACCCCTCCGGTCGCGTTCGCGGGTCGGTTCTTCGCCGTCGTCCCCGCCGAGATGGCGTTCGTCCGGTTCGTTCGACTCGGTCGATTCGTCCGCTCCGTCCCGAACCTGCACCTCGTAGTCCAGCCCCTCCTCGAGGTCGCCGGTGTACTCGAGACAGGCGGCGACGTGGGTCTCGGGGTGGCCGTCGTCCGGAGCTCCCGATTCCGTCTCGACGAGCGGCGGGCGACGTCTGGCACAGACGCCCTCCGCGTACGGGCAGCGCGGGTGGAACCGGCAGCCGGTTGGCGGATCGACGAGGTCGGGGGTCGTCCCGGGGACGGTCGCGAGGCGCTCACGCCCGTCGCCTACTCGGGGAATCGAGGCCAGTAACCCCACGGTATAGGGGTGTTTCGGGTCGTAGTACAGCTCCTCGACCGGCGCGCGCTCGACGATTTCGCCCGCGTACTGCACCAGTACCCGATCGCAGATCTCGGCGACGACGCCGAGGTCGTGGGTGACCAGCTGGATCGCCGTCTCTGACTCCCGCGCGAGATCCGCGAGTAACTCGAGGATCCCTGCCTGAACAGTGACGTCGAGGTCGGTCGTCGGCTCGTCGCAGACGAGCAGGGCGGGATCGCAGGACAGCCCCATCGCGATGACGGCCCGCTGTTGCATTCCACCGGAGAACTCGTGGGGGTAGTCCGAATATCGGGCGGCCGGGTCAGAGATTCCGACCCGCTCGAGGAGCGCAATCGCGCGGTCGCGAGCCGTCTCGTCGGTGACGGCCTCGTGTGTACGGATCGCCTCCGATATCTGTTCGCCGACGGTGTAGACTGGGTTGAGCGCCGCGCCCGCGTCCTGAAAGACCATCGCGATCTCGTCGCCTCTGAGCCCGCGCATCTCGTCGGCCGATAGCTCGAGAACGTCCCGCCCGCGAAACCTGATCTCGCCGCCGACGATCTCGCCGGGGGAGTCGATTAGCCGGAGCAACGCGAGGCTGGCGACGCTCTTGCCGGCTCCGCTCTCGCCGACGAGTCCGAGCGTCTCGCCCGCGCGGATCTCGTAACTGATGCCGTCGACCGCCCGGACGACGCCGTTTTCGGTATAGAACTGGACGACGAGATCATCCACCTCGAGCAGCGACATCAGCGCAGCCGCCTCCGTTCGTCGCTCACGTCCCGGTGGGGGTCCAGCGCGTCGTTGATCCCGTCACCGACGAGGTTGATCGCCAGCACGAACAGGAAGATCGCGAGCCCGGGAAAGACGGTGATGTGCCAGCGGCCCTGTACGAGCGAACTCCGGCCCTGGGAGAGCATCGCACCCCACTCGGCGCTCCCGGGCTCGAGGCCGAGGCCGAGGAAGCCGAGCGCCGCCGCGGTGAGGACGACCGTGCCGACGTTGAGCGTCGCCTGGACGACGACGGGGGCGACGGCGTTCGGGACGACGTGTCTGCGGATGACAGTCCGATCGGGGACGCCGAGCGCTCTCGCGGCCGTGACGTACTCGCGTTCTCGGACCGAGAGAACCTCGCCGCGCAACAGGCGAGCGTAGCCGATCCAGCCGGTGACGGCCAGCGCCAGCACCACCGTCCAGAAGCCGCCGCCGAGGATCGGCACCGGCTCGAGGATCGGGACGATCGCGATCGCCAGCACCAGAAACGGGAAGGCGTACAGCACGTCGACGAGTCGCATGATCGCCTCGTCGATCCAGCCGCCGAAGTAGCCTGCGATCGCCCCGAGGGGGACGCCGACGCAAAGCGCCAGTGCGACGGCGACGAGCCCGATTCCCAGCGTGTACCGGCCGCCGACGAGGACCCGCGAGAGCTGGTCGCGGCCCGCCCAGTCCGTGCCGAAGGGATGCGCTCGAGAGGGCGGCGCGTTCGCCGGGCCGACGAACATCGCGGACGGATCGTACGGTGCCAGCGAGAACGGCTGGAGCGTGATCGTGACTTCCGCCGTCGACACCTCGATCGGTCTGGCGAAGACGGCCAGCACCGCCATGACGACGATCACTCCCAGCCCGGCCATCGCCGTTCGGTTCCGTCGGAACCGACGCCACGCGTCCTCGAGGCGACGTCTCGGCCGATCGGGTTCTGACTCTGTCTCCGTTGTGGTCTCCTCGGGCGTCGTCGAACTGGCGATGGATCCCGCCGCTGTTGTGGCGTCGATATCGTCGTCGTCGTCCCGATCACCCGCTTGCTGGTCCGCGACGGCGTCGTCGAAGCCGACGATGCGAATCCGGCCGCGCTGGGTGGTGGGATGTCGGTCGCTCATTGGTCAGTATCGAATTCGCGGATCGAGGATCGCGTAGACGATGTCGACGAGCAGGGTCGCGAACACGATCGCGACGCCGATGACGAGGACGGTCGCCTGGATGACGGTGTAGTCGCGCCGGAGGATCGACCGGACAAGTAGCCGCCCCATGCCCGGCCAGGAGAATATCTGTTCGACGACGACGGCACCGTCGACGAGAAAGGCGAGCTGGAGGCCGGCGACGGTGACGACCGGAAGCAGGGCGTTTCGCAGGACGTGTTTCAGAATCACCGTTCGTTCGGAGAGCCCCTTCGCGCGTGCGGTCCGGACGTAGGCCGCCTCGAGTTCCCGGCGCATCGACGACCGCAACAGGCGCGTGATCAGTGCGGCCGACGCGGTCCCGAGCGTGATCGTCGGCAGGAGCATGAACTTCGCCATCGCGAGGCTGGCGAGCGGCGCGTCCGGCGGGATGACGCGAAACCAGCCCAGCCGGACGCTGAAGACGAACAACAGGATGAGGCCGAGCCAGAAGTTCGGCGTCGCGATCCCGGCAAGCGCCGCGATCCGCCCGAGTTCGTCGGCCGGCTCGCCCGCCCTCACGGCGGCGACGATTCCCGCGGGGATCCCGACCGCGAGCGCGAGCAGCCACGCGGCCCCGCCGAGCGCGAGCGTCGCTGGGAGTCGCCGACCGATCGTCGCCGAGACGTCGCGACCGGTGATCGGCGACTCGCCGAACTCGAGGGTCGCCGCGTCGCCCAGCCATAGCACGTACTGTTTCCAGACCGGCTGGTCGAGGTGGTACTCGGCCCGGATCGACGCCTCGACCGCCGGGCTGACGTCCTGAAAGCCGATTATCGCGTCGACCGCGTCGCCCGGCAACAGGTGGACGAACGAAAAGGTCAGTGCGGTGACGCCGAAGAGGACCGGCGCGGTGACCAACAACCGCGTCCAGACGTATCGGCCGAGCGTCATTGGTAGGAGTAGAGTGTGATGTTAGTTCGGACGGACGTACTCGTCGGCGACCATCTCCTGAAACGATCCGCTCGCATAGTCCTCGAGCAGCGGTGAGATCGGCGTATACGCCAGTTGGCCGATGCCTCGGTAGACGTTCTCGAGGATTCGTTCGCGCGGAATCAACATGTTACAGCCGCGACGGACCGACCGCTCGGAAAACGGCGCGCGGTAGGTGGGGTAGATCACCATATCGAACCCGCCGCCGACGTGGCGACCGACGTCGTAGGCCGCGTCGCTCTCGAAGTCGGCGATGCTCGCCGACGGTACGCCGTAACTGAAGTGGATGTTCCCGGCCTCGAGTGCGCCCTGTCGGGACGACTTTTCGGTGATAATCTCGAGCGTGACGGTTTCGATCGGTGCCGTGTCGGGGACCGCTTTGGTGCCGCCCTCGTACCAGTACTCGTCGAAGCGCTCCATGCGCCAGTGGTCGTCGCTCTCGTGTTCGACGAACCGGTAGGGGCCGGTTCCGATCGGTTCCGACTCGAGGTCGTGTTCGCCGTCGATTACCGCCATCGGAACGATCGAGACGTTGAACAGCGCGCTCTCGAAGGGGCCGTACTCCCGCGAGCAACTGATCTCGATCGTCTGATCGTCGATAACCTCGCTGCTCTCATACCAGTCGTAGACATCGTTCTCTCGCGGCGTTCCCTCGTAGCGCTCGAGCGAGCCGTTGACGTGGGCCGCGGTGAGTCGCTCGCCGTTGTGAAATCGGACGCCCTCGCGGAGGGAGAATCGATAGGTCATCTCGTCAGTTTGCTCGTCATCGATTCGCTCCCAGTCGGTGGCGAGCATCGGTCGAATCTCGCCGTCGAAGTCGACGCCGACGAGTTGCTCGTAGAGCAGCGCCGTCGCCTGACTGGAGACGGTCCCGGTTATCGTGACGGGATCGTAGTTCGTGACATCGCTCCCGAGGTCGCCGACGAACTCGGACTCCTCCTCGAGTTCGGTGTAGACGCCGGCCCAGGGCGCGTATATCGCGTAGTACGTCCCCGGTCGAAGCGGATACGTCTGCCAGCCACCGACGACGTCGTCGTCCCAGACGTGGGTCGCTTCGCGGAAGCGAACGAACGACGCCGGCGAATCGGCGACCAGTTCTTCCTGAAGATTCTGGTAAATCTCGACGCGGTCCTCGTGATCGGTTTCGGTGAGGCCGGCGTCGATATACTCGTCGACGGTCTCACTGGAGTAGTGGCCGATGTTGGACCCGTTCGGCGTGTGATCGTCCGAGTGAAAGAGCATGTCGACGTAGTTGCTCGGATCCCAGCCGCCGGTCCAACTCGAGACGAACATGGCGTTTTCGTTCCGCTCGGCCGCGGCGAACATCATATCGATATGGGAGCCGAAATCCTGAGCGGTGATCGAGACGTCGAAAAAGCCGGTTCCGTTGAGTTCGCTCCGGAGAAGCTGTGCGACCTTGTTCCGTTCCTCGTCTTCGGTAATAGCGATCGTGGTTTCGAACGGCGGCTCGACGCCCGCCGCCTCGAACCCCTCCTGTATTAGCTCCTCGGCCGGGCCGTCGGCCGTGACGCTGTTGAACCTGATACAGCCCGCAAGTCCCGCAACCCCGGCCGCCCCCGCACCCTTCAGGAGTGAACGCCGTCGCAGACGACCGCGTTCACTCGGCCCGATACTATTCCCTGACATAGTCGTAGAGTTCTGATCCGGCGAACATATTCCTTGTGTTGGGGAGACACGCAGGGGCTCGAAACCCCGAACACGAGTCCCCGGTCCCGGCCGCAATTTGTTGGCCGGCCGTCGGTATCGAGATTCGACGGACCGTCGCGAGCGATCGGACGAAGACGGTCAGCAGGACACTTCACTCGATTCCGTTCAATTCGTATGATACGGGCCGTTCGACGACCCGCCCGCCGGCGGTCGCTTACTGATCGCCTTCCTCGTCGACGATGACGACCTCGCCGTCGACGACGTCGACATTAATGAGCGTCTTGACGTCGTAGCCGGCGTCGTCGACCTTGTTCTCGCCGCCGACCTTCTTGATCACGGCGACCGTATCGACGACCTCCGCACCGATTTCGTGGAGCGCCGTGAGCACCGAGGCGAGCGTACCGCCCGTCGAGAGGACGTCGTCGAGGACGAGGACGCGCTCGCCCTCGCGGACGTCGTTGATGTACATCTCGTTTTCCGAGTAGCCGGTCTTCTGGGAGATCGCGACCTCGTCCTCGAGGCCGTACTCGCGCTTTCGGATGACGGTCAGCGGGATATCGGTCATCAGCGAGACGGCGGTGGAGATGTGAATGCCCATCGCCGCGGGGGTGACGATCCGATCGACCTCCTCGAGTTCGGCTTTCCGGATGATTCGGATGACGATCTCGCGGAGTAGCCCCGGATCGAGTTTCGGGAGCCCGTCGCTGATCGGGTGCACGAAGTAATGATAGCCGTTCTTCTCGATGATCGGCGCCTCGAGGAGGGACTGCTTCAGCTGATCCATGCTGTGGGTCGAACCGTCGCGGAGTAAAAGTTGACGATCCGAACGAGTGAGCCGCGATATTTCTTGACCGGACGATTGCCGCCCGTTTCGGGCTGCCAGACCGTTCGAGGACCGATCAGTCGTCGGCGCTGTAGCTCAGTTCCGGTGGCTGGTCGCCGTGACCGAGACGCATGTTTCGCTCGTGGTAGATGTGGACGACCGCAGTGAGCGTGAACGTCCCCGCGATGGCGGCAGTCCAGGTCAGTTCCGAGAGATGCGTTAGCGGATAGATCTCCAGCCACAGTGCGGCGACCAGCGCACAGCTGATCGCGCCCAGCGAGAGGTACAGCTCGCGCCACGCGAACTCCCGGCCGGGGACGATCTCGAGGTAGACGCTGATGTCTCCGGTTCGCTCGGTCCCCTCGATGACGCCTCGATCGGCGTCGAAGCAGAGAATGCCGGTTGCGTCCATCTTCGGAAGATGGGTCTGTTGCAGCGTCGTGTAGACCCGCTTTCGCTGCTCGGGGGTGACACCCTCAAGGGTCGTGTCGTACTCCCAGGCGGCGATCTGCTGGGCGAGATCGCCGAGTTCGACGGGTCGATCGTCCTGTTTGAGGTACTGCAGGATATAGCGACGCCGCTGATTCCGCAACACCTCGAAGACCTCGCCTTTGGAGAGCGGTTCGTCAGGCGCGTCGTGATCGTCGTCGGACGCGTCATCGCCGTCGGTGTCGTCGGTGGTGGGGGTGTCGTCGGTTCGGTGTATTTGCGCCACGTCGGTCACCTCGGGGGCCCGGACGACTCCGGTCGTTCGATCGCGTTCAAACCAGGTCGAATACCCATTAGTTCGGTCGGATGAACCCCACCCATATAATTCTCCTGACGGGCGCGCTGAACGCTCAGTCCGTTGTCGGCCTCGCCCCGAGCACCGCCGCGATCGAATCGGCGATCTCGCCACCCAGCCCGGCTTTCGTCCCCTCGTAGCGTGCAACGTCGCTAGCGTGGACGAGCAGCGCGCTCGTCGTCTCCGCCCCCATCACGCTCGCGTCGTTGGCGACGACGAACGCGAGATCGGCTCGCTCGAGGGTTGTTCTGGCCTGCTCGATCATCGCCCCGTCGTCACCGGAGGTCTCGGTCTTGAAGCCGACGATCGGCAGGTCGGGGTATTCGGTACGAATCTCGTCGATGAGCTTCGGCGTGGGCTCGAGTTCGAGCGTGAGCTCCCGGCCCGAGCGGATCTTCTCGTCGCTCCCCTCGACAGTGTAGTCGCTGATCGCGGCCGCCGAGACGAGCGCGTCGGCGTCCGTACAGGCCTCGCGCGTGGCCGCGAGCATCTCGCTTGCGCTCTCGACCTCGCAAACGTCGGCGTAGGGGACGTCGGTCCCGTCGTGAACGAGCGTCGCGTCGGCTCCGCGGACGTAGCAGGCTTTCGCGACCGCTCGCCCCATCTTGCCCGACGACCGGTTCGTGATAACCCGGACGGGGTCGATCGACTCGCTCGTCGCGCCGCTCGTGACGACGACGTGCTCGCCCTCGAGCGGCCGGTCGCCGGCCGCGCGGGCCACATCACAGACGATCGCTTCCTCGCTCGCGATCTTGGCTTTCCCCTCCTCGATGCGGGGATCGACGAAGTCAACGCCCCACTCGGTGACGGTGTCGATGGCCTCGAGCACGCCGGGGTGGTCGTACATCGGTTCGTGCATCGCGGGCGCGATGACGACTGGTGTGTCGGCACCGAGCGCGGTCGTGGCACAGGTCGTGACGGGCGTGTCGTCGACGGCACCCGCGATCTTGCCGACGGTGTTCGCCGTCGCGGGTGCGATCAAGAATACGTCGGCCCAGCCCTCGTAGCCGCAGAGATCGACGTGTTCGACGCCGCCCGTGATCTCCGTGACGACCTCGTTTTCGGTGGCAAATTCGACCGCCCAGGGGTGGACGATCCCCTGTGCGCTGCCGGTCATCACGCCGCGAACCGCCGCACCGTGGCGTCGCAGCTCGTGGGCCAGTTCGACCGTCTTCACGGCCGCGATCGACCCCGTGATCCCGAGCGCGACGTTGACTCCCTCGAGCATTCGTCTGCTAGTCTCTCTCGGGGTATGTTAAGCGTAGCGAGGCGTCGTCGCGGGTCGGGTTCGCTCACTCGCTCACGTCGAGGTCGACTCGTTCGGCGAGCCACTCGAGCGCCGCGTCGACGGTCTCGGGATCGGTGCCGGTCACCTTCAGCCGGTTTCGCCGCTCCGTGTCGGGGTAGCTGCCGATCGTCACGTCGAACCGCTCGCGGACGCCATCGATAGCCGCGGCCATCGAACCCTCCGGCTGGGGCGTGTACGCCACCCGCGAGACGGCGTCGCCGCTGAACTCCGCGTCGACGCGCTCGAACAGCGCCCGCATCTCCGCGGGCACGCCCGGGAACGCGTAGACGTTCTCGAGCACGCAGCCGGGACAGAGCCCCTCGGGATTGAGTACCGGCCGACTGCCCTCGGGCAGCGCCGCCCAGGCGTCGACGTCGAAGTCCAGATCGTCGGCCGTGACCGTCTCCGGATCGAGGTCCCGGTAGTCCGCGACGGTCTCGAGGACATCCCGGCGGACGGGCTCGTCGACGGTCAGCTCGCGGTCGAAGGCATCCGCGAGCGCGTCGGCAGTGACGTCGTCGTGGGTGCCGCCGAGCCCGCCGGTCACGATCGCGGCGTCGAGGGCGGTCGTCCACTTGCCGAGCGTCGCCGCGATTCGCTCGCGGTCGTCCGGGATCGTCAAGATCCGATCGACGGTTGCACCGCTGTCGGTCAGCCGGGTCGCGAGCCACTGGGCGTTCGCGTTCGCGATGTCTCCGGCGAGCACTTCGTCGCCGACGGTGAGGATGGCGACCTCCATCGACTGACTCGACGCGGGCAGCCGGCAAAAGGATACGGCCCGGTGCTCCTCCCCCTGACACAGCCGTATTGGTAGCGCGTTTTTATGCAGACTGACCGTGTGGCGGGCGCTTGATGAAGAAGATTAACGCATCACTCCAGACCAGTAAACCGGCGGGCGGTGGCGCGCGCTGTCGATCGGTCGAACGAGAGTGAGGCCGGTCGATGACACTGCGCGAGGGATGAGTGAGCGACGCCAGGAGCGAGCGAATTGGCTGGGGAGGGTGTGGCGATTCCGTGTTGCCACGGTAGCAGGACGTTTCGTCTCACTTGACTCAGCCCGGATACACCGTTCCATTCGCGGGAAAAATGAACAAAACTGCCACTTTCCGTTCGGGTTGTTGGTCACCGACTGTCGGTCGGGAACTACCTACTGCTAGTCTTCCGCGACGCTCGGGTGCATCGTCGGCACCTCGTCGAGTGGTTCCTCGAAGGCCTCGAGCATACGATTTCTCGCCGTTTCGTCGCGCTCGAGTCGTTCCCCGTCGCCGATCTCCTCACACCCCGGCGGCACCTCGCGGTCGCGGCCGGTGAAGTATCCCTCCGGCGCGACCCAGTCGTGATAGAAGTTCGCGTCCGAATCGTGGATCACGGCGAGGGCGACCTTCGCGCCGTGGCCCGCGGCAACGATCGCCTGATGGGGCTCTTCTGCGAGTCGGCCCGCGGCGTAGACGCCGTCGACGGCCGTCCGGCCGGCCTCGTCGGTATCGACGAAATGCTTGCTCCCGCGCTGGATGCGCCCTACATCGAGCGGGACGAGATACTCGCTGTCCGACCACGAGGCCGCGATCACCCGCCGCGCCTCGAGGGGCTCGCCGCCCTCGGTCTCGAGGACGAAGCCGGCCTCGAGGTCCGTCTCGTCGACCAGTTCCGTGCTCGTGACCCGACCGAGTTCGAACTCGACGCCCGCGTTGCGGGCCTGTTCGTGGCTCAGTCGCAGATACCTGCGGGCGTCGACGCCCTCGGGAAAGCCGGGGTAGTTCTCGAGGCTGGCGTTGCGCGCGAGGATCGATTCGCCCCCGTCGTCGCCGGACTGCGTCCGGCTGCTCGAGGGACTTGGTCCCTCGCTGATGACGAGGGTATCCAGTCCCGCGCGTGCGGTGAAGATCGAGGCGGCGAGGCCGGCGACGCCGCCGCCGACAATACAGACGTCTCGCATGCTCGCTCGTTGGCGGCCGCGGGTATAGAAGGTTGCCGTCTTCCGTCTGTTCGTGCACGGGCAGTTGTGAATGGAGCAGTGGATTTTGGCGAGAATGAGTGAGACGAATCGTCCTGCTACCGTGGCAACAGGGAATCGCCACGCCCTCCCCAGCCGATTCGTTCGCTCCTATTGTCGCTCACTCATCCCTCGCGCAGTTCCGTGCCGCGGTTCACAGTGGTTCGCGGCTCCCTCCGGTCACCGCTCACACCATCGAGGCCTTCACTTCGTTCATGCCTCGCAGTTCACCGCGGCCCAGCGCGCGCCACCGCTGCCGGGTGACCGGTCTGGAGCAATACGTAGATTACCTCTACTGAGCGGATGTCGCCGACAGATTCTGGCTACAGACCCACAGCAGGGATTACGGTTCCAAGTCGTGTATGAATCCCAACACTATTTTGATCCGTGATATCGAATTGATGACTATGCTCGTCGGTGCCGCATTCGTCCTCGTCCTCGCAGTCGGGCCGTTCCTCGGGTTTCGGGCATACGCCCGCCGCGTCGAGGCGATGGACGAACCGATCGAAGACCGCTTGCACCGACTCAATCGAGTTCAGCAGGTCGGCGGATTCGGACTGCCGGTCGTCGCCGTTCTGGTCGGCTACACTCTCGGGCTGATAGACCGATCGACTGCCGCCGTCGAAACGGGCGGCGTCGAACTGTTCGGCATCGCGATCCTCGAGTTCGCAGTCCTCATCCTGGTTATCTTCGGAATCGTCACCGTCCCGATCGTGTCGATGGCGCTCGGCACCTACCCCGCGGTTCGATCGCTGCGGGAGACGTCGGCATCGATGTGGCGGGTCGCGAAAGGTGTGCTCACCGTGATGGCGGTCGCCGTCGGCTCGGCCATGATCGGGGTCGGGGGCTTCCTCGCGGTCATTTCGGTCGTCGGGTCGTCGACCCTCGTGCTCGTCGCCACCCTCGGTGCGATCGTCTTCGCCAGCTTCGGTCTCTCGCCGTATCTGATCGTGGTTTTTCGGGATCGCGTCCCGCTCGAGGGGCAGCGCCGCGAGCGCGTCGAACGGCTCTGTACGGAGTTGGGCTACAGACCCCGCGGACTCTTCGTGCTCGAGGGCGAGTCCACCAAGACCGCGAACGCGCTCGTCGCGGGCACGGTCCCCGGCCTGCGATACGTCTTCCTGACCGACTACCTGCTCGCGGAGTGCGACGACGACGAACTGCGCGCGATCCTCGCTCACGAGTTCGGCCACGTCGCCGGCCGCCACCTCTGGCAGCGCGGCCTGCTGACGGTCGCCGTCTTCGGTGCCTGGATCCTCGTCGTCCAGCGGTTCGGACTCGGCGGGCTCGAGGAGCGCTATGGTTTCGTCGGCTTCTTCGTGCCGTTCATGGCGCTGTACGCGCTTTACCACGTCGTCTTGCTGGGCGGGCTCGCGCGCTGGCAGGAGTTCCGTGCGGACGCGTACGCGGCCCGGGAAGCCGGTCGCGAGGCGATCAGCAAGGCCCTCGAGACGCTGGCCGACGCGAACGACACTCGCCGCGAGGCGGGCCTGCTCTACAGCCTCGCGACCCAGCACCCGCCGATCGCCGACCGAATCGATGCGCTTCGGGGCGACTCCGAGGGGGAGGGAGTGCGGGCGACGCCGAGCGATTGAGCGGCAATCGGTGGGATGGAAATCCTTACTTTCGGATCCGTCGTACGGCGGGTGTGGACAGGATTCTCCTCAGTACGCTCGCCCATCGGTCGCCCGAGGAGGTGTTTCCGTACGTACAGTCGTTTGCCGACTACCCGCGGTACACGGACCACCTGAAGGAGGTTCGCGTCAACGGGGACGGGGGTGTCGGCTCCGTCTACGACCTCAAACTGGCGTGGTGGAAGCTCAGCTACACCGCCCGCTCGAGGGTGACCGATATTTCCGCGCCCGAGTCGATCGCGTGGGAACTGATCAACGATCTCGACGCTCGCGGCGAGTGGCGCGTTGAACCGGAGGCCGAATCCGCGCCGACGGACGTGGAGACGGCGAGCCGGATCTACTTCGAGGCCGTCTACGATCCCCACTCGGCGGACGAGAACGCGATCTCGTTACCGCGGCTCGTCTCGCTGGACTGGGTCGTTCGGACGGTGGAACCCAAACTGCTCGCCGAGGCCGAGACCGTCGTCGAGCGGCTGGTCGCGGACATCGAGGGGCGGCCGCGGGACGTGGAGTTGACGGTTCACGAAATGCCGTAGACGTACCTTTTTGCGCCTCGGGATTCCTCGTAGTTCGAGAGACCGAAGGTCTCTTGTCACTGAGCCGAGCTTCGCTCGGCGAGGTCCAAAAGAGCGCAAGCGCTCTTTTGAAGGGCACGAAAGACGCTTTACGTCTTTCGAACGACTTCGCTCGGAACCGCTCTCTGCTCGCGGGCCTTCGGCCCGCTCGGACGGCTCGAGGGACGCCTCTCGTCCCTCGTAAGCCGCAAAAATCTACGCTACAAAGGGCGCGCTCCCGTTGGTCGCTCGCGGATGCACTCTTTCCGATCCCGAAGCGGTCATTCCTTGGTCCGTACCGTCCAATCCGCTACGTCGGGCTCATTCGCTCGAGGACCCGCTAACGACACCCCTGCCTTACTCATGCCAAACCCACTTACTGCTCGGTGACGACACAAGTGATATGAGTAGCGGGAGCGTCAGGTCGCGTCCGCGACCCTCGCGGGTGGTCCGCCGGTGCGAGTGATCATCGTCGGTGCGGGCCAAGTCGGCTCGAACATCGCTGCCAGCCTCGACGACGAGCACGATGTCGTCGTGGTCGACACGGATCCCGATCGGGTCGAGTCGGTCACCTACTCTCACGATGTGCTGGCGATCCAGGGCGACGGGACCGCCATCGGGACGCTCGAGGAGGCCGGCATCGAGGAGGCAGGTCTGGTCATCGCGAGCACCGACATCGACGAAACGAACATCGTCATCTGTGGGGCGGCGAAGGCCGTCGCCGAGCCGTTCACGATCGCTCGCGTCACGAAGACGAATCTGTTGCGGACGTGGGAGCAATCCATGGGGGCGTTCGGCGTCGATTTCATGGTTTGTACGGATCTCCAGACCGCAGAGACGATCGTCCGGATCGCCGGCTTGCCTGGCGCTCATGACGTGGAGACGTTCGCCGACGGCCTCGTCCAGATGGCGGAGTTCGAAGTCGGTCCAGACAGTCCGATTGCCGGTGAGACGGTCTCCGAGGCCGACCGCTTCGAGTCGCTGACCTTCGCGGCGCTGTTGCGCGACGACGACATCATCGTCCCACACGGTGAGACGGTCATCGAGGCTGGCGACGCCGCCGTCGTCATCGGTTCCGTTGAGAACGTCCGCGAGTTTGCGGGCACCCTGACGCCGGAACCGGGCCTCGAGGACGCCGAAGAGATCGTTATCGTCGGCGGCACCGAGATCGGCTACCAGACGGCGCGGCTCTTCGAGGCCGAAGGGCTCGAGCCGCGGCTCGTCGAACGGGATCCCGAACGGGCACGGGAGCTGGCCGAGAAACTGCCGAGGACGCTGGTACTGCAAAGCGACGCGACGGACATCGACTTCCTCGTCCGCGAACACGTCGATGAGTCCGACATCGTCGTTGCTGCGGTCGAGGGCGACGAGAGGAACCTGCTGATCTCACTGCTCGCGAAACGGATCGGCGTCGAGCGAACCATCGGCATCGTCGAGGCCGGCGAGTACGTCGACCTCTTCGAGACCGTTGGTATCGACGTCGGGGTCAACCCGCGGCTCGTCACCGCCGAGGAAATCACCCGCTTTACCCGCAAGCGACAGACCGAGAACGTCGCCATGCTCGAGTCCGACCGCGCCGAGGTCCTCGAGATCGAGGTCGGTTCCGAGAGCGTGCTCGCCGGAGCGCGGATCCGCGACGCGATGGCCGGCCTCCCCGACGGGATCGTCATCGGGGCGATCACCCGCGACGGGGAGTTGATTACCCCGCGGGGGGAGACCAGAGTCGAGAGCGGCGATCACGTGGTCGTCTTCGTCGATACTGCGGTACTGAACGAGGCCACTTCGGCCCTGTAACCGCCCGTCTCACCCGGCGTCGGCGACTCGATCGCCGACCGCGAGCCCATTGCGAAGCGCCGCGTGGAGTCGGGCCTCGCCGGCGACCCAGTCGCCGAGACAGTACAGCCCCTCGCGCTCGGCGCGGTCCAGCGCTTCGCCGGGGACGCCGGCCTCCGGGAGCGCGTTCCGCCATCCCTGAAAGTCGGTCCAGTCGGGTTCGCACAGGCGATCGTCCCCGACGAGGTCAGCGGTCATCGCCGCGAGTCGCTCGCAGTTCTCCGCTGGGCGTTCGTCGTAGCGGTCGACCGACCACTCGTGGTTAGCCTGAACGATCAGCACCGACTCGCCGTCGGGGACGTGGCCGGGTTTGCACTCCTCGCGGGCGACCCACCCGATCTCGTGGGCCTTGTCCGTGTTGACCAGCGCGTAGTAGGGGCGCTCGAGTTCGAACGGATAGTGGAAGATCCCGGTCCAGATCGTCCGGAAGGGGACCGCGTCGACGGCGTCTGCGAGCGATTCCAACACGTCGGTGTCACCGGCCCAGTCGGCCGACCGCAGTAGGTCGGCCGTCTGGGGTGCCGGCGGATTCAGGAGCACGGCGTCGAAGGGACCCCAGCGGGCTCCGGACGCGTCCTCGAGCCACCAGCTCTCGTCCCCGCCGTCGGGTTCACGAATCAGCGTTTCCACTCGCGTCTCCCGGTGGACGCTCGCGTCGGTGCGGGCGAAGAGTCGCTTCGCGATCTGGGTCAGCCCCTGTCGGTAGGTCCACTTGTGATCGTCGCGGTCGTCTCCCGGTGATACCGTCCCCGCGCGACCGAACGTCCAGATCGGGTCGGTCACGTCCACCAGTCCCTCGGTATCGAGCGTCTCCGTCAGTAGTTCGACCACCCGCTCATCGTCCGAGGTAACGTAGTTCGCGCCGTACTCGTAGACGACGTCGTCGCGACGCCTCGTCGCAGCCCGCCCGCCGAGTCCGCGGGACTTCTCGAGGACCGTAATCTCCGTCTCGGTCGGCGTTCCGTCGATGGTGTGGGCCGCGGCCGCGGCGGCTGCCCCGGCACCGACGATCCCGATTTGCATCACGCTCGCAGTTCGGTCTCGAGGGATCAAGTAATCCGGCCCAAACTGCGGTGGTCCGAACGCTCGACGGCCCGTCGACCACGCCGCTCGCCGGTCATCGATGTCGGCCGACGTGTGGAAGTTACCGCCTCGTCTCGAGCGATCGAACGGTCACGCGAACCGTCGGATCGAACGGCTTTTGCAACGTCGGCAGGTAGGGGCGGGCGATGGACGTACTGATCGTCGGCGCGGGGTCGATGGGGACGTGGTTCGGGGACGGGATCGACGCCCGGGTCACGTTCGCCGATCTCGACCGAGACGCGGCGGCGACCGCGGCCGAGACGGTCGGAGGGGATGTCACCGACCTCGAGGGGGAGACGACGTTCGACGTCGTCTGTCTCGCGGTGCCGATGGCCTACGTGACCGATGCGATCGCCGCGCAGGCCGACCGCGCCGAGCGAGCGATCGTCGATGTGTCGGGTGTGATGGAGCCCGCGATCACGGCGATGGAACGTCACGCTCCGGAGCTGGAACGCGTGAGCCTGCACCCGCTGTTCGCACCCGAGCGGGCACCCGGCTCGATCGCCGTCGTCCGGGCTCGCTCGGGGCCGGTAACCGACGAGCTACTTACGGCCCTCGAACAACGGGGGAACGAACTGCTCGAGACGACGGCCGTGGAACACGACGAGGCTATGGAAACCGTCCAGGCGGCGACCCACGCCGCGGTTCTCTCTTTCGCCCTCGTGGCGGAGTCGGTCCCCGACGGGTTCGAAACGCCGATCTACGAGGAGTTGCGGCGACTCGCCCGCCAGATGACCGCGGGCACGCCGCGTGTCTACGCCGATATTCAGGACACGTTCGACGGCGCGGATGCCGTCGCCGACGCCGCCGCCGAAATCGCCGCTGCCGGACCCGAGGAGCTCGAGGCGCTGTATCGGGAGGCGGCCGCGAACTGGCACGACGAACGCGACGAACGCGACGAACACGACGAAGGTGACGAACGCGACGAACGACGCGATACCGGAGGGAACACCACGTGAGCGACCATCGAGACGCCGTTCGATCGAACGCGAAGTATCTGCGCAACGTCCGGCCGATCGACCCCGAGGAGATCTGCGAGTACGTCGAGGGGGCGCCCCATCCGGCAGTGGTCAGACAACTCCTCCGCGAGGAGGCCGCCGACCTCGGACTCCTCGAGCGGGACGACGGGCTGTTCGTTCCGGTCGACGACGAGCCGGTTCAGCCCCTGGGGGGACCGATCGAACGGCTTCCAGCCGACTACGAACGCCGGCTCGAGGACCTGCTCGCCGATCGGTATGGCCCGAACTGGGAGGGCGGCGCGTCGGGGGACCTGCTCCGCTCGACGATCCGTCGGTTCAAAGCGAGCTACCTCGACGGGCGACCGGTCGAGTACGACGACGACGTGGCCGCGGGGTACGCGATCTACCACCTTCCGGCCTATTACGCGGCGGTGCAGTACGCGCTCGACGATCTCGCGGAACGGGGGCTACTGGGCCGGAAGCTTCGGGTCCTCGATATCGGCGCTGGCGTCGGCGGCCCCGCGCTCGGCCTCTGTGACTACCTCCCCGACGATTCCCTGCTCGAGTATCACGCGATCGAGCCGAGCGCGGCCGCGGACGTGCTCGAGGAACTGCTCGCGGAGACGGGGCGGAACGTCCACACGACGATTCACCGGACCACCGCGGAGGCGTTCGATCCGAGCGAGGCCGTGAACGGTGGCGGTTCCGGCGATGGGTTCGATCCCACCGCACCGGACGACGGCTTCGATCTCGTCCTCGCCTGCAACGTCCTGAGCGAACTCGAGGATCCCGCCGAAGTCACGCGATCGTTCCTCGAGACGCTCGCGCCGGAGGGGGCGCTGCTCGCGATGGCGCCTGCGGACAAGAACACCAGCGTGGGACTGCGCGAGGTGGAACGGGACCTCGAGGGTGAGCGTCTCTGGGACCGAGCGGCCGTAGACATCGACGCGTCTGGCGATTCCGACTCGGCAGCCTATCGTCGCGGAGCGGTGACCGTTTACGGTCCCGCCGTCAGGCTCTGGCCCGGTGAAACCCCGTCGGACCGGGGCTGGTCGTTCGACGTCCGCCCGGATCTCGCCGTTCCGGACTTCCAGCGGCGTCTCGACGAGGCCGCGCCGGCCGACGACGACGATCACGCACCCGGCGAGTTCGTCAACGTCGACGTCCAGTTTTCCTACTCGCTCCTGCGCCTCGACGGTCGTCGACGGATCGATATGGCGCTCGAGACGAACAAGTGGGCGAAGATGGCCGAGATGGGACGCCACGTCACGAACCGGATCGATATCGTGGCGGCGAAGCTTAGCCGGTCGTTAAGCGGGGACGGCGACGGGAACGGCGGCCGCGGCGGCCGGTCGAATCCGCTGTTCAAGATCAGCGACGGCAGCGAAGCCGTCGATCACTACGCCGTCGTGACGAACGAAACGTCGCTCAACAGACCGCTACTCGAGGCCGACTATGGCGAGGTCTGCACGTTCGAACGCATCCTCGCGCTCTGGAACGACGACGAGGAAGCCTACAATCTGGTCGTCGACGAGGAGACGGTCGTCGATCGAATCGGCTGAGGCGGTTACTGGTAGTCTGTTTCGGCGCGCCCGTCTGGCAGGTCGCGGTGCGCCGGGACACGGTGACAGCGGATCGCCTAAAACGGTCGACCAACCCACCCGAGACAGCCGACCGAATCGCACGAGACGGAAAAGCGGTGGGCTTTTCGTACCGCCGACCGACCGGCGTGACATGAGCGACGACCTCGAGATCCTGTTGACCAACGACGACGGGATCGACAGCACCGGTATCAGGGCGCTGTACGACGCCCTCTCCGAGCACGCCAACGTGACCGTCGTCGCGCCGGCCGACGACCGAAGCGCCTGCGGCCGGTCGCTTTCCCACGAAGTCGAGGTCGACGACCACGAACTGGGCTATGCGGTCTACGGGACCCCTGCTGACTGCGTCGTCGCCGGCCTCGCCGAACTCGGCCCGTTTCCGGACCTCGTCGTCGCCGGCTGTAACAAGGGAGCGAACCTCGGCGAGTACGTCCTCGGTCGTTCGGGAACGATCAGTGCGGCCGTCGAGGCCGCCTTCTTCGACGTCCCCGCGATCGCGACCTCGCTGTACGTCCCCGTCGACGACACGCCGTTCGCGGAGACCGAGGTATCCGACGACGACTACGCCGAAGCGACCCGCGTCACGAGCTATCTCGCCGAGCGCGCGCTCGAGGCCGGCGTCTTCGACCACGCCGCCTATCTCAACGTCAACGTTCCGCTGCCGGACGGCGAACCCGCCCCGATCGATGTCACGCGCCCCTCGAAACGCTACGAGATGGACGCCGAACGCGACGGCGCACACGTTACCCTTCACGACCGCGTCTGGGAGGACATGACCCCCGACGGGCTTCCCGATCCCGAGGGCACCGACCGCCGCGCGGTCGTCGAGGGCCGTATCAGCGTCTCGCCGCTGACCGCGCCTCACTCGACGAACCACCACGAGGCGCTCGACGCGCTCGCTGACACCTACAGCAGTCTCTGAGACGGCTACATTCGCTTCTCCTGGCAGCGCGTGATCGGATACAGCGACGGTCACGTCTCGGCTCGCTTGGGGGTAAGGCGACGCCGCTGACAACTGTCGGCGCGTCACTCGGTGCGAGCGAGTCGCGTCGACACCCGCTCGAACGGACGGCGCGAACCGCGTGTCGCAAGTGGTAACAGTGTTCCCGTGTTACGACCGGTAACAGGGCTCGAGACGCGGAAATCGGTGACTACCGCAGTATCGACCGAGTGGTAGATGAGCGCCTCGGTCGGAATCGCGTTGTCGGCGAGCCTGTCGGTCGCTCAAAGTGATAACTGGCTTGCGGGTCGCAAGGAAGCGGCTATTCGACGACGGAACCGTCACGATAGTCACGCCGTAATCGCCGGCTTGCAACCATGTCATTTCCAAAACATAAAACCAAGGTAGGTGGGCGTTCAACTTATGATAGTTCCAATGGAGCGTGATCAATAGATGGTATTCAATACACTCTGGACTCGCATCTCGTCTCTCTGGAGCGGGTCGTCCGACGAGTCCCGAGCGAGCGAGTCTGCATCGACATCGAGCGAGAAAACGAGCGAGGAATCCGACGACGAAACGTTAAGTTATGCCGAAGAAATCGAGTACGGCGTCGACGAACACGACCTCCCGGACGAGGACAAAATTCTCCGATTGCTCGTCAAACGCGGCGGTCGCGTCGACCAATCGACCATTCGCGAGGAAACGGGGTGGTCGACGGATCGACTCGAAGACGTTATCGACCGGATGGAGGACGACGACCAGGTCAGCGCCATCACCGTCGGTCGCAAGCGCGTGATCTGCCGACGCGGGTTCGAACCGAAAGGCTATCGCGGTCACCTCAACGAATAACAGCCCGGTCTCCCGCCCCAAACGACGGCACAGTTCCCCTCCCCCGAAACGACGGCGACGTTCGATCCCCACCGAGCCGGCCTTCGACTCGAGAGCGGCGGGTTCGATCAGTACGTGTCATCCGTTCTCCGTTCCGACGAACGCTGTCACCCAGCCATCTCCCGCCCCATCTTTATACGCGGCGTCGGCGTACGCGGAGCCGATTCCGATGGATCTCACGATCGAAGACGCACGGGTCGTCGTCGACTACGAGGGAACCGACTACGCTTTCGAGGTCGTCGGCGACACCGAACTCGAGTACGCGGAGACGAGCGCGCCGGAGGCGACGGTCCCCGACGAGGTGCTCGAGGAACTCGAGGCGCAGGGGTACATCGTTTATCGGGACTGATGCCCCATAGCGTCGGCCCGGTGTGTAACCGGTCCGCTTTCGTGACACTTCCCCTCGAGTGGAAACCTTGATTCCGGTGTTTTTCCTACGTCACGATGGGGATGGCGCACAAAGACGATGTAACGAGGGTGCTCGCAGCGTGTACGGCGTGTGGATCCGCCTACGCGGCGCGACGGTGGCCGGACGGCGAGATTCAGATCATCGGGCAGGACGGCTGTTCGTGCGGTTCGACCGACTTCGAACCGGTTGACGATTCGAATGACGGTCTCGGGCCCGACCCCGACGGCGACTGATCCGAGTAGTGCTGCCGGGGAGAAATACGCGCAGGGCGACAGTGGCTACTCTGGTCGTCGTTCAGGGTACTCGAACTCACGGGATCCCACGGTGTTCGAAACGGTATCACCGGTCCGAATCAACGGCGACGCTCCTCGTCATTCAGGCTCTGAGCGGGGGCATTTGTCCCATTGAAACGGCTTTATGATCCGTATAGTGAACCGCCGAACAGCGAAAGTATCGCGTAATGAAATCTCGCATACTCGTCCGCGACGAGCGGTACGACCAGTACAACGCCTCCAACGGCCGTCTGAATCGACAGTCGACCGAGAGCGTGGTCGTTTCGACAGCGGAAACTGATCGCTCGAGGGCGGAGACGACCGACTGGCCGCCCGCGGCCCGACGACGACTGACGGTCGCAGCGGTCAGCGAGACGACGAGTGCGTAACCCACTGATCACCGGATTGCAATCCCTCAATTACCGATAATGAGCCGCAACACCCAACAACACGGCACGAAGACCCGATCGATTCAGCGCAGCGTCCAGGTTTTACTCACTATCAGTGGCATCGTCTTCCTCCTGGCCGGACTGGTACTCGCTGCGAGCGGGGCATCCGTCAGCAGCGCCATCGGATCGGTCACCGACCGATTTGACGACTCGAGCCAACCGGCCGACGATATCGACTCGTCGGACGGCGACGCCGCGGACGCTGGCAGTGGGAACGAAACCGATGATACCGACGGCAGTGACGGCGATACCGGCGATAGTGGTGATGGCGATACCGACAGTGGTGACAGCGATACCGGCGACGGTGGGGACGACAGCGACGGCGATGGCGATAGTGATGATGGCAATACTGACGGCGATGACAGCGACGGTGGTGACAACGGAGATAGTAACGACGGCGACGACAGAACACACGCGTTGACAGTGTCCGTGATAGACCAAGACGGTAACGCGATCGACGGGGCCGACGTGAGCCTCGATGACGCCTCCAGCGACGAGAAAACGACCGGCGGAGACGGCGAGGTCGAGTGGGAGGTCGAGGACGGCACCTACAGCGTCACCGCGAACACGGACGGATACCAGTCCGCTGAAGACAGCGTCGAGATCGACGGCGACGACGAATCGATCGAGCTGACGCTCGAGGAAGAAGACGACAGCTCGGACGATGGCGACGGCTCGGACGGTGACGAGTCGAGCGACGATAGTAGCACGGTGACGTTCATCGTGCAAGACCAGAACGGCGACACGCTCGACAATGCGACCGTTGCGCTCGAGCGGGAAACGTTTGGAGACGTTCGAGGGAAAGAGGAGAAAACCGTCGACCAGAACGGCGAGGTCGACTTCGAGCGCGAGAACGGCGAGTATTCGTTGACCGTGACTGTGGACGGGAACGAGTCGGAGGAACAGACAGTCGAGTTCGATGGTGACGACACAATGCGGTTGGAATACGAGATAGCTGACAACTAGCACCGATTCGGTTCAGCTACGATTTTATCATTCGTTTTCACCGTTTCTCAGAATCGATCGCACCGGTACGTTCGCCGATCGACTGGTTGTTCGAGCGTCGACGTGACCCGGACTCTTTCTCGTGCCGGTAGGGACACCGCTCAGCGACTCGCTCGCTGATCGGACCTCAAACGCGAACAGAGCCACGAAGCGTGCAAAGCCCTTCGACACTCGTTTTACGATTCCGTACTATCGGCCTCGGTTCATCATCCGATCACCTGTCCCACCATCGATCACCGTGTTCACTGGAATCGATGGCAGGGAGCAGTGCAAATGCGGTGGCAACGAGCGTCCCTCTCCTCGAGGAATGCCCGTGATCGATCGGATATCGGAGTCACGTGAAACGACTACTCGTGACTACTCGAGAGGAGTGGTATCCTGTACCTGGCGCGTACCACGCCTGCTGCGGCGTAGTTCCGGAGATCACCGACGTATTCGGGTGAGAACGGAGTGAGCGAGGACGGGATCGTTCCGCCATATCGCCTCGATACTCGGCTCGACAGCACGTCGAGTATCGCTCGTCTCGCTGCGGGCGATCGTGGCTGCCAACGCTCGAACCTCGGCAGTCCGAGTGTCCGTGATCGCTCAGCGTTTCGGGTGTGTATGGCTGCCTGCTGTTATCGGTGTGCGTGACCGCTCGATGTCCAGGTTCGTGTGGTCTCTGCCGTCGTCTCTCGATCGCTCGAGCGGACGGACGAGCCCTGTGATCCCGTCGCTCCGAGCGATGTGGCTCACCGTTCGCTGGATACACGCGACCGGTTCCGTCCGGTATCGGTTCGAGAACTGCCGCAGTCGGTGTCGAACGGACGCGTCGAAAAGACGTTACTCGAGAAACGAGACGATCATTCGACTGTGACGCTCTTCGCGAGGTTGCGCGGTTTGTCGATCGGGCGGTCGAGTTGTCTCGCGGCGTAGTAGGAGAGCAACTGGAGTTGGACGTTGGCGAGCAGGCCGGCCCAGACGGGGTGGGTGTCGGGCACCGACAGGTGGTCGTCGGCGACGTCGACGAGGGACTGATCGTCCGGTCCGACGGCGACGATCGGCGCGCCGCGGGACTGGGCCTCGATCGCGTTCGTCTTCGTCTTACTATCACTGTCACTACCTGTCGAGACGGCGAACACCGGCGTCTCATCGGTGACGAGGGCGAGCGGGCCGTGTTTGAGTTGGCCGGCAGCGAACCCTTCCGCGTGCTCGTAGGTGATCTCCTTGAACTTCAACGCGCCCTCGAGGGCCACCGAGTGGCCGAGTCCGTGACCGATAAAGAAGTACGACTTGCTATCGAACACGTCTTGGGCGAGCGCTTCCGCCTGACTCGTCTCCAGGACGGCCTCGACGTGTTCCGGGAGGTCCTTGAGCGCCTCGAGCATCCCCGCTCGATCGTCGGCGGGAGTCCCCTCCGGGACGTCCGCCGCGATTCGCTGGGTGAGCAGCGCGAGCGTGACCGCCTGCGAGGAGTACGTCTTCGTCGCTGCGACGCCGACTTCCGGGCCGGCGCGGATGTAGACCGCATCGTCGGCTTCGCGCGCGGCTGTCGAACCGACGACGTTCGTGACGGCGAGCGACCGAGCACCGCGCTCGGCCGCTTTCCGGACCGCATCGAGGGTGTCGGCGGTCTCGCCGCTCTGGGTGACCGCGATGACGAGCGTGTTCTCGTCGACCGGCCCGGACGTGGACCCGTACTCGCTCGCGCGGAGCACCTCGGTTCGGAGGCCGGCCTCTCGCACTAGCTGTGCGCCGTACATCGCCGCGTGATAGGACGTCCCGCAGGCGACGAACTGGACGGTGTCGATATCGGCGAACGAGCCGGGCGGGAGACTCTCGAAGGCGACGTCGCCGTCTTCGATCCGTCCCTCGATCGTATTGGCGAGGGAGGTCGGCTGGTTGTTGATCTCCTTGAGCATGTAATGGTCGTACTCGCCTTTGCCCGCGTCCTCCGGATCCCAGTCGACGGTGTCGGTCGATCGCTCGATCGGGGTGCCGTCGAGATCGGAAATCTGGTAGGAGTCCGGGTCGAGAACCACGATATCGCCGTCCTCGAGGTAGATCACCTCGTCGGTGTGTTCGAGAAACGCCGGCACGTCGCTCGCGAGGTACCACTCCTCGTCGTCGAGGCCAAGGACGAGCGGCGAGCCCTTCCGTGCGGCGTAGACCGCTTCCTCGCCGTCGACGATCGCGGCGATCGCGTAGCTCCCCTCGAGCGTGTCGACGGCCCGGCGGACCGCCTGTTCGGTGTCACCGGTTTCCTCTCGGTATTCGTCGATGAGGTGCGGGATGACCTCCGAGTCGGTGTCGCTGTCGAACTCGTGGCCCTTCGCCCGGAGTTCAGCCTTGAGTTCGTCGTAGTTATCGATGACCCCGTTGTGGACGACCGCGACGTCACCCGCCGTATCCGTATGCGGATGGGCGTTTTCGTCGGTCGGCGGCCCGTGGGTGCTCCATCGGGTGTGGCCGATCCCCATGTTTCCGTGCGGTTGTCCGTTCAGGCTCGATTTGAGGCGGGACACCTCACCTGAACACTTGTGGACCTTGACCCCGGAGCCGTTCTGGACGGCGATCCCCGCCGAGTCGTATCCCCTGTACTCGAGGTTCTCGAGCCCCGTGAGGAGCGACTCCGCCGCGTTTCCGTGACCGATCCGCGCGATAATACCGCACATCAGCCGATCACCGCCGTTTGAGCGGTGGCCAGTGACCACGCTACACTATCAGAACGGTGGTCGGCGGAGCGATCGGCGGTTGTGACGGCTGTCGCAAGTCGGTTCGAGACCGCTGCCTTCCGTGGAGGACTGTTTCGTGTCATTGGTATCATCGAGCCCATCCGTTCACTGCCGACGGATCGGGCGCTACTCCTACCACGGGCAACAGCGGGCATTACTATACCACGAATAAGACCGTACTGCGAATATCATGCGAACTATCGAGTGCATAACACCCCATTCGTTTTTCCAACTTCGGCTTCACGTCTCACTCCGCCCGTTGTCACAACAGAGCATGACATTCGTACAGTTTTCCCGTGCCGCGGTGAGAGATCGCTTCGAGACGGGTAAACCGAGTGCACTGTCGGCCGTCGTCGGTCGAATGGGTGACCGAGACCGGTCCGCTGATACGATGCACTGACTTGCAGCCACGGCCCTGTCGAAGTACAAACTGCCACGCGAGACACTCTCGTAGCCATTGAACGATTCACATATCGATCGCACAGCCTGCGGTTCTCGCTCACGGCTCGCTTCGCTCACCGTTCGCATTCCCGCGGCTCAAAACCCGCGTCGTTCGGGGACCGAGTTCGAAACCGGATCGCTACGGCAGCGATGCAGTCGGTGGAAACTGATTCGGTCCGTGAAACAACGATATCCCCGGTCGAACACCGCTATAGTCGCCAAGAACACTGCTGTAGTCGTCACGGATACTGCTGTGGTCGTCAGGTGCTTACGGGTGTGGGTTCCCAATCTCAGTAGACCGCGTCTCGTCGTCGGGCAGTGGTTCGGAGAAGACGATGACGTTCTCTCGACCGACCGATTGCTTTTCGATCGTCCCGTCAGCGTGCATCTGCGAGCAGATCCTGCTGACTTTTGACTTCGACCAGCCCGTTTCGTCCGCGATCTGGTGCTGGCGAATGCGACCGTCGTTTGCGACGAGCAGCCGGACGACCTTGCCCTCGTCGCTCAGGAGCTTCGGCGGCGTTTCGGGCGACAGATACGATTCGGACGCCCAGTGATCGTCCGCATGCGTGTGGACTGATTCGTCCGTGTTACCCGCTGCGTTCACGACGAACGGGAGCGACGACATCTCGAGTTCGCGTTTCGACAGCACGTCGCCCATTCGAATCCCGATGAGTGCGCTGATCAGCAGGAATAGAACCGCGATCAGGGCCGTTTCCCAGAACGACGACACGCGAAGCAGTTGTATCGCGGACAACGGTCCATCGGGGTGATCGCCAGCCCCGGGGACAATCGCCCTCGAGGGAATCGCGTAGGCACCCTGGTGGTGAGTCGAAGCCGGACCCGTTCCGATCGAGACGGCGCTGTGAATCGATGCGAGCTGGGCTCCGACTCCGATCTGGGGATTGGACACCATGATTACGCGGTTCTGTGGCGGCCGGTGCGTGATCCGAGTCACGATGACGTGAACTCGCCGACCGTACTGATACTCCGGCTTTGGGGACCTTCATTATGAGTTCGTATAGGAGCGTTTAACAACGGTTTAAGCTCTCATCCTGGCACCGAGCCGTTGACTGGCCATTGCCGTCGATAGCGCCCGCCCGTTCCCGGTTTCACTGCGTGGAACGCTTGCAATCGTTTATCCGGGGTATAGTAAACCCCCGACGGCGGCTTCTCGATTATTACGGCGCGCCCCGCCGATGGCGGGCGTCCACTTTCGAACAGTCACCGTCGCACTCGGTCGTGTGACGGTCACGCGATAACGATCACTCATGACCACGATAATTGGCGATACGGAAGAGCGAGCGGACGAGCGAGCGAGCGGTCAGTACGCGCTCGAATCGAGCGGTGAGGGAACCACCCTCGAGCACACAACGGAGCAATCGACCCGCGAGGCGACGATCTGCGTCGTCGGACTGGGATACGTCGGCCTCCCGCTCGCGGTCGGATTCGCGCAGTCGGACTACCGCGTGATCGGCTACGACGTCGACGACGTGACGGTCGACCGACTACAGGAGGGTATCGACACGACCGGTGACCTCACGGACGACGCCATACAGGACGGCGATATCTCCTATACGACCGACGCGACCACGATCACCGAGGCCGACTACGTCATCATCGCGATTCCGACGCCGATCGACGACGACGAGCAGCCGGACCTCGGCTACGTGGAGAGCGCGGCGACGACCGTCGGGTCGAAACTGGATCCCGGAACCACCGTCGTCCTCGAGTCGACCGTCTACCCGGGCTCGACGCGCGAGATCCTCGTCCCGGCGCTCGAGGACGCGTCCGGGCTGAGCGCGGGCGAGGATTTCTTCGTCGGCTACTCGCCCGAACGCGCGACGCCGGCCGACAACGACCACGGGCTCGAGGACGTCGTCAAGGTGGTCGGTGCGCAAAACGACACGGTCCTCGAGGACGTCGCGACGCTGTACGAATCGGTCGTCGACGCGGGCGTCCACCCCGCCCCGTCGATCGAGGTTGCCGAGGCCTGCAAGGTCATCGAAAACATCCAGCGCGACGTCAACATCGCGCTCGTCAACGAGCTATCGATGGCCTTCGAACAGATGGGGCTCGACACGCGAGAGGTGCTCGAGGCGGCGCGGACGAAGTGGAACTTCCACGACTACCGGCCGGGGCTCGTCGGCGGGCACTGCATTCCGGTCGATCCGTACTTCTTCGCGCATCGCGCGAAGCGAGACGGTGTGGATCCGGAACTGATGCTCACGAGCCGGAAGGTCAACGAGTCGATGCCGAACCACGTCGCCGAGTTGACGATCAAGGCGCTCAACGAGTGTCATAAGACACTGCGAGAGAGCCGCGTGCTGGTGCTCGGACTCGCGTACAAGTCGGACGTGGGTGACATCCGCAGTTCGAAGGTCGCGAACGTCGTCGACCACCTCCACGAGTTCGATATCGATGTCGCGGGATACGATCCGTACGCCGACCACGACGAGATCCGAAACTCGTTCGACATCGACATTCAGGAATCGCTCTCGTTCGACGGATTCGACGCCGTCCTCCTCACGACCTCGCACTCGGAGTTCGAGGATATCGAACTCGACGATGTCGCGGCAGACCTCGACGACGACGCCGCACTGATCGACATCGCGGGCGCGTTCGAACCGAACGATGCAGCCGACGCCGAACTCGTCTATCGCAGTTTATAATGTACCGAAGACACACGATCGGCGTGATCGTCCCGGCGTACAACGAGGAAGATCACGTCGGTGACGTCCTCGCGACGATGCCCGACTTCGTCGACCGCATCTACGCCGTCGACGACGACTCGACGGACGACACCTGGCGGATCATTCAGACGTACGCGGCCGCCTCGAGGGAGGGAGATCGAGTCGAAAGCGACGCGCTCGAAAGCGGCCGTCCCGAGACTGGGGCGTCCGAGAACGATGCGCTCGAGGACGAGAGCGAGCAACTCCGCGCGTCCCTCCCGGACGGCGGTGCAGTCGTGGACCCGGAAATCGTCCCCATTCGGCACGCGGAGAATCAGGGTGCCGGCGGCGCGTTGCGAACCGGTTATGTTCGCGCACGCGACGACGACGACATCGATATCACGGTCACGATGGACGCTGATGGACAGATGGATCCGGATCAGCTCCCGACGCTCCTGGATCCGATCGTGGAGGGCGACGCCGACTACGCGAAGGGGAACCGACTCGCCGATCGGGCCTCGCGTCGGGAGATGCCACCGTTCCGGTTGTTCGGTAACTGGGTCCTGACCCAGCTCACGAAGATCGCGAGCGGCTACTGGCGCTTGCAGGACCCCCAGAACGGGTACACTGCGATCTCTCACGACGCGCTGTCGGCGATCGATATCGAGGCGCTTCCGGACGATCACGAGTATCCCAACGACCTGCTCGTCCGACTGAACATCGCGGAGATGCGCGTCGCTGACGTGTCGATGCCGGCCGTCTACGCCGACGAGGAGAGTACGATCGAGTACAAGACCTTTATCCCGGTCACCTCGATCACGCTCCTGCGTGGCTTCTGTCAGCGGATGACGGCTCAGTTCGCCGTCGATAGACTGCACCCCACCGTCCTCTGTTACGCGGCGGGGATGGCCGTGCTGGCGGCCGCAGCCGCGATCGCGACCCTCGGTGGCGTGAACGCAGTCGACGGCGAGGCGTCGGTGCGCGAACCGACCGCGGCCGCGTTCGCGTTCCTCACCAGCGTCGGGCTGTTCCTAGTCGCGATGCGAACCGACGCGAGGGACAACGCCGAACTGGGGGTGCGTCGCTGATGCGTGCGATCGTGACGATCCAGCATCCGGGTCACGTCCACTTCTTCAAGCACGCGATCCGGGAGCTCCAGTCGCAGGGCCACGAGCTCCACATCTTCGCCCGCGAAAACGAGGTGACGGTCGAACTGCTCGAGCGCGCGGGAATCGACCACGAGGTGCTGGCCGGCGAGTCGAACTCGCTGTTCTCGCTGGCGGCCGTGCAGGCGACCTACGAGACGCGGCTCCTGCGACGGGCGCGACGGATAGAGCCGGACGTGATCACGGCGATCGGCGGCGTCGCCGCGGCTCACGTCGCGTCGGTGGTCGGTGCGAAGAGCGTCGTCTTCTACGACACGGAACACGCGACGATCATCACGAAACTCGCGTATCCGTTCGCCGATGCCGTCTGTACGCCCGAGTGCTATCAGGGAGACATCGGCTCGAAGCACCGCACGTACCCCGGCTATCACGAACTCGCGTACCTGCACCCCGACCGGTTCGACCCCGATCCCGCCGTCCTCGCGGACGCCGGGCTCGAACCGGACGACACCCTGGTGGTGATGCGGTTGAGCAGCTGGGACTCCTCGCACGACGTCGGGCAGGGCGGATTCGACGATCCCGTCGACGCCGTCGACCGTCTCGAGGACGCCGGCGCGACCGTCTTGCTCACGTCGGAAGTCGATCTTCCGGCCGAACTCGAGTCCCACCGGTACGCGCTGGCGCCGGACCGAATGCACGATCTGCTCGCCTACGCGGACTGTTTCGTCGGCGAGGGTGCGACGATGGCCGCCGAGGCGGCGGTCCTCGGGACGCCGGCGGTGTACGTGAACTCGCTCGCGCTCGGGTACGTGACCGAACTCGACGAGGAGTACGATCTCGTCTTCAGCTACAACGGCGAGGATCGCCACGTTCGATCGCTCGAGCGGGCGGTATCGATCGTCGAAGACGGCGATCGATCGACGTGGCAGCGCCGACGCGACCGGCTCCTCGCCGACCGGACTGACGTCACCGACGTCATCGTCCGCGAGGTCGAGACGGCCGGCTCCGGAACCGATCCGAACAAATCGACGCTCGCGTCGAATCCTGGCTAACTATGCACGTCCTTCATCTCATCACCTCCACGCGATCGTTCTTCGAACAGCAGATATCGGTCCTCGAGGACCGCGGTATCGAGTGTACCGTCGTCGGCGTTCCCGGGGAGTACAGTGCCGACTCTCCACGGACGCCGCTGGATTACCTCCGCTTTTACCCGCGCGTTCTCTCCCACGTCCTGTCGGACGAGTACGATCTCGTCCACGGCCACTACGGCCTCGTCGCGCCGTTCCTCCTCGCTCAGCCGACCCGTCCCGTCGTGTTGAGCCTCTGGGGAACGGACCTGATGAGCGACATGGGGTGGCTCCGTCGGATCAGCCGGTACGGCGCTCGGTTCGCCGACGCGACGATCGTCCCGAGCCCGGCGATGTCCCGCGAACTCGACGCCGAACACGTCGAGATCCCGTTCGGCATCGACACGGAGCTGTTCAGACCGATCCCGCGCGAGGAGGCTCGCAATCGAATCGGGTGGGACACCGACGCGCGGGTCGCGCTGTTTCCGTACGACCGGAGTCGGGACGTCAAGGACTTCCCGCGAGCCGAACGCGTCGCCGACCGCGCCGACGTCGACCTCGAGGTACGGACGATCGACGACGTCCCCTACGAAGAAATGCCCTACTACATGAACGCGAGCGACGTCCTCCTCGTGACATCGACGCGTGAAAGCGGGCCGCTGGTCGTCAAGGAGGCCGCCGCCTGTACCGTCCCGATCGTCTCGACCGACGTCGGCTTCGTCCGCGAGACGATCGGCGACGTCGATGACTGCGTCGTGGGGACGACCGACGACGAACTCGCCGCCGGCCTCGAGCGCGTCCTCGACGGCGCTCGTCGGTCGAACGGGCGCGACGCGATCGACGGGCTCGGGCTCGAGGCGATGGGCGACCAGCTCCTCGACGTGTATCGTCGCGTCCTCGAGCGGCCGACCGGGACGACCCATCGAGCGGGGGTCAGTCATGAAGTTTAGCTCGTTGTCGGAACTGCGGCCGCTGCGACTCGACACGCTCGCGGCGATCGCTGGGTTCCTGTTCGCAGCGCTGCTGTTCCCGCTCCGATTCCTCACGTCGCAGCTGTACATCAATACCGTCCCGCTGGTACTCGGAACCGCGTGTGCGCTGTATCTTCTCTCCTTGTACCAGCAGCGGGACGACGCGCAGACGTTCCCGACCCTCCCGTCCGCGGTGACGATGGCGCTCCCGAGTGTCGTGCTGGTCGGACTCGCCGCGCTCGTGACGCTCACTGTCATACAGGGGGAGCGAACCCTCCTCTTCTTCGGACTGGCGAGCGTCGTCGGGACGCTCGTTATCGGCCAGGTCCTCTTCGCGAGCGACCGCGACCTCCATCCCGGACTGCTGGTGTTTCAGATCGTCTGCTTCGCGTTCGTCTTCCGGTTTACCGCACTGTACGCGACGCCGGGGTACGTCGGGATCGATATCTGGACGCACCAGGGGTTCGTCGACGCGATTCTAACGGAGGAGTCCCTGAGCGCGATCTCTCACGACAAACACTACGGATCGCCGTTCTACCACCTGCTGGTGGCCACCTCGTCACTGCTGTACGACGTTCCGATTCGCGCCGCGTTGTACCTCTCCGTCGGAATCGTGATGCCCCTGGCAGCCCTGCTCGTCTACTCGACGACGAACCTGCTCGTCCCGGTGCGGTGGGCGGTGCTGGCGACGGCGCTCTACGCGTTCTCGAGTCACGTCGCGAGGTGGGGAATGCATATCATCCCGACGAGTCTGGGCTTGGTCTTCTTCCTCGGGATGCTGTACGCGCTGATCCGGGTGATGCGGATCGAGTACACGATCCGGGACTTCTCCCTCCTCCTCCTGATGAGCGTCGCCGTCATCCTCACGCACCAGGTGTCGACGTTCATCATGCTCGTCTTGCTGCTCGCGGCGTTTCTCGCACAGGTCGTGTTCGTGATCGGTCCGCTGGGGCTGACGCGGCTCGATACGAGCGTCTTCCGGACGAAGAAACCGGTCAACCTCGTCGGGCTCGTCGTCTTCAATCTGGGGCTGACGATCTTCGTCTGGTCGCTCACGCCGTACCGACAGGAGTCGTTCCTGGCCACGGTTCTGAGCTACTTCTCACAGACACTCGAGGAGAGCGCCGGCTTCCTCAATATCGCGAGCGCGTCCTCGTCCGACGGCGGTGAGGCAGGGGCCGAGGCCGCACCGTCGCTGATCGATCAGGTGGTTCCCTACGTGGACGCGCTCGGCTTCCTACTCTTGCTCGGAGTAACGTTCGTCGGCTGTCTGTACGTTGTCCACAGGCGACGCGCCGAACAGTCGGTGTTCACCCTCCTGCTTGCGGCGGCGTTCATGCTCGTGTTCGTCCTCGGATTGCCGATGTTCGGCATCCGGAACTTCATCCCCACGCGCTGGTTCGCGTTCCTCTACGCGCCGATGGCCATCCTCGGTGCGATCGGACTGCAGACGCTTCGGGGGAGCCTGACGCCGGCACTCGCCGTCACCGTGTTGATCCTGTTCTCGCTCGTTTTTCCCGGCGCGATGGTCCTCGCTCCCGGGAGCAACGCCGACAACCCGGTTTTCTCGGATCACCACGAGCGCCTCGCGTACGACCAGACGGAACTCGCCGCGGCCCAGGCGATCGGCGAACTGACTGGCTCACCCTCGGGTGATGAAATTCGGAGGGATCAGCAACTTCACACTGACCACCCGTATCAGACGCTGATCGATCGGACTGGTGCCTATCCATCGACGACGACCGCGACGGTTCCTGAAGGCGGTGCAACGAATCACAGCTACACGGTCTACCGAACGGAGCAATCGACCGACGCGGTGTTCTTCCCGGACGCCAACGGGAACGCGCAGATAATGAACCCCTCTCGAGCGCAACTCTGCCGTCCGGATCAGGGGACGGTCTACACGAACGGTGATGTAACGTTCTGTACGCCGTCTCCGGCTGGAAACTGATCCTCGCTCTCGTCGGCGGTTTCAGTTCGCTGGCGTTCGAATCATCGAAAGTATAGTAGCCACTGAAATGATTCACACACTGATCATACAACTGTCGGTCGATTAGGCGTGCAATGACGTTCAGTGGCTACTATAGATCTGACGACGAATCGACCCAATCGCTTCTTTCTGTCGCGTCTCACCGGTATCGGAACGGTCAGTACCGCTTGTTCGACCAGCCCGCGTATTTACCCCGCATCGTTTCGAGGGCGAGAAGCCACGCTGCCGCGGCCACTGTGTCGACCAGCGGTTCGCTCGAGCGAACACGTAGCGGCACAACTGCGACCCGTGGTCACGGCTGACGGTTCGGGTACTTGCTCGTCGTTCGCCCGGTCGACTAACGGACAACGCGGCCAAGAGAACAGCTGCAGTAGTGAACGCAGCGTCTCGAGAACGAACACTGTCGAATATGTCGTGGCTCGCTCGAGACACTTCCGACGCCGTTTGATTGCCGCTCACTGCTGTCTTTGGGCGTGCACCCCTCGCCAGATGTCAGCAGCGACCGGCGCACCGTCGAACAGCCAGAGTGCCAGAACGGCGAGAGCGAGCAGCGACTGAAAGACGACCTGCAGCGTCAATCCGCCGGCGACGATCGCGTTCACGTACTGGATGAAGTAGCGGGCAAAATGATCGATGAACCCGCCCTGCGTGGCCGGTGGCGGCGATTCGATCGGCCAGAGAACGATCCGCAGGTCGACTGCTCGTCCGCTGAGTATGCGGTTGAGCAGATCGGCAACCGGGTGCGAGAGGTGTGCGAACGCGAACGCACCCGCGAGGATTCGGTCCCCTCGACGAGCGGCCACCGCGTACGCTACAAGAATGATGAACGGCGCGGCAAAGATCGAGTGGCCGACAGCGTATCCGGTCTCCATAACTCCGAACGTCCAGGCGAGCGGTTTGTCGAGCAGATCCGGAAACTGTGAGCCGACAGCGACGGCGATCGTTTCCTGGGTCGAGGGTGCTGTCCGAGAGAGCACGTTCCTGGTCAGCGAGTACAGGACGTACGCGAACGCGAGATGCTCCCACGGCCACATCTATGAGACCTCGATCGGCAAGTGAAGTTTGCGATAGGCGTTCTCAGCCGTCGGCTCCGCCGGCGCTTCGCCGTCATAGAGTAACAGGGTCAGTCGAAGGTCGTCGCCTCGCATCGTCGGCGTGACCTCGAGGGTCTGCTGGTGAGAGTCGCCATCGGAAACTGTCGCGCTCTGCCTGTCCATCTCGACCGACTCGTTGACGGTCACGGTCTCACCGTCGGAACTCACCCGCTGGAGCAGTACCACGGTCGTGTACTGTCGCTCTTCGTGTTCCTGATTCGTGATCGTCGCCTGCAGCTCCTGGCTCTCCCCCGCGGTATACGTCGAGTCGTAGATCGTGTCGGTGTCACCGGTGACGTTGTCCGTTTCCACGGAAATCTCCGTATATCCATCGTGCTGTGGTGGGTTTGCGAGGGCGAACCCGGCGCTCGCGAGCAACAGGCCGATTCCGATCACGATGGCGATGTTGTACGGGCGAACGTTAACTCGCTCGTACGGACTCGGTCGTCCCCGGGAAAAGAACGGGGATATCGACGAAACGGCGGGAACGAACCGTCTATCGGGCGGACAGCGATATCGAGAACCAATCGCAAGCAGTGCCAGGGCGACGGTGACAACTGCCAGTCCGAGGAGCACCGGCTCGAGCGTCAAACCCCTAGGGGTTACGCTTGCAAAAAGGGTAATCGCGGGGACGAGTGCAACGCTAAAAACCACTGACAGGATGGTTCGTTCGATCGCCTCGAGTCCGCCACTAACTAACAGCGGATTCCCGAGCCCGGTTTTCTCCTGATCGAAGGAGCGATAGTCGTCGTTGGGCTTGTCCGGAAAGAGGGCAGAGACAAGCGCATACCCGGGAAGAAAGAGAATAAGCGGAATCGATACTACAATTCGTATCGCGCCGGATACTCCTGAAAGAATTCCGAGCGTGAGGGCGCCAGTGACTGCGACGACGGCTGCCAGATCCAGATACCACAACTGGTTGTCGCTCATTGTCTCGTCACGAGGGGACGGTGGCGGTTTATTATCGCCAATATAAGCCCGATATAACGGGTTGGTCTGACGGTCGTCTGACGCTGAGTTATAACGATCTCGACAACAAATCCCCTCAGTTTTCGTGCGCCGATTCTTGCGCGCCATAGGAGCGTGAATGATCTGAAAATCGGGATAAGTTTCCGAAATCCACATAGAGTGTGTCCTCGAAATAAATACCCTATCCCCTATTCAAATATGGCTATTTAGGAGCTCTACGCCTGTTTATGTGGGTATAAAAATAACTAAAAGATAGATCGGCGGTTGTGAAATCACGTGAATCAAGTAATTCTCAGATACACGATTTCTATCCTTTATTACCCTCTCCTGAATAGGGATGATTGTCGAAATGAAAGCGAAACATATCAGCTCCGATGGGAATGATGAGCAGGGTGTGATCGATGACGCTCAGGTCGAGGTTGACGAAGCTGATTGTCCCTCCGAGGAGCAGACGTTTTCGAAAGACGATGTCTTTCATCTTCTCCAAAACGAACGGCGTCGGATGGTTCTCCGCTACCTCCGCGGCTCTGACGGCCCCGTACGCATGCGCGACGTTGCAGAACAGGTCGCAGCGTGGGAGCACGATACGACCGTCGAAGAACTCACGTCCACGCAGCGCCAGCGCGTCTACATCCCGCTCTATCAGTCGCATCTCTCGAAGCTCGACGAAGCTGGCCTGATCGACTACCAGCAGAACCGTGGCATCGTCGAGCGAAAGCCCCTCGCTGATCGAGTCGACAAATACCTCGAATTGGATTCGACCGACGAATCGGTCGACGAAACGGGCGTTGAGAGCCCGGAGTGGGAGGACTACTATATCGGCGCAACGGTGCTCTCCTATGCGATCCTCCTCGGTGCAGTGATCGAGCTGCCGTTTACCTCGTTCCTCTCGGGGATCGGCCTGAGCGCACTCATCCTCTCGCTCTTTACGGTGCTCACGATCAGTCGGCTCGTCAACTGACGACAGTTAGTGAACTGTTCTGCGACAGCGTGACCGATACAGGAACGAGGCTCGTGGCTCTCTCCGTTATGCAATGAGAACAAACGCCGAGACGAACACGATGAGCACGAGCAGTATCCCGACCGAGATCACTGCAAGCTTCGCTCGTGAGAGTGACCGACCTACGCCCGATTGATCCGTGGACCGTTCGATCAACCCCTGTGTTTCGTCGAACTCGATGGCACCCTTCGCGTCGAGTGCCGGCAAGCGGTTCTGATGGAGTCGTTCGTGGATAGTCGCCCACGTTTCGATCGATGGGCGAGCCGGTTCGACCAGCGTATCGGTGACTTCATCGACGGTCACTGGGGTACTCATCTCGTCAAGGACGGCGACGAGGGCGGCATCGGATTCCGGAATGAAGTCCCCGATACGGGTGTCGATCGTACCGTCCCCCGAAAAATCGCTTTCCGGAGCATAGACCATCGTCACTCCGGAAAGCGCATCAGAATCCTCGAACTGCTCTTCGGCGGAATCCCCCGACGAAGAGCGCAGCCAAGACGGCGTCAGACGCATATTCCGCGCTAAAACCCCGTGGTATATAAGGCTTCTCACGATTTAACGGTTGGGAACGGAATAAAGGGGTGTTAGAGCGTTTTCAACGGTGGCTGTTAGAGTCGAAATCTATTCGTCCCCGTCACTCGTCGGGGCGAGTCGAACGGTTACGCGACTACCGGAGCCGGTGGTCGGAGCCACGGGAGTAGTTGCTCCCGTAACTCCGACTTGCACTCGAGCCACCCGTGGAGATCAGTGAGCCTGAGTTTGTGTCTGGCTGGCAGGCCGTGGACGTGCTCGAGGTCGCCCAGTAGCCGCCGATCGAAGTCGTGGCGTTCGAAGAGCGTTTTTCGGTCCGGCCAGGGCGGTTCGAATGACGAGAGAAACGGCGTCTTCCGGCGAACGAACCCTTCGACCTCGTTGAGTAGCGTCGCATCGTACGGTCGATCGGGGGGTCTGTGTCGCAGGATATCGTTGTCGACCCGCTCGCACGCGCGGAGGAACGTTTCCGTCGTTCGGTGTTCCGGCGGCGTCCGGAGATGCCAGTCGATCAGTTCGCGATCCGTCGCCAGAAACGACGTCACGAAGTGATCGGAGAGGTGGTTGTGAAACGGTATCGACGGCTGGTTCGCGATGCCACAACAGGACAGCGCGTTCTGTATTTGATCCGCACGCGACCGTCTCGAGTCGAATTCGTCGGCGATGGCCGCCCTGACGAACGCGTCCGGATCGACATCGAAGGACGTTCTGTCGGCCAACTCGAGGCTGGCGTCGTGGTTGTACCCGAACTTCTCGAGGAACACCTCGACGGGGTCGGGATCGGACTCGAGTCCGCCGGTCGGGATACGCTTGTCGAGGACATCGACGGTCTTCGAGGCGGTGAAATGCCCCCGGAAGAACGTGTCACAGAGGAGGCCGTGATACATCGTATCGACGCCGATCTCGTCCGTATAGCCGGCGTGGTGGATGTGCAATGATTCCTTGATTCCCTGTGAGTACGGGATCTTCGACTCGTCGGGCCGGAGATACCGCTCGTCCGGTGGGAAGGCGGTGTGACTCGTGCCGTACTGAGCAGCGAGCGATCTCGCAGCCTGGACCTCCTGTGCGTCCAGTGAGCCGACCGTGTAACTGCAGTCGATATCGTCGACCTGTGAGAGGACGATCCGCGAGTCGTAGCCCGCCGAGAGGAGAATGCCCTTTTGTCCGGGCAGCGACGACCGCCGTTCGATCGCTCGTTCGAGGCGATCGGCGAGTTCGTCGACCACGTTGAATTCCGAAGACGACTGTGGGTCGTAGACGAACCGTTCGAGCGAGTCGACCGACGCGGGCGCGAGTCGACTGTCGATCGGGAGTCGGTGTAGTCCCGTGACGGCCGTCTTTTCGCCGAGCGTCACTCCCAGGTGCAGGAACTCGAGAATTCCGTTCCGATGCAGCGTCGGATCCGTAATCGTGCGTGCGACTTCGGCGGAATCGGTTCCGAAAACGCGAGTTCCGGACTCGTCGGTGTAAAAGCACTCTCGGGATCGAATCGGATCCGTCGCGACGAATGCCTCATCGCTCGCTTCGGTGTCGATCACGGCCAGATACGATCCGTTGAGGCGCTCTAGTGCGTCGATTCCCGCCGACTCGTAGTGTTCGAGGAGCCAGCGAGCGGTGTTGGGCTCGTCGTCGGGAACGTACGCTTCCCCCCAGATGAGGCAGTAGCCGTCGTCGCGAGAGTATGTCGCGCTCCAACCGGGCGTCCCGAGATCGGAATCCCTGATTCCGACCGTGACGGTCGATCCGGTGAGTACTTCGTCGAAGTCATCACTGGATCTGAACCGTTCGAACGCGTCAATACCGCCGAATACACCGAAGAGTTCCCTGTTCATCGTCGAAGACCACCGCGTAGACGGCGTCCGGTCGGAGCGTGGAATACGCCTCTCCCCACACCCCCATGTACGGACGCCTTCGTAATCTCCTCCGCAGGTGTTCTCAATAACTATGCGACTGTTAAGTACTGAAACGGCCGTCGAGCGCCGATACGAGCGGCCCCCGATCCCGACTATTAGATCTATAATAATAGGATTGCTGGCAGTACCATCGGATCGCTAATGTCACGGAAACGCGCGACACGACGACGGTTCCTCGCACTGTCGGGTGCAGCCGGTCTCACCGGAATGGCGGGCTGTGCAGATCAGATCAGGTCTGCGACCGGCACGGGGAACGGGGACTCATCGGACGAAACGACGGACGATTCGGACGACTCGGTACCGGGATTGGCTGACGGCGTTCCGCCGCTCGAAACGGAATTCAACAGCAGAGAACGGCTTCGCCAACCCGGAAAGTCGTTCGACGACTTCAGCGATCTCGAGCCCTGGACCGTCGAGCAGGGGTCGGGCGAAGCGGACACGGACACCGTCTTCGCCGGCGAGCAGAGCTTCAAGCTCCAGTCGAACGGTAGCGAGAATGTCGTCGCCCAGCGAAGTCTCGGGGGCGAGGACATGACGGAGACGGACCTGTCTTTCGCCATCCGGACGACGACGCCAGAGAGCATCACGGTCAACCTGCGTCTCGTCGACCGGTTCGGAAGCTCGAAAGTGTACTCGCTCCGCGAAATCACGTACCGTTCGCCCGACATCGGCTGGTTCCGGGCGAGCCCCGGGGTATTCCAGCAGAGCGAGTACGAACCCGACCTCGATAACCTCGATCGGCTCGAGATTCAGTTGCTTCACTCCATGCCGGAGGCCGAGGTCTGGATCGACGACCTGCGCACGCACGAGACGCCCGATCAGGGGTACGTCATGCTGAGCTGGGACGACGGGATGCTCGACTACTACGAGACGGCCGCGCCGCTCCACGACGAGTACGGGTTCCAGACGGTGCAGGCACCGGTTCCGCGGTGGGTTGAACAGGGCGAAGACGGAACCATGTCGCGCTCGGAGCTCATAGAGCGCCAGGAGGCGGGCGATCAGATCGTCGTCCACGGGACACACGATCCGATAGCTGAAACCGACGGATCGGAAATCGAAGGCAGACTCAAGGCGGACAAGCAGTGGTACATCGACAACGGGTTCGAAGGGGCGAACTACATCGTCTACCCGCACAACAGCTACGATAAGACGAGCCTCGAGCAAACCGCTAAATACCACTACTGCGGCGGCTTCAATCAGGCCGGCGACGTCAACACGACGAACGTCTACGGCTTCGATCCGCTCGCGTTACCGCGGACGATCGGGCACGACCTCGAGATCTCGAAACGGTGCGTCGATCTCGCCGCAGCGCACAACCAGTGTACGATCCTGAACTTCCACGCCTTCGATGCCAACAACACGATGCCAGAGGGCGACTACGAGACATTACTCGAGCACATCGATAGCGCCGACGTCGAGGTCATCACCTTCGACGATCTCTGGAAGATGCGAACAAGCAATCGCTGATCGGCGACGATCGGTTCACCCGCTCGGTGCGCGCGGACTACTTCTCGAAACGGATGGTGTCAGGGAGAGATTGCCGCTGTTTCCGAGCCGGAAGCAACGGTGCTCCGGCCGTGGCCGCCATCGGTGCGGTCGGCCCGACACCCAGCGGCTCAGCAGTTCGTCGCGAGCGTAATCCGGTCAGTGTCAGTCGAGCCGCCGCCGTCGACGACGCGCAACACGACCGGGTGTTCGCCGGGTGCGCTGACCGTCACCTCGATCGTCTCGCCGGTCTCGTCGAACGAGCCGTCGTTGCCGACGCACCACTCGTAGTCAACGAGTTCGCCGTCCGGATCGGACGACCTCGACGCGTCGAGCGTGACCGTCTGACCCGGCTCGAGCGCCGTTTCGCTGGTCCACGTCGGACGGACCTCGATCTTCGCGGTCGGTGACTCATTGCTTGTGCTCGCACTATCGTCGCCCGAGGACTCGTCGCCGTCCTCGTTCGAGGCCTCATCGTCGGCCTCGTTTCCGGACGCTTCGGTATCGTCGTCAACGTCGTTGTCCACGGGCTCGGGTTCAGGTTCGGGCTCGGGTTTGGACTCCGCCGGCTCCTCGTCAATCGGCGCTTCAGGAGGACTGCCGCTGTCGGAGTCCTCGAGGAGCAATTCGCCCTCCAAAAGCCGCTCGACGATAGCCGTGTGCCACTGGACACGGGTCTCGAGTTCCACATCGGTTGAAACGGTCTCGGCGAGGAACCCGTCGGCGTTCAGATCACGCGCGGCCTTGTGAGCGAGCAAGCCGCTCGGGTCGGTGTCGGGCATGGAGAACGGGCCGGTCTGGAACGCGCGAGTGGGGTTGTCTACGTAGTTCCGAGTGACGTAGTCGGCCGCATCCGCGGCGGCAGCCGCCTCATCACCGCTGGAGTGGAAAATCGCTTGCCCGACCCCGTCCATGGGGTCGCCCGCGTAGATCCCCGTCGATTCGTGGAGATCGATCAGGATGTCCGGGTCGTACTCGCTGACGACCTCCCAGATAGCGCGTGCGAGTGCCGTCCCCGGCGTCTCCCCCTCGGAGAACTGCCGATTGAGGTTGTTCCCCTCGTCGTCGTTCCTGGTCCCGCGCTCGATCGCAACGGCGTTCGCCTCGGGGATCGCCACGAGCGTGCCGGCGTCGATCGTCCAGTCGGCGATCCGGCCCGCGGCCGTATAGCCCGCAGTCTCGTTTCCGTGCATTCCGCCGACGACGATCGCTGTCGGCCCGTCGGTATCCGCAGTCGTCACGTACGCCGTCGTCTCCTCGTCCGTTCCCTCCCGGATGACGATGGAGTCTCGACTGACGCTTCCCTCCTCGTTTTGGATCGCACCGCCGACGACGCCGGCAGCACTTGCACTCGCGAGTGCAAAACCGGCTGTCGCGCCCAGTACAGATCTTCGTGAAAGTGAATCGCGTCTCATCCGTCCGGCCCGTCGGTTGCGGTCGGCTTTACTACAGGTGCGATAACCGATGAAAACGGATCCGTTTCGGTTCTGCAATGGTTCGCGTCGAGAGAACGCGCACGCTGCGCTCGTCCCGAATCGAAAACGATCGGCCGCGAACGGGCGCGTTCACTGAGAACGTGCGCGCTGACCGAATATGAGAGCGACAAGCAGGAAGCCGAGGGTGAAAACGACTGGAAGCGGTCGCCGTCGAACCCCGGTGCCGGTGACCCAGCAGATACCGGGGTACGACCGCGGCGACGTGGCGGCGTTCCGCAAGTGCCACGCCCCTCGCAGGAATCGTCCCTCTGCGAGGTATCGCTTCGCGAGGATGAGTTCGTGGCTCGAGCGAATCTCATACCCCTCGTTCTCGAAGCGTTCGACCTCGTCTTCGTACGCCGAGAGATACTGCCTGCTCGCGTTTTTAATGACGTCGGCTGATGGGTGGCCGGTATCGTCACGGTGGACGAGAACGTCGTCGACACAGGCGAGCTTCCCCTGCTCGAGAACGCGTAGACAGAACTCCGGGTCCTGAAACCGATCCAGTTCCTCGTCGAAACCGCCGGCGTCCCTGGCGACCGCCGTGCGGACGAGCAGCGTCGAACCGGCTCCGGGCTGGACATTGTCCGCAAGGATCTCACCGACCAGCTCCTCGCCGCCCTCTTTCGTGGGATCGTCGTCCCCTCGAGCGAGCGCGGACGCGGCGGTCGACCGGAGCCAGCCGCTCGTTCCCGACAGATCGTACGTCGTGTCACAGTAGGCCCCGACCCAGATGCTCGAGCGGTCTTCGAGGGCCGCGAGCTGGCGCTCGAGTTTCGCGGGGTGCCAGACGTCGTCCGAGTCGAGGAAGGCGACGTACTCCCCGCGTACGTGTTCGAGTCCCGTGTTCCGGGCGACGTTTGCACCCTGGTTGGTCGCGTGGATGATCGTCCGAACTCGCGGATCCTCGTACCCGGCCAGCACTGACTCGGTGTCGTCGGTCGAACCGTCGTCGACCACGACGACCTCGAGGTCGTCGATTGTCTGTTCGAGCGCGCTGTCGATCGCGCGTCCAAGCGTCGCCGCTCTGTTGTACGTCGGGATGATGACGCTGACTCGAGTCATTTACCGGTCGTACCTCTCCCGATCGGTTTATTATCACGTGGATAAACGCCGTTGGCCGTCGGTATCGTCTCTCGCGGTGGCGTGCACGCAGCGCCGTCGGTACCGACACGCTGAGGCGAATCGGTAGAGCTGCAGCAACCGGTCGTCGTCCGGGGACAGCCGATCGGTCTCATCGGTTGACAGGGGCCGGCTAACAACTGTATAAGAAAGATCAAACGATCCGTCGACGTGGGTGATGACGAACAGAAACCGACGATCGTTTGTGACGACCGTTGCAGCGGCTGGAACGCTCGGACTCTCCGGTTGTCTCTCTCAGTTGCGGGAGTGGCGTGGCAACGATACCTCGTCGCCGGCGGGGTCGACGCCGAACGGAGACGACGGTCAGTCGGGCACTGACGGACTGCCGGCGCTTCCTGGGGAATCGATCGATGACTTCGAGTCCCTCAACGACTGGATCGCGATGATCGACGGCGGCACCCTCGAGGCCGGGACCGACGATCCGTACGGCGGATCGCAGTCGGCTCGCCTCACCGCGAGCGAGGACACGGAGCACGCGGCGATCTACAAGGCCGTCGACGGATTGGACCTGCGCGGTTCGAACCTCTCGCTCGCCGTGAAGTTCACCGGCCGCGAACAGCTCCGGCTCTCGCTCGAGCTGTTCGCACCGAACTCGCGAAACGCGTACGTGCTGCAACGAACGCTCATCGGACCGTCCGATCGATGGGTACGCGTCGACTTCGGCACCGGTCAGATCGAGGGGGAGCCGGATTTGACGGACGTCAGTGAGATTCGACTGACCGCTCGCCGGCGCGGTGACACGTCCGGCTCGATCGACTGCCAGGTCGATGACCTTCGCGTCGTCGATCGTCCGGCAACGGGCAAGGTAATGCTCCTGTTCGACGGGATGTTCGAGAGCCACTACGCGGAGGCCTTCGAACGGATGGATACCTACGGCTACGCGGGCGTCGAAGCGGTCATGCCCGAAGCAGTCGGGCAGGGCGATCGGCTCACGATCGACAGGCTCGAGGAACTGAGCGACGCGGGCTGGGACATGGCGGCCCGGCCGCGAACCGGCGCTCACTTCCTCCACGAATACCCCTCTAAAGAGCAAGCGCGGATGATTCGAGACACGAAACTGTATCTCGAGAGCCGCGGCTTCGAGGACGGCGCGAAGCACTTTATCACCCCGCGGAACGTGCTCAGCCCGACCGCTCGCGACCTCGTCGAGGAACACCACGAACAGGCGTTTCGGTTCGGCGGCGGTCCGAACGGGCTGGCGCTCACCGACCCCTACAACGTGGGATTCTTCGCCGGCGGTGCCGGAGACGAGACGAAAACGTACGTCGACTACGCCGCCAAGTACGGCCAGCTCGCGGTGTTGCAGTTCGATTATATCGGGACCGAAGACGGCATCAGTGAACGCGAGTTCGAACGCGTCCTCGAGTACATCGACGGGCAGAACGTCGAGGTCGTGAGCGCGACCGACCTGTTAGAATCGTAACGTGGACCGATGGTGGCTCGAGGAGTGTCTCCATCGACCGCTGAACAGCCCGAAGTTCTGCTTGTGTTGCCAGTCAGTCACATTGACATCCTCTCCGCCCTTCTGGACGGGGTTTTCTCCTCGCATTTCCGTAACACAGCCACGGCTCACTGTGAGACGAGCGAGAAGCCCTTGTAGATGACGCTCACGGGGGTTACAGAGTTGGAACTCTTTCTTTGCGTTCACCAAACCGAAGGTCTCGGGCAGCCGGTTGGAACCGACGAGTCTGGAGACGACGACTGACTGGTATTCTCCATGAGGGGACGCCTCGCAGTCGTCGGGCTACGCTCGACTGCGTGAGGGAGCATTGCTCCCTCCGTTTACGGCGAGGAGACTGTCACATTCCGGGATCAAGGATCCCGAACGCGAGCCCCGAGAGTAACAACGACAGTCCAGCGAGGAACAGCAGACTCTGCAACCAGTTACGGCCCGAGCCGTCGGTCTCTCTGTTCACGAGACGGGTGGTAATGCCGTCCGCTTTCGCGCCGATCGGATCGGGAAATAGGGACAGTATCTCGAACGGTTCTGCTATATCGATCGCTCCGACCAGCAAGGCGAACGTGATGAAGATTCCGAACCCGACGGGTGGAACGACTGCGAGCGCAATCCACGGATTCGTGATTGCCGTCGAGAGGGCAACGATAGGGACGGCTGCCAGGAGCGTTGTCAGTGCTGCCCGACTGAGCCGGGCATCCGCGAGTGGGTCGAAGCCGACGAGTCGGGCGCTCCAGCAGTGGAAGACGAACATCGACCCGTATCCGATGCTGGTCGCGACGGCCGCGCCTCGCATTCCAAACGGTGGAATAAGGGCGAGGTTGAGCACCAGGTTGACCAGAGCCGCGCCGCCGGTGGCTATGACCGGATACCGAAGCGTTCCTTCCCCCTGTGAGACCGCGAGAATCGGTCGCGCGATCGCGAACCCGAGCGCGCCGGGGAGCAACAGCAACAGGGGCGTGATCGCCGGTTCGGCCTCAGCACCGAAGTAGATCGGGACGGCGACGTCTGCCAGCGCCGCGAGTCCGACGGCCATGACGGCCGTCAGCAGAAACGTATAGCGCGTCGTCCGAGAGACGAGTTCCGAAATCTTTTGATAGCGGTTCTGCGACCACAGCTCTGATGTCGAGTGGACGAACACCGTCTGGATCGCCATCGGGACGAACCAGAGGAACTCGGCGATCGTCAGCGCTGCCTTGTAGTTACCGACCGCCGAATCCGACTGAAACCGGTTGAGCATGATGATATCGATGTGATAGAGCGACATCATCAGGAAAATCAGCGCAATGCTCATCGAGTTGAACGTGAGCATCTCCGTCCGGGGAAACCGTTCTGTCGGGCTAGAGAAGACGGACGACAGCGAAATCCGTCGGTGAACGAGGAGGAGTCCGACCACGCCGACGAGGAGACTCGCGAACAGATGCCCTGCGAGCGCGCCCATCACACCGACGCCGAGGTAGGTTAGCGGGATTGCGACTGCGACGAAGCCAACTTTGTCGAGAACCTTGAGCGGTTCCGAGTATCGCTCGAGGCCGAACCCCATGAGCGTCTTCCGTCCGAAGTCACGGAACTGTGCCGTAATAACGAGCGCCGCGAGGACGTAGAAGTAGATCGTCAGCTCGGAGCCGAAGGCGAAGCCGACGAGCCCGAACTTGGTCGCGAGTACCAGCAGGAGCGCCCCGAGACCGGCCAGCAAGATCGCCAGCCGGAAATAAAAGCCGACGACGTGTTCGCTCCAGTTCGCCACAGTGCGGTCCTCGGCGAGGAACTTTCGGACACCGTCCGTGATCCCCGAACTGACGAAGATCATGTAGATCGCGAAGATGGACAGCAAAAACGCGTACTCGCCGAACGCCGACGCACCGAGAAATCGGTACAGCAGCGGCGTCGAAAGCGCAGTGACGACCAGTGCGACGATTTTCGCGCTGACGACCGAGACGACGCCGCTCGTAATACTCCTGTTCACGGTTTCCCCCTGATTCCTTCGAGCTGCCAATCGACAGCCATCCCTGCCGACGATCGGTCACGATCCGACGTACTCACTGTACGAAGACGGTGTCCACAGCGTGGCGTTATTATACGGGGGCTAAATGGCCTCGAGAGCCGTATTCACGGAGATATAGTTGTGGATGCGCAACGGAGAAATGGCGAGAGTCAGCGATGAAGAAACGGGAGAACGGGGAGAAGAATCGACGGAAAACGGATACCAATAGCGGCCGCGCGTCGCCGACTACTGGTACGTGTTCTTCCAGGTCGTGACGTCGCTCGCACCGAAGTTACGGATCCCGTTGACCAGTCTGTTGTCCTTGAACGCCGGGCTATCACACGACGCGTAGAGACAGGCGGCCTCGAGACCGGACGACGATTCGAGGTCCGAATCGAGAACGAGGGATCCGGAGCCGATATCGATGTACGGATACTTGCTGGCACGCAGGTTGGATCGGTAGACCGTCAGGTCCGCACTCGTGTTGACGATCGCGTTCCGGTCCACACCGGCGCGACCCTGTTGCTTGATGTCGACGACGTTGAATCGGCAGTTGTCCCGTTCGCAGCGAATTCCGTCGCGGAAACCGCCGTCCTCGCCCGCCTGCCCGTCGATCGTGAGGTACTCGGCGAGAACCCGTCCGCTGCTGTCACTGTCCTGTATCCACAGCGGATAGCCGCCCGAGGCCTCGTGGGTGATCGTCGTGTCGACGATCGTCGTGTCTCCAGAGACGGGTGAGCAGACGATCCCGTGGTTCACGTCTTCGCCACGGATATCGAGCGTTGTTCTCTCGATACGGGCGCTCTCACAGGTGTTCATTACCGAAATCGCGTGACTGGACGGCATGGGGGAGGTGATATTGACGGCTGCACCATGAATCTTGAAATCGCGACCGTTTTCGACCCGAATCCCCCGCTGGATCGTGTCCTCCGGTCGACTCGATTTGATTTCGACTGTCGGCCACCGAATTTCGCTGTGGGTGCCGCCGACGCGAACGTTTGCCCCGTTACTGTCCCAGTACCAGCCGCCCTCGACGATGATCTTGCCGTTGCCGCCCGACGCGTAGAGTCCGTTGCTCGGGAACGGCCCGACCCAACAATTCTTGAACGTGAGCGTCCCCTCGTTCAGCGTGGCCTCGATACCGATCGGTCCACGCCAGTTGTTACCCGCGTTCGGGGTGTTGTTGATCCACGCGGCGCCGTCCGGAACGCGGAATCGTTCGACGATACCTCGGCCGTCGGGATCGGTAATGTTGAACAGTCCGGGTCCCCAGGTCCCGCTATCGTGTTGGCCGTGGACGGTGATGTCCCGCACTTCGAGGCGCTCGGAGGCGTACGTCTCGATCGTTCGGATCCCCGTGTCGGGGGCCCGCTGGTCGACGTCGAACCCTTCGAATCGAACGCGACCACCGGGTCTTGACGACACGCCGAGCCGGAAGAGACGATACCGCGGGCCATTGAACTCGTGAAAGTCCGCCGGAACCAGCGTCGCGTTCTCGCCGACGACGCCGAAGTTATCGAAACCGGTGAATCTGAACTGCTCGTCCATGAAGTATTCCCCTTCGGGAAACACGAGCAGTGTATCGTCATCTCGGAGTTTCTCGAGCACGGGCGTGATCGATTCCGAGCCGGTATCGTCCGCGCCGGCCTCGGTCACGTCCACGACGGTCGCGTAGTCGTCGTAGTAGTGTCCATACCGATCTGCGGACGCGGTGGCTGTTGACGTCAGTCCGATTCCGGCGGCACATGCCGCCACTGTTCCTCCCAGAAACCGACGTCTCGACTGTGTTTTCGAAGGTCCTCCCTCGGAAGACGGCTGACCGTCATTCCCCTCGACTAACCGAGAGCCACGAGAAACGTCACGATTCGAGCGCTGCATACCACTTCTATCCGACATTGAAAGTCACTTCGTTGTGAGTGATGATGGGGTCCAGTATCTATGGATTCGGATAGCAAGCTTTTAAGTAAGAATGTGATTCCTGTTATCGATAGGGGCATACAAGTCCTATTTTTGAAATGGTTGACCAACATACAATTAGGAACGGGAATTAGCTGGGTGCAGACGACTCTTCGCCGTTAGATGGACTTTAACAGCTCTTTAAATGCCGATATCGGACCTGATCATTATACTGTACTGCAGTTATTTATCGTGAATTATCAATTATCAGTATATTTAGTGTCGACCGATCTATCCGTATTCGTCTGGCGCGCGATCGTTCTCGAGCGTCGCGGCGATCAGTTCGGAAACGGCGCGCCGTATCCGCTGGGAGACCGCCGAATCCGAGATATCGAGCCGACCAGCGAGATCGTCCTGCGTCGCCCCGCGTGGGACCTCAAAGTAGCCGGCGTAGTAGGCCATCGTGAGGATCTCGTGTTGTCGTTCGGTCAAGAAGTAGGTCTGCTCGTCGGAGACCGACGAGTCGTACAGGTGGTTCACGTGAAACGAGATGCCCCGATCGAGACACTGGCTCCGGAACGCCGACAGCACGTCGCGATCGGGGAGATGAACCCGTGCGCACCAGCCACCCTCAGCGCTCGTGATTCGAAAGGCGAACAGGCCGGCTTCGGCACAGCGATCGGGAACGATCTCGAGATCGGTCTCGACGACGACGCGATAGATCGACCGATTCTCGAACGTCGCGACGCACGTCGCATTCGCGATGGTCGGATCCGCAGCCATTACCTCCTCGAGGGCCTCGTGCTCGTCGCCGAATGCGGAGACGAACTGGAGGCGTTGCTCGCCGGTCATCGCTCCGTACTCGTAGCGGAGCGTCACGCCCGATCGGTGCTCGATCGTCGGCACTAACGGAAGCTCGTCGTGGACGAGGCGGATCGCTGCGATAAATCCCATTGAGAGATCGATGTCGTACACCGATATTGGCCCCAGTAACCCATACTTATAACGCGGGTAAGTGGGTTGTCGTAGGCCAAATCGACCCGCTCGGCTCGGTAGAGCAGACGAATTCTGCCAGTCAGTGCCGGCGCACCTGCGACTCACCGTGCGGGTGCGTCAGTACACCGTTCCAGCGGACCGTTCCGTGACATCATCCCGCCGTAAACGGCGGGATTCTCTCGCTGTTTAAAGATAGGAAGTATCGGCGCCGTTCAGAGCGTCGGCATACAGGACCGAGAGACGCGACCGAGTCGACAATCACGAACCGTCCGGGTGGCGAACTCCGTCTCAGTTCATGTATCCGAGATCGGCCAGCCGGTCCGTCACGTCTCCGTCAGCTGCCGGTCTGTTCGTCTCCTCGCCCTCCTCGTACTCCGGATAGGACGTCGACTCGCCCGAATCGACGACGGGGACGACGGTGCCGTCCATGCGGTCGCTGTAGGGGACCCCCATCGCAGCCATGATCGTCGGCGCGACATCGAAGAGGTGCGCCCGCTCGAGCGCGGCGTCTTCGTCGATTCCCTCGCCCGCCGCGATGAAGACCCCGTCGAGCTTGTGGTTCCAGGGTTCGGCCGGGCTGAAGTAATCGCCCTCGCCCAGCTGCTCGGAGAGCATGTGTTCGAAGTCAGCGGGGATCGTGACGACGTCGACCGTCTCGTCGATTTCGTCACCGTGGAAGTACTGCTCGCGCGGCGCGACCGTCTCGAAGAACGGCTCGCCATCGGGCGTCTCGACGGCCTGTAGCATTCGAATGAGGCTCTCTCGGAGTTCCTCGTACTCCTCCTGTGGAACGACGCCGTTTGGCTCCCGACCCTCGAGATTGATCCGAACGCCGAGTTCGGTCCGGGCACGAACGTAGGCCTCCGATTCGGCAAAGTCGACCTGTTCGTTCGCCGTTCGAGTGATTCCACCCGGCGCGTGCTCGATGGCGACGTCCGCAAGCCCGACCCGCTCGAGCGCGGTCCTGACCCGCCGGGCGGTAACGCCGAATCGCGCGGCGACAGACGCCGCGCGTGCGACCGTTCCCGGCTCCCACGTGTCGTACTCCTCGCCCTCGCGCAGGCGTCTGCGCATCGGCGTCCAGGACGGCATTCCCTTGCCGCCAGTCGTCGTCTCGAGGAATCCCACGTCGCGAAGGTACTCGTTGATCCGGAACTCGTAGCCGTCGTACGACCCCATCCCGTGGTCGCTCACGAGGAAGACGCGGTCCGGATCGCAGGCCCTGAGGATCGACGCGATCTGTTCGTCAGCCGCCTCGTAGACGGGATCGATGTGCCGTTTCTCGCCGCTGAGCTCGTGGAAGACCGTGTCCGTCTTCTGGAACTGGACGAACCCGAAGTCCGGGTCGAACTCGTCGGTGAGATAGCGAAACGCCTCCCCGCGCATTCGGATGAGATTCCGATACTCCTCGATCTTCGCGTCGTCCGAAAGCGAGTCGTCGTCACGCGTGTAGTTCGGATAGACGCGATACTCTCCGATCGCGTCGCGGACCTCCTCGAGGAGCCCGTCGGGATGGCACGGCGGGTCCTCGGGGCCGAGGAATCCCGGGATGACCGCACCGTCGAACTCGTCCGGCGGGTGGGTGACCGGGGCGTTGACGACGACGCTCGAGCGGTCGTGTCGATCCAGCAGCGTCCACAGCGGATGCTCGTGGACGTCGTCGTTGCTCGTCACGTGCCAGTCGTACCCGTCGTACCCGACGAAGCCGACCACGCCGTGTTTGCCGGGATTGACGCCGGTATAGATCGACGGCCAGGCGCTCGGCGTCCACGGCGGGATCTGCGACTCGAGGGGCGCGGCCACTCCCGCCGAGCAGAGCCCCTCGATGGCCGGAATTCGATCGTCTTCGAACAGCCGTTCGAACACCGATAGACAGCCCGCATCGATGCCGATGAGCAGCGTGTCCAGCCCGTCCGATTCGCTCACGGTACTCCCCGTCGATGTCGCGTCGTCACGACGAAACGCCCGAGTCATCGTTTCTGTTGTCCGTTTATAACCAATAGTTTCGTTCGACCGCTGCCGTCGTCCCACGGCAGCAGTGTTGTTCGTTGCACCACGTATCTACACTCGACATAGGATACAGCACACTTCATTATCGATGCGTTAAACCCGACACAGAGGCCTGAATGCAGCGTATTTGACAACTTAACTAATCGATAGTCACGATCGGATTCCGGCCATGGTCGCGATCGCGGTCTCGAGGATGCCGACGGCATCGGCTTCCAGTCGTTCGGCTCTTGACTCGTCCCGTGCTTCGACCGTGAGCCGGACGACCGGTTCGGTACCGCTCGCGCGCAAGAGGATCCAGCCGTCGTCGACATCGACGTAGACGCCGTCGAGCGTGTCGACATCGTCGTATCGTTCACTGACGCGATCGCGAACCTGATTCATCACCGCGATTTTCTCCTCGACGGAAACCGACGCGCGGCGGATCGGGTACGTCTCGACGCCGTCAACGAGCGACGAGAGCGGCCCGAGATCGGCAACGAGTTCCACGAGCTTGCACGCGGCGAGGGGACCGTCCGGACACAGCGTTTCGTCCGGCCAGATCCAGGCGCCGCTCGGTTCGCCGCCGAAGACCACGTTCGGCTGCGTCGCGCGGTCGGCAACGAACGTGTCGCCGACCCGCGTTCGGCTCACCGACGCGCCGACGGCCGCCAGCGCGTCGTCGACCGCCATGCTCGTATCGACCGGCGCGGCGACCACGTCGCCGTCCGTCGCGGTCTCGCGTGCGAACAGGGCCAGGAGCACGTCTTTCGGGACGAACGAGCCGGTCTCGTCGACGGCCAGCATCCGATCGGCGTCGCCGTCGTGAGCGATCCCGACGCTGGCGTCCGTCGCTTCGACGAGCGCGGAGAGGTCGCCGAGGGTCTCTCGAGTCGGTTCGCTCGGTCTCCCGGGGAAACGTCCGTCCCGCTGTCCGTTCAGCGTGACGACATCACAGCCCAGCTCCGAGAGCACGCGTGCGGTTATCCCCCCGGTCCCGTTCCCGATGTCGACGGCGACGCTCGGCGGGTCGTCGATCGACACGGACTCGGTTATCGCCGTCGCGTGTTGATCCGTCGAATCCTCGAGCGACTCGAGCGAGCCGTGTCCGTCCCAGGGCCGCAGGTCGTACTCGTCGGACTCGACTCGCGTCGCGATCGCGTCCCGCTGGTCGGAATCGAACGCCTTGCCCGACGCGGCCCAGAGTTTGATCCCGTTGTCCGGCGCGGGATTGTGCGAGGCCGTGACGACGATCCCCGCGTCCGCGTTCTCCCGCGGGACCGCCCTCGCGATCGTCGGCGTCGGCGCAACCCCCGTCTCGAGCACGTCCGCGCCACACTCGCGCAATCCAGCGGTCAATGCACCGGTCAGGACCCTGCCACTCTCTCGAGCGTCCCGCCCGACGACGACCCGATCGTAGCCGTCGGACGCGACGGCCCGACCGACCTCGAGCGCGAGCTCGGCCGTTACCTCCTCACCGACGGTTCCGCGGATACCACTCGTTCCGAACATAGTGACTATCCTCGAGACAGGAGGGATTACTATAGAGGTGTTAGACGAGTACGGTGTGTTCCCGTAAACGTTCTTGAACAATATCGTCTCTCGGTATACTATCGACGCGATGTCTGTGACGACGGCGATATACAGTCAGTCGTGTGGTGGACTGAGAAGGTATCCATGTGACTCCCGGTCAAATAAATATAAAATATATGTCATAGTCCCGGGCGGATTCGAACCGCCGTCATGGGCTTGCTTCCGTGACGGAGCGTACCGAACACGTCCAAAGGCCCATATGATTGGCCACTACACCACGGGACTCCTCGTTTCACTCGTCGTCCCGTGTCGTTCGCGAACCCAAAGGATTCGCTTACCACCACGGGACTTCTCACTGCGTTTGAAGCCCCGTGAGGATCGCAGTTCCAGAGGAACTGCTCACCACCACGGGACTTCTCACTGCGTTTGAAGCCCCGTGAGGATCGCAGTTCCAGAGGAACTGCTCACCACCACGGGACTTCCTGATAGGGAATAGACGACGGCATCACAATAGTGTTACTTTTCGGCGTGAGGGGAAACGGCTATCTGTCCCTCCTCGGCTCGTCGATGACAGCTCCGGCAGAGGGAAATCACGTTCTCCATCGTGTGTGCGTCCTCAGGGTCGTCGAACGACCGAACGGGCTGGGGATGATGCACATCCGGGTTCCGCTCGAGTTCCGCCTTCTCTGCGCCACAATGCTGACACGTGTACGCGTCCCGCTCGAGTGCTCGCCGGCGAATACGCCACCACGTACGGCCGTATTCGATCCTCCCGCCCTCCCACTGATGGTGGTCCGGGCCGACGACGTTCTCCGAAAGCCAGTCTCCATAACAGTCCAACGTACAGAAGAAGCCCCGTTTCTGTTCGTCGACCCTCGCCGGACGAACCTCGAGGCCGTTCCCACAAGACTGGCACCGTACCGTTATTCTATCGCCTTTTACAGCGTAGTTGTCCGGGAGGAGGCCCTCGGCAGCTTCGACACACTCCGAACAGTAGACGCCTTTCTTGGACGACGGATAGTACGAAAACGTCGAGCCACAGCGTTTACAGTCCGCAGTTTCCGTGGCATCGCTCCAGTTTCCGTTGTGTTCGCCACCGTTCGGATTACAGCTCTCGCAGTAGTCTCGCTGTGCTTTCGGATCGTAGAATTCGGTTTCACAGCCGCTACACGTTCGGTTCGGAAGCGGATCACCGTGTACCTTCGTGTGATGCTGTCGCATTCCTTGCGTCGTCCGGAGAGATTTCCCACACGTCGGACAATCCATGCAGGGGGTGGCCCCGGTATTGAATATAAACCTGCGGCTGGTCGTAATTGTGACGGCGCGCTGCGGCAGCGAAAACACGGGATACCGGAAGTGACGATACTGCCGATAACTGCCGGAAATCGGTTACAGGTAGCCTTCCTCGGCCAGCCGCTCGAGCCCCTCCTCGAGCCGCTCCTCGCTCGCCGCGTACGAAATTCGCGCATAGCCGGGCGTCCCGAACGCGCTCCCTGGCACGGTCGCGACGTGGGCGTCCTCGATCGCGCCCTCGCACCACGCCTGATCGTCATCAGCAACGGGGAGCATCATGTAGAACGCGCCCTCCGGCACTGCGACATCGACATCGTGCTCGGCGAGCAAGTCGACGACCAGATCGCGGCGCTCTTCGAACGCGTCGGTCATCTCCGTGACGGCGTCCTCGGTCTCGAGGGCCTCGAGACCGGCGTGCTGGACGAAGTTCACCGCGGAGGAGACCGAGTGGCTGTGGAGCTTCCCGGCCTGGTCGATCAGTTTCTCGGGGCCGGCGAAGTAGCCGAGCCGCCAGCCGGTCATCGAGTAGGCCTTCGAGAAGCCGTTGACCGTGACCGTGCGGTCGGCCATCCCCTCGAGCGTGCCGAGGCTCGTCGGGTCGACGCCGTAGGTGATCTCCTTGTAGATCTCGTCGGAGATGACGGTGATGTCGTGTTCGACGGCGAGGTCGCGGACGCCCTCGAGCGCGGCGTCTGAGTAGACCGCGCCGGTGGGGTTCGACGGCGAGTTGACGATCAGCAGTTCTGTTTCGTCGGAGACCGCGGCCGCGAGGTCGTCGAGTGCGGGCTCGAGCTGGAAGTCGGAGTCCGAAAGGTCGACGCGCGTGAGATCCCCACCGGCCATTTTCACCATCGCCTCGTAGGAGACCCAGGCGGGATCGAGCAGGGCGACTTCGTCGCCCTCGCCGACGAGCGCCTGGACGATTTCGTACAGTGCCTGCTTCGCGCCGGGCGTGACGATGATCTCGTCCGAGTCGTGATCGAGGCCGTCGTCGGCCAGCTTGTCGGCGATCGCCTCGCGCAGTTCGAGGATGCCGGCGGAGGTGGTGTAGCCGGTGTGGCCGGCATCCATCGCGTCCTTGCCGGCCTCGACGATGTTCTCGGGTGTGGGGAAGTCGGGTTCGCCGACGCTCAGGTCGACGACGTCTGCGCCGTCGGCCTCGAGTTCGGTGGCGAGCGCGGAGATGGCAAGCGTTGCGGACGGTTCGACTCGGCTGACGCGGTCGGTGAATTCCATCGTCATTGTGGATCTAGTCTGAATCGGCAGCGGGACTGGGGTCGGGGAGTTCGTCGACGAGATCGAGCGCGCCGTCGACGGCTTTCGCCGCGTTTGCGACGCGTTCGCGCGCCTCGGCGGCGGACATCCCGGGCCCGGTCACGCCGAGGGTCACGGGCGTATCGCGCTCGAGACTCACGTCGGTGAGTCCCTGGGCGGTGGCGTCCGTGATCACCTGGTCGTGGTCGGTATCGCCGGTGATGACCGTCCCGATGACGGCCACGGCGTCGACGTCCTCGCGGCGCGCGAGCCGGTCGGCCGCCAGCGGCGCGTCGTAGACTCCCGGGACGCGGACCGTCTCGTACACCTCGGCGCCCGCGGCGGTGGCTGCCTCGAGCGCTTCCTGCTCCATCTGCTCGGTGATCGGACGGTTGAATTCCGCGACCACCAGTCCGAGCGCGGTCATAAGCGAGCGGTGGAGAGGGCGGGTAAAAGAGGTACCGTTCTCGGGTGGCCGCGTGCCGACACGCCGCCACCGGATGAGTGTTCAGTCCGTTCAATTGCGATGTCGGCTTCCTCCCGTTTGGCGACCTCACCCGCCGTTTTCGCTCTGCACCACGACGTCGCCGTTGGTCGTGTCGACTCGCAGCCGACGTGTCCCGTCACCGAGCGTCACCTCGATCGAATCCTCGCTCGTGGCCTCCGAATCGTCGAACCCCTCGAGCGAGACCTCTCCGTTCGTCGTCGAGAGGCTGACGGTCGCGTCGAGCGAGGGAGGTGCGCGAACGGTGACCGCGCCGTTGGTGCTCTCGGCCGTCAAATCGCCGTCGCCATCCGCGACCGTGATGTCGATATCGCCGTTGGTCGTGTCCGCGCGAACGTCGCCGTCGACGCCGGTCACCCGAACCGATCCGTTGGTACTGTCGGCGACCAGTGCCCCGTCGACCCCCTGGACGTCGATCTCTCCGTTGGTCGTGTCAGCCGTCAGCTCGCCGGTCACGTCTCGCACCTCGACATCACCGTTCGTCGTCGCCGCACGAGTCACCCGAACGCCGTCGGGAACCGTCGCCTCGAGATCAAGTTTCGGGTCGGGACCGAACAGGAACGGGACGTCCTCCTGTCGCGTTTCGACCGCGAGACGTCCGTCGTCGCGACTGGTCTCGATCGACAGCGACTCGAGGGCGTCCTCGGTGGGGGCCGCTTTGTGACCCCGAAGTTCGACTGTGTCACCCTGTTCACCCTCGACGGTGACCGAACCGTTCTCGGCCGAGAGCGAGAGCGAACTGAGATCCTCGGTCTCGTACGTTTCCGTTACGGTCTCCGTTTCACCTCGTCCCGTCGCGAGGCAGCCGGCGAGCGACGCGAGTACACTCAGTCCCCCTCCGGCGAGCACACGACGTCGCGAGACGCTCGGTTTCATATTCCTCTCTGTAGCTTGCCACATAGATATATAATACCGTCCGATTTCCGAGGTGGGCACTCTGCACGAAGGTTTTTATAGGAAAACGAAGCCGCTACACCGTCTCTCGAGCGACGGCCCATTTGAGAATTCTTAAGCGCGGGCGACGAGAACCGGCGCGCATGACGACGCTACGGACGCCGGGACCCACGATCGGCGTAGTCGGCGGAGGACAGCTCGGGCGGATGCTCGCCGAAGCGGCCGCGCCGCTGGGCATCGAGGTGGTCGTGCTCGATCCAACGCCGGACTGTCCCGCCGCGCCGGTGGCTCGCGACCAGATCGTCGCCGGGTTCGACGACGAGGCGGGAATCCGCGAACTCGCCGCGCGCGCCGACGTCCTCACGTTCGAAATCGAACTCGCGGATCAGGACGTGATGGACCGTGTGAGCGACGACACTGACACACCCGTTCACCCGAAGCCGTCGACGCTCGAGACCATTCACGACAAACTCGTTCAGAAACGCGACCTCGAGGACGCCGGCGTTCCGGTGCCGCCGTTCCGCGCGGTCGAGGACGCCGACGACGTCCGCGAGGCGATCGACGACTACGGCGCGCCGGTGATGCTCAAGGCCCGCACCGGGGGCTACGACGGGCGCGGGAACGTCCCCGTCGAGTCGAAATCCGACGCCGAAGACGCCCTCGAGTCGGTTGCCGGCCCCGCGATGGTCGAGTCGTTCGTCGACTTCGAGCGCGAGGTGTCCGTCATCGCGGTCAAGGGCGAGGGCGAAATCGCGACCTTCCCGATCGGGGAAAACATCCACGAGGACGAGATCCTTCGGGAGACCGTCGTTCCGACGCGCTCGAGCGAGGCCGTGACCGAGCGCGCTCACGCGGTCGCGCGCGACGTGCTCGAGGTGATGGACGGACGGGGCGTGTACGGGATCGAGCTCTTTGAGACGCGCGAGGGAGACGTTTTACTCAACGAGATCGCGCCGCGCCCGCACAACTCGGGCCACTGGACGATCGAGGGCGCCCAGAGTTCGCAGTTCGAACAGCACGCGCGGGCGGTGCTGGGGTGGCCGCTCGGGTCGACCGAGCTGCGTTCGCCGACCGTTCTGACGAACCTGCTGGCCGACGTCGACGAGGAACGGCGCGCGGAGTTGAGCGACATCGACCGCGTCCTCGAGACGCCCGCGGCGCATCTCCACTGGTACGGCAAGCGGCAGGCCCGACCGCTGCGCAAGATGGGCCACGTCACCGTCTCGGGCGAGACCGAGGGCGCCGACGTCGAAGCGTTACTGGAGGCCGCCCGCGACCTCGAGGAGCGCGTGACGTTCCGGACGTAGCCAGCCGACTGCAGGTCGTCCCGGTCGCTCGGTCCGTTTGCCACTGTTTCAAGTCGCTCGCCCGCCCACCACTTGCCATGAGCGACAGCGTCAGCGAACTGATCGAGCGCCTGGACCGCGAGGCCGAACAGGATCGCCCGTCCGAGGAAACTCCGGACGTCGGGATCGTCATGGGTAGCGACTCCGACCTCGAGACGATGATGACCGGCGGGACGCGCCGGGGTGCCTACGACGCGTTCGTCGACGAACTCGGCTTTGCCGAGCAGACCGACTTCGAGAACCCGCCCGCCGAACGGTTCACGTTCGAGACCTACGTGACCTCGGCTCACCGAACGCCGGACTTAATGACGACTTACGCGGAGACGGCCGAAGAGCGGGGCCTCGACGTAATCATCGCCGGTGCGGGCGGGAAATCCGCGGATCTCCCGAACATGACCGCATCGATCGCGTATCCGCTGCCGGTGATCGGCGTTCCGGTCCAGGAGAAGTCCGTCGACAGCGTCATCGGGATGCCCACGGGGGCGCCGCTGGTCGCGGTCGACGCCGGCAAGTCCTTTAACGCCGCGCTGTCGGCCGCCCAGATTCTCGCCCGCCAGCACGAGTCGGTTCGTGACCGACTCGTCGCCTACCACGAAGAGCTGCGCGAGGGCGTCGGAGACGTCTCTCGAGAACTTCACGACTCCGGGACGCCGGCGTTCCGGGACCGAGATCGGTAAGCCTCGGGACCGGTATCGGTGAACTCCGAGACCGGGATCAGTACCGTCGCCCGTACCGAGGGGAGGATATTCCGCGTGTCTCTGCCACTGTGAGCGGTGCTCCCGGTCGTGCTTCCAGTCGAGCGACACTCGGCTGTATGGCAGAAATCACCGCCGTACGCGGCGCGTCGTGGTCGATTTCGGCCTCGAGTAATGCTGTATTACCGATCCGTTCACTCTACACATAGCTATATATAGTATAAGGTGATTATTTACGAGGATCTATTCGCTCTGAACCCCCTCTCTGGCCCGTGTTTCCCCGAAAAACGAAGAATCAACCCTTATGTGCGTGCGGTTTGAAGCCTCGAACGTTACCGAGATGAATGATTGGATCGCTATCGGGGCGCTGGCACTCGTCGGAGTACTGATACCGTTCAGCATGATGGCGGTATCGTACCTCCTGCGACCCACCGTGCCCGAAACGAGCAAACGCGCCACCTACGAGAGTGGCGAGATTCCGACCGGCGGAACGCGCATCCGGTTCAATATTCAGTACTACATGGTTGCGCTTCTGTTCGTCATCTTCGATATCGAGGCCGTCCTCCTGTTCCCGTGGGCGGTCGCCTATCAGGATGCGCTCGCGGCGGAGGAAATCTCGCTCGTCAGTGCGCTCGGGCCGATGCTGTTGTTCGTCGCCATCCTGCTCGTCGGACTCGCGTGGGCATGGCGCAACGGCGCAGTACAGTGGGCACAGACCGCTCGCCAGCTGGAAACTGACAGACAATGAGTAGCGAACAACCACGCCAGCAAATCTACGACAGCACCGCACCGTCGTCGGACACCCGCGACTCGCGGATCGGTGAGGGTGCCGACGACCGCTTCAACTCCAAACTTCGCGAGGCCTTCGGTTCGACTCCGTTTATCCTCACGAAGTTCGACAAGTTCATGAACTGGGTGCGGGGCAACTCCATGTTCATGCTCCAGTTCGGAATCGCGTGCTGCAGCATCGAGATGATGCACACGTACGCGATCAAACACGATCTGGATCGCTTCGGAGCCGGCGTTCCCCGCGCCTCGCCGCGGCAGGCCGACGTGATGATCGTTCCGGGGACGATCGTCTCGAAGTTCGGCCCCCGAATGAAGCGGGTCTACGACCAGATGCCCGAACCCAAGTTCGTGGTCGGCATGGGCTCGTGTACCATCTCCGGCGGCCCCTTCCAGGAGGGCTACAACGTCGTCAAGGGTGCCGAGGAGATAATTCCCATCGACATCCACGTCCCCGGCTGCCCGCCACGGCCGGAGGCCCTCGTCTACGGCATCGTCAAACTCCAGGAGCGGATCCGCAACGGCGAGTCGACACCAGTCGTCGTCAAACCGTACGAACTCGAGGAGTTCGGGGACCTGCCGGAGGACGAACTCGTCCAGAAACTGGCAAGCGAGATCGACGAGGACGACCTCGTCATGCGCTACAACTGGGCTGATTCGCCATGAGCACGGGACTCGAGCGAGGACAGCAGCCGCCGGTCGAGGTGTCGGAAGACGACCTCGCGGCGCTGATCGGTGACCGCGCGCTCGCACGCGACGATCACCTGAACGCGCCGGGATTCGTCATCCGGCCGGACGACGTCCAGAGCGTCCTGAGCGACCTCCGGGACGAGGCGGGGTTCGATCACCTCGCAAATCTCACCGCACAGGAGTACGCCGATCGGTACGAATCGATCTACCACCTCCGGAAGTATGCGGATCCGACCCAGGAGGTCTCGATCGTCGTCCCGACGACCACCGATAACCCGGTCAGTCAGACCGCCGAACCGGTCTTCCGGACGGCCGACTGGCACGAGCGGGAAGCCTTCGACCTCGTCGGCATCGACTACGAGGGCCACCCCGATCCGCGTCGGATCCTCCTGCCCGAAACCTGGCAGGGCCATCCGCTGGGGCGGGACTACGATCAGGAGAAACCGCAGCTGGTGACTCTCTCGGAACACGCCAACCCGGTCCAGCCGGACCACCACGACGACGAGTCGGATACGATGTTCCTCAACATCGGTCCACACCACCCGGCGACCCACGGCGTGCTCCACATCGAGACGGTGCTAGACGGCGAAACGGTCGTCGACGTCGACCCTGACATCGGCTATCTGCACCGCTGCGAGGAACAGATGTGCCAGCAGGGGACCTATCGTCACCAGATCATGCCCTACCCGGACCGCTGGGACTACGTCTCGGCGGGCCTGCTCAACGAGTGGGCCTACGCGCGCACGGCCGAGGACCTCGCGGATATCGAGGTCCCCGAGTACGCCCAGGTCATCCGGACGATGAGCGCCGAGATGTGCCGGATCGCCGCGCACATGCTCGCGCTGGCCACGTTTGCGCTGGACGTCTACGGCGACTTCACCGCCATCTTCCAATACGGCATGCGCGACCGCGAGGTCATTCAGGACATCCTCGAGGACCTGACCGGCCAGCGGCTCATGTTCAACTACTTCCGACTGGGAGGGGTCGCCTGGGACCTTCCGGAACCACGCGAGGAGTTCTTCGAGAAGACGCGAGACTTCCTCGACGGGCTCCCCGCGAAGGTCGACGAGTACAACGACCTGCTGACCGGCAACGAAATCTTCCAGATACGGTGCCACGACACCGGTATTCTCGAGCCAGAGGTCGCCAAACAGTACGGCTGTACGGGTCCAGTCGCGCGGGGCTCGGGCATCGATTACGACCTCCGTCGCGACGACCCCTACGGCTACTACGAGAACCTCGAGTGGGACGTCGTCACCGAGGACGGCTGCGACAACTACAGTCGCGTCCTCGTGCGGATGCAGGAGGTCGAGGAGTCCGCGAAGATCATCGAGCAGTGTGTCGACCTGCTCGAGGACTGGCCCGAAGACGAGCGGACGGTCCAGAGCAACGTCCCGCGGACGCTGAAACCCGACGCGGACACGGAGGTGTATCGCGCCGTCGAAGGGGCGAAGGGCGAACTCGGCATTTACATTCGCTCGGACGGGACGGACAAGCCGGGCCGGTTCAAGATCCGGAGTCCGTGCTTTCACAACCTCTCGGCGCTGCCCGAGATGTCTGAAGGCGAGTACGTTCCCGACCTGATCGCGTCGCTGGGCAGCCTCGATATCGTGCTCGGGGAGGTGGACCGGTAAGATGTCCGGCGTGGCGTCCGTCCCGCTGCAGGATACGGTCTTGCTTCCCGAGCGGTTGGGGAACCTGACGGGGCTCGACCAGTTCGGGCTCGCCGGCGAACTGCTGGCGACCCTCGTCGGGGCGATATTCGTCGGCTCCCTGATGCTCACGATGACCGCCCTCGCTGGCCCGTGGGCGAAGCGGAAGATTACCGCCTCCTTCACGGATCGAATCTCGATCAATCAGATCGGTCCCGCCGGAATCGGGATCATCATCGCCGACGCCGTTCGGATGCTCTCGAAGGAGTTGATCGTTCCCGAGAACGCGGATCGACCAGCGTGGGATCTCGCGCCGATCGTCGTCGTCTCCTCGGCCCTGCTTGGCTTTGCCGTCATTCCGATGGGCAACGGGATCCAACTCGCGGACCCCGAAGTCGGACTCGCGTACGTCTTCGCGATCTCGGGAATCGCGAGCCTCGGACTGGTGATGGCCGGCTACGCGTCGGCGAACAAGTACTCCCTGATCGGGGGACTCCGGGCGGTGGCACAGAACATCGCCTACGAGATCCCGCTGGTCGTCACCGGGATGTCGGTCGTGATCTTCGCCGGCACGCTGCAGATGGGCGAAATCGTCGCGGCCCAACACGAGACGCTGATCGAGATCGCCGGGATATCGATTCCGACGTGGTACGCGTTCGTCAACCCCTTCGCGTTCGTCCTGTTCCTCGTCGCGAACTTCGCGGAAGTCGGCCGTAATCCCTTCGACACGCCGGAGGCACCGACCGAGATCGTCGCTGGCTACCAGACCGAGTACTCCTCGGTCTACTTCGTGCTGATCTACCTCGGGGAGTTCCTCCACATCTTCCTCGGCGGCGCGATCATCGCGACGATCTTCCTCGGTGGACCCGCCGGACCGATCCTCCCGGGCATCGTCTGGTTCCTCATCAAGATCTGGGCGGTGTTCTTCGCCACGCAGTGGCTTCGTTCGGCGGTGCCACGCGTTCGGATCGACCAACTGATCGAGATCGGCTGGAAGGGGCTGTTGGTCCTCTCTTTCGCCAATCTCGTCCTGACCGCGGTAATCGTGGGGCTGCTAGCATGATCGGGATACTCAAATCGATGGCAACGACAATGAAGCACGCATTGGACGGCTCCACCTTTACGGTGGAGTACCCGGAGACCGCACCCGACGTTTCGCCGCGCTTTCGGGGCGTTCACAAGTTCAGTCAGGAACGGTGTATCTGGTGTCGCCAGTGCGAGAACGTCTGTCCGAACGACACGATTCAGATCGTGATGGACGACCAGCGAAACGGTGAACAGTACAACCTCCACATCGGGCAGTGCATCTACTGCCGGCTCTGCGAGGAGGTCTGTCCCGTCGACGCCATCCTGCTCACGGAGAACTTCGAGTTCACCGCGGACACGAAACACGATTTCGTCTACAACAAAGAGCAGCTGAAAGCGGTACCGTGGTACAAGGACATCGACCCGCTCGCCGCACGCGAACCCGACCGGGGCGCGTGGGTCGGCGAGGGTGAGGGGGAGGTCGACTACCAGTAACGGGTCCGCCCGTCCCGCAAACGGGCACTATCAACAACCATGAACTACGAGCTGATCGCGTTCGCGCTGTTCGCCATCGTGACGCTGGCCAGCGCGGTGGGTGTCGTGCTCATGCAGGACCCGTGGCATTCGGCGCTCCTGCTTGGCGTAGCGTTGCTCAGCGTGGCGGTCCACTACGTGATGCTGGCGGCCGAATTCGTCGCCATGATGCAGATCCTCGTCTACGTGGGCGGGGTCCTCGTCCTCATCACGTTCGCCGTCATGCTGACCGAGCGCGACGACGCCGACGCAGACGAGGTGGTACAGGCATGACGACCGGTCCGAAACTTCGACTCGGCAAGACGCTGGTTCCGGGGTTGCTCGCTGTCGGTCTATTCGGCGTGATGGCGCTCATCACGCTGAACACGGCCTTCGAGCCGATGACCCAGGCCGCGGGGGCCGGCTTCCCCGACGACGTCTCGATCACGGCCGAACTCGGCTACGCGCTGTTCGGCTTCGACTCGCTACAAGAAATCGGCGGCACGGAACCGTTCCTCGCCGCCGTCTTGCTCGTCGCGATCGCACTCGACGCCGCGCTCGACGCCTCGCTCGTCCTCGCGAAACGCGAAGAAGAGGGCGAGCCCGTCGCCGCGCTCTCGAGCACCGGCGAGGCCTCGAGCAGCGAGACGGGACCGGAGCCGGCCGTCGCCGACGGTGGCGCTGACGCCGGCTCAGCCGAGACGGGAGGTGCAGATCGATGACCGTCGACGTGCAGTACTACGTGCTGCTGTCGATGGCAGTGTTCTGTATCGGTCTCTTCGGCGTGCTGACGCGTCGCAACGCACTGTTGTTCCTGATGTCCGTCGAACTCATGTTGAACGCGGCGAATATCAATTTGATCGCGTTCGCGTTCTATCACGGCAACCTCACGGGGCAGTTGTTCGCGCTCTTTACGATGGCGCTCGCCGCCGCCGAGGTAGCCGTCGGACTCGGGATCATTCTGGTGTTGTACCGTAACTTCCGTGACGTCGACGTCACGGTTCCGACGACCATGAGGTGGTAAGATGGCCGCAATAGCAACAGATCCGTTCGGATTCGCACCGGCGATCGCAGTGTTCCCGCTCGTGGCCTTCGCGGTCACGCTCGTCTTCGGGAAGTACATGCCGAAGAAGGGCGCGTTCGCGGGCATCATCGCGACGGCGGGCTCGCTCGTCGTGTCGCTCGTCATGTTCGCAGCCGTCGCGGGCGGCGACGTCCATCAGGCGACGCTGTACGAGTGGACGGCCGGCGCGGCCGCGAGCGCGACCGGTGCCGAGGAGATTGCTTTCACGTTCGGGATCCTGATCGATCCGCTCTCGGCGCTCATGCTGGTGATCGTCTCGCTCGTCGCCTTGCTCGTCCACGTCTTCAGTCTCGGGTATATGAACGCCGAAGGGGAGACCGGGCTCCGGCGGTACTACGCCGAACTCGGCCTCTTTACCTTCAGCATGCTCGCGTTTGTCTTCGCGGACAACCTGCTGATGGCGTTCATGTTCTTCGAGCTCGTCGGGCTCTGCTCGTACCTGCTGATCGGGTTCTGGTTCCGCACGGAATCGGCCCCCTCGGCCGCGAAGAAGGCGTTCCTGGTCACCCGCTTCGGTGACTACTTCTTCCTGGTCGGGGTCGTCGCCATCGCCGCGACGTTCGGCACGGTCGGCTTCGCCGGCGAGGAGTCGTTCGTCACCGCCGCCGAGACGGCGATCGACGACGGCGCGACGCTGTTCGGCTTCGACGCCGAGACCTGGGTGACGATCACCGGACTGCTCGTGCTCGGCGGGGTGCTGGGCAAGTCCGCGCAGTTCCCCTTCCACACCTGGCTGCCCGACGCCATGGAGGGCCCGACGACCGTCTCCGCGCTCATTCACGCAGCGACGATGGTCGCGGCTGGCGTCTATCTGGTCGCTCGCATGTTCGGATACTACGCGCTTTCCCCGACCGCGCTGGCGATCATCGCCTTCGTCGGCGGCTTCACCGCCTTGTTCGCCGCGACGATGGCCGTCGTCAAAGACGACATCAAGCAGGTGCTGGCGTACTCGACGATCAGCCAGTACGGCTATATGATGCTCGGACTGGGCGTCGGTGGCTACGTCGCCGGGGTCTTCCACCTCATGAACCACGCCTTCTTCAAGGCGCTCCTGTTCCTCGGTGCCGGTGCTGTCATCATCCTCATGCACCACGAACAGGACATGTGGGAGATGGGCGGGCTGAAGGACAAAGCGCCCGTCGTCTACTACACCTTCCTCGCTGGCGCGCTCGCGCTCGCGGGGATCGTCCCCTTCTCGGGCTTCTGGTCGAAAGACGAGGTGCTGTTCGACGCATTGGCAGTCGGCCTGGCGGAGCCGGTCATCCTCGCGGCCTACGCGATGGGACTGCTCGCCGTCTTCTTCACCGGCTTCTACACCTTCCGGATGGTCTTCCTGACCTTCCACGGCGAGCCCCGCTCCGAGACGGCTGAGGAGCCTCACGCGGTCGGCTGGGCCGTCAAGGTCCCGCTGCTCGTACTCGGGACGCTCGCGGCCGTCGTCGGCTTCGCGAACCTCGCGCCCGTCGCGAACCTGCTCGACGTCAATATCACCTATCTCGAGTTCTGGCTCGACGGCGAGTACGGCTCCATCGAGGGGCTGACCTACCACGCCTACCACGAGACGGTGGCCTTCGAGGAGAGCTACGTCGGCTCCGAGACGACGACCATGCTGTTGAGCGCTGGCCTGTCGCTCGGCCTCGCGCTGGCTGGCGCGTTCACGGCACACACGCTGTACAACGTCCCCGAACCGTCGCGTCACACGCAGAAGCTCGGCGGCGCGTACCGCGTCCTCAAGAGCAACTACTACCAAGACGAGTACCAGGTCTGGCTCGCCGAAGGCTTCACGCTCCAACTGGCTCGAGCGGCCGATCGGTTCGACCAGACCGTCATCGACGGGGTCGTCAACGGGACCTCGACGATCAGTCTGTTCGGCAGCGATCGGATGAAACGGCTCCAGACGGGTATCGTGACTAACTACGCGGCGCTGTTGGTGGGCGGGTTCATCGGCTTACTACTCGTCCTCGGCTATCTCGGAGGGTGGTTCGCATGATGATCGAAACACTGATCGCAGTCGCACTGATCGGCGCGCTGGTGACGTTCGTCGCGCCGAATCGCATCGCCGGCAAACTCGCCTTCGCCATCAGCCTCGTGCCGGCGGCTCTGTCCCTGTGGCTGTTCGCCGCCTTTGACGGGAGCGGGAACGCCCTGCTCGACGGGGAACTGGCGTTCGAATCGCAGGCGGCGTGGCTCGAGATCGGCGGACGGTCGATCTCGTGGTTCGTTGGCGTCGACGGGATCAGCATGCCGCTGGTCGTCCTGACGACGATCCTCTGTACGCTGGCGATCGTGAGTTCGTGGACGCCGATCGACGAGCGCGAGTCCCAGTTTTACGGGCTTATCCTCTTCATCGAGGCGATGCTGCTCGGCGTCTTCACCGCGCTCGACTTCTTCCTCTGGTTCGTCTTCTGGGAGGCGGTCCTGATCCCGATGTACCTGCTGATCGGGATCTGGGGCGGCCCGCGCCGGAAGTACGCCGCGATCAAGTTCTTCGTCTACACGAACGTGGCGTCGCTGGTGATGTTCGGTGCGTTCATCGCGCTCGTCTTCGGGCTCGGTGACTCGGTCACCTCCTTCGCGCTGCCCGAAATCGCGACGGCGATGCTCGAGGGCGGTCCCGAGGGGCTCTTCGGCCTCGGCGGGACGGCGCTCGCCTCGGTCGTCTTCGTCGCGATGTTCCTCGGTTTCGCGGTGAAAGTTCCGATCGTGCCGTTCCACACGTGGCTGCCCGACGCCCACGTGGAAGCGCCGACACCGGCCTCGATACTGCTGGCTGGCGTTCTGCTGAAGATGGGAACCTACGCCCTGCTCCGATTCAACTTCACGATGTTCCCGGAGCAAGTCGAGATCTACGCGGTCCCGATCGCTGCGATCGCCGTGATCAGCGTCATCTACGGCGCGATGCTCGCACTGGCCCAGACGGACCTGAAGCGGATCGTCGCCTACTCCTCCGTCTCGTCGATGGGCTACGTCATCCTCGGCCTGGTCGCGTACACCCAGTTCGGGGTCGGCGGGGCGACGTTCCAGATGGTCTCCCACGGCCTGATCTCCGGGCTGATGTTCATGGCCGTCGGCGTCATCTACAATGCGACACACACTCGCATGGTCACCGACATGTCCGGGATGGCCGACCGGATGCCGATCGCGGTCGGCATCCTCATCGCCGGTGCCTTCGGCTACATGGGATTGCCGCTGATGAGCGGCTTCGCCGCGGAATACTTCATCTTCTTCGGCTCTTTCGGCTCCGAACTGCTCGAGTACTCGGCCGTTTTCACGTCGCTCGCGATGTTCGGCATCGTCCTCGTCGCGGGCTACCTGCTATTCGCGCTCCAGCGGACGGTGTTCGGCCCGTATCAACTCGAGACCGACTACGAGGTCGGCCGCGCACCGGTCCACGACGTCGCGTCGATGGTCGTCCTGCTGGGACTCATCATCGCCCTCGGCGTGGCCCCCGACCTGATCTTCGATATGATAACCGACGCAATCGATCCGATCGTCCAGGGAGGTGATCTCTGATGGCGGTCCTCGAACTTCCCGAGTGGACCGCGCTCGCACCGGCACTGATCCTGGCGGGGACGGCGCTCGTCTTGTTCCTGTTCGACAGCATCAACCCGCGCTCGACGAACCGGACGCTGCTCGCCGGCACCGCCGTCGCCGGCTCGCTGTCGTCGCTGGCCGTCGCCGTCTGGTTCACCGCCGCCGGCGTCGGGGCGACCGGGATCGACAACTACGGCGTCATCGATATCATGGACGGCCAGTTCGTCGTCGATCAGCTGGCGCTGTACTTCATGATTATCATCGCGGTCGTCACCGCCCTCGTCACGGTGGCGAGCTACGATTACCTGCGAGATCACACCTATCAGGCCGAGTACTACTCGCTGATCATCCTCGCGGCGACCGGGATGTCGATGATGGCCGCGTCGAACAGTCTCGTGACGATCTTCATCGCGCTCGAGCTGACGAGCCTGCCGTCGTACGCGCTCGTCGCGATCTTGAAGGACAACCGCGGCAGCATCGAAGCGGGCCTGAAGTACTTCCTGATCGGGGCGCTCTCGTCGGCGATCTTCGTCTACGGCGTCTCGCTGGTCTACGGCGCGACCGGCTCGCTGCAACTCGAGGCGATCGCGGCCAACCTCGGTGATGCCGGCGAGATGGGCGGCCTGCTCGGACTGGGTATCCTCATGCTGATCGGCGGGATCGCGTTCAAGACCGCGAGCGTTCCCTTCCACTTCTGGGCACCCGAAGCCTACGAGGGCGCGCCAGCACCGATCTCGGCGTTCCTTTCCTCGGCCTCGAAGGCCGCCGGCTTCGTGCTCGCCTTCCGCGTGTTCACGACGGCGTTCCCGCTCGAGGCGACGACCGCCGTCATCGGCGTCGACTGGACGTGGGCGTTCGTTATCCTCGCGATCGTCACGATGACGGTCGGAAACTTCGCGGCGGCGACCCAGGAGAACGTCAAGCGGATGCTCGCCTACTCCTCGATCGGTCACGCCGGCTACGTGCTGATCGGATTGGCGGCCCTCTCGACCGGGGCCGGCGAACGAGTCATGGGCGCGGCCATGATGCACCTGCTGGTCTATGGCTTCATGAACACGGGGGCGTTCCTGTTCGTCGGCTTGGCGGAGTACTGGGGCGTCGGCCGCACCTTCGAGGACTACAGCGGCCTCGCGAAACAGGCGCCGTTCGCCTGCGCCGCGATGGCGGTCTTCATGTTCAGCCTCGCGGGCATCCCGCTGTTCGGCGGCTTCTGGAGCAAGTACCTCCTGTACACCGCGACGATCGAGGCGGCCGCGGACAACACGGCACTGCTCCTCGTCGCCGCTGCGCTCGTCGTCAACAGCGCGCTCTCGCTGTACTACTACTCGCGGCTGGTCAAGGTGCTCTGGATCGAGGACCCGATCGTCGATCGGGATCGACTCGCCCAGCCGACCGGGCTCTACGCGGCGATCATCGTCGCCGCAGTGATCACAGTTCTCATCCTGCCGGCGTTCGACCCGATCGCCGACGCTGCGACCGAGGCGGCGGCCGCGGTCATCGCGTAGTCGCCCGACGGGAGACCCGGTAGCTTTTAGCCCTCGGGGTTGCAAGCCGCGGCAAATGGTTTTTCGGCTCGTGCTCGGCTGCGGAACCGTCTGCCGTCAGGTGACCGATCAGGTCGCCGAGCGCGACGGCCGCATGCTCGTCATCACCAACGACGAGAGCGTCGTCGAGACGTTGCGCGACGAGAGCGTACCGTCTCGGAGCGCGGATCCGGCCGATCCCGACACTATCGCGAACGTCGACACGCCGGACGTGATCTTCGTTGGGAGCGACCGAACCGACGTCAATCGGGCCGCGCTCGAGGCCGCGCGCGAGCGATTTCCCGATACCATGATCGTGGCCTATCTGGGCGGTAACGCGACGGCCGCCGACCGCGACTGGTTTGCGGCCCGCGCGGATCGGATCATCGATCCCACGGACGCGATGGCCGACCGCGCGGTCGACGGGACGGCGAGCCCGTCCGCCGAAGCGGCGATCGAACTCCGGGAGCAATTGGGGCGGATCGACGGTCGGCTGGCGGTCGTGGCCCACGACAATCCGGACCCGGACGCGATCGCGAGCGCGGTCGCGCTCGTCGGCGTCGCCGAGTCCGTCGGCGTCACTGCCGACGCCTGCTACTTCGGCGACATCTCCCACCAGGAGAACCGGGCCATGGTCAACTTGCTCGAGTTGGATCTGCGAAACATGGCTCCCGACGACTCCCTCGCGGAGTATTCGGCGTTCGCGCTGGTCGATCACTCCCGTCCCGGCGTCAACGATCAGCTTCCGACGGACCTCCACGTCGATATCGTCATTGACCACCATCCGCCGCGCGGGCCGGTCCCCGGCGAGTTCGTCGACCTCCGAGAGGGTGCGGGTGCGACCAGCACCGTCCTGACGGAGTACGTCGATCGCTTCGATCTCGCGTTCGACCCCTCGACGGCGACGGCGCTGTTGTACGGCATCCGAGTCGACACGAACGATTTCACGCGGCAAGTCTCGCCCGCCGACTTCAGGGCCGCCTCCACCCTGTCTCCCCACGTCGATACGTCGATCCTGCGCCAGATTGAACAGCCCTCGCTCGAGGGCGAAACCCTCGAGACGATCGCGCGGGCGATCAAGAACCGCGTCCAGCGCGATTCGGTGGCCGTCGCCAGCGTCGGGCGGATCGGGGATCGGGACGCGTTACCTCAGGCGGCCGATCAGCTGCTCGCGATGGAAGGCGTCGAGACGACGCTCGTGTTCGGGTTCGACGACGAGATGGTGTTCCTGTCGGCCCGCTCGCGAGCCGCCGACGTCGACCTCGGCGAAACGCTCCGGGACGGGTTCGATCGGATCGGCAGCGCCGGCGGCCACGCGGACATGGCCGGCGCGCAACTCGAGATCGGGATTCTGGGCAGCGCCGACCACGAAGTGGAGGTCGAATCGATCGTCAGCGTGGTCGAGGAGGTGATCACGAACCGGTTCTTCGAGGCGATCCAGACGCGACCCGGGGTCCCGGTGGGCGCCTACACGCAGACAAGCGAGTGGCTGTTCACCCAGCGAGGCGAGCCGGAAGGCGGCGAGTCGGCGTGAGCGGTGTCGAGGGCCGAGAGTAGAAATTCGGCGGGCGGCGTCAGTACCAGTACTTTTGCGCGCGGCTCTCGTGTCTCCGTGTATGGATGTCGTGTCGGACCGGACGAAACCCAAGGTCAAAGAGTATATGACGCGCGACGTGGCGACGGTGTCGCCGGACGAGACCGTCAGCGAGGTCGCGACGCGGATCGCCGAGAGCGAGGAGCACAGCGGCTTTCCGGTCTGCGAGCGACGTCGCGTCGAGGGCTTCATCAGCGCTCGCGACCTGCTGCTCGCCGGGGACGACGACCTGATCTTCAAGGTTATGGCGACCGATCTGCTGGTCGCCCACCCCGACATGAAGATCAATGACGCTGCTCGAGTCATCCTCCGCTCGGGCATCCAGAAACTCCCCGTCGTCGACGACGCGGGCAATCTGGTGGGAATCATCTCCAACGCGGATGTCATCCGCAGTCAGATCGAGCGCGCGACCCCCGAGAAGGTCGGCAAGCTGATGCGAACCCTCGAGCAGATCCACGAGATCGACTTGGCGGAGGAGCGTCGGACCGTTCCGCTCTCGGACCTGACGCCCACGCAGGGACGGGTCTACGCCGACGAACTCGAGGGCAGACGCTACGAACTCGAGCGGGGGCTGGCCGAGCCGCTGGTCGTTATCGACAACGACGGCACCCTCCTGCTGGCGGACGGCCACCACCGCGTGCTCGCGGCTGACCGGCTTGGAATCGACGAGATGGACGCCTACGTTATCGTCGTCGACACCGAAATCGATCTGGGGATGGCACGCACGGCCGAAAAGGAGGGCCTCGAGCGGATCGACGACATCGATGTCGTCGACTATGCCCGCCATCCGCTGGTTCAGACGACGAAGCGGCTGCAGTCCGAGGGCGGTGACGGCAGGGAAACGGAGTAACGCCGTCGGTAGCCCGCCGTTCGCGACGGTGTCTTACACTCGTCGGACGCTGCCGGTCGGAGCCAGCGGTCGTCTGACGATCGGCCCCTTCTCCCGTCAAATCGACTCGTGGCGGTCCCCGAACACTGGCCGTCTCTCCCACCGACCCGTTTCTCTCTTCGATTCGTTTCGCACGCCGATCCGTCCTTCCCGAACCTTCATTGCGCCGTCGGCAAATATTACGATCATGTACGACGACGAGGATCTCGAGGAGATCCGCGAGGAAGGCCGACGATGGGAAACGGAGTCGCTCGATCCGGTTCTCGAGCGCCACGGCGAGCGGAAGGACCGGTTCGCGACGGTTTCGAACCACGAGGTGGATCGGCTCTATACCCCCGAAGACGTCTCGGAACTCGACTATCTCGAGGATCTGGGGTTCCCGGGCGAGGAACCCTACACTCGAGGCCCGTACCCGACGATGTACCGCGGGCGGACGTGGACGATGCGCCAGTTCGCCGGATTCGGCACCGCCGAGGAGACCAACGAGCGCTTTCACTACCTGATCGACGAGGGCCAGACCGGTCTCTCGGTGGCGTTCGACATGCCGTCGCTGATGGGACTCGATTCGGACGACCCCATGAGCGAGGGCGAGATCGGTCGGGAGGGGGTCGCCGTCGACACGCTCCGGGACATGGAGATCCTCTTCGACGGGATCGACCTCGCGGACATCTCCACGTCCTTTACGATCAACCCCTCCGCGCCGGTGATCTACGCGATGTACGTCGCGCTGGCTGATCAGCGGGACGTTCCCCGCGCGGAGCTTCGCGGGACCCTCCAGAACGACATGTTCAAGGAGTTCATCGCCCAGAAGGAGTGGGTGATTCCGCCGGAGCCGTCGCTCGATCTCGTGACGGACGTCCTCGAGTTCAGCACGCGGGAGACGCCGAAATTCCACCCGATTTCGGTGTCGGGCTATCACATCCGCGAGGCGGGCTCGACGGCGGTTCAGGAACTCGCCTTCACCCTCGCGGACGGCTTCGGCTACGCCGAGGATGCGCTCGAGCGCGGGCTCGACATCGACGAGTTCGCGCCGCGACTGTCCTTTTTCTTTAACTGTCACAACTCCTTCTTCGAGGAGATCGCGAAGTTCCGGGCGGCCCGGCGAATCTACGCGCGGGTGATGGACGAGTGGTACGACGCCGAGGCCGACGAGTCAAAGCGGCTCAAGTTCCACACCCAGACGGCGGGCCAGTCGCTGACGGCCCAGCAGCCGCTGAACAACGTCGCCCGAGTGACGATGCAGGCACTGGCCGGCGTCCTCGGGGGTACCCAGTCGCTCCACACCAATAGCTTCGACGAGGCGCTCGCGCTCCCGGGCGAGGACGCGGTCCGCGTCGCGCTGCGAACCCAACAGATCATCGCCGAGGAGTCCGGCGCGGCGGACATCGTCGACCCGATGGGCGGCTCCTTCGCCGTCGAGACGCTCACGAACGAGATCGAAGAGCGGACGATGCGCTACATCGAGGAGATCCGGGCGATGGGCGACGGCTCGGTCCGCGACGGCATCCTGACGGGGATCGAGGACGGTTACTTCCTCCGGGAGATTCAGGACGCCTCCTACGAGTATCAGGAGCGCGTCGAGCGCGGCGAGGAGGTCGTCGTCGGCGTCAACGAGTACACGCTCGAGGAGGACACCAGTCCCGACATCCTCCAGATCGACGAGACCACGGCCGAACGCCAGCTCGGCCGCCTCGAGGACGTGAAATCTGACCGGGACGACGCGGCGGTCGCGGACGCGCTCGAGGCCCTGCGCGAGGCCAGCGAACGCGGTGAGAACGCGATGCCGTACATCGTCGACGCGGTGAAAGCCTACGCGACGATGGGCGAGATCATGGCGGTTTTCGAGGACCAGTACGGCGCGTACAGCGAGAACATCGGGCTGGCCTGAGACGGTCTGACGGACCGATTCCGGTAGCGGGGGAATGGCTGGGACGACGACTACACGGCGTCGTCGTCGAACTGAGAGAGGATGCCGACGACGACCCCGAGCGATACCAGCAGAAGACTGACGGCGACGGCACCGTAGGCGGCGAGTGAGAGCGGCGAGACGGCCACCGCGACCGTCCCGATAGTGATCGTCTCGAGCCCGGTGTAGTCGGGGAGGGTCGCACCGAGCAGCGCCCCGAAGGCGGCGGTCGCGATGACCAGTGCGAGGCCGAGGCTGGCGACGGCTTCCCTGCCGGCGATCGTTCGATCGTCGGTCACGGCTCCCGATACATCGTCCCGGATGGTGGAGTTTGTGCTGTGGTGATGGCCGGTCGACGATCGAACCCACGCTCGGACGGATACTGATGGAACGGACACACTATCGTTTCAACTAACAAATTTGAAACGGAGTCTGTCGATGACACAAGACGCGTATTCTCCGGTGTCTCCTATCGACGGGGCAGAGCCGCAAAACATATAGCCCCTTTCTTGTCTTATTGGTGTATGGTTCGATATCCTGATGGAAACTGTCCTGATTGCGGTGAACGGCTGTTCGATCGGATCGACGGTCCCGCTCGGTGCTCAAACTGCGTCACCCCCCGCTCTGGGGCGCGGACCGATCGGGAGCCGTCGACGATCTCGCAGTAGTTTTCAAGGGAGACCGCGTCTGCAGTGGTGATACCGCCCGGTGTGTTCTTCCATCGTTTCGGCCAGCGCGGACCTCGACTCACTCCGTGCCCGAGTCTCGGTCGGTGGCACCTCCGCATGGAACCGGTGACACCCCCGCATGGCCCCGGTAGCTCCCCAAGGGCACCGGTCGCTTCCTCGTCTGCTGACCAAAGCTGGGAAACGCTCTTGCCCGTCTGTCGTGTATCTTGCCGATAGTGGTCGTCTATGAGCTCCGATAAGGCCGAGTCCGATCGACCGACACCGCAGCGCCGGCTCTCCGAAAAGGAACTGTTCTTGCTCCTCTTGGTCGGAATTTCGGGTATGATGGCGGTGACCGGGTTCGTGCTCATCATCAACTGACCGCGACCACGGTCGACTCTCGGCCGCAATCAGGGCTCGCCGGTGTCGTATCGCGTCCGGTCGTCAGTTTCGATCACTCGAGCCGCGAGGTAGGTCACGAACGCGAGCGTTCCCATCGTCGACAGCAGAACGGCGAACTGAATCGTCGACTGGAGCGGATCGAACCCCCACGGGTTGAACACCGCGAAGACCGCGACGAAGAACGCCATGATCAGGAAGGGGACCGTGTTGACTGCGAGGTCGAGCGCTACTTCCGCGTCGAAGGCAGGTCGGCTCATCGGTAGCTGTTAGATTCGTGGTGTCTCGAGCGAGTCGTTCGGTGAACGGTTTCGATTCACGATTCGATTCCCCGGCTCTGGCCGCGCTCGGTTCGGCGGGACCGCACGAGGCCGGCCCCGCCGATCGTTACCACGCCGGCGACGACGAGCGCCGCGCCGCGACTCGCCAGACCGGTGAGGGGCTCGAGCGGGGCGATCGGCAGGGTTCCGGTGCCGTGGGCGGCCAGTACCGCGCCGACGACGACGAACGCCGCGCCGAACGTGGCCGCGAACGCGAGCGGTCGGTCCACGTAGTTGGCGTCCGCGAGGATGCCGGCGACGCTCGCGGCGAAGACGACGAGTCCGCCGACGGCGATCGGGACGAGATCGACGACGATGCCGACCTCCGAGCCGACGAGTCCGAGGGCCACGAGGATCGGCCACGGTCTCGCGGCGTCCGTGCGATCTGTCTCGCCCCGCCTCGAGTGGTCGGCCATACCCGGGGTTCCACACCGAGACTGTAGTATCTGGCCCTACTGTTCATCGTTCGTGACTGTCTCGCGTCTCGACTCGAAGAATCAAATTATCGCCCGCCGCGACCGCGCGAACGAATCGTTCGAGTCCCGCGGGGCGACTACTCGTCGCGCTCGATGACGAACTCCGTGAACTCCTCGAGCTTCCGAGTGGTCTCCGCGTCGAAGTCCACACCGTCGATCGCCGCGCGCGCATCGGCGGCCAACTCGAGCGCGCGCTCGCGGGCGTACTCGATACTGCCGGCGGCCTCGAAGAGTTCCAGAGCCTCGAGGATCTCCTCGTCGGTATTGTCGTCGGCCTCGAGGATCGCCTGCAGCCGTCGGGCGCGCTCCGGCTCGCTTGCCTCGATGGCGTGGATGACCATGAGGGTCTTCTTCCCCTCGCGGATGTCGTTGCCGAACTCCTTGCCGAACTCGCCGGCCCGTCCCAGCGAATTTTCGACGTCGAGAATGTCGTCGCCGATCTGGAAGGCGACCGCGGTCAGTTCGGCGTACTCGGCGATCGCTGCCTCGATGTCGTCGGGCTGGTCGGTGATAATCGCGGCGAGGCGAGCCACGATCCGGCCGAGACAGCCGGTCTTGCACGCGCACATCTCCAGATACTGTGCCGTGTTGATCCGGACATCGCGTTCGTTGTGCCAGCAGATGTCCATCCCCTGGCCGAGGTGGGTGCGATTGAGTTCGTCCATCAGCATCTCGTAGGCGGCCAGTCGCCGATCGGCCGGGAGGTCGGCCGGATTCCGGCTGATGACCTTCAACGGCAGGAAGTACATCGCGTTGCCGGCGTTGAGCGCGATATCACGGCCGTAGAGGCGGTGAAGCGCCTGTTCGCCGCGTCGAATCGTGGCCCCGTCCTCGACGTCGTCGACGATGATCGTCCCGTTGTGCAGGATCTCCGGAATGCAGGCGTAGGGCAGATACTCGGCCGGATCCTCGCCGAACCCCTCGACGAAGACGAGGAAGAGTATCGCACGCCACCGTTTACCGCCGCGGTCGAGCAGATCCCACAGCGGCGTCGCTAGCGCGCGCTGGATGCCGTGGGGATCGTACTCGTACGTCGGGGACCCGAAGAACGATTCGAGGTAGTCGGCGTCGATCTCGCGCGGAACCAGGTCGGCGATCGCTTCGTCGATGGCCGGCCGCCAGTCGGCTAGCGTCTCCCGCATATCGAGTCCGAGAGGGAGCGGCGTGAAAAAGATTCGCAGTTTGTCGTGTCACCAACTGTTGAAAACCGTCGGACAGTTCCCGGTATCCGTCGCGATCGAGCGGTACAGTTACCAGTCCATCGGTCCACGTTCCAGTCATGACCGCCTGGATCGGCTCCGTCTTCGAGAGCGACGTCGGCTGGGACCACCTCGAGGCCCTCGTCGACGTGGGGAATCGCATGGCCGGCAGCGAGGGCGAACGCGAAGCCGCCGAACTGACGCGGGACGCGCTAGCCGACGTCGGCGCGCGAGACGTCCGACTCGAGCCGTTCGAGATTCAGGGCTGGACCCGAGGCGACAGCGCGATCACGGCCGGCGACACCACGCAGGACTGCATCGCGCTGCCGCGCAGTCCGTCCGACCGCGTCGTCGCGCCGCTGATCGATCTCGGTTACGGCCTCCCCGCGGACTTCAAGGAGAGCGACGTCGAGGACGCCGTCGTCATGGTCCGTAGCGACGTGCCCGACTACTACGATCGGCATCTCCACCGCCGGGAGAAGTACTATCACGCCGTCGAGAACGGCGCGGTGGGGTTCGTCTACCGAAATCACGTCGAGGGCTGTCTTCCCCCGACCGGTAGCGTGGGAACGGACGAGGAACCCGTCGGCGAGATACCGGCCGTCGGCGTCTCGAGCGAGGCCGGGTCGCGGCTGGCCCGCCGGTTCGACGGCGAGTCGATCACGCTCTCCGTCGAAGCCGATATCCACCCCGCGGAGAGCCAGAACGTCCGCGCCGAACTCGGTCCCGACACCGCCGAGCGCGTCCTCGTGACGAGCCACGTCGACGCTCACGACATCTCTGAGGGAGCGATGGACAACGGGGCGGGAACCGCGATGATCGTCGAGATCGCGAACGCCCTCGCGGATCGCGAGGCGGAACTCGAGACCCGTGTTGAGTTCGTCGCCTTCGGCGCGGAGGAGGTCGGACTGGTCGGTTCCACGCGGGCCGCCGAGCGGATCGATCACGAGTCGATCAAAGCAGTGGTCAACAACGACGGCGTCGTCCGCGATCGGACGCTCTCGATCGTTACCCACGGATTCGACGCACTCCGGGACGTGGCGAACGACGTCGCGGACCGGTACGATCAGCCGATCGGCACCGTGCCGAAACTCGGCCCCCACAGCGATCACTGGTCGTTCGTCACGTGGGGCGTGCCCGGCTGTCACGTCAAATCAATGTCGGACGGTGCGGGGCGGGGCTGGGGTCACACCTTCGCCGATACGATCGAGAAACTCGAGCCCCGGACCCTGTCCGAACAGGCGATCCTCCTGACCGAGTACGTCGTCGCACTCGCTCGCGAGGACGTGACGATCGACCACCGGGATCCAGACGCGATCGCGACCGACCTCGAATCACAGGACCTCGCCGAAGGGATGCGGATCACCGGCGACTGGCCGTACGACGAGTCTGGAAGCAATTGACCGGCAGCGTACGCCCGATCGAACGAGGGATGCGCGGTTCTCGCTCACTGAGCGAGAACCGCGGGAATGCGAACGGTGAGCGAAGCGAGCCGTGAGCGACCACCGTGAGCGAGAATCAGGGGGATGCGAACGGTGAGCGAACACCGCGAGCGAGGACCGCGGACTGTGCCATCGGCCCGTGAACGCTTTTCGCTGCGATGTGGCCATCGCCGCCGACTCCAATCGACCGCCGGAACGCGGTCGGCGACCGACAACCGTACGCTTTTGAGCGGGCCGCGTGAACTGCCGGTCATGGATGCCGCGTGGAGTGCGGGCGATTCACCCGTTGTCGGCGTCGTCGACCGCGAAGCGGATCCGAGCGATGCCAGAGAGACCGTCGAGGAACTTGAGTCGGTGCTCGCCGATGCGGACGCGACCATCGTCACCGGCGGCCTCGATGCCGTTCTCGCGGCGGAGCCGTCGGTGCTCGTGACGGTCGACGAAGCGGCATTGTCGGCGGTCGCTCGCACCGGCGTCGAAACGCCCGTTCTCCCGGTCGGCCCCGTCACAGGAATGGAGACGGTCGACCGCGACCGCGTTCCGGACGCGGTCATGGCGATGCTCGAGGGACGCGCCGTTCACCGTTCTCGCCCAGTTTTCGGCGTCACCCTCGAGCCGAGATCGAGACCTGAAACGGAATCCGGGACCGAACCGGAGACCGATCGAACGGAATCGGGGACCGATCGGTACGATATCGGCGGCGGAGAGCGCGCGCTGTTCGACGTGACGCTGGTCACCGACGAACCGGCGCGGATCTCCGAGTACGGCGTCCGAAGCCGGGACGCATCGGTCGCGACCTTTCGCGCCGACGGGGTCGTCGCGGCGACGCCGGCGGGAAGCCACGGCTATGCGAGCGCGGTCGACGCGCCGTCCCTCTCGGCGGGCGTCGACGCGGCCGCGGTCGCACCGATCGGCCCCTTCGTCACGCAGACCCGTCGGTGGGTACTCCCGAACGACGACCTCGTGTTCACGGTCGAACGCGAGGAGAGCGACGTCACCCTCGTCGTCGACGGCCGAGCGGTCGGCACGGTCTCCGTCGACTCGCGGGTCGTCGTCTCCCTCGCCGGAACGCTCCCGACGCTGGTCGTTCCGGACGATCGGCTCGAGGGCTAAGTCGAGGAATCGGCAGCATCGAGGGCGAAAGCGCCGGTATCGGCAGTTGTCCGCGGGACAGTTGTCTGCGGTTGTCAGCGGGCGGAACCCGGATCGCTTCGACTCGAGCTTCGTTCAGCTATTGTACGGCTCCTCGTCCCGGTGGTGATCCGGGTTCGCGTTCTCGAGGGCGTCGTCGACTCGGTCGTCGGACTTGTGTTCGATGTCCTGCCGGCGCTGCTCCTCGTCCTGTCGCTCGCGGGCTTCCTTCTCTTCCTCGGTGAGTTCTTCCTCGTCCCGCGCTTCCTCAGGATCCGTTTCCTCGTGCTCGAGTTGCACGTCCCGCCCGTGTTCGTCCGTGCCGGTGTTCTCGCGCTCGTCAGTGTTGTCGGACATAGTGATCCCGGATGGGGATACCGGCGGTCGCTGAAAAGGAATTAGGCTTGCGACAGTCGGCATGTCGGTTATATCACCATCTCGGACGGTTACCAGGGCTCCCCGGAGGCGAGGTCAATCTCGCCGTCGCCCTTCTCCGAGGGGCAGATATCCGCCAGTACGCAGTCGGCACAGTCGGGGTTCCGAGCCGTACAGGTCGCCCGCCCGTGATCGATACAGAGGTGCGTGAACTGCTGCCAGTCGTCCTCGGGGACGATCTCCATCAGGTCGGTCTCGATCCGTTCGGGCCGTTCCTCTTCGGTGAGTCCCAGCCGCCGCGAGAGTCGCTGGACGTGCGTGTCAACGACGATTCCCTCGACGATGTCGTGAGCGTGCTGGAGGACGACGTTCGCCGTCTTCCGACCTACGCCCGAGAGCTCGGTCAGCTCATCCATCGTGTCCGGCACCTCGCCGTCGTGTTCCTCGAGGATCGTCTCGCAGGAGGTGCGGATGTATTCGGCCTTGCTGTTGTAGTAGGTGATCGAGTTCAGATCTTCCGCGAGTTCCTCCTGGTCTGCGTTCGCGTAGTCTTCGGCCCCGTCGTATTTCTCGAAGAGGTGTTTCGTCTCCTCGTTCACCCGCTCGTCCGTGCACTGCGCCGAGAGGATCACCGCGATCAGCAGCTCCAGGCGATTCGCGTATCGCAGCGAAATCGTCGAGTCCGGATAGGCGTCCTCGAGGCGGTCGACGATCGCCTCGGCCTGGTCGGCGCGGGTCTCGAGGGGTGTTCCCATGCTGAAACCGTTGCGAGAGCGCGCATTTGAGCCGTTCGGTTCGAGGCGGTCCGTCCGCGCCGCGGTGATCCGTCAGCACTCTCGATTTCGATGGCCGTCGGTACCGGTGCCGAGCAGAGACGCGCGAATTGGATACGTCTGGGGAGTTACTGAAGGGACATTATTATCATGCGTCGGTATACTAGTATGAAGGGAGTTCGACCGGGGTCGAATTTCGATAATGACAGGGGATGATGACACTCGTGCGCGGTTCGATCGGACAGTGGAGGGGCGGGCTACCGGCCTTCTCGACGTATTGCTCGCAGAACTCGAGGCCGACGACGGACCGAACGCGGCGACGCTCCGTCGGGCGCTCGACCTGGAGCGAACGGCCAGTGCGGACCGAGTCGCGGATATCGAGGACGATCTCGAGACGCTGCGGGCGGACGTCGACGACCGCGCGGCGGTCAACGCGGAGTTGCGGACCGCGATCGAGAACGACCTCGAACCGCGGCTCGATTCCCTCGCGCGTCGGTTGCAGGGATTCGACGACCGATTGACGGCCCTCGAATCCGAGACGAGGGGGCTCCGATCGGAGCTCACCGCTGTCCGTGATTCCGTTACGGACGCGTATGCCGACACCGGCACCGACACCGATGCCGCCCAGTTGGACGCGCTCGCGGACGATCTCGAGACCCTCGAGCAAACGGTCGCGACCGCCTTTGACGCGGTCACGTCGGAACTCGAGGCCGATCTCGAACGGCTACAGATCGACCTGCGGGACGATATCGCATCGCTCGAGCAGCGACTCGAGACGCTCGAAGAAGAGACGGAGGTCGACACGAAACTCGAGACCGACGCGTAGTATCGTTCGCCAGCGCACCGTGGCATAGTATAGTAACAACTGCAACTATTTACACACCTGATCGCACGATAGCTGTCCGATCAATGTGTATTGACTTGCAGTGGCTACTATTCACTGAAACGATTCATACGCCGATCGCACAGTCCGCGGTTCTCGCTCGCTCCGTTTGCTCACGGCTCGCTTCGCTCGCCGTTCGCATTCCCGCGGTTCTCGCTCACTCCGTTCGCTCCGAACCGCGCTCCCGTCGTGCGGTCGTGTGTGCAGCCACGAATCGGATACCCCGCCCACGGTGGATATCCGACAAACCGGTGAATGCGCCGCCGCCATCCCAGACCTGTGGAATCGATAGGATGCCGTGAACTTTAAGCGGCCTTCAGCCACCTATCTGGGTATGAAAGCCACGGCGATGGCCCACCCCATTCAGGGGCTGGTCAAGTACCACGGGATGCGCGACGATATCAAGCGGCTCCCGTATCACGACAGCATCAGCGTCTGTACGGCCCCCAGCCACACCCGAACGACCGTCGAGTTCTCGATGGACTACGAGGAGGACACCTTTGTCGTCGACGGCGAGGAACTCGACGGCCGCGCGTACGAACGAGTCGAGGCCGTCGTCGAGAAGGCCCGCTCGCGCTCCGACGCCGCCCATACGGTGTATCCGGTGCGCCTCGAGAGCGAGAACAGTTTCCCCTCGAACGTCGGTCTCGGGTCGTCGTCGTCCGGCTTCGCGGCGGCGGCGATGGCGCTGGCAGAGGCCGCCGAACTCGACGCCAGCAAACAGGAGATCTCGACGATCGCCCGCGTCGGCTCGGCGTCGGCCGCGCGCGCGGTCACCGGTGCGTTCTCCCAGCTCTACACCGGGATGAACGACGAGGACTGCCGCTCGAAGCGGATTCCGTCCGATCTCCACGAGAACCTCAAGATCATCGTCGGACTCGTCCCCTATCACAAGGAGACCGAGGACGCCCACCGCGAGGCCGCAGACAGTCACATGTTTCAGGCGCGCAACGCCCACATTCACGGCCAGATCGCGGAGATGCGCGACGCGTTGCGAAACAACGACTTCGAGGGCGCGTTCGAACTCGCCGAACACGACTCGCTCTCGCTCGCGGCGACCACGATGACCGGCCCCTCCGGCTGGGTCTACTGGCAGCCGGCCACGCTCGCCGTCTTCAACAAAGTGCGCGAACTCCGTGAAGAAGAGGACATTCCCGTCTACTTCTCGACCGACACCGGTGCCAGCGTCTACGTCAACACCACCGACGAGTACGCCGAAGAAGTCGAGGAAGCGGTCTCTGACTGCGGCGTCTCCACGACCACCTGGAACGTCGGCGGTCCCGCGAAACTCCTCGACGAAGACAAGCATCTGTTCTGAAACCCGACGGCTTTCCGCCGGCCGTTCGTTCCACGTTGACAACCGTTCCCGCGCTGTCGGAGCGACCGCCGAAGACGCGTCACGCCAGTTTTCCATCGCCGAAAAAGCCTATATGGACCGTTCCCCATACTGTGTTTGTACTGACACCGATGGTCGATCTCGACAGAGGCGACATGGCGATCCTTCATGCCCTCCAGGACGACGCGCGCAATGCGACGACAGAATCGATCGGCGAGCGGGTAGATCTCGCGGCGAGCACCGTCGCAGCGCGGATCAAGAACCTCGAGGAAAACGGGGTTATCACGGGCTACGAACCCGAAATAGACTACGAGACAGCCGGGTTCGAACAACGGATGCTCCTCGTCGGGTCGATTCAGGGTAACGACGAGCAGATCGTCACGGCCGTCAGCGACCTCGAGAACGTCATCAGCGTGAGACGGTTGCTGACCGATGAAGACGATCTGCATATCGAACTCGTTTCCCGCTCCCAAGAGCGCGCGGAAGCGGTCACCGACGAGTTACACGAACTCGGCATCGAGATCACGAAAACGAGCGTCATCGTCGAAGCGGCCAGGCAGTCGTTCGACCACTTCGGGGAGAAGTATACGACCGACGGCTGAGTTTTCGTTCGTTTCATCGACGGTGGGCCGCTTTACGACTCGGTTGCCGGCAGGCCCCCAGTCTGGTGTAAATTGTACAATATACGAAAGCGTTTAACCCCTCCTCGGACTAGAGGCGGCCAATGCCGCCAGCACCCCAGCAGTCCAACGGACGGAGTTCGCCCAGCGAAGACGTCGTCACGGCGGTCGCAACCGTGTTCGATGAATCACCGATAGAGCTGACGCCGCCGCTTTACGAAGCGGTCGATCCGGAAGCGCTCGATTCTCTCGTCGATTCGGGACCGACCGAACTTCGAATACAGTTTCGGTACAGGGGCTGTGACGTGTCTGTCGACGGAAACGGCCGCGTCGAGGTGTCTCCATTGGGTGAGGGGACGCCGTCTCACGAACACACGCTACGGGACGAGTGAGATTGTCTGCTGTAACTGAGTCAGCAGTGCACCTGCGCCCCATCGTACAGGTACGCCGGAACTGACTGACAGTTGTCCGTATGAGCGGGACACGACGGTCCGAGAGACATCCGCCGTCGACTCGTCTGGCCGTCCGGGATCCGTCACGTCCAGCGGTCTAACCCCGTCTGCGTGACGCTCTCCTCGATCCGCTCGAAGCCGCGGGCGACCTCGTCGTCGTCGACCGCCCACTCCTCGCAGACGAACTCGCGGGCCGCCTCGAGATCCGGATCGATGGCCGCGTCGAACTCGTAGTCGTCGGTCACGTTCGGGTCGCGGAACAGCTGCCGGACGCGGTCGCCGTACTCGATGTGTGCGCCCCGCGCCTCGAGCACGCTCCAGAGGTCGCCGTGTTCGGTAATCGCCGAGATGGCCGTTTTCGGGCCGATGCCGGAGACGCCCTCGTTGAAGTCCGTCCCGATAAGGATCGCCGCGTCGATCAGCTGCTCGAGGGTCAGCTCGTGGTGTGCGAGGGTGGCCTCGAGATCCATCAGTTCGGGATCCCCCTTGCTCGTCAGCTGGCGAAGAGTGAGTGGGGAGCCGAAGAGCAGGGCGTCGTAGTCCTCCGAGCCGACGTAGTCGGCGTCGCCCCGCTTGACCATGTGGGCGGCCTGGGCTTCCCCCTCCGCCGGCGCTTCGACGATCGGCACGTCGAGAAGTCGCAGCAGTTCCCGGCTAGTCTCCTGAATCGTCGGCGTCAGCCGCTGGGTTCGCGACTCGAGTTGTGCGATGGCGACCGCATCACCCTCCTCGCGGGCCGTCTCGAGTTGCTCCTCGTAGCTCCGCCGCTGTTCGCGGCGGGATTCGATTTCGTCGTCTTTGAGTTCGGAGGGGCCGCCGTCGAAGACCATCACCGGCGTCACGTCGTTCTCGAAGAACTTGGGGAGTCCCTGGACGATTCCGACGAGGTTGGCGACCTCGGTTCCGTCGCCGGTCGTATATTTTGCGCTGTTGGTCCACTTGACCGTCGTGGTCAGATAGCGGTAGAGCCAGTTATGCGCGTCGACGGCGACGACGCCTTCGATGTCATCGAAGGGAATCTCCTCGATGACGGCGATATCCCGTAGTGCAGCATTTCCCATTGGGGGTAGTTGGGCGGACTGGGATTTGAAACGTTGCCTTCTCGATGTACGCGAGTGGACCGTCTCCGTCCACGGCTCTCGGGCCTCGAGCAGTAGGGTCCGAGCGACGCTACGCTTTTGCACAGCGAGAGCCACTCACCTAGTGACACGTGGATCCGAATCACCGACTCGACCGACGGACAGTGCTGCTGGGAACTGGCGCAGTCGCCAGCGGACTCTCGATCGCGGGCTGTCTCGGCGCGAACGGCGAGGCGGATCCGGACCTGTACGCGACGCCGGCAGCCGACGAGTTCGAGGCAGTCGTCGATAGCATGTGGCTCGAGGAGCACCTCAGCGACGTCGAACTTCTCGATATTCGGGATAATACGTCGTTTACCGAGGGGCATATCGCCGGCGCACATCGACTTCCGGAGACGGCGATGCTGGAACAGCACTACGAGGAAACGACGGACGGATACGAAGCCACACCGGACGCGATCGCGGACGTCGTCGCGGACGCCGGCATAACACCCGCCGATGACGTGGTCGTCTACGGTGCAGGGTCGAATCTGTGGGAAACCTACGCGATCTACACGCTTCGTGCGATCGGTCACGACGGAACCGTCTCCTTGCTCGATGGCGGGTTCTCGGTCTGGACGGCCGCCGACGGCGAAACCGAAACCGGAACCCCCGAACCCACCACCGCGAGCTACGATCCCGAACTCGAGATGGACGTGATCGCGACTCGCGACCGCGTCGCTGCTGCCGTTGACGAGGACGGAGCGAACGTCCAACTTGTCGATAATCGGTCGCCGGCGGAGTACCGCGGCGATCACGGGAACGACGATGTCAGTCGACGCGGCCATATAACCGGTGCAGTAAATATCGAGTTCACGCAGAATCTCATCGACAACGGAGACCGGCTTCGCTCGCCGGCGGACCTCGAAACGCTGTGGCTGGACGATGCCGGTCTTGATCCGGCTGAGGAGGCGATATCGTACTGCTCGACCGGTGTCCGCGGCTCCGTCGGCTGGTTTATTATGGAGCAACTCGAGTGGGAGACCGTCCGGAACTACGAGGGGAGCTGGCAGGACTGGGGAACCCTTTCCGAAGCCGACGGCTACTACTACACGTCCGGTCCAGACACGGGGACAGTGGTCGATACCTTCGCGTGACGATTGGTGCGTCAGTTATAGTACCAATTGAAACGATTTACACACCGATCGCACAGTCCGCGGTTCTCGTTCGCGGTTCTCGCTCACTTCGTTTGCTCACGGCTCGCTTCGCTCACCGTTCGCGTTCCCGCGGTTCTCGCTCACTCCGTTCGCTCCGAACCGCGCTCGCTCCGAACCGCGCTCGCGTCGTTCGATCAGGTGTGCAGTGACGTTCAGTGGCTACTATCGCCGTCGTGAGACTCGAGGGCGGGCGGCCCGCTGTCACGCCGCGCCTCGAGGAACTCGTGCTCGTCGTCTGAAAGATCTCGGTCGCGAAACTCCTCGAGACCGGCCTGATAGCGCTCGCGCTCGTCCGGGTGCCAGTCGTCGGTCGGTTCCGAATACTCGAGGATCAGTTCGGCGATGCCGGTCGTCTCGCCGGTATAGGAAAAACCGGTCCGGTAGAGCGCCTCGTAGGCGTAGGGGTTGTTGACGGCGATTCGAAGCCGGTCGTAGCCGCGTTCGACCGCGCGATCACGGACCAGCCCGCAGAGTCGGGGACCGATTCCCTCACCCCGAAGCTCTCGGTCGACGGTCACGTAGCGCAGCCACAGCGTGTCCGCGTCGGTGCGATCCTCGTTGAACGCCACCGCTGCGACGATCCGGCCGTCGGGGGCTCGAGCCACCGCCTTGCCGGAGTTCGTCATGACGAACTTGCCGGCGTAGCTGAACCGTTCGTGATCGAGCCGGAGTTTGGGGCCGTCGGGCGGCCAGCCGAGCAGTTCGTACTCCACGGGATCGCTTGGCGGGCGATCCACTACAATGTCCGGGTTCGGACGGTCCGCGACGGGTGACTGTCCCCATCGCCGACCGTGACGAACACTTTTGGACCCGTTCGTGATAGCCTGTCCACGATGAGCGGCGAATCCGACACGACGACTGCGTTCGGACTGCGCGGCACCACCGGCTGGTTCGTCGGCGGCGCGCTCGGCGGTGCGATCGGCGCAGTCGCCTTTGGCATCGTCATGGTGCTCCTCGAGCCGGGCGTCCTCGAGGCCGCCATCCCCGCGATCTACGGCCTCGAGCCCGCCGGCCCCCTCGGCTGGGGGATCCATATCGCCCACGGGGTCGTCCTCGGAGTGCTCTTCGGCCTGCTCGTCACGCGACCCTGGATCCTCGGAGTGCTCCGGACTGACGTCGAGACCGACGTGCTCTCTCGTACCGGAATCATCATCCGGCTGATCGGAGCCGGACTCGTCTTCGGACTCACGGTCTGGGCGATTCTCCCGCTGATCGTCCTCCCCGTCTGGGTATCCACGCTCGGCGTCGGCGAGCAGACCTTCTCGTCGGTCGCCGCCGGCAGCCTGCTCGGGCACGCACTGTTCGGCGTCGTCCTCGGAGCCGTCTTCGCCGCAATCGTCGATCTCCGCGATCGGAATCCCGACACCCCGATATAGCGGGACCGCTCAGCCGACAGTGCTCCCAACCGACGACTGTTTATTGACTGACCGTCCAGTCAGTACTAGAACGATACCGCCATGAAAGCGATCCACGTCGACAGTATCACCAAGGAGTTCGACGGCGTGACCGCGGTCGACGACCTGTCGTTCGCGGTTGAGCGCGGCGAACTGTTCGGACTGCTCGGGCCGAACGGCGCGGGCAAGTCCACGCTGATCAACATGCTCGTGACGCTCCTCCCACCGAGTTCCGGAACGGCGTCGGTCAACGGACACGATATCCGGTCCGAACGGGGGGCCGTTCGATCCAGTATCGGCATCGTTTTCCAGGAACCTGCCCTCGACGAGGAGCTCACCGGCGCGGAGAACCTCGCGTTTCACTCGCGACTGTACGGTCAGAATCGAGCCGAACGCGCAGAGCGAATCGACGAGGTGCTCGCACTCGTCGGACTCTCCGCCGAGCGCGACGAGCCCGTCGGTACCTACTCCGGCGGCATGAAGCGCCGCCTCGAGATCGCCCGCGGGTTGCTGCACGAACCCGCCGTCCTCTTCCTCGACGAGCCGACCGTGGGCCTTGACGCGCGCACTCGCCGCGACACCTGGGAGTACATCCAACGGCTGAACGAGGAGGCCGGCGTCTCGATCGTTCTGACGACCCACTACATCGAGGAGGCCGACCACCTCTGTGACCGCGTGGCGATCGTCGACAACGGCGATATCGTCGCGATGGACTCGCCGTCGGCGCTTAAAGCGTCGCTCGGCGGCGACGTCGTCGCCCTCGAGTTCGCGAGCGACGACGACCCGACAGCGCTGTTCGACCGACTCGAGGAACAATCGTGGAGCCGCGAGTACACCGCGAGCAACGACGGCGTCCGGGTTACAGTCGACGACGGCGACGCGCGGATCGCCGACCTCGTTCGACTGGCCGACGACGCGGGCGTCCGCATCTCGTCGGTTGATCTCCGCGAGCCGACCCTCGAGAACGTCTTCCTCGAACTGACCGATCGCTCGGCGGCGGGCAGCGACCGGAACGGAGCAGCCGGAGATCAGACCGTGATGGCGAGCGGTGACCAGACGGGGACGGCACTCGAGTCCGGCGACGACCGCTCGAGCGCGGTTTCCACGGAGGATCGGCCATGAGACTCGTCGATCCGCAGGCGATCTACGGGCTCTGGCTGCGCGATACGAAGCGATTCCTCCGGTCGCCGTCGCGGATCGTCGGCTCGCTGGCGATGCCGCTGTTGTTTCTGGTCTTCATGGGATTCGGGTTTCAGGGTGCGGCGATCCCGGGCCTTCCCGAGGACGTCGACTATCTGCAGTACCTCGTGCCCGGAATCGTCGGCTTCACGATGCTGTTCGGGGCCTCGTTCGCCGGCCTCTCGATTCTGGCGGATCAGGATGTCGGCTTCCTGAAGGAGATCCTCGTCGCGCCCGTGAGTCGCACCTCGATCGTCCTCGGCCGGATCGCTGGCGGGTCGACGACGGCGCTCGTACAGGCCCTCCTGATCCTCGGGCTCTCGATACCGCTCGGGTTCGTACCTGTAAGCCTGCTCTCGCTCCCGATCGCGGCCGTCTTCCTCGCGCTCCTCGCGATCACGTTCGTCGGCTTCGGGATCGCGCTGGCCTCCCAGTTCAGCGACAGCGAGGGGTTCGGCCTGATCGTCCAGTTTGTCATCTTCCCGCTCTTCTTCCTCTCCGGGGCACTGTACCCGCTCGAGGGGCTCCCGAGTTCGGTGCGGTATCTGGCGTACGCGAACCCGTTGACCTACGGGGTCGACGGACTGCGAGGGGTGCTGGTCGGCACCTCGTCGTTTTCCGTCTGGCTCGATCTCGGCGCGCTCGTCGTCTCGTCGGCCGCGATGGTCGCGATCGGCGCGGCGCTGTTCCAGCGCGTCGAGGCGGTCTGAGCGGCGTCTGTCGTTTTATCACTCGGCTAACTCGTGCCGTCGGACGGGGTCGCCTACGCTTTGTCGGCGATCGGGAGGTCGTCGACGGCCCCGACGATCCGTTCGCGCTCGGATTTCGCGGCTTCCCAGTCATCGACCAGTCGGCTGCCGATCGCGCGCAGTTCCTCGTTTTCCAGTGGCTCTTCTTCCGGCAGCGAACGAAGCCGCTCCTCACCCGTGTGTGTCCTACTGTACTTCCAGTTCGCACCGCGAACGCACGTGGTCGGATTCCGATTCCGCGTGATCACCCAGGGGTCCGTCACCGCCTCGTAGTCGCCGCCCGCCGCCAGCGTCGAGACGAGTTCGGGCAGTCGGCGCAGGGAGAACGGCTCCGTCACGGTATCGGTCGGCCCGTTGGCGACGACCAGTGGCACCTGCGCGAGCTCTTCGTGCGGGTACCCGCCGTGGCCGTACCGGCCGTGTTCGCCGAACAGTTCGCCGTGGTCCGCATGGATCACAAGCAATGGATCTTCGTCCATCTCGTCGAGATCGTCGAGCAACTGCGAAAGGAACGCATCGGTGTGTCGAACCGTATCCTCGTATGCGTCCAGAAGCGCCGCGCGGAACCGCTCGTCGAACCAATCCGGTCGGCCGGCGTACATCCATATATTCGCCAGATACGTCATCACTCTCGAGCGCGAGCGATACTCGTCGCCCGGGATGTAGGGGAGGTGCGGATCGACCAGGAACGACCACATAAAGTAGGGCTCGTCGGCGCTCTCGAGCCAGGACGACAGCTCGTCGTAATACGTCTCCCACGACATGAACATGTCCTGGCCCTGCCACCAGTTGAGGGCCTGGACGAGCGCGTAGCGGATCGAGTCATCCGGCTTCCCGCCCTCGATGAGCCCCGACGAGAGGTCCTCGTCCATGAAGTCCTGGAAGTGGTCGAAGCCGGCATCGAAGCCGAAGTGACTCGAGGTCCACGGATTCGCGGTGAACCCCGCCGTGTCGTACCCGGCCGCCGACAGCCGCTCGGCTATCGTCCGCTGCGAGCGGAGGTGCGACTGGATATGGGTTCGCATCTGTGCTTTGGTGAACTCCGTGCTCCCCGATCGCTCGACGGCGTGCGCTCCCGTCATGAACGTCGTCGCCGACTCGTGGGTCGCCGGCCCCGTCGCGATCGCGTTCTCGAACGCGAGTCCCTCGTCGGCGAGTCGCTCGAGGGTCGGCATCGATCCCGACGAGTCGTCCGCATAGCCACAGTAATCGAGTCGAAGACTGTCGACAGTCAGTAGGATAACGTTCCGTTGATCGCCCATTCTGTCGAGAGGCTATCCGGCCACGATAATTAATGCCGGTGTCGTATTCGGCAGCCTCAACCGTTTATACGCCGGGTAATTATCTAGCTCGTGCGCCGATAGTCGCGTCATGGCTTCGAATCAGACCGTTGAGCTGGACCGCGATGACCACGAATCGATCGCACTCCCGTCGGAACTCGTTTCGCGGATCGAATCTCGAGTTCCCAGAAGCGACTTCGACTCGGCCGACGAGTACGTGACGTTCGTCGTTGAAGAGGTCCTGGCCACCGTCGAAGCCGAAACCGAAACGGACGACTACGAGGCGGAAGCGCAGGACGAAGTCGAAGCGCGCCTCGAGTCGCTGGGCTACCTCGAGAGTTAGCGATTCGTCACCGCCGGTGGCTCCGTTCGGGGCCGAGTCGGTCGAAGTCTGCTCGAAGACGGTCGCGTTCGCTCCGCTCGCGCCCCGGGACGTCCGTAATTTCAAATCTCGTTTCCGATCCTACTCGCTCGCGAGTTCGTTTGCGACAGAATGTGCGGATCGGGAGTGGTTCAAATCCCGCTATCGCGCATTTTCTCCTCACGTCCGTTTTCCGTGAGGCGATGGTCAACGAGCGTTCGGCCGACGTAGAGAGGGAAAAGAAGGTACCTCATCCCGAAGACCATCGGACAACCAAAACCGAACAGGCCGATCAACCGGCGGTTTGCTGGCTGGCGTCGACGGAGGGCACAAGGAGGAACGCGACGAACGACCCCGCGCTGGCAATGGTAAACCGTTGCGTCCATCGTTGAAGGCCAGCGGAGGTAGTCGTGGTGGGTTATGATGCACCGGTTATGAAAGTGATTTGATCGGTACATATCCGCCTACTTCACTTCGATGGGGTTTATCATACGTTCGGCCTCCTGATCGATGGATGTGACAAGACAACCAGTGATCTCGTCCATGACGAAACCAAACTAGCATACATCTGACAATGCCGAAAGCGGGAACGTCACAGGGCGGACTGTTTAGACCGGATGGCGGGTTGGTCTATCGCCTAGGGACATCACTGTTGGTCTCGGCCGCCGCACCACACGAGTCTGTATCCGTACCCTCGCCGCGACCCACGAGCCGAGCCCAGACGACCAATAGACTTGGAAGGACGAACACGCTTGCAAGGAAGGCGAAGACGATGGTGAGCGCAGTAATAAGGCCGAATGACTGGAGGAACGGAAGTATCGCGACGAGCAACACAGCAAATCCGCTGGCAGTCGTCACTGCACTCGAGAGCAGTGCGCCGCCAGTACCACTCACAGTCTCGTGCAGTGCCGCCGCGACTGTCTCCGTCTCCTCGAGTTCCTGGTTAAACCGTTCGCTGATGTGGAGACTATAGTCCACTCCGAGTCCGATGGTAAGTCCGGTGATCATGCCAGTGACGATATTGAACGGGATATCGAGCAGCGCCATCGTTCCGAGTACCCATGTCAGGGTGAACGCGACAGGAACGATCGTTATGACTCCGAGTGAGGCGCTCCCCTCAGTGAACCGGTAGGCGGCCGTAAGGACGACGAGTACCGACACAAGCGCGACCACCAGACTCATGAAGGCTGTCTCCGCGAGCTGATCAGCCGTGATCTGGTTCACGATGGTGTCCCCCGTTGCGATCGTTGAAACGCCCTCGCCGTCGACGTCCTCAGCGATCCACCCCATCTGGTCACGGACGGTTTCGTCTTCAGCACTCCCGTCGACCATTACAACCATCCGAATCGCCCGGTACTCGCCGTCATCACGGTAGATGACATTCTCTGCCTCTTCGGGCGCGATTCGGTAGAGTTCTTCGTAGACGGTGGCCACGTTTTCGTCCGGGACACCATCGTTATCGGTATCGGCGGCCGCGAGCGTCGCGTTGAACGAGTCGTTCTCCGCCGCGACTCGATCCATCACCGTTATCGGATCAGTGATCGCGGCCTCGCCACCGATGTACGTCTCCGTCGTATCCATGCTGCTGGCGTTCTTCCGCGCCGAGTTGAGGCGATCAAGCGTTGCGGGGTCGGCTACGTCACCCCTGACGAGTATCGTCGTCGTTGTATCCTGTCTAATAAAATCAGAGTCGAGCGTGTCAATTGCCGTTTCTGCCGTGTACGTTCCCGGTGCAATCGGGCCGGGTAAGTTCTTCAGCCAGTCGTCGGGGTCCTCCGCCAGGAAGTCGGACTGCTCGAAGCTGGCGTTGATTCCCGTCGCACCGTAAACGCCCACACTACTAACGAGGAGTGCGACAATGATAACGACGTATGGGGCCGTCGTTGCGAGTGTCGCACCGGTATCGAGGAGGCGACTGATTAATCCGGTCCCAGTCCCGACTGCCGGTTTCACACGGTCAACACCGCGGCTCTCGAGCAGCTCGTCGAGTTCGACCTTCAGCGCAGGGACGAAGACGCCGAAGATGAGTAGTGTGGCAACGATCCCGATCGCGCTAACGATCCCGAGTTCACGGAAGACTGCCAGCGGACTCGTGAGGTTTGAAAGGAAGCCGATGACAGTCGTTGTAGTCACGTAAACGAGCGCGACACCGACACTACCGAGTGCGACGGCCATGGCGCGACTGGGTGCCGTTTCACTGGACCCGCGGGCCTCGCGGTAGCGCATCACGACGTGGAGCCCGTAGTCGATGGAAAGCCCGGTGAGAAGAACGAGAACGACGATGAACGGCTGGCTGAACGCGATGTCGAACCACCCCATTGCACCGAACGTCCACGCGAGGACGAGGACGATTCCGAGGAGTCCGAGCAGGATGTCGGGCAAGTCCCTGTAGACGACCACGAGGACGAGCAGGACGAACGCGACGGCCAGCGGCCCGACCAGCAGGACGCTGTCGACCATTGAGTCAATAATCTCCGTGGACACGATGCCATCCCCGTAAATCAGGACAGACATAGAGTCGTCGTCCGGTGCGAGGTCTGTCATGGCCACTTGGGAGTCCTCAATCTCGTCGGGCGCGTCACCCGGCGCAAACGAGCCACCAGGTGTCTCCTGGGACACCACGAGCAGTGTCGCGTTGGCTTCGGTTGATCCCCGCTCGTAATAGTCGGGCATGAACGCGAGCGCCTGTGTCGATCGACTCGTGTTTCCAGTGAGTACGTTGGTAACGATTCCATCGACCTGTGACTCGTTCAGCGACCGGAGTTCGTCGATTTGAGTACTGAGAGAGGGGTCGAGATTGCTCAGGCGCTGCTTGTCCTCGGAGAGGGCCGCGTACTCTTCGGCCAGTATACGTTGCGTGACGTTCCCGTCACCGTCTCCGGTCCCGTTTTGGCCGTCGGTAGTCGCGTTCTCATCAGTCGCCGCGCGACGCTCCTCGACGGCGTTCGTAAAGAGCGCGTACTCCGTCTCGGTGAGATTTATCGACGTGTTCGCGTTGACATCCTCGAACGCCGGTCGGATGCTGGCGTTCGGGTTATGAGCGAGCGAATCGAGGGTAGCGTCGAGCGTCGATTCCGTCTCGGAGAGTTCGCGCTCACGGGTTCGAAGCTCCTCGGCTTGGTCGTCACGGAACGCCGTAGTTGCGATCAGATTCGCGACGCTCCGCGTGGAGTCGTTCTCGACGAGTGTGCCGTTGACCGTTTCGTTGTTCCGTACTGTTTGCTCGTATTCGAGTATCGAAACGAGTGTCTCCTTGTCGAGGACGTCATCGTCTTGGACGATGATCTGTGCAGACGTCGTGTTCGTCGTGCCCGCAGAGAAGTTCCCCTCGGAGTAATCGAGCGCGTCAGCTTCGTCAGCATCAGTCTGGAACTGATCAAGCGAAGTCGAGCGTTCGACCATTGGGATCCCGGCGACAATGACGGCCGATGCGATGAGCATGACTGCGATCACGAGACGAGCGTTTTCCGTGATCTGCTCGCTTATACCGGGCGTCATTGTGAACTCGTCCGTTGGTTTGACATTTCTGTGATTGTTTGTAATTCAAGAAATACCAGCCTGTCCGTGTCGTGGAAAAGACTATCGATACCATAAAAGGAAACAACCCTGGATTCAGCTTGTAGTACGCTAAACGCCTCATGAGCTGTGATTTCCAGCATTATGTATGAGTGCGAGTCTATACCGGTTAGTCGCTAGTGCGAACCATTGAGCGTATCACGAACATATTAGTGACTGGTGTTATTCAGAACAATTCCCGACGAGGAGTTACCCTCAATGCCACACGCGAAACTCACGATCGATCTCCCAGAGCACATCTGGATTGGAGATCTCTCGGCTACCCATCCGGAGTTAGTGTTCCAAGTTGTCACAAGTATCGTCGGAAAAGACACCGGCATCGGACTCATCCGGCTTACCGCCACCGATCCGCTGCCGATCATTACCGACATTCAGGCCCGCGATGACATCGATAGCCTCGAACTGCTCTGGAAACACGACGACGAAGCGCTCCTCCAGATACAGACGTCGAACCCCCTCCCACTCCTCCCGATCTGGCGAGCTGGCGTTCCGCTCAAGATGCCGTTCGACATCCAGAACGGGCAGGCCACGTGGAACGTGACTACATCGAACGACCGCCTTTCGAGCCTCCGTACACACCTTGATGATCTCGGAATCGGATTCACTATTGAACACATTCGTGATATTGATACGAGTCAGGCGGATCGATTGCTAACTGACCGCCAGCAAGAGGTGTTGGCAACGGCCGCCGAAGAGGGATATTATCAGGTGCCACGGGAATCGACGTTAGGCGACGTAGCTGACACTCTCGGAATCGCAAATGCCACGTGTAGCGATGTTCTCCATCGTGCCGAGGGCCACATCATTCACTGGTTTATAAATGAACATATGGAAGTGTAACACCTCCATCACGAGTACGTCGATAGACACCTACCGTGGTCGTTAAAATCACATCGAAGAGTAGTTTCAGACAGCTCCAATGTGAGTTGACCGGTGCCAAACGTGGTGGTCTTCCGGCAGTTCGAGATGGGGCGCGCCGGGCTTCTCGTACTCCGCCGTTTTGAAGGCCTTCCGGACCGATTCGTGGACGATGTTCGGCTCGTTAAGCCGGGCGTTCCACTTCGTAACCGGATCGAACATGTCGACGACATCGATGGCCTGATGACTCTCCGTGCTCCGGAACCACAATGACTCCATCGACCTTGTCACGTTCATCCTGCAAAAGCCCCTACCTCCGATTCCGCGAAAACCGGGGAACTGCTGACTACACCTCTAGTATGACTGAAATTTTTTACATCTCTGGGACGGCTCCGGGGTGCGATACGCCAACCCACGTTGTAAGCTTCGAATGGCATGGTCGGGTCATTGCTGGAAAGCCGGAAAACCAACGAGCGAACGGCTGAGGAGTGCGCGGACCGGGATTTGAACCCGACTGCGAGACGGTCGTCCTCACTTCGTTCGGACGCTGCGACTCGCGTGCTTCAAATCCCTCGTACGATTGCTGTCGCTCGCGAATTTGCTTGCGACAGCAATGCGCGGACCGGGATTTGAACCCGGGCCATGAGCTTGGAAGGCTCAGGTCCTACCACTAGACCATCCGCGCGCATTCTCGGATTTTCGTTCCACGTTTAAGGCTCTTCCTTTTCCTCGTGGCTGCCCGCTGGCGATCAACGTCGCCGGTGGGGACGAATTAGCCACCTTCGAAACGGGACTATTCGGTCGTCCCAGTGCCCGCGACCGTCGCATAACAGTTCCCGCTCGAGAGTTCCCACTCGAGTACCTCGAGGTCGCTATCGATGAGATCGGTCTCGAATTCGTCAGGGGCGTAGATATGGTAGAATCGGTCGACCGCCTCGCCGTCGGGGAGAGTCCACTCGACCGTCGTATCGAACCCCTCGGTTTCCTCGAACCGGTCGTGGGCGGTCGACCACGCGCTGACCAAGGCGCGGCCGTCGGGGGCGAGTACCCGCGCGAGGTCGTCCAGACTCGCCCGGCGGGCCGCCCGCGTCGGCAGGTGGTGCAGTGTCGCAACGTAGATCGCGATATCGATGCTGTCGTCGGCCAGCGGGAGTGTCGACGCGTCCCCCTGAACCAACTCGACGTCGAAGTTGCGCTCGAGCGCGCGCTCCCGGCCCGTCTCGAGCAAGCCGCGGCTGACGTCGAGGCCGATGACCGTCTCGAGGCGGGGCTCGAGGAGCTCGGCGTGGCGACAGTTGCCGCAGCCGAGATCGAGTCCGACGCCGGCGCGGTCGGTCGCGTGGGCGTCGACGAAGGCCTCGACTTCGGGCCAGGCGTACTCCCGCGTGGACGCGAAGTGGGTCGCGATCCGGTCGTAGGTGTCCCGCACGTCGGCGCGGCGGGTGCGCTCGTCGTCGTGACTGTGAGTTCGATCGCGACCTTGATCCCCGGCCATCGTCGGGTTTCGTCGACGAACCCGCAAAAAATGTTCGTAACCTCTCGAGGATTCGTATTTAGATCCTCCTGTGAGTACCCTCTACCCACTACGAACATCACGAAAGCCCCTGCCGCGCTCGACCGTCCGGGCCTCGCTTCGCTCCTCGCTCCCATCGGTCGCTCCGGTGCTTGCGTCGTCCGGGACGGATCGACCGCGACAGCCCCTTTCAGTCCCACCTGTATCGGCTGACCGGGATGCCACCGCGGGTGGGACTGAAAGGGGCTGCTGGCTCCGGGAAGACGGACGACGCAAGCACGCGACCGACGGGAGCGCGCAGCAAGTCCCTCGACCGGAGCCAGCAGGGGCTTTCGTCGTGGTTTCGGACAGTCCCGTCTCTGCGGTTCTCTGGGAAATCGGTACACCAGTCCGTATCAGAGCCACTGGACCTGGCCGGGGCTGAGCCGACAGCCACACGGACCCGCGATATGCTCCATCGGCCCGCGAGTCGTGACCGTGATCACCGCGTCGTCGCACTTCGGACACGGCGGAAAACTCGAGCGCTCGTCTCGATCGTCGTCGCCGTCACCGGCGGCTCCGGGATCGCTCGAGCCCGAGTCGCGGTCGGTCATTGCGGCTCTCCGTTCGCGTTTCGGGCGTCGTGACTCGAGGGTCGGCGATCGTGGCGGTACTGGTGTCGTCGTGCGAGGCGTTTATGTCTCGGTAGAAGTAATTGAATCATGGCTTGCAAACCGTGCCGTTTGGAAGCCACGCTTCGGGTGCTGTAACACCCGGGGCATTTTAACGCATGCCCCCGCGTTCGGAACCGTCGCTTCCGTTCCGATACTGTTTGTACTGTAACTTATAGCTACTGGAATAAACGGTCTGCGTCGTGTTTCGGCACGTTGGTGGGTATTCGAGTGGGCTCGGACTCGCTCGAGGAAGGGGAGTTAGATTCGTGTGAATGCGGGACTGTGACGGGGACTCGAGGAATTCGAGGGGTTTATCTATTCCCGTCGGAAAGTGAGAGATGCGCTCGAGGGCTTGTAGATCAGCGGTAGATCACTCCCTTGGCATGGGAGAGGCCCCGGGTTCAAATCCCGGCAAGTCCACTCGTAATTAAATACCATAGAGAGGGTTCTATACCGCAAGGTAGAACCTTCAAAACGTCTGGGTTTGTCACTTTTGGGCTGACGACTATTCCCTCACAGAATAGAGTTCAACAGAAAATCGTATGCAGGCAGACGCCTGTTGGCGGTTTTTTGAGGGAATCGAGGTGGTTTGCGTGATTTGTCGCCTGACCGGCGACTATCATTCGCCACTGATCTGTGAGTTCTGCGGTTGCGAAATCGACTATCCGAAAAAGCGCTGCCGGGCGCTCGAGGATGGGAGGTGTCAGCCGTGACTCGAAAGGAAATCGCGAGAGCCGGTCACTCGTCCAAAGTTATCTCGGCTCTCTGCGGCGCACTGCTCCGATCTCCGGGAGCAATCACCCGACACATAGCGGAGGTGATCGGGCGTGCAAAATGACCGCGCGATCCGGTTTGAAATTTCCGCTACCCGCATACAGCGGCTCACAGTTGGGTGGTCGCTGTGAGCGCGCGGAAGTTCCTGCGGTTCCAGTGCCACGAGTTTGACGGTCACTTCCATCTCATTCGGGATGGGTTGAAGCCGTACTACGCACTTACGGACGTCCGGAAGAACCACGACTGGACCAATGACGGAAAGCCGTCCACCACTTTCGAGTCTGGTGGCGAGACCTGGCGGGTCTGTCTTGACTATGACAACCAGTCAATCCTTCCGTGGGATGATTTGTCCTATAATCTCGAGACGGCGTATCTGTACCGGCTCTATTCCGTCCGTGAAGACGAGACGTACGACGACGATGTCCAATGGACTGGTCCCGTCAAAGACGTAAATGGCTACATGGACCTCGGCGCGCCGTACGTCGATGCACAGGTCAGGGATCGAACATCGAGTTCGATCGCTACTCCGACTTACTCGCAGAAGCAGCGGCGACGTTTGGGATCACGCGACGGTACTTCGACGAGTTCTACAAGACGAGCAACATCGTCGACGCAGCAGTGTCTGTTCGACTGCTCCGGTCGAAGTCCGGTCCGATCTATGCGGCGGACGGTCCGATCGCCCGGATACATTCGCTCTTAGAATCTGATCGCTCTGGGTATCGGAAACACGTCGAAGACAATCTCGACCGCCCCGGTGACTACGTGACCAGTGTCGGCAACGATCAGCGGGCCGGACAGATCGTCCGAGTCCATGAGAGCGGAAAGGAGGCCAAGCACTACTATATGAAGGATCCCGACAATTACGATCCTGACGAGTTCGGGTGGCATCCCAAACTCGAGGTCGGATATCAAACGAGCGTCACTGATCAGACTGTCTACTGGCAGCGGGATGACGACGAACTCGGCCGCGAGCTCTGCGAGGCTCACTGCTCGCGGTTCACGGAAGTATCCCCGTGCGTAGGCCAGTGCCAGCGTTTCGCGCTGGATATCGGTAAGTCCGTACGACCTCGTCGGTTCCGGGTCGACGAGATGGCGGATCCGCACGAGATCGATCTCGATGTCGTGTGCCGTACAGTACCGCTGAAAGGTGCGGACACAGGAGTGGTCCGCGAACCGCAGTTCGAACTGCCACTCCACCGCGGAGCCCGTCGCCTCGAGGACGGTGGCCACCGCCGTCTCGATGCCGGTGATGACGCCGTCCACGTCCTCGGCCCACTCGGCGCGGAACAGCGTCCGATCTCCGACCGTGTCGACCGCCGTCAAGCGCTCTATCGCCGGTTCCGTCCGCGCGGCCGCCGAGAAAGCGTCCACGTCGGACTCCGTCCCCGTCACCCAAAAAAGGGCAGCACGGCCTCGCCGACGGGATCGATCCGTTATCATTCGCGGTTCCAGCGGACACTGACCGGTGGTGCGCCGACGGTATCTCCGCCGTACAGTTCGGAACGGACTCGTCGTGAGGAGTTATGCTACCGGTTACTTCGCTGGCGACGCGCGTGATTCCGTCGTCCGCTCGCACCGCTCCATGTCTCTCTCCAAAACACCAACTGGATGTCACTATCTCCTTGTTGTGTTCCCCTACCTGTGAATGTCGGTATCTCGCCGATATCGACCGGCCGCTGACGATTTCGCGTCCGTTCTCGAGACGAAACGGCAATGCCTTTGCGAACATTTCTGGAAGAATCGCACGACACAGCCGGGATGCCGTGACGAGAGACTGGTTCTTCGTCGCGAAATGTGTTCGAATCCCGTCTTTCAGTAATTGCTGAAAATAGCGGATTCTAGCCTCGAAGGAGTCAGGAAGTCCGTACGTTTCGGAAGGAATCATATTACAATACCTGATATTCCGGTACCGGATCCTGTGTTAGCAGACACTCACACGAGAGCTATTTAGCATGGATCCGGACAATACGAACAAAACGGAAGAGGAGAACCGACTGCCGAGCAGTCTCGACTTCCCGACGAGACGATCGTTCCTCAAGGGGTCGGCCGCGTCCGCAGGGATGCTGGCCGCAGCGGGGTGTCTCAACGGCGATTCCGCCAGTAACGGCGACAAGACGGAGACGATACCGGGCGACGAACCGGCGCCGGGCGGACAGGTCCGACAGTTCACCGTCCACGCGATCGAGACCGACGTCGTCTACAACGCGTTCGGGCTTCATCAGCCCAAGGCGACCGTCTACGTCCTTGAGGAGAATCTCGTGGAGGCACTGGCCGCCTCGGACGTGACGCCCGACGACGCCTTCGCGGATCTGCCGGACGACGCGCGCGATAAGAAGCGTCAGAAGAAAGACTACCACCGCGACGATCTCAATAAGAAAGAGCGGAAGAAAGCGGAGAAGAAACTCGAGACGGCGGAGAAGGAGATCGAAGAGGCGAAGAAACGCAAGGAGAAGGCGAAAAACGACAAGGAGCGCAAGAAAGCGCGGAAGGCGCTCCACCGAGCGCGCAAGAAGAAGGCGAAAGCAAAGCGGAAGCTGGGCGACGTCGACACGTCAGTCCTGCAGCCGCTGACGATCCGCGCGAACGTCGGCGACGTGTTCGAGATCGAGTTCGTCAACCACCTCGATCGGCACGCCTCGATGCACCAGACGGCGCTGCCCTACCAGGTGACCGAGTCCGACGGCGCGAGCGTCGGCGACAACCTGGACACGACCGCGGCTCCCGGGGAGACGGTCAGCTACGAGTGGTACGCCACCCACGAGGGGACTCACTTCTTCCACGACCTCGCCAATCCGGCGTTCGACAGCGCCGACGCGCCGCCCGAGGAGGCTAACCTCGTCTCCCGCGGCCTGTTCGGCTCGGCCGTCGTCGAGCCGCCGGAAGCGACGTGGACTCATCCCGAGACCGGCGAGGAACACCGTAGCGGCGTCCGCGCGGACGTTCACGTGCCCGGCGAGGACGAGCCCGCCCACCGGGAGTTCATCATCCACTACCACACCCCGGAGGGAGTCTACCCCGCCGACGGCAGGGAGCTGATCTGGCCCGGCTCCGACGAGCCCCAGACGGTCCACGCGATCAACTACCGGGCCGATCCGACCGGCATCAGGCTCGGCGAGGAGGGGCTCGAGCTCGTCGACGACCCCGATCCGGACGCCGAGGATGTCGAGGAGTACTTCTACAACTCCTGGATCTTCGGCGACCCTGGTGGCGGCGACAACGTCTACCGGACGTATCTGGGCGATCCGGTCAAGCTGGTCGCCGTCGGCGCGTCCCACGAGGAACGCCACTCCCACCACCTCCACGGCCACCGCTGGAAGGAAGTCGGCGAGCGCGAGGATGTCGACACCCTCGACGTGCAGAACCTCGGGTTCGGCGCGACCCACGAGACGAAACTGGTCACCGCCCACGGCGGCGTCGGCTTCTTCGACGTCCGGCCGATCGGCTTCGGCCCCGGAGAGGTGCCCGACCGGCTTGAGGACGGGCTGAACCTCGTCGACGACGAGTTGGACCTCGACGACGATGACGACGACCTCGAGGGGATCGCGGACCCGCTCGAGACGGTCCGGCCGGGGATGGACTGGGACGAGGCGTTCGACGTCGGTGCCGGCGGTGCCCACGGGTCCACCGGCGACTACCTGCTGCACTGCCACCTCTTCCCCCACTACGCCGAGGGAATGTGGGCGAGCATGCGCGTCTACGACAAAGTCCAGGAGGATCTCGAACTGCTCGAGGACAACGCGCCGCCGCTGGACGCGGACGACGAGACCCCCGGCTTCCCCGACTTCATCCCCGGGGAGCAGGGCGAAGCGCCGCCGAAGCCGCCGTACGATTTCATCCGCGATCCGACGCCCGAGGAGGCCGCGGCGCTCGGCGATATCGTTCCCGGCGCGCCGTACACTGATCCGTGCGATCCCGAGATCGCTCCCGAGGAGTTCGGCGGGCCGCCGGCGGGCGAGGACGCGCCGGTGCGCGAGTACAACATCGTCGCGCTCCCGGCCGAACTCGTCTACAACGACGCTGGCGACCACGACCCCGACGGGCAGGTGTTCGTCCTCAAAGAGGACGTCGCGGACGTCCTGACGGGGAAGATGAACCCCGAGCCGCTGGTAATTCGAGCCAACGTCGGCGATTGCGTCGACATTACGCTGACGAACCTGATGCCGTCGGGACGGTCGAACCACATCCACTTCGTCTCCTACGACGTGCTGGGCTCGGACTCGCTGGCCAACGGATTCAACTACGATCAGGCGGCCGAGCCCGGCGGCCAGATGACCTACCGCTGGTACGCCGACGAGGAGGGGACGATCCTCTTCCACGACCACATTGACGGGATCGACGAGGTCATGCACGGCCACTTCGCCGCGCTGATCGTCGAACCCGAGGACTCCGAGTGGTACGATCCCCACACCGGCGACCCGATCGAAGCTGGGACCCAGGCGATCGTCTCCCAGCCTGACGGCGAGGACTTCCGCGAATTCGCCCTGCTGTACCACGACTTCGCGCCACTTCGCAACCGGCAGGGCCAATTCGTCAACGAACTCGAGGAACACAATCGGAACGCCGGCGTGATGGCGATCAACTACCGGAACGCGCCCTACTACCGCCGCGGGCCCGATCCGGACCCGGCGTACGTCCACAGCTCGTACGTTAACGGCGATCCGCCGACGCCGGTGCTGGAGACCTACGACGGCGACCCGGTCCGGATCCGCGTGGTCCAGCCGGCCTACGAGGAGCAGCACAACTTCTTCATCGACGGGACCAAGATCACCCCGGCCGGTGCGAGTCCGGAGGATACGGCCTCGCAGGCCATCCACGTCGCCGAGGCGTTCACGTTCTTCCTCGACGCGGAGGCCGACGACCTGCCCAATCCGGACGGGATCCCCGTCTACGACCACCTCTACGGATCGGGCGTCACCGACGACCTCTGGGACGGGATGTGGGGCGTCCAGCGCGTCTTCGGCGCGAGCGTCGATCACCTGCAGCCGCTGCCCGACCGCGGCGCTCCGAAAGGGAAGATCACCGAGGACCAGCTCCGCGAGATGGGCCACCCGGCCCCGTTCCTTGACTGGAAGAAACTGGGCCGCAAGGCGTGGCTCACCTACTCCGAGGACGTCCAGCGGAAGTACGACCTCGGTAAACACGCCCTCGACGAGCAGTGGCAGCGCGATCTGGTCGAGGCGTTCGAGAAGACGAACCACGAGGGACTCCTCTCGAAACTCCTGTACGGCGACCTCACTCTCGAGGATATCCTCGCGGCGCTCGGGCTGACGCGCAAGGAACTGAAACACGAGACGGACATCGATCCGAAGCGGCTGAAAAAGCGCCTCGAGGAGTTCGACGGCGTGGGACGGCTCGACAAGCCGCCGTTCCCGGCGGACGAGCCGGCTCGTCAGAACCCCAACGTCGGCGAGATTCCGCCGCGGGCGCCCGAGCCGGGCGATCCGTGTCCCGACGGGTCGGTCGTCCGCGAGTACGACGTGACCGTCTTCCAGACGGACATCGTGTTCAACGAGTACGACGACCACGATCCCTATGGGATCGTGATCGCGCTCGACGAACACGTCGAGGAGATCCGGGCCGGCGAGCGCCCGTCCAAGCCGCTGACGCTCCGGGCCAACGAGGGCGACTGCATCCAGATCAACCTCACCAACGAGCTGCCGGTCGAGTTCGCCCCCGATCACGCCCACCCCGAGATGCGCACCCGGGAGCAGGACCTGAACATCGAGTGGGAGGAGTCCAACCGCGCCTCACTCAGCCCACAGCGGCTCGAGATGGACGCCCAGGGTTCGCAGGGTGTGACCATCGGGTTCAACTTCGACCAGACGATCCCGCCGGGCGAGACGATCACCTACCGCTGGTTCGCCGACGAGCTGCTCGGCACGTCCATCCTGTGGGACATGGCAGACGTGCGCGGCCACCGCCATCACGGCGCGTTCGGCCACCTGCACGTCGAGCCAGAGGGGTCGATCTGGCTCGATCCCGCCACGGCCGAGCCGCTGGCCGACCACGGCGATCGCTTCGCGCCGTCGATGACGACCGAGAGCATCATCGTGCCCGACGACGGCCCGGCGTTTCGCGAGTTCCCGCTGTCGTTCAGCGACGGCCGGTACATCGTCAACCGCGACGATCCTGACGACTGCGTCGTGCCGCCGGGACCGGACGACGACGCCGATGCGGCGTGTAACCAGATCCCGGACGATCCTGAGGATCAGGGCTACATGGCGATCAATAACCGCGCGGAGCCGTTCATCCGGCGGTTCCAGACCGGCCCGGACGACCAGCACCTCGTCTTCGACTCGGAGGTCCACGGCGACCCGGCTACGCCCGTGATGAACGCCTTCGTCGAGGATCCCATCCGGTTCCGCGTCAGCCACTCCGCCGACAAGGCTCGCGGGCTCGACTTCCATCTTGCCGCCCACCAGTGGCTCCGTGCTCAGGACGTCCCCGAGTCGGAAATCGTCGGCGTCGGCGACCAGTTCATGCCGGGCAGATCGCGCAAAATCGATCCGCTGGGCGGTGCCGGCGGCCTCGTCGACAGCGTCGGTGACCACATCTACATGGAGACGAAAATGCGCCGCCGCCTCGAGGCCGGCGCGTGGGGAATCTTCCGGGTTGGCGAGGACGACGACTTCGCCGAGCCGGTCCAACCGCTGCCGGATCGGATCGAGAAGAAGAAACTGAAGCCGGAGGCCCGCACCGGTTGGACCGTCGCTCGCGGCGACGCCACCGGCAACGGGACGACCGACGTGCTGATCGGCGTGCCCGGCAGCCGCATCGCCGGCGACGACGCCGGCGCGGCCTACCTATTCCACGGGCCGGTCGACGAGAGCGATCTCACCGACCTGTCGAACGCCGACGTCCAGTTCCTCGGAACGCCCGGGAAGCGAATTGGCTCCGCCGTCAGCATCAAGAAGAACGAAATCCGCCTCTCCGCGAAGAACGGAAAGCATCAGTACGTCTTCGACGGCACGAAGAAGCTACCGCCGTCCGTCGAAGTGGCCGACGCAGACGACGTTCGCTGACGAGGCGGTCACCCGCTCGTGACGCGGCGAGCGGTCGTTCCCACCCGCTTCTGTCCGAGCGGTCCTTGCTCTCCGATAGCCGACTGGAGACGCCTCGTTGAGCGGTACGGATCCGCGAAGGCGATGCCGCCGATCCGATACTCGGTATGCTGCTCGGCCTATCTACGGAGACGGCCGTACCACGACGCGCTCCGAACGGAAACGCGTTTTCGGACCACACTCCCCTCTCGAATTGACTCGAGTCGATCACGTAGTCGACGAACGGACCACGTGAGAGACGGTTCGCGAATCCGGCTTTTACGTTCGCATGACTGCCGGGCATCGAGCCCTGCCGAAAGACGGGACCTGAAAGGGTTTCAGGTGCGCCCTCGTGAGTAAATCAGACTCGAGGCGCATATTACGTATTCAGGCGAGTGTTCAAATAGAATCTGCCCGATTTCAGCGCTCGAGACCGTATAGTTTCACGGACATGTGGTGAAACGGGTGAAAACGGTCTACAAGCTATTCCGAACTGATAATCCCGAATTCATCTCAGTACTGGTGACCTCTACTACCGCCTGACTACCCCGCAGTACCTCGGTTTCCCATCTAGCAAGTGCCGCGGAGCTAGACGCGTATCACCGAAGAGAGGTGATGTGTCCGACATATCGACAGTCTCCGACACGTGGGGACTGCCTACTGGAACGATACGTCCCCCTCATTATCGTCGTCGCAGACCGGGCTGCCATGAGAGACGACTCATACCGGACTCTCGGAAACGATAGCTTTCGACGGACCTTCCTGCAGCTCGTCGCCACAACGGGCGCCGTTGCAGGAGTCGGCATGGCCGCGGCCACGCAGGAGGGTGGGAGCGAGTTCGCGTTCGACGGTGACGCGGACGGATGGATGGGCACTGCACCCGCGGCAATCAGCGGCGAGACGAACCCGACGCTGCAGGTACGGGCCGGTGAGACCTACACGTTTACCTGGACGAACGTCGACGGGGCACCGCACAACGTCGTGATCGCCGACGCCGACGGCAACGCGCTCGAGCGGACGGCGATTCTCGAGACGGAGGGCGAAACCCAGTCCCTCGAGTTCGAGGCGACCGCGGAGATGAGCACGTACTACTGTGAAGTACATCCAGACTCGATGCGCGGGGAGATCACGACGGGAGATGGGGCGGCCGCTGCTGGCGACGAGATGGCGATTTCGGAAGCCTTCAGCGCCGGCCAGCTCTCTGGCGAGCAGCAGACCGACCCCGTCGAGACGGCGGCGTCGGGAGCGGCCCTCTTCGGTCTCGGAGCGGACGGGAACGAACTCCACTACGTCCTGCTGGTCGCCGAGATCGAGAACGCCACGCAGGCGCATATCCACCTCGGCGGCTCCGACGAGGACGGCGACGTAGTCGCGTGGTTGTTCGGGCAACGAGACGAGCAGGACGCGTTCGCCGACCCGCTCGAGCAGGGGGTCTCGGGCAGCGGGCTCCTCGCGGAGGGGACGATCACGGGCGACGACCTCGTCGGCCCGCTCGAGGGCGAGTCGCTAGATGCCCTCCTCGACGAGCTGCGCGGAGAGACCGCGTACGTGAACGTCCACACCGAGGCGAACCCCGGTGGCGAGATCAGAGGTCAGACCGGGACCGCCGACGCGGCCACCGTGGAGTTCACCGAGCGCGTCGACGCATCCGTCACTGAAGGCGAGTCGATGCAGGTCGGTACGCAAATCTCTCTCGACGTGTCAGACTCGAACGGGGATGTTGCCAACCCGAACGACGCTCCGGGAGACGGCCCAGTGACGGGAGAAACGGAAGGCGACATCGAACTCACCCACGAGGGGACCGTCGCACCCGGAAACACCGTCACGATCACGGCGACCGCCGACGGCGAACCGGTCGTCGATGCCAATGTCGAAGTGGAGGACGGAGATGGCGACCGTCGACCTGCGGGCCAGACCGACGAGAGCGGACAGATCGAAGTTACGATCCCCGAGAGCGGTGACAGGGTTGGCGAACTTCGCGTTCGGGTCCGTAAGGGCGAACGCGAAGGGGAACTCGAAATCGAAGATAATGACTGAACAGTCTCGAGTACGGCCGATACCCACGCTACAGCGCATAATTTTTGCGCTAATAACCATAACTATGCCGTTTTCGTGATTTTTGTCCAGTATAGTCGCTGATTATCTTCGATCCCTCAGTTTCACGTGGCAGTTTGATAACCGCCGCTCCTTCATCATCGACAGTGCGTTCAATATCCAGTTAGTGACTCTTCACAAGATCCTGATAGTCGAGTAAGCCTGTTATCGGAGGTCGTAGTAATCCCTCTCGGAAGATGGCAGAGAACTCAAGGTGGGTGATATCGATGCGCTTGCTCTCTCTGGTCGCGTCGAAGAGGCGCAGTCTCGATTCGAGTCGCTGTGTTCGTACCTGAATCCGCTCGGACTCATCGTGGAGGAGATCGATCCGGAATCCGGTGCGCATCTCGGAAACTACCCACAGGCGTTCAGTCATATCGGCACCGTCAACAGGGCACTCTATCTCGGCTACATCGGCGGCCACGAGACGCCCGGTCCGGCACCGATGGGGATTCGACTCGGCGATCCGGTCGCGCTTCCCAGCGAGGAATAACGGACCGGCGCTCGAGCACCGGACCGACCCCGTGACGATGTCCAACCTCGGGACGGCGCTATCGTCAGCCAATCTCGATCGCGCCGCGCATACTCTGGGGATGGACCTGACAGTAGTACTCGGCCATTTCTTCGGTAGCCGTGAACGTGACCGTCTGTGTAGCCCCTTCGTCGTCGACGAGTTCGGACGCCTGAAGCTGGTCCCCGTTTTCGTCTTCGATCGCGAAGTTGTGCTGGAGTCCGTCGGCGTTCTCTCAGACGAGTACGTATTCGGTCCCCGCCTCGAGTTGGAGTGTCGGGTTCTCCGTGTCCGCGATGGCAGCTGGAGCCACCCCTTGCCAGGCCGATGCGGTACCTGCTAACTGAAAGTCGGCGTCTCCATCTGCCGATTCCTCAGCGTTCGACGCCTCCTCGTCCTCCTGGCCGGGGAACTCCCACTCGTCGAACGGGCCCTCGACAAGTAACGGCTAATATGATCTTACTAAATCCAGACCGTCGGAACGCCATTAGTCGCGGAATCGGCCGTCTTAATCGTTCAGTGTTCCCGAAACTATAGTAGTCACTGAACGTCACTGCACACTCGATCGTACGACAACTGTGCGATCAGTGTGTGAATCGTTTCAGTTGTTACTATAGGGACAGGATGGTTCGAAATACACTGCATCGAGACTGTTGCAACTGTTTTCTCCGCCGGTCTCGTACCGACAGCCATGTCATCACCCGACAGCGAGCTGGTTATCTACGAATGTTCGACCTGTGGCGACCTTCGATTGAGCGACGGGGACGCGAGATGTTGCGACGGAGCGATGGACACCGTTGAGACGACGGATCCGACCGAGTCACCGGATGTCGAGGAGATAATGCACGACGTATTCGATATCTCGCCGACTGAACTCGAGGTCTGTCGGCGAGTGATGGCCGCCGGCGAAACGACCATCGGCGAACTCGCCGAGACGATCGACCGCGACCAGAGCGTCGTCAATCGCCACCTGAATCATCTCGTCGATCTCGGCGTCGTCGCGAAGACGTCTCGCGTCCTTGCCGAAGGTGGCCGCGTCAACGTCTATTCGCCGCGTTCTGAGGAGGAAGTGCGACGCCAGCTCGAGCTCGGACTGTACGCGTGGTGTCTCGATGCGATCGAACTGCTCGAGGAGGTCAATGAGGTAAAGATCGCAATAATGGCCGAAAACGCGGAGGACGACGCGAGCGGCCTCGGCCGATCGATGGTCGATCGATTACTCGCTCGGGGCGACACCTCATGATCGAGTGACCGGTCACCGATCACAGAGCGATACAGGAAGAAATCGGTGGGTGCGGTCTGTTATTTTGAGACACGCGTATTGATTTGTTCGGATATTCGTTCATCAGCGCGGTGGAGAGCTACGCCTGCATCTCGCTCGACGTCGAGGCGGCCCCGGAGAGCGAAGGCGCCGACGGTCAGATTCGATTCAGCAGTCGGCGACGCCATCCCGGTCCCCGACCCGCTACATACGAGGCGGCCTACCGGCTGATCGACGAGCTGTTTTTGGCTCCCGACGGCTCGGTCCGGTATACGGACGTCGAACAGGAGCCCTGGCCGCTGTGTCCGGCCACCGCCGATATCGAGATGAATACGGTGTTGGCCGCCGACGGCTTCGCGCACCCGGAGTCCGAGCCGGTGTACTTCTATAGTAGCCACTGAAACGATTCACACACTGATCGGACAGTTGTCGGTCGATCAGGCGTACAATGACGTTCAGTGGCTACTATACAGGTAGGGCCTCGATGTCGTCGAATCGCCGGGTAAACGACTCGAGGTGCGGGAGTAATCAAGTCCGAATGAGAACTGATCGACGGCACCCAGCCGTTCCCCCTTTGAAACTCCACGTCGACGCGTCGAGTGCGCAACCGTCGTAGTCGGCCAGCGGCAGCCGGTAGCATGCGTCCCGGCGAGAGACGGGCCGTCCGTGTCGACTGGACGGATCGAATGAGGTGGTCCTCTATCCGATTCACAGATTGAATTTTTGGGAAAATTTCATCCATCTCTCTGGATAAATCACTCTCGCATGGCGAATGGAGAAGGCAGTAACGTAACCCGTCGAACCGTCTTGCGATCGACCGGCATCGTGTTGGCTACTGGTGTCGGTTCCGTAGCAGTGACTGGCAGCGCTGCCGCGGCCAGTCCATTCGAAGTCTGCGATCAGGTGCAGGTGTGGCCCGATCAGGGGAACGCGGCCCCCGGTTGGGAGAACAGAGATCGGTCGGGCGACTATCAGCTTATCGATCAGGGATACGCTGGCATCGTCAGAGAGGTCGACTCGTCCAACAGCACGGTCAGAGTCGACTGGCACCACTACGACTACGACTGGTGGATGTGGGTCGGTTTCCTCCGCGAAATCGATCCGCCGCAGTACCGCGAACCGCCGTGTGCATAACGGCCATCGGCTCGTTTTTTCTCGAGATCGAGCCGAGCAGCACGGAGACCGTCACCGCAGTAGTGTCGGGAGGCGGATCCGAATCGCGAGCGCGTCGTTTGCGGTTGTCACACCAGCCGTTGCCCTATCGCTGACCGTTCGGATTCGAGCGATCGGTCCACCGTCACATCCTCACTGCAGACGTCCGATCCGCCACCCCTCCAGTCGGGAGCCGTACTGTCTCCGTGAATGGTGCATTCCGATCGCGACGAGCACGCGGTACTGTCGCCGCGCCGTCACCCCTCGTCGAATTTGCGACGCACGATCTCGCGCTCAGCGTCCGTCAGTCCGTACAGCGAACACGCGCGATCGTCGATCCGCCGATCGGTCGCGTCGATCTCCGTCTCGAGTTCCGCGGCCCGGTCTCGGGCGTCGAGAAACCGCCGAAGCCCGTCTTCGACCTCGGTCGGACGGGGCAGCGTCAGCGCCTCGAGGCGGTCGAGTGGCGAGATCGTCTTCGCGGCGGTCGGTCTGAAGCCGGCGACGCCGTCGCCCGCCTCGGTGGCGTAGGGGACGACGGCTTCGACGAGCCCCGCGAGTCGGGTCTCGACATCGACGAGTTCGACGGCCGGAATCGGATCGGTTTCCGCGTAGCCCCACCGATCGGTCTCGGCGGCCGCGGCGGGGTCGGGTTTGTACCGAACGGTCGCCAAGAGGACGACGTCCGAATCGCTCGAGTCGACCGCGACCGAACCGAGCCGCAGGTTCGGCCACTCCTCGGTCGTCGACGCAAGTTTCGTCGCCGCGACGCCGTCCGTCCGTCGAGCGGCGTCGAGATCGCCGAGCGACGGCCCGTTCGGATCCCGGCCGAGATAGTCGGGGACATACAGGTCGATCGCCGACCGGTCGGCGGTGAGCGCGAGCCGTTTCTCGACGGCCGCGACGAGTTCGGCGTCGGGCCCGTCGGCCATCGGGACGGGGAGCCCCTCGAGCGTCGACTGGTTGATCTGCGGGAAGACGGCGCGGTACGCGGCGTGCGTGTAGTGGTGGTAGAACGCGAGCGCCGACGAGTGCAACACGCCCAGGAGGTGTTTCAACTCGGCCGGCGAGTCGGCGTCGCTGCGGACGTTGTAGGCCGACTTGATCGTGGCGAGGCCGTCAGCGTCGTAGGTCCCGACGAGCGAGTCGCTCGTCTGTCGGACGAGCAGCTTGGGGCTCTCGTAGTTTTGGGTGGGTTTCTCGAGGTCGGCCGGCTCGACGAACCGGAGTTCGTCGGCGTCGAGCCCGTATCGGCACACGGCGCTCCCGGGGGCGATCGGGCGCGTCGTCGGTCCTGACCGCTCCCGAAGGATGTCCGCTCGCTTGCTGATCTCTTCGCCGCGAGAGATGGAGACGGCGTCCCCCAGCGGCGGATGGGCGGCGACGGTCGAGCAGACCGACCGCGTCTCGCGGTCGAGATAGACGAGGAACCGGTTCGCGTCTTGCGCTTCGAACACGCTTGCGGGGATCGAATTCGCCCGATCCGAGTCGGCGGAGAGCGACGCGAGGTCCGCCTCCGTCGTCGCGTCGGCACAGCGGACGTCGGTTCCGTCACCGCCGCTCACGAGGATCGCCGCGCCGCTCTCGACGCCGTCGAACGCGGTGCCGAGCCTGACGATTTCCGCGAGCGACGTCTCGCTCAGGACGTACTCCCGGATCGGCTCGTTCCCCTCGCGAGCGAGGATCGAATCGGGGACGACGATGCCGACCCGTCCGTCCCGGGACAGTCGGATCGACTGTTCGTAGAACGCGACGTAGAGATCGAACTGGTTCTCGGTCGCGCTGAACGCGTCCTCGAGGTAGGAGCGCAGGCTTGCGTCGATGGTCGCGCTGATCGTCCCGCGACCGGCGGTCGCGACCCAGGGCGGGTTGCCGAGCACCGCGTCGAAGCCGGGGGCTTCGAGTCGGTCGTCGTCACCGTCGCTGTCGCCGTCAGCGTCGTCGTCGCCGTCGGCGTAGATCTCCGGGAACTCGAGCTCCCAGTGGAAGTACCCCTCCTCGTCGGCCCGCCGCTGGGCCGCGGTGAACCACTCGGTTCGAGCGAGCGTCTCCCAGTCGTCGTCGCTCTCGAGCGCGGCAACGAGCCGTTCGAGCGCGTCGTCAGGGACTCCCTCGAGCCCAAACTCGCGGGCGGTGTGGACGTTCGCCATCGCCTCGAGTCGCTGTCGCCGGTCGCGCCGCTCTCGACCGTCCGTCCGCCCGAATACCGCGGATCGAGTCGGCTCGGTTTCGAGACGCGTCGCGTCATCGCCACCGAGATCGTCGCTCGATGCGCAGTCAGCGAGCGCCTCGAGGTCGCTCCCGACGAGCGCGTCGCCGGTTTTCAGGTGGTGATCGAGGGCCACCGGCGGCCCCTCGGCGGACAGCGTTCGGAGCTGCAGCGAGGCGATCGCGATCTCGACAGCGAGGGGATCCCGGTCGACGCCGTAGAGACAGCGCCGGGCGACCCGCCGCCGTATCTCGTCCACACCGCGCTCCGCCGGCACGGACTCGATGCCCGCTCGAGCCGCCGCGTCTTCGGCGGCGACGATCTCGCGCGTCAGGTACTCGAGCGCGCACGTCAGGAAGTGACCGGTCCCCATCGCGGGGTCGAGGATCGAGCGGTCGAACGCGCGCTCGGCGACGCCGTCCGTCCGGTCGATATCGGCGTCGGCGAGTCCGCCGTCACAGTCGGTATCGACGGCGGCGAACTTCGCCCGGATCTCCTCGAGGAGCGGCCCCACCGTCTTCTCGACGACGTGTTCGACGACGTGCTCCGGGGTGTAGTACGACCCCGACGCCTTCCGCTGGTCGCCGTCCGCGGTCAGATACACCTCGCCGGCCGCGACCGCGACGGTGTCGCCGTCGCTCGCGGGACCGTACTCGCCGTCAGCGAGCGCCAGCGGTTCGTCGGCGATCGCGAGCCGGTACTCGAGCAGCCCCTCGTAGATATCGCCGAGGCGGCGACCGTCGAGCGACGAGTAGTCGATAAACGGTTTCTCGCCACCGTCGGCCTGCCGTCGAGCCAGCAAGTCGATAGCCGTCGCCAGCGACGCGTCGCCGATGCGGTGGTTCTCGAGGAATCGAGCGGTGTGACTGTCGTCCTCGCCGGATCGATTCCCGCGGCCGATCGGCGAATCGAGCTCCTCTAGTCGCGACCAGAGCTCGGCCGTTTGATCGGTGTACGACGGACCCGAACCGTCGGATTCGGCCGCGATGGACCGAGCAAGCGATCGGAGGGTCGCCGGCTCAGCAGGTCCGGTATCGTCCGCTGTCTCTCCGCGGTCGCCGCTCGGTTCGGCGGGCCGGCGACCTCGACTCTCCGCGGCGAACGCGATCAGGAGTCGAACGAGCGCCACGAGCGAGGCGTCGTAAAGCACGTCGAACTCCTTCGCGCTGAGGGCCTCGTCGAGATCGTTCCCGGGATATCGACGGAATCCCCGCGCGAGGACCTCGAGCGCGTCGGCGGCGTTCTCCTCGAGCGTCGCCCCCATCTCACGAGTGAACTCGGCGGACCGGTCGTAGAGGTCGTCGAGCAGGCAGTCTCCCTCGGTGTCCTCGAGGAAGGCGTCGCGGCGGAAACACAGGTAGAAGTATTTGAACGCCTCGAGGTCACCCGTCTCGAGTACGGCCGGCAGATCGATCTCGTAGTACGCGTCCAGTCGATGGCCCGTCCGCTCGGTGTAGAGTCGCCACCGCCGGCCGTTCGTGAGCACGGCCCACTCGACCGACGACTCGCGCAAGGCGGCGTGGATCCGGTAGCACGGCGTCTCGGCGTCGCGTTCGCGCTCACCGCTCCCGCGGGCCTCGAGCGCGCGTTCCCAGCGCCTGACGTCGGCGATCGCGACGATGGCTTCGTCATTGTCTCCGTTACCGTGGCTGTCGTCGTTGCCGTCGGCTCCGGTGCACTCGAATACGTCGCGAGCGCCGTCGGACTCGAGGAAGACGTAGTCCGCTCGATGTTGCGTTCGATCAGTCCGCTCGTCGCGCACGAACGAGTGTCCCAGCGTCCGAAACACGGGTCGGACGAACGCTTCCTCGAGCCGGGATCGGCTTTCGTTCGCAACTGTTTCCCTCACTCGTTCCCAGCAGGCACTAATCTCATCGAACGCCGCTCGGAGCTCGTCTTCGTCGATCTTGTCCCAGGCGTCCGTCTCGGGAAGGTGGTCCTCGAGGTATGCACTCGAGAACACATCGTGGCTAGTCCGGTAGGGACACCCCTCGCGACGAGAGCGGTCGGTGGGAGCGCCGACTCGGTTCCGGGACACCGCTTTCCTTTGCGTGATCCGAGTCGCGGCATATAGCTGTTCCCCCGGACGGGGGTTCCTCCCCGTCGGTTCGTCGGGTCGCTGCTGCCTGCTCACAACTGGTGTCCCCTCAGCGAATGTGGGAGCGCTCCCGTCGGACTCGAGAGTAACATCGTCTTACAGCTATCCGCGCCTCGACCGATAGCTGCGGCTGTCGCCAGTCTCTGATTGGCGTTCCATAATGCCGATTTGGAGCCGGTCGTGATTCCTTACTCGAGACTGAGCGGGGCGATCTCCCAGCCGATTTTCTCGGACGAGACGGAACGGTCGGCGCGGTTTTTGAGCCCGGTCGAGGGAGTATCGGTGGACGGTATGAGCGAGTCCGCGACCGACGACCCGACGACCGACGAATCGCACACTCGCGGACGGGGTGAACCGGCCGGCCAGCGGTGGCTGAGCGGGATCGTCTCCCTGATCGGGCTGTGGCTGGCCGTCTCGCCGCTGGTCTACGAGGCAGCCAACTCCGTGCTGTGGAACAACCTGTTGATCGGCGGCGCGATCGTCGTGTTCGCGGGCTACAATTACTACCGGATCACCATCGACAACTCCACCAGTATCGGCGTCATGTCGCTGGCCGCCCTGCTGGCGCTGTGGCTCGCCGTCTCCCACTGGGTGATCGCCGGGCAGTTCGCTCTGGGTGGCCTCGAGGAAGCGAGCACGGGGCTACTCTGGAGTAACGTCGTCTCCGGGTTGGTCGTCGCGGCACTGTCGGCGTACATTGCGTACGCCGGGGACCGTGAGATGTCGACGCAGGCGGCCACCGGAACGTGATCCTCGCTCGAACGGGTTCCCCGATAGAACGCGATTCAGGCCGATACGATACCGAACTGATCGTTTCCTCCTCGGCGGTTCCGTCACTACCCTGTGGGCGGTTCCGTCACGGGTACCGCTCCGAATCGGCGTCGGGCGTGCGTCGCTCGAGCAGGTCGAGGACGGGTTCGGTCGCGGCCAGTCGAATCCCGGTTCGCGTCAACCGATCCCGGATCGCGGCGGGAACGAGCGTGCCGTAGAGCGATCCGAGGAGCGGAACCGGGCCGACACGGTAGTGCGTGTCGGGGTTCGGAACGGTGGCAGCCTCCCGAATCGTCGCGGCGACCCGATCGGGCTCGTTGATCAGTGGACCGCCGCCCTCGACGGCGCGAACTCGCCGGAGGACGCGGTAGAGGTCGGTGTACTGCGTGGGTCTGACGACGTTGACGTTCCGGCGTTCGGCCGCGGTCGTCTCCGCGTCGGCGTCGGAGCGCGACGGTGACCGCGCGGTCGCAGCCGCGTCGTCGACCGCCCGCAGGGCGCCGTCGTAGAACGGCGTCGCGACGACGCCGGGCTGGACGATAACGACTTCGACGTCCGAGCCGACCAGTTCCTGTCGGAGCGCGTCGCTGAGACTCGCGAGCGCCCACTTCGAGGCGGTGTAGCCCCCGATGCCGGCGAGCGCGAGGCGATCCGCGGCGCTAGTGACGTTGACGATCCGGCCGCGGCCCCGTTCGCGCATTCCCGGCAGGACCGCTCGAATCAGCCGGTGGGGCCCGAAGCAGTGGACGGCGAACTGGCGCTCGAGCAGGCTGGTCGGCACGTCTTCGATCGGCCCGAACTGCCCGTACCCCGCGTTGTTGACGAGGCAGTCGACGCCGCCGTCCTCGTCTCGGACGCGAGCAACGACGCGCTCGATGGCCTCGGGATCGGTCAGGTCCATCGCTGCGATCTCGGCCCCACGGTCGGCCAGCTCCTCGAGGCCGTCCCTGTCGCGGTCTCGAGCGGTCGCGTAGACGCGCCAGCCGTCGGCGACCAGCGCGCGAGCCGTTTCGTAGCCGATTCCCGTGGAGCAGCCGGTCACGAGTGCGGTCGAGGGCATGGGACTGGCTACGACGAGGCCGGTAAAGGGAGTCCCCGTCAGTCGAGTCCGAGGAGTGTCACGGGGTGTGACGAATCCCGCGGCGAAGTGCGGGCTGCCGTGCGGTCAGTCGTCGAACGGGTCGTCGTCAAAGGGCTCATCCTCGTCGCCGAACGGACCGTCGGTATCGTCGTCGACCGGTCCGTCATCGTCCTCGTCCGCCGGGCCCGCATCGTCCGGCGGACCAGCGTCCTCGGGCGGCCCGGTATCGTCTTCGTCGACCGGTCCGTCATCGTCCACGTCATCCGGTTCGTCGTCGCCGAATATTTGCTCGAACAGATCGGGTTCGTCGTCGGACGAGTCGTCGGTGGTCGTCCCCTCGTCGATCGACGTGTCGGAATCGGTCGGCGAATCGTCCTCGCTCGGCGACGAGTCGTCGTCGGTATCGGCGGTCGGATCGCCGTCGTCGGTATCATCTGATGGGGCGTCGGCATCGTCCGCGGAGTCCTCGGTGGTCGTCTCGGATTCGCGCTCGTTCGAGTCCTCCGACGTGGTCGCGTTCGACTGGGCGGCCGACGCGTCGTCGTCCGTCTCGAGCGACGAATCGCTCGGGTCGCCGGCCGTCATGTCTGGGGCGAATAGCAATGCGAGTACCCCGAACGCGAGCAGGACGACCGCGATCGTGGCGAGCAACGCCGCGCCCGATGGGGTGTCGTCGCGTACGCGTGACATTCATTGATCGGTACCGGGCCTACCCGCTTTGTTAATTTCAGCCCACAGCGCCACAGGCACCGGATTCCCGCGCTCCGTGAGAGGGAAGGAACCGCTCGAGCGGGTCTCCGTCGGCCGAGAACGGCTCCGGCCGGTCCGATGTCGACCGCAATGTCCGCGGTCACGTGTCGACCCCGATGCTCGCAGCCACATGTCAACCACGATGCCCGCAGCCACATGTCGACCGCACTGCCCGACAAGGCCGCCGTCCGCGGCCGAACAATGATATAGCCGGCCCACCGAGTGAAAGCCAACGGATCTCTCCGATAATGACGAGCCACTACGATCACGCGCAGGTACAGGAGTTTTGGCAGTACGTCTGGGAGCGCGACGACGTTTACGCGCTCGACGAGGACGCCGACGATCCGACCTACGTCCTCGGCATGTTTCCCTACACGTCGGGCACGCTCCACATGGGTCACATCCGAAACTACGCGATCACGGACGCCCACGCTCGCTATCGCCGAATGCAAGGCGACGACGTGCTCCACCCGATGGGCTGGGACGCGTTCGGCCTCCCCGCCGAGAACGCCGCGTTCGAGCGAAAGACCGATCCCGAGTCCTGGACGCAGGCGTGTATCCGGCGCATGCGCGAGGAACTCGAGAAGATGGGCTTTGGCTACGACTGGTCGCGCGAAATCACCACCTGCGAGCCGGACTACTATCGGTGGAACCAGTGGCTGTTCAAGCGACTCTACGAGGCCGGACTCGTCGAGTACGAGGCGGCGACGGTCAACTGGTGTCCCGATTGCGAGACCGTGCTGGCCGACGCGCAGGTGGCCGAGCGCGAGGACGAACACAGTGAGTCCTCGGATCAGGAGAGCGACGAAGCCGCGAGCAGCGACGGAGACCGCGTCTGCTGGCGCTGTGAGACCCCCGTCGGGCGGCGCGAACTCGACCAGTGGTTCTTCACGATCACCGACTACGCCGAGGAACTCCACGACGGGCTCGCGGACCTCGAGGGCTGGCCCGACGGCGTCCGCGAGATCCAGCGCAACTGGATCGGCCGGCAGGACGGGGCGCGGATCACGTTCGACGTGTCCGACTCCAGTGGCGAGAGGAGCGACGGCGATGGTGACAGTGATCGACCCGTCGACGTGTTCAGCACGCGGCCGGAGACGATTTACGGCGCGACCTACCTCGCCGTCTCGCCCGGCCACGAACTGGCGAGGACGCTGGCCGACGGCGACGATGCGGTCGCCGAGTACGTCGAAACGGTCCGCGAACAGGACCCGGACGAAGTGGGCTTCTCCGGCATCGAGACGGACGCGACCGCGGTGCACCCGCTGACCGGGGCGGAACTCCCGGTCTACGTCGCCGGTTACGTCCTCGAGGACGTCGGCACCGGTGCCGTGATGGGCGTCCCCGGCCACAACGAGCGCGACCACTCGTTCGCGCTCGCACACGACCTGCCGATCGAGCGCGTGATCGTTCCCGACGACGGGACGGCCGAATCCGGCGTCGAAAGCGAGGCTTACACCGGCGAGGGAACGCTCGAGGGAAGCGGCGAGTACGACGGCCTCGAGAGCGAGAGTGCCCGCGAACGGCTCGTGGCCGACCACGACGCGCTCGCGGAAGACGTCACCTACCGGCTGCGCGATTGGCTGATCTCCCGGCAGCGCTACTGGGGGACGCCGATCCCGGTTGTCCACTGCGACGACTGCGGGCACGTGCTCGTCTCCGACGACGACCTCCCCGTCGAACTCCCGGAGTTCGTCCGGACGACGGGCAACCCGCTGGACGCGGCCGAGGAGTGGAACGAGACGACCTGTCCCGACTGCGGCGGCCCCGCGCGCCGAGAGACGGACACGATGGACACCTTCGTCGACTCCTCGTGGTACTTCCTGCGCTTCCTCTCGCCCGACCTCGCGGACGCGCCGTTCGACACCGACCGCGCGGACGACTGGATGCCCGTCGACGTCTACGTCGGCGGCGAGGAACACGCCATCCTCCACCTGCTCTACAGCCGCTTTTTCACGAAGGCGCTGGCCGATATCGGCCTCCTCGAGCAGCGAGAGCCCATTCGGGAACTCAAGAGCCAGGGGACGGTGCTGTACGACGGCGAGAAGATGTCCAGTTCGAAGGGCAACGTCGTCGACCCAGAGGAGTACGGCGCGGAGACGACGCGGCTGTTCGTCCTCTCGGCGGCCCACCCCGAACAGGACTTCGAGTGGACCGCCAACAACGTCCGCGGGGCCTACGACCTCCAGCAGACCCTCTACGGGATGGCAGCGGACTTCGTCGAGGCGGGCGACACCCGCGTCGAACGGCGAGATCACGACGAGTACGTCGACCGGGAGATCGACCGGACGATTGCCGCGGTCACCGAGGAGTACGACCGGTTCCGGTTCCACCGCGCAGCCACCGAAATTCGGGAACTCGCGCGCCTGCTGCGACGCTACCGCGAGTACGATCTGCCACACGACGACGTCTACCGGCGGGGCATGTTGACGCTCGCCGCGGTGATCGCGCCAATGGCCCCGCATCTCGGCGAGGAATGCTGGAACAAGCTCCGGGGCGATGGGCTCGTCGTCGAGGCCGACTGGCCCGAACCCGACGGCGACGCCTCGGCCTACCGACTCGAGCGGGGACTGGTCGAGCGGACGCTCGAGGACGTCCGGGATATCGTCGACGTTGCCGCGATCGACGAACCGGAACGAATCGAACTGGTCTGCGCTCGCGAGTGGAAGTACCGAGCCGCCGAACTGGTCGACGAAGCGGCATCCGACGACCCTGACGCGGTCCCGGACACGGACGCGATCGTCGACCGACTCCTCGCGGCCGACGGCGTCGCGGCCGACCGCGAGACCGTCGGCTCGTTCGTCGGCCGACTGGTCGGTCGCGACGGCGGCCCGGAACCCGGACAGCGGCTGGGTGCAGATCGCGAACTCGAGGTTCTCGACCGCGCGACCTGGCTCGTCACCGACGAGTTCGGTGCGGATGTCACCGTCCGCCGGGCGGCCGCTGACGACGACCTGGCGGAGAAAGCGCGGCCGGGCAAACCCGCGATCCACATCGAGTAGCACGCTTTTGCGTTCGATCTCGCGCGACGGTATCGAGTCTCGTCCGACGAGGTTCGATTCTGCACGACCGGCTTCGAACCCACACGATGGATCCGTGTTCGTGGGCGGTGTGATCGGGTGTCGTCTGGGGACGCGGCCCATTCGAGAAGGACAGTTTTATTCCACCGGCTTCGGAAGGTTCGAATACGATGGTGGAGGGTGGCGATAGTGTCGGCGCGCCGTCAGTGGTACCGCCGAGTCAGGCAGTGATCGAAACGGTCGCCAAAGCCGAGGGCGTGCAGCCGGCGGAACTGGCGCCGCCGCAGTACGAGTCGCTTCACGCGATCGTCGACCCGACGGCGCTCGATGCGCTCTTCGCGGACCGACCGAACGGCACGAACAGACCGGACGGAACCGTCTCGTTTCGGTTCTGTGACTACCACGTCACTGTCGACCGAAACGGGACGGTCACGCTCGAGGAACCGACCGAACCCGCGGACTGAGATGGCGGTCGGACGAGGCGGCCGTTTCCGATGGATGGAATCGACGGTGAACACGGAAAGACTCTTTTCGACGAAGCATCGAGTACTCCATCGATGGAGAGCCACTACGAGGTCCTCGGGCTGTCGCCGGACGCCGACGACCGGGCGGTCCGTCGGGCCTATCGGAGCCTGTTGAAGGTCCATCACCCCGATCAGGGTGGCTCTCGAGAACAATTTCTGCGGATCAAGGACGCCTACGAGGCGATCCTCGGCGAACGAGCGCCGGGCGACCGCGAAACGGACGGCGGCGCGATCATGCGGGGCGATATGGGGTCCAACCGTCGGCGCGATCCGACCTACGATCCCTCCGGGTGTGTCGAACGCGGCGACCGCGAATACGAACTGACCGTCAGCGGTGAGTACCTCACGCTCAGCCTCGTCGGACTGGTCCACGACGTCGATCTCGCCTCGCTGGTCGACGGCCCCATCACCGTCGCGACCACGTGGACGATGGCCTTCTTCCGCGCCCACAACACGAGTTCGCGGCCGCTTCCCTGGCAGGGGAAAGCGAACACGAGTTTCTTCGGCGACGACGGCTTCCTCTACGAGGGCTCGAGCATCGTCGCTCCACACGCGAACGACCTCCCCGAGCGCTGGACTGGCACCGACGTCGAACTCGAGCCGGGCCGCGCGGTAGACGGCGTTGTCATCGCCCAGGAGCTCCCCGACGACGTCTCCCTCGACCAAGTGATGTACACCCAGCACGTCCCCGGCGAGGACGCCGATGAAATCGTGGACACGGAGCGCTACCTCTTCGAACTGCGGCCGCTCGTTCGCGAGCGGTTGAATCGGTTCCCGTTCGCTCGAGACTGAGAAATCGGTTCTCGAGGCCAGTTCGTTCGAGGCTGAGCCTCGAGCGCCGACTCGTGTGCTGGGCGTGTGCGAGCCGTGCTGGAACAGCAAACGTGATACGGCGGTGCTCCGAACGTCCGATAATGGCAACCGCTGACGCGAGACGCCGGCTCCGCGAGCGCCCGATGGGCGTAACGGTCCTCCTGACGATCGTCGGATACGCGCTGGTGCTCGGGACGTTCCTGTTGGACATCCCGATCTACCCCGATCTGACGAACGCGCAGGTCAACCTGCTTTCTCATGTGATCGCGGTCATCAACACGACAGCGACGGTGGTGTTGCTGTTGGGCTGGTACTGGATCCGCGCCGGCGATGTCGAGAAACACCGGCTAGCGATGGTCACCGGCTTCGCGTTGATCCTGGTGTTCCTGGTCGTCTACCTGCTCAAGGTCGGCGGCGGCGGCACGAAAGAGTTCGTCGGTCATCAGGGCGTCTACTACGCCTATCTCGTCATGCTGGCCATCCACATCATCCTCTCGATCGTCTCGGTTCCGGTCGTCCTCTACGCGCTGATCCTCGGGCTGACCCACACGCCCGCGGAGCTCCGGCAGACGCCCCACGCCAGAATCGGCCGCATCGCCGCCGGCGCGTGGATTCTGAGTCTCTTCCTCGGCGTCGTCACCTACGTCCTCCTCAATCACGTCTACGACTACGAGTTCGCGGCGATGCTCGTGCCGATCCTGTAAGCGGCTCGAGTCGGCAACGCGAGCCCGTTCACCGGACGGACCAACAGCTTCTCCCGTCACCCGCCCGTACCCTGCACAACGAATGCAATTCGTCGAAGAAATCGTCGTGGACGAGTTCCTGCCCACCATCCGATCGCTGCTGGCCGGTGACCTCCGGGAACGCGGCCTCACGCAGAGCGAGGTCGCAGAGGTGCTCGGCATCAGCCAGAGCGCCGTCTCGAAGTATGCCCACGGCGACGTGACCGTCAACGATCGCATCGCCACCGACGAGCGCGTCCGCGACCTCGTCGAGGAACTCGGAACGGGACTGGCGGCCGGCGAAATATCCCCGGTGCAGGCCCTGATTGAACTCGAGGTGCTGATCCGCGAACTCGAGGCCGGCGGGGACCTCCTCGCCCAACTTCACGAGGCGGCCGTCCCGGAGCTAGCCGACCACGGCTCGGGCTTTCGGGTGCACGATCCCGAGAGCGACCTCCGGACCAGCGAGCGGATCCTCTCGTCGGTCCGGCGAGGGCTGCGCATCCTCGAGACGACTGGGGGATTCACCGCGCTGATCCCCGCGGTCGGCTCGAATCTCGTCGCGTGCACGCCTGGGGCCGACGATGTCGACGACGTGGCGGGCGTTCCGGGCCGGATATTCGACGTGAAAGGCCGGGCGACCGTCCCCGCGGATCCCGAGTTCGGCGTCTCGGAACACGTCGCAGGCGTCTTGCTGGCCGCGCGCCGCCACGGTGCGGATGTCTCGGCGGGGATCAACATCGCCTACGAACAGGCACTCCTCGACGAACTGGCCGAGCAGGGCTACGTCGCCGCGGAGTTCGACGAATCGGACGACGTCGCCTCGAGCGTCGGCGCGGCGATCGAAGAGGAACCCGAGGCGACGGTGCTCTACCAGACCGGCGGGATGGGGATCGAGCCGCTGATCTACGTCCTCGGCTCCGACGCGGAGTCGGTCGCGGACACGATTCGATCGCTCGTTTGAGCGGTCATCACTGACACTGCATGACGTCCGAATCCGAATCTGAATCCGCACAGGAGTTCTACGGCCGCTGGGCGCGCCTCTACGACCTGATCGCCCGTCGGACGCCCGGAATCGCACGGCTCCGAGAGCGAGCGGCGGTCGCCTGTCGGCTCGAGCCCGGCGACACCGTCGTCGAGATGGGCTGTGGGACGGGCGCGAACCTGCCGTTTCTGCGCGACCGGGTCGGTCCCAAGGGGACCGTGATCGGGATCGACTTCACGCGACCCGTGCTCGAGCGGGCCCGCGCAGCCACCGCGGCGTCCGACAACGTCCATGTCCTGCAGGGCGATGCGACGCGACCGCCGATGAGGGCCGCGCTCGAGGCGGTGGAGGGACAGCCGGACGACGGGGTCGACGCCGTCCTCGCGACGTTCGTCGTCGGGATGCTCGAGGATCCAGCGGATGCGGTCGACGACTGGTGTGATCTCGTCGGCTCCGACGGCACCGTCGTGCTCGCCAACGCCGCCCGAAGCCGGGAATGGTACGCGCCGCCGGTCAACGCCGTCTTCCGGGCGATCGTCGTCCTCTCGACGCCGCCGACGACTCGGCTCCGATACGAGAGCGATCCCCACATCCGGCTCGACGAAAAGATCGACGCCGCACACGCTCGTCTCCGCGAGCGCGCGGTCGCCGTGGCGGACGAGACCCACGTCTTCGGCGTCGTCCGACTGACGGGCGGGCGACTCGAATAGCGAACTGCCCGTTTCGGATGACGGGACGACAGCTCAATTCGGACTCGCCGTCTCTCACTCGAACCGATGCGACGGCGTCGTTCGGTACTCGTTCTAATTACTGGCCGCCGCCGCGAGGCCCTCGTGCTCCCGAATGCGCCGTGCCATCGCGTCGGGGATCGGACTCGGCCGCTCCGTGTCGGGATCGATGTGAACGATCGTCGTTTCCGCCGTCGCCGCGACGTCGCCGTCGACGCGGATCTCGTAAGACATGGTGCAACTCGAGTCACCCAGCCGGGTCACCGAGAGCGCGACCGTGGGCTCGTCGCCATTGGTGATCGGCCGCTCGTAGGAGATCTGGAGGTCGACGATGACGAACGAAATCTCCTCGGACTCGAGCCCGGCCACTTCCTCGAGGTAGGCGGTCCGACCGGCTTCGAGGTAGCTCGCGTAGACGGCGTGGTTGACGTGGTTCATCGGATCGAGATCTCGGAAGCGAACGGGAACGTCGACGGTAAACTCCGCACACATTGTACGTTGTCAGAGTCGACTGAGACAAAAGTACGCACCGGTTCACCGAGAAGTCGCCGCATGTGTGTACGAGAATGAAGGGTCGAGCGGACCGAGTGCCCTGCTATCGCGACAACAGGGAATCGCCACGCCCTCCCCAGCCGATTTCTACTCACGGCGGCGGAGCCGCCGTCTGCTTACGGGCCTTCGCACGTTCGCATGGTCTGCGAGACCTCCGGTCTCGCACTATTCGTATGGTTCGCGGAACCGGAGGTTCCGCGCTAACACTCGCTCCCTTCGGTCACTCGTTCATCCAACGGAAGACGCGTACGCGTCTTCCGAGCCGTTGCTCACTCTGTTCGCAAAGCCCTCGCGCACCGTCGACTCGCGGCTCGCCAGCGCTCACGGCTCCGCCGTTCGCGTTTTCAAGGCGCTCGCACCGCTCGCGCCTCGCTTGTCTCGCCGCGATTCAGTACGCGCCACCGCACCGCATATCGGGAGATTCATCGGTGAAACTCATCCCTCGTACAATGGCGCGTGCTCGCTGCAGAACGCCGGCTCGCGCAGTTGCGCGTCGATCAGGTCCTCGTGGTAGTGGGCGTTGAAGAGTCGACAGCCCTCCCGATCGCAAAAGGCCTCGCCGGTTTCGAGGTAGTGGGACGCCTGTAACGCGTACCCCTTCAGCGCGTCGGTGGTCCGCGGGTCGTCCTCGACCAGGAACTCGCCGTCGACCTGGTTCTCGAGGACCTCCCGCGGCGGCGCGTCGCCCGACAGGAGCGCGTGGCGCTGCTTTTCCTTGTAATAGTCCTCGGGCTTCGCGGGGGCCTCGTAGAGCCCCGGCACCGAAATCAGCGCCGGCTGGCCGAGGACGTTCACGCGCTTGTGCCAGCGGCCGTCGTGGTCGCCCCACGTCCCGATCGCGCGGTCGAGGATCGCCACGTGGAGGGTCTCGAGCCCCCGTTCCTCGACGGGAAGCGCCGCGTTGAGTGCGCGCTGGACCGCCGCGCCGTCGTAGAGGACGCCGCCCTCACGCTCGGGGTGCTCGAGCGCCCGTTCCTCGTAGCGGATCGTCCCCAGCATCGTGTTGCCGGTCTCGCGCTCGTATGGTGAGGGAACCCGCGCCTCGGCGAATTTCTCTGGGAGGTCGTCTGTACGGTGGACCTCGAGGAATCGGTCCCGAACGCGCACGTCGGCGTCGACCCGCGCCTGTAACCAACCGGCTAGCTCGTCGACGTCGGCGACCGTCGTCGGCGCACGGTAGCAGATGACTCGCTCGACCATGTATAAACCCGTGGTACCACCGCGTGAAACACTTACGATCGGGCGCTGCCGGACGCGGGTTCACGGCGGCCGGACTGTCGGTTCGATCGCTCGACGGACTGTCGAACGCTGTGGGAGCCAGTACCCGCCCGGTCGGCGATGCCGTCGACTGCGACGCCGTCACCCCGCAGACCGCTGTCGCTCGCGGTAAAAGGACGCTCAATTCACAACACTACTCTTTACACTATCTATAATTATGCAAATTACTTCTGGTATGGACAATATAGTCTGGAATCAACACGCCATTATTCCCGATCGTGGTACGGGTGGGCGGACCATGACAGACGATACGAACGATATCGACCGAACCGACTCGAGCGACCGATCGATCAAACCGAGTTCCGGCCACAGGGCCTCCCGGCGGGCCGTTCTCGGGAGTGTCGCAGGACTGACAGCGGCGAGCGTCGGGAGTACAGGGGTGAGCGCCACGTTCTCGTCTTCGGTCTCGAGTCCGACCGTCGAGGGGCCGATCGAGGGCGGAAGCCGGACTGGCGGGCCGCTGCTCGCAGCGCCCCACGACCTCGAGTCGTACGGCTACGTCGAAGAGGAGTATTTCATCGCGGGCGAAGCGCGCCACGACGACTCCTTCATCGACGGGGAACAGGCGGGGGAGACGAGCGAATACAAGACGCGCGTCCTCGTCTACCGACCGAAACGCCGGAGGGATTTCAACGGTACCGTTACCGTCGAGTGGCTGAACGTCAGTACGCAGATGGACGCGCCCGTCGCGTGGCCGAACGCCTACGACTCGCTGATGCGCAACGGGACCGCCGTCGCGCTCGTCTCGGCCCAGAAGGTCGGGGTCGACGACTCTCAGACCGACCAGGATCTGGTACGCTGGGACCCCGAGCGGTACGGGAGTCTCCACCACCCCGGCGACCGATACGCGCTCGACATCTTCGCCCAAGCGATCACCGCGCTCAAGCCGCGCGGCTGGGACCGCTGGGACGTTGAGACCGATCCGCTGGGACGTCTCCGACCCGACAACGCTCTGGCGACCGGCCACTCGCAGTCGGCCTTCTTCCTGCTGCGGTACATCAACCTGGCCGCGCCGGCGTACGGCGTCGTCGACGGGTTCCTGCCCGCGGGGAGCCCGCTCACGACGGCCCGGACCGACCAGGCGCCGATCCTGTGGTTCAACAGCGAGGACGAGGCCGGCGGCCTCGAGGACTTCTCGGAGAACGGCGAGACACCGGAGATCGACATCCCGACGTCGGGGCTCCGCCTCGACGAGCTGTCCATCGGGCCCCGGGACGACGAGCGCAACTTCGTGCTCTGGGAGGTCGCGGGGGCCTCGCACGTGAACAACTGGCTCAGCCGGTGGACCGAGGCGGTCCGTCGGCGGGACTTCCAGGGCCTCGAGCCGAACTGGGACCCCGAAGCCGCCGGCGACTACGGCCAACAGCCCGACGGCACCTACGGCGAGTGCGGTTACAACTACTTCACGGCGCGGTACGCCTGGCGAGCCGCCCTCGAACAGCACCGGGAATGGGTCGCCCGCGGTGACCGGCCGCCCCGCGCCGACCGCATCGAGCGCACCATCGACGACGAGGGCGTGACCCTCGAACGCGACCGCTTCGGCAACGCCGAGGGCGGCCTCCGGCTCCCGCCGCTGGACGTGCCGGTGGCGACCTACGACGCCGCGAGCTGCGACCTGACCGGCCGGACCGATCGCTTCGACGCGGCGAGGCTCGACCGGCTCTACCCGTCCCACGACGCCTACGTCACGGCGATCAGGACGGCGAGTGCGGCGGCCGTCAGGCGCGGCCACCTGCTCCCGAGTGACGCGAGAGACCTCCGGCAACGCGCTGCCGACTCGCCGATCGGCGAGTAACTGCCGGCGGGCGACGGCTTGGTGCAAGTGACCGTCGTCGAGCTTCCCGTTCCTGTCCGACGACCGGCGAGAACTGTCAGCACACGAGGGCGCCGTAGAAGAGCTGTGTCGGGTCGCGGGGGAAGCGCGGGTCGTTCCGCTGGCGTCGTTGGATGGGCAGAAGCGGGAGTGACTGCGGAACCGATCAGTCGTCGGCCGGTGCGGCCCGAGAGGTCAGCTCGACGGGATCGGCGTCGACCTCGAGTTCGTCGAGCGCGACCTGGGCGGCGCGCTTGCCGGAGACGAGCATGGCACCGAAGGTCGGCCCCATCCGCGGGAGGCCGTAGGTCGTCGCGGTCGCCATCCCAGTCGCAATGAGTCCGTCGTGAACGAGCCCGGTGTGTTCGACGACGGCGTCCTCAGACTTGCCGACCCACATCGAGTCGTGGCCGGGCGAGTCGTGTCCGGGCGCGCCGTAGGTGTCGTCGCCGGTGCTGTCCATGCCGGTCGCGTTCTCCTCGGCGTCGGCGATGCCGGGCGCGTCGAGCACGCCGCGCTCGTCGAGTTTTTTGACGGCCATCGCGTCGTGGCCGGTCGCGTCGATGACCAGATCGGCCTCGACCGCAATCGGGTCGACGCAGGTGATCTCGCGGGGCAGCGCGTGGACCGGCGTCCAGTTCATCACGATGCCGCCGACGCGGTGGTCTTCGCGGATGACGATGTCCGTGAACTCGGTCATGTTCTGCATCTTCGCACCAGCGTCGCAGGCGGCCTTGATCAGGCCGGAACAGGCCTCCGGCCCGTTCGCGACGTAGAGTCCCTCGCTGTCCTGAGACTGCTTGTAGTCCACCTCGAGTTCGTCGAGGACTTGCTGGGCGGGATCCCGGACCGTGACCTTGTTCATCAGGAAGCCCCCGAGCCAGAAGCCGCCGCCGAGGTAGTTGTTCTTCTCGACGACCATCACCTTCACACCCCGCTCGGAGAGTTCCTTCGCCGCCGTCAGCCCCGAGGGACCGCCGCCGACGATGATGACGTCCGAGTCCGAGAAGTCCATGAACTCCTCGGTCCACTCCTGTCCGATCGCGCGGGTGACGTCGGCTTCGCCGACCTGACTGAACTGCTCGAATTCGCTCATACAACTGGGTAGTAACACTTGGTGGTGTTAAGTCTATCGTCGCCGCTACCCAGAATATAATCAACGTTCGTGGAGCTCTACCGGTGTGATACGTCCGTGAGTAACAGCGGCGCCCGTGCGTTCGGCCAGCGACCCGACTCCTCGGTCACGAACGGCGATCCCGACGACTCAATCGTCGACGTATTCGGGCTCGCTCTCGTCGACGGTAGTCGGCTCGTCTCGAGGTGACTCGCTACCGCTTGCGGACTCGATCTCGTCGATGACGCCCTCGGTCCACGTCCCGATCCGGAACCAGCCGACGGCCACGACGAACGAGCCGACCATGCCCGCGACCAGTGCCAACCAGATGCCTTCGACGCCCCAGCCGAGGCCGGAGATTGCGAGGTTGGTTCCGGGGATCGTCACGGTCCAGGCGAACGCGAGGCCGATGACCAGCGGGAACCTGAAGACCCACCGCGAGAGGATCGAGAGGACCATCGCCTCGCGGGTGTTCCCGGCCCCGCGGAACGCGCCCTGAATGACCATCACGCCGGCGAAGGGTGCCCAGAAGAGGGCGGTGATCCGAAGGAAGATCACGCCCTCGGCGATCACGGCCGGGTCCGCGACGAATACCCTGATCGCCGCGGCCGGAAACGCGAACAGGACTGCCGCGACGGCGAAAATGAACACCATCGTCGCCGCGGTCGCGGTTCGCGCGACGGCGACGGCCCGATCGGGCGTCTCCGCGCCGAGATTCTGTCCCACCCCGGTCGCGGTCGCTTGCCCGACGGCCCCGGCGACGGCCCACGTCACCGACATCAACCGGACGCCGATCCCGAACGCCGCGGTGGGTGCGGGTCCGAAGCGGGCGACGAAGCCGGCCATCGCAACCGCCGCGAAGCTGCGCGCCCAGCCGTCGAACGTGGCCGGATAGCCGATGCCGACCAGCCGCTTCAGGAGCGCGACGTCGGGCGTGAGATCTCCGATTCGGAGCCGAACGCCGAACCGGCCGTCCAACAAGATTGCGATCCCCGCGAACGTAGCGAGCCCGCGCGAGAGAAACGTGGCGATAGCCGCTCCCCGCGTCCCCATCGCGGGGAATGGACCCCAGCCGAGGACGAAGAAGGGATCGAGCACGACGTTGAGGCCGGCCGAGACGAACACGAGCCACATCGCCGTCTTCGTGTCGCCCGCTCCCTGCAGGGAGGACCGAAAGGCGAAAAAGAGGAACGTGAAGGGAAGCGCGAGGAAGATCACCTCGATGTAGGCCAGCGCTTCGACGAACACCGGCCCGCGAGCGCCGATCAGGGAGAGCAGCTGCCGCCGGACGACGTATCCGAGGACGGCGAGGACGCTCGAGACGGCGAGCGTGAGCAGGATCGTCTGGGCGACGACGCGGTCGGCGGTGCGGTCGTCGCCGGCACCGACGTACTGGGAGACCAGTGCGATGGTGGCGGCGGTGATCCCCATCGCAGTGGAGACGAACAGCCACGAGAGGGGAAACATCAGTGAGACGGCGGCGACGGCGTCGCTGCTCACGCGGCCGACCCAGAACATGTCCGCCAGATTGTAGACGGTCTGGAGGAGGTTCCCCAGGACCAGCGGCCACGCGAGGCGGCAGAGTTTCGGGGAGATCGCCCCCGTCGTCATGTCGACGCGCTTGCGCTCGGGTTCCGGTGTTGACACGAAACGGTCCGTTCCGTGTGTCGCTCGGGCGTGACAAAAGGGCTCGGCTCGCGGGCTCGGGTTGCCGGATCCGCACGGTCGTTCGCACGCGCGACCGCACTCACGCGAGCCCGCGCGGCGCGCACACCCGCGCTGTCGGCCGGTTTCGGCGAAAACGTTATCAGATCCTCAGCCGTACCGAGCGACGATGACCGATATTCGTCCGCGACGACGGCCGGACGCTCGAGGACCGAGAGGTGAGCCGCGGTGGAGCTGATCATCACGGAGAAGGACAACGCGGCCCGCCGGATCGCCGACATCCTGAGCGGCGGGACCTACGACTCGAGTCGCGAGAACGGGGTCAACGTCTACGAGTGGGGCGGCAAGCGCTGCGTGGGGCTGTCGGGTCACGTCGTCGGCGTGGACTTCCCCTCGGAGTACTCCGACTGGCGGGATGTCGAGCCCGTCGAGCTGATCGACGCGAGCGTCGAGAAGACGGCCACGAAGGAGAACATCGTAGCGACGCTGCGCCTGCTGGCCCGTCGCGCCAATCGCGTGGCGATCGCGACGGACTACGACCGGGAGGGGGAGCTGATCGGCAAGGAGGCCTACGATATCGTTCGCGAGGTCGACGAGGACGTTCCGATTCGACGCGTGCGGTTCTCCTCGATCACGGAAAACGAAGTGCAAAACGCGTTCGACGAGCCGGACGAACTCGACTTCGACCTCGCGGCCGCCGGTGAGGCCCGCCAGATCATCGACCTCGTCTGGGGGGCCGCGCTCACGCGCTTTCTCTCCTTGTCCTCGGGGCAACTGGGTAACGACTTCATCTCCGTCGGCCGGGTGCAGTCGCCGACGCTGAAGCTGATCGTCGACCGCGAGCGCGAGATCGAGGCCTTCGATCCGGAGGACTACTGGGAGCTGTTCGCGGACCTCACGAAGCGCGAGGGTGATTCGGCCCCCTTCGAGGCCCAGTACTTCTACCGCGACGAGGACGACAACGAGGCCGAACGCGTCTGGGAGGAGGCCGTCGCCGAGGACGTTTACGACACGCTCTCGAGCCGCGACGCGGCGACCGTCGTCGACGTCAACCGGCGGACCCGGACCGACACGCCGCCCGAGCCGTTCAACACGACCCAGTTCATCCGCGCCGCGGGTGCCATCGGCTACTCCGCCAAACGGGCGATGTCGATCGCCGAGGACCTCTACACCGCCGGCTACATCACGTACCCGCGGACTGACAACACCGTCTACCCCGACGATCTCGAGCCCGAGGAGCTCTTGGACGAGTTCGTCGGCCACCCCTCGCTCGGCGACTCCGCCGAGTCGCTGCTCGAGGCCGACGAGATCGATCCGACGGAAGGTGACGAAGAGACGACCGACCACCCGCCGATTCACCCCACGGGCGAGATTCCGACCCGCGGCGATGTCTCGGACGACGAGTGGGAGGTGTTCGAACTCGTCGTACGGCGGTTCTACGCGACCGTCGCCGACGCCGCAGTCTGGGAACACCTCAAGGTCGTCGCCGAGGTCGACGACTGCCGGCTGAAGGCCAACGGCAAGCGCCTCGTCGAGCCCGGCTACCACGACGTCTATCCGTACTTCTCGACGACGGAGAACTTCGTCCCCGACGTCGACGAGGGCGAGGAACTGGCGCTTTCCGACGTCGAACTCGAGGCCAAACAGACTCAGCCGCCCCGACGATACGGCCAGTCGCGGCTCATCGAGACGATGGAGGATATGGGGATCGGGACGAAGTCGACCAGACACAACACCCTCGAGAAGCTGTACGATCGGGGCTACATCGAGAGCGATCCGCCGCGGCCGACGAAGCTCGCGATGGCCGTCGTCGACGCGGCCGAGAACTACGCCGACCGCGTCGTCAGCGAGGAGATGACCGCCCAGCTCGAGGCCGACATGGACGCCATCGCGAACGGCGAGGCGACGCTCGACGACGTGACCGACGAGTCTCGGGAGATGCTCGAGGAGATCTTCGAGAACCTCGCGGACTCGCGCGACGAGATCGGCGACCACCTCCGCAAGTCGCTCAAAGACGACAAGCGCCTCGGACCGTGCCCCGAGTGCGGGGAGGACCTGCTCGTCCGCCGGAGCCGCCACGGCTCGTACTTCATCGGCTGCGACGGCTACCCCGACTGCGAGAACACGCTGCCGCTGCCCTCGACGGGGACGCCGCTCATCCTCGAAGAGGAGTGCGAGGAACACGGCCTGAACGAGGTCAAGATGCTCGCCGGTCGGCAGACGTTCGTCCACGGCTGCCCGCTCTGCAAGGCCGAGGACGCCGGCGAGGGACCGATTCTGGGCGAGTGTCCGGAATGTGGGGACGAGCACGGCGGCGAACTCGCCGTCAAAACGCTCCAGAGCGGCTCACGCCTCGTGGGCTGTACGCGCTACCCCGACTGCGAGTACTCGCTGCCCCTGCCCCGCCGGGGCGATATCGAGGTCACCGACGAGTACTGCGACGAGCACGAGCTGCCCGAACTCGTCGTCCACAGCGGCGACGAGCCCTGGGAACTGGGCTGTCCGATCTGTAACTACCAAGAGTTCCAGGCCCGCGAGAGCGAAACGGGCTCGGACCTCGAGGCGCTCGATGGGGTCGGCGCGAAGACCGTCGAGAAGCTCGCCGCGGCGGGGATCGAGGACCTCGAGGACCTGACCGACGCCGATCCCGACGCGGTCGCGTCGGACGTCGAGGGCGTCAGCGCCGACCGGGTTCGGACCTGGCAGGCGAAGGCCTAGACGCGTTTCTCCACTTGCCGAACGCCCTCGGCGAGTTTCTCGCGATTGAAATACATCCCTTCGACGGCGAAGACCGCCGCCGCGATGGCGACGACCAGCCAGAAGACGCCCGGGAGCTGGGAGTAGAGGTACCACGTCAGCATGACGAAGAAGGCCGCCGAGCCGATGACGCCGAGCAGCGGCGGAATCGGGTTGACGTCGACGCCCGCCGCGTCGCGCACCGAGAGCGCGAGGGCGCTCATCGCGCCGAAGACGACGATGAAGGCCAGCGAGGCGAACTCCACGACGGCCTCGAGGCTCCCGAGGACGGTGAAGGCGGCCGTCAGGAGCCCGATGACGATCACGGTCCGCGACGGGGCGGCGTCGGCGTCCGCGTCGCCCATCTCGTGAGGGAGGATGTCGTCGCTGATCAGGTTCTTCGCGAAGATGGCTTCGCTGAACAGCGTCGAGTTGATCGCGCTCGCCGTCGAGATGAGGCCGGCGAGCCCGACGGCGAGCGCGAGCCACTTCGAGATGGTCAACGCGGCGTAGAGCAGCGACGGTTCGGGCTGGGCGGCGACCACCTCTTCGGGCAACAGCGTCGTGATCACGAACCCGACGAGGATGTAGATGGCCGCCGCGATGGGAATCGAGATGGACACCCCTTTCGCGAGGGTCTCGTCCGGGTCGTCGAACTGCTCCTGATCGTAAAACAGCAGTTGCCAGCCCTCGAACGAGACGAACCCGACCGAGGCGGCGAGGATCGGATTGAGGCCGAACTCCGCGAAGCCGAGCCGTAGCTGGTAGTTCGCCGCGCCGAACCAGAGCCCGATCAGGCCGAACGCGGCGATGATCCCCGCCTGGACGAACACGAGATACCGTTCGACCGCCGCCGACGAGCCCGCGCCGAGGAGGTTGATTCCGACGAAGACCGCGAGCACGCCGACCGAGAGGAACTGCCGAATCGGGAGCCCCCAGACGTACTCGTAGCCGATCAACATCTGGCCGTACATCCCGAACGCGTAGGCGTACATCGCCATCGTCCCGATGTAGCCGACGACGATCGTCCAGCCGACCACGCCGGCGACCGTCGATCTGCCCGTGAGTTCCTCGATGTACGAGACCGAGCCGCCGTCGCTGTCGGTCGCGTCGTTGAGCTTGATGTACGAGTACGCACAGCAGAACACGACGACGGTCGCGAGACTGTAGGCGAACCACGTCAAGATGCCCGCCGCGGCGACGACGATCCCGATCGCCGCGTAAATACCGCCGCCGACGATGCCGCCCACGCCCAGTGCGACGGCCGTTCCGACGCCGAACTTGTCGTCTCCGTTTTCACTGTTTCCGCCCTCACCGCTGCCGTTCCCGCTGCCTTCGTTTCCGCCACCGGCGTTCTCGCCGCCGTTCTCACTCATGATTCCGACCCCACCGTGACGACCTCGTCACCCGCTGCGAGCCGCGGATTGACCCGTGTGATGGGATGGACGCGGAAGTTCTGCACGTCGGCGGCCACCGCGAAGCTATTCTCGAACGAACAGATGGGGAGACAGACTCGGTCCTCGAGCAGCCGGGTAATCGCCTCCTCATAAAGCCTGCGTCGCCGTTCGCGGTTCTCGGTCTCGCGAGCCGCTGTGAGCCGCTCCATGACCGCATCCTCGCGGTAGAAGGTCCCGTTCGTCACGCCCGCCATGTTCTCGTGGAACGTCGGGTAGAGGTGCGAGTCCGGATCGGGCGTGCCGCTGCTCTCCCCGACGAACACCGAGTAATCGCGCTCGGAGCCGGAGACGTATCGCTCGAGAAACGTCGATTCCGGTTTCGAGACGACGAGCGCGCCGTGGCCGGCGTCCCTGAGCCCGCCGGCCAGCGCCTCGCCGAACTCCTTGTGTTTCGGATCCGTCGAGGTCAGGATGCGGAGCTGGCCGCTCGCTTCGTCGGCCTCGCGGAACAGCTGGCGGGCCCGTTCGGGGTTCGTCTCGTTCGCGAGGTCGGCCCACTCGTCGGTCGGCATGTCCCACTCGTTGGCGACCTGCGGCGGCAGCGGACTGTACTGGCGCTGTCCCACCGGCTCGACGAACTCGGCGACCGCTTTCTCGAGGTCGAGACAGTAGCTGATCGCCTCCCGCACGCGGGGATCGGTCGTCGGTCCCTGGTTCAGGTTGAAGCCGAAGTAAAACGACGTGAACCCTCTCCGGCGCTTCACCGACGCGTTCGCCACGTCGCTGACGTGGTCGACGATCATCGGCGACACCGGCTCGATCGCGTCGTTGCGGTTCGTCCGCAGACTCGTCAGCTGCGTCATCGGGAACTCGACGTACGCAACGGTGAGCCGATCGATTTCGGGAACCGTCTCGTCCCAGTAGTCGTCCCAGCGGCGCAGTGTGACCTTCTTCTCCGCGCTGAACGACGACACCTCGAACGGGCCGGCTCCGACCGGCTCCGTCGCGAACGCCTCCCTGTCGTCTTCTCGCTCCTGCCGGGGGACGATCGGCCGCGTGAGCGCATGCTCGAGCGCCGGATACGGTTCCTCGAGCGAAAACCGAACGGTGTGCTCGTCGACGGCGTCGACCGAATCGAACGGGCTCACCCGCCACGCCGTCGGCGCGTCCTCCTCGAGCGGCGCGGTAAATGAGTAGACCACGTCGCCGGCGACCACCGACCGCCCGTTCTGAAACCGCGCGCTGTCGTTGAGTTCGACGACGGCCGAGCGGCCGTCGTTCTCGAACTGCGGCTCGCCGGTCGCGATTTTGGGGACGGTGTCGGTCCCCTCGCCGTACTCGTAGAGCCCGTCGAACACCCGCCCGATGACCTGTTCGGAGCCGATCGATTTCGCGGTGATCGGATCGAGCGTGATCGGCGGACGGAGCGTCCCGAGCCGGAACCGCGACCTCGAGCTCGTCTCGAGCATCGTCGAACACCCGGCCACGGCCGCACCGCTCGAACCCCCCAACGTGGCGAGCAGGGCGCGCCGGGTCGTCCCGTTCTCGTGCGTCGTCGTCTCGTTATCGCGCTGTACCGCCTCATCCAGTCGACCGTTCGTTCCGTCGTCCATCCGTCTCGAGGTCCAGTGATCGGCTGCTGTCGTCCCGTGATCGGTTCCGATTGCACTCGTTGTCGAGAACGCTTCACTGATCCGTTAGTGGCGGCTGACTGTGTGCAGTCGGCCTGCACCTGATGGGGGCCGTTACCGATGTCTCACTCGAGTAACCGACCGATGAGCAACTCGGCAGGGCCGCTCAGTTCCCCCGTCTGACAGCCGCTACCGCACCGGGACGGCAGAAGTCACTACCCTTTTCACGACAGCTCGCCCAGTCGGTACTGAAACGTGGCCTCGCTCGTCGTTACAATTCTGGCCGGCGTCTGCTTCGGGCTCGCGCTCGCTGCCCCGCCGGGACCGATGAACGCGATCATCGCAGAGGAGAGCGTCGTCCGCGGCTGGGGAGCCGGTTTCCGGGCCGGCCTCGGTGCGATGCTCGCGGACGCGATCTTCTTCGTCCTCACGCTGGCCGGAATCGTCGCCGTGATCGATCGCCTTTCGGGCGTCCGTCCCGCGCTGTATCTGGCCGGCGGCTGTCTCATGCTGTACTTCGCGATCGGTGCCATCGACGAGGCCAGAACCGCCACGTCGTTCACCGACGCCGGTCGAGCCGCCGCCTCGGGGTTCAGGAAGACGCTCGTACTGTCGTTGACCAACCCCTACCAGATCGGCTTCTGGCTCACTGTCGGCGTCGGCCTGCTCGAGCCCGGAACGCTGGACGTGCTCGCTTACGCCCCGGCGGTCGGGCAGGCGCTCGAGGGTGCGCTGGTCGTCCAGACCGGCTCACCGGCGCTGCTGGTTGGCTTCTTCGGCGGCGTCGCGTGCTGGATCGTCGCCTATCCGGCAGCGCTGGTCGCGGCGGGGCGCCGCGTCGACGCCTTCGCACCCGTAATCGCCGTGCTGAGCGCCGTCGTCCTCGTCGGGTTCGGACTGCTGTTTCTCGCGATGGGCACGCTTCGACTCGTCTGAAGCTTCAACTCGCCTGAAGACGGTTACTCGCCTAGCGCGGCGATCTCGTCCTCGAGCCACTCGCTGAACCATTTGACGCGTTTCAGACGCTGGTGGGCGATGCTCTCGGCGGTCTCGCTCTCGACCCGCGAGGCGGCGTCGTAGCCGCGCTCGAGGACGCGCTCGATCATCTCGTCGCACTCCATGTGAGTGCGGGCCTCGTAGCCCATCCGGAGCAACATGAGGGCGGTGCCGTTCGCGCCGACCTTGTCGAGCAGGTCGGCTTCGATGAGACACTGCGTCTCCAGTGCGAGGTCGGTCAAATCGCCCTGATGGGAGTGGTGTTCGATGGCGCGACACACCTGCTGGACGAACGATTCGGGGTACTCTCCGCGCGACTCGAGGTACTCGCGGGCGACGCGAGCGCCGGCCTCCGCGTGGAGTTCCTGATCGGTCTCGAGTTTGGCGACGTCGTGGAAGAGGGCGGCGACGCGGGTGACGTCAGTGTCTGCACCCTCCTTCTCGGCGATCTCGACCGCGAGATCGACCACATTGAGGATGTGGTTGTGCCGGTATTCGGCGGAGTGCCAGGGATACCAGCGCATCCGACCGCCTTCCTCTTCTTTCTCGACGCTCGCGGCGAGATACTCGAAGACGAAGCCCTTCATTGCCTCGAACTCGGCGTCGGCCACTCGCGTTTCTTTTATTTCAACGCCCACGATAGATCCCTCCGCAGCAGACGAATGATAGTCATTACCGGAATGTTCGGTCGTTTCGCTCTTTAGCCTTTGGTTCGGAACGGTTTCGTGATAACGTGACAGTTACGACATGAAGAACGGTCGACTGACCTCGCACTCCCCGAATCGCTCTCGTCTCGAAATCCTATCGCTGCGCGTCGGATGCGAACTATTTTCCGTTAAAGTCAAACGGTCGGCTCGGAAAGGTGTGGGTATGAGCAGCGAACAGGAAGCGGAGTCGATTCGGTGTCTCGTCGCCAAAGTCGGCCTCGACGGCCACGACCGCGGGGCTCACGTCATCGCCCGCGCGTTCCGAGACGCCGGCTTCGAGGTCATCTATTCCGGACTGCACAAAGCCCCCGACGAAATCGTCCAGGCCGCAGTGCAAGAGGACGTCGACGTCCTCGGCATCTCCATCCTCTCGGGGGCCCACGACACCCTCGTTCCGAAGATCATGGACGGCCTCGAAGAGTACGGTGCCAAAGACGACACGCTCGTCCTCGCCGGCGGCGTCATCCCCGACGAGGATCGGGAGGGACTCGAGGAAGCGGGCGTCGCGGCGATTTTCGGCCCCGGCACCTCGATCGAGGAGACCATCGAGTTCGTCCGCGAGAACGTGCCCCAGCGATGAGCGTGGACCCCGACGACCGAGCGCTGCTCGAGGCGCTGCTGGCGGGGGAACACCGCGCGCTCGCCCGGACCATTTCGAAAATCGAGAACCGTTCGCCGGGGTATCGCGATCTGGTCTCGGAACTGTACGCCCACACGGGGAGCGCCGACGTGATCGGCATCACTGGCTCGCCGGGCGCGGGGAAGTCCACTCTGGTCGACAAACTCGCCGAGTCCTACCGGGATCGGGGTGAAACCGTCGGGATCATCGCGATAGATCCCTCCTCGCCGTTTACCGGTGGGGCCGTACTGGGTGATCGGATCCGGATGGCCTCGACGGTGGGCGATATGGACGTTTTCGTCCGGTCGATGAGCGCCCGCGGCACGCTCGGGGGTCTCTCGACGGCCACCGCGGACGCCGTGAAGGCGATGGACGCCTTCGGCAAGGACAAGATCATCATCGAGACCGTCGGCGCAGGGCAAAACGAAATCGACATCGTCCGCACCGCCGACACCGTCGCCGTGCTCGTGCCACCTGGCTCCGGCGACGACATCCAGACGCTGAAAGCCGGCATCCTCGAGATCGCCGACATTTTCGTCGTCAACAAGGCCGACCGCGACGGGGCCGACCGGACCGTTCAGGAACTGCGAGAGATGATCCAGCTCGGCGACGGGGGCGACCTCGCCGGTGGCGGCGGCCACCACAGCCAGGAGGTCATCGACGCCCACGACGACTGGGACGGGGAGCCGGACGAGGACGACGGGATCGACGAGGGCTGGACGCCGCCGATCGTCGAGACCGTCGCCATCCACGGCACCGGCGTCGACGAGTTCATCGACGAACTCGCAGCCCACCGGGACTACCTCGTCGACTCCGGCGAGCACGCCGAGCAGGTACGCACGCGCTACGCCGAGGAGATTCGCACTCTGTTGCGCGAGGATGTCCACTCGATGCTTGAGGAGGAACTCGCCGCCGCCGGCGGGATCGACGGCCTCGCCGAGGCCGTCCGCCAGGGCGAGACCGATCCGTACACGATCGCCAGCGACGTACTCGAGCCCGTCGAAGACTGCCTCGAGGACCTCGAGACCGATACGCACGTAAACTCGCGATAGAGCGCTCGCTCGCAGCACCGTCCCCGACACGTTCTGAACCCGAACCCGAGGTCTAAGGCCGTTGCCGTCGTACGGTCACGTATGAAAGCCCGAACAGTCCTCGGTGCAGCGCTCGGAACCGTCGGCGGGGCCGTCGTCGGTAATTACCTCCTGAAGCGGCGCGCCGGCGACCTCGAGAGCCCGCTTCCCGGTATCGAACGAACGTATCGGTGGCGGGGAATCGAATCGACCTACACCGTCGCCGGCGATCCGAACGACCCCGATATGCTCTTGCTCCACGGAATCTACGCGGGTGCGAGCAGCCGCGAGTTCGCGCCGATCATGGAACAGTTGGCCGACGACTACCACGTCTACGCGGTCGACCTCCCCGGCTTCGCCCGATCGGAGCGGCCGCCGCTGATCTACTCGGCATCCCTCTACACCGAGTTTATCCGCGATTTTGCGGCCGAGATCACCGACGAGCCGATCGTCGTCGCGTCCTCGGTGACCGGCGCGTTCGCCGTCGACGCCGCCGACGAGGCCGATATTGAACGGTTGGTGTTGATCTGCCCCACCGAGGAGACGAGCGACGCGCGACCGTGGGTCCGTACCCTTCTGCGGACGCCCATCGTCGGGACAGCGCTGTATAACCTGCTCGCGAGCAAGCCGTCGATCCGGTACTTCTACGACCGCGACGGCTACTACGATTCCGACCGCATCGACGCCGACGAAGTCCAGTACGCCTGGGACAGCGCCCACCAGCCCGGCGCGCGCTACGCCCCCGCTTCCTTCGCCGCGGGTACCCTCGACCCCGAGTTCGACCTCGCGACGGAACTGGCCGCCCTCGAGACGCCGACCACGCTCGTCTGGGGGCGCGATGCGGAACTCGTCCCGCTCCGGGAGGGCCGCGATCTCGCCGAGGCGGCCGACCTCGATCTGGTCGTCATCGATTATGCGACCCAACTGCCACACGCCGAACATCCCGACACGTTCGTCGAGTACCTGCGCGCGGAACTCCCGCGGGCCGGTATCGGCGTCGACGAGTAGCCGGCCGTCTCCGGCGGCTTCGATCCCCTATTTCGGGACGTTCTCGATCGCCGTCGGTGTGACGGCTGCTTCCTCTCGTTCGTCGCCCATGCCGGTCGTGACGATGAGGCGCATCCCGCGGCGCACGCTCATATCGATCTCGTGAACCTGATCTTCCGGAAGCAACACCAAGCGGCCGGCGGTCGGGTTCGGGCTGTTCGGCAGGAAGACGTTGTAAGCGTCCTGCCCGGCCACGTCCTCGACCGCCCGCGGGCTTTCGCCCGTGACGAGACCGATCATGTAGACGCCCTCTCGAGGGTACTCGACCAGCACGACGCTCTCGTAGCCCGTCTTCCGCTCGACGAGCGAGTCGGCGACCTGACGAACGCTCCCGTAGATCGTGCTGACCAGCGGCACGACGTTGACGAGCCGACCGATGTTGCCGAACAGGTGGCGTCCGACGCTCTGCTGGGCGAGAAAGCCCAGCACGACGATCGCGGCGACGATCAGGACGACGGCCAACAGTTGCGCGACGACTTCGACGTTTCTCGTGTACTGCGCCAACCCCGCGGCGCGAACGACCGGCGTGACGAACTGCAACGACCAGTTGACGAGAAATCGAAGAATGTACAGCGTGACCGCGAGCGGCGCGACCAGGATCAGTCCCGCGACGAAGCTGCTCTTGATACGAGATGAGAGAGTCATAGCATGTCGTACTCGCCGAAGTAAAAATAGCCTCTGGCGACCGAAAGAAACCGCGCGTCAACCGATCGTCGCGACGGCCCCGATCAAACTGGAATCGGTTACACCGGCTGGAATCCGATGACTCGCTCGCCGGTCGTCTCGGAGACCGTGATCTCGAGTTCGACCGTCATGCCGGTCTCGACGTCTCCGGGTTCCACACCGATAACCTGTCCCGTGATCCCCACTGAGCCGAAGTCGGCGATGGCCGTCGCGTACGGAGCGTCCTCCTCGAAAGCCGGCGTCGGAACGTGCGTGATGGTGAACGTCTGGACCGCGCCGGTCTCGGGCAGGGCGACCTCCTCGAGGTCGGTCGAGCCGCAGTCGGGGCACACCCGTCGCGGCGGCAGGGAGCCGTGACCGTTGGCGCACTCAAGGGCGTAGGCCTTGCCGTCTTCGGCGGCGTCGAGCCACTCGTCAAAGCCGGCGTCGGCGACGGATTCGGCGTCGCTCATCGATCCGTCACCTCCAGGACGTGAACGGTTGCGCTGGCGACCGTGCCGCCCGCGTTGTGGGCGACGCCAGTCGTCGCCCCGTCAACGTGTTCGCTGTTGGGATGCTCGCCGGCCAGCAGGTCGGTGACTTCGGCGATCTGAGACGCGCCGGTCGCGCCGACGGGATGGCCCTTGGCCTTGAGCCCGCCGGAGAGGTTGATCGGCGTCTCGCCGTCCGCGGTCGTCCGCCCGTCGCGGGCCGCCGAGATCCCCTCGCCGATCGGCTCGAGATCTAAGGCCTCGAGCGCGAGCACTTCGGCGATCGTAAAGCAGTCGTGGACCTCCGCGAGGTCCACGTCGCCCGCGTCGACACCGGCATCGGCGTAGGCCTCTTCGCCGGCCTCGCGCGCGGCGGGCGAGCGAGCGAGATGTTCGCGGTCGTGTAGTGCCATCCGGTCGCCGCCCTGCCCGGTGCCCGTGATCGCAACGGGTGCTTCGAGGTCGTGCTCTTTGGCGTAGGACTCGCTCGTCAGCACGAGCGCGGCCGCGCCGTCGGAGATCGGACAGGCATCGTACAGTCCGAGCGGTTCCGAGACCGGCGGGGCCTCGAGGACGTCCGAGACCTCGATCGCGCTCTGGTACTGGGCCTTCTCGTTGGTCAGGGCGTTCGCGTGGTTCTTGACGGCGATGTGGGCCAGGTCCTCGTGTTCGCCGCCGAACCGGTCGAAGTAGGCCTGGGCCATCAGCGCGTACGCGCCGGGGAAGGTCACGCCGGCCCGCACCTCCCAGAGGTCGTCCGCGGCGATCGCGAGCGCTTCGGTCGCGCCCGCGGTACCGAGGTTGGTCATCCGTTCCGCCCCGCCGACCAGCAAGACGTCGTTCTCACCGTTTCGGATCCGTTTGACGGCCTCGCGGACGGCGGTGCCACTCGAGGCACACGCGGATTCGTAGCGGGTCGCGGGGGCCTGTACGCCCGCCGCTTCGGCCATCAGCGGTCCCTGATGGCCCTGATGTTCGGAGAGTTCGCCCATGAAGTTGCCGTAGAGGACGGCCTCGACGTCGTCTCGAGGGACGCCGCTCGCTTCGAAGGCCGTGATGCTCGCTTCGGCGAAGAGATCGCGGCCGGTCCGTTCGGGGCTGTTTCCGAACGGCGTCAGCCCTGTTCCTGCTACTCGTACGTCACTCATAGACACAGTTAGCAGTTGGATCCGTTAATACTCCGCGGTTACGGATCCCGCCTCACGTTCGGTGATACGTCAGATGGAGTGACGGTCGCTCTTTCCGCGGCCTTTTATGAGAAGCCGACGCAGTTTCGAGCATGGCATCCGTTCCGTTCGATCTGGATCTCCTGACGGAACTCACCGAGACAAGCGGTGTCCCCGGCTACGAGGATCGCGTTCGCGACCTCGTCGTCCGAGAACTCGAGGAGTCCGTCGACCGAATCCGTACCGACGCGATGGGCAACGTCGTGGGGACGCTCGAGGGCGAGAGCGACTATTCGGTGGCCGTCGCAGCCCACATGGACGAGGTGGGGTTCATGGTCCGCCACGTTCGCGGAAGCGAGGACGAGTACGGCTTCGTCGAACTCGACGCGCTCGGCGGCTGGGACGCCCGCGTCCTCAAAGCCCAGCGGGTGACGATCCACGCCGAGGCGGAGGATATCCCCGCGGTCATCGGTTCGCCGCCGCCGCACACGTTGGACGAGGACGAACGCGAGAAAGCGGCTGAAGTCGAGGACGTCGTCGTCGACCCCGGCCTCCCCTACGAGGACCTCGAGGAGCGCGTCTCCCCGGGCGACCTCGTGACGATGGCTCAGACCACCGAGCGGGTCGGCGAGACGATCACCGGCAAGGCGCTGGACGATCGGGTCTGTCTGTTTGCCATGCTCGAGGCCGCCCGCCGATTGACGGACCCGGACGTGACGATCCACTTCTGTGCGACCGTCCAGGAGGAAGTCGGCCTGCGGGGCGCTCGGACGCTGGGCGTCGACATCGACCCCGACCTCGCGCTGGCGATGGACGTCACCGTCGCCAACGACATCCCCGGCTTCGACGCCGGCGAGCGCGTCACCGAACTCGGCGACGGCACCGCGATCAAGCTCAAGGACTCGAGCGTCATCACGAACCCCAAACTCCACGGGCGACTCCAGTCGATCGCCGACGAGGAGGGGATCGACTACCAGCTCGAGATCCTCCCCGCGGGCGGCACCGACACGGCGGGCTTCCAGCAGGCGTCCGGCGCGAAACCGGTCGGCGCGATCTCGGTTCCGACGCGATACCTCCACACCGTGACCGAGACAGCCCACGTCGACGACGTTGCGGCGACGATCGACCTGCTCGAGGCGTTTCTGGCGACCGAAGACGGAGCGTACGACTACACGCTCTGAGCCGGTGACCGGGCGTCGTGACCGCTCGCACGGTTCCGTTCAGCGGCGATGGACGATAAGCCGCTGACGGCCGCGGCGAGCGAGGCGATCACCGTTCGTTCGAAGCAAGCTGGGGCAAGCGACGGCGGTGCCTGACGAAGCACATTTCAACGATGCCTCTCATTTCACTCGTACCAGACTTTCATGGACGCTTCCGACGTTCCCGATCTCGACGGTATCTCACCGCGTGCGTGGCGGCTCCTTCGGGTCGCCGCCGGGTACGACCAGCGGGCGGTCGAACGGGAAGTCGACGAGCTGATGCAGGCCCACATCTCGATGCTCGAGAGCGGGAATCGGTCCCTGTCTCGCTCCCGCCGACGGACGCTCTTGAAACTCTACGGCTCCGAACTCACTGACGACCAGGTACGAGCGATCGTCGACCACTTCTAGCCGTCACGGTACGGCGCGTTCGCGAATGAAAGGGCTTAAGAATAATAGTGATAATTCTCGCTGTATCAATGATACATAGACTGTTGGGCGGCTCAAATGGCCGAATAATACAATTTCTCCTGGCGGGGATCGGGTTGGTGGCGATCGCGGCCGCGCCCTCCCCGTCGGGGCTCTCGACGACGGGGCAGTACGCCATCGCGACGATGTTCTTCGCCGGCTTTCTCTGGGTGAGCGGCGCGCTCCCGCTGGCGGTCACCGCACTGACGATTCCGGTGTTGTTGACCGGGACCGGCGTCTACGACACCATGGACGCCGCTCTCGTCGGGTTCGCCGATCACATCATCTTCCTGTTCCTGGCCGGATTTATGCTCGCGAACGGGATTCAAAAGTACGATATCGACCGACGGATCGCGCTGTACGCCATCGCCAGGATGGGAAGCTCACCGCGACGGCTGATCCTCGCGATCATGGTCGTGACCGCCGTCTTGTCGATGTGGGTCTCGAACACCGCGACGGCCGCGATGATGACGCCCATCGCGGTCGGCGTCCTCACGCAGGTGCTCGACCGGGACGATCTCGCGTCGGCGGGGGAATTGACCCGAGATCCCGAGGCGGCCGAAACGACCGATACGGTCGCCGACGGTGGGGCCGTCGAACAGACGGCCGACTTTACGAACCTCCAGATCGGGATGCTCCTCGGCACCGCCTACGCCGCGAGCGTCGGCGGCGTCGGAACGATCATCGGCACGCCGCCGAACGCCATCCTTGTCGGCCAACTCAACGCGATTCTGGACTACGAAATCGGATTCGCCGACTGGTTCCTCGTCGGCTTCCCGGTCGTCGTCGTGACGCTCCCGATCGTCTGGTTCGTTCTGACGTACGTGCTGTATCCCCCAGAGGTTCCGGAAGTCGAGGGGGCTCGAGCCACCGCCCGCGACCAACTCGAGGCCATGGGCGAACTCGATCCCCGCGGGAAACGGGTGGCGGCGATCTTCGCCGTGACGGCTGGGCTCTGGATGCTCGGCGGCCTCGGCGAGTTCTTCGAGCCGTACCTCTCGAGCGTCTGGCTGACGACGCTGTTCGGCGGGGACGGAATGACGGTCTTCGGCGTCGAGGGCCACCAGGGGCTGCTCTACTACGTGATGGTCGGAGTCGCTGCGATTCCCGCGCTCGTGCTGGCCGATACGATGGAGTGGGACGAACTGGTCGACATCGACTGGGGAACGCTGTTGTTGTTCGGCGGCGGTATCTCGCTCGCAAACGCCCTCGCGGACACGGGCGCGACGGAGTGGATCGCGGATACGGTGTTCGGCGGCCTCGTCGGTGCCCCTATCGTACTCGTCATCGGTGCGGTTGTCCTGGTGGTCATCTTCCTGACCGAGATGACGTCGAACTCCGCGACGACCAGCATCATCGTCCCCATCCTGATCAGCCTGGGGAGCGTCTTCTCGGCAACGCTCGGGCTGACCGACTTCTCGACCGCGCTCTTTCTCTCGGTCGCCGGTGCGATCGCCGCCAGTTTCGCCTTCGCGCTCCCGGTCGCGACGCCGCCGAACGCCATCGTGTTTGGCAGCGGCTACGTCAAGCAGCGCCACATGCTCCGGACGGGGCTCGTTCTGAACGCAATTATGACCGTCGTCCTGACGGGGCTCATCTGGTTCCTCTTTACGTTCGTCTGGCCGCACTTGTTGTGGTAAGCGACCGAAGACGGCGGCACAGTCGCTCGGAATCGATCGAGCGCTCCTCGAGTAGTGACCCAAAATACGTGTTTTATTCTCCGGAAATGACCGCGTTGAAACCCCATCTCTCCTACACATTTGGATCAGCAAAAGACCGATACACTGCGGGTGTATCAGGACGTGTTCTTTCGCACGCCGAACCAACCGTCGGTGACCTCAGTCCCGAGTATCGGCGGGAACGGTATACTGGCTGATAACGCGAATGCCGTGGGGATTACCCCCGAACCGATTCACCCGGTCGCGTCGCGCACAACGAGCGTCTCGTCGGCGAGGTATCGATCGAGGACGTGCGCGTCCGCTTCGAGTGTCTTCAGGTGGCGGCGCAGGAGTTCGCTCGTCGCCACATCGCCGAACTGGTCCGCCAGTTCGATATGTTCACGCCACTGCACCGCGAGCGTCGCGTACCCATCGAGGTCACGCTCGAGCGACGAGCGGACGTCGTAGTGATGGGCTTCTTCGATGAACATTGGCGCGTGTTGGCGGATACCCATCGGCCCACAGGCCGGAACACCGCCGAGCGCGGTGATCCGAATAGCGATATCGTCGGTCATCTCCGTGAGCCGGTCGGCAGCATCCTCGAGGAAGTCACCGATTGGCCCCGATTCGACTCCCTCGACGAGCCAGTAATGCTTGCGCACCTGATTGAAGAGGATATACAGCCCCGATATTTCGCCGTTCAAGGCTGTGACCAACTGTTCAGCCACGTCCCGTTCGAGACGGAGCGCATTGTCGGCTACCGTCCCCCACTTCTGACGGACGTGAGACGGGTCGGGTTGTCGAAGGTGTGGTGTACTCGTCATTGTTCCCGCAGCACCGCCGCCCGAACGAGCGTCTCATCTTCGAGTAATTGCTCGATGACGTGGGCGTCCGCTTCGAGGTCTTCGAGGTGGTCACGGAGCAGTTCGGCCGTCCCCGGATCGCCTCTTTTTTCCGCGAGAGCGATGTGTTCGCGCATACTGACCATCAGGGTCGCATACCCCTCGAGATCACCGTCCAAGGAGGGACGAAGGTCGTAGAGATCCTCGGCCTCGAGGTGGACTTCGGCCCGTTCCTGAAGCGTCGGCGGCGTATTTGGCGGAATCCCCCCGAGTTCGACGATCCGAATTGCGAGGTCGTCGGTACCCTCGCGAACGCGCTTGTAGGCATCCTCGAGGAAGTCAGCGACTTCCTCGTGTTCTGCACCTGCAGCGGTCCAGTAATGCTTGCGAAGCAGGTAGAACAGATTGAACAATCCTGCGTGGTCGATGCTCAAGGCGTCAACGATTACCTCGGCGTCGGCGCGGTCGACCCGGAGTGCGTTCTCCGCGATGGTACCCCACTCTTGACGGCGCTCGCTCATCTCGGGCTCCCGAACGAGTCGGCCTTGTTTCTGTGCCATTTGGGTCACCCGTTCAGTGAGTGGCACTTTCGAGGACGAGCGTGTCGTCTTCGAGGTAGTGTTCGAAGTGGTGACCGTCTTCCTCGAGCGTGACGAGGATCTCGCGCAGCATCTCGCCGGTCGCGGGATCACCGAGGTTCTCGGCGAGTTCGATGCTGCCGCGCATCGACTCGATGATCTCGCCGTACATCTCGAGGTCGTTCTCGAACATGGTGCGGACGTCGTAGACGTCTTCGCCCTCGAACTCGACGGTCGCGCGCTCCTCGAGGTTCGCCGGGCCCGAGACGGGGACGCCGCCCAGCGCCTGTGCGCGCTCGGCGATCTCGTCGGCACCTTCTTCGACGTGTTCGTAGGCCTCCTCGAGGAACTCGTGAAGCGGCAGGAACTCCGCACCTTCGACGACCCAGTGGTGCTTTTTGAGTTGGTGGTAGAGGACGTACGAGTTCGCCAGTTCGGAGTTCAGTGTCTCGACGATCTGTTCGGCTTTGTCCTGATCGAGCCGGAGCGCGTTTTCGTCGACGGTGCCGGCCTGTTGACGGACGGTCGTCTCTTGGGTACTCATCACATGGGGGTAGTCGCTCGACAGCCTTATACCTTTCAGGCGTCGCACATTTTCGGGAGACCTAAAATCGTTTCGTAGAACCAGTGATATCAGTCTTCAAACCTACTCAACGGGACATTCGGCGCAGCAGAACTGGAAGAACCGAACGCTCCGTACTGGAGCGACCCTCTGTATTCAGCAGACCGCTTTTGGCAGTTATCACGGAGGCCGTTGAACACAACGGGAGAGACAGCCGGTTCAGAACGCGAGCGCGTCGACGAGGATCGCGACGAGCACGGCCCCGAGGAACGCGTTCGAGGCGTGGAACGACCGGAACGCGGCGGCCTCGGTCCGCTCGAAGTGGAGGCGAACGGCGGCCCAGAGGAAGATTCCGCCGAAGACGACGACTGTTCCGGCGTACAGCGCGCCGAGTTCGGTGATCCACGCCAAGGCGATGGTGCTTACGAACGTCGCGGCGATGTAGTAGAGGATGTGTTTGCGGGTGACGGTCTCGCCCCGGACGACCGGCATCATGGGAAAGCCGCCGCGAGCGTAGTCGTCCTTGTAGGCCAGCGCGAGGTTGTAGAAGTGCGCTGGCGTCCAGAGGAAGATGACGCCCGCGAGCGCGAGTCCGGGCCAGCCGATCTCGTTCGTCACGGCGGCCCAGCCGATCAGCGCGGGCAGCGCGCCCGCAGCGCCGCCGATAACGGTGTTTTGCACCGTGTTCGGCTTGAGCACCAATGTGTAGACGACGCTGTAGAACATGATCGCGGCCAGGCCGAGCGCCGCCGCCAGCCGATTGATCGTCAGGAACGCCCCGAGTGACAGCGCGGTCAGCCCGAGTCCGAACGCGAGCGCGTTGCGGACCGGGATCAGGTCGACCGCCAGCGGTCGATCCGCGGTGCGGGACATCTTCTGATCGACGTCGCGCTCGAGGACGTGGTTGAAGGTCCCGCTTGCGCCGATCGCGAGGACGCCGCCGCCGAGCGTCGCGACGATGGTGTAGATCTCGAGTCCGGGGCCGGCCGCGAGCGCCATTCCGGCGGCGGCGACCAGACAGAGCAGCCACATCAGCCGCGGTTTCATCATCTGGAAGTACGCGAAGGCGGTGAGCCGTGCGCGAGCCAGCCGACTCGAGGGGAGCGTGCGCTCGGACGCGGCCGGGACTTCCTCATCGAGGTCCGCGAGCGGTTCCGGCGAGTCGCTGGCGTCGTCGTCGCTCCCGGTCGCGATCTCGAGGTCCCACGCGAGCGCGAGGACGACCCCCGAGAAGATCACGAGGCCGAGCGCGAGGTGGAGTCCGGGGAGGATCGCGGCGGGCCCGATCGTCGCGGTGACGGCGCCGACGCCGACCTGAACGATGTAGAGGAGGGCGGCGACGACCAGCACCGCTCGGACGCGACTCGAGGCGTCACCGAGGATCGCGGCGAGGGCCGTCGCGGTGACGAGCAGGCCGACGACGACGGCCGTGAGTCGGTGGGCCCACGCGATGGCGAGTTCGGTCTGGCTCAGCGGGTCGACGGGTGCGTGACAGGTCGGCCACGTCGAGCACGACGCGGCCGCGTTCGTCAGCGATGTCGTCGCGCCGACGATCAACAGCAGGTAGACGCCAAGCGCGGTCGCTGTGAGCAGTGCGGAGAAGCGGCGTCGCGTGCCGATCGGGCGGGGAAACGACTCTGTTGCCACGGCTTTTCTCGTCTACACCCTTCGACTCCGCGTATTTATGGCTCCCGCTTCTTCCCGTTTGCAGCGATTTTTCCGCACATTGAACCGGTCACGGGGAGCGTACTGACAGCCATCGGTATCGCCGTCGGCGCCGCAGCAGTCGAGGGCCGCCCGAAGAGGGATTGGGCCGGCCCGCATAGTGGGTAGCGTGTCCGGTGACTCACAGGGGCAAGTCCCTGCGATCGATACTCTCTCCGGAGCGAGCACAGCCACTGGAGAGCCCGAACTCGACGTGCGTGATCAGCCGCCGGCCCGCTGTCCCTACTGCGATCGACCGTTTCGGCGAGCGCGCTACGAGTCGCTCCACCGCGGCCTCGAGCACGCCGACCGACTCTCGGAGCGCGAACGCGCGACCGTCGAGCGGGCCGTCCGCGAGGAACGCGCGGAGACGCGCCGCTTTCGGCTGTACGCGCTCGGCGTCCTGGTCCTGCTGTACTTCGGACTGCTGATCGTCGCCGCGTTCGTCGTCTGATACGGACTGTTGTACGTCATTCGAGTCTCGCATTCGTCGTCCAACTCACATCCCCATATCGTCGGCTGCGTCCGGAACCGGGAGATCGTGTGGCGAGACGCCGAGCAACTCTCCGACGTGATCGAGGGCCATATCGAACCCGTAGTAGCGCTCGAGTTCGTCGCTTTCGGCCGTCGGCCGTACTTTCAACATCGCGTACCCGTCGCGGTTCTGGGCGATTGCAGCCGTCGGGCCGGTTCTGCCGCTATCGGACTCCATGCGCTCGAAGGAGAGGATGCGTTCCATCTCGGTTTCGTCGTAGGTGGCCCTGATACCGCTGGCCTCGGCCGTTCGATCGTCGGTCATGCCGGCAACTCGCGGGGCGACCACCGGGAAGCTGTCGGTTCCCGTCGGCGGCCCGCGAGGAAAGCGGACATCGACACCGATTTTTCGGTCGCCTTCGAGAGTCGCCACGTGAGCCGTTCCGAGCCCTCCACGGCCCGCCGACCGCTCGCGGCGTTTCGACTCACGCGAGCGGTCACGCTCCAGTGGCTCGTCGTCTCCGCGGTCGGATTCTTCGGCTTCGCCTACTGCTTCGGGCACGTCCTCGCGTGGGTTCGCGGAACGTCGCTCGAGCCGATCGTGATCGCGCCGTCCTCGCCGCCGACGGTGGTCGGGCTGATCGCCGTCTCCCTCGGACTGCTCGTCTGCGTGGTCGTCCCCCACGAACTGCTCCACGGGGTGTTCATGGCTCGCTACGGCGACGCCCCGAGCTACGGCATCGGTCTCTCGTACTTCGTGTTGCCGTACGCGTACGCCGAAACGAGCGGCGCGAGCTACACCCGGAACCAGTTGCTCGTCGCCCTGCTCGCGCCGTTCGCGGTGATCACGACCCTCGGACTCGCAGCGATGGTCGTCGTTCCGTCACCACTGTTGATCGTGCCGCTGGCCGCGAACGCGGCCGGTTCGATCGGCGACCTCTGGATGGCCGCCGTCCTCTGTCAGTACCCCGCCGACGTTCGCGTCGGGGACCCGCCCGGCGGCGTCCAGGGGTTCGGAATCTACGGCGCTGACGACCGCTCCGTCAGCCGGCTTCCGGGCGCGCCGCTCCTCGCACGGTTTCTGACCGGGAGCGTCGGAACCCTCGCCGCGATCGTGATCTACGCGCTGTTCGCCGTCCTCCTCTCGCTCGCGGTCGGCTCCGGCGATGTCGTCCTCGGCGATCCGGAGAGTGGCTGGCTGCTCTTCCGTCACGACCGCCACCCCGACGGCACCGCACTCCTCGAGATCGGCGACCGAGCGCTGCTCGCCGCGGCCGCGCTCGGTGGGATCGCGTGGACGATCATCGCGACCGTCCGTCGGCAACTCGAGCGCGACTGAGCCGGGACGTGCGAGCGAGCACTGAAACCGTAACGCTCGAGCGTCTCTCGGACGCACCTCGAGTATGAGCAAGTGGCTCCGGAGCGGTCGTCGTCGGGACATCTGTTTCCTGCTCGCCGCGGCCGAGGCGGGCGAGCTACGCGGCCAGGAGCTGAAATCGCGCCTCGAGTCCCACTACGACGACCGGCTTGACCCGAAATCGTTCTACGGCTCGCTGTCGGCCCTGGTCGACGCGGGCTTCGTCGAGAAACGAACCGAGGGACTGCACGACGTCTACGCACTAACCGAGGCGGGCGACCGACGGACGCGCGAGCACGGAGCGTGGGTCCGGGAGTGTCTCGAGGACGGCGACGAGACCGTCGGATAGGTCGTGGAACACCGTATCGGTCACTCGAGGGACGGGTTTCTGATGAGGCGGACGGCCACGTACAGCGGGATGGCGAACAACAGCCCGAAAAGCGGAACCATCGCGAAATCGACGTACTCGCCCTCGATTGCGAACGTCATCACGATCAGCGTGTACGCGATGATCGCGAGGAACAGCTCAGTTCGGTCCATGCGCCCACTGCACGCTGGAATACTGTAAACGTACTGTGATATATCCAGTGGAACAAACGCTGCCGGCGACGAATCGCGGCGGCCGGTGCTCGAGGCGGGCCGAGAGGCTATTCCTCGAGCAACTGGTCGCCGATCGTGTTGCGCAGCACCTCGCTGGTGCCCTCGTAGATCTCGTTGAGCTTGGCGTCGCGGTAGAAGCGCTGGGCGGCGAAGTCCTTGGTGTAGCCGTAGCCGCCGTGGATCTGGATCCCTTCGTTCGCGACCTCGCGGCTCACTTCGGAGGCGTAGAGCTTCGCCTGGGAGGCGTCCTTGATGTAGTCCTCGCCGCGGATCTTCTTGTCCGCGGCCTTGTGCATGAGCATCTTGGCGGCCTGGATCTTCGTGTCCATGTCCGCCAGCTTGTGTTTGATCGACTGGAACTCGCCGATTGGCTGGCCGAACTGCTCGCGCTCGTTGGCGTAGTCGCGGGCCTCCTCGAAGGCCGCGCGAGCGATACCGACGCCGCGGGCCGCGATCGTAATTCGGCCGCCGTTCAGCGTCTTCAGCGCGTGGACGAAGCCGTCGCCCTCCTCGCCGAGTCGGCGCGATTCCGGGATCCGGAGGTCGTCGAATCGGAGCTCTGCGGTCGGACAGCCCTTGTCGCCGAGCTTGTCCTCCGTCCCCTCGACGATGAAGCCGTCGTCCTCCTCGGGCCGAACGATGAAGGAGGAGATTCCCTTGTTGCCCGCCTCCGGATCTGTTTTCGCGAAGAGCGTGACCGTATCGGCCACGGAGCCGTTCGAGATCCAGAGCTTGCCGCCGTTGATGACGTACTCGTCGCCGTCCCGTTCGGCGATCGTGTCCATCGCCGGCACGTCGCTGCCCGCGCCCGCCTCCGAGAGCGCGAACGCCCCGATGTCCTCGCCCGCCGCGACGGGGGTCAGATATTCCTCTTTCTGGGACTCGTCACCGAACTCGTAGAGCATATTGCCCGCCAGCGAGGTGTGAGCGGCGACGATCGTTCCCAGCCCGCCCGAGCCACGGGCGATCTCCTCGAGACCGATCGCGTAGGAGTGGTAGTCGAGTCCGGCACCGCCGTACTCCTCGGGGAAGGGCATCCCCATCAGCCCGAGTTCGCCCATCTCGCTCACGAGATCGGCGGGGAACTCGTCCTCGTGGTCGATTTCCTCGGCGACGGGGACGACCTCCTCGTCGACGAACTCCGAGACCATATCTCGAATCTGTTGCTGCTCGGCCGAGAGTGCGAAATCCATATCACGGAATTCGAGGCCTCCATCCTTTATTGTTCTCTCTTCGACGAATTCATCTCGAGACGCTGTCAAAAACGAGAGGATCGTAGCGGAGATCGGGACTTCTCGTGACTCGGCTCCGATCCACCGTGTCTATCCGCTCGTCGCTCAACTCGAGCCGATCGTCTCGAGCGCGTCCTCGATCGACTCCTCGCCCGAGAGGATCTCGAACGTCTCGCCGGAGACGGGCTCGAAGTCGATCGCGGCCACGAGCGTTCGGGCGACGTCTTCGCGAGGGATATCACCGTCACCCAGCTCGAGCCCCTCCCCCGCTCGAATCTCGCCGGTGCCGGATTCGTTGGTTAGCTCGCCCGGCCGCACGATCGTATAGTCGAGGCCGCTGTTGCGGAGATACTCGTCGGCCTCGGCCTTGGCGATCAGGTAGTCCCGAAGCGCCTCGGGTCCCGATTCCGGGTCGTCGGCACCCATCGAGCTGAGCATGACGAACCGGTCGACGCCCGCCGCGCTCGCCGCGTCGATCAACCCGATCGCGCCGTCGCGGTCGACGCCGTAGACGTCCTCGCCGCCCGAACCGGCCGCGAAGACGATGGCGTCACAGCCCTCGACTGCGTGGTCGACATCTCCGGTCAGGTCTGCTACGACCGGCTCTCCGCCCAGTTCAGCCATCTTGTCGGTCTGGGACTCGTCGCGGACCATCGCTCGAGCGGTGCGATCGCTCGCGCCGAGGAGTTCCGTCACGTGCTGTCCGACCTGCCCGTGCGCGCCGGCGATGAGTACGGATTCGGTCACGATTACGGCTTCGCGTCGTTCCGTGATACCGGTTTTGTCGGGAGTCGCCGGGTCGTAGTGAACCGCGTCCGCGGTCGATGGCTCCTTCGGTTGGCCACCGATCGGAAGAGCACGCCGCGACCGCGGTGTTTTTCCCCGATGGTCACCAAACTAACTCGAGTAGATGACCACGGGCCAGTCTGAATCCCCCACTGACGCCGACCTCGAGTGGTGTTACGACGCGGTTCACGGCGTTTCGCGGACCTTCTCGATTACGATCGACCGGCTCGAGGAGCCGATGTCGAGACACATCTGTGTCGGCTACCTTCTTTGTCGAATTGCCGATACGATCGAGGATGCGGGCCATATCCCGCCGGACGCACAGACCGAACTGCTCGCGACGTACGATCGACTGCTCGATCCGAACGCGGATGGCTCCGTCTCGGCGTTCATGGACGACGTCGAGCCGTGGATTCCCGAGGAGCGAACCGACGACTGGGACGTCGTCGCCGAGACGCCCCGGGTCCTGCAAACGTTCGAATCGCTCGAAGAGGAGCCCCGCGAAATCATGCGCGAACCGGTCCGCGAACTCGTCGACGGAATGGCGATGTTCACCGATCGCTACGCGAGTGAGGGTGGGTTACGCCTCCAGACGATCGAGGAACTCGAGGAGTACTGCTGGTACGCCGCCGGCACCGTCGGGACCCTGATCACCGGACTGGTCGCCCGCGGCACGTCGCAGGAACGGGCCGACGAGATGCGGGGGAACGCGCGCTCGTTCGCGCTCCTCCTCCAACTGGTCAACATCGCGAAGGACGTCGAGTCCGATTACCACGACGAAAACAACGTCTACCTCCCCGCCGAGTGGCTCGCGGCGGAGGACGTCGAAATCGAATCGGTGACCGACGAGGACCACCACGGCGGCGTCACGAACGTCATCAAGCGGGTGACGGGCCGCGCCGAGCGCTACCTCGACGACGCCCACCGCTACCTCGAGGTCGTGCCCGAACACCACGGCAACCGGCTCTCGGCGTGGGCGATCCCCTACCTGCTGGCGGTTGGGACCCTCCGCGAACTGCGCGAACGCCCCGAAGACGTCGTTCGCGAGGGCGACGTCAAAGTGTCTCGAGCGGAGGTGTACGCGCTCCTCCAGCAGTTCGAGGACGGCGTCTCCCCCTCGCGACTGGACGAACTTCGCACCAAGATGGCCGAGCAGCCGCTCCACCAGTAGCAGCGACCGATGAGACGCGAGCAGCCAGGGATCGACATGTTGACTTCGGACCAGTTCTAACGATCGAGTACCAATGAGTTCGGATATCCCGGACGGGCCGATCGTTCTTTTCGACGGCGTCTGCAACCTCTGTAACGGGTTCGTCCAGTTCATCCTGCCCCGGGATACCGACGGAACGTTTCACTTCGCTTCGCTCCAGTCCGATATCGGCACGGAGCTGCTCGCCGAGCACGGGCTGCCGACCGACGAACTCGAGTCGATCGTGCTGATCGAGGGCGACGACTGTTACGTGAAGTCGTCCGCAGTCATTCGCATCGCGCGGCTCCTCGGCGGCGTCTACGCGCTGCTCGGCCCGACTCGATTCCTGCCGCGCTGGCTCCGGGACCGAGCGTACGATTTCGTCGCCGCCCGCCGCTACCGTTGGTTCGGCAAGAAAGAGCAGTGTGCCATGCCGCCAGCGGACGTGGACGTGAACGCTCGGTTCCTCGAGTGAGACGGGGATGAGAGACGAGTCACGGTTTGCGGTTCAATCGGTATCGATAGCCAGCCGCCGACCGAGCAGCGCGAGCGGGTAGCCGAACGCGGCGACGCTGGCGACCCACGGGAGCAACAGGAGGCCGTAGATGGCCGGCCCGTATCCGAAGACGGAAACGGGTGCGACGGCCGCGATGGCGGCGATCGGCGTGAGTGCGGCGACTGCGATAAGCGCAACCGCCGTCCGCCCGCGTTCGGCGGCGTGCCCGATCGGGAGACAGAGCGCGGTCGCCAGGCCGAACAGCGCGGGAAACGCGTACACCGGCGGCCCGGCGAGCAGGAGGGTGACCCCTGCGGCGGCGACCGTCGCGAGCACCGACAGACCGACGAACCCGCGAGTCTCGAGTCGTCCGCCGACCCGACGCGCCGCGCTCCCCAGCAGGGCGTACCCGATTCCGAGCGAGGCCAGCGCGACGGGTCCCGGCGCGAGTCCGTCACCGGTCGACACCGCGCCGACGACGAGGAAGCCGACCGCTCCGATCGACCCGACGGCGACGATCAGCCGCTCGAGCGTCGTCGCATCGAAGTCGGTAACTCCCCAGTCGATGCGAGTGATCGCGATTCCCACGATTCCGATCAGTAGTCCGGGAACGAGCCCGCCGCTGACGCCGTGAGAGAGCGCCGTCGGGCCGACATCGAGGCCGATCGTCGCGTAGCCACTCGCCGTTCCGAGGACGCCGCCGCTGCCGTACGTGGCGCGCGTCTGCTCGCCGAAGTCGCCGTCCGCGCCGCGCTCGGTTCCGTTTGTCCACGTCGCGGCGTTGCCGTCGATCTCGGCGCCGGGGATCCGGTTCGTGATCTCCGTCCCGTCGGGCGCGTGAATCGTCATCCGCTCGGCCACCAGCTGGTAGCGCGTCGGCGACGTGCCGGTCGCGAAGTAGTCGACGATCCATTGCTCGCCGACGCCGCGTCTGGCCACGTCATCGACCGCGTAGGTCACGACGACGGTCTCGCCGTCGAGCCTCGACTCCACGGCCCGGACGTCGCCGTCGGCGACGTGGTATCGTGCCCAAGCGTCGCCGACCGCAGCCTCGAGGGCGCTCGCGTTGCTCCGGTAGCGCTCGGCGGCCGATTCGTTGACGGGGACTCGGGCCACCCACCGGGAATCGCCGGCCTCGTCGACGTACACGTCGAGCGTTCCGTGCCCCGTCGCACCCGCGATTTCGGCATCGTTCGCGACGCCGGGCCCGCAGACGCCACAGAGCTGCGACGGTGGGGGTGCGCCGGCGACGGCGGTGACGCCGGCGACGCCGATAAGGCTACAACAGAGGGCGATGACGGCGAGACGAACGAGGCGCATCGAGTCGACAGACGCGTGTCAACTGCAAATACGTTACGACGGTCTGAAAGGAACTGGCGATACTTTCGGGCTCTCTGTCGGACGATACGGTGCGGGATCGACGACTCTTCCGGACGACACGATACCGGATCGACGACACCGCCGGACGACTGCGGTTCGGTCAGTCGTACTCGTAGAACCCCGTCCCGTCTTCTTCCCGAGGTCGCCGGCCTCGACCTTTCGTTTGAGGAGGTAGGCGGGTTTGTAGCGGTCGCCCAACTCATCGTGGAGCGTTTCGGTGGCGTGGAGGCAGACGTCCAGTCCGATGTGATCCGCGAGAGTGAGCGGCCCCATCGGCACGTTCGTTCCGAGTTCCATCCCCGCGTCGATATCGGCTTTCGTGGCGACGCCCTCGTCGTAGGCCCGAATCCCCTCGTTGATCCAGGGCATCAGGATACGGTTGGTGACGAAGCCCGGCTTGTCGTCGGCCTCCCAGGTCGTCTTCTCGAGGTCCTCCGCGAGGTCGTGGGCCAGCGCGGTCGCCGTCTCGGTCGTCTTCTCGCCGACCACGATCTCGACGCCCTCTATGATCGGGACGGGGTTCATGAAGTGCAGGCCGATCACGCGCTCGGGGTGCTCGAGGTCGGCCGCGATCGAGGTGATCGAGATCGTGCTCGTGTTCGTCGCCAGCAGGATGTCTTCGTCACAGATCCGCTCGAGGTCGGCGAAGATCTCCCGCTTGATGTCTAACTCCTCGAGTGCGGCCTCGACCACGAGGTCGCAGTCCGCGAGGTCCTCGAGGAGCGTCGTTCCCTCGATCCGGTCGCGGATCGTCTCGGGGTCCGATTCGAGGCTTTCTCGATTTGCGAGTCGCTCGAGGCTGTCGTCGATGGTGTCGAAGCCGTTCGCGACGAACTCCGATTCGATGTCGCGCATCACCACGTTATAGCCGTGCGTGGCGGCGACCTGTGCGATACCGCTGCCCATCGTGCCCGCGCCGACGACGCCGATCCGGTCGATTCGTTCGCGAACCATACGGACGCTTCCCCCGTTGGAGCCGTAAGCGTGCCGGTGAACGGTCCGTCGCACCGTGGAACACTCGGTCGGGACAGAACGAACGGGTATCGGGTCGACGGGCCGAGGATAAGTTTCAAGATGCGAGAGTGTGAGCTACGGATATCCGGTGGATCGCGTGAGCAAGAAAAACGTCGCCAGCGACGCGGGAACGGGGACAACGAGTGAGGACACGACCGACGAGACCGGTGTCGTCGATATCGGAATCACCGTCGACGTCAGCGGCGACGACTCGAGTATCGACGGCGACGCCGACGACGCCATCGAACTCGAGTTCGACGAGGGAGCGGAAGACGAGTCGGCCGAGGCGGCCGAAGCGGCCCACGAGCTCGAGACGGCACCCGATTCCGCGCTCGAGCCCGCCGAGCGTGAGGCCCTCGAAACCGTCGATATCGACACCGACGCGGTCGCGGAAAAGGAGTACTCCTATCGCCTGTTACTGGATGAAGGGGTCGACGAGTCGGTCGCCGATGCCCTCCGACGGCGGTTCTCGCTGTCGTGGTCGTTCGAATCCGACGGCGACCTCGAGCGCCGCTCGAGCGAAGTCCGCGGGCTCGGCGACGCCGAGCGCGAGTGGATCGCCGTCAGCGGCGACGAGGACTGGCAGGCCTTCGAATACGACCACACGGAGCCGATCTCGGTCGGACGGGAGCGACCGACGGAGCGTCCGTATCCGGAGCCGACGCCCGTCACGGCGGTGGCGGGTGTCGGTCCCGACGACGCCGACGCACTGGCTGAGGCCGGCGTCCGCTCGGCAGAACGACTGGCGACGGTGGACGCGATGACGGTCGCACGCCTCCTGGATCTGAACGTGTTGCACGTCCGAACGTGGCGTCACAACGCGCGCGAACTACTCAAGTAGTTACTTTCGACGGGGGAGTCGAAACGAATTGTCCGTTTTTGACACGACTGGCAGACGATGCAAACCGAAATTACTACTTTTGTATGGAATTTCTATAACCCGGATCATCAGAGATTTATAGCGGCCTGTTGGACCGTCTAACAGATGATTCCGATCGACGACTCTCCGATCGTTCGCGACGGCAAGTCACTGATTCTGGCGATGGACCACGGGCTCGAGCACGGCCCCGTCGACTTCGAGGCGGTCCCGGAGAAACTCGATCCGTCGACGGTCTTCGAGACGGCGACGCACGACGCCGTCACGTCGATCGCCGTCCAGAAGGGGATCGCGGAGGGTTACTATCCGAGCTACGAGGACGACGTCAATCTCCTCGTGAAGCTCAACGGGACCTCGAACATGTGGATGGGCGAGCCCGACTCGGCGATCAACTGCTCGGTCGACTACGCGGCCGAGATCGGTGCCGACGCGGTCGGCTTCACCGTCTACAGCGGGTCGAACCACGAAGTCGAGATGTACGAGGAGTTCCGCCGGGTTCAGGAGAAGGCTCGCGAGTACGACCTCCCCGTCGTCATGTGGTCCTATCCACGCGGCCAGGGACTCAAGAACGACACCAAGCCGAGCACGATCTCCTACGCCACGCGCATCGCCCTCGAGGTCGGTGCCGACATCGCGAAGGTCAAGTACCCCGGCAGCGCCGACGCGATGGAACACGCCTGCAAGGCCGCGGGCGACATGAAGGTCGTCATGAGCGGCGGCTCGAAGACCTCCGACTACGACTTCTGCTCGACCGTCGAGTCCGCCGTCACCGCCGGCGCGAGCGGACTCGCCGTCGGCCGCAACGTCTGGCAGCGGGAGAATCCGACGCGGATCCTCGACGCGCTCGAGGAGGTCATCTACGAGGAGGCGACCGCCGACGCCGCACTCGAGGCCACCGAATAGGATGACGGTCTCCGACCCAGTCGTCGAGAGCGTCGTGGCGACGATCAGTCGCTCGGCGACCGAGATCCGGCAGGGACTGATCGGCCGCCGCGGGACGGTCGACGAGGAAAACCCCAGCGGCGAGACCCAGGCCGAGGCCGATATCTGGGCCGACGAGTTGCTGGGCGATCGGCTCGCCGAGATAGACGGTGTCGGCCAGTACGCCAGCGAGGAACGCGCCGAAGCCGTCGACTGCGGTGCGGATCCGGCTGCGAGCGACGCGTACGCCGTCGCAGTGGATCCGCTCGACGGCTCCTCGAATCTCAAATCGAACAACACGATGGGAACGATCTTCGGCGTCTACGACGCCGCGCTTCCCGCTCGCGGTGAGACCCTCGTCGCCGCCGGCTTCGTCCTCTACGGGCCGATCACGACGATGGTGATCGCGACCGACGACATCGTCACCGAGTACGAACTCTCCGGCGGCGAGCGGACGGTCGTCGACCGCGATCTCGCCCTGCCAGACGAGCCGGTCGTCTACGGCTTCGGTGGCCGGGTCCCCAATTGGCCCGACGACTTCCGCGAACACGCCCGCGAGATCGAATCGGAGCTCAAACTCCGCTACGGCGGCGCGCTGATCGGCGACGTCAATCAGGTGCTCACCTACGGCGGCACCTTCGGCTATCCGGGCCTCGAGTCCCGGCCAGAAGGCAAGCTTCGGCTGCAGTTCGAGGGGAACCCCATCGGCTACGTCGTCGAGCAGGCCGGCGGGCGCTCCTCGAACGGTGTGCAGTCGCTGCTGTCCGTCGAGCCCGACGATCTCCACGACCGGACGCCGGTCCACGTCGGCAACGACGAGTTGATCGACCGGCTCGAGGACGCGCTCGCGTAGCCGGCGAGCGGAGCGGGGGCGTCACGGCTCACTTCGACTCATTTCGATTCGTTTCGATTTTCGTGCTCCGCGCCGATCCAGGCCGCCGTGAGGGCGACGTAGAGCCCAACTCCGCCGAGCAGCAGGGCGTAGAACGCCCAGCGGGGCCACCCGTTCTCGAGGAACACGAGCGTCAGGAACAGGACCCACAGCGAGACGACGAGCAGGTCGACGAGAATGCGCAGGCCGCCGCTCGTGACGGCGGTGAGGGCCCGTCGAGCGCGTCCGTTTCTCGAGGTGCGAGGGGTATCGTTACTCATGCTGCGTCGGTCGGTCGTATCGGCGCGGTTCGGTTCGTCGTCGATCAGAAGTGGTAGCCATGTTGTTCGGTCAGTCGATAGGCCCCGACACCCCAGACGTAGCTCTGTCCGGGCCACCAGGTGCGAGCGTTGTTGAAGCCCGCAACGAGGACGTCCTCGTCCTCGCCCTCCGGATCGCGGTGATAGCTCACGGAGCCGCTGTCGCCGTCGGTCAGGTCCATCTCGCCGCCCCAGCGGATCTGTCCGCGGCGACAGAACTCGTCGGTGAAACAGGTCACCGCGTCGATCCCCTGGATCTTCCCCGTCGTGTGGCCGGACAGCGCGCCGACTTTCTCGAGTTCCGCGTCCCGGGCGACGAGATCGGCGAGGCCGAACTTGGTAAACTGACCGCGAACGCGGGGTTGTCTCGGTGTCTCGATCCGGCTGGTGGGCTCGACTCGGCCGGTCGGCTCGACGGCGGCGACGTCCTCGGCGGGATGATAGTGTGCGACGGTCCCCAGTTCGATGGCGTCTCGCTCCTCGCGAGGAAGGTGGAGTGTGCCGTCGGTTGCGTCGTGGTCGTCCATGAACGCGTGTTCGGCCGTCACGAAAAACTGGCGCTGCCCGTCGGGGTGATACAGCGCCGGCCCGAGCGTCGCCATGCTTGAGGGGGTTTCGCAGGCGACGCCGCTCGGGACTCCGCCGTCCGGGATGGCATCGGCGAGTCGCGGTTCGCGGTGCTCCGGACCGTTCTGAATATCGCCGACATCGATGATCGTTTCGGCCTTGATATCGATTCCCTCGGCGAGTTCGCCGACCATTTCGGAGACGGAGTGGCCGTCTCCCGAGACGCCGACGGAGACGGTGGCGGTCCCACTCTCGTGGTCGCCGGGAACGACTGCGCTGCCGAGATAGCCGGTAAAGGCGATACGCGCCAGCCGTTGATTCAGTTCGAAGGCGGACTCGACGGCGGCGTACCACTCCGCGGGGACCGTCCGGGTTCGTTCCCGTATCGACCAGGGATCGTCGGGGTCCTCTCTGACGAGGGCCGTGACCACGGGCACCTCGCCGTCGTCGGCCGCGAGGAAGTCGTCGACGCCGAGCCACGCGGCCATCCCGAGGGCGTACCCGCCGCTGACGAGGGTCCGAAGGAACGAACGTCTGTCCATTCCGCGATCGATTCGGTCTCGAACCGTTGCGAGTCGCTGGGTTGACTGCTCGGTGTGCGCCTCGGACATGTCGCGATACTGATCCTCGCTACTGTCCCGTTCCGCCACTGCAACCCGTCGAACGGACCGATCGCAAGCGTCGCGGAACGGGATCGGTAACCGTCGAAGTAAACGCCGAAATCGAGCAAAGGGATTTTGCCTGCAGGTGCCGCCGACGGAACTGCAGTCACCGTCGGCGACGGCAGCCGGATATAATGACTGCACGACTGAACGCGAGCGTTCGTGACACGCGGCCGATCAGTATCGCCCGTCTCCGTGTTGGTGACCGCGGAGGCACGACGCACTCTCGACCGGTTCGCGCCGCGACCGCGACGCATCCTCCTCATCCGCTCGCGGCGACCTCCGGATCGGTTGGCAATCGACCCGGCGCGAACCGCCCTCTCCTCCGACTGTGCCGTCAGCGTTCCCGAGCCGATCGGCCCGCAACTCGAGCCCGCCGCGGCGAAAACGGTATCCCGCCGCCCGACACAGGTGGGAGCATGCGAGTTCGTATCGCGGCTGGTGCCGCCGACGACGAAGCGGTGGCGATCGCCACCGCTCTCGCCGAACACCTCGACGAATCGGTCTCGGTGTACGTCGGCGACGAGACGGAGCCCACGGCGGTCCACGACCTCGAGGAAGACGCGGTCGCACCGACCGACGGCGGTCCGACCGCGCGGAACGATGAGCGCGATCGACCCGACGCCGATCGTGGTGACGCCGATCTCGGACCGACCGAACGCGAGGAACGCCTGTGGGACGAGATCGACGACATCCTCGAGGGTGGCCCCGAGAAGTACAAAGAGCAACTTCCCGAGCAGGGGAAGCTGTTCGTCCGCGACCGGCTCGAGCTGTGGTTCGCCGGCGAGGACAGCGAGTTGCGCTTCGAGGACGGCACGTTCGCGGCGTTCGACGACTGGCATCCCAGCGGTGCGGGGACCGACGACGTCAGGGACGAGGTGGACGGAGAGAGCGGTAGCGAGGACGACGTTGACGAGGACGGAGCCGCTGCTGACGCCGACCGATTGCCGGCGGACGGGCTCATCACGGCCGCGGCGACGTTCGAGGGGCGGGACGTCCACGTCATGGCCAACGATTACACCGTCAAACGGGGCAGCATGGCTGCCAAGGGTGTCGAGAAGTTTCTCCGGATGCAACAGAGAGCGCTCAAGACGGGCAATCCGGTGTGCTACCTGATGGACTCCTCTGGCGGCCGGATCGATCAGCAGACCGGCTTCTTCGCGAACAGGGAGGGGATCGGGAAGTACTACTACAATCACTCGATGCTCTCCGGGCGGGTGCCACAGATCTGCGTGCTCTACGGTCCCTCGATCGCCGGTGCGGCCTACACGCCGGTCTTCGCGGACTTCACGATTATGGTCGAGGGGATGTCCGCGATGGCGATCGCGTCCCCGCGAATGGTACGGATGGTCACTGGCGAGGAGATCGACCTGCAGGAACTCGGCGGTCCGCAGGTCCACATGCGGGAGTCGGGCTCGGCGGACCTGATCGCGAGGGACGAGGAACACGCGCGCGAGCTAGTGGCCCAACTGATCACCTATTTACCGGACAACGCCGACGAGAAGCCGCCGAAACGGGAGCCGACGGCACCCGCGAAGTCTCCAGACGGAATCGACGCCGTCGTCCCACAGGAGCCGAACAAGGGGTACGACATGACCGACGTGATCGACCGGCTCGTCGATGAGGGGTCGTACTTCGAGTTACGACCCGATTACGGCCCGGAAATTATCACGGCCTACGCCCGGATCGACGGCCGCCCGGTCGGTATCGTCGCCAATCAGCCCGCCCACCGCGCCGGCGCAATCTTCCCCGACGCGGCCGAGAAGGCAGCGGAATTCGTCTGGAAGTCGGACGCGTTCAATATTCCCTTACTCTACCTCTGTGACACCCCCGGCTTCATGGCCGGCTCACAGGTCGAGAAAGAGGGCATTCTCGAGCAGGGAAAGAAGCTGATCTACGCGACGTCCTCGGCGACGGTCCCCAAACAGACCGTCGTCGTCCGCAAGGCCTACGGCGCGGGGATCTACGCGATGGGTGGCCCGGCCTACGATCCCGAGAGCGTCATCGGTCTCCCGTCGGGCGAGATCGCCATCATGGGCCCCGAAGCGGCGGTCAACGCAGTCTACGCCCGCAAGCTCGCCGAAATCGACGACCCCGAGGAGCGCGAGCGGATGGAGGAACGGCTCCGCGAGGAGTACCGCGAAGACATCGACGTCCATCGGATGGCCAGCGAGGTCGTCATCGACGAACTCGTCCCGCCGAGCACGTTGCGCGAGGAACTCGCCGCCCGATTCGACTTCTACGCCGATGTCGAGAAGTCCCTGCCCGACAAGAAACACGGGACGATCCTCTGACGGCGGGCGAGCGATAGCCGGAATCGGGGCCCGAATCCCGAACTCCCGACCCGCGACCGAGGTCGCGGCAGACGCTTCGACGAAGGCAGGGGTTATCACAGGCAGGCCCCTGTCACCGAACGATGTCGGAACACGATTCTCCCATCGATAGTACACCGTCTCGGTTCGGTCGTCTCCTCTTCGCGACCGGGCTCGCCGTTCTCGCGGTTCGAAATCTCATGAACCTCGAGGGGCGTATCGCCTACGCGGACGCGAAAGGCGTCCCTTCGGCAAACAATCTCGTGCCAGCGGCGACCGGACTGCTCCTCGGCGGAAGCGTCGGAATCGGTCTCTGGCGGCTTCCGAAGCTGTCCGCCGGAAGCGTGATCGCGTTCTTCGCGGGAGTCACGCCCGTCATGCACGATTTCTGGAACGTCGACGCCGAGTCACGCGGTGAAGAACTCACGTCCTTCCTACAGAACCTCGCGCTAATCGGCGCTGCGGTCGCCTTCCTCAAGCGCGCACGCGAGAACTGACGAACCGCTCGAAACGCTTCCGTTGACGAACCGTTCTAAACGGTATCCGTTCGCTTCTCGCGTCGCACTGCAAGTCCCGTTGTCGGGTAAGCCGTGATTGACACGGATACCGTCCAGTGAACCGCTCGTCCATCAGTGTATACTCGCTCGCGGATCCGCTCTCGCTCGAGTCGGCCGATAGTTACGACGACTTACCGATGGCGGCTGCCGGCCTATGACTGACATAACAATACATCGAACGCTGGAACTGGAGCGTGCTCCCAGTGGGACGGCTCCGGTTCGACTCCGGGAGGGAGGCTATGAGCTCCGAGGGCGCGTTCTTGCGCCGCCGCCTGCCCGGCGACGTCACGCCGGTCTCTCTCGAGCGACTGTGCTGGGCGTTCGTCGCGCTCGCCCTCATCGCGGACGTCGCGACGACGTTCGTCGGCCTCCACCTCGGACTGTCCGAGTCGAACCCGGCCGCCCGCGGCGCGATCGAGGGGTACGGCCTGGCCGGGATGCTCGCGCTGAAGGCGTTCGCGATCGGCGTCGGCCTCGTCTGTCGCCCGCTCCTCGAGCAGGCGTACCGTCCGATCGTTCCGGCGGGACTCGCAGTACCCTGGCTGGTCGCCGCGATGGTGAACCTGTACATGATTTCGCTCGTTCTCTGATCGCTCGACGGTCTGATACGGAGCGGTCGGCGGCCGCGACGCGGACGAACCGCGGTCGTCCGTTCCGCGCGTCTCCGAGTTTATACGGGATACCGGCAGAAGTGTCGCTATGGCTCGCTCTCGAACGTCGACTCGACGACAGTGGCTCCGCCGCGGGACCTCACTCGGCCTCGTCGGTCTGGCAGGGTGTCTGAATCCGTTCGCCGACTCGACGGGCATCGAATTTCCACCCGGGCTGAGCGCCGACGGCGTCGACGATTCCGACGCGCTCCTCGAGGCGCACGAAGCGGCCGTGACGGCGACGTCTTTCACCGGCGAATACGACCGTCAGCTCTCCGTCGATGTTCCGGAGATCGATGACTCCAGGGAGTCACCGGTGACGATGGACGCGTTCGAGATCCGGGCCGAACCGAGCGCGGAACGCGTCGTGCGATCGCGGCGCGGAGGGAGTCCCACCCCCTCGCTGGAGCGGGTGGTCTACATCGACGGCGACCATCGAGCGACCGATTATCCGGGTCCCCTCGAACAGGAATCGGCAGCGGACCTCATCGAGGACTCGCTCGAGCCGATCGGTGACTGGCTGCTCGAGGCCGTCGCCGAATACCGTGGAACGCGATCGAACGAGACGGGTCCCCTTCACGAGTACCGTCTGTCGGGGATCGATTCCGAGCTGATCCCGCGAGGGTTTCCGGACGGAGAGACCGACGGTGACGGACTCGTTCTCGTCGACGAGAGGGGCCGAATTCATCGGTATCGAACGACACAGAGCGGGCAAAACGATGAGATCACGATGGAGCTCGAGGTCGAATTCGAATTCGGTCGGTTCGGAGAGACGACCGTCGAAGAACCCGCAGGGGTCGATGCGGTCGGGCCGGACGGCCATCAGGTGATCGAGCCGGGAACGCGGATCGAACTCGAGGCACAGACCGACTGGGTCGCCGTTGCGCCGTCGAAGATCGAGGGGTTCGAGAACCCGCCGTTCGCACTCGAGGAGGGCGAATCCTACGAGATCGGGTGGACTGCGGGAGACGGTGGAACGCACAATCTCGAGATCGTGGATGCAGACGGGACCGTCGTCGGCGATCTCGCGACCGAGCAGATCCACGGGGAAGACGGCGAACGGTGGTTCGAATTTACCGCGACCGAGGAGATGGCTGCATACAGATGTGGGTCGGACGAGTCGAGTGCGGTGGGAACGATCGCAGTTCACTAACTCGAATCGGTCGGATCGGTACCGTCGGTACACTGTCGCGCGTTCGTGGCTGTTGACGGCCGGCCGGTTGACGGCCCTCTCCTGCTCACGAACGCCGCTCTGCGACGCGTCGCCACTCCCGAACCTCCTCGAGGATCGCGCCCCACTGCTCGGGTCGGCCCGGAATCTCGCCACCCGTTAGGCGCTCTCGTTCGGCCTCGAGTCGCTCGCGGATTCGCGCCGGCTCCTCGACGTTCCAGAAGGCGAGCTCCGAGCCGCTGGCCGTCTCGATCGTGACGGTACCGTAGCCGACGAGGCGACCGATCGGGTCCTGTTCGACGGTCGTGTTCTGGATCCGCTCGAGGGAGACGGTTCGGACTCGGATCCCGAGAACGCCGTGGCGGGTCGCGGCCACCGAATTCGTGACGACGAACGCCGTCCGCGAGACGCGGGCGTACTGCCACAGCGCCGGCGCGACGACGATCGGAATCCCGACGACCGCGAGGGCCGGAAGCATCTCGGTAGCGACCGCGGCCAGCACCGCCACCGTTCCGACGAGTGCGAACGCCGCCCACGGGAGCACGGTCTGTATTCGCGGGCTACCCCGCCAGCGGATCCGCTCGCCGCCCTCGGACTCGAGCGGGAGCCAGTCCGGGACCGCCGTCGGATCGCCGGGAGCGGCCGTTGCGTCGGACGACCCTCCTGACTCCGCCACCGAATCAGATGGATTCGTCCGTGTCATGCTCGTTTCACCGTCGATCATCTTTCCGATCGACCGTTCGATCGTCGCTCCGGGTGGCCGTTCGATCGTCGCTCCGGGTGGCCGTTCGATCGTCGCTCCGGGTGGCCGTTCGATCGTCGCTCCGGGTGGCCGTTCGATCGTCGCTCCGGGTGGCCGTTCGATCGTCGCTTCGGTCGGCCGTTCGATCGTCGCTTCGGTCGGCCGTTCGATCCGTGGTTCCGTCGGCGTCGCCACCGTTCGCTCGAACGGATCGGTCGTCCTCGACGGCCTCCCGAATCGCCCGTAGTTCGGTGAGGATTGCCGCGAGCGTGTCCTCGCTCGAGTGGCCGTCCGCGGGCTCGCCGCGGTTGCGGTCGACCCGTTCGCTGATCCGTTGCTGGACGGCTTTCGGGTCCGGTACGGATTTGAAGGCCATTTCGACGCCGGAACCGCCGGCGGTGCTGACCTCGACGTTCCCGTAGCCAAAGTGGGCCCCAAGGGCGCTCTGGCTGTAGGAGATGTCCTGTACCTTCTCGTGTTCGATCCGCTTGACGTCCCGCGAGAGCACGCCGGTCTTCGCGTACAGCGCGCGATTCGTCACCACGTAGTGGGTGTTAGTCACGCGGAGGTACTCGCTGGCGATGATGATGATCCCGATCAGGACGATCGCGAGCGGAATTCCGATCGCGAACGCCGGAATGAGCGTTCGCCGGTCCGGACCGCCGGCCCAGACGATTTCTTCGTCGTCGTCCAGCGAGAGCCACTCGAGGTCGGCGGGGTCGACGCCGTCGGTTTCGATTTCGGAACTCATCGCGCGTCCTCTCCGTCGTCGGCCGCGCGCTCGCGTTTCAGCGAGAGCACGGTCCGGTCGAACTCGCAGACGAGGGGTTCGTCCGGATCGTTCGCTTTGAACGCCTCGACGTGCATGGTGACGATCCCGCGCTCGCCGTCGCTGGTCTCGCGCTTGTCGGTAACCGTCGACTGGGCGCGGATCGTATCTCCGTGAAAGACCGGGTTCGGGTGTTCGACGTCGTTGTAGGAGAGATTCGCGACGATCGTTCCGTCGGTCGTCTCCGGGATCGAAACGCCCACGGCCAGGCTCATCGTGTAGAGGCCGTTGACCAGCCGCTCGCCGAACTCGGTGTCGGCCGTGAACTCCCCGTCAAGGTGGAGGGGCTGCTGGTTCATCGTCATGTCGCAAAAGCGCTGGTTGTCGCTCTCGGAGATCGTCCGCCGGCGCTCGTGGGTGATGGTCTCGCCCACGGCGAACTCCTCGTAGTACAGTCCCGTCATAGGTCCGGTGTCTCGCAGTACCTACAAAAACGTGGTGTCGCGCTCGAGGCGAAAACCCGGCGTCTCGCTCGAGCGCCCCGCCGTCGCCTCGCGATCGATCGGCGTTACTCGACCATCCCGGTCTCCTCGCCGGCGTCCTGCTGGACCCAGATCGTCTTCGTGTTGACGAACTCCCGAATCCCGTGTCGGGAGAGTTCTCGCCCGTAGCCCGAGTCCTTCACGCCGCCGAAGGGGAGTCGGGGATCGGACTTCACGAGTTCGTTGACGAACGCCAGCCCCGACTCGAACCGGCGGGCGACACGCTCGCCGCGCTCGAGGTCGTCCGTCCAGACGCTCGCGCCGAGCCCGAACCGGGTGTCATTGGCCTTCTCGATGGCGGCTTCCTCGTCAGGGACCCGGAAGACCGTGGCCACGGGGCCGAACAGTTCCTCCTGATCCGCGGGCGCGTTTTCGGGAACGTCGGTGAGCACCGTCGGCGGGTAGAACGCGCCGTCGCGATCCATCGGTTCGCCGCCGAGTTCGAGTTCGCCGCCCTGCTCGAGCGTCTCCTCGACCTGTTCGTGGAGGTCTTCCATGAGATCCTCGCGGGCCTGCGGGCCGATGTCGGTGTCCTCGTTCATCGGATCACCGACGGTCTGGGCCGCCATCTCGTCGACGAACCGGTCGAGGAACTCGTCGTAGACGTCGTCGACCACGATGAAGCGCTTGGCCGCGATACAGGACTGGCCGTTGTTGATGAGTCGGGCCTGCACCGCCGTCTCGACGGTTTCGTCCATCGGCGCGTCCTCGAGGACGACGAACGGGTCGCTGCCGCCCAGCTCGAGGACGTTTTTCTTGAGTTGGCTGCCGGCGGTCTCGGCGACGGCCCGACCCGCGCCGTCACTGCCCGTGAGGGTGACGCCCGCGATGCGGTCGTCCTCGATCACCGCGTCGATCTCGTCGGAACTGATCAGCAGCGACGTGAACGCGCCCTCGGGGAATCCCGCCTGCTCGAAGACATCCTGAATGGCCTGCGCGCAGCCGGGGACATTCGAGGCGTGTTTCAGCAGACCGACGTTGCCCGCGGCGAGATTTGGGGCGGCGAAGCGGAACACCTGCCAGAAGGGGAAGTTCCAGGGCATGATCGCCAGTACCGGCCCCAGCGGCTGGTAGGCGACGACCGTCCGCGCGCGCTCGTCGCTCGCGATCACCTCGTCCTGCAGGTGTTCGGCGGCGGTCTCGGCGTAGTAGTCACAGACCCACGCACACTTTGCGACCTCGTCGCGGGCCTGGCCGATGGGTTTCCCCATCTCTTCGGTCATCAGTTCGGCGTAGTCGTCCTCGTTCTCCCGCAAGACGTCGGCCGCGTTCGCCAGGAGTCGCTGGCGCGTCTCGATCGGCGTCTCGCTCCACTCCTCGAAGGTCTCGCTCGCCCGCCGAAGGCGTTCGTCTCGCTCCTCGTCCGACGTCTCCTCAAAGCGATCGATCACGTCTCCCGTCGCCGGATTGGTACTCTCGATGGACACGTAGCGACCGACCACGACCACCGGCTTAGTACGCAGGGCTGCCCACTACGGGAGTCACTGTTCGTCACGGTCGTTCGTCTCACACAACTCCTATTCACGTCGAGTCCCTAGCAATGATAATGTCGACCTACACGTACCGCGACGATTCACACCCGCCGCCCGAGCGCCCGAAGATGGTCCTCTTCTGCCCCGAGTGCAGTCACGAAGGCCCCCTCCCCGACGACTGGGATATCGCGACGACCGGGAGTGATCGACTGCTCGTCTGCCCCGACTGCGGAACGACCATCGACCGGCGGTCGCGGCCCCGCTCTGATCTCCTCGAGGCGACGTAGCTCGAGCCAACCCCACTCGCCCCGTCCCGGTCGTCCCGCTTCGATTGTTTCGTCTCACTCGTCAGTTTTCTCTCGTCGCTCGCCTCGAGCCGACGACTCAACGACTTTGTCCGTGGACGATCAACCGAACGGTATGGCCCGCAGAAGCATTCTGTTCACCCCCGGCGATCGCCCCGAAATGTGTCGCAAAGCGCCCGAGTCCGGCGCGGACGTCATCATCTTCGATCTCGAGGACGCCGTCGCCCCGCAACGCAAGGCCGAGGCCCGCGAGGCGGTTCGAGACGTGCTGTCGGATCCCGATTTCGATCCCGACTGCGAGGTCTGCGTTCGGGTCAACGCGATCGACGCGGCCGCGGGGACAGCCGCAGCGGACGATCTCGATGAGTTGCTCGATGACAGCGAAGACGCCCTCGAGAGCCTCATGCTCCCGAAAGTCGACTCGCCCGACGACGTCCGTGCGCTCGTCGACGAACTCGACGACCACGACGCGTCCCTGCCCGTCTTCGCACTGCTCGAGAGCGCGGCTGGGATCCTCGCTGCAGCGGAAATCGCGGCCGTTCCCGCGACCGACGCACTCGCGTTCGGCGCGGAGGACCTCGCGGCGGATATCGGCGCGACGCGGTCCGCGGAGGGTCTCGAGGTGTGCTACGCGCGCGAGCGGGTCGTCCTCGCGGCGGCCGCGAACGATTGCGCGGCGATCGACACCCTCGTCACCGACTTCGAGAACGAGGAGCGACTCCGCGAAGACGCCGACCGCTCCGTTCGATTCGGCTACGATGGCAAGCTGGCGATTCACCCCGCACAGATCGGGCCGATCAACGAGGCGTTCACGCCGTCGGCCAAGGAACGGGAGTGGGCCGACCGCGTGTTCGAGGCCAAACGCGAGGCCGACGCCGAGGGGCGGGGCGTCTTCGTGGTCGACGGCGAGATGATCGACGCGCCGCTGATCGCACGCGCCGAGCGAATCCGAGACCGGGGCGAGGCGGCCGAGGAACGGTGACCGGCGGAACGGCGACCGAATGGCCAATATAAAAGGTAATTACGCCGAGACGGTTGGATGAACGACGTATTCCGTGATAGATATTCGCTACGCTTATCCCCCGGTCGCCAAAACCATCGGTGCATGAGCGAGGATGTCAACCCATTCGAGAGCCTGCAATCGCAGATAGACGATGCTGCAGCCGTTCTCGACGTGGGCGACGACGTGATCGAGCGGCTCAAACATCCCGAACGGGTCCTCGAGACCAACCTCACGATCGAACGCGACGACGGAACGCTCGAGCGGTTCACGGCCTTCCGCTCGCAGTTCAACGGCGACCGCGGCCCCTACAAGGGCGGCATCCGCTACCACCCGGGAGTCTCCCGCGACGAGGTCAAGGCGCTGTCGGGCTGGATGACCTACAAGACCGCGATCGTCGACATTCCACTCGGTGGCGGCAAGGGGGGCATCGTTCTCGATCCCGACGACTACTCCGAAGCGGAACTCGAGCGGCTCACCCGCTCGTTCGCGAGGGAACTGCGCCCCCTGATCGGCGAAGACCGCGATATCCCCGCGCCCGACGTGAACACGGGCCAGCGGGAGATGAACTGGATCAAGGACACCTACGAGAGCCTCGAGAACACGACCGAGCCGGGGGTCATCACGGGCAAGGCGCTCGACTCCGGGGGCAGCGAGGGCCGCGTCGAGGCGACCGGCCGCTCGACGGTTATCGCCGCGCGCGAGGCGTTCGACTACCTCGACAAGGATCTCGAGGGCGCGACCGTCGCCGTCCAGGGCTACGGCAACGCGGGCTGGATCGCCGCCAAACTGATCGACGAGATGGGCGCGACCGTCGTCGCCGCCAGCGACTCGTCGGGCGGTATCTACGACCCCGACGGTTTCGATCCGGTCGCGGCGAAGGATCACAAGAACGAGACGGGCAGCGTCGTCGGCTTCGAGGGACGCAAGGAGATCACGAACGAGGACGTGCTCACGCTCGACGTCGACCTGCTGATTCCGGCCGCACTCGAGAACGCCATCGACGCCGACCTCGCCGAGGACGTCGAGGCGGACGTCATTTCGGAGGCCGCGAACGGGCCGCTGACTCCGAAGGCCGACGAGGTCCTCGAGGGGAAGGACGTCTTCGTCATCCCGGACATCCTCGCGAACGCCGGCGGCGTCACCGTCTCCTACTTCGAGTGGGTCCAGAACCGCCAGCGCTTCTACTGGTCGGAAGAGCGCGTCAACGAGGAACTCGAGACGGTCATCGTCGACGCCTTCGACGCGCTGGTCGACACCTACGAGGAACACGACCTCGAGAACCCCCGGACCGCGGCGTACGTCGTCGCGATCCAGCGCGTCGCCGACGCCTTCGCGGAAGCCGGGAGCTGGCCCTGATAGCGAGCCGACGGCCGTTTTCGCGACTCGAGCAGTAGTTTCGGGGAGCGCTTTGCCGTCCGTTCCGTCGACTCTTTTGTTCGTGGGGGCTTGCCGAAATTGTCCGGCGTGTTCGATGCAGTGACTGCCAGCCGCCCCTATTCGCTCTGAATGCTACTGGAAAAACGATTTCATATTGACAGACAGTCGTCGTTCCAATAAACACTTACCACCTGAAACACCACATGGTGGGAAATGGATCGACAACTGAATCGACGAAGCGTCATCGCGGGCCTCGGGGTCGCCGGCCTCGCGAGCCTGTCGGGCTGTCTGGGATTGATTGGAATGGCCGAACACGAGTCCTCACCTGCGGGCGTCGAGGCCGCCGCCCGCGAGGAAACCGGCTACGAGCAAACCGAGATCGAGGAGCTCTCCATCGAGCGTGACGTCGGTCCCACGAACGAGACCGTCACGGTCATCAATTACATGACCAAACACGAAAAACAGGTCGGGATCATGGGGCTCGGCGAGCGGCGCGCTGCCATCTACAACGTGTTGACGACCCCGCAGGTCAACATCTTCGGCCGAGAACTCAACCCCGTCGGGGAGATGTCGACCCAGGAACTCATCGACCTCGTCAGGAGCAACTACGACGGGATCAACGACATCTCCCACGAGGGAGACAGCGACGTCACGATCCTCGACCAGTCGACGACCCAGTCGCGGTTCAGCGCCGACGCGACGTTCGACGGGCAGGAACTCGCGGTCGACATTCACATCACCGAGGCCGTCGAGGCCGACGACGACCTGCTCGTGACCATCGGCGTCTACCCCCAGCGCCTACAGAGCCAGGAGCGGCCGAACATCGCGACGCTCACCGAATCGGTGACCACCGACGTCGATCCAGACGACTCGACCGGCGGTTCCGAGGACGGCGGGAACAGCGACTCGAACGAAAGCGACGACGGCAGCGGTGACAACAAAAGTGACGACGGCAGCGGCGACAACGAAAGCGACGACGGCGTCCTCGGCTAACGCCGTCTCGACGGAGTGTTCCCGTTCGGCCTCGAGACGGTCGATCGGCCGGTACCCACGACGCGGTCGTCGATCTGACCGCGTGCCCGTCAGAGCCCGAGTTCTCGACCGATCACCAGGTGCTGAATTTCGCTGGTTCCCTCGCCGATTTCCATGAGCTTCGCGTCGCGGTAAAATCGCTGCGGGGCGAAATCGGTGGTGTAGCCGTAGCCGCCCAGCACCTGGACGGCGTCCTCGGCGACCTCGCGGGCGGCCTCGCTGGCGTCGAGTTTCGCGAGGGCCGATTCCTTGGTTACCGGATCGCCCTGGTCGTATTTCCGGGCGGCCTGGCGGGTGAGCAGTCGCGCTCGTTCGGTCTTGCGGTACATATCGACGATCGTGTCCCGAATCGCGTCGAACTCGCAGATCGGCTGGCCGAACTGCTCGCGCTCCTTGCTGTAGGCCGTCGCGTGTTCGTAGGCACCCTGGGCGAGCCCCGTCGAGAGCGCGGCGATCGAGATGCGGCCGCCGTCTAACGTCTTCTTGGTCTGCTCCCAGCCGTCGCCTTCCGCACCGAGCAGGCGGTCGTCGGGGAGCCGAACGGCCTCGAGCGAAATTTCGCAGGTCGGCGAGGCGTTGAGTCCCATCTTCTCCCAGGTCGTCGTCACCTCGAAGCCGTCGTCCTCGCGGGGATCGACGATGAACGTCGAGATGCCGTCGTAGCCCGCGTCGGGGTCCGTGACCGCCTTGACGAGGATCGAGCCGGCCTCGGAGGCGTTCGTGATGAACTGTTTGGTCCCGTCGAGCACCCACTCGTCGCCCTCTTTCCTCGCCCGGGTGTCCATGTCGGACGCGTCGGAGCCGCTATCGGGTTCCGTCAGCGCCCAGCCGCCGACGTACTCGCCCTCCGCGAGCGGGCGCAGCCAGCGCTCCTTCTGTGCGCTCGTGCCGAACAGTTCGATGGGTTTCGAGGCGAGGGAGGTGTGGGCGACGTAGGAGAGCCCGATCGCGCCGGAGACGCGACCGAGTTCCTCGGCGACGAGCGCGTACATGAGCGTATCGCCGCCGAGACCGCCGTACGATTCGTCGATCGGAACGCCCATCATGTCGAGGTCGGCGAGTTGCTCGAAGATTTCCGCGGGGAACCGATGCTCGTCCTCGATCTCCTGGGCGATCGGTTCGATCTCGGTCTCACAGAAGTCCCTGACGGTCTCCCGGATCATCCGGTGTTCGTCGGGTAGCTCGACGGGCATATGCGATACTTGCCGGGGCGAGGAATAAACGCACCGCCGACCGTGAACGGGCCGACCGCTACCAGCCGCGGTCGTCGTCCGACTCGCTCGAGTCGGTGCCGTTCTGCGAGTCGGTGTCGTCCCAACCGGTGTCGTCCCGCGAGTCGGTGTCGTCCGTATCGTTCCACCCGTCGTCTCGAGACTCGTCGCGGCCCCACGGATCGGACTCGTCGTCCCGACCGCGCCCGTCCCCGTCGGGACCATCGTCATCGGGACCGTCGCCACCGGAGTCCCAGCCAGCGCCCGCTCCGCCGGTGCGGTCCGAACCGCCGTCGCGGACCGCCGCTCGCTGCTCTGGGATCAGATCGAGTTCCGAGTCCGTGTCGCCGAGGACCAACAGCGCGTAGTATCGCAGATACGTGACGACCGGCACCTGAATCAGCGCGCTGAGAAGGACGAACAACAGGATGAACAGCGGGATGAACAGCAGGGCGAGCAGGTTCACGAACGGGATGAGCAGGAGGATGACGAGGAGGATCACGAACGGAATCAACAGCACGATGAGGAGGATCGTCGTCGCGAAGCCGATCACTAACTGGAGCACCCAGACGAGTAGGAGGTAGACGACGTACTCTTTCCAGTTTCCGGTCAGTGTCGGCCAGAACCGTTTCCAGGCGGCGAGGACGCCGAGCTCCCGCTCGAGCATCGTCGGTGCGACGAAAACGGTGGTGAACCGGTCGGCGATGGCGAACCCGATGCCGACCGGGATCGCAAACAGGATGAACAGGCCGATCAATCCCCACGCGATACCGTCCGAGGTTGAGAGGACGATCGCGACGAGGGGACCGCCGAGGAGAAGCAACGCGATCAGCCCGAGCGCGACGCGGAATCCGAAGAGCCGGGTACCGCGGCCGACGTTGCGCGACGTGTAGCGGCGAACGTGAACCTCTTCGGAACGCAGCGACTCGAGCAGCGTGAACTCCAACAGCGAACTCACGAAGAGGAATCCGAGGCCGAGGACGAGAAGGATCGCCCCGATCGCGATCAGTATCGGCAGCCACTCGGCGAAATCGACGCTCGTCATCGGATCAGTTCCGGTGTCGGGTGGCGTCTCACCGCCGATCCCGCCGCCGCCACCGGAGAACGACGAGCCGCCGAATCCGGTACCGCCGACGAAGAAGACGATGAGCGCCAGTTTGAGCCACATCCAGGGACGGACCGGCGTCAGAAACTCCCGAGTCACGTCGATAGCGTCACTCAAATCGTCGATCGCAAACATTTCCTTCAAATAGGATGTCTCGAGTGTTAACCTTGTTGTTCTGTCAATAGTCGTAGTCGTACGATCGGCAGCGAATCGCGCTCCGAGTCCGGATCCGGTGCTCCAGCCCGGACCTCCCATACGGGCCCGGAACCCGGTCACGGAACGCCGACCGCCGAACGCGGGACACGTCCGGCCGGTAACAGTTCGGGACGCATTTAACGCCGACGCTCCTGACTGAAACGTATGGACATCCGCCGGCTCGCGCGAGGGACCGTCGAGTGGAGCCGCATCGAGCGCGTCGTCCGGACGCTGGCGGACCGCTACGACCGCGAGTGCGTCCGCGTGGAGTTCCTCGAGGCCGACAACTGGCTCTCAACCCCGTGCGTTATCGACGACGAGTGGTTCGTCAAGATCGTCTCCCGGCAGAACGCCCTGGTTCACGCGGTGTTGACGACCGGTCGGAACGTCGGCGCGTTCTCCTCCGGGACGGAGGGGTTTTTCGACCGGTTCGACACTCCTCGAGAGATGGTCGAACACGAGTACGACGCGACCGAGCGCATGCAGGAGATCGGCGTCAACGCGCCCCGGCCGATCGACGCCTTCGAGGTCAACGGGCTCGGCGTACTCGTCCTCGAGTATCTCCCCGAGTTCGAGTCCCTCGACGACGTCTCAGACGACATCGTCGCCGAGCGAGCCCCCGAACTGTTCGCGATGCTCGCCACTCTCCACGAGCACGGGCTCGCCCACGGTGATCTGCGGGCCGAAAACATTCTGCTCTGTGACGGCGAGTTCTACTTCATCGACGCGACCAGCGTCCACGAGGACCGCGCAGACGAGACGACCGCGTACGATCTGGCCTGTGCGCTGGCCGTCCTCGAGCCCCGAATCGGTTCCCGAGACGCCGTCGACGCGGCCGCGACGGTGTACGACCCCACGAAACTGCTCTCGGCGCGGGAGTTCCTCGATTTCGTCCGCCTCCGCCCCGACCACGAGTTCGACTCGACGACGCTCCGCAGCGAACTCGAGAAGGCGGCCGATCTCGGCGAGCAGTGACCCGCGTTGGGTCCGTTTCGAGACCGTCGACGATCGACGACGATTGTCCCTTGCTCGCCGAGGACTGGACTCCCATCGCCGACGGACCGGCCAGTGCAGGCACCACGAGTTTTCGCGATCTGGCGCTACGCCGACGTATGTGCGCGACGTTCACCGACGACGATGTCGGCAAGCGTGTCGAAACCGCCGGCGGCGACCCGCTGGGAACCGTTCGGATGACCGAGGCCGAAACGGCCTACGTCGACGCGAATGAGGGGGCGACGGGGACGATCCGGGCGATCCTCGAGTGGGAGACCGACGAGGAAATCGTCCCGATGGACGAGAGCGCCGTTAGCGAGATCACCGAGACCGCGATTCGGCTCGAGGACGAGCGCTCGTTGCCGGCGGAACCGGCCGAGGAGGGCACCGATCCCGTCATCGAGCGCGACGAGAGTACCGACGCGCGCGGCGATAGCGACGAGCAGCGGACGCTGGGTCCGCAGCCGGGTGCGCCCGACGAGCCGGCATCGAGCGAGGAGGGGCGGACCGGGCAGGGCCTCGAGCCGTCGACCGAGGGGATGACGGAGTCCGGCGCGGAGCGGCATCCGGATACCGAGGAGGCCCCGCCGGAGGGGGACCGGACGGTTACGAAAGACCGCGGCGAGGACGAGGATCGATAATCGGGCGTGTAGACGGGTCGGTACGTTTTGATGGAATCTCGTGAGACAACCGTCCTGCTATCGTGGCACCAGGGAATCGCCACGCCCTCCCCAACCGAATTCTGCTCACGGGCGCTGCGCGCCCGTCTGCTCACGGCGGCTCCGCCGCCGTTCGCATGGTATGCGAGACCTCCGGTCTCGCACTATTCGCATGGTTCGCGGAACCTCCGGTTCCGCGCTAACGCTCACTAGCGTTCGCTCATCCACATGAAGACGCGAAGCGTCTTCCAAGCCTTCGTTCACTCCGTTCACGAAGACCTCGCACGACGTTGCGTCGCGGTTCATTCGCATTCACCGCGGCCCAGCGCGCGCCACCGCACGCCGGTTGATCGATCTAAGTACTCTCGAGCCTCTCTCCTTCTTGCATTCGGCTGGCTCGAAAAGCGAGAGTTGTCGGCTATCACTGCTCGAGCGGTTTACCGATCGAAAAACGGGCCGGTCGATTCAGGCGCGGGCTCGCGTTTGTTCCGGCGTGTCGGCCTTGTTGTTGGCGTAGGCGTTGTAGGCCGAGAGGGCGGCGACGAGCAGACCGGTGATCGCGGTGCCGGTCGCGAGCGTACTGCTCCCCATCTCGATGAACGAGGGCGAGATGAGCGCCCACAGCCCGAGCAGGACCGCGAGCGATGCGACGCCGACGCTCGCCAATCGGTCCCTCGAGAGGCGGACGAAGTTGTAGCCCGCGGCGAGGAAGATCGCCGTTCCGACGAGCGTATCGTTCCAGATCGCCGCGTCCGTGGCCTCGAAGAGGAACGGCGAGGCGACGAGGTAGAGCCCGAGCAGCGCGACGAGGGCGCTCAGCCACTGCATCGCGTCCGTGTTCAGGGAATTGTAGTCGGTTCGGGTATCGCGGCCGGTTTCGGTGTTCGGTGTGTCACTCATTTGTTACTCACACTGAGGTAGCGGCCATTCGAGCAAAACGTGCGTGCCTGCAACTGTCGGGAAATTCGCCGGCTGGAATTTCTGCGTTGTTGGCCAGTTCGGGACTGTTCGTTGCTCGGTCGGCTCTCCGAGTCAGCTATCGGTCGATCCACGACGCGCTCGAATCCCGAGGAATCGTCCGTGTTCGCGCGTTTCTCACGAGCGACCTCGAGCGAACGAACGGTGGGGTTTCGAGTATCCAACCCTGCAGTCCGTTCGTGTGATGTGAACCACCAGCAGGATTTTCACCGTGCCCGCCGTTTCATCTCGTATGAGCCAGCAACGCACCGAACGGGGACGCGGCCACTACATCGGTGGCGAGTGGACCGACGGGAACGGCGCGGAACGCGGTCCCGCCGGCGATCGGACGCAGCCCGACGCCGGACGGGCGTTCGAGAGCGAGAACCCCGCGACCGGGGAGCCGCTGGCGACCTTCCAGCGCGGGACGGTGGCCGACGTCGATGCCGCCCTCGCGGCCGCCGAATCGGCCGCCGAGGAGTGGCGCTCCCTGTCCTACATCGATCGCGCGGAGTACCTCTGGGACATCTACCACGAACTGCGGAACCGCCACGATGAGTTAGGGAAAATCGTCTCGAAGGAGTGTGGCAAGGAGATTTCGGAGGGAAAAGCCGACGTGACCGAGGCCTGGCACATGGTCGAGTGGGCGGCTGGCAACGCACGCCACCCGCACGGGGACGTCGTCCCGAGCGAGATCGGCAGCAAGGACGCCTACATGCGCCGGAAGCCACGAGGTGTCGTCGGCTGCATCACGCCGTGGAACTTCCCGGTCGCGATTCCGTTCTGGCACATGGCCATCGCCCTGGTCGAGGGTAACACCGTCGTCTGGAAGCCCGCCGAGCAGACCCCGTGGTGTGGCCAGATCATCGCCGAGATGTTCGAGGAGAGCGGGATCCCTGACGGCGTCTTCAACATGGTTCAGGGCTTTGGCGACGCCGGCGCGGCGATCGCGGACGACGAGCGCGTCGACACCGTCCTCTTCACCGGGTCCGCCGAGGTCGGCCACGAGATCGCTGGCAAGGTCGGCGGCGAACCCGGCAAACTCGCGGCCTGCGAGATGGGCGGCAAGAACGGGATCGTCATCACCGAGGAAGCCGACCTCGATATCGCCGTCCACGCCGCGATCATGTCGAGTTTCAAGACCACGGGCCAGCGCTGCGTCTCGAGCGAGCGCCTGATCGTTCACGAGGACGTCTACGACGAGTTCAAGGCCCGATTCGTCGACATCGCCGAGGACATCGCGGTCGGCGATCCGCTCGAGGAGTCGACGTTCATGGGCCCGGCGATCGAGGCCGATCACGTCGAGAAGATCCGCCGGCACAACGACCTCGCCCGCGAGGAGGGAGCTGAGGTGCTGGTCGATCGGTTCGAACTCGAGGACGGCGAGATTCCGGACGGCCACGAGGAGGGGGCGGCTACTGCCGTCCCAGAATCGCAACGCGATTCTGTGGGCACATCAGAAGCACAACGTGCTTCTGAGGACGCCGATGGTGAGCGTAGCGGCAGCTACGCGAACGGCTACTGGGTCGGGCCGTTCGTCTACGAGATCGACTACGAGTCCGACCTGCGCTGTCTGAACGAGGAGTGTTTCGGCCCGCACGTCGCCCTGCTCGAGTACTCGGGAACGATCGAGGACGCGGTCGAGATCCATAACGACACCCCCTACGGACTGGCAGGCGCGATCATCTCGGAGGACTACCGCCAACTCAACTACTTCCGAGACCGCGCCGAAATCGGGCTCGCGTACGCGAATCTGCCGTGTATCGGCGCGGAGGTCCAGCTTCCCTTCGGCGGCGTCAAAAAGTCCGGAAACGGGTATCCGAGCGCCCGCGAGGCCATCGAAGCCGTCACCGAGCGGACGGCGTGGACGATGAACAACTCCAGGGAGATCGAGATGGCACAGGGGCTGTCGGCCGATATCAAGACGACCGAGGACTGACGATAGTCGGCGAGCTATCGGTTCCGTGCCGATACGACGCTGACTCGCTCGCCAGTATCAACGAGCCACTCGACTTTCATTTTCTACCTCCGAACGAATCGCTTATCCGGGGATTCGTGGAAGGGAGGAGTACATGAAGGCAGTCGTTCTCGCGGCGGGTCAAGGGACGCGGATGCGACCGTTGTCAGAATCGGTTCCGAAGCCCATGCTACCGGTCGCCGATCGACCGCTCGCGGCCCACACCGTCGACGCGGCGGTCGACGCTGGAGCCGACGAAATCGTCCTCGTAATCGGATACGAGGGCGAAACGGTCCGGAACTACTTCGGTGCCGAGCACCGCGGCGTCCCCGTTTCCTACGCCGTTCAGGAAGAACAGGCCGGGACCGCCGACGCGGTCAACGCCGCTCGAGACCACATCGAGGGTCCCTTCGCCGTGCTCAACGGCGACAATCTCTACGATCAAGCCGCGATCGACCGGTTGTTCGATGCCTGTCCGGCCGTGTGCGCGATCGAGGTCGACGAGCCGAGCAACTACGGCGTCCTCAGTACCGACGGCGAGGACGGCCTGATAACAGAAATCGTCGAAAAGCCCGCCGATCCGCCGACGAACCTCGCCAATGCTGGGGCCTACGCCTTCCCCCCCGAAGCCCGCGAGTGGCTCGAGGTCCCCGCGAGCGAACGCGGCGAACACGAGATCACCGACGTCGTCGCGCGGGTGATCGACGAGTACGACGTGACGCCGATCACCCTCGAGCGGTGGCTCGACGTCGGTCGGCCCTGGGAACTGCTCGAAGCCAACGAGTGGAAACTCGCGGAGATGGAGCGCCGGATCGACGGCGACGTGAGCGAGGACGCGCGGCTCGAGGGAGCGGTCGTCGTCGAAGACGGCGCGACGGTCGAACCCGGCGTCGTGATCGAGGGACCGGCGCTGATCCGCGAGGGCGCTGAGATCGGGCCGAACGCGTACGTTCGCGGCGCGACGCTGGTCGGCCCGGACGCCGAAATCGGCCACTCGGTCGAGATCAAAAACAGCGTCGTCTCCCGCGGAACGTCGGTCAGTCACCTCTCCTACGTCGGCGACAGCGTCCTCGGCCGCGACGTCAATTTCGGCGCGGGGACGAACGTGGCGAACCTCCGCCACGACGACGCCGATATCCGATTCACGGTCAAGGGTGAGCGCGTCTCGACGGGCCGACGAAAGTTCGGCGTCGTCGCCGGCGACGAGGTCAAAACTGGGATCAACACGAGTCTCACACCCGGACTGAGACTCGAGACCGGAGCGACCTCGAGGCCCGGCGAAACCGTCGAGCGAGATCGGTAACGGATCGGTTGCCGGCTCCGTCGAATCGTCCTCGGCGGTATCGTCGGCTACTGTACTGTCTCAATTGCGCTCCCATAGCCGACGGACGGTAATCATCCCCGGATATTCGATATCGAAACCAGCGATTCAGGCCGTTCAGCGCCGAGACGCCGCCCCTTCCGGAAGTAGTTGCTCGAGGGCAACTATTTATGTAGCATTGGTATCAGTTACCATCCATGTCGACGGCGACGGTTCGCGGAACGATCAGGGGGATGGGGGAACGAGCGAATCCGGCCTTCGCGGTGGCTGTCGTGGCCGTGCCGCTGGCCGCGCTGGGTTACGCGGTGACGGTCGGGACGCTCCAACAACACACCTACGTGCACGTGATGGCGGGGATACTCTGGACCGGGTTCGATCTCTTCATCGGAGCCGTGCTCGGGCCGGTCATCGGCGGCCTCGACGACGATCAGAGTTCGGCCGTGTTCCAGCGACTCACGCCGAAGACGTCGTTTCTCCTTCCGTCACTGGCGTTCGTCACGATCGCCGGCGGTATCACATTGGCCCAGCGGATCGGCATGTTTCCCCACGCCGAGTCGTGGCTGGCGCTGTTCACCGCGGTGAACCTGATTCCAATCTTGCTCTTGCTCGGGTGGCGACTGAACGCGTGGACCGACCGCCGCTGGCAGATTCCCTTCGCCGTCGCGACGATCGGCTCGCTGTCCTGGGTCGCGCTCACGATCGACCAGTTCGCGATGACCGAGCCCGCGATCGCCGTCGCGCTCGGCATCGTGACGATCCTCTCGGTACAGGGGTTCGGATTCCTGCTCCCCGGCGAGTTGCGGATGTACAGAGAGATGCGCTCGGCCACCCCCGATCCGTCGGTCATCGCCGCGATCGGCCAACAGAACGCGATGCTCGGCGGCGTTCAGGGGTTCTTCCAACTCCTCTTGATCCTCGATATGGTCTATCTCCGCTACGGCGGGTTCCCGTTCTGACTCGACGGCACTAGACGGCCGTCCACCACAGTCTCGATAGCCGTCTGCTCAGTACAGCCGGTGGAGTTACCGCTGCGGTCGGGTCCGCAAGGAGTGCACCCGCGAGTGACCACCGGGAGCGAGCGGCCTTTTTAGCGTAGATTTTTGCAAGCGGTTCGAGTGAGCGAAGCGAACGAGGACCCGCAGCGAAAAGGTACGTATACAGATGGGATGGGCAGTCACTTCGAATAGGCGGACAACAGTCCCTCTCGGTAAACTGTACACTGGATTCAGGTTCTGCTGGAGGTTTCACGTCGATCGAACTGACTCTCACTCGAGCGAACGAGCACGAAACTAAGCTGAAAGGTGGGAGGCGAAAGGTGGGACGAGGCGGGTGCGGACGTGGTCGCTCGGTTCCCGCGGGAAACCGAGCGTGCGACGGGCCGGAGCGACGCGCTATGCCGGATAGACGTGAAAAGCGCCTGTGCCGGCATCCGAACCAAGGATCTGGTGAAGTAAAAAGTCAGCGGTCGGCAGCCGGTGACGGCCGCGGTGCAAAGGCGGTCACGGCCGGCCGGTTCCGAGCGGTCACAGCCGTCGATCCCGCAGCGCCGGGAACTCCGCGCGGACCCTGTCAACCGTTCCGGGGTCGATCTCCGTCGTGACCAGCGCCGGCTCGTCGCCGCTCGAGGCCAGCGAGACGCCCCAGGGATCGTAAACGCTCGAGCGGCCGAGCAGCGTGGCGTCGTCGAACTCGCCCGCGCCGTTGATCGTCGCGACGTAGGCCTGGTTCTCGATCGCGCGGGCCCGCGAGAGGGTCTCCCAGTGTTCGATGCGCGGGTAGGGCCACGCGCTCGGGACGAGGACGAGGTCGACGCCGTCGTCGACCAGTCGCCGGTAGAGTTCCGGAAATCGCAGGTCGTAACAGGTCGTCACGCCGACGGTGAAGTCGCCGATCGTGGCCGTCTCGAGGCGGTCGCCGGGGACGAGCAGTTCGGACTCCGCGGATTCGTAGCCGAAGAGGTGGTGCTTTCGGTAGACGAGTTGCAGGTCGCCGTCGGCGTCGAACAGCGCGGCGGTGTTCGCCAGTCCCTCGTCGGCCGGCGTCTCGACGCTATCGGTCGCCGCCAGATCCTCGACGATGCTCCCCGCGAGGACGGCAATGTCGTGATCGTCGGCCGCCTCCCGAAGCCGAGTAAACGTCTCGCCGCCGAACGGTTCGGCGGTGCGCGCGTAGAGGTCGAACGCGAAGTAGCCCACGGTGAACAGTTCCGGCAAGGCGACCAAGTCCGCGCCGCGATCAGCGGCCCGCGACACTGCCTCGAGCGCCCGGTCGACGTTCGCGTCGACCTCGCCGGCCTCGACGTGGATCTGTGCGAGTGCGAGCCTGAGCGAGTCGCCGGTCTCGGCGTCCGCAGCGGCGGCGTTCGCGTCAGCAGTCATTGTTCACCTGTGGCCGCCCCACCACCGTTACTGTGTCGGCTGCGGTACCGTGTCGACCGCATGACTGTGACAGCTGCGGTACCGTGTCGACCGCATCACTGTGACAGCTGCGTTACTGCGTCGTCTGCAGGTCCCGCTCGAGCGCGCGCTGGAGGTTCTCGAGTTCCGAATCGAGATTACGCTTGAAGAACCGTTCGACGCCCGGGAGCTTGCCGTCGACGACGAAGGCGTTCTCGAGGCGAGCACCGTCGTCGGTCTCGACGATCTCGTGTTCGCCGGTGACGTCCATCACTTTCGATTCGCCGACGAACTTGACGTACTCCGGCGGTCGTCGCGTGACGTCTTCGGTGTTGACGGTGACGGTTTTTCGAACGAGCGGGATCGGGAGCGAAACCTGCCAGGTCGCGCGCCGTCCTTCCGGATCGTCGATCGCGTAGGATTCGACGACGCTGATCGCCTGGGCACGGTTCGCCGGATCGACGATAAACTCCCAGACTCGTTCCGGCGACGCATCCACCTCAAATGATCGGTCGATCCGTACAGTCATGCCCGTACCTGTGCGATTGTCGGATAAAAAGACCGTGGACCGGCAGGGAAACCCGTCGCTGCGATCGTGGCGAGCCACAGCAAAATCGGGCGAGGGTGAGAGAGTCGAGCGATGGGACGTCGACGCCGATTAACTGATCGTGACTCGCCAGGTCGTCGACCGGGCGCGGCCCCATTTCTCGATATCGACATCGTCCGTTTTCTCCGCGAGGTGTGGCAGTCGAGCGCCGACCTGTTTCGACGAGAGTCCGATCGCGTCCGCGATGTTCTTCGCTCGGAAGTACTGTTCGCCGCGGGCAGCGCTCTCGCGGAGGTACGAGACAATTCGCCGCTCTTCGTCGGAGTAGTCGGTCATCGTCCGTACGTTACCCTAGGTGGCCGTTGGTCTTAACTGTTAACGGCCGGAACGTGCCGGGTTCGGTACCGAGCGCCGGTCGATCGGCCGTCTCGAGCGCCGATTCGGTTCGAGCTGTCGATCCGATTCTACTGTCGGTCCGTCGCTGTGCCTCGTCAGTCGAAGAGGTGGATGCCGACGACCGCGAGTGAGCTAAAGAGAACGGCCCCAGCGAAGCCCCACGCCGCCGTCACGTCCGGTGCGCCGACGAACATGACGAGTGCGCCGATCACTGCGAGTGCGCTCAGTGCGAGCGCCAGTCCGACGCCCTTGTCCGTCGTCTCGGTTTCCGTAGCCATGCTCGGGCGTTGTGTGTGGGGTCTCTTAACTTCTCTCTTTTGTGACCGAATGACGGCCGACGACGCCGGTCAAACCGGTGTCGCAGTCACTTGATCGTGGTGTGCTCGGACTCCTCGTTGAGCGAAAGGTTCGCCGCGATTTCGGCGTTTCGCATCGCGTACTGGGCGGTCTGCTGGAGGCTGACGAGCACTTCCCGGACCCGTAGCAGGTCTTCGTTATCCATCTCCGGTAACTCCGCGAGGATCTCCTGCTCGAGGTCGGAGATCTCGTGAAACAGCGCGCGAACCTCGTTGGACTTGTTGTAATCGCGTTCGACGGCCGCTTCGACGGCTCTGGACGTGATATCGTCGACTAGTTCGTTCAGTTCCCGAATGTCGCGCATCACGGAGCTGTCGACGTTGAGCGAGTGGCCTTCGGTCTCGATGACGATCTCGGCGATGTCCTCGCCGTTATCGGCGGTCAGTTCGAGGTTCTTCGCGATCGAGCGGTAGCCGATCAGCGGGAAGCCCGTGTTGAGACCGACCGCTCGCGCGAGGTTCGGGTTCTGGTAGGCCGTAAAGATCAGGCGAAGCAGGAGGACGAAGATCTTGTTCGCCTGTCGCTCCCGATTCAGGGCGCGCTGGGCCAGATCGGGGTTGCCATGAGCCAGCGCCTTGATTCCCTCGCCGCGCATCGTCTGCCCGGTTCGCTCGAGGCGCTCGAGGAGGTTGTCGAGCGTGAAGTCCTCGGGATCGACCGAGCAGCGGATCGAGATGCTCTCGGGGGTCTCCTCGATGACGCCCAGTCCCATCAACTGGGTCTCGGCCTGATAGACGGCGTTGATATGATCGGACTCGAGGGCGCCGTCCTCGCGCTCGATGCGGATGATGCGCCGCCCGAGGACGTACTGGGCGACGATCGCGCGCTCGACGGCGTCGGCGTCGAGTTCGTCGGTGTGGATGATCGCTTCGGTCTCCTCCGTGTTGGCCGACTCGGGCATCACGGTCAGCGTGCCCTTGCCGCTGGTCCGTAGCGATACTTCGTCGCCCTTTTCGACGGCGTGTTCGGACGCCCACTCCGCCGGGAGCGTCATGGCGAGGGTCGATGGACCGAGTCGTTGCACTTTCCGCGTTTCCATGTGACACCATAGTAGCGACTTGACCTTAATCTTGACTATATGGTCATTATCGTGAGTCCAATCGTTATATGGTTGCAGTCAGCGGCCGTTTCAACATCACCCTTATATAATTTGCTTCGTGGCCGTCCGTTGAGCGGTTTTCCGGGGTGCGGACGGCGGGGTTCGACCTGTGACCGAACCACGACGAGACGGTAACTGAGACGGCGACACTCGAGCGGACCAGAGGGGTCAGGCGACGGGAACCATCCGCGTGGTAAACCGACCGGTCCGAACCTGCAGCCACCCCTCGAGTCGGTCGTCGATCTCATCGTCGTCGGTATCGACGTGCAACGTATCGATTCCGTCCAGTTTCTCGTCTGCTGCGACGACCTCGATGTCGTCGGCTCGGCGAATTACTGCCGGGGAAATCTGGTGGTTCCCCCGACCGAAGATGAACCCTTGCCCGCCGATCGGCGAGACGACGATGGTGACCGGATCCGCGAGCACCGCGAGGATGTCCGACTCCGCGGCGTCGCGAGCGAGAATCTCACCGCGTTGGCCGTCCGACTCCGCATCGTCTCCCCCCGTTCCGTCCGTTCCGTCCGTTCCGTTCGTTTCGGCCCCAGCGCGCCAGACATCGACGCCCAGCGGCGAGGGGTCGATTCCCAGTTCCCGCTCGATGGCTCCGACGGTGCTGCCGGGACCGAAGACGTAGGTCCGTCCCGGTTCGACTTCGCGGGCGAATCCCGCGGCCAGCGAGTCGACGCTGCCACTCGAGACCTGCTTGCCCGACTGCAGCGCTGGCGCGACGGGGACCGGAACGATCGCTCGCAGTTCCGACCGGACCTCCCCCTCGCGGTAGGCCGCCTCGTCGATGTCGTTTACCTCGCGGGGCTCGACGCGCTCGAACTCGGCGGCGATCCGGCCGGCGTCGGTCGGGGTGACGCCGAAGACCGACGAGTAGATCTTGACTCCGGCCGGCACGCCGAGCATCGGCGTCTCTCCCGCCGCTTCCTCGAGCACCGCGGCGACGTCGACCGCGGTGCCGTCGCCCCCGACGAACAGAACCAGGTCGACGCCCCGCTCGAGCAGCGCGCGGACGGCAGCGCGGGTATCGTCCGCCGTCGTCTCGGCGGCTCCGGGATCGCCGGGTCTCGCCGGGTCGCTCGAGTCGCCGTCGCCAGCCGCCGCCGGATCGTAGACGACCGTGGGCTCGAAGCCCGCGTCCTGGGCCGCCCGTTCGCCCAGCACGCCGGCGGCGGTGTAGACGGTGAGATCCGGTGCACGTCGGTGGAGCGAGCGCAACGCCTCGCGCGCCCGGTCCGGCGCTCGCGGCTCGGCACCCCGTCGGCGCGCCTCCTCGACGTTCCCGTCGGTCCCCTTCAATCCGACCCGACCGCCCATCCCCGCGATCGGGTTGACGATGACGCCGATTGACTCCATGGCTGGCTATCCGAACGCCAGTGGGAAAGCGGTATCGCAGCAGTCCGTCGGTCTCGCGCCGCGAGCGGTACTGCAACTGCCCTGTGACTCACTCGCGACTGCTCTACGATTCATCCACGACTGTCCCACGCCCCATCCGCAACCGTCCTGCAACTCACCTGCGACTCATCCACGCCTCGAGACCGACGAGCGACGACCTATCCGCTCGTTTTCTGAAGGATTAAGAGGGATGGGAACCGATCGCCGACCATGCCTGCACTGATCGACGCCGCCGTTCTCGCGACGGAAACGGAACTGCCCATGGACATCGTCGGCTGGAGCGCGCTCGCCCTGGGTCTGCTCGTAACGGTCGCCTGGATGGCCTACTTCTACCGCTGACGATCCAATCTGGTTACGGAGACTCGATCTGCTCGCGGAGCCACGCGGCCGCTTCCGCGACGGTCGCTTCGTCGGTCCCTTTGAGTTCGACCCGGACCGACTCGCCCGGATAGCTCCCGACGGAGACGTCGTAGCGCTCGCGGAGGGCAGCAATCCGATCGAGGAGCGCGCTCTCGGGTTCGTCGGCGACGATCGTCTTCCGGTAGGTCGGCGTCCCCGTGAACTCGTCGGCGATCGTCTCGAACATCGCCTTCATCTCCGAGGGGACGCCGGGAAGCACGTACACGTCCTCGAGGACCGCGCCGGGAGCGACACCGGTTTCGTTGTGCAGCGCCCGCGCACCCGCCGGCAGGTCGGCTGTCCCCGCCGCGAGGTCGTCACGGGTGTAGCCGTCCGTCTCGAGCCAGGCGAGGGCGTCGTCGTGTTCCTCGAGCGAGCGCCCGAGCGCGGCTGCAACGCCCTCCATCGTGAGGTCGTCGTGCGTCGGACCGAGCCCCCCGGTGACGATCACGGCGTCGTACTCGGCGCGGTACTCGTTGACGACGCGGGCGATGTCGTCGACCCGGTCGGGGAGCGTCGTCACGCGCTCGACGTCGACGCCGCGATCGTCGAGCTGCTCGCAGAGCCACGTTGCGTTGGTGTCCGCCGTTCGTCCGGCGAGCAGTTCGTCTCCGATCGTCACGACCGCGACGTTCATACCGCCTCGTTCGAGCCGGGTCCTCAAATGCGTCTCGCCCCTCGCCGACGCACGGATACACCACGCTTCCAATGGGATCGACACCTCGACCGTTTACTCTGCGAGTAGATATCACATTAGTTGTATCCGAAATAATACTCTGCGAAGGAGAGTGTTAATAGATCAGGTAATTCAGTATAACAGGTAACTCGTAATAACCAAAAGATTCAATTATGGTAATTGATAACGAGCGGAGTATGTCTCGCAGTCGGACGGAACGAACGGACGCGGATTCGACCTCGGTGCTCTCCGCGCTAGGCAACAAATACAGCGCAGAAATCCTCTGCGCAGCGGGAACGCCGAAATCAGCCCAATCACTGAGCGAAGCGATCGAGATTCCGATCGCGACCTGCTATCGCCGAATCGAAGAGCTCGTCGACGCCGGGCTGTTGACCTGCGAGGGCCGACAGCTCTCCGAGGAAGGACGACGAACGAATATCTACCGACGCACGCTCGACGAGATCGAGATCGACTTCTCGGACGACGCGCCCGAGTTTTCGCGCAAGCGTCGCACCGAGGCGAAAAATCGGCTCCAGGATCAACTCCAGGACTGACACGAACTGTTGTCAGTGCCGAAGCAACTGCGAACCGTTCTGCGATTGCTCCAGTGCACCGGTACAGCAGATCGTATGACGACGGCTTCGATACCGGGTCCTCGCTGCTTCGCCACCGATTGACGCCGTCCCTCGCTACCGGGAACCGCATCCTCGTCGGCGCCGACCCCATTGGCCGTCCGTAATCGGCCATCTTTAAGTATTCTCTCGAGAATACCTGAATATGACTGAATCAGTCGAAAACTGCGAGTCCGGACCGGCCGCCACGGCGGACGACGGCGTCGTCGGGAGCCGTCGCGTCCTTCACGTCGGCCGCGACCGGCCGATCAGAATCAGCGCCGGTCACCGGATTAGACACCACGACGGCAAGTGTTCTCAGCCCCACGGACACAACTACGAGGTCGCAGTCACCGTCGCAGGCCACCTGACCGAAGAGGGATGGATCGCTGACAAAGGGGATATTACTGACGTAATATCCGAGTGGGACCACATGTTCCTCCTCGAGGCCGGTGATCCCCTCGTCGAGGCCTTCGAGACTGCCGGCGACGACGATGCCGTCGTCGTCCTCGAGCACCCGCCGACGGCCGAGGTGATGAGCGTGATCCTGGAGCGAAAACTCGAGGCGGCCCTGCCCGAGACGGTCACCGACATTTCGGTGCAGGTCAGCGAGACGCACGAACTCTGCGGCGGAAGCGGGTTCTGAGATGCCGGTTTCCGATTCAGTCGACCTCGAGAACGCGGCCGAGGGCGCGGCCGAAGTCGACGCCGAGGACGGTCGTTCCACCGAGGGGCTCCCGATCAACGAACTGTTCTACTCGGTCCAGGGAGAGGGAACGCTCGCGGGCGTCCCCTCGGTGTTCGTTCGGACGAGCGGCTGTAACCTCCGGTGTTGGTTCTGCGACTCCTATCACACCTCGTGGGAGCCGACCCACGCGTGGCTGGGACTCGAGGAAATTCTGGCGGAAATCGAGTCCCACGACGCCGATCACGTCGTCCTCACCGGCGGCGAACCGCTGATTCACGAGGAGAGCGTCGCCCTGCTCGAGGCGCTCGCGGACCGCGGCTATCACACCACCGTCGAGACCAACGGGACGATCTACCGGGACGCGCCGATCGACCTCGCCTCCGTGAGCCCGAAACTCGAGAGCAGTACGCCGACGCCCGAGCGCGATCCCAACGGGGAGGGCGAGTGGGAAGCGCGCCACGAGAGCGATCGAATCGATACGGACTCGCTCGTTCGACTGGTCGAGAGCTACGACGTTCAGCTGAAGTTCGTCGTGACCGACGCCGAAGACATGCCGGAGATCCTCGACTTGCTCGCGGAGCTCCGCACCGCCGCCGACGTTCCGATCGGCGATGACGACGTGCTCTTGATGCCCGAAGGAGCGACTCGAGAGCGCCTCGCGGAGACCCGCACCCAGGTCGCCGACCTCGCGATGGAGTACGGCTTCCGGTACACGCCGCGACTGCACGTCGACCTCTGGAACGACGCCCCCGAGACGTAATCACAGCGTTCGAGATCACTATGACCGAAACGACCACCGACACCGCGACCGACGAATCGACCGCCGAACGCGCCGTCGTCCTTCTCTCGGGCGGCATGGACAGCGCCACCGCCGCCGCCGAAGCCCGCGAACGGGGCTACGAGATCTACGCGCTGCACACCTCCTACGGCCAGCGAACGGAGGACCGCGAACTCGAGTGTGCGCGCCGACTCGCCGACGAGTTCGACGCGGCCGACTTCCTGCAGATCGAGACTGGCCACCTCTCGGCGATCGGGGCCTCGAGCCTCACCGACGACGAGATGGCCGTCGACGACGCCGATCTCGAGAGCGACGAGATCCCCTCGTCGTACGTCCCCTTCCGGAACGCGAACCTGCTCTCGATGGCGGTTTCCTACGCCGAAGCGAACGATTGCGAGGCCGTCTTCATCGGCGCCCACAGCGAGGACTTCTCGGGGTATCCCGACTGCCGCCCCGAGTTCTTCGAGGCCTTCGAGGCGGTCGTCGATGTCGGCACGAAACCCGAGACCGGAATTTCGATCGAAGCACCCTTCGTCGACGACTCGAAGACCGACATCGCCGAGCGCGGCGTCGAACTCGAGGTCCCTTACGAGCACACCTGGAGTTGCTACCGCGAGAACGAACCCGCGTGCGGGACCTGCGATTCGTGTGCGTTCCGGCTGCAGGCCTTCCAGACCATCGGCGTTCGCGACCCGATCGAGTACGCCGAGCGACCGTCGTACGCGGACGAAACTGGCGGTCAGTAGCCCGCTCGCGATTCGTCAGGCCCCATCGGGATCCGTCGGAAACCGTGAAAATTAGCCGCGATCTGCCGGAATCCGCCAGAGTTTAGCAGAAGCTGTCAGAAACTGTCCGGGTTCCGGCACGCGATGAAAACCTTCAACAGCCGACACGTCGAACTGACTGCTCGTGACGCATCCCGTGTTTCGATGGTTCCGAGACGACGACGGGAGCTGGCAGTTCCCCGAGGGACGTCGCGGCGAGTTCGTAACGCTCGCACTCTCTCTGCCGGCTCTGGCCACGTTCGTCCACATCGATGGAGGGCTTCCCCGGCCGCTCGAGTACTGGCCGGCCGTGATCCTTGGCGTCTGTTCCGGGTTCCTGTACGCGACATCCTATCGAGAACCTATCGTCGAGCGCGTTCCCGATTTGGTCTCCGTCGGGCAGGTGTTCTCCCTCTTGGTCGGCGGGTTCGGCCTCACGCTCCTCCGGCTCATTCACGTCGCCGATCCCACAGTCCTGTTCATCCTCGCCGCCGGCGGGACGATCACGCTGGTCTACGGCGTCAGGTTGTGCTCGCCGTTCCACCCCGGTCTCGATCCGCCGCGTCGCGGCGTCGAACCGCCACCAGCGGTCGAATCGGAGTCGGGGACTGTGACGGAGACAACCGCGACCCGTGACCGCTGACTCCGACCGTCGCTACCGCGCCGCCTCGAGTCTGCGTTTCACTCGTCGTCGCCGGTCCGTCGGCGCAGCCACTCGAGGGCGAGTGCCCCGCCGGCGATGCTCGTCCCGGCGGTGAACCCGGGAGTTTCGTCGGCATCGTCGGACGATTCGGTATCGGTGTCGTCGGTCGATTCGTCGCCGGCACCAACCGATTCGTTTCCGCCGTCGGAGCCGGTCTCGTCTTCGCCGTCGTCGCTTCCGTTGCCGGAGCCGGTCTCGTCTTCGCCGTCATCGATTTCGTCGCCGTGCTCTTCGCCGTCGGTTCGGATCGCGAACAGGGCATCACCGCTGACGTAGACGGTGTCGCCGACGACCGCCATCTGTCGCGGCTCCGTCCCGGTGTCGATGCGCCACTCGCCGCGTCCGTCCGTTCGGGCGAACGCGGCCACGCCGGATTCCTCGAGCCCCACGTAGACGGAGTCGTCATCGACGACCGCCGACGCGAACGAATCGTCGCCGTCCGACGGCTGCCAGACGCGATCCCCCGTCTCCGAATCGTAGCCGGTGACGGTCTTCCGGTCGCCGTCTTCGGCGTCGGTCACGGCGTACACGCGATCGTCGGTGAGCACGTCCAGCGAGTGGGTGGGTACCGTCGATCGCTCCGTACCGGTTTCGGCGTCGTATATCGTTACAACGCCGGCTTTGACGGCGGCGGCGACACCGTCGGCGACGATCGGCCGACCGGAGAACGTGCTCGAGGCCCAGTCGTCGACGGTGTCCGTCCACCGTTCGTCCCCGGTTTCGGCGTCCAGGGCGATCAGCCGCTTGTTGCTGAGGGCGAACACCGTTCTGCCGGCGACGGCGACGGAGTCTCGCTGCAGGTAATCGCCTCGTTCTCGCCCGTCGTCGGTCGTCACCGTGCCCGGTTCGAACTGCCAGCGCCGCTCGCCGCCGCGTGCCTCGAGCGCGTACAGGACCTTGTCGGCGACGAGAAATACCAGTCCGCCCGCGACTGTGGGTGATAGATTCGTTTCGGACCCGAGGCCGCTCTCCTGCCAGCGGATGTCTCCGGTCGCAACGTCGAGTGCGGTCAGATTCGGCTCGTCTCCTTTGCTGGTGACGTACACCGTGTCGTGTGCGATCGCCGGTGGCCCCGTGGCAGCCATCGGCTCCTCTCGACTCGCCGCCGTGATCTCGGTCTCCCACTGGAGCGAGCCGTCGATCGCGTCGATCGCGCGTACCTGCCCGTCGTCGGCGACGAGGTAAACCGTCCCGTCGACGACGGCGAACGTTCCCCCGTGATCGTCCTCCCAGGCGACGCCGACCGGCGGTTTCGGTCCGGTCGAACCCGGAACGAAACCCGTGTTTCCCGCATCGCCGCGGATCGACGACCAGCCCCTCGAGCCGTCCGCAGTCACCGATTCGTCGGTCGTCGATTCCCCGTCCGTGGTTTCGTCGCCCGCGGATCCGTCGGCGTCGGTTTCCTGGGCCGCTCCCGTGCCCGTCGCCGCCCCCATTCCGGCAGCAAGCGTGAGCCCGGCGTACCGGAGAACGGTCCGTCTTTCGTGCTCGCTCATGATCTATCCGAACGGCGGTATCGAGCACTGTTATTTATCGGTCCGATAACAGCGTTCCGTCCCGGAAATGCGGGAGGTAGAACGGTTGCGACAGCGGAAATACTCGTCAGTGAAACGAGGTGCTGGCCGGTTTTTCGGCTCCTCACCACGCCCGCTCGAGCACGCCCTCGATTTCGTCGACGGTCGGCTCCAGCCCCGGCGGCGCGTTCGCCATGAACGCGTCGTTCAGAATCGCCTCCGCCACCGCGGTGAACGCCTCGGGTTCGGGGCCGTCGACGTCTCGCAGCCGCGAGGGAAGGCCGAGTGCGTCCCGGATTTCGGTGACCGCCTCGACGACCGCGGCCTCGTGATTCGCGGCGTCCCCGACCCCGAGCGCGTCCGCGAGCATCCCCGCTTGAGCGTCCACGCCGTCGCTCTCGAAGAGATACTCGAGGACGTGCGGGACGACGATGGCGTGGGCCGCCCCCTGCTGAACGTCGTCCGTCCGCGTGAGGCCGTGGCCGAAGGCGTGGACGATCGACGCCGTCGTCTTCCCGGGTCTCGAGATGCCGTACTGGACGAGGACGACCCCCTCGAGGATCGTCTCGAACGTCCCGATATCCCGCTTGCCGTCGCCGAACGCTCGCAGTCCGTTCTGGAGTGTCTCGAGGCCGTGGCGGGCGGTCGCATCGGTGATCGGCGTCGCGTTGCGCGCGTAGAGCGTCTCGATTCCCTTGTCGAAGCCGTTCATGGCCGAGCCCGCGAGGATCGAGGCGGGCGTGGTCGCGACCAGCTCCGGATCGTAGACCGCCGCCGCGGGCATCAGTCCCGGATCGGAGATGCCGCCGCCGATCTCCTCGTCGACCAGCCCCGACTCGGGGGACGCGGTGATCCCGGCGACCATCGAGAGATCGGCTCCGGCGAGCGTCGTGGGAATCGCGACGATCGGAATCAGCCCCTCGTCGGGGACCGTGATCGTTCCGGTCTCGGCGAACTCGGTGGCTACCTCCTGGGCTGCACGGTCGCTCGCCGCGAGGATGCTGATGACTTTCGCGACGTCGAGGCTGCTGCCGCCGCCGAGGCTGACGAGCACGTCGGCGTCGTCCATTCGCAGCCGCTCGCGGCCGTCGATCGCCGTCGCGAGCCGTTTTGTCGTCGTCGTCTCGTCGAAGACGCCGGCCAGCCGATCACCCAGCCCCGTCCTGACCGGCTCGATCACATCGGGCGTGCTCCCGACGGTCGAGCCGCAGACGATCAGCGCCCGCTCGAGACCCTGTGCCTCGAGTTCGCCCTCGAGGTCGTCGACGCAGCCGGTTCCGAATCTGACGGTGGCGGGTTCGTACTCGAATCGGAAGGCCGGATCGCGGTCGCTCGAGTCGGATGCGGTCATGGGCATTCGTACGGGACGGGCAGTGTTAAAGGCGCGAGCAGCGGCGATCCGCTCGGACTCGTAGCCGGTTTGCAATCGCCCGTCGAGATCGACGCGTTATCGACCGGCTCGGTCGGCCCAGGGCCGCAGAATTGCGTGAACGGCCTCGTTCATCGGAACGTCGACATCGACCTCGCTCGCATGTCGAACGACGGAGCCGTGCAGTGCGTCGAGTTCCAGTCGCTTGTCGTGTGTCAGGTCGTAGTGGAGCGAGGAATACATTTCCGAATCCAGCTCGCGCGCAAACTCAAGCCACTCATCGACGGTTTCGTCGGGGAGATCGACGTCCTCCGCTCGAGCGACGGCACAGACTTCCTCGATGATCCGGCGGTACATCGCCCACGAGGCGTCCGTCTCGCGGAGTTCGCCGATCGGGAGCCGAGTCGTGGCGGTCATTCCCGCCTGCGCACAGATGAACGCGAACTTCCGCCAGAGTTCGACGCGGATGTCCGTGGCAAGGACCGCGTCGATCCCATCGCTCGCCGACAGTGCGTCGTCGAGTCGTTCGATTCGGTCGGTTCGCTCGCCGTCGAGTTCGCCGTAGACGAACCGGGCCGGCCCGCCGGTGTGTTCGACGACGCCGGGCTCCCCGATGGTCGAGAAGATGTAGGCGACGCCACCGACGACGTGGTCCTCACCGATTTCGTCGGCGAGCCATCGCTCGTTGTCGACGCCGTTCTGGACGGAGACGACCGCCGTCCTCTCACCGAGTAGCGGGGCGAGACCCGCGGTCGCGTCTCGCGTATCGTGGGCCTTCACGCAGAACAGGACGACATCACACGGCCCGATGTCCGCCGGGTCGTCGGTCGCCGGCAGCTCGACCGACGTATCGCCGCGGATGCTCTCGACGCGCAAACCGTCGGATCGGAGTGCAGCGAGGTGGTCGCCTCTCGCGACGAGATGGACCTCGTGGCCCGCGTCCGCGAGGCGAGCCCCGAGATAGCCGCCGACGCCGCCGGCACCGAATACAGCGACTTTCATACCGTTCGTACGGAGAGATCAGTCAAAGGAATTGTGGGTTTCCGGCCCTCAGCGGCTCGAGTCAGTCCCTACTCGAGTCGACGTTCGGCCCCTCGAACTCGGGTAACTGGGCCTCGATCTCCTCGCGTTCGTTCTCGAGCCACCCCGGGAGCGCTAGCCGTTCGCCCAACGCCTCGAGGCCCTCGTCTTCCGTGAAGCCGGGCCCGGTCGTCGCCATCTCGAAGAGGACGCCGCCCGGTTCGCGCGTGTAGATCGACTGGAAGTACTTCCGGTCGATAACCTCGGAGGGCGACAGCCCCGCCGCGGCGAAGGCCTCGCGCCACTCCTCCTGTTCCTCGACGCTTTCCGCCACGAACGCGACGTGGTGAACGGTTCCGATGCCCATCTGCCCGCGTCCGGCATCGGTCTCGACGAGGTCGACCACCGAGCCCGGACCGCCCGTTGCGCTTCGGTAGCGCCGACGGCCGCCCGCTTCGGCCTCGAGTTCGTAGCCGAGGACGTCGGTCAGAATCGTCTCGGTCGGGCCGTAGTCGTCGACGGCGAGCGCGACGTTGTAGAAGCCCCGGAGCTGGTGCTCGGTCGGAACCGGGCCGTCCTCCCACGGCGTCGCGTCAAATTCGTCATCGGTCGCGACGAGTTCGAGTTCGATCCCGTCCGGGTCCGAAAACCGGAGCACGGTCTCGTCGAACCGTTCTTCCGCCGTGAACTCGACGCCCCGAGACTCGAGGCGGTCGCGCCAGTAGTCGACCGAATCCGAAGCGATTCCGTAGGCAGTCGTCCGTGTCTGTCCAGCGCCGAACCGACCCTCGTGTCCCTGATCGGTCCACGGGAAGAAGGTGATATTCGTCCCGGGAGAGCCCTCGCCGTCGCCGAAGTAGAAGTGGTAGGTGCCCGTATCATCGTGGTTGACGGTCTTCTTCACGAATCGCAGGCCGAGCGTCCCGACGTAGAAGTCGGCGTTCGCCTGCGGGTCCTCGGCGATCGCCGTGACGTGGTGGAGTCCGGATGTGTTCGGTGACATTACCGCTGTTAGGGACCCAGTGTTTGAATCGTTTGCTCGCGTTCGCGTCACCGGGGGACACGCGGGTTACCGCTTATTCCGACTCGCCCAAAACCGGATCACTCGTGACTCGAGACGACGGTTCGGGACCGAACCTCGAGGCGGGCGACGGAAACAACGATGACCGTTAACAGACGCCATGGCACGTATGAGCTGTCCATCTCTCGAGTATCGTGACGGTGCCGAGAGCAACGCGCAACTGGTCGAACGCGTTGTCCGCGTCGCGGCGGAACTGGGCCGCGAGGGCACGACGCCGGTGCAGGCGCGGGAGATACTCGGGCTCTAGGTGTCGACCCGGTCGGCTGTGAAGCGCGGCTCGGAACCGATGGAGAGCAGGAACCGTCCCATCAGGAATACACTGACGAGCGTCAGCGCGCCGAAGATGACGATTTGCGGGAGCGGTACCGGTTGGCCATCGCGGACCATGAACACCGACATCGCCAGCACGGCTCCACCGAGGGTCGCGATCTTGACGAGGAGGACAGCCGTGAACGCGTATCCCCACGCCTGGCGCTGCCAGAGCCAGTACGCCGAGAGGGCGAACGCGGGCACGACGACGCCGAGATCGAGCGAGTAGATCACCGACGTCGGGAGTCCGGCGTCGGCGATGCTCGGCGGTGTCGTCCCCGAAACGGTCGCCGGCAGGATTTCCGACAGCCAGAGCAGCGAGATCAGGACGACCAGCAACAGCTGGAAGCCGACGTACGAGCGGATCGACGCGTCTCCGACCTGCCGTTTCAACGCGGATGCATCGAGACGGACCGTTCCGCCAACGAACGTAAACAGCGTCAGCCAGAGCAACGCGACGTAGACGAGGTAGAGTTCGTTGAACGCGGTCATGAACGCGTAGGAGGCGTACGTGTACAGCAGGTAGCCGGTGACGCCGAGCCACGAGACGTATCCTCTGAGCGAGCCGCGAGCGGCGAAGAACAGCGAGACGGCCAGCGCGGGGACGGCGACGACGAGCGTCAGCAGGTCCTGGCCGTATACCTGCGGGAGCAGTACCGGCGCGTCGCGGTAGAAGCCGGGGACGAACAGCCCCACCAGCGTCGCAATGACCGTCAGGACGAGTGTCACGAGCGATGCGATGCCGTACGAACGTGGAATGAGGGGGTGAGCGGCGGCCATTCGAGTCAGTTCGCGCTGCCTTCTTCGGGCGATCCCAGGCCGAGACGACCCTCGACGAACGCGGCGAAGTCCGCGGCAAAGGCCTCGACCTCGTCCCAGTCGGTGTACTCGTAGTCGCGGGAGGTGTCCGTATCGCCGGTCGCATCCGTGGCGATCCGTTTCATCATGAGCCGCTTGAGGAAGCCGTACTTCGAGTACCGGAGCGCGCCCCCGAAGCGGGCGATTCGGTCGGGCTGCCAGTCGGTCTCCTCGAGGAACGCATCGACGTAGCCCGCCGCTTCAGCACGCCGGGTTTCGTCGCTCACGGCGTCGGACATGGACAGCTGGAAGAACGCCGTCGGACGGGCGGCCAGCGTCTCGCGGGTAGTTCGCACGAAATCCCGAACTGCCGGCTGGTGTTTCCCCATGTGGATCGATGCGCCGACGAGCACGGCATCGTACGCCTCGCAGTCGAAGTCCGCCGGAATCTCGTCGACGTTCATCACGGTGGCATCGTGCCCGCGGTCAGCGAACACGTCGCCGATTCGATCGGCGACCGTCGCCGTCTGTCCCTCACCGGTCCCGTAACTGACGAGAATCGAACCCATCGTTGCTCTCCGTTTCAGTACGGCCTACGAGCCGATAAAAGAGCAGGGCGGACCCCGCCCTCGCTGCGGCGGGCTCGAACGACGGCCGCGGGGCCACGGACCCAAATGATTAGCCGGCTCCGGTCGTAGCGTCGATATGGACGTTCTCGAGGCGCTCCGAGCGGAGTCCGGCGTCGTCGCCGTCGTCGGTGCGGGCGGCAAGAAGACGACGCTCTATACGCTTGCCGAACGCGCCGCAAGCGATCGCTCCCTGCGAGCGGTCGTGACGGCGACGGTTCGGATCCCGATCTTCGATCGACACGTCGAGGAAGTCGCCGTGACTGACGACCCGGTTGCGGCCCTCGAGCGAGCGGACGCGTGGCCCGTCGGCGTCGTCCCGGAGCGGGAGGGCGAAGACCGGTACGTGGGGTACGATCCCGATGTCGTCGACGACATCGCGACGGCCGACGTCGCCGATCTCGTTCTCGTCAAGGCCGATGGTGCGCGGACGCGGGAGTTCAAGGCACCGAACGAGCGCGAACCGCAACTTCCCCGACACGTCGACACCGTCGTCCCGATCGCGAGCGTGCAGGCCGTCGGAAAACCGCTCTCGGCCGACCACGTCCACCGGCCGGAGCGAGTGGCGGCGATCACCGGGCTCGATCGCGGCGATGTGATCCGGCCCGAAGACGTCGCTCGAGTGCTCGCGAGCGATCGCGGCGGGCACAAGGGAGTTCCGGACGGAGCGACGGTCGTCCCGCTCCTCAACAAGGTCGATGACGCCAAGATGCGGGATGTCGCAGCGGACATCGGACGGGAGTTGCTCGAGCGAGCGCCGGCCGTGAGGCAAGTCGTTTTGGCGCGGATGGTCGGTGAGGAACCGGTGATCGACGTCCTCGGGACCTAGTTCCCGACTCGTGTCACAGTCCGAGGCCCAGGACGGGATCGGTTCGTTTCCTCGAGTCGATTCGGCGCTCTCTCGAACTCCTCGCGACTGTACTCGCGTTCTCTGGTCGAAAATGGGGTACGACGGAATCTCTCACGAGGAACGGACGAGCCGGTCTTTCGACAGGTCCGATTCGAGTACGAATTGATACTGATTTCCCACCTGCCGTCGAGCGAGAACCCAGTTCGAACCAAAGAATTAGACATATCTAATTTAATTACGAGGGATTGATACCACGGTTGCATCGATCGAAGCGACTGTCGCCAGAAGAATCCGTGGTCGAATAATATTTTCAGTTACCACGGGACGAATGCGCAAGAAACTTCCAGTGGCGGTATATTGACCGAACTGTCCAGTCAGGCACGGCATCCGCGACTTCCCGTTTACCGATTGACTCGTTAGATATTTTGATTAGACATGATCTAAATTTAGACGCGTCAAATTCATATAGGGGGTCGACTAACACCCGAACGTGAACGGACGAGTACCCAGATCGGAATCGAGACCATGCCATCACTAGATTATACCAGCGCAGCTGAAGTTACAGCACAGCTTGAGGAACGACTCGTCGAAGCGGTCGGGGAGAAACCGGACGTCAGCCGACGAACGGTGCTCGGCGGGCTCGGGGTCGCCGGGAGTGCTGCGGTCGGGATCGGGAGTACGCGAGCGGGTGCCGATTCCGGCCACGACGAGGACGAACACGGGACGTTCGGTGCCGTCGACGAGTACCGCGATTCGACTTTCGATCCCCACGAGTTCCTGAGAACGTTCAACACGGGCGAGAGCGGTCAGGACGCCGTCCCACAACGAATCTACGAGGAGAACGGCCGAACCGTTCGGGAGTTCGAGTTCACCGCAGTCGATACGACGATTACGATCGCGCCGGGCATCGAGTTCGAAGCCTGGGCGTTCAACGGGCAGGTACCGGGGCCGACGATCCGCGCCGTCGAGGGTGATCTCATTCGGGTCACGTTCGAAAACTTCGGGCGACACGCCCACACGATTCACCCGCACCTGAAGAATCTCGACCCCGAAATGGACGGCATTCCCCAGAACGGACCCGGCGTGCTCGAGACCGGCGAGTCGTACACCTACGAGTGGATCGCACAGCCCGCCGGCGTGCACTTCTATCACTGCCACTCGCTGCCGTTGAAAGAGCACATTCACCGTGGCCTTTACGGCGCGATGATCGTCGATCCGGATCCCGAACGGGTCAGGGAGAACCCTGCCGATTACGTGACGGACCATCCGAGTCAGATCACCGACGCGATGGTCGACGATCTGGTCGACGAGGCCAAGACGCGCAACCACGAGTACGCCGAGAACGACGCCGTCAACGAGTTGGTGATCGTGATGAACTCGTTCGATACCAACTTCGACGGCGGAAACGAGGTCTACGCTGCGAATACGCGGGCCTTCGCATACGGCGTCGGCGAGACCGACGGGAACGGCGACTGGACGGCTGGCGAGACGAAACGCCCCATCCGGATCGACAAGAACGAACGGCAGCGAGTGTATCTCGTGAACGCGACGGAGTTCGACCTTGTCAACTCTTTCCATACCCACTCGCAGTTCTTCGATTACTACGACCACGGGACGACGTTGCTACCGACGCGCCAGACCGTCGACACGGTCATGCAGACGCAGGCCCAGCGAGGTATCATCGAACTCGACTACTCCGATCACGAGCCGGGGCTGTACATGTTCCACGCTCATCAGTCGGAGTTCGCCGAACTCGGCTGGATGAGCTTCTTCGAGGTGGTCTAAATGGCGGACGAACGGCGGGATACCACGACGGACGGAGGCCTACCGGCCGAAACCGAGGTCGGGCAGCCGCTCGGCGTCCCGCGATGGGTCACTGCGGTGCTCCCGATCGTATTGCTCGTCCTCGTCCTGGGCGCGTTCGTGTTCACCTCTCCCCTCGCAGGGATACAGGGTGGTGAACCGCTCCCCGACGTGACGGTCACTCACTCCACGCTGCCGAGCGATGACACCGTCGTCTTGCACGTCACGAACAACGGCCCGGAGGAAGTAACGATCTCGCAGGTCCTCGTCGACGAGGCCTACTGGAACTTCCGCGTCGAGGGCGCCGGCGGTGATCGGACGCTCGAGCCGCGAGAAAGCGCGCGCGTCGTCGTTCCGTATCACTGGAATCCGGGCTGGGACCTCGAGGTCGATCTCGTGCTCTCGGACGGCGCGACGGTCAGTCACGGTATCGAAGCGCCCCAGCAGAGTCCCGGCTTCGGCGCTGACGTCCTGTGGACGCTGGCGCTTATCGGACTGTTCGTCGGGGTGATTCCCGTCGCGCTCGGCATGCTCTGGTTCCCATACATCCGGACGATGAGCGACCGGACCTTGCACGCCGTTCTCCTGTTTGCCACCGGTGTGCTCGCGTTCCTCGCGTTCGACGCCGGATTCGAGGCGTTCGAACTCGCCGAGCGAATCCCGGGGGCTTACGAGGGCAACCTCCTGGTCGTCTCCGGGGTTCTCGGCGCACTGTTACTCGTGCAATCGATCAGTTCGTGGCGGGAGGGACGCGCCGCCGGCGACGGTCGAGCGGGCGGCGGTCTCTGGGTCGCGTATCTGGTGGCGCTTGGCATCGGCCTCCACAACCTCGCGGAGGGACTCGCCATCGGGAGTTCGTTCGCGCTCGGTCGCGTCTCGCTCGGCGCGTTCCTCGTCATCGGGTTCATGCTCCACAACGTGACGGAAGGTCCGGCGGTCGTTGCGCCGGTCGCGCGTGACGAGCGCCCGGCCTGGTGGCACTTCGTGGCGCTCGGTCTCCTCGCCGGCGCACCGGTCATCCTCGGCGGATGGATCGGGAGCCTCGCCTACTCGCCGACGGTCGGTGCGTTCTTCCTCGCGATCGGTGTTGGTGCGATCCTGCAGGTCGTCTGGGAGATCACACGGATGGTTCGTGACGCGGGTGGACGCGTCGGCAGTGCGACGAATCTGCTGGCCTTCCTGATCGGCTTCGCCGTGATGTACGCGACCGATATCTTCGTGGCGATCTGAGACGGCCACGCTTCAATACTCGTATTCATGCCATTCAACCGCGCTGATCGGCGGGCGATCCTCCGTCTCGGCGGTACCGCACTCGCGACGATCGGGACCGCCGGGTGTCTGCAGAGTCGGTCGTCGACCGATCGGACCGTCACGATGACCGGCGGGTTCGGGTTCGATCCGGAGGCGACGACGATAGCACCCGGACGGACCGTGACCTGGAAGAACACGAGCGACGTCGATCACACGGTCACCGCTTCCGAAGCCGAGCTTCCGGACGGTGCCACGTACTTCGCGAGCGGCGGCTTCGAGTCCGAGCGCGCCGCGAGAAATACCCTGACAGCGGGTCTCATCGAACCGACTTCCGAGTACGAACGGACGTTCGAGGTGCCCGGCACGTACCACTACTACTGTATCCCCCACGAGAGTTCCGGGATGCTCGGGACCGTTCAGGTCGAGTAGGGCCGGACGTAATCCTTCGCTGACACGGTGATTCAGTATCCACGAGAACGACCGCTGTGTTCCATCACAGTGGACTCATCAGTTGGCCCGGTTGGAATCGCGGTGTACCGAACCGATCCGATCCGCGCATTCCGATCGCGCGGGGGTCTGATTGTCCTCGAGCAGTGAGCAGTCAGACGTACTTGGCGTCACGCGCCGTCCTCCTTGAGTCGCTCGAGCGCCGCCTCGAACTCCTCGCGTGTGTTGACGTTCTCGAACGTCTCGAGCGGCGCGTACTCGCGTACCTCGTCCTCGTCGACGACGATGTAGTCGAGGTCCAGCAGGGGCTCGACGACTCTGCGCTCGTCGCGCTCGAGGGCGCGCTCGCAGGCTTCGGCCATCGGCCCGGCGCGATAGACGGCCTGGGTGGTCTGAAACCACTGGTCCTCGAGCCGCGGCACCGCGGCCTCGTGGCCGGCCGCCCGGTCGAAGAGGTGGTCGACGAGGGCTGGCTCGACGAAGGGCATGTCACAGGCGACGACGGCGGCGTACTCTCCGCTCGCGTCGCGAAGCCCAGTCATGATGCCCGCCATTGGCCCGCGGTCGGGGATCGGGTCGACCGCGAACGAGAACTCCGGTCCCCCCTCGAGGACCGAGCGGATCGCCGTCACCTGCTCGTCCCGGCAGTTGACGACGATTTCGTCGACCACGGGGTCGAGGCGATCGACGACGCGGCGGATCATCGGCGTCCCGGCGAGGTCGGCGACGGCCTTGTCCGCCTCGCCGAAGCGGGTCGAGTGACCGCCCGCGAGGATGATAGCCGTGCGCTCGTCTCGTCCGCTCTCGAGGGACATAGTCGACCGTTCGTCCAGCGATGGCAAAAGGGTCAGGTCGCGGTCCGGGTCGAATCGAACGGTGTCGATCAGTCCGAGAGCCGCCAGAGCGCCCGATACAGCGTCCACAGATCGCAGTCGAAGCGGTCGGCGAGCGAGCGACAGCGCTCGAGGTAGGTCTCGTACTGCGGAACCGACGGCGGATCCGGATACGAGTGAGAGAGTTCGTCCGCGTCCCGGAGCGTTGACCACTCGCGAGGACCGACGACGACGTACTTCGCTGGGTCGATAAACATGCAAAACGCCGAGGCGACGGGGACGTCGACGGCCTCGAGGGCGGTCAGCGAGTCGATCCCCGCGGCGGCATCGTCCGAGCCGCCTGCGTCGATAGCATCGACGGCGTCGGCGATGGCGTCTCTGACGGTTTCGAAGTCGTTGCTCCAGAATCGATCTTCTGCGTCCCGTCGCTCGGCGTCGGGGTAGCCGCCGAGAAATCGCCGGTAGTACCACCTGACGACCCAGGCCGCGTCCCGCCGGCCGTACTCGCCCGACTCGAACGCTGCCGGGAGCGTCTCGAGGTTCTCTTCCTCGACGGCGTACAGGGGCTCTCGCTCTCGATACTCGCGCGCCTGGGATTCCACGAGCGACCGCGTGAGCTCCATCGCGTGACGGTTTCGCACGCGTGACCGTTAGCGTTTCCCCGTCGAGTACTCCCGGTTGATCCGTCGCTCGCTCCAACTTACCGCCTGCATGGTAGAAAGCCTCATGCACACTCGGATAGTGAGATGCGTCTAACGGGTGCGACACCTGGAGGCTATCCAATGTCCAGTGATCAGCAAGAGCCAGTCAAGACGATCTGTCCGTACTGTGGCGTCGGGTGTGGAATCATGGTACAGCCCGGCGAGGAGCCCGGCGACGTCCAGTTCATGCCGTGGGGTGACGCCCCGGTTAACGAGGGGCGCATCTGCATTAAAGGCGGCGCGGCGACGGAGGTGGTCGACCACGAGGACCGACTCACCGACCCGCTGATCAAAGAAGAGGGGGAGTTCCGCGAGGCCTCCTGGGAGGAGGCCTACGAGTACATCGTCGGCGAACTCGAGCGGATTCGCGACGAGTACGGCCCGGACGCGATGGGCTTTTTCGGCTCCTCGAAGGTGATGAACGAGGAGAACTACCTCCTCCAGAAGCTGGCTCGCCGGTATGGCACCAACAACGTCGACAACTGCACGCGGATGTGTCACGCCTCGACGGTCTGGGCGCTCCGGACGAGTCTGGGCGCGGGCGCGATGACCAACAGCATGCGCGACCTCCGCGAGGAGGCCGACGTGTTCTGGATTCAGGGGGCGAACCCCGGCGAGCAACATCCGATCGCCAACAGCCAGTACTTCCGGCAGGCCGTCCTCGAGGGGGCGACCGTCATTCAGGTCGACCCGCACGCGAACAAGACGACGCGATCGTTCCAGATCGACGACACCGACCGTCACCAGCACCTCCAGTTGAATCCCGGCACTGACATCCCGCTTCTCAATATCGTCCTCACGAAGATCCTCGAGCACCACGAGGACCACCCCGAGGACGGTTGGATCGACGAGGAGTTCATCGAGGAGCGCACCGAGGGGTTCGACCACCTGAAAGAGACCCTCGAGGATTTCGACAAGCAAGCAGCGGCAGAGGAGTGTGGCGTCGACCTCGAGGCGATCGAACTCGCGGCCGAGAAGTACGCCGAAGCCGACAACGCGGCCATTTTCACCGGGATGGGGATGAGCCAGCACGCTTGCGGCGTCGATAACGTGCAAAACGAGATCAATCTCGCGCTGATCACGGGTAACCTCGGGCGACCCGGCACGGGCGTCAACCCGCTTCGCGGCCAGAACAACGTCCAGGGGACCTGCGACGTCGGTGCGATGCCGAACGTCCTGCCGGGCTACCAGCTAGTCGACGACGACGAGGCCCGCGAGTCCGTCGAGGAGGTCTGGGGCTTCGAGATTCCGGCCGAGCCCGGGCTGACGAACGTCGAAATCTCCTACGAGGCCGGTGACTCGATCAAGGGCCTCTACGTCATGGGCGAGAACCCCGTGATGAGCGAACCCGACGCTAACAACGTCGCCGACCGGCTCGAAGACCTCGAGTTCACGGTCGTCCAAGACATCTTCCCGACCGAAACCGCGGAGTACGCCGACGTCATCCTCCCCGCCACTACCTGGGCCGAACGCGGCGGCACCGTCACCAACACTGACCGGCGCGTCCAGCGGATGCGCGGCGTCGGGAAGGTCCACGAGAACACGAAACACGACCTCGAGATCGTAAGCGAGGTCGGGACGCGGCTGTTCGATGATGGCGACGACCTGTTCGGCTTCGACGACCCCGAGGCGGTCTTCGAGGAGCTCCGGCAGGTCTGTCCGAGCTATCACGGGATGACCTACGATCTGCTGGGCGAGGAGGGACTGCACTGGCCGTGCTACGAGCCCGGTGACGAGGGGGATCCGTTCCTCTACGAACACGAGTTCGACACCGAGAGCGGCCTCGGCCGGATCGAGGGTGTCGCCCACCAGCCGCCGGCCGAGACGCCCGACGACGAGTACCCGCTGATCCTCACGACCGCGCGCCTCGAGGAACACTACAACACCGGGACGATGAGCACGCGATCGCCGACGCTCAACAAGCAGACTCCGGAGAACTTCGTCGACGTGCATCCGACCGACGCCGAGCGCTACGGCATCGAGGACGGCGAGTACGTCCGTCTGCACTCGAGACGGGGCGAGATCACGCTCGAGGCCCACGTGACAGAAGACACCAAAGAGGGGGTCGTCTGGACGACGCCGCACTTCGCGGCCGCCTCGGCGAACAAGCTCACGAACCACGTGCTCGACGAGCGCTCGAAGATTCCCGAATACAAAGCCGCCGCCGCGGAGATCGACGTCGATATCGAACCTCTCGGCGAAACCGCGGATCCGGCGGCCGGGGACGACTGAGACGGCCGTATTACGCGGTTCGGTTCCTAGAGGGTGGACGCCGAGTCGTCCGCGACCGTCACCCCGGCCAACTCGAGCCACGGGTCGGCGCTCGACTCGGTGACGACGACCTCGACCAGCGGCCGATCACACGTCTCGCAGACCGATCGAATCCCGACGCGGGGCCGCCGACAGCAGTGCTCGAGGCGTTCGGCCGTCGTCGTCACCCCACTGTCACAGGCCGGACAGCGGTCTCGAAGCACTCGCAGTCCCGTCAGGAGGTCGCGACGCTCGTCGACCGCGAGCGCGTCCCATCCCTCGAGTCGGGTTCGGAGTTCGGCCGCCGCGGCCACGTCCGCCGCGAGCGCCGCGGTCGACTCCCATCGGACCTGTGTTCGACCGTCGAGAACGTACGACGCGTCGCCGAGTTGCCTGATTTCGTCCGCGCCGAGCATCGACCGCACGTCGTCCGAACGCGGTTCGGGAGCGCCGTCGCGCGGTAGTCGCTCGTTCCACTGCCGCTGAAAGGACGGTTCCAGTCGGATCTCGTCCCCGTGTTCAGTCGCGACGGTGGTGTCGGTCAGAACGGTTTCGAGGGCGTCGGGCGAGACCGTCTCGACCGTCAGGGCGTCCGACGGGGATTTGCCGAACACGGCGAGAAGGCGATCCGGAAAATACCGTCGGGTGATCGTCGGGGTGCCCGGAACGAGGTAGCCACGGAGGCGGATGAGTCCCAGAAAGACGGTGAGCGCGAGCGCGCCGACGGGTGCGGTGGTCGCGACACCGATCCCGACCGCGAGCGTAATCGCGATGACAACGTTGATCGCCGTACACGGGAGACACCGGTTTTCACCGGTGTACGCGGGCTGCTCGAGTCGCGCGAGAACATCGGGAAGGTCGATCACCGGTCTCCACTGTCGCTCGGTACGCGCCGGACGGTGAAAAACTGCTGCCGTCATCGCGTCGGGGACCGTGCTCGGTGGCGATACCGATTCGCTGTCCCGATCGTATGTGACGGGCGGCGGTCACTTTCGGGAAGGCGACCGCTACAGGCCGTAATCGACACCGTACCGGACTCCGTCCGCTCTACGGGTTGGTCGCCGCCTGCGACGAGGGTCGAACGGACCGAAATCGACTCTGTCCGCAACTTTATCTATTGCAGCCTCACTCTCATTTAGACAGGCCGTAGCGATCCGGAATTCTTTGATAAGCATTATCAAAATACGTAATGGAGTTCTTTGTGGCGTGGTATCATGACACAAATATCCACTGCGTCAGATATGACGGTCGCGGAACAACGCGATCTGGCGACGGCTCTCGGCGTCGATACCCCAGGGGACGGGACGGTAACGTGGGAGCTACTCGCCGGACAGATCGAACCGCGGTCCGACTCGGCGTTCGCCTCTCGAGGCGAAGCAATCCGGGCCGATCTCGCCGGGCGACTCGATCGCGAACTGCTCGAGCGAGAACGGGAGAACATCGCGGACGAAATCCGCCGTTTACCGGACGTCCGCGATGTCGGCGTCCCGGACGAACCGAGCGGACTGTATACGGACGTCGCAGCACCCGGCTGGCGACTGTACGACCATCTCCTCGAGGTGAACTTCTTCGAGAGTCTCGACGAGAATCTGCCGCGGTTCACGGCGGACCACATCGAGACCACGGCGCGCGAACTCCTCCTCGCGGACCCTCTGTCGTCGTCGCTCGACGACGTCGGATTCGACGAGTCGGAGAAGACGGCGCTGTTGCTCGACGTAGCGAACAACGACGAGCGCCTCGCCCACTGGGTCCCGTCGAACCAGATTCCGGACGGCGTCGAGTTCGAGACGGAAACCGTCCCGCCGCTCCACCAGCGCGCGATGGGCGGGGCGCTGCTGTGGATCCGCGGGCTCGACAGACACCTCTGGCAGAACGAGGTGATGATCACCGATGAGATCCTCGACGACGCGGTCAGGTACGTCAAGGCGATGCTGGGCGGACTGTTCGTGACGGCGACCGCTGCGTGCGACCTCGCCGGGGACGGGCAGTTCACGGACGAGCAGCTGACCGCCGCACTCACCGCGGGTTCGGCCGTCCAGATCGTCAGCCAGGAGGAACTGCTGCACAGCGTCTTCTACATCAGAGACGACATGCGCGCTCCGAGCGAACTGAGGTGATTCCGCATGGCACTACGCAACGACAGGGCCGTTCAGGCCGCACGCGATATCGAACTGCAAGAGATCGAAGACGGCTATACCTTGGTCGGAGGCCCCGAGGAGGCGGTCACCGAACAGCATGACACCGACCGAATCCCCGAGGTCGACGTCGACCAGGAGATGCTGAGCAACACCGGGGACGATCCGGAGTCGTGGCTCATGTACGGCGGGAACTACGAACAGCACCGGGCCACGCCCGCCGACGTCATCACCCCCGAGAACGTCTCCGACCTCGAGCTCGAGTACGAGCTGTCGGTCGGGACGGGCTCGAGCATGGAGGGAACGCCAATCGTCGTTCCGGGGGACCCGCCGGTGATGTACCAGACCAACGGACCGAATCACATGAAGGCGATCGATCCCCGCGAGGGGGAGGTCCTCTGGAGTTACACGTACGCGCCGCCGATCGGCGTCGAACTCTGTTGTGACGACAACAACCGCGGAGCGGCCGTTCTCGGCGACAAGGTGTACATGACGACGCTCGACTCGGGCGTCGTCGCGCTGGATCGCTACACCGGTGAGGAGGTCTGGCACACGAGCACGGCCGACCACGAGGAGGGGTACTCAGCGACGTGGGCACCGGTGATCCGTGACGGGACGCTGTACACGGGTAGCGCCGGCGGCGAGTACGGCGTGCTCGGGTTCGTCGCCGCACTCGATGCGGAGAGCGGCGAAATGCAGTGGCAGACCGAGACGCTCCCGGAAGACGAGTGGGTCGGCGCGAGTCGAGAGCACGGCTGTGGGACGACCTGGATGACGCCGACGATCGACGAGGAGAGGGGCGTTCTCTACACAGCAGTCGCGAATCCCGGTCCCGACTTCGACGGCACGGTGCGGCCGGGACCGAACTTCCCCACCTGCGGAACCATCTCGCTGGACCTCGAGAGCGGAGAGTGGGAGTGGGGGTTCCAGAGCAGTCCGCACGACGTCTGGGACTACGACGCGGTCGCGCCGCGAGTGTTGGTACGCGACGTGGACGTCGAGGGCGAGTCGATGGACATCGTCGCTGGCTCGGACAAGACCGGCTGGGTTTACATGCTGGACGCCGAGTCCGGCCAACTCCACGAGCGTAGCGAGGAAATCTGCCAGCATATCAATATGTGGGAGATGATCCCTCACATTAGCGAGGACGAACGGATCCCGTTCGTCCCCGGTGCGCCGGGCGGCAACGACTGGCAGCCACCGTCGTACAACCCCGAAACGGGGCTGGTGTACGTCATCCACCAGAACTATCCGCAGGACCTCTACTGGCGCTACGAGGAGTTCAGCGAGGGCAACCCCTACTGGGGCGGCAACCTCGACGATCCGGCCAGCGAGTTCCCCGACGAGTGGAACGAGTCGATCACCGCCTTCGCGGCGGTCGATCCGGCGACGGGCGAGCGCGTCTGGCGCGAGTGGATCGAGAGCGAGGAAGAACGGTACATGTGGGGCGGATCGCTGTCGACCGCGACCGGACTCGTCTTCAACGGGACCCAGAACGGCACCTTCGTCGCCTACGACGGCGAGAGCGGCGAGCGCCTCTGGGAACACGAGTTCGACGTGCCGATCAGTGCCTCGCCGATGAGCTGGTACGACCCCGGCGAAGAGAAACAGTACGTCGCCGTGCAGGTCGGCGGCAGCGGCTGGCTCCGGCAGGGCCCGCGCGGCGACACCCTCGCCGTGTTCTCGATGGACGGCTGACCAGACAGACAATCGAATCCGACTGATACACGACACACCATGACGAACGAACAACGCTCACGCGTGGACGTTTCCCGTCGCGGCGTGCTGAAGGGAACGGCGACGATCGCCGGAGCGGTGGCGACCGCGGGTCGCGCAGGTGCGTATCGCGACCTCGATGTCACGTTGCCCGCTACCCAGAACGACGGCGAGGGCCGCACCTTTCAGTTACTCGGGATCGTCGGCGGCTGGATGGGGGTCGCACCCCACGACGTCGACGCCGTCTCGAACCCGACGCTGCGATTGATCGAAGGCGAACAGCACGAAATCATCTGGACGAACGGCGACGGCGCGACCCACAACTTCAACATCACCAGCGGCAGCGCCGTCGGCGACGACGGCGAGATACTTGAGTCGACGGAGACGGTCTCCGAACAGGGAGCGACCACCTCCCTCGAGTTCACCCCGCAGGAGGAGATGGAGGAGTACTTCTGTGCGCCGCATCCGGCCCAGATGCGCGGTCCGGTCGAACTGATCAGCCCGGACGAGACTCACGAACTGGTGATCCATGTCGAGGACGAGAGCGGCGAGCCGCTCGGCGCGGAGGTGCTCGTCGGCGACCGACACTCGTTCTCGAACATCGCCGCTCGGCCGACCCCGCCCGAGGAGGCGTCGGACGAGCAGGCGATGGCCCGCTTCGACCTGCTCGAGGACGGCGAGTACGACATCGAAATCTGGACCTACGGCCACGAACGGATCACGGATACGGTGACGATCGATGGCAGCGACAGAGAGTTCGTCGCGACGCTATCACCCATCGAACCCGGCGAGCCGACCGAGACCTACTCGATGCGACTCGAGGAGGGCCAGTGGGTCGGCCAATCGCCCGACTCGATCGCCGATGAGACGAACCCGACGCTCGAACTCGAGGCGGGTGAAACCTACGCGGTCGAGTGGGAGAACGCGATCGGCCGCCACCAGCCCGAGGGAGAAAACAGACACTACGAACCCCTCCCCGGCCACAACTTCGCGATCGCAAGCAACGGTGAGACGAACCAGTGGGACACGTACGTCCGGTCGGACTTCACCGCCGACGAAGGTGCGACCCAGAGCGTCGAGTTCGTCGCCAAAGAAGAGATGGCCATCTATCTCGACCAATCGCAACTCGATGCGCTCGGTGAGATTACCGTCAGCGGAGGGAACGGCGAAACGACCGGCGACTGAAACCCTTCCGCCGTTCGGCGATCATTTTTCTTCGGTGTGGTCCCGTTTCAAATCGATGGAACTGACGCGGATCGCACCGCTCGGAACGCATCATGCGACCGCGAATGAACACTCCAACAGTGATCAGTCGGCCACGATGCTCCAACGGTGGTCCGCCGGCCGCGATGAGGCGGTTTGACGGGAGTACCGGATCCTCGATCGAGTGGCCTCGGAGACTGTCTAGGGGTCCGGAGCGTCACCAGCGAAGCCAGCTCTGTCCGATTTCGGCGCGATAGTCCGGCCAGATACGGATGGACGAAAACTCGTGGCGGGACGTTACGAAGAGAGTTCGTCGAATCTGTCGACGCCGGATTCCGCGACGTCCATGTCCTGCTCGACCGCTCCCCCGCTCACGCCGATCGACCCGACGACGTCACCGTCTCGCAGCAATGGGTAGCCGCCGCCGAAGATGACCATCCGCCCCTGGTTGGTGTTCTGCAGGCCGTACAGCGATTCGCCCGGACGGGTCGGATCGGCCAGTTCGTCCGTCGGCATATCCAGGGCGGCCGCCGTGTAGGCCTTGTTCCGCGAAATGTCGACCGACGCGAGCCACGCGCCGTCCATCCGGTGTTGAGCGATGAGGTTTCCCTCGGAGTTCGCGACCGTTATCACCATGGGATTGTCGATCTCGTCGGCTCGCTGTTCGGCCGCGTCGATGACCTCCGTCGCTGTCTCGAGGTGTATTGTCTCTACCATGCGGGTTTCTCCCACACTCTAGAGCGCTATAAACACCCTCTATGAAAAAATTCATATATCTTGTATACTCACCTGTACTTTCCACTTAATGTAGCCATTTACACTCTGATAATGTTGTATTTATGTGTAATGGTAGTGTTCGCACGAACATTTACAACGGAGCTTGTGGTCCGTTCACCGGGGCTTGATAGCAAATGTCAATGGACGCCGTCGTCTACCAGGGACCGCACGACGTGGCCGTCGAAGCGGTTGACGAACCCGAGATCGAACACGAAAACGACATCATCGTCGACATCACGACCACGTGTATCTGTGGCTCGGACCTCCACATGTACGAGGGACGAACCGCGGCCGACCCGGGGATCGTCTTCGGTCACGAGAACATGGGGAACGTGATCGAGACCGGCGACGCCGTCACGTCGCTCGAGGAGGGCGACCGGGTCGTGATGCCGTTCAACGTGGCCTGCGGGTTCTGTCGGAACTGTGAGAACGGCTATACCGGATTCTGTACCAACGTCAATCCCGGCTTCGCCGGCGGTGCGTACGGATACGTCGCGATGGGACCGTACAAGGGCGGCCAGGCCGAGAAACTCCGGGTACCCTACGCCGACTTCAACGCGCTGAAGCTACCGGCGGGTGACGAACACGAGGATTCCTTCGCACTCCTCGCGGACATCTTCCCGACGGGGTGGCACGGCACCCGGCTCGCGAACCTCAAACCCGGCGAGTCGATCGCGATCTTCGGAGCCGGCCCCGTCGGCCTGATGGCCGCCTACAGCGCGAAGATTCAGGGAGCCTCCGAGATTTACGTCGTCGACCGCGTCGAGAGCCGCCTCGAGCTAGCTGAGGACCACTGCGATGCCCGCGCGATCAACTTCGAGGAGAGCGATCCCGTCGAACAGATCAAAGATTTGCACGGCGGGGGCGTCGACAACGGCGTCGACGCGGTGGGCTATCAGGCGATCGACCCCGAGACGGATCCGACCGACGACGCGTACGATCCGGCCCGCGAAAACCCTGCGGTCGTGCTCAATCAACTCATCCAGACCGTGCGCCCGACCGGGGAACTCGGTATCCCGGGACTGTACGTCCCGTCGGACCCAGGTGCGCCCGACGAGATGGCGGCGCAGGGCCGTCTCGGCATCGACTTCGGAAAGCTCTTCGAGAAGGGACTGAAGCTGGGCACCGGCCAGTGTAACGTCAAGGAGTACAATCGGGAGCTTCGAGACATGATCATTGAGGGACGAGCCGATCCCAGCTGGGTCGTCTCCCACCGTGTCGACCTCGAGCGCGCGCAGGAGATGTACGAGAAGTTCGACGAACGCGAGGAAGGCGTCACCAAGGTCCTGCTCGAGCCCTAGCTGTTCCGGCCGGGCAGGATTTCGATCCGTCGGCGAAACCGACGTTAGCTCCGCAGCCACGCTGTCGGGTGTTCGTCGCGAAGGTGATCCTGATACCGTTTGATCAGCTCCGGATAGGATCCCGCAGCCCCGCGCCACTCGCAGCGATCGCACTCCCGTTCGACCCTGTCGGTCGCGCTACTGACGTAACCGCCCCGTCGGTTCATGCTCACCGTCGCGTTCTCACGTCGGCATAATCCTTCTGGTCCGACCGACGATCACCCGCGTTCGCTACCGCCGGGAGTTCGCTCCGCGCCTGCGATCGACTCGAGTGAGAGCGGCCGCTCGACCGGAAAAACTGGTATGGCGACGACCGGCGTAGTCGACCGTATGTGCCAGTACTGCAGCTACTCCCTACACGACGGCTGGACGCGGCTGCTCGAGTACGACGATATCTATCAGGACGCCCGTCCCGACCGGCCGACGGATCAGTCGACGCACGGCTTTCACGAGTCATGGGCGGAACTCAGTGACCAACTGGAGTCGTAGGGACGGGGTAACAGCTACAGCGGGAACGGATCGGCCGCGGCTTCCGTCTCCGCCGCGTCGTCACCCTCGATCAGAGACGCCTCGAGGTCCTCGCGGATTCGCTCCGCGTTCATTTCTCGACCGATGAACACCAGTTGCGTCCGACGGTCGTCGTCCGGTCGCCACTCGCCGATCGGACCGGCCCTGACCGACGGCCCGGCCTGACTGACGCCGATCACCTCCTCGCGGTTCGCGACGTGACAGACGCCCTTGGCGCGGACGATCGATCCGTCCCAGTCCTCGAGCCAGGCCGCGAGTCGCTCCGGGTGGAACGGTCGGTCGGACCGGAAGACGAACGAGGAGACGCCGTGTCGTTCGGCGACGCTTTGATCCGGGTCGTGATCGTGCGCCTCGTGGTCGTGGCCCTCCCCGCGCAGGTGACGTTTCCACCCCTGAGAGCGCTTCGCCGTCTCGAAGTCGAACCGACCGGTGTCGAGAATGACGTCCGGATCCACCTCGCAGTAGGTCGTTTGGAGCCGTTTCGCCCGCGGCTGGAGGGTCTCGACGACCGCTTCGATCTCCTCGAGGACGCCGTCGGGAACCATATCGGCCTTGTTGAGAAGCAGGACGTCGCAGAACTCGACTCCCTCGACGAGGACCTCGCTCAGGGGTCGGTCCTCCTCGGGTTGGGCGTCCTCCGGTAGCTGGGCCCCGGCGTCGAACTCCTTCCAGAAGCCGTACGTGTCGAGGACGGCCACCATCGTATCCAGCCGAAACAGGGCCGTCGGGTCCACGTCGCTTTCGTCTGTCCCCTCCGTGAACACCTGCGCGACGGGAATCGGTTCGCTAATCCCCGACGACTCGACCAGCAGGTAGTCGAACGCTCGGTTCTCTGCCAGTTGCGCCGCTTCCTCGAGGAGATCACCCTGTAACCGACAGCAGATACAGCCGTTCGAGAGGTCCACGATTCCCTCGTCGTCGTTCTCTCGTGCGATCAGCTCCGCATCGACGTTCACCTCACCCATGTCGTTGACGATCACTGCCACCCGTCGGCCGCCCGGATTCGACAGCACGTGATTGATCAGCGTCGTCTTTCCCGCGCCGAGATAGCCGCTGACGACGGTGACCGGAATCGTGCCACTTCGTGTCATGATATGGGGTGTATCACGAGCGGAACGCTACTAAGTAACCGGGCGGTTCGCGCCGACAGTCTCGAGTGTGTGATTGTTTTGCACTGATCAGGTCGGCGATGGGAGGACAACGTGTTACTCGTCGGGAAGTCGGCTCTCGCGATAGATCACCGCGGTTTCCATGTCGACCTCCTCGAGTCCGACGATGATGTCCTCCTCGGGCGTCAGGTCCTCCGCCTCCCATTCCTCCAGGAAGGCGACGGCGTCCTCGCGTTCGGCGTAGGGACGCGGATCGATCCCCATCGGATCCTCGGCGGCCTCCTTGTCGGTGATGAGCACGAAGTGCGCCGCGGTCGCGTCGATGAGATCCCGGGTCTCGTAATCGGTCGTCCAGGCAGCTGCGATCGGCGAGTTGGGCGTCGACGACACCGTGTACGCGAACAGACAGCCCGGCGAGTCGAAGACGGCCGCCAGCCCGTTTTCGTGGACGAGTTGCCCGGTTCCGAAGTATTCCTTCGCCGTCATGCCACAGACAGCACAGCGCTCCCCGTCGTCGAAATCGAACGGGCCGTCACCGTCGAACTCGATTTCCATCGACGGCTCGTACACCTGCGCCTCGGAGTCATCGTTCCCGTCGCCTTCGGAGCCGTCGTCGCCGAGACAGCCCCCGGCGCACGCGGCCACGCCCACCCCGAGCGCGCCTAGCAGCCGACGACGCTCGAGTCCGTCCCGTTGAGTCATACCCCCAGTACGGGACCGCCGATCAAAGCCGGCGTGGTTCGGGCGTCGAATCCGACCGCATCGTCTCCGGTGACTGCGAGCGTGGCCCTCACTCGAGTTGCGCTTTCGCCAGTCGGTGGCGGGCCCGAAACATGGCTTCGAATCCCGGCTTCGAGACCGGTCCGACCGCATCGCCGAGGCGACCGAACGGCAACTCGTAGTCGACTCGGTCCCGGACGACGGTCCGATCCCCGTCGGCGAAGAAGCTGTGCGTGTGCTCCCACCGATCGAACGGGCCGTGGACCATCTCGTCGCGGAAGTACGCCGAACCCTCGTCTCGCTCGCGGTCCGTGATCACAGACGTCCAGTGCTGGCGCGGCCCCGCCCCGAACGGGCGCAGTGAAAGTGCGACTTCCGAACCGGGCTCGAGCACGTTCGGATCCGGCTCGCCGTCGGGGCCGATCACGCGCTCGACGCGCAGATCCAGCCAGTCCGGCGTCACCGCCTCGAGGCCGGACACCTGTGAGTGAAACGCCCAAACGTCATCAAATGGTGAGTCGACAGTCGTTTCGCGTTCGTACGTCGGCATCGCTCGTGCGTCCTACGACGGCCAGCGGGAAAACGTTCGTCCCACGAACGGCGACGGCGGAGACGAGAGTCGAGCGACCTACTTCAACCGTTCCTGCAGAAACGAGGGATGCGCCGCGGTGACGCCGTCTATCTCGAGCAGATCCTCGGAGATAATCTCGCCCAGCGAGTCGCCATCCTCGGCGCGCACTTCCGCCATCAGCATGTGATCGCCACTGGAGCTGTACAGCGCCTCGACCTCCTCGAGGTCTTTGATCGCCTGCGTCGCCTCGACGTAGCGTTCGCTCGCGACGTCGAGCCCGACCAGCGCGATGGTCTGGCTCGAGAGTTTCTTCGGGTCGATGTCGGCCGAGTAGCCGATGATGACGCCGTCCTCCTCGAGTTGGTTGATATACTTCCGCACCGTGGGTTTCGAGACGTTCGCCCGGTCAGCGATCTCGGCGTAGGACGCCTGTGCGTCCTCTTCGAGAACCTCAAGGATACGATCTTCCGTCGCCTGAGTACTCATGGCTGTATGTTTTGCTCCGGCAGAAAAATATCTTTTGTATACGAAAACGACGAATATCCGAACGGAAGACGATGCGACGGTGGTTCCGACGATTATCTACGCGGGCACGTAACCGCCGGACTTATTCGCCCGCTGGCCGCAGGTTCGCTATCGATATGGTCGAACCGAATCTCGTCAGCGGTGCCGTCTGGGTCGTCTGCGGGCTCGCGATTCTCGGTCTCGGTTCGCTCATCGCGTTTCGCGGACGAGTGGACCTGCACGCGAACTACGACGAGTCGGTCGACCCCGCACACGTCGCTCGCTGGGCCGGCGGAACGGCGCTGCTCATGGGGCTCCTCGTCGTCGCTTACGGCGTTCGCGAGATGCGGTACGGATTCCAGCCCGACCTACTCGCCGGCCTGGTCGTCGCCTTGCTCGTTCTGAGCTACCTCTCGAAGCGCTTCGCCGGCGGCTTCGGTGCCGGCGAGTAGTGAGCGCCGATACCCCGCTCCCGCCGTTGACCGGACCGATGCGTTAATGAGACGCGACAGGTGACGTAGTAAACATGTTCGTCGGCGATAGCGACTATCGGTCCGCGCTCCCCGTGCTGGCGCTGCTACTGGTTCTCCTGACGGCCGGATGCGCCGCCCTTCCGAGTTCAGGCCCGACTCCGGCGGACCTCGAGCGAGAGATCGCCGCGGCCGACCCGCCCGAGGAGGTCTCCGCGACGGTCGAGGTCCGCCGGACGATCGACGGCGAAACGACCCGCTACACCGAGGACGTCTGGCTCCGCGCCGACGGTCGGAGCCGCGTCGAAACGAGCGCCGACGGGACCGAGACCGTCGTCGTCGACGACGGCGACGATCGCTGGCACTACGATCCCGCCGCCGACTGGGCGACTCGCCTCGAGACCGATCCGAACGCGACGTCGTACCTCGAGGGGATTTACGCACAGCAAGAGCGGTACCTCGAGGCCTACGAGATCACGGGCGTCGAGGAGGCGACGGTCGACGGCCGGGACACCTATCGCGTCGCGTTCGATCCGCCGACCAACGAGACGATCGAGCGCTCGATCAGCGTCCTTATCGAGGACACCGAATACGTCCTGCCGCTGGCGACCAGCGAGGGAGAACCCGCTCAGCGCGGCGCTGATCGCGTCGAGGTCTGGTACGACCGGGAGACGCTATTCCCGGTCAAACACGCGATCGAGGGCGACGGCGTGACGCTGGAGCGAACCTATCGGAACCTCGAGATCGACGGCGGGATCGACGACGAGCGCTTCGCGTTCGATCCGCAATCCGCGACGAGAAACGAAACGATCACGCTCCCGTCGATCAACTCCTACGAGACCGTCGACGCGGCCGACGAAGCAGTCCCGTTCGATGTCGCCGAGCCGCCCGCGGACGCGCTGCCAGACGGGCTCGAACTCGACTCGATTACGGGCTATGAGTTCCACGGCGAGAACCGGACGCAGGTGTCGCTCCAGTACCGGACGCCGGGCGACGAAACGGTATCGGTCGTCACGAGCGACGGCCCGCGGCGGTTCGCAGTCGGCGGTGACGCGGTTGCGATCGGGCGCGTGACGGGAACGATCGCCGAAACGGATCAGGGGACGGAGCTACAGTGGTCGTGTGGCGAGCGCTATCACTCGGTGTTCGCCAGTCACGCGTTCGACGACGGGACGGCGCTCCGAGTCGCGCAGTCGCTCGAAACCGGCTGTTAGCCGACGGAACGTCCTGAAAAACGGGACTGCGACTGACAGTCGGTACCGAGACGGCCCCCGACTGTCGGGCTATGGGAGCGGACCGCAATTCGGTGTGCGCTCAGGTGTGGCGCTCGAGCAGATCGTAGCTGCGCTCCCACTCGGCGTCTTCGTCGAAGTAGCGCTCGGCGAGGGGCTGGTCGGGGAGTTCGCCGACGGCCGACTTCTCTTCCTGGTAGGACGGCCGGTCTTCGTCGACGTAGTAGCGACCGGTCAGGACGGTGCCCTCGTTGAGGACGTCCTCGGTCTCGTGCATCATCTCGGCGGCCTCGCGTCGGTCGGTGATGTCGTGGTCGTAGTCCTCGGACTCCTGGATGTCGATGTAGGGGACGTACTGCCGAGCGTCCTTGTTCCAGGTCGGACACTGGGTCAGGAAGTCGACGTGGGCGAAGCCGTCGTGTTCGATGGCTTCCGCGATGATCTCCTTCGCCTGATTCGGGTTGACCGCGGCGGTGCGGGCGACGTAGCTCGCACCGGCGGTCAGCGACAGTGACAGCGGTCGGATCGGCGTCTTTGCGCTGCCCGAGGGCTGGGTCTTGGACTTGTGACCCTTCGGGCTCGTGGGCGAGGTCTGGCCCTTCGTCAGGCCGAAGATCTCGTTGTTGAACACGATGTAGGTCATGTCGTGGTTCTCCCGGGCCGTGTGGATGAAGTGGTTGCCGCCGATCCCATAGCCGTCGCCGTCACCGCCCGCCGCGATGACCTCGAGGTCGGTGTTCGCCAGCTTCGCGGCGCGGGCCACGGGCAGCGATCGGCCGTGGATCGTGTGGAAGCCGTAGGTGTCAAGATAACTGCTCAGTTTGCCCGAACAGCCGATCCCGGTGACGGTCAGGACCTCTTCGGGCGTCTTGCCGACTTCCGGCAGCGCCTGTTTCAGCGACTTCAGGACGCCGAAGTCGCCACAGCCCGGACACCAGGTCGGTTGGGGTTCGACGCCGGGGGTGAACTCTTCCCGGTCGATCTCTCGTTCCTCTCCGATTGCGTTGAATGCACTCATTGTTAGTCACCTGCCGCAGGTTCGATTCGTACCTGTGCGGTCGGTTCGCGGTCGTCGTCGGCGAGGTTGACTTCGTAGCCCTCGACGATTTCGGCGGGCTCGAAGGGGTTGCCGTTGTACTTCAGCAGGCTGGTCATCTTCTCGCCGAAGCGGCCCAGTTCCTTCTGGATCAGCCCGCGGAACTGCGCGGTGGCGTTCATCTCGACGACCATCGCCTCGTCGACGCTCTCGAGGAACGCCGTGACTTCGGCTTCGGGGAACGGCATCATGTCGGAGACGCTGACCCCCTTGACGGAGTGGCCGCTCTCGTTGAGCCGGTCGACCGCCTCGTTGACGGCACCGTGGGACGAGCCCCACGTGATGATGCCGTAGTCGGCCGTCTCGTCGCCGAAGTACGTCTGGTTGGAGTCGTGTTCCTCGTCGAGTTCCTCCCGGATGGTCTCGAGTTTCTCGATGCGCCGCGTCATCTGTGCGACGCGGTTGTCGGGATCCTCGCTAATGTGGCCCACTGGCGAGTGCTCGTTCCCGGTCGCAAGGTAGCGCCCGTCCTTCTGGCCAGGCAGCGACCGCGGGGCGACGTTGCTCTCGGCGTCCTCGTAGTTGAAGCGCTTGAACTTGCCGCTCGCGTCGTGGGCGGCTTCCGAGAGCTCGTCTTCGGTCAGCGTCGATCCCAGATCCGGCTGGGGCTCGCGGTCGAAGAACTCGACGTCGACGTTCTTGTTCTCGCCGGAGAGCTTCTGATCGTAGATGACGATCGCCGGAAGCTGGTAGTCCCACGCGATCTCGAACGCGAGTCTGGTCTGTTCGTAGGCCTCTTCGATGTTGCTCGGTGCGAAGACGACTCGCGAGGAGTCGCCCTGGCTCGTGTAGAGGACGAACTCGAGGTCGCCCTGCTCGGGCTTCGTCGGCATCCCGGTCGAGGGACCGGCCCGCATCGACTCGACGAGGACGAGCGGCGTCTCGGTCATCTCCGCCAAGCCGAGCGGTTCGCTCATAAGCGCGAAGCCGCCGCCGGAGGAGCCGGACATGGCCTTCGCGCCCGCGTGGCTCGCACCGAGTGCGAGCGCCGCGGCGGCGATCTCGTCTTCGACCTGTTCGGAGACGCCGCCCATGTCGGGGAAGTTCTGGGCGAGGATCGTGAACACGTCCGTCCACGGCGTCATCGGGTAGCCGGCGATGAATCGACAGCCGGCGTCGATCGCGCCGTAGGCGATCGCGTTCGAGCCCGACAGGAGCGCCTGCTCGGTCTCGTGAGAGCCCTCGGGTGCGCGAAGGTCGTGCTCGAACTCGTACTCCTCGTTGATCGTGTCGTAGGCCTCGTGGAGAATCTCGAGGTTCGCCTCGAGAACGTCGCCGCCCATGGCGTCGGACATCAGGTTCTCGATGTGCTCGAGATCCATGTCGAGCAGCGCCGCCGTGACGCCGACACCGGCGGTGTTGCGCATGACTTCGCGGCCGTGTTCGCGTGCGAGCGACCGGAGGTCCATCGGGAAGACGTGCCAGTTGTTCTCCTCGGCGCGGGCCTCGAGATCGATCGCCTCGACGTCCTCCTCGCTGATGAGGCCCTCGTCGTAGACGATGATCCCGCCCTCGCGGAGTTCGTCCAAGTTCTCCGAGAGCGGTTTGATCTCTTCGTTTCCGTAGTAGGCCTCCTCCTGCGGGTTGCGGGCGAACGAGTCCCCCAGCGAGAGCAGGAAGTTGTAGCCGTCGCCGCGTGACTGTACCTCGCGGTCTGCGGCCCGAATTTCGACGTACGTGTGGCCACCGCGGATCCGCGACGGATAGTGGCGGTGTGTAAATACGTCGAGCCCCGAGCGCATCAGCGCCTTGGCAAAGTTCTGGCTCGTCGAGTCGATTCCGTCTCCGGAACCGCCCGCGATTCGCCAGATGAGTTCGTCGCTGCTCATATGTGGATCAGTGGCCTGTGGGCCAACCGTACTCGGAATTCGCACTACCGAACCTAAAGACTTTGCTATAGATTACCAAGGAACTTTCGTGAAGAATGGACATCCATTGAAGAATATGTGTGAAAGACCATTACTTTTGTCGCGAGTTCCGGCCATGATTGTTCACATTTGTTCATGGAACACGTCTCCCGTTTCTCACCATTGAATTCTACGCACGTTTCTAAGCGTTTCTACAGCGTCGACGCGATCCCGTCGGGAGTGACCGGCTCGAGGCCTGTCTCGTCGACGAACGCGGCGAGGAAGTCCGCGCGCTCGGGTATTTCGGTCGGGTGGTGGGAGTCGGTGCCGAGGGTGACGGCGATGTCGTGTTCGCGAAGCACCGTCAGGAAGGACTCGGCGGGGTGGACTATCTCGGCGTCGGAGAGCGCTCGCCCGGCGTTGATCTCCGGGACCGTCCGCGAATCGGCGAGCGCTTGTGCCACCCGTCGATACTGGTCGGTCGTCGCCCGGCCCCGCAACGGCGGCGTTCGCTCGAGCAGATCCACGTGAGCCGCGATATCGAACAGTTCCGACTCGACGAGCGCAATCAGGGTCTCGAAGTACTCGTCGACGACCGCGTCGCGCTCGGCCTCGCTCATCTCGGCGAAGTGGGACGCGACCTGCACGTTGTTCTCGTCGACGTCGTGGACGCTTCCGATCGCGTAGTCGAAGTCAGCCTCCGAGAGGAACGCGTCGATGGCCGCCTCGTCGCGCGGATCGTAATCCATCTCGATGGCGTCGTAGATCTCGAGGTCGAAATCCTGACGCAGGCGGTCGATCCCCCGCCGTCGGCGCTCGTAGGTCAGATCGAGATTGAACCCGTAGACGTTTCGCATCGACGCGTGGCGCTCGCGCGAGGCGACGTTACAGTGGTCGGCGAAGCCGACGCCCTCGAGGCCGGCCGACTCGGCCGCTCGAACCATCGACCGGAGGAAGTCGCCGTCCGAGTAGTTCGAGTGGACGTGAAAATCCCGCATACGTGGCCGACCACGGGCGACGAGTTAGTCGTTTTGCTCGCGGAACGCGTTCCAATCGCGGGGTTCGCGAGCGGCGAGACGGTGGTTTTCGGTCCCGTCGGACGACGTGAACCGGTCGCCGGCTGACCGGAGTAACACCGGGGTAATCAGCTAACCCCGGTATCCGCGAGCGCTTAAGTCGGTCTCTCCCCCAGACAAACGTACGGAACTAGTAGATGTCACAGCAGAAATCCGATTACGTAGACGACGCCGAGATCGACGCGACGCTCGACGGACTGCCGACCGAGGAGGCCGTCGAGACGGCCGCGGAAAACCTCGAGGCCAACGGCTTCGAGGTCGTCGTCGCCGACTCGGCCGAGGAGGCGCTCGAAACGATCCAGTCGCAGATCCCCGCCGGCGCGTCGGTGATGAACGGTCACTCGACGACGCTCGAGGAGATCGGCTTCGCCGACTACCTCTCCGAGGGCGACCACGAGTGGGAAAGCCTGGCGGACGAGATCTGGAGCATCGACGACGACGCGAAGCGCCAGGCCGCCCGTCGCGAGTCACAGACCGCCGACTACTTCCTCGGCGGGATCAACGCGATCTCCCAGACCGGCGAACTCGTCGCGGCCGACCGCTCGGGCAGTCGGATCGGCGCGTACCCCTTCGCCGCGAGCAACGTCGTGATCGTCAGCGGCGTGAACAAGATCGTCCCGACGCTCGACGACGCGCTCGAGCGCCTCGAGTCGGTGGCCTACCCCCTCGAGAACGAACGCGCACAGGAGGCCTACGGCGTCGATTCGGCCATCGCCAAGGAACTCATCTTCCGACAGGAACTCGAGGAGGGTCGCACGACCGTCGTCCTGATCCGCGATCAGCTGGGATACTAACGAGCCGGTCCGTCGGGTAGGGTCTCTGCAGTGCAGAGACACCACCTGACACGGTATTTTCTCTTGAACTCCACTGATCAGTACAGACGAAGGCGTTACCGGAGCGGCTCTCTACTTCTCCGATAGCTGGCAAAAACAGCGTGCTGACTATAGAGCGTGGATGCAGCAGTAACTACTAGAGGCCACTAGTCCATCATTCCAGCCGATATCAGATACTAGCGCCCCGAATGAGAGCTTCGTCACCTACTCAACGACCAGCATCTTGTTAGCACCACGCTGAAATTCGAATGGGACCTCTCGGATGTCTGTGGAATACCCCTCTGACTGGAGACTCTCGATGAGTTCCACAATGAGTTCGGATTGGTCGGCATCGAAGCCGTGCAGCGGGAACACTCGGAGTTGACCGCTAATTCGGTGTAACTCCCGGATCGTTTCGTGGTGAAACTCATCGGACAACCGGTCGTCATAGAGGAACAAAAAGTGTGCCGAAAGGACAAGATCAAACGCTCGGTCGGCAAACGGGGTCGCCGGTAAATTTGCATAGATGTATCGATCGCCGTTGTGAGCAAAATCAGACAGGAAACGGGAGGCTGCCCGTTCACGGTAGGCTCTGAGCTCGGAGACACGATCATAGAACTCCCACACGTAGAGATCCTCGACACCATCGAGAGCAGCCATGGCCGTCTCGATATCCTCAACACAAATTTTCGACAACGCGGCCGGCGACCGATCATACATCTTGTCGACACCAATAGCCTCAATCCCGTGATTGTTGGCCTCCGCGACGAAAGAACAGGGGCCAGCAGGACAGTCGAGAACACGTTGCCCGACCCACGTAGCGGGGTCGAAATCAAACATCTGTTGGTATTCGATGAATGTTCGACCGATGAAAGCGACCTCATCAATGCCGTACTTCTTTTCACCCATAGTTCCCCATCGTCACCGCACACAAATATACATTGGTGTATAACTATGTCTATTCTTGTGGCATTTTGCCGTCATTGGATGCAAGATTCCCGCTCTGTATTTCGCACAACTCAATGACACTGACCAATATCTGCTAGAACGTTCCGTGTTCAATTCGTGTGTATCAGGTACTTTCCTTCCGTAGGTGTCTGACGAATCGGAAGGAGACAGCGTCGATTGGTTCTCTCTTGTCTGCTATCGACTCACTATACCGTCTCCGTCCACGAAACAGAATCGAGTGCGTGCTTCCCGACCGGCGAGCTACTCGTTGCGCGGACTGCTCGGGTGATAGTCAGTGTCGTACTCTCCGGGCTGATCGTCGACGCGGTCGGGGTTGAGCCGGCCCGACAGCAGCATGAAGTCCACCAGGGTCAGGGCGAGCATCGCCTCGACGACGGGGACACCTCGTGGCGGGAGAACGGGGTCGTGGCGGCCGATGACTTTCTCCTCTTTGAGTTCGCCGGTCTCCCAGTCCGCGGTCTGCTGGGACTTCGGGATCGACGTGGGCGCGTGCAGCGTCACTTCGCCGTAGATCGGCTCGCCGCTCGAGATGCCGCCCTGAATCCCGCCGTGGTCGTTCTCGACCGGCGTTGGATTCCCCTCACCGTCGAACTCCCAGTCGTCGTTGCGCTCCTTGCCGGTCCACTCGGCCGCGTCGGTACCGAGACCGAACTCGAAGGCCGTCGTGGCGGGCACCGCCATCATCGCCTGTCCCAGTCGCGCGGACAGCGAGTCGAAGCGGGGCGCGCCGAGGCCGACGGGGACGCCCTGCGCCTCGAAGTAGATGCTGCCGCCGATGGAGTCGCCTTCCTCCTGGTACTCCGCGATCAGTTCTTGCATCCGCTCGGCGGTCTCCGGATGAGCACAGCGGACGTCGTTTTCCTCCGAGTGCGCCACGATCTCCTCGAAGTCCACCTCAGGGGCCTCGATGTCGCCGATCTGGTTGACGTGGGCCGTGAGCTCGATCCCCTGTTGAGCGAGCAGTTTCTTCGCGATCGCTCCCGCGGCGACCCAGTTGACCGTCTCGCGAGCCGACGAGCGGCCGCCGCCGCCCCAGTTTCGCGTCCCGAACTTCGCCGAGTAGGTGAAGTCACCGTGGCTCGGTCGGGGTGCGGTGATGAAGGGCTCGTACTTGCCCGAGCGGGCGTCCTTATTCTGGATGACCAGTCCGATCGGCGTCCCGGTCGTGTAGCCGTCCTGAATCCCGGACTTGATCGAGACCGCGTCGGGTTCGCCGCGGCTGGTCGTGATCATCGACTGCCCCGGCTTTCGACGGTCGAGGTCCGCCTGGATGTCCTCCGCCGATAGCTCGAGGCCGGCGGGACAGCCCGAAACCGTACAGCCCATCGCCTCTCCGTGACTCTCGCCGAACGTGGTCACCTGAAAGAGGCGACCGAAGCGGTTGCCGTTCATTACCACGTCCTCGGTGGCGGGGCCACTTAGCGGTGCAGGATTCACGCAGGGCGTCCGAGATCGCTGACTATCGAACTCGCTGACTATCGAACTCGCTGACTATCGAAGGCTCGGACCGGGTCGACGGCGGATCGTTCCTCCGCGTCGCTTCAGTTCCGGGCCGCCGACACACTCATCACCATCGGAGTCATACAATCGTACTGGTATTTAATGGGACGACGCCGTCGGCGATCTCGAGGGGGGAGTACGAGACGCCGGTTTCTCGCGACGGGATCGCTCGTCGGCGGCGGACTCTTGCTTTTCGGTGGGACGGGAGCGTTCTCACAGCTCGGCGCGAGCCGGGCCGTCTCGATGAACGCGACCGAGGACGGCAGCGCGTTGCTCGGACTCGACATCGCTTCGTCGGTGCGGGCCGGTACGGCCGACCAGAATATGGTCGCCCTGACGAATAACACGAGCGACACAATCGACGTCTCGCTTTCGCTCTCGAACTCCGGTCAGGGGACGCTCTCGCCGTCCGCCCTCTCGATCGAGAGCGGAGCGACTCGGTCCGTCTTCGTCTCCGTCGATGCCGACAGCCCGACCGGGAGCGACGCGCTGGCGTTCGACGTCGTCGCATCGAACGAGACGCTGAGCGTCTCACTGGAACGCCGCGTTACGGTCACCGCTGGTCCGGCGTTCAAACACCAAATTCGTGACGATTCGCGGAACACCAACGCCGCGTTTACGATCTCCTACCGCGTGAGCCGACTTCCGAACTTCGACCGGGTGGAGCTCGAGGTCGAGAACCTCGACGCCGGTCACATCGGCACGACGACGTACACCGAGAGTGGCCCGGAGCAGACCGTCTCGTATCCGCCGGGAGGGGGCACTGACGGTGGCGCTGCCGGCGATACCTACGAGTTCCGGTTTCGGGTCTACGACGCCTCCGGCGAGGTCACCGATTGTTCCACGGTGGTCACGACGACCGCCGACGGTTCGAACCCGCCGGGCGACGATCTCGCTGACGAAGGCGATCCGACGCTCGTCGGATTCACCGTCACGAACGACGTCCTGCATACGAACAATCGGTTCACCGTCGATTACGAAGTCGATCCGGGCGAGGAATTCGGGGAGGTCACCGTCGGTTTCGACAACACCGAACACGCCTGGTCGGATGCCACGGAAACGAACGATGCGGCACCGACCGGGACAGTCAGCTATCCGTCGGCGAATAACCGACAGGGCGGTGTCAACGGGGACACGTACGACGTCACCGTCTCCGTCTCCAATCAAAGCGGTATCCCCGTCGACAGCGGCACCGTCTCTATCGCCGCCGGCTCCGGCGAAACGGTCGACTGGCCGTAATCGAACTCGCTCGAGCGCCCCATCACCGTACAGCTATTTCAGTACAGATCTCGTACGATAACCGAATGGGCAACGACGAGTTCGAACCCGACCCGTTCGCCCTCGACACAGCGGCCGGTGAGCTCCCGGTCGATGACGTATTCCGTCTGCTCGCGGATCGGCACGCCCGCTACGCGCTCATCTATCTTCACGACAACCCGACGCCGACGGTCGAGGAGCTCGCGGACGTCCTCGCGGCCAAGGACGCGAGCGACCGAGCGACGATCGCGACGCCGGCCGATCGGAATCCGATCCGAATTCGGTTGTATCACGCGATACTCCCCCGGATCGACGCACTGGGGTTCATCGCGTTCGACTCCGGGACGAACGCCGTCACCGACGCAGCGATCCCGACCGCAGTCACCGACGCCATGGGAGTAACCGATCCACCGCCATGAACTCGCTCGGAACCCTCATCGAGCGGATCGAACGACAGCGGAAAACGCTCGAGGTCTACGCGGACGACGACGCGATCAGCGCGGAACTCGGACGCCAGTTCGAGACGCGGAACGTCGACGTGGTCCACCGATCGCTCGGCTCGCTCGACGATTCGGGGTTCGTGATCGTTCGGAGCGCCGACGGCGAGTTCCGCGGCGCGCTGGGGATCGACCAGTTTCGCGCGATTCTCTCGCCACAAATCCATCCGCCCTGGGAACTCGCCGACGCCGATTACGACCGAGCGGAACTGTTCGATTTCCTCGAGAACACGCTGTTTACCACCTACGATCGCCGTCAGATGGTGGCCACAGCTCGCGAAATCGAAGAGCGGGCGTGGCGCGTCGGTTCCGGCCGGCTGTATACGGGGTTCCAGCGAGCGGCGGCGCTCGCCGCACAGACTGCGGTCTACGAACGACTGGGGAGCCACGGCTCGCTCGCGGTGGCAGTCTTCCTCAACGACGCGTGGAACAGAGCGGCGCTCGACGGCATGACGGTCGTGTCCAAACCGGGCAGCGAGCTCGGCGAGTTCTGGTTCGTGGCGTTCGATGGCGGTGACACCGAGATGGAATCCTGTGCGTTACTCGCCGAGGAACGACGAGACGGCGAATTCTACGGCTTCTGGACGTACGACCCGTCGATGGTCGACGAACTCGTTACGTATCTCGAGACGACGTACGACGTCTCATGACATCCTCCCCGGCGTTCACGCCGGGGAGGGGAGATGTTACCCGTGTTTCGCTTTGGAAACGCTCGACGGGCAGACGCTCTTCGAGCGCTCCCCCGTTCTCGAGAACGTTCTCGGAGAGACAGTTTCACCTATCTATTTTCGGTATACCGGGCAGTAGCGCGCATATCTATTCTCGAGAGAAGATATATGAGTTAGTCGCTCGAAGTCGAGACAATGACGGATCGTCCAGCGCCCGCGGAGCCGCCGACGGAAGGGTGGAAGACGGATCGGACGACGTTTCAGCGAGTCTACGACGTCCTCGTCGGAACCACCGAACCCGTGTCTGCACAGCAGTTCGCAGCATGGGCAGACTGTTCCGAAAACGGTGCTCGTCGAGCGCTCGAGCAACTCGCCGAGATGGGAATCGCGGACCGATCGAACGAGCGGCCGGCACTGTACCAGCGGAATCCATCGTACTTTCGGTGGAAACGCATCGAGACGCTCGCACGCGACCACAGCGCGAGCGACCTTCGCGCTCGCCTCGAGGACCTCATCGAAGCGGATCGGAAACTCCAGGAGAAATACGGCGTCCCCGATCCGGATGCCGTCGTCGCAGACGACTCGATCGAGGATCACGAGACCCTCCACGACCGCTGGGAGGACCTCACGGAGTGGCGGACGACCCGACGGGACATCACACTCCTGAAACGGGCCGTCCAGCGAGCGGAGTCGTCCTCTGACGGTCAGGTGAAGGTTTGAAACGTGGCCGAACGAGAAGAGGGACCGAGCGGTCCACTCGATGTCCCGACGCTCGAGGTACTCGCACAGCGGACAGCCACGCATTCGCTCGTTTCGAACTGGGAGTTTCGACCCGATTCACTCTCCCCGAGGGTCCTCGAACTCCGGCTCGACGAGACGCGGTATCCAGCAGCCGTGAGTGAAAGTCGCTTCGACGTACGCTGGTTCGTCGGCGGAGACTATACGATTCAGTATCTCGAGACGCACGAAGACCGAACCTGGCAGTGCCGATGGGATCGACATCCGAAACCGACCGCCCCTCGGGAGCATTACCATCCTCCCCCGGACGCGTCGTCACCTGTCGAATCCTCGTCGCTCGAGTTAGCCCATCACCTCGGGGTCCTTTTCAGCGTCCTGGAGCGTCTCGAAAACCGAATCCGAGAACTACACGAGTGACCCGCTCCGGGCAGTTCGAACGGAGTCGCCGCACACCACCGCGGCTACGTTTCGTTTCGCTTGTCGCTCGCAGTTCTCACCGCCTTCGTTCGCGAAGCGACCAAAAAAACTCAGGGTGAGCGTCTCAGGGCAGTTCGAACTCGATCGCCGCTCCCTGTCCGAATCCGACGCACTCGGTCGCGATCCCGCGGTCGACCCCGCGGCGGTTCATCTCGTGGACGAGCGTCACCGGCAGGCGCGCGCCGGAACACCCCAGCGGGTGCCCGATCGCGATCGCGCCGCCGTTGACGTTGAGCTGATCGTCCGGAATCCCGAGTTCGCGCTGGGAGTACAGCGTCTGACTGGCGAACGCTTCGTTGATCTCGACGAGGCCATAGTCGTCGATCTCGCGGTCCGCTCGCTCGAGCAGGCCCTCGGTGGCGGGGACCGGGCCGACGCCCATGACGGTCGGATCGACGCCCGCGACGTAGCTGGTCCCGACCTCGGCGAGGACCTCGAGGTCGTTCTCATCGGCGAATTCTCGGCTGGTCAGCAGGACACCGGCCGCGCCGTCGGCGATCTGGGAGGCGTTACCGGGCGTGACGGTGCCGTCTTCCTTGAATACGGTCGGCAGTTCGGCGAGCGTTTCGGTAGTCGTTCCGGGACGCAGGCCCTCGTCCTCGTCGTGGACCCCCTCGTCGGTCTCGATGGGGACGATCTCGTCGTCGAACTTCCCCTCCTCGGTGGCCTCGACCGCGCGCTGCTGGCTCCGTGCGCCGTACTCGTCCTGTTCCGCCCGGGAGATATCGTGCTGCTCGGCGACCTTCTCGGCCGTCATCCCCATCTGGAGGTTCCGCATGCCGTACTCCTCGTCGAGTCCGGGGTACATCTCGCCGCTGTCGGCGGCCCCCATTTTGACGCGGCTCATGCTCTCGACGCCGCCGGCGATGACCGCGTGATGGCGTCCCGCGGCGATCGAGTCCGCGGCGCTGATGATCGCCTGCGCCGAGGAGGCACACTGCCGGTCGACGGTCGTCGCCGGAACCCCTTCGCCGAGTTCCGAGAAGAGCGCGATCTGTCGCGCGATGTTCGTCCGCTGTTCGGCTCGCTGCTGGGCACAGCCCCACATCAGGTCGTCGACATCCTCGCCGTCGACGCCCGTCTCGGCGAGCATCTCGTCGACTAGCGGAATCGAGAGATCTTCGCTCCGGACGTCCGCGAGCGCACCGTCTTCTCTCCCCTGTGCCGTCCTAACAGCGCTAACGATTACCGGCGTATTGCTTGCCATTGTATATAATCATTTTTCGAGGGGTTAAAAAACTATCTCTGTCGGAGGGCAACCGGCGTGGCCGACGAGCAGGCGGTGACGGCGCTTCCGAGAGCTTACTCCAGTCGCTCGAGTCCGACCCCTAACTCCTCGAGCATCCCGAAGAAACCCGGGAACGAGACGTCGACGTGGTCGGCCCCTTCGATGGTGGTCTCGCCGTCGGCGACCAGTCCCGCGAGCGCGAGCGCCATGATGATCCGGTGGTCGTCGCGTCCGGAGACGGTCGCTCCCGAGAGGCTCGAGTCGCCGCCGTGGACCGTCAGCGAGTCCCGTTCCTCGGTCGTTTCGACGCCCATTTTGCCCAACTCTTCGGCCATCGCGCTCACGCGGTCGGTCTCCTTGTACCGGACGTGCTCCGCGTTCGCGATGTGCGTGTCGCCCTCCGCGACCGCACCGAGGGTGGCGATCGTCGGGAGCAGATCGGGCGTGTCCTCGACGTCGACTTCGATCCCCGAGAGCGCGGCCGTCGAAACATCGATCGTCCCCGCGTCGCGGTCCCAGTCCACGTCGGCACCCATCCGCTCGACGATGTCGACGATCGCGGTATCGCCCTGCGCACTCGGATGAGCGCCCTCGATGCGGACGCCCTCGCCCTCGGTGCCGGCGATCGCACCCGCCGCCAGCGGGTACGAGATCGACGAGAAGTCGCCGGGCACAGCGTAGTCGCCACCCGCGGGACGGTAGGACTGCCGGCCGTCGACCGCGAACCCGGCGTCCGTCTTCCGCGCCTCGACGCCGAAGTCGTCGAGCACCTCGAGCGTGATGTCGACGTACGGCGCGGATTTGAGTTCGGTCTCGAGTTCGATCGAAATCCCCTCGTCGGTGACTGCACCGGCCAGCAGCAAGGCGGTGATGTACTGCGAGGAGACGTCGCCGGGGATCGATAGCTCGCCGCCAGCGAGCGGGCCGGTGACGACCAGCGGGGCCTGCCCGTTCCCGCGGGTGCTGTCGGCTCGAACGCCGAGATCGGTCAGTGCCTCGAGCAGCGGCCCCTGAGGGCGCGAGCGCAGGGACTCGTCGCCCGTCAGCACCGCGGTACCGTCCGCGAGTGCGGCCGCGGCGGTGACGAGTCGCATCGTCGTCCCGCTGTTCGCGCAGTCGATGACGTCCGCCGGGACCTCGGGTCGGCCGTCGAAGCCGTCGATCTCGAGGGAGCCGTCATCGCACCGGTCGACGTCGCCGCCGAAGAGTTCGACCGCGCGGGCGGTCGCCTGCGTGTCCGCGCTCCAGAGCGCGTCGCGGACGGTCGCCCCGTCGGCGTAGCCCGCCGCGAGGATCGCCCGGTGCGTGTAACTCTTCGAGGGCGGTGCTCGCGCCGTCCCGCGGACGCTCGAGGGCGTGATAGTGACGTTCATGGTCGGTCTGTGGAGGGGGCCCGCCTTACCGATACCGATCCCGTTAGTCCCGTCTCGAGAGATATCGACGAGCGAGTGATGGCGTGTTTCCGCGACTGCGCCGCGCTTATCGGAATTCAGAAGGGACCTCGGCGAACCTATAGTAGCCGCTGCAAGTCACTGCACACCTGATCGCGCGACAGTAGCGCGGTTCGGAGCGAGCGCGGTTCGGAGCGAACGGAGTGAGCGAGAACCGCGGGGATGCGAACGGCGAGCGAGAACCGCGGACTGTGCGATCAGTGTGTAAATAGTCGCAGTTGTTACTATACTATCAAGCGTCGTGTGAGAGGACCCAATCGTTTTCACGTTCCGTAGCGTACCTCCATCATTGGGGGATGTTAACGTGAAACAGTATACTAGAGACTCGCCGGTCGTCGACATAGCGTATCTCGCGCGGTCCGAACATCGTGTCCCGACGCTCGTCGCACTGACGGAGCGCCCCCGGAGCCGCTCCGAACTCTGCGAGTTGGCCGGGGTTTCGTCGTCCACGATGCGCCGGACGCTGGACGAATTCGACGACCGGCTCTGGATCCGCAAAGACGAGTACCAGTACGTCGCGACACGACTGGGAGAAGCTATCGCGTCCGGGATGGAGGACTTGATCGAACGGGTCGAAACCGAGCGAACGTTGCGTCACGTCTGGCACTGGCTCCCCGACGCTATCGGCGAGTTTCCGTTCAAGACGTGGTCGGAACTGACCGTAACCGTTGCCGAACCCGACGCTCCGTATCGTCCGGTGGGACGATTCGAGTCGCTTCTCCGGGAGACGACCACCGTACGGTCTCTTCGCCCGGAAGTCGCGCTGATGGATCCGTGTTTCGACGTGCTCCACCGACTGATCGACGAGGGCGTAGACGTGACGTTGATCGACCGGCCGGAGTGTCACGAGTATTTCATTTCGACGTACCCGGATCGCAGTTCGGCGATGATGCAACGGGACAATTTCACGGTTCTAGAGCACGATGACCTCCCTCCATACGGGATCGGTCTGCTCGACGAACGCGTTACGATCAGTTGCTACGAGCAGGATAGTGGAACGGTACACGCACTGATCGACACCGACGCGCCGGCGGTCCGCGAGTGGGCGGCGTCCGCCTACGAAACCTACAGGTCCGATGCACGCCGCGTCGAACCGCAAACGAGCGTCGGGTAAGGCTTCCAGCGACGCAATCCGACCGATTACGTGCCACTCACTTTCCGCAGGATTACGAGGCGAACTGCTACTTTACTGTGATCGGACTCGACGAGGGTCGGATTGCAGTCGGTGGTTCTTTTGCAGTGGGTGCGTGAACGGCAGGAATCGACTATTTTTCACGATATAGCTACTATACGCCAGGGTTCGTAATCACTCTCGCCGGCTGGAGACACAAAAAACGCTCTAACCGGGGGAGACACAAACGATGGCTGACGAACGACAACTATTGCACGGTATCGACCTCGAAACACTCGAGGGGTTCGCCGCACACGCAGCGGAGAACCCCGAAGCCGTCCAGTTCGGCCTCGGGGCGTCCGCGACCTACGAGGGGACGGCCGCGCACAGTCTGGCGAAAGTCGATAGCTACGAGCTCGGGGGTGAGACGATTACTCGTGAAACGCGCGAATACACGATTCCCTACGGTGCCTGGAAGGAAGTATTGGACGCCGGTGGGTGGGTCGGCGGGACCGATCGGCTCGAACCGGTCGAAGCAGCGCTGTCGGCGCTGGCTGCCTGTATCAACGTCGGCATCAGCATCAACGCCGCCGCGAACGGCGTCGATATCGACCACCTTCAGACGCACGTCCGGACCGATTTCGATCCAGCAGTTCTCTTCAGTCTCGAGGAACTCAAAGAGGCCGACTCGGTCTTCGAGAACCTCTCTGCCGAGGTCGAGATCGACGGCGAGGGTCTCGATCAGGACCTGATCGACGAATGGGCGCGGCGGGCACCCGTCTACACGTTCGTCTCTTTCGCCCAGGACGTCGATATGAGCATCAACGCGCCCGCCGAGGTGGTGGGCGACGACTAACCGGTGACCACCGATGAGCAAATCGCTCGACACGGACAAACTCGAACGTGAGGTCAAGTCGATGTATCGGGACGTCGCCGAGTCCGTTGACGCGGCGTTCCACTTCGAGACGGGTCGCAACCTCGTCGACCGTCTTGGCTACGACCCCGACGATCTCGAGTACGTTCCCGACGCGTCGATCGACTCGTTCGCGGGCGTCGGCTACCACTTCGATCTGGCCGAGCTCGAGCCGGGCGAGGCAGTGCTCGACCTCGGTAGCGGGTCGGGAATGGACACCTTCGTCGCGGGAGTACATGTCACTGAGACCGGCACGGTGACGGGTATCGATATGACCGACGAGCAGGTCGAGAAGGCTCGCAACCTGGCAGCGGATGCCGGCTTCCACAACATCGAGTTCCACCAGGGGTACATTGAGACCCTTCCGTTCGAGGATGGATCGTTCGATGCGGCAATCTCGAACGGCGTGATCAACCTCTCGGCGGAGAAGGATCGTGTCTTCGAAGAGGTGAGCCGCGTGCTCAAGCCCGACGGTCGGTTAGCACTCTCGGATATCGTCAGCGAGCAACGACTGTCTGAGAGCATCAAAACCAACGCGGACCTCTGGGCGGCCTGTATCGGTGGCGCCGAACAGGTCGACGACTACACGGCGATGATCGAAACACCTGGCTTCGAACTCATCGAAGTTCGGGATAACCCGCAGTACGAGTTCACCTCAGAACGGGCGCAGAGTGCGTGCCAGAAGTACGGCGTGAAAAGCATCTCACTCGTCGCTCGAAAGCGCTAATATCACTTTTCTATTGGACGGGGTCAGATCGTATGAGACGCCATTACCGTACTATATAGCTGCTCTCTGTTCAATACACATTTCTAACGTCTTGCTTATGTATCGGCTGTTGCTTCGGCACCTACCCAACCCGTACTGATCAGCGGGGCGTTCCTGTCTGAACGGCAGTCGAAGAGAGGTGTCTACCGGCGGAGCAGGCCGAGTGCCTCGGGGTCGTCCGAGAATCGGAGGTTCTCGGGATGACGAGAGAGCGTCGCTCTCTCGAACCACTTGACCCCGAGGCGGTTCACGAACGAATCACGAACAACCGATCGACGCCGCAATTTCGAGCAGCGGCGTATCGTCAGTGAGACTCGAGACCTCGTAGCTCAGGTCGTCACACGTCCAGAAAATGGTTTGAATTCGGCCGTCGCGACGGTAGGCCGTGGTACCGTCGACCTCGGTTTCCTCGAGCGTCGGCGACGTCGGGCTGAACCGCTGGAACTCTCGGACGGCCACGTAGAGTTCGCGTGCGACCACGTTCGGATCGTTGTACCACAGCATCGCGGTGGTCCCACCGTACTCGTCTTCTCGATCGATAACGGTGATCCGATCGAGCGCGTACGCGTCCGGCACGTCCGGTTCCGGAAGCTCGTACGGGAGGTGCGCTTCGGCAGCCCCTCGACGCTCGAAGACACCTTCGGGCTCGCGGCCATCGGTAACGACGGTCACTCCGTTCGGTGGTTCGTACGTGAACGTCCCCGGTGCGAGCCCCTCGTCGACCGAAAGATCCTCGTACGTGACGGTCAGGTCGTGGCGCGTTTCGCCGTCCTCACGCATCGTGTTCCGTTCCCTGATCGGATACCGATACTCGTCGTCGATCCATACGGTCCGGACCACCTCGAGTTTCTCGAGGTCTCGGATGATGTTCACCGGCATGACGTACGTCGTGTCTCCGACGACGAGCTCGACCTTCGGTCCGATGTCGTCGACCGGCGGTTTCGTCTCGACGACGTGTGCAGTGCGGCCGTCGACGGTCTCCGTCCCCTCGTAGCCGAGGCGGTACTCCTCGAGGAGGTTCTCGAGAACGAGGCGCGTCTTGTCGGTGTCGACCTTGTTCGGATGGAACTGTTTGTCCACCACCGCCGATGACGGGTTGTACTCCCACGTCGTCGCTCGGTTCGTCACGGTGACCGAACCGACCGGAACGTCCGGATCGGTCGACTCGAGCACTTCGATCCGCTGTTTGGCCGGCGGTCGTCGAGCGATGCGCTCGACCCGTTCGACGGTCTCGTCCGGGGCGTCGACCGACACGGTTCGCCGGGCCTCGAGGGACCGCATGTGGCGGCGCGTCTCGATTGCGTCTCGGACGAGACCCGCGCCCGTCGGCGGCTCGTCGTCGTCGGAATCACTGAGACAGCCGGCGAGTGCGACAGCGGCACTCGTCGCGAGGAGCCGACGACGGTTCATACCCGGGAATTACCACCGCTAATGATAAGTTTGTGGGTTCGAGCCGATCCTCGACCCGACGGCCGGGATCCTCGGGATTATGTACGGCGCTGACACACATCCGTCTATGAACCTCGACGTCGATCTCTCCCCGCTTCGGGATTTTCTCGAGGCCGAAGAGTTGGACGGCTATCTGATCGATGACGACGCTTCGGATTCCGACCAGCGGTACGTCTCCGGTTTCACGGCACCGGATCCCTTTCAGACGCTCGTGACCGCCGACGGAGTCCATCTGCTCGTCTCCGGCCTCGAGTACGGTCGCGCGAGCGCGGAGGCGAGCGTCGACTCCGTCACTCGTCGAGCCGCGTACGAGTACCAGCAACTCGTGGCCGAGTACGGCCGCTACGAGGGGAAGATCCGTATGCTGGCGGCGTTTCTCGAAGACCACGACGTTGACTCGATCGCAGTCCCCCAGAACTTCCCGACGGGGACCGCGGACGGACTCCGCGAGCACGGTCTCGCGGTGACGGTCGAACGTGAGGGGATCGTGACGGAGATCCGCGCGACGAAGACCGAGTGGGAGATCGACCAGATCCGGGCGAGCCAGCGTGCGAACGAGGCTGCGATGGCGAGAGCGGAGGAACTGATCGCCACCGCGGACGTCGAGGACGGCGTCCTCGTCCGCGACGGCGAGGCGCTCACCAGCGAACGCGTGACGGAAGCGATCGAGGTCACCCTGCTCCGCCACGGCTGTGCGCTCGACGAGACCATCGTCGCCTGCGGGTCTGACGCTGCGGACCCCCACGACCGCGGGAGCGGGCCGCTCGAGCCCGACGAGTTGATCGTGATCGACATCTTCCCGCGGGACAAGGAGACGGGCTACTTCGCCGATATGACCCGAACCTTCGCCCGCGGCGACCCCGGCGAGGAGGCCCGGCGACGCTACGAGGTCACGCGGGAGGCCTACAAGGCCGCGCTCGAGTCCGTCGCGGCCGGCGTGACGGGTGCCGACGTTCACGCTGTGGCCTGCGACGTGATCGAGGACGCGGGCTACGAGACGCTGCGAAGCGATCCGAACACGGAGACGGGATTTATCCACAGCACCGGTCACGGCGTCGGCCTCGACATCCACGAGGAGCCCAGCGTCTCGCCCTCGGGCGGCGAGCTCGAGGCCGGCCACGTGATCTCGATCGAACCCGGCATCTACGATCCTGCGGTCGGCGGCGTCCGCATCGAGGATCTGATCGCCGTCACCGAGGACGGCTACGAGAACCTGACCGAGTATCGGATCGGGCTCGAGCCGATGGTTGGCGGTGGACAGGATGGTGGGATGTCCGGGTGAAAGGGTCCAGCGGGAGACAGGGGGAAAGCCCTGCATCCGTGACCGGGTCGTTTCCAGTCCCCCAGCAAAGCGGTGGGTATACACGGTCTCGGTTTGACAGAACGGGACCTGCTGGTCCTGCTCGACAGCAACTCGGGAGAAAGGCTTCGCCGCCGAACGAAACACTGCCAGTCCGTGAGCGGGAGTACGATAGACGTCACCGCTGTACTTCGCTACAACTGCCGACAATGCCGAAATAGCGGTTGGCGTGCTCTCGTGTCGTCGCCACCACCGCTATTCGACCTGAATATCGGCAACCATCGTATTCGGATGGACCTCACAGATGTACGTGACCATCTCGCTGCTGGCCTCGAACTCGAGCCACTGATCGTCGCCGGGTTCGGTGACCCGCTCGGTTGCGAGGTCGCCGACGACAGCGTCGTTTTCGTCGTAGATTGCGATGTTGTGCTCGGCGCCGTCGCCGGTCGTCCAGCCGATCTCGTAGGTCTCCCCCTCCTGAAGGATGAGCGTCGGGTTCTCCTCGTCTGCGATCGAGTCGGGCGCGATGCCGAGCCAGCCGGCTGTCTGCCCATCGAACTCGATTTGTGTGTCGGGATCGATTTCAATACCGCCGGTCCCACCGTTGCCGCCGTTCCCACCGTTGCCGTCGCCACTGCAGCCGGCGATGAACGCGATCGACGCTGTGGCACCCGTTAGCTCGAGCATCCGTCGTCGGGACACGCCTCTATCTTGTGTCATGACTCTCACTTCGGATCTAATAACGATAAGTAGCTGGAGAATTCCCCCAGAATGGGAACATAGTTCCAGCGACAAGTGACCAGTTCAGCGATAGTCGCCGCCGTCCGCGCCCCGCGCCGCGTTGATCCGCTCGAACTGGTCGTCGCTCAATTCGAATTCGACCGCACCAACGTTCTCCTCGAGTTGATCGGACGTCCGCGCGCCGACGATCGGCACGCAGGTAAAGCGGTCCTGTTCCATCAGCCAGCGCAGCGAGACCTGGGCCGGCGTGGCGTCGACCTGCTCGGAAACGGACTCGACGGCCTCGAGCACGCCCCAGGCGGTCTCGCTGGTGTAACGGTCCTCGAAGAGGTCGGTGAGGGTGCCCCGGGAGCCGTCGGGCGCAATCACGCTGCCGTCCTCGGCCCGTTCGTACTTCCCGGTGAGGAAGCCGCCCGCGAGCGGCGAGTACGGACAGACGGCGATATCCTGATCCGCACAGACCTCTAGGTAGTCGGTCACGTCGTCCGTATCGGCCGCGTTGAACATCGGCTGAGTCACGTCGAAGCGCTCGAGGCCCTCGACATCGCTTTCCCACAGCGCTTTCGTGAGCTTCCAGGCGGCCATGCTCGAGGCCCCCAGATAGTGGACCTTCCCCTCGCGAACGAGTTCGGTGAGCGTCCGCATCGTTTCCCGGATCGGTGTGTTCTCGTCCCAGCGGTGGATGTAGTAGAGATCGAGGTAGTCGGTTCCCAGTCGCTCGAGGGTGCCCTCGATCTGTGCGCGGATGTGCTTGCGTCCCAGCCCGGAGTCGTTCAGACCGGGCTCGCCGCGACCGTCGAACGGGAAGTAGACCTTCGAGGCGATGACGATATCCTCGCGGTGAATATCGCGGTCCTCGAGCCACTCGCCGATCCACTCCTCGCTGGTGCCGTTCGGATCGCCGTAGACGTTCGCGGTGTCGATGAAGTTGATCCCGGTATCCCAGGCGGTGTCGAGCAGTTCGCGGGCCTCCTCGCGGTCGGTCTCGACGGTGCCGTCGCTCTCCTTTCCGAAGCGCCAGGTGCCGAAGCAGAGCCTCGAGACCGTCGTGCCCGTATCGCCGAGCGTGGTGTACTCCATGGGAACGGGTTCGTCCGCGGGGTGCAAAACGGATGGGGAAGCGGCGAGCGAGCGTCGGTCACTCGAGCGCGGTGACGATTCGCCGAACCCGGACGCGGTGGGACCGCGAGCGGTCCTCTCGTCGTTCCGAAACGATCTGCTCGAGTTCGGTCGCCGTCTCGTCAGTCAGGGTGTCGTAGTACTCCTCGAGTCCGGTCACGTCTCCGCGTTTGGGTTCGAATAGGAAAAAAGCTCACTCGAACGAGGGCAGTACCTCCTCCTCGTAGAACCTGATCGCCTTCTCCTGTTCGTCCCCAATCTGGTGGAAGTAAACGTGGTCGTAACCCGCGTTGATCGCCTCCTCAATGCTGTCGATATGGGCCTGCGGGTCGGGTTCGGTGGTGGTCCCGGCCTCGGCGATGTCTTCCTTCTCGACCATCTGTGCGGCCTGTTCGAAGTGGGCCGGCGTCGGGAGTTCCTGGCCGAGCTCCCCCGGGAGCGAGCCGTTGGGCCACTGCTCGTAGATCGTCTCGATCGCTTCCTCCTCGCTGTCGGCGTAGCAGCCGTGGAGTTGGCTGTATTTCGGCCCGTCGCCGCCGGCGTCCTCGTAGGCCTCGATCGGCTCCGATTTGGGGCCGGAACACCAGAGTCCGTCGACGGTCTCGGCGACCCACTCGGCGGTCTGCGGGCCGAACGCGCTCCCGATCGTCGTCGGCTGCTCGTCCGGCACGGTGTAGAGGCGCGCGTTCTCGACCGTGTAGTGTTCCCCGTGGTGGCTCGTCGGTTCGCCGGTCCACAGCGAGCGCATGACGTCCATCGCCTCGTCTAACATCTCGAGGCGAACGTCGTGTTCGGGCCAGCGCTCGCCCGTGACGTGCTCGTTCAGGTTCTCGCCGGTGCCGACACCGAAGGTAAAGCGGTCGCCGAACATCTCGTCGACGGTGGCGACGGCGTGGGCTACGTTGACGTATGTGTTTACCCCGAAGTCTCGACAGCCGGCACAGCGTGAGCCCGTAAGATCATCTCATTGTTGCTGACGACTCGACGAAGTTCTTCGTAGGGATTGCGTCCCTGCTGGCGCCATGTCGCCAGCAGGGACAAGAGCGTCTCGTGAACGAACATACCTCGGTCGTTACGGAGTGTGCCGATGATTTTCCGGAGAACGACTGGTTCACGCAGTGCGTTCTCAGCTGCGTTGTTCGTCTGGGAGACCGCTGGCTCACCGACGAAGGTGAGCCAGTGGTCGATCCCTCCTTCGATCTTCCCGAGTAGTGTTGCCACTGTTTCGTCGGTTACTGACCGCTCAACGAGCGATCTAAGCCCGTTCTGGCATGATCGGTGCATCTGTGCTCTCTCACGAGGACTCGGGTCGGTCTCCAGCCACGACTGGAGACCGACGAACATCTGTTTGAGATACCGGTGAACCGGCTCTGCCTCCTCGTGGTCACTAGCAATGTCCTCGGCTTCCCGGAGAAGATGTGCCCAGCACCGCTGAAGATTACTGGTGAACGCTGGATACGCCGTCCACCCATCGCAGATGACCGTTCCCGCGAAGTCCTCTCCGAGGACTTCCGCGGGGACATCGCTCCCACGACTTTCTCTTACGGCGTACAGTGTGTGCTCTCTCGTCCGAAACGTCCAGATCCACGCTTGCTCACCCTCGCGTTTGATACCAGTTTCGTCGACGTGAACGATCTCTGCTTGCTGAATCTGTCTTCGAATCTGTTCATATTCGTAGCGACCGGCGCGCGCAGCGCGCTCGGTCGCGTGCCACGCGGACGCGCCTGAGAGTTCTAGCCCGTGCAGTTGCTCGAAGCGATCAGCGATTTTCCGGTAGGGAAGGCGGTGATCGTACCGAGAAAGTGCTGCTTGAGAGATGACGTTCACCCCGAACTGCCCCTCATTGGGGCAGTCGGGGTGTGTAGCAACAGTTTCTGTTCCACAAGAGTCGCACTGGTAGCAGTGGCGGTTGTACTGGGTGACTTCAGGAGGCTGCGGATCAGGAACCTCCTCAACGAGTCGGGGGCTGACGCCCACCGACTCGTCGAAGTGTTTGCCACATTCGGGACAACAGTCACGGGTGACTTCGATCTCTTTGTCGGGACCAGCTGTTACACGCCACTCTGGATCATGACCGTCCTTCCGTCCAGGAGTGCCGCCGTCGGTTCGAACATTCTCGTCTTCGTCGTCCTGCGAGGTCGGGGACTCGTCAGTCCCCGACCGTCGCTTACTGGGTGGCGTGTGCGGATTTTCGTACTTGCGAAGACGTGTTTCGAGTTCTTCTATCCGCTCGTCCTTCTGATCGACTTCCTGTTGAAGTTCTTCGACTTGTTGTTCAAGTTGAAGAAGTCGAGAAAGGAGCTCTTCTTTGGTGAAATCGTCTGCGTTCACAGACTCCACCAACGAGTTATGACAGCAGAGGCAACGGGATGGGCTCCGCAGTGGAGCCCATCCCTGAGAGTCGTATCCGATGTCTGCTGCCTGTTCATATCGTGTCCGTTGAACGCTTCCTACGAGACAGTACCGAAATTAGCTCGGGCTAAACACGTACACGTTGACTGGATGGATCCGGGTTGTCGGGCAGGTGACGCCAACGCCGACTTCGATCTCGTCGGTCGCGGTCGCAATGGCGCCGAGCGTCGACCAGACGAACGGCGATTCGCCCTGGGACGATGTCCAGGGATGGAAGTGATCGGAAACCGAGAGAAAGTCGAAGCCGGCCTCCTCGGCTTGCACGGCGATATCGACCAGTTCCATCGGGCCGAACTCCTCGCTCGAGAGGGTGTATCCGAGTTTCGTCATTCCCGATCTCGTATCAGGACCGGACGGGTAACGGTTGTACCTGCGACGGCAAGAGCGCGTGCGCGGTTCGGAGCGAACGCGGTTCGGAGCGAACGGAGTGAGCGAGAACCGCGGGAATGCGAACGGTGAGCGAAGCGAGCCGTGAGCGAGCAACGCGAGCGAGAACCGCGGGGTGAGCGGGGAACGAAGTGACCCGCGAACGGCGCATCGAGCCGTGAGTAGGCGGCGAAACCGCGAGTGAGAACTGCGCGTTGCGAACGGAAGCACAACGACCCGCAACCCCGGCCGGCGGAATCGAACCCCTTACCCGCGATGCGCGGAAACCCGTCGGTATGGAAGCCGTAGTCGAAGCGACGGACCTCGAGAAGGTCTACGGCGAGACGACGGCCCTCTCGGGGGCGTCGCTCTCCGTCGAGAGCGGCGAGGTCTTCGCGCTGATCGGTCCGAACGGGGCCGGGAAGACGACGCTCGTCCGGTCGCTGACGGGGACGACCGAGCCCGACGGCGGCAGCGCGCGAATCCTCGACGCGTCGCCGTCGGCCGTCGACCGCGACCGGCTCGGCGTGCTGCCACAGGAGTTCTCGCCACCCGGGAGACTCAGCGCGAGGGAACTGCTCGCCTACTACGCGGGGCTATACGACGACGCGCGGGACTCCGACGACGTCCTCGCGGACGTCGGCCTCGTCGACGCCGGCGACACCTGGTATGAGAATCTCTCGGGCGGCCAGCAGCGCCGGGTCTGCGTCGGCTCCGCGCTGGTCAACGACCCCGATCTGCTCTTCCTCGACGAGCCGACGACCGGGATCGACCCCGCCGGCCGCCGTACCGTCTGGCGACTAATCGAGGACCTCGCCGCAGGCGGGACGACCGTCGTCCTGACCACCCACGATATGGCCGAAGCCGAGCGGCTCGCCGACCGCGTCGGCCTGCTCGCCAACGGCTCGCTCGTCGCGCAGGGAAGCCCCGACGCGCTCGTCCGCGAACACGGCGGCTCGAGCCGGCTCACGATCGAAACGGCGGCCGATCCGGAGGCTTTCGCGGAGCTTGAGTACCCGGTCGAACGCCCGGAGCGCGGCCGGGGTCGAGGCCCCGATAGCGCGGTCGTCGTCCGCGACATCGATCCGGCCGCGATCGGCACCGTCGTCGACTATCTCGAGGCCCGCGACATCGAGTACACCGAACTCTCGTGGGCCGAACCGGACCTCGAGGACGTCTATCTCACCCTGGCCGACGCGACCGAGCGGGAGCGAACCGATCGGCTCGCGGGCGGGGAGCGCGGGGGAAGCGGGCAGGGCGATTCCGACGAGTCTGATATCGCGCAGGCGGGTGAGACGGCGTGAGCCGGATGGGACGCGTCGGGGCCGAGACGAGCGCCGGCTGGCGGTCGTTTATCCGCCGGCGGACGGCGGTCTTTTTCACCTTCTTCTTCCCGATGATCCTGATCGTCATCTTCGGCGCGCTGATCCGCACCGATCCGACCGGCGAGGGCCTGTTCACGGAGCCGGCGGCCTACTACGTCCCGGGCTACCTCGCCGTCGTCGTCCTTTTCACGCCGCTGTCGCGGATGGGCAGCGAGGTCGCGCGCCACCGCGAGGGGAGTCGCTTCGAAAAGCTTGCGACGACGCCGCTGACTCGAGGCGAGTGGTTGCTCGCCCAGACCGTCGTCAACGCAGCCATTATCGGACTCGCGAGCCTGCTCATCCTCGGGCTGGTGGTCCTGCTGACCGGCGCGGAAATCGCGTTCTCCCCGCTGCTGGTTCCCTACACCCTCGTCGGCGTCGTCTGCTTCTGTGGCGTCGGCGCGATGCTCGGGAGTTACACCGATTCGCAGGACGGTGCGGTCGCCGCGAGCAACGCGATCGGGCTCCCGCTGCTCTTCCTCTCGGAGACCTTCATCTCGCTTTCCCAACTGCCCGGCTGGTTCGAACCGCTCGTGAACCTCTCGCCGCTGACCTACTTCGCGCGGGGGGTGCGGGCCGCGACCTATTCGGGTGCGGAGACATCCGCAGTCGCCGGCGTCGATCCCGCGCTCGCGAACCTCGTGATTCTTGCCGCGCTCGCGCTCGTCGCGTTCGCGCTGGGTGCGCGGTCGATCCCGCGGACGGACTGATCCCCGCGGACGGACTGATCCCATCGCTCCGCGACGAATCCGCGGGCCGTCGCTCGCCTCGAGAACGAACCGATTTACGCGCGGCACTCGAATCGACGCCAACCAGTATGCGCTCAGGCCACCCCACGGAGCAGGCCGTCGGTATGGAGTATTACGTCAGCGACGCGGACGGCGTCGGCGGCCGCCTCCGCGAGGACGACGCCGATTTCCGGGTGCGCGAACTCGAGCGCTTCGCCACGGAGCCCGTCGACGCGCCGACGGACGCCTACCCGCACCTCGTCTTTCGAGCGACGCTGCAGGGGTGGGACACCAACGACTTCGCCTCGCGGCTCTCGGACGCGTTGGGGATCTCGCGCGAGCGGGTCAACTGGGCCGGCACGAAGGACAAGTACGCCGTGACGACGCAGCTGTTCTCGGTCTACGGAGCCGGCCCCGCGGCCCTGCCCGAGATCAACGGTGTCGATATCGAGGTTCTGGGGCGGGCCGGCCGGAACCTCGAGTTCGGCGACCTCGCCGGCAACGAGTTCGAACTCGTCGTCACCGATCCCGAGCGCCCGGAGAACGCCGCGGCGATCACCGACGAGTTGAGCGAGTTCGGCGGGCTCGAGGACGGCGATGGCGGCGCGACGGACGGCGATTCGGACGAGGGCTCCGCAGTTTCGATCGGCGTCCCCAACTTCTTCGGCCAGCAGCGCTTCGGGAGCCGCCGGCCGGTCACGCACGAAGTCGGGCTCGCGATCGCCCGCGACGACTGGGAGGGTGCGGTGATGGCCTACCTCGGGAACCCGACTGAGGCGGAACCGGAGGGGACGCAGGAAGCTAGAGGGTTCGTTGAGGAGACCAGAGATTGGCAGGAAGCCCTCGAGCGAGTCCCGCACCGCCTCCGCTACGAGCGTTCGATGATCCACGCGCTGGCCGAGTACGACGGCGAGCCCGGTCCCGAACAGTTCAGGGAGGCCCTCGAGCGGGTGCCATCGAACCTCCAGCGGCTGTTCGTCCACGCGGCCCAGTCCTACGCGTTCAATCTGATGCTGAGCGAGCGCCTCGAGCGCGGGCTGCCGTTCGATCGCCCCGTCGCGGGCGACGTGGTCTGTTTCTCGGATACCGATGCGCCCGACGGGCTCGAGCTTCCCGATACCGACCGGCTTCAGCGCGTCGACGAGCGCCGGGTCGACTCGGTGACCCGCCACTGCGAGCGCGGCCGTGCGTTCGTCACCGCGCCGCTGGTCGGCACCGAGACGGACCTTGCCGACGGCGAGCAGGGCGAAATCGAGCGTGCCGTCCTCGAGGATCTCGGCCTCGAGCCCGCGGACTTCGATCTTCCCGGAGAGTTTCACTCGAGTGGCACTCGGCGAGCGATGCTCCTGCGAACGGATTTGTCCCTCGAGACCGAGCCGCTGACGCTCGAGTTCGCGCTGCCCAAGGGGTCGTACGCGACGGTCGTCCTTCGGGAGTACCTGAAGGTGGATCCGGTCGACCTCGGATAGGGGGCGGGACGTCGACAGCGTCGGCCACCCGTCACGGTCACCGCAGTTTTTAGGTTGCTCTCTCGAGTATCGAGGGAACGACATGGACACCGCGACTCACTACGCGCCGAAGCGATCGGGTCCGCGAGCATGATCGGGACGAACGAGGACCGCGAGATCGTCGACTGGCGAACGCTAACCGAAGACGGGCAGACTGTGTACGAGATCGAGTACGACGAACCCGTCTCGGCGCCGACGGGGAGATCGAAGTCGCTGTTCGGCGCGAGCAGCGGCGGGACGGTTCCGGCGGGCGAGCAGTACTTTCACCTGCCGGACGGAGAGCGGATTCCAGCGAGCGAAGCGGTGTTTGACGCCGACGGGACGACACTTCGAGTCCGTCACGAACCCTCGATGGTCGCTCGCCTCCGGCGATACCTGCCGTGGTGACGGGGTCGACCGTTTCTGTCCGCTCCCACTACGAAAGGACCGGCCGTCACGATTCGCAGTGAACGAACTGACCGCCGGAACTATCGCTCTCGTTGCGGAGGACAAGAGTTCCCATACTGTCACGTGAACCAGTATCGTCTGTTCGACCCATTCTCGCTGTTTATGTCGGCGCTGTACGTCGTTCAGGGCTTACTGGGACTGACCGAACAACGCATCTATACCGGCGATCAGCGATCACGCGCACCGCTCGTCTCGAGGATACATCTCGCCGTCTCGGTACTGTGTACCGCGACCGGCGTCGCCAGCATGCTGTGGATACGATGGAACGGACTCCCGACGACGTGGTATCCGACGATTCTCGCCTGTGGGCTGCTCAGCTCTATTCTCGTTCAGAGGTGGATGTACCGAGCGGTGGGCGTCGCGCACAGCCCGGTGATCGATCGGGTCTCGGCGCGTTTGCACTGAAATCACTCGAGTCCGCCGTTATCCGAAATAGCCTCGGAGCACCGCACCGAAGCCGGCGGCTCCAATACAGATCGAAAGGAGACCGCCGACCCCGGTCGCGGTGAGCGCCCCGCTGATTCCCGCAGCGACTAGCAGCGGCTTCAGCCAGCCGTCGTCGCGATCGACCAGCCGATCGGCGATCGCGAGGTAGGCGATAGCTCCGCCGATCGCCCACACCAGATACACGACGAAGAAGAGCGGAACCGCCACCAGGATCCCGACGATCGTGATGAACAGGAGCAGTATCAACAAGCCGAGAGCGAGCAGCGAGACGATCCCGTATACGAACGACCCGATCGGGTCCTCGAGCATGTCTCCCATCATCCGCTCGGTGAACTCGGGGACGACGGCGACGAGGATCGCGCCGACGACAAGCGTGGTCAGGAACGCGGTGATCGCGCCCCCGAGGAGTCCGTTCATCGTGCCGATATCGATGTCGACGCCGGGATTTGTTTGTACGATCAGCGTGACCGTCAAGAGAGCGTGACCGAGTACGATCATAACGTCTAGAGGGATTGCAGTGATGTGAACGTACTGTGTCGTCACCGTTCCGGGACCTGCTGACGGGTTTTTGCTCGCTCGTCTCCTACTACAGCTATGCGCAGCAAACACCTACAGCGGGAAATCGACGACCTCGTGGCGCAGGGCTGGAAGATCGAGGAAGAAACGCCCGACCGCGTCGTGCTGGTCGACCGGGAGTTCGGCTCGGTGATCTCACACGTCCTGGTCGCCCTCCTGACGTTCTGGTTCTCGATGGGGCTGGGAAACGTCGTCTGGGGCGCGTACAACTACGTCTCGAACTCCCAGCGTCGCGTCCTCTGGGAGGGCGGTGGCGACTGTCCGTCCTGCGGTGCAGACGTGCCGTCGTCCGCGGATTACTGTCCGTCCTGTGGCGCGGACCTCGAGTCGGTCGCCGAGCCGAACGGGGGTGTCGTCTGTCCCGAGTGTGACGCGGTTGCCGCCGACGGGTCGCGGTACTGTCCGTCCTGCGGGACGAAACTCGCAGCCACGTTCGGTCGCTCGTCGTCGGGGAACCGAACTGATACGTAGCTCGCCCGCTATCGACCGAACAGGCAATGGAACTGGACTCGGACCCACACATCCTCCTGACGAACGACGACGGGATCGACGCGCCCGGCATTCGGGCGCTGCACGACGCGCTCACGGCGGTCGGTACGGTCACCGTCGTCGCACCCGATCGAAACCGGAGCGCCGTCGGCCGGTCGCTCTCCTACGGCCGGACGAAGTCGTCGGACGACGACTTCTCGATAGAACTGGAAACGGATTCGTTCACCTCGCCGGTTCCACACACCGATCACGAACTCGGCTACGCCGTCGACGGTACCCCCTGTGATTGCGCCATCGTCGGCACGAAAGGACTCGAGCCCCAACCCGACATCGTCGTTTCGGGCTGTAACTCGGGTGCAAACCTCGGGGCCTACGTCTTCTCCCGATCGGGAACCGTTAGCGCCGCGATGGAGGCGGCGTTCCTCGAGACGCCGTCGATCGCCGTCTCGATGGACACCCTCGGCTACGACCGGGACCTCGAGCCGGTCGACTTCGAGCGAGCGGGCGAGATTACCGCCAATCTCGTCGCCGGTGCCGCAGGGACCGGACTGTTCGACCGCGTCGATTATCTGAACGTCAACGTGCCCCGGCCGGATCGCGAGCCGAACGGGTTCGAACTGACCCGGCCGACCGAGGTCTACGAGATGGACGCCGCGTTCGAAAACGGCGCGTTCCAGTTGACCAACCGGCTCTGGCAGCAGATGGCGAACCGGGATATCCCCGACGACGAGGACACCGATCGTCACGCCCTGCTCGAGGAGTGGGTATCGATCTCTCCGCTCCGGGTCCCCTACGAGGTCGTAGACACCGAGCCGGTCCAGCGGATACTCGAGGACGTCCTGTAGCCCCGAGTACCGGCTGAAAAACACGGCCGTTTTACACGCCTACGTTCAATTGAGTGCTATGGAGTGTCGCCACTGTGCATCGCCGCTCGAGAAACCCGGAGACTTCTGTCTGGTCTGCCGGGAGGCCAACACCGAGGCGATCGTCCTCGAGGCGGCACGCGACAGAGCGACCATCACGATGCTCGCCGGCGAACCCGGCGAGCCGACCGAGCGAGACCCCGAAACCGACCGCGACGAGCTAGTACTCGGCGAGACGACGATCACGACGACGCCGGAGGACGGCGAGAACGAGCCCATCGAACTCCGGAACTTCGCGGGACTGATCGGCGACGAGATCCGCCGCAAGCGACCCGAGGAGGTCTACGCCGGCGGCGTCCGGACGGTGATTCGCGCCGTTCGCGATGACACCCACCACTCGTTCTATCGCGTCGACGACGACGATCCGGTTCGGGCGGTCCTCGAGCGCCGCGGGAATCGTGCGCTGGATGTCGTCGAGACGCCGCCGGCCGAGAAGATCGGCGGCAGCCACACGACCCTCATCGGGGGGCGGACCGGGATGCGGGCCATTCGGACCGTCGCGGACCATCCGCACGTCAAGAAGGTGATTCCCGGCCCGATCGACGCCGGTGGCAAGGGTTCTCAGTCCGGTATGCGCGCGAAGGTTACCCGCGCCGACGACGGCGGCAACGTCCGGATGCTGTTGCGGGACGGCTCGAGCGTTCAGGAAAACCGCGTCGTGACGACCGCTCGCGACCGGGAGATGGGCGAGCGGATCCGCGATGATTTGAACGACGTACTCACGGACGGGGAGTTTCAGTAGTTGCCAGCTTCCGCCATCGATGACAGTATCGCGGTCAGGAGATTCTCGAGGCAAGTATTGTGGCTTCCCGATGGCGGTGACAGGTGCTGCTGGTTCTCCCAGCCTTAATGGGACCGATGTAATTAGATATAATTAGCCATGCTCGAGCGACCGGACGCCGTCCTGACCCTGATTCCGCTGGTGGCGGTCAGCGGCCTCGCGATGCGAACGCTGATCGCGACCACGGGTATCGGAACGTGGCTGCTCGGCGCGCCGCTCGCACCAGTCGGATACGTCGCCGCGCTCGCGCTCGTCTTTCTGGAGCTGCTGGCGTGGCCGGTCGCCGAGCGGATCGGCGAGTCGTAGCCGTCCCAATCCGACTGAACCGTCTCGACCGCGGTGGCTCGATCATCGCGTCTCACCGAGTCGCCTCGTCCCACCGCGATACGATCCCGCCGTACGAGCCGACGTGACTCAACAGGTTTAAGAATCCGCTGGCGATAGACAGCACTACTATGGCCAACAAAGGAGAGGTCGGTAGCGCCGGTCGGTTCGGAGCCCGCTACGGCCGCGTCGCACGGCGTCGCGTCAGCGAGATCGAAGACGACATGGAAAACGCCGAAGTCGACGGCGACGACGTCACCCGTGTCGGCACCGGCATCTGGAAGAACGAAGAGACCGGCGAGGTCTTCACCGGCGGCGCGTACCGCCCCGAGACCCCCGCCGGCCGCACAGTCAAGCGCTCCATCCGCGCTGCCCTCGCAGAAGACACCGAGGACGAGTAACCCGCTTCGAGACCAGTATGAGTTACAAATGCTCCCGCTGTAAACGCGACGTCCAGCTCGACGAGTACGGCGGCGTCCGCTGTCCCTACTGCGGTCACCGCGTGCTCCTGAAAGAGCGCAGCCGCGACGTGAAGGAAGTCGACGTCCAGTAACGCGTGTCTTCTCACGACGCGACCCTCGAGTTCGAGTACGAGAGTGCGTCGCGTGCCCGATTGATCGCCGAGAGCGTCGCACGTGAAATCGGCGAGATCGACGACGAGCGCTCTCGAACGAGCCTCGAGCGAGACGGCAGCCGGCTTCTGATCGAGATCGTCGCCGCCGACGTGGTCGCCCTGCGGGCGGCGCTGAACACCTGGTTTTCGCTGATCGACGTGGCGGAACGGACCGCCGACGCGGGCACACGGGTTCTCGAGTCGCGCTAACTCCTCGGTATCGACTCTGAGAACGCCCGTGATCCCGGAACAGGCAGGCACCGGCGTTTTTATCGCTTCGTTCGAGGAACCAGTATGGCCGAACGTGACGAGACGTGGCTCGGATTGCGACGGGACGCCAAGCCGCTGGTGATCGCCGGCCTCGCACTCGGAGTGGGGTTAGGCGGCTTCTTCGATGGGATCGTCTTCCACCAGATCCTCCAGATTCACAATATGCTGTCGTCGTATCCCGACTCGAGCGTCGCGACGGATCTGGAACTCAACGTGATGGCTGACGGACTCTTCCACCTCGCGACGTACACCTTCACGATCATCGGGCTCGTCCTGTTTTCCCGCGCGTGGCGGTTTCATCCGGTGCCGAAATCCGGACGCATCTTGCTCGGCGCGGTGATCATGGGCTGGGGCGTGTTCAACGTCGTCGAGGGGCTCGTCGATCACCAGCTACTCGGGCTGCACCACGTCTGGCCTGCCGGACCCGGCCCGATCATCCTGTGGGACGCAGCGTTCTTGCTCTGGGGCGCGCTCTTCACCGTCGGCGGCTATCTCGTGATTCGGACCGACAGCGCCGCTGTGCCGGGGGCCAGCGCCGAAGCGGTTGCAGCGGACGGTAACGGCTCGGAGTAGCCCGTTCGGACGCTGCTGATAGGTTGGCAGCCGGTCCGCGGCCGGACGGCGAATCGGAAGACAAAGCTGGCCTTTATCAGTCCGGAGGGCGACGGTCGAGATATGCAAGGAAACCTGCCGCCCGAAGCACAGGAGAAAATCGAGCAGCTACAGGACCTTCAGGAGACGGCACAGGAAGTCGCCGTCCAGAAACAGGAAGCGGAGTCGGGACTCACCGAGGCCCAGAACGCTCTCGACGAACTCGAGAACATTGACGAGGGAACGACCATGTACCGGAACGTCGGCGAACTCCTCGTCGAGACGGACTACGACCAGGCCGAGGAAGACCTCGAGGAGAAGGTCGACACGCTCGAGATCCGCCTCGAGACCCTCGAGAAGCAAGAAGAACGCGTGCAGGACCAGTTCGAGAGTCTCCAGGAGGAACTCGAGGACATGCTCGGCGGTGGCGGCGGCATGGGCGGTCCGGCCGGCCCCGGCGGCCCGGGCGCTGGCGGCGCATAAATGTCGACCGACGAGCCGTCTGACGAGACCCTCGTCCAGACGGCAGCCGACGCTGCAGAGGGCGTGATCTTCTCGCAGTACAAACAATCCGACGTGCGCGATTACGACGTGACCGTCGTCTTCGAGGACGGCGTTCTCGAGGTCGATGTCTACCTCAACGCGCCCGAGGACGAAGACGAGGCCGACCCCGAACAGGTCGCCGACGACGCCGCGCTCGCGGCGCGACACGCGGTCGACGAACTGTTCGAGGAGTAGCGAACTCTACTCGCGTTCACGTATCAGCCCAGAGAGCCACTGCCGACGTACGCGAGTCCGACGATACCGATGAACAGCACGACGCTCGCAACGGGCTCCGAAAAGGGACCGAGCGAATCGCCGACGAAGCCGACCGCGACGAGCGCCGTCGCGATCGCCGTCGGAAGCGGGTGTGCGACCAGTTGACCACCGAACGCTCGGAATCGCCAGGGGAGCATCGCGAGGCTCGAGGCCGCGATCTCCCCGAGCGGCCGATTCCCGTCTGGGTTTTCCGCCGGCTCGAACACCTCGAGTTCGCCGTCGCTGACCGTCACGATTTCGCCGGTGTTGACTCGGCGACCGTCGGCGTCTCCGACACGGAGCAGCGTCGCGGCCCCCTCGCTCGTTCCGACGACGCGATAGATCCCGTCCGGGTAGTCGCCGCCGGTCGGGCGGACGTGATCACGCATGGAGAGCGACTGCATGCTGCTACGGCGTCGCCGGAGCCACGTAATAGTAGAGGCTCGAGTCCCGATGCTCGAACGGCACGGACAAAAATCCGACCGCAGGCTGTCGAGGGGCTCGGGCTGGTCTCCCGGAGGCACCGGACCGTGCGGAAATTTTACACGCGTACTCGGTGACGTGACCGACCATGTCGGCCAGCATCGACACCGAGTTTGCCGATCGCGTCGTCACGATCACGATGGACGAGCCCGAGCGAGGGAACCCCCTCTCTCGAGACGATTATCTCGCGATCTACGACGCGTTGCAGGCGGCGCGCGACACCGAGGCGCGGTGTATCGTCCTGCAGGGTGCCGGGGACGCGTTCTCGTCGGGGTTCGACGTGGAGTCGATGGGTGAGTCGGACGACGAGGACGGATCGATACACGACTCCCTCGAGCAAATTCAGCGCCACGAGCACAGGCTCGTCCGAGAGATCATCACGCATCCGCTCCCCGTCATCGGGAAGATCGACGGACCGGCCATCGGCGATGCGGCGGGGTTCGCTATCGCGTGCGACGTTCCGCTCGCGAGCGAACGAACCAGAATCGGCTTTTCGCACGTGCGCTTCGGCCTGAGCATGGACTGTGGGATCTCGTACGTCCTCCCCCGGCTCGTCGGTCGCGGACTCGCCATGGAACTGACGATGACCGGCCGGATCATCGACGGTGACCGCGCTCGCGATCTCGGACTCGTGAATCACGTCTTTCCGACCGACGAGTTCGAGGACCGGGCCGACGAGATCGTCGCGGAGATCGCGAACGGGCCGCCGATCGCTCTCAAACACATCAAGGAGCTCATCAGGACGAGTCACGAAACGAGCCTCGACGACGCGCTGGCAAACGAGGCGACGCGGCAGACGATCGTCTTCGAGACCGAGGACTATCAACGTGCGGTCGAGGCGCTACGCAACGGCGAGGAGCCGGAGTTCCGAGGGCAGTGACAGCCACTCGAGACCGGCCGGAACGCGGTTAGTGTCCTTCGAACGAGGGATCGCGGTCCTCGCCGAACGCCTCGACGCCTTCCTGGTGATCCCGCGTGCTACTGGCGAGGTTCTGGGACTGCGCTTCCCGCTCGACGACCTCGCGGATCGAACTGTTGTGCGATCGGTCGATGTTGCGAACGGAGTAGTGCAGCGCGACCGTCGGTCCGGTAGCGATCCGCTCGATCAGATCGCCCGCCTCGGCCTCGAACTCGTCGGACGGATACGCGTGGTTGATCAGCCCGATTTCGTCGGCCTCCTCGCCGGTGATCGTCTCGCCGGTGAGCGCCAGTTCCTTCGCGACGTACGGGCCGACGGCTCGCGTGACGAACAGCGACGTCGCGTAATCGAGCGTCAGGCCGATGTTCCGGAACGCGAGTCCGAACCGGGCGCGGTCGCTCGCCAGCACCATGTCACAGGACATCGCGACGCCGACGCCGGCCCCGACGCAGTAGCCGTCGACCGTCGCCACCGTCGGCAGCTCGAGGTTGTAGATGCGAATCGGGATCGCCGCGCAGTCCTCGACGATGTCCCGAGTGCGTTCGTGGTCCGTGTACTCGGCGTCGTCCATGCCGCTGATGTCGCCGCCGGCGCAGAACGCCTTCCCCGCCCCCTCGAAGACGACGACTCGTGCGTCGTCTCGGTCGGATACTTCGTCGAGGGCTTCCTCGATACCGGTTTTGATGCCCGCCGAGAGGGCGTTCATCCGATCCGGTTGGTTCAGCGTGACGGTCGCGATGCCGTCCTGTACGTCCAGGAGTACGTCTTCACCAAGCATACCAGCTCTACCATCAACGGTGAGACGTATATCACTATCCCAGACTGTTTCGGTGGCCGAAGCGACGCGAAGGCGGCCCCGAGGCTGCCGTCGTCAGCAGTTGCGCCTGCGGAACGAGGACCCTCTCCGAGAGACCGATACGGTCACCCATCACCTGGCGACCAACGTCACGGCGTGAGACGTGACCCTGTGCGGCGGTGGAGCGAGTCGCCGATGGTCCGGAGTAGCTGGTCTACGTTACTCTCGGGTTCCGCACCAGTCGATAGCCGTCAGCGCGAGCGTTTGCGCCGTTTCGACCAACGAATCTATCTCCACGTACTCGTCGGCACCGTGGATGTTGTCGCCGCGCGGACCGACCGATGGACAGGGGATGTCGTAGTAGCGGTTGTAAAATCGCTCGTCGTTGCCGGCGCTTCCGCCCCCGAAGGTCGTTTCCCCGCCGGTGACCGTCTCCGCGTTCGCCCGCGCGAGCCGAACGATCTCCGCGTCGGTGTCGAGTTCGTGCGGCGCGGCGTTCCAGCCGAACCACTCGAACTCGGGCGCGTGTTTGGACAGCCACTCGTCGTTCTCGGCGGTGTCTCGCACGGCCGCTTCCACGTCCGCCCGAACCTCCTCGCGTGTTTCGCCGGGCGGCCAGCCGATCCGCCCCTCCAGTACCGCCTCGGACGGGACCGTCGAAGGCCAGTCGCCGCCGTCGATGTTGCCCACGTTCAGGTTGGTCTCGTGACCGTCGAGTTCCGGGTTCTGCCGAACGGCCGGCTCGTAGGAGATGCGCGATTTCCGTTCCTGGTCCAGCTGGTCGAGCGCCCGATAGAGTTTCGTCGCCTTCCCGATCGCGTTCACGCCAGCGTAGCCCTGCGCGGCGTGTGCCGACTTTCCAGGCACGCGAACGCGGAAGTACATGACGCCGGCGCTCGCCATCCCGATGTTCGGGAGACCCGAGGGTTCGGTGATGATCGCCGCGTCGGGCCGATAGCCGCGCTCGAGCGCGGAGAGGACGCCGCCGGGGCCGCCGTCTTCCTCTTCGACGGTCGTTTGGATCGTGAGGTCGCCGGTCAGTTCAACGTCGAGGTCGTCGAGCACCTCGACGGCGACGAGAATGGACGCGACGCCGCCGAGCATATCGTTGCTACCGCGTCCGTAGAGGCGACCGTCTTCGACCGTGGCGCCCCACGGATCGTAGCGCCACTCGTCTTCGTCGACCGGAACGACGTCGACGTGTCCGCTCAGGGTTAGTGATCGCCCGTCTCCGACGCCGTTCCTCGTCGCTGCGACGTTCGGGCGGTCCTCGTACCCGTACTCCGCGTAGGACGAGGTCTCGAAGAACCCGGGGTGGTCCCGTAGTTCGTCGGCGTCGGGTTCCCACGTGTCGACCTCGAGACCGCGGGATTCCAACCGCGACATGACGACCTCCTGTGCGGGCTTTTCGTTGCCGGTCACGGACTCCTGGGCGATGAGTTCTTCGAAGAGATCGACGAGTTCCTCGCGCTTGTCCTCGACCCGATTACGGAGAACCGCCCTGTCTACTGTGGACATTTACCGCGTTATGTTACACCGCACCACATACTTACATCTTTCTCCGATGATCCCCCGGATCGACGGTCGGGACTCGACAGTACCTCCCAACGACATCCGCGAAAGGGACCGCGACCGCTGCGGAAGATGCCGAGCGTCCGCTACGCCCGATACCCACCGGGGGCGAGCAACTCGATCGGATGGGGAACCTCTCGCTCGAGCAGCGTCTCGAGCTGGTCCCCACAGGAGGTTCCCGAGGCCACGACGGTCTCCGCGCCCTCGACTTCCGACGCCAGCCGCTCGCCGACGTCCATACTCAGCTCGTAGTACTCCCGCTTGTAGCCGAACGAGCCCGCCATGCCACAGCACTCGGCGCTGGAGGTCTCGGGTGCATAGCCACAGCGCTCGAGGACGGCCACGGTCGGTGCCTCGAGGTCGAGCGTGCGCTGCTGGCAGTGGGAGTGATACGCCACCGGCTCCGCGCCGTCGCCGGTCGACAGCGTCTCCGGATCGGCCCCGTTCTCGAGCAGCCCGTAGACGTATTCGCAGATCTCGTAGCTGTTCGCGCGGAGCCGCTCGACGGACCCCTCGGGGAGCAAGCGCTCGTACTCGCGATGGACGGCCGCCAGATCGGAGGGCTCGATGACGACCACGTCCCGGCCGGCATCGAGATCCTCGGCGAGGGCGGCGTAGAGCTCACTGGCCTGCCGGTCGGCCGTCGCGATCATCCCCTGGGAGAGCGCTGCGCGCCCGCTCTCGGGCAGGTCCGGAACGCGAACGGGAACGCCCAGCGCCTCGAGCGTCCGGACGGCGGCCTTCCCGCGGTCGACGTCGACGTAGTTCGTGTAGACGTCGGGATAGAGGACGATCTCGCGGTCGAGGGCAGCCCCATCGCCGTCTGCGTCTGCTCGAGACCCGGCCCGTTCGACCCGTTTACTCGATGCCTCCACCCCGCCTCGCTGTGCTCGCGGCTCTGCCGCTCGCTTTTTCGAGGTGGCTTCGCCACCTCGCCCCTCGAACCAATCCACGAGCGATTCCCGCTGGAACGAAGGAAGATCGCGCCGCCGGTCGATGCCGAGGGTGTGCTCGAGCGCCGCACGGACCGGACCCGCGTCGGCCAGCCAGTTCGAGACGGGCGCGGTCGCGCTGGCGACCTTCGCGACGGTGCCGATATTGCCGAAGAAGCGCTTGCCGGGATCGAGTCCGCCCTCCTCGAGGTCGGGCGTGAGGCCGTCGACGAGGAAGTCGTACGATTCCGACTCGCCGCTCCGATTAACTCGGTCTCTGACGACGGTGTTGATCCACGGAATGTCGATCTTCACCGGGCAGGCGTCCACACAGCGCGAACAGCCGGTACAGAGGTCGTTGAACTCGGCCGCGGACTCCTGCCCGTGGACGCCGGCCTCCCAGCCGGTGGCGATCCCGCCCGAATAGGTCTCGCCGCCGAAGCCGTGGCCGCCGACGGACTGAAAGTTCGCACACGAGTTCGAACAGGCCCCACAGCGGATGCAATAGAGGGTCTCCCGGAGCTGGTCGTCCTCGCGCATGTCCATGCGGCCGTTGTCGAGCAGAACGAGGTGGAAGTCCCGATCCGGATCGCCGGTTCCGTCCGCCCCGCTCGGCACGTCGGCGGCTCCGTCGCCGTCGCCCGTAATCGGATCGTCCGGTCGGTCGAAATCGAGCGTCGGCGAGTCCGTCGGCGGCGACAGCATCGTCACGTACTGGGAGATCGGTTGGCCCGTCGCGCTCTTGGCGATGATGTCGACGAACGGCTCGAGGTCCGACAGCGTCGGGATGAGCTTCTCCACGCCCGCGATCGCGACGTGGGTATCGGGCGTCACCGCGCACTTGCGGGCGTTGCCCTCGTTGGTGATCAGCGTGATCGTCCCGCTGTCGGCGACGACGAAGTTCGCGCCGGTGATCCCCACGTCGGCCTCGCGGATGTGCTCGCCGAGGTGGTCGCGCGCGAACCGAGTGAGTTCCTCGGCGGTCTCGAAGGGCTCGTCGGGCTCGAACCGCTCGTTGAACAGCTCGGCGATCTCCGGCCGCGAGATATGCATCGCCGGGCCGACGATATGCGAGGGCGTGTCATCGGCCACCTGCAGCACCCACTCGCCGAGGTCGGTCTCGGTGACGTCGATTCCCTCGGTCTCGAGCGCGTCGTTGAGGTCGATCTCCTCGGTCGTCATCGACTTCGATTTGACGACCGACGGCGTCTCGCCGTCCCCGGCGATGCCGTTCTCTTCGGTCCCGGTCCGGACGACCTCGGACACGTACGCGTTCGCGTCCGCAGCGTCGTCGGCGACGTAGACGGTACCGCCGTTTGCCTCGACCGCCTCCCGGACGGTGTCGATCAGGTCGGGGAGCCGGCCGATAGCGTCTTCCTTGATCGATCGGGCGTCCGTTCGCAGCGCCTCGAGGTCGTCGGTCGCGCCGTAGGTCTCGTACCGACGGGCGTTCGAGGCGCTCGCGTGGGAGTGGATCGCTTCGCCTTCGGTCTCGAGCAGGTTGCGGATCCGATCGGCCTGCTGTGATCGCGTGCGCTGGGCCATTCTATCGGTCCTCCAGGACGATCACGTGAACGTCGCCGGGGCCGTGGACGCCGTGGACGAGATCGCCCATGTCGGCGGTGGCGCTCCGGCCAGTTGCGAAGACGACGCTGTCCCGACCGTCCGCGAAGCCGTCGGCGAGGCGATCGAAACCGGCGCTGATGTCCGGCACCACGTCGCTCTCGGCAACGACGGCGACGTGGCGCTCCGGGTAGAGGCTGATCGGCTCCGCGCCGTCGGCCGTCGACTCGACGGCGACGGTGCCGTACTCCGCGATCGCGAAGCCGACCGGCGTGACGCCGGTCTCAGCCGCCTCGAGTTCGCGGTTCGTGGGCGCCGTCGTCACCGAGCCGGGTAGCGCGACGCCCTCGAACGGCAGCGGTGCTCCGACGGCCGGCTCCTGGACGATGGTTTCGATCCGATCGGTCGCCTCGGCGGCCGGGACGCGCTCGAGCCCCACGTCGAGTCCCTCGAGTGCGCGTTCGAACCGACCGACAGTGTCGACTGTCATCATTTCTCACATCCGGGCGGACGGGCAAGAGGCTGCCGGTCAGTTTCGGCAGTCCCGAGGCGGTCGTCGTCGAACCCCGTCACACGACGCCCGAACGCCACCGCTCGCCCGAAAAAGATGTGGAGCGGCTCGTCGCTACTCCGAAACCGTCAGTTCGCCGTAATCGAACTCCTCACCCATCTCAGAGAGGCTGTCGAGTTCGTCCTGTTCCTCCCGGAGAGTCCGCTCTAAGGTGTCCGCGACGTCGTCCATGCCGAGCTGGTCCGCCATCGGGATGAGGTTCCCGTAAACGGCGATCTCGTAGTGTTCGGACTTCTGGCCGGCGGCGATGTTGAACCGGTCTGCGGCCTCGTCGCTCGGGTCCTTGTCCATGAACTCCTCGTGGGCCTGAATCATTCCCTCAACGACCGGATCCTCCTCGGCCTCCGCGTCGGCGTCGACCTGGTCGAACACCTCTTCGAGGCGCTGGACCTGCTGCTGTGTCTCCTCACGGTGTTCGGCGAACCCGGATTTGAGTTCGTCGTTCGTCGATGTCTCCTCGAGTTCCTCGAGCGCGTCGAGGAGTCGCTGTTCGGTGTGATACGCGTGCTTGAGGCCGTCTACGAAGAGGTCTTCGGTCGAATCTACGGTCATAAGCGATCGTGTGAGTGGACAGCGCTGAGTTCCATAAGCGAGTAGCTTGCAGCTGAGACGGACGATATTGACCGCCAATAAAACCGAATCGTCCGGAGCGCCTACTGCGATTCGCAGATTGCCAGGAAGTTCTCGAAAATTTCGTCGCCCTCCTCGGTGTGGGCAACCTCGGGGTGCCACTGGACGCCGTAGAGATCGCGGTCGGTATCGCTCATCGCTTCGACGTCGCAGACGTCGCTTTTCGCCGTCAGCTCGAAGCCCTCGGGCAGCTCCGTGACCTCGTCGGCGTGGCTCGCCCAGACGCGGGTCTCGGGGTGCAGCGAACCGGTTAGCGGGTCCTCGGCGTCGACGATGTCGACGGTGACGTCGGCGTAGCCACCGTACTCACCGCCCCCGACGCGACCGCCCAGCTCTTCGGCGATCAGTTGCATTCCCAGGCAGATACCGAGGACGGGGACGTCCGCGTCGAGGTATTCGGCAGACCGTCCGATCCGATCCATGTCCGGGCCGCCCGAGAGGACGACGCCGTCGGCGTCGACTTCGGTGGGCGGCGTGTCGTTGTCGATCAACTCAGTGTCGACGCCGAGGTCGCGAAGCGCCCGGCGCTCGAGGTGGGTGAACTGTCCGTGGTTGTCCACCACGACGATAGTCGTCATTGGGTGTTCGTAGCGGATCATCGGGTAAAAACGGTCCGAAACGCGCCCTCGAGTCGACCGATGCCCGCGATCGTGCGCCCGCGAACGGAAAAAGAACCACCCACTCGAGGCGCGGCTTTTTGACCCATCGCTCCAATTCCGTCGTCAAACCAATGAATCGGGCGAGCGCGGACGCCGGCGATATGCGGTGGGGCTGGATCTGTCCGCTGTGCGAGACGGACGCATCGGTGACGAGAGACCCCCACTCGGAGACCTTCCGCTGGGAGTGCGACGACGATGACTGCGAGGCAACCGGCTTCGGGTTTACCTCGCGGCGCAGAGCGAGGCTCGCGCTGCGGGAGTATCGCGAGCGATACGAGAACATCTACCGGTAGTCGTCCCGGTCGACGGACGCTCGCAGCCGGTCTCGAGTGCACTCTCGAGTCCGTACCGACCGCGGGAGTCGGTGTTCCGGTACGTTTAAGCGTTCGTCACCGGATGGCAAGCACATGGCAGTCGATCTCGGCGAATTCGACCATCCGGCGTGGCTCACCGCGGCGGGAACGGGCATCGGATACGCACTGATCCTCGCGGTGCTGACGCTGGCGCTGTTTATCGTGCCGTGGCTCGTCTTCACGGCTCTGTAACGTGGAGATGTGTACTGGCGGCTGATTTGACACCACCTTCTCCTCATCGCTACGCAACCACTCCGATTAGTACAAGAGAGTACCGTATCGCTCCAGATCGGTCAACCAGCATGCGGTGGCGCGCGCTGGGCCGCGGCGAATTTCGAGGCCTGAACGAAGTGAAGGCCTCGGTAATGTGAGCGGTGATCGGAGGGAACCGCGAACAAACTGTGAGCCGCGGCATAACGCCGTGCGAGGGATGAGTGAGCTCCGTCAGGCGCGATCGAATCGGCTGGGGAGGGCGTGGCGATCCCCTGTTGCCACGATAGCAGGACGCGATGTCTCAACCACTCCTTCCAGGACACGCCGTTCCGTTCATATAACCTATTGCACAGCAATGGCATCGCTTCTCCTGTCGAGACTGCCGACGTAGATACTCGAGCCTTACCGCAACCCCCGCTATCCGCTCCCGGTTACTCGAGCGCCGTCGCTCAGGCAGACGAAAAACGAAGCGAGAAACGACACCGACCTCGAGAGCGAGGACGAATTCAGGCGAACGTCTTCGAGACCTCTTCAGTCTCGTCGGATTCGGCCTGCACTTTGTCCCAGGCGTTGTGGAAGTCCTCCATCCGGATTTCGGTGCGGTCGTCGCGGATGGCGAACATACCGGCCTCGGTGCAGACGGCTTTGATGTCGGCACCGGAGGCGTTGTCGGCGTCTTCGGCCAGTTGGGCGAACTCGACGTCGTCCGCGACGTTCATCCCGCGGGTATGGATCTCGAAGATGATCTCGCGACCCTCCGCGTTCGGCTTGGGCACCTCGATGAGGCGGTCGAACCGGCCGGGACGAAGGATGGCGCGGTCGAGCATATCGAAGCGGTTGGTGGCGGCGATGATACGGATCTCGCCGCGCTCCTCGAAGCCGTCCATCTCCGAGAGGAGCTGCATCATCGTCCGCTGGACCTCGGCGTCGCCGGAGGTCTTGGACTCCGTTCGCTTGGAGGCGATGGCGTCGATCTCGTCGATGAAGATGACGGCGGGTTCGTGCTCGCGGGCGACATCGAAGAGGTCGCGGACGAGTTTCGCACCCTCTCCGATGAACTTGTGGACCAGTTCCGAGCCGGCCATCTTGATGAAGGTGGCGTCGGTCTGGTTGGCGACGGCCTTGGCGAGCATCGTCTTGCCCGTCCCCGGCGGCCCGTAGAGGAGCACGCCGCTCGGCGGGTCGATCCCGACGTCGTCGAACATCTCGGGCTTCTCGAGGGGCATCTCGACCGTCTCGCGGACCTCCTGCATCTGGTCCTCGAGGCCGCCGATGTCCTCGTAGCTGACCTCCGGGCTCTCGGTGACTTCCATCACGCGGGCGCGCACGTCAGTTTCGTTCGAGAGGGGTTTGACGATAGACAGCGAGTTGTTGACCGCGACCCGCGCGTCGGGTTCGAGGTCGTCGCGCATCTCGTCGGTGACTTCGGTCAGCGCCTCCTGATTGTTCCCGTGTTGTTTGATGATGACGCCGTCGTCCGTGACTTCCTGGACGGTGGCGACGAACAGCGGGGACTGCTTGAGCTTCTTGTTCTCGTGCGTGAGTCGCTCGAGTTTCTGCTGGTACTTGTTGTTCTCGGCGTTAGCGTCGAGGAGCTTGTCGCGCATCTCCTCGTTTTGCGCCTCGAGGATCTCCAGCCGTTCCTCGAGTGACTGTATTTTCTCCTGTTGGGACGCCTCGTCCTCGTCATATGGGAGGTCGACGTCGTCCACGGTGTCGCTCATCACGCACCCTTTGGGTGTTGGTTCATAAGAGGCTTCGGGTAGGTGCACTCAACCGTGAGGTATTACCACGAAGCATTAGATGGAATAGAAAATATTATCACTCCGTATTCGGAATGGGGAGGTAGGATGAGTGCTTCAGAGTCGCTTCGACAGGAACCCGACGAACGAGGAACGTGGGACGACGTTCGAGATCTTCCACCGAGCGCGAAACTCGTCGCGAAGGTCCTCGAGTACAACGAGACGATGACCCAACAACAGATCGCCGACGAGACGCTCCTGCCCTCCCGAACGGTCCGCTACGCGCTCAATCGCCTCGACGAGGAGAACGTCATCGACTCCCGCTTTTCGTTCTCCGACGCCCGCAAGCGCCTGTACAGTCTCGATATTCGATCGTAACGGCCGATCGCCGCTCTCGGTGCCTCGATTCGTTTCGCTTCGATTTGTCGTCGCAGTCGATTCGAACGCGTCGCCACTGAACGGCGGTCCATCAGGACGGTTCGACACGATCGTCAGCCTGGCGCGACACGATCGTCAGCACGGCGCGAGACGAATGTAACCTTCCGCTTCGCGTGACGTATCGGTTCTACTTTCACTTCGGTCACGGAACCCCTTTAGGGTCGGCTCGCCAACGACTGGCCAATGACGCGGGTTATCCATACGGGCGATACCCACATCGGGTACCAGCAGTACAATTCGCCCGACCGACGACAGGACTTCCTCGAGGCCTTCCGGACCGTCGTCGAGGACGCGGTCGCCGACGACGTCGACGCGGTGATCCACGCCGGCGACCTCTTTCACGACCGTCGGCCGTCGCTGATTGATCTGCAGGGAACCGTCGAAATCCTCCGGACGCTCGCCGACGCCGATATCCCCTTTCTCGCGGTCGTGGGAAACCACGAGTCGAAACGCGACGCGCAGTGGCTCGACCTCTTCGCGGATCTCGGACTGGCGACCCGGCTCGGTGCCGAGCCGGTCGTCGTCGACGACGTCGCCGTCTACGGACTCGACTTCGTCCCCCGATCGCGCCGGGAGGACCTCACCTACGACTTCGACTCGCTACCGGACGAAGCGGACCACGCGAGCCTGGTGAGTCACGGCCTCTTCGAACCCTTCGCGCACGCCGACTGGGACACCGAAACCGTCCTCGAGGAGTCGACCGTCGACTTCGACGCCGTCCTACTGGGGGACAACCACAAACCGGACACGGCGGAGGTGCTGGACACCTGGGTCACCTACTGCGGCTCGACCGAGCGCGCCAGCGCCAGCGAGCGCGAGGATCGAGGCTACAACATCGTCGACTTCGAGACCGACGGGACCGTCGCGATCAGCCGCCGCGGCCTTCCCTCGACCCGCGAGTTCGTCTTCGTCGACGTCGAACTCGAGGAGGGGGAGGGAGTCGACCGCGTCCAAGAGCGCGTTCGTCAGCACGACCTCGCGGACGCGGTCGTCATCGTCACCGTCGAGGGCGAGGGCAGACCGCTCGCCCCGGCGGCCATCGAGGAACTTGCGATCGATCGCGGGGCGCTCGTCGCCCGCGTGAACGACCGACGGGACCTCCCCGACGAGGACGACGACGTGTCGGTGAGTTTCGCCAATCCGGACGAAGCCGTTCGCAAGCGGGTGCGCGAGCTGGGGCTCAGCAACGCCGCCCTCGAGATCGATGAGAGCGTCCGAAACGGTGATCTCGCCGACTCGAACGTCCGCGAATCCGTCGAACGACGGGTTCGCGAGTTGCTCGAGGACGACGAGTCGGCGTTCGACCCGGCGCCCGAACGCGAACCGGGCGACGAGGACGTGACGACGGTTGCCGATCAGCTCGCCGACGAGAGCGATTCGGCGGCCGCCTCGGTCGCTTCGACCGAGGCGGCCGAAGCGGACGGAGGCACCGAGACGGCAGCCACCGATACCGACGGCGATGCGACGGACGATGTCGACGCGACGGAAGACAGCGACGAGCCCGAGGAGACTGCCGATGCCGACACCGCCTCGCTGGGTGATTTCGCGTGAGGGTCGACCGCGTCCGCCTGCTGAACTTCAAGTGTTACGGCGACGCCGACCTCTCGCTCGAGCGCGGCGTCACCGTCGTCCACGGCGTCAACGGCAGCGGGAAGTCGACGCTGCTCGAGGCGGTCTTCTTCGCGCTCTACGGCTCGAAAGCGCTAGATGAGCGCACGCTCGACGACGTCATCACGACTGGTCAGGAGGAGTGCGAGATCGAACTGTGGTTCACCCACGACGGCCGGGAATACCACATCGAACGCCACCTCAAGCTCCGCGGTGATCGCGCGACGACGACGAAGTGCGTCCTCGAGACGCCGACGGAGACCATCGAGGGAGCGCGGGACGTTCGTCGGGAGGTGACCGAACTCCTGCGGATGGACGCCGAGGCGTTCGTCAACTGCGCGTACGTCCGACAGGGCGAGGTCAACAAGCTCATTCACGCCTCGCCGAGCGATCGCCAAGATATGATCGACGACCTCCTCCAGCTCGGCGCGCTCGAGGACTACCGCGAGAGAGCCAGCGACGCCCGACTCGGGGTCAAAACCGTCCTCGACGGCCAGCAGGAGGTGCTCGAGGACGTTCGAAAACAGGTCGACCAAAAGGAGGACAAGGAGCTCCACGAGCGGCTGAACGGTCTCGAGTCCCGCCGCACGGAGATCACCGACGAGATCGACCACTACGAATCACAGCGCGAGCAGGCCCAGGAGACGCTCGAGACCGCCGCGGACGTCCTCGATCGACACGAGGAGACCCGCGAGGAGATCGAAACGCTCGACGAGGAAATCGAGGAACTGCGGTCGAAGATCACCGAAACCGAGCGCAAACGCGAGGACGCGAGCGACGAAATCAGCGAGATTCGGAGCCGGCGCGAAGCGCTCGCAGACGAACGCGTCGACCTCCTCGAGGACGTCGATCTCGAGGCCGACGATCCCGCCGAGGGAGCGATCGAGCATCGAATCGCGGCGCTCGAGGCCCGCGACGAGGAGCTCCGGGACGACCTCGAGGACGTTCGCGTGACGATCACGGAAGGGACCACCGAGATCGAGCGACTCCGCGAGGCGGCCGACGACCTCGAGGACCGAGCCGAACAGGCTCGAACGGAGGCGGACGAACTCGAGGACCGGATCGAGGCCGACGAGGAGACGATCGCCGATCGCGAGGAGAAACTCGACGACCTCGACGAACGGATCGACGACGCGCGGGCGACGTTCGACGACGCGCCCGTCGAGTTCGGGGCGACCGAATCACACCTCGAGGACCTCGAGGCCGAGCGGGAGGAACTGGTCTCGGCACACAACGACATTACCGCCGATATCCGGGCCGCCGAGAACGCGATCGAGGAGGGCGAACGACTGCTCGAGGAGGGGAAGTGTCCCGAGTGCGGCCAGCCGGTCGAGGACTCGCCCCACGTCGACGTGCTGGACGAACGCCGGGAGGAACTCGCTGATCTCGAGGCCGAGCGGGAGGAACTCGAGGCCGAGCGAGACGACATCGACGAACGCATCGATCGCGCTGAGGAACTGCGAGCGGCCGAACGGCGGGTCGATCGACTCGAGGAGAACCGCGACAACATCGAGCAGTTGCTCACGGAGAAACGCGAAAGCCTTGCAGACCGGCGTGACCAGCGCGACCAGTTGTGGGACGACGCCGAGGAGTACGAGGTCGACGCCGAGGAAAAGCGGGCCACAGCGGACGAGCGCGAGGAGGAGGTCGCCGACGCGCGAACCGAACTCGGGGCGATCAACACCGAGCGTGGGGAAATCTCGGAGACCCTCGAGTCCCTCGAGCGCAGTTCGGAAATCGCCGACGAGCGAGCCGCCCTCGAGAGCGATATCGAAACCCTCCGCGAGCGCCTGCAGGATTGGGAGACGATGAACGACGAGCGCCGAGAGGGACTGGCCGAAAAGCGCGACCGCAAGCGCGACCTCGAGTCCGAGTTCGACGAGGAGCGAGTCAAAACCGCGCGAGAGGATAAGCAAAACGCAGAGACGTACATCGAACAGGTCGACGAGAAACTCGCGGAGCTCGAGGAGCAACGAAACGGGATCCAGAACGCCATCGGCGCGGTCGAGAACGAACTCGAGGAACTCGAGCGCCTCCGGGAGCGCCTCGAAACCGTCGAAGATCGGTGCGAACAACTCGAGTCGCTCTACGACGAAGCCGAGACGCTGCAGACGACCTACGGGGAGCTACGGGCGGAACTGCGCCAGCGCAACGTCGAGACCTTAGAACGCCTGCTGAACGAGACGTTCGATCTGGTCTACCAGAACGACTCCTATGCGGCGATCGATCTCGACGGTGACTACCGGTTGACGGTCTATCAGAAAGACGGCGAGGCGCTCGAGCCCGAGCAGCTCTCGGGCGGCGAACGAGCACTGTTCAACCTCAGCCTGCGGTGTGCGATCTACCGACTGCTCGCCGAGGGTGTCGAGGGAACGGCCCCGATGCCACCGCTGATCCTCGACGAACCAACTGTCTTCCTCGATTCGGGCCACGTCACGCAACTCGTCTCGCTGGTCGAGTCGATGCGAGATCTCGGCGTCGAACAGATCGTCGTCGTCAGCCACGACGAGGAACTCGTCGGCGCGGCCGACTCGATCGTCCGCGTCGAGAAAGATGCGACGTCGAACCGCTCGCGACTCGAGCGCGGTCAGCCGCCGGAGGCGGAACTGCTCGCGTCGGACTGATCCCAAACGAACCGTCGCCTCCATCTCGAACCGGCCAGTTCGCTCGCGCTCAGGACTCTTCTACCGCCGACTCGTTCGTCGTCTCGATATCCGTCCGGATCGCGTCGAGTGCGGTCTCACACGTCTCGGTGATTCGATAGCCGCGCTCGCCGGCGACATCGGTTTCCTCGAGCAGCCCTGCGGCGGAGAGGACCGCGAATCGCCCGTGCAGATCGCTCTCACAGAAGTCGTAGGCGTCGAGCAGGGTGCGCACGCCGAGCGGCCCCCGCTCCGAGAGTTCGACCAGTAGACCCAGTGTTTCCTCGTCGTGGACATTCGTCAGTAGCGTCAAAACCGGATTGCTCACGCTTCGCGCAGCCGTCTCGAGGGCCGATTCATCGCCGACCGCCTCGAGGCGGTCGTTCTGGATGTAACACTCGTTACCGGTTTCGGGATCGCGAACGAGACTCGCTGTGTCCGATCGTTTCCGAAGCAGGTACCGTTTGCCGGTGTCGTCTTCGACTGTTTTCATGAGCGGTCGTTCCGGTTCGACGGCCGTTGTTGCGTCCCGTCTTCCGAAGCAGTTTCGGTTGTCTCGTCCGCAGTAAATCCGGCCGTTTCCGGGTTGGCAGTGGGGGTGTCGTCCGCCTTGGTGTCGCTCCCAGTGGTAGCGTCGCGTTCAGTGGGGACATCGCGTTCAGTGCTAGCGTCACGGTCAGTAGTTTCCCCGTCGGGAAATCCGCTGTATCGGCGACCGGCCAGCCCGAACAGAACGAGCCCGGCGATGAGAAGGATCCCGCCGCGCCTGAGGTCGCCCTCAAACGCGACTAGCATCAGACCGAGCGACACGACCAGAACGGCGACGTTGATAACCAACACCAGCACCCAGAAGGTTTCGATAATCTCGTCCGGGGCATCCATCTCGGAGGTGGAGACGCGAGGGATGTCGACTTCGACCGGCTGTTCGTCCGGGTCGCCGTCCGACTCGTCCCCGGTCGTCACCTGTGGGATCGTCAACCCGTCACTGTCGGGATCGTAAAACTCCTCCTCGGGGTCCCACTCCTCGGGCTCGTTCTCGTTCCGGTCGAGTACCACATACGGCCCGATGACCAGCGGGAGGAAAAACGTTCGCTTCGCGATGCCGTTTCATACGGACTACTGTCAGTCATTTCTGGCGCACCCGCGGCCCGCCGTGCGGGTGCGCCGGTACACAGTGACAGCAGACCGTCTCAGGCCAGCTCCTCGAGCGTGAGCGTTCGGGAGGTCTCTACCCACGCCAGCGGGTTCTCGGCGTCGTAGAAGACGACGCCGTCGTCGGTCTCGTAGGATTCGATCGTTGCGGTCCCCTCGGGTTCGCTGCTCGGTTCACTCCGATCCGTCGCGTCGTCTTTCATGTGGGTGGACACATCGATCACCTGATTTCATGCTATGTGTTAGCAAGTTATAGGTCTTGTTGCTCCTGCAAACCTTCGATACAATATATAAATGGGTCCACCATAGGGGATAAATAACCACCTTCTATAGTGGAATAATATTGCTAAAGTCACTATGGCTATGAAACGACGACGGTACGTTCGGGCTCTGTTGGGGGCCGCGACGATCGGTCCCGCGCTGGCACGTCTCGGGTTCCGGGACAAGCTGCTCTCCCGGCGGATGCGGGACTACTGGACGACCTTCGCCGCGACCGGGAACCCGAACAGTCGCCTCCGACCCGACTGGCCGCAGTTCACCGCAGGCGAGCAGACACAGGTGCGGCTCACCGAAGACGAGATCATTCGGGAATCCGGCCCGAAACCGGAGTGTCAGCTCTGGGAGCCGGTCTACAGGGACAACGTCGGTCTCTGAGTGGATCGTGGTCGCACCGTCCACTCCCTTGTGTCGGTCACAGCACTCGAGTGCTCCCGTCGCAGCAGTCAAGCGCACCCCGTGTGATACCGCTCGCGGGCGGGGATTGCAGGGGTTTTTATTCGCCGACTGCAAATCTCGCTATCATGACTGAGGCGGGCCAGACCGGACTCACGGAGTTCGGCGGCGACTCCGAGGAGACCGACGACCGGCCGGCAGAAGAGGCGGTTGCCATCGCCGGTAACGGCGGATCGAACGCCGCAGAGGTGATCGACGTCGTCGAGGAGACCCTCCCCGAACCCGAGGGTGAACTCGAGCTCGCCGTGATGCAGGTCGACTACACGATCGCCGGCTACGGCGACGAGGAGCGACCGATCATGCACGTGTTCGGGCGGACCTCCGAGAACGAACTCGAGCACGTGCAGGTCGTCGGCTTCCAGCCGTACTTCTACGCGCCGACGGAGACGCTCGATCGACCGCCCGAGGAGCAGTACGACCGGCTCACCGGCAGCGAAGAGTACGACGCGGACGGCGAGCCCTACGAGAGCATTCGGGGCGAGAAACTCACCAAGATCCTCGGCCAAACGCCCCGAGACGTCGGGCAGATCCGCGACGACTTCGATCACTTCGAGGCCGACATCCTATTCCCGAACCGGTTCCTGATCGACAAGGATATCCGGAGCGGCATTCGGGTACCGGAGCGACGCGCGGACGACGATTCACTGGTCGTCCCCCACACCGAAGTCGAGGCGGCCGATGTCGACGCCGACCCCCGCGTGAACACGTTCGACATCGAGGTCGACGACCGACAGGGATTCCCCGAGGACGGCGAGGAGCCGATCGTCTGTCTGACGAGCCACGACTCCTACGATGACGAGTACATCATGTGGCTCTACGAGGCCCCAATCGGCGACGGCGAGATCCCCACCGAAATCGACGGCTACGACCCCATCGAGGGCGCGATCGACCACGAGGTCCGGTGCTTCGAGGAGGAGGAGGCGATGCTCGAGGCCTTTATCGAGTACATCGACACCACTGATCCCGACATCCTCACAGGCTGGAACTTCGAGGACTTCGACGCGCCCTACTTCCTCGACCGCCTCGAGGAACTGTCGGGTCCCCACCACGAGTACGACCTCTCTATCGACCAGCTCTCTCGGGTCGACGAGGTCTGGCGCAGCAACTGGGGCGGCCCGGACATCAAGGGCCGGATCGTCTTCGACCTGCTCTATGCCTACCAGCGGACAGTCTTCTCCGAACTCGACTCTTATCGGCTGGATGCGGTCGGCGAGGCCGAACTGGGCGTCGGCAAGGAACGGTACGCCGGCGACATCGGCGACCTCTGGGAGGGCGATCCGACGAGATTGCTCGAATACAACCTCCGGGACGTGGAACTGTGCGTCGAACTCGACCGCCAGCAGGAAATCGTCACCTTCTGGGACGAGGTGCGTTCCTTCGTCGGCTGTAAACTCGAGGACGCGCCGACGCCGGGCGACGCGGTCGACATGTACGTCCTCCACGAGGCCTACGGGCGGTTCGCGCTGCCCTCGAAAGGCCAACAGGAGGCCGGCGAGGAGTACGAGGGCGGCGCGGTGTTCGAGCCGATCACGGGCGTCAAGGAAAACGTCACCGTGCTCGACCTGAAGTCGCTGTACCCGATGTGCATGACGACGATCAACGCCTCGCCAGAGACGCGAGTCGATCCGTCGGAGTACGACGGGGAGACCTACGTCGCGCCGACCAGGCCCGAACCGACCCACTTCCGCAAGGAGCCCGACGGCGTCATGCGGGAGATGATCAACGAACTGCTCGCCGAACGCGAAGAGAAGAAATCCCAGCGTAACGAGTACGAACCCGGTACTCGGGAGTACGAGCAGTACGACCGACAGCAGGGCGCGGTGAAGGTCATCATGAACTCGCTCTACGGGGTGTCGGGGTGGGAACAATTTCGGCTCTACGATAAGGACGCGGCATCCGCGATCACCGCGACCGGTCGTGAAGTGATCGAGTTTACGGACACCGCTGCAGGCGAGCTGGACTACACCGTTGCGTACGGGGACACCGACAGCGTCATGCTCGAGCTCGGCCCCGACGTGTCGAAAGAGGATGCAATCGAACAGTCCTTCGAGATTGAGGAGTACATCAACGGCCGCTACGATGACTTCGCGCGCGATGACCTGAATGCGGAGGAACACCGCTTCCAGATCGAGTTCGAGAAGCTCTACCGCCGATTCTTCCAGGCCGGCAAGAAGAAACGCTACGCGGGTCACATCACCTGGAAGGAAGGTAAGGACGTCAACAACGTCGATATCGTCGGCTTCGAGTACCAGCGTTCGGATATCGCCCCGATCACCAAGGAGGTCCAGCACCGCGTCATCGAGATGATCGTCCGCGAGGGCGATATCGAAGGCGCGAAGGAGTACGTCAACGGCATCATCGAGGACGTTCTGGACGGTGACATCTCGCTCGAGGATATCGCGATTCCGGGCGGTATCGGCAAGCGACTGGACAACTACGATACCGACACGGCGCAGGTCCGCGGCGCGAAGTACGCCAACCTGTTGCTAGGGACTAACTTCCAGCGCGGGAGCAAACCCAAGCGGCTCTACCTCGACCGCGTCGATCCCTCGTTTTTCGAACGACTCGAGGCGGAGGAAGGGTTCGACGCCCGCACCGACCCGCTCTACGGCGCGTTCAAGCGCGATCCCGACGTCATCTGTTTCGAGTACGAAGACCAGATCCCCGAGGAGTTCGAGGTCGACTACGACAAGATGCTCGAGAAGACGCTGCAGGGGCCGATCGAACGCATCCTCGAGGCACTCGACATCTCGTGGGACGAAGTGAAAAACGGGCAGGAGCAAAAGGGCCTCGACAGCTTCATGTGAGTCGGTCGGTGACGACCTCGAAGCGAGCGCCGCCGTCGTTTCCGCGATTGCCCGAATGAACCCCACTGTGCTCGAGCCTGTGGGTTTCCGAAACGAAAAATAATTTTCTTGAAATCGGACCGCATCCAATCGAACACGAAAACGTTATGGGGCGAACGCCCCTTGGTCAAGACGACAGAATACTATGGCACGCCTCGAACTAAACAACCTACACGCGGAAGTGGCGGAGGGCGACGAGACGATCCTCGAGGGCGTTTCCCTCGAAGTACAGTCGGGCGAAATTCACGCCCTGATGGGGCCGAACGGCTCCGGGAAGTCGACGACGGCGAAGGTCATCGCCGGCCACCCGGCCTACGAGGTCACCGACGGCGAAGTCCTGCTCCACCTGGAGGACGAGGAGTTCGGCGAGGATATCGATATCGACGAGGACCAGCGAACCTGGAACCTGCTCGACCTCGAGCCCAACGAGCGCGCCGCGCTCGGCATCTTCCTGGGCTTCCAGTATCCGGCCGAGATCGAGGGCGTCACGATGACGAACTTCCTCCGAACGGCACTGAACGCCAAGATCGAGGAGCGCGAGGAGCTCTTCGAGGACGAGGAGGAAGCAGTCGAAGAGGAAGACGATGAAGGCTTCGAGACTTCGCCGATGGAAGGGAACGTCGACGAAGGCGAGGTCGGTGTCGCCGAGTTCCAGCAGATTCTCCAGGAGAAGATGGAACAGCTGGAGATGGACGAGAAGTTCGCCCAGCGCTACCTCAACGCCGGCTTCTCCGGCGGGGAGAAGAAGCAAAACGAGGTGCTTCAGGCCGCCATCCTCGAGCCCTCGGTCGCCGTCCTCGACGAGATCGACTCCGGGCTCGACATCGATCGACTGCAGGACGTCTCGAACGGGATCAACGCGCTGCGCGACGAACAGGGCACCGGGATCCTCCAGATCACTCACTACCAGCGCATCCTCGACTACGTCGAGCCCGATCACGTCCACGTGATGATCGACGGTCGAATCGCCAAGAGCGGCGGGCCGGAGCTCGCCGAGAAGCTCGAGGACAAGGGGTACGACTGGGTCCGCGAGGAAGTCTACGGCACCGCGTAACCGAATCTGACTAGAACAACCGTAATAACGCTACAGCCGTAAACACAACTACATCAACCAATGAGTTCCGATCAAGACCACCTAAAAGAGACAGACACTGAGGCCCGGTTCGAGTTCAAGAAAGAAGAGAACTCCGCCGTTAGATCCGGGAAGGGCCTGACCGAGGAGGTCATCCGCATGATCTCCGACGACAAGGACGAGCCCGACTGGATGCTCGAGCGGCGTCTTCGCGCGCTCGAGCAGTACCAGAATATGCCGATGCCGTCCGACTGGCCCGGCATGCCCGATCTCTCCGAACTGGACGTCGAAGAGATCATCCCCTACATCCGCCCGGACGTCGACAAGCGCGAAGGCGTCGACGACTGGACGGAGCTGCCCGACGAGATCAAGGACACCTTCGACAAACTGGGCATTCCGGAAGCCGAGAAGAACGCACTCTCCGGCGTCGGTGCCCAGTACGAGTCCGAGGTCGTCTACCAGAACATGCAGGAGCAGTGGGAGGAGAAGGGCGTCATCTTCTGCAACATGGACAAGGCCGTTCAGGAGCACCCCGAAATCCTCAAAGAGCACTTCATGACGACCTGCGTGCCGCCAAGCGACAACAAGTTCGCGGCGCTGCACGGAGCCGTCTGGTCCGGCGGATCGTTCGTCTACGTCCCGGAGGACGTCACCGTCGAGATGCCAGTGCAGGCCTACTTCCGGATGAACTCGGAAGGGATGGGGCAGTTCGAGCACACGCTCATCATCGCCGAGGAAGGCTCTGAGGTTCACTACATCGAGGGCTGTTCCGCACCCAAGTACGGGACCCACAACCTCCACTCGGGCGGCGTCGAGGTCTTCGTCGGCGAGGACGCACACGTTCAGTACTCGACCGTGCAGAACTGGTCGAAGAACACGTTCAACCTGAATACCAAGCGCGCCATCGTCGAGGAAAACGGCACGATGGAGTGGGTCTCGGGCAGCATGGGATCGAAAGTGACCATGCTCTACCCGTGTACGATCCTCAAGGGTCGCGGCTCGACAGACACCCACATCACCATCGCCCTGGCGGGCGAGGGTCAGGACATCGACACCGGCGCGAAGGTCTACCACAACGCGCCCGAGACGAGTTCGACCATCGAATCCAAGTCGATCGCCAAGGACGGCGGCCGCACCAACTACCGCGGCCTCGTCCACATCGCCGACGGTGCCGAGAACTCGAGCACCGCCGTCGAGTGTGACGCCCTGATGTTCGACAACGAGTCCACGTCGGACACCATGCCGTACATGGAGATCGAGGAGTCGAAGGTCGACGTCGCTCACGAGGCGACCGTCGGCAAGATCGGCGATGAGGACATCTTCTACCTCCAGTCGCGCGGACTGGACGACGACGACGCCAAGAAGATGATCGTCGCCGGCTTCATCGAGCCGATCACGGAGGAACTGCCGATCGAGTACGCGGTCGAACTTAACCGCCTCATCGAACTCGAGATGGAGGGGAGCCTCGGATAATATGAGCGCAGGAACACAGGTACACGCCAATCTGACCGAAGAACAGGTACGCGAAATCAGCGGCGACTTAGACGAGCCCGAGTGGCTCCTCGAGATCCGTCTCGAGGCCCTCGACGCCCTCGAGAACCTCGACATGCCCGACGTCATCCGGACGCCGGGTCAGGACTGGACGAACCTCTACGAACTGGACTTCGAGTCCCTCGTGGACCCGCTGAACGCAGCAGAAAACAAGGACCAGGTCGGTCCCGACGAGGCCGAGGTCCTCTCGTGGGCCGACGCGGTTCAAGAGCACGAGGACCTCCTGAAGGAACACTTCGGTACCACCGTAGACCCCCAGGAGAACTACCTGACGGCGCTCTCGACCGCCCTCTTCAGCACCGGGACGGTCGTCTACGTTCCAGAAGGCGTCGACGCCGAAGATGTCGCCATCCGAACGGAGCAAAACTCCCGGTCGCTGTTCAACTACACGCTCGTCGTCACTGAGGAATCGTCCTCGGTTACGATCCTCGAGCGCCAGTCCACCGGCGAAGCGGCCGAGGAGCAGTACTACAGCGGCGTCGTCGAAGTCGCCGCCGGCGAGAACAGCTACGTCCAGTACGGCAGCCTCCAGAACCTCTCGGAGGAGGCCTACAACTTCACAGTCAAGCGCGGCGTCGCCGACACCTACGCGACGATCGACTGGATCGAGGGAAACCTCGGCACCCAGCTGACGAAGACCGAAGTGTCGACGACCCTCAGCGGCGATAGCTCGGAAACGCAGATCGTCGGGGCGTTCTACGGCCACAACGATCAGCACTTCGACCTCGACGCGAAGGTCTGGCACCGCGCCGAACACACGACCGCCGACCTCGTCACCCGCGGCGTCATCGACGACGTCGCCCGCTCGGTCTACGAGGGTGTCCAGGACGTCGGCACCGACGCCTGGGACACGAGCTCTTACCAGCGCGAGAACACGCTGATGTTAAGCGACGAGAGCGAGGCCGACGCCTCCCCGCAGCTGATCATCAACAACCACGACACCGAAGCCAGCCACTCCGCGACGGTTGGCCAGATCGACGCGGAGGATCTGTTCTACATGACCTCCCGTGGTGTCGACCCACGTTCGGCCCGCAACATGCTCGTCGAGGGCTTCTTCGTGCCCGTCCTCGAGGAGATCGATGTCGACGAACTCCGTGACGACCTCGAGAGTCTGATCGGTGCACGTCTTCGGCAGCGAGACTAGCGAGGCCCTCGAACGAACAGGGCGCTTCGCGCCCAGTGTATACCGAGACGCCGCCCGCTCTCTTTCCGTTCTTCTGTTTCGATCTTGTTCTGACGCCCGTTCTCCGAGACGACTAAGTAACAGCGGCCCTCTTGTCACGATATGAGTCTGGGACAGCGTGTCTCGAGCGACCACCAGTTGACCCGATTGCTACAGATCGGGGTCGTACTGGAGGAACTCGTCGAGTCACGCGCCGCCCACCACATCGAGTCCCTGCCCCCCCAGGAGCGGGCGGAGTTCGACGAGGAGGTGGAGGAGTTGCTCGCCGAGGCGGCCGCCGAGTCGGCCGACCACCGCGAGCGACTCGAGGCGCTGATCGACGATCTCGAGGCTGAAACGGTCGGATACGAGGAGATCAACGCGCTGGTCGACGCCCAGTATGGGCCGCCGGAGGATACGGACGGCGTTCTCTACGATCAGCTGGCGAACGAGGAAACGGCCTACAAGTTTTACGACGACCTGATCGACGCGATCGAGGCATCGGACGCTGGATTCGCCGTCGATCGGGATCGGCTACTCGAGACGCTGTACAGCATCCGCGAGGAGGAAAAAGAGGGCGTCGAGGAAGTGACCGAGATCATGGAGCACAGAGCATGATCGAGGGACGGACGACCGCGACGGCCGCTATCAGCGGCTCGCCGTCTGACGCCCGTATCGGCTCCCGGATTCAGTTACACCGGCGCAACACGAACGCGATCCACGGCGGCCCCAATGGAGGGAGAGCATGAACACCGCAGATCAATATCTCAAAGCGATCTACCTGGCGCAGCGAATCGAGGATGGCCCCGCATCGACCGGGACGCTCGCGGATCTGCTCGAGGTGAGTCCGGCCAGCGTCAACGAGATGATCGGCAAACTCCAGGACCGCGAACTCGTCGACCACGAGAAGTACAAGGGAGCCAGTCTGACCGACGAGGGGCTCGAGCGCGCCCACAATGCCCTCCAGACCTACTGTATCATCGAGCGGTTCCTCGCGAACGTCCTCGAGGTCGAGGAGTTTCGCGACGAGGCCCGCGCCCTCGAGAGCGTCATCGACGACACCGTCGCAGAACGGCTGGACACGATCATCGACCGACCCGAGCAATGTCCTGACTGTTTCGACGCCGAAGCGGACTGCTGTGAACTGCTCGAACTCGAGGCCGGCAGTCACGCGGATTAAGAAATCCTTTTTCCCTCTCTCAATCCCGTCCGAGTACACCGTTTCATTCAAGCGACGGAACCCACGAGACGGCCGATTCGATGCGACAGTCACCGTCGGTCAGGTGCGGTCGGACAGCGTCTGATCACCGAACCGAATGTACCGCCGTCCGATAATCGCTGCAGCAGCGAGTGCGACGACGACCGCCACGCTGAGTCCGATCGGGAACGACCAGGTATCGCCCGACCAGTCGGAGTCGAACACGTCGGCGTAGTAGCTCGCGACCCGCTCGCCGTGGAGCGCGACGAGCACCTCGCGGTTGTTCTCGAGCGAGTTCGCGTTCCAGTTGGCACTGCCGACGATCGCGACCTCCCGGTCGATCACCACCCCCTTGGCGTGGATTTTCTCGAATCGGTCGGTGTCCGCGACGAGGCGGACCTCGAGCGGCAGGTCCGCTCGATCGGCGATTCGCTCGAGGTCGGCCGCGAGCCGTTCGTTCTCGTCCGCGTTGTACCACGCCGATCCGAGTAGAATTTTCACGTCGACGCCACGGCGGGCCGCCTCGAGGGTCGCTTCAAGTAACGAGACGTCGGCGGCGATACTGGGCTGGATGACGAGGATTTCATCGTCCGCCCCGGCGAGTAGCTCCCGCAGTCGGCCCTCGGCGTTGTCCGGCGCGAGCAGGAGTTCGGCGGAGTCGACGGGGACCGTCGCAGGCTTGTGAGTCGTCGGGAACTCGGACCCGGCGTCGGACGAAAAACCCTGCTCCGTATCATCGACGAACGAGGCGTTCGCCCGGTAGGCGTCGCCCGATACCGTGTCCCAGCCCCGGAAATCGGCTCGAAAAACGCTCGCGAGATCGGCTGCGAGCGTCTCGTCCTCGAAGCGAACGCCCCAGCCGCGACTGCTCTCGCCCCCGACGCCCGAGGGCTTCCAGTTTTCGCTGGTGACCAGCACGCGGTCGTCGGCGACGGCGTACTTGGGGTGGTGGTACCGGTAGCGCCCGCCCTCACCGCCGATCACGCGAACGTCGACCCCGCCGGCCGCGAGCGTCTCGAGGACGCCCTCGGTCGCCGCCGGCGTGCCACCGACGGGGCTCGCCTCGAGGAGCACCGAGACGTCGACGCCACGCTCAGCCACGTCGACGAGGTCCGCAGCGATCGTCTCCGAAGTGACGGTGTAGCCGGCCAGCAGGAGCCGATCGTCGGCGTTCCGGATCGTCTCCCGCGGGATCTCGGGGCCGTCGGGGAGGACGAACGCGGTGGCCTCGTCGATCTCGGCGCTCGAGACGGGGAGACAGGTCGCGTCTCGTGGCCACCACTGGCCGCCGCTTTTGTTCTCCCCCTCGGCATCGGCCGACTCCGTTCGGTACCACCGTTCGGCTGCCGACGCGCTGTCGTAGGAAACGGAAGCGATCGTGGTCGTCGTATTTCGGAGTCGCAGGTCGTCGCCATCGTTCGCGAGCTGAAGGTGGCCCTCGAGCCCGAGGACGGGGAGCTCGGTCAGCGATTTCGTGGCGTTCGGGGACGGACTCACGGCGATGTTCCCGGTGACCGTCTCGTTCGGGAGTGTCGCCGTCGTGTGGCCGTCCGTGAGCGTCAGGGTCTCGAGGCGGGTTTCGGATGGAACCGCGAGGACGACGAACTCGCCGGCGTTGCCGTCGGTGGTGGGATTCGGGTAGAGACCGACGATTTGGGGTTTCTTCGTCGTGTCAGTGGCGGTCGAATTCCTGTCCCCTGCCCGAGGCGGACAGACGAGTTCGGACTGGCTCGGTGTTCCATCTGGGGCTGCTCGAGTGGCGGCCAGTTCGCGCCCCGACGTTCCGTTGGCGACCGCGAACCCAGCGAGTATCGTTGCACTGGCAACGAGACAGCAGGCGAGTACGGTGACGAGGGCGGCTCGCCGGAGATCCATCGCTCCGTCTGGCCGCCTTTCCCTACTTAAAATATCGGCGTCAACGGGTTCTGGTCGCGATTAAATCCGTCCGTAGTGCCGGGATGCCGAGATTTAGTACTGGTCGTATTGTCCTTCCTGCTTTCGGACGATAGAAGCTAAGCAAAAGACGGCTCTCCGCGATTTCGATCGTCAGGCCGCGGGCTCGAGGTCAACGCTCTCAGCTTCGGCCTGCACGAGGTAGGCGCGGTCGTCGTCGTAGTCGGCGACGATCTCGAGGGCGTCTTGGGTGCCGATGCGGTTGAGCGCCCACGCGGCGCTGGCCCGGACGCGGTCGGAGTCGTCGTCCGCGAGGACGTCCGCGAGCGGCTCGACGGCGCGGGTGTCGCCGATCAGACCCAGCGCGCGGGCGGCCCAGCTCCGGACGTCCGCCTCGTCGGCGACGAGCTGTTGAGCGATCGGTTCGACCGCGTCCGCGGCACCGATTTCGCCGAGGGCGCGGAACGCGGGCTGCTGGAGGTTCGGGTTGGAGTCGACGTAATCGACTAAGGTCTCGACGATCTCCTCGTCGTCGACGCCGATCTTCCCGAGGACGGCCATCGCGGCCTGATCACGGCGATTGGCCTTCTGGAGCATCGGGTCGATGGCTTCCTCGGGACCCATCCGCACGAGGGCCTCCATGCAGTGTTCTTCCATGAAGTCGGAGTCGAACGTCTCGAGCGCGAGCAGGATCTGCTCGACGTTGCCCTGCTTCTCGTGGACCTTGAGCGCGTGCCACTCCGGCGGGAAGTCCTTGACGTGATCGAGCACGTCGTAGTAGCCCTCGCGGCGGAGCTGCTCGCGGATCTCGAGATCGGTCCACTCGGTCGCGTCGTCGATACCGCTCTGCAGATCGTCGGTCGCCTCGAGCAGGCCGGCGATCGTTTCGGCGTCATCGTCGGCGTCGAGTACGGCGTCCTCGACGGCCTCGCTCGCGTCGTCGAGGGTCGCGTCGAGTTGCTCGGGCACCGTCTCGCCCTGATTGACCAGCGTGACCGAACTCCCGAGCAGGTCGTTTAACTCGTCGAGGAAGTCATCGACCGCCTCGATCAGTTCAGCCTTGCCCTCTTCGGTCCAGCGAGTGCCCGTGATCGTCCCGCTGGCATCGTCGATCTCGCTCACGACGTCCTCGCCGTAGGGGCCGCGCTGCTCCTCGAGGTCGGACTCGAGGTCCGAGAGATCGCTCTCGATCTCGTCGTACTCCTCTTGCAACTCTTCTTCCGGCGCGGGTTCTTCGTCTTCGTCCGCCTCGTCCTCGTCGGTTTCGGGCGGCTCCGGAACCTCGATGCGCTCGAGTTCGGTCCGGAACGACTCGAGGTCCGCCTCGACCACGTCGAGGTCGTCCTCGGTCTCGGCCGCTTCGAGGGTCGAATCGAGTCCCTCGAGATCAGCGGCCAGTGCCTCGAGTCGTCCGCGGATTTCCTCGAGGTCGGCGGGCTGCTCGTCGTCGCCCGGTTCGTCCTCGACGGCCCCGTCGTCACCGTTCGCCTCGTCCTCGCTCATCGTCCCACCTCGAGGCGACGCCGACGCGTGACAGTGTACATACCCTACGGTCGTGTCAGCACGGCCCTAAGCGTTTCCATGCACGTCGACCTCGCCGGTCCGCTCGGCGTCGCCCCAGTACAGCCAGGGGCTGAGCACCATGTACGCCAGCCCGAGTGTCAGGAGGGCGTACGGAAAGGTCCGACCGACGAAATCGGGAACGAGGATCGCGAGAGCGTGGATGACGCCCATGATAGCGGCGTCTCGAGCCAGCAGGTCGGGGTACTGGATCCGCGAGACCATCAGATAACAGAACGCGCCGGTGATCGCGAGCACGAGCCACGGCTGGGTCTCGCCGGCGAGGATCGCTGCACCGAGGATCGTCGCGGCTAGCGTCGTCTGAACCCCTTCCGTGTAGCTACCGGAGATGTCGTAAGCGGTGTACATTCCGAGTCGGGTGACGGCCATCGCGACGAACAGCGCACAGACCGTCGTCACGAGCAGGAGTTCGGGGGCGACCGCGCTGAAATCGATTTCGAGGCCCTCGGTGACGACGACGAAAGAGAGAACGGCGGGCGCGACGGCAAAGGAGGCAACGTCGGCGAGCGAATCGAGGTACGGGCCGGCGTCCGTGCCGCCATAGCGACGTGCGAGGATGCCGTCGAGGCCATCCGCGATGGCCGCCAGGAGGATTAGCCGGGCTGCCAGATCGATGTCGACGACCGCGACGACGACCGCGACGAACCCCAGTGCGGCGTTGGCGATCGTCACCGCGTCGGCGACGCCGAGCCGACCGACGAACCGGGGGAGCATATGCCCGGAATCGACGGGGAGCTACCTTACGTGTTTTCGTTTGCAGAGCGTTCCCACGTTCGAGGATTGAACCGGGGCGGTTATACCGCAACTCTCCTAACCGTTACGTATGCACCGGCGTGCCTATCTCGCTGCCGTCGGAACCGCCGCCTCGACCGGCCTCGCGGGCTGTTCGTCCGCGCTCAGCGTCCTCGAGGACGACCCCTGTACCGGCGACGACTGCCACATCGGGATGAACCGCACCGAGTTTCTCCCGGCGGAGTACGAGGTGTCCGTCGGCGACACGGTAATCTGGAAAAACACGAGCGAGGCAGACCACACCGTCACGGCCTACGAAGCGCTCATTCCGGACGACGCCGAGTATTTCGCGTCCGGCGGCTACGAGAGTCAGGCGGCCGCGTACGACGCTTGGGACGACCGCGGCGGCCGACTCGGGACGCGAGAGACGTTCGAGCACACCTTCGAGATCCCTGGCACGTACGAATACTTCTGCATTCCCCACGAAGGGGCCGAGATGACTGGCGAAATCGTCGTTTCGGAGTGACGGCCGCCAAAGGCCGCCGGCTCGAGCCTCGCGGACTACTTTTATCCCCTCCCGGTCGAACTATTCCATTGGAATGATCGTTATTCACGCGAGCTTCCCGATCGACCCTGACCGGCGCGACGACGCGCTCGAATTGATCGAGGAACTCGTCATCGAGTCACAGCGAGAAGAGGGGATAATCGACTACCGGGCGACCACGGACGTCTCCGATCCGAACCTCGTCCGCTTTTTCGAACAGTATGAAGACGAGGCGGCGTTCGGCGCACACGCCCAATCAGACCACTTCCAGGAGTTCTCCACGGCGTTACCGGAACTGCTCGCCGGTGAGCCCACGGTGACCCGATTCGACGTGGAGTCGGCCGAAGAACTCGAGCTTTGAGAGGAACTCGAAGTCGGACAGCAGTGGCTGGAAACGGGCTCGGTGATCGGAACGCGTCCGCTCGTTCTGGATCGGCCGTCACACGATCGATACGGTACCGGCTGGCCTCACACTCACGCTCGGCCGAAAGTCGCGTTCCCGATTTTCGGGCAGTCGATCGCCTCGAGAAATCGGTTTCCGGTCGAGAACCGGTCGCAAACCGGCCGTCTCATTTATGATATTCCGGCAGAATGTGGTCGTGTGAGTAACGGTTCTCAATCGGAACGCGCCGAGCAGCTTCGTGCTCTCCACGAAACCACGCGCGAGATGATGGCAGGTGAGACGCGGGAGGCGGTCGCGGATATCGCTATCTGTGCGGCGTCGGATATTCTCGGATTCAGTGCGAACGCGATTCATTTCTACGAGGACGAGCGCGGTCTCGTCCCGGTCGCTGCGACCGACAGGACGCGCGAAATTATCGGGGACGTGCCCGTGTTCGCCGAGGGGGAGAGTATCGCGTGGCGCGTCTATCGGACCGGGGAGGCGGCGATCGTCGAAGACGTCCACGCAGATCCCGACGTCTATAACCCGCAGACGCCGATTCGAAGTGAAATCCACCTCCCGATCGGAACGCACGGAATTTTCATCGCGGGCTCTGAACCCCGAGCGAGTTCGATGCGGCCGAACTCTCGCTGGGACAGGTGTTCGCCGCAAACATCGAATCGGCGCTCGAGCAAATCGAACGCAAGCAGGAGCTGCTGCGACAGAACGAGCGTCTCGAGGAGTTCGCCGGCGTCGTGTCACACGATCTCCGCAATCCGTTGACGGTCGCGCAGGGGTATCTCGCCCTCGCGCGCCAGGAGGGACTGCCGGAACAGTTCGACCGGATCGAAGAGGCTCACGATCGGATGGAACGAATCATCGACGACGTGCTCTATCTCGCTCGGGAAGGGGACGCTATCGGGGAGACTGAAGCGGTTTCCCTTTCCGCGGCGATCGATGCGGCGTGGACCATCGCGAGCGACGAGTCCGTGTCCGCGAATCTCGTGATAGCGGACGATCTCTGTGCGGTAACCGCGTATTACGGCCGTCTCTGTCAACTTCTCGAAAACATCTTCCGGAACGCGATCGACCACGCTGGCCCGGACGTGACAGTGACGGTGGAACGGACCGAGTCGGGGTTCGCAGTCGCGGACGACGGCCCCGGAATTCCCGCCGCGGAGCGTGACCGGGCGTTCGAACGCGGCTACTCGACGCGAGAAGCGGGTACCGGCTACGGTCTCCACATCGTCGCCGAAATCGTCGCGGCTCACGGCTGGGACGTTCGAGTGACCGAGAGCGACGCGGGCGGAGCACGGTTCGAAATCTCTGACACCGATTTAGCCTAACGCACCTCGATACGCGCGGTTAGATCCGCCGCAGCAACTGCTTTCGGAGCGACTGCGACGCTCTCGAGTTCGCCATCGGCGGCCCGTCTGGATGCGCTCCGCGATCGCTGCGGCTCTCGGTCGCCGTGAGCGGTGCGGGGTCGCTCCGAATCCCCGAGCGGATAAAACGGCGTGTCAGCGAGAACCGATCGATTTCGCCGTCGAAATCAGTCGTCCGCAGCGATGTCTTCGTCGTCGACGTCGACCGCAGTTGCTTCCTCTTCGGCGACTTCCTCGGGGTGTGCCTCGAGGGTGGCCTTCTGGATCTCGACGCGGCGAAGCGGGTAGATCGTCTTGGATTCGCCGTAGATCGCGGAGGAGAGATGTCCCTCGACGACGCTGTCGATGATCTCCTCGAAGGAGCGCTCCTCGGCGGCCTCTTCGATCATTGCGACCATCTGCTCGCGGATGGCCTTCTCCTGGCTCGCGTCGGCCTTTTTCGTCGTGAAGGCGACGGGCTGGATCTGGACGCGGTAGTCGTCCGTCGTGAGGACGGTGACGTAGGCCTCGATCTTCGAGGCACCGCGGCGGACCAGCGAGCGCAGGTAGTCCCGCGTCAGGGAGTGTTCGACGAACTCCGTGTACGCGCTGTCGCTCCCCACGTCGGTGATCTTGAAGGTGAGCTTCGTGTTGTTCTCGCTGGCGTTGTTGTTGAGGTCGCCGAGCGTCGTTTCGATGGTTCGGTCGTAGACCTTTTCCGGTTCGTCAGCGGGGGTTTCGCCGAGTTCCTGGCGGTCGAACTGCTCGGGTGCCAGGACGGTGTACCACCGCTTCTCCTGTTTCGCACGTGAAACTGATCGTTCACTCATTGTGTTGTATCGTGTGTTGAGTCGCTACCGCGTTCGGACACAGGTCCCGTGTCCGTCGGTTCCGCGTGCTGTACTGTCCGTGCCTGCAACATCACGTCGATCGCGACCTCGAGGTTGACGACGTAGTCGTCGACCGTCGATCGGAGACCGCTCGTCGTCTCGCGGTCGATCCGCGTGACGATCGTGCCCGCCGTCCCGTCGGTCGCGTCCGCTGGCGTCTCGTCGCCTGCGGCGTCTGCCGTTGTCTCGTCGTCATCCGCGTCTGTCGTCTCACCGTCGCGCTCGACGGTCGTCGACATCTCGTCGGTGTTGTCCGGGCTGAGCGCCCGCGCGATGAGGGCCGCGTCCTCGTGGTCCGTCCTGATCGTCGCGCGTCGGCTCATCGGAACTCCCTCACTGCTGCGATGATCGTCGATTTGTCCACGTCCGGGTCGTAGCGAAGGTAGCCGCGCCGGTGGCCGACGTCGTACTCGACGGCAGTGCCGGCGTCGGCAGCCGTCTCCGAGTCCGCGTCGGTCGCGCCGGTCTCGAGTTCACGAGCGACGCCCTCGACGGTCGCGCCGAGAGGATCGGCGTCTCGGGTCGCGATGGCAGCCTCGTCGTTTCCGTCATCGGACTGCGTCCGATTGCTCGAGGGACCGTGTCCCTCGTTGACGGCGAGAACGGCCGACTCCGGTGACCGGTAGGCCGCCGCAATCTGTGCGACCGCTTCGACGGGACCGTCGTCGATCCCGACGACGAACAGGCCGTCGTATCGTCCGGTCGAGGCGTCCGCGAGCGCAGCGTGAGCACGGCGTCCGTGCTCGCGCCAGGCATCGAGTGCCGCCTCGAGGACGTCGTGTCCCATCGCGAGTGCCGTTCCCGTGCCCGGTTCGGTTCGGGCCAGGGCCTCGAGCACGTCGGCGAAGCCGCTGAGCGTCGCAAAGGGGCCTTCGGGCGTGGCGTACGGCCGTAGTGCGCGTCCGATCGACGACGCGGCGGCGTCGGCCGCTCCGTCGGCTCCGACCACGTCGAGTGCAACCAGCGAGCCGATCGCACGGTGATCGTCCGTATCGAAGTCGACGGGGTCGCCATCGGTTGCGTCCGCGAGCGCTTCGTGCGTTGCGTCGGGATCGCCCGACCACGGTGCGTGGAGGCGCGTCGAGTACGCGAGTCCGTCGACCGGATCGGCGGTCGGCACCGCGACGCCCGGTCGCTGTTCGACGAGGCCGCGTTCGCGCGCGGTCTCGAGGAGCCACTCGCTCTCGCCGGCACCGGGTTCGCTCCCGCCGGCGACGACGCCGGCGAGTGCGAGCACCGGATCCGGCGTCGCACCCATCTCGCGGACGAGATCGACGGCTTCCAGCGTCGCCGGTCGACTCGCGGCCGCGAGCCGGACGAAATCGTCCGTCCCGGCCGCATCGGCGGCGCCAACGAGGATCGTGGCGTCGTCCTCGTCGCTCGAGGCCGGGACGCGCTCGGATCGCTCCGCGATCGTTCGGCCGACGGTCACCTGGTACGGCGTCTCGCGCTCGGCGAGGGCGCTCGCGAGGAGGCCGCTCGCAGCGAGTGCGTCGCCGTCGGCGCGGGCGATCAGGCGGACGAAGCCGGCGCTCTCGAGTGCGCTCGTGGCGGACGCCGGCTCGGCGGATCGACCCTCGGTGGACATGCGGGTTATTCGTCCTCGAGTTCGAGCAGCTCGGTCGCGACCTCGTAGGAGTACTGGAAGTCGGGCGCGATTTCGTCGCCGCGGTAGTACTTGACCAGGCGGCGAACCTTCGCTTCGGTGTTCTGCAGGGCGCGCTTGTTCTGGAAGTCCTGCTGGTTCTCACGGACGTGCTCGCGCAGGCGCACGGCACGGATCATGAGGTTCCGGAGGTCCTCGGGGAACTCCGATTTCGCGTCGTTCTCCTCGAGGATCTCGGTAATCTTCTTCCCGGTCGCCAACTTGACGTCCGGGACGGGCGTGCCGGTGACGCCTTCGTCACGCAGCTTCATCCCGACCTGACTGGGATCGTGGCCCTGTTCTGCCAGTTCGACGACTCGGGCTTCGATATCGTCCGAGTCGACGTCGCTCCACTCCGGCGGTTCGTCTGCCGACGGCTTGTCCGAACCGGACGAGCCGCGACGGCGGGTGTGCATTCGTGCCATTGGTTGAGGATAGGAATCGCACTGACCGCGAGTGTCGTCTGTCGAGCGACAGTCACTGCTCCCGCGTCGGGAGTCGCGCTGTCCGACAGTACGTGGCTCTCGCCGTGCACTTCCGCAATCCCAAGCCACCCGAAAGAGGGGGTGACACAGTCGGATTTGCGGCCGTGCGCTTCCCACTACCGCTTCCGTCGTCGGGGACTAAAGCGTTTCTACATCGACACCACAGTCGTCGGGCGGATGGCGAGTCCGCCGCGGCTCCCGCGGGGCTGCCGGTCAGAGCAAAATCGCGAAGACCAGCACGGAGAGCCCGATCATGGCGGCGGCGTGTTTCGTGCCCGCTCCGACATCCCCGGTGCTCAACTGGCCGGCGATTAACCCCGAGAACGTTCCCTGAACGAGGGTCGCGTGGTAGAAGAGCATGGCGTAGGCGTCGGCACTGACCTGGGAGAACCCGCTCAGGCCGCTGATTCCGGAGCCGGACGCGGCGGGTAGCTCCGCACCCCCGGTCGGGAGGTTCGGGATCAGATAGCCGGCGAGCACGGCGATGATGAACAGGAAGACCAGAAACGAGACGTAGACGACCACCATGTACTCGACCATCGCCTGCTTGCGCTCGCGCTCGAGACGGCGATCCGCCGCCGCTTGCCGCGCGGCGATTCGGAGGGTGGTCTCGAGGTTGCCGCTGGCCTTCATCGACTCGGTGAGCAGGGTGACGACCCGGGAGATCGAACGGGTACCGACGCGACCCTCGAATCGGCCGAGCGCCGTCTGGAGATCGGCACCCCACTGGATGTCGTTCCAGATCCGGTCGAGTTCGGGACCGAGCGGCCCGAGATCGGACCCTCGAACGCGGCCGATCGACGCGACGATCGACAGGCCGGCCTCGTTGACGCTGGCGAGTCGATCGAGCAGATCCGGGACCGCGCCTTCGATCGCCGCGAGCCGGCGACGGTGGAGTTCGTAGGCGATCGCGAAGATGGTCAGGACTCCGAAAGCCCCGACGGCGACGGTGTCGTCGACCGCCGTCGCGTCGAACCCGCCCTCGAGCGCCGTCGGGAGCTGACCGACCAGTGCTCCGAGCACGATCGGGACGGTGATCGCGAGCGTGAGCGTCGGCCGCTCGACGAGCGTTCGAATCGGGTGGCCGAACCGATCGCGGATCCCGGCCAGCAGGCGGTAGTACCGCACCCGTTCGACGTTCGGGTGCGGAGTCGGGGTCGGCCCGGTGGCGGCATCCCTCTCCGTTCCGCGCCCGCCGTCAGCCCGTTGTTCGACGCCGGAGGGAGCCGCATTGACGGACGGCGCGTCGACGGCGGGCGACTCCCTGGCGACCCCGTTGCTGGGGTCGAGCTTGTCGGTCACCGTACTCAGATACACCATGAAGCCGACGTTCGCCAGGGGCAAGACGAGGTAGACGAACAGCCGTAACTGCCCGAACGTGTCGTCGCCGGCGATCCCCATGACGACGAGAATGGTGATCAGAAAGAGCGGCCCCGCGACCAGCACCGTGACGTAGGCTTCGGCCAGCGTCCCGAGCAGATCGAGGGCGCTTTCCTGCTGGGATTCGGCGTCCTCGCGGTAGTCCTGATACTGGCGCTCGAGGAACGGCGAGAGCCCCTGCCCGCTCTGGAGGACGCTGACGAGGTTCTCGGTGAACTCGCGGAACTGCGGGCTGGGCGAGCGCCGCCCCATCGTCTGGAGGGCGGTGATGACGTCGGTGCCGAACGTGTCCATGCTCCGGAGTGCGACCGAAAACTCCGCGGCGGCCTCGCCGTAGGTGTCCTGCTGATCGGCGACGACGCGGACGACCGCTGGGAACGCCATGCCGCTCCGCGAGAGCGCGTAGATAAAGGCGACCAGCGCGGGTAATCCTGCCTCGATCCGTCGGGCGCGGGCATCAGCGACGTACCCCGGATACCACCATCGGAACCAGTAGGTGGCGTAGCCGGCCACGGCCCCGAGCGTGAGCGCGGAACCACAGAAGAGGACCACGAGTTCGACCAGCGACAGGGACGGGAGCCCGCCCATGGCCGCGAGGAACCCGAGCGGGTCCGGGAGCGCCGCCCGCAGCGTGTCGGGATCGATCGAGAGGAGAACGAGGAGGCCCCAGATCGCGTAGATTCCGAGAATCGAGCCGGCGACGGCGGTGATGGCGGCGTACAGTAGCGTCTTCGACCCGTAATCGCGGCCGGTCGTCGGAACCCGTGCGGCTCGTAACGCCGCTTGCCTGTCCGGGCGCTCGCCGCGGACCGCATCGACAGTGCTCCCGAAGAGCTGGATCGCGATCCGGCTCATGGCCCGATCGACGCGGTCGGCGTCTCTGGCGATCACGACCAGCGCACAGAGCAGCAGCGCGAACGCCAGCGGACCGACGGTGACGAGTCTCATCGGTCTCGAGCGTCGTCGCTCTCAGTTCCGATCGATCCGTTTGCACTTCCCGAATCGAGGCGGGTGGGACCGCTATCGTCGTCACCGGTCGGCTCATCGGCGGTCCCGTCCGCAGCAGCAGCCCGGTTCGTCGCATCGTCTACGTCGTCCGCAGCAACGGCCATATCGTCAGCAGCGACGTCCACATTGTCCGCGGTATCCTCCACGTCGGCCGCAGTTTCGTCCGCGATCGTCTCGAGGATCCGATCTGGGTCGCTGTAGTACTCGTTGACGAGCGCAGTAAAGCGGCGGTAGTCGGCGATACCGTTTGCCTGAAGGTACTCGAGGAACCGCTTTCGGTTCGCGAGTTCGGTTAGTAGCTCCTGTTGGCTCCAGCCGCGTTCGTCCCGGATCTCCGAGAGGAGCTTGCTGCCGGCGCTCCGAAAACTGTCGGTCTCGCCGTTCCACGTGTAAGCCGTCGAGTAATCGAGTTCGCCGGTCCGCTGGTCGACGCCTTCGATCTCCGCGAGGACCTTGTTCCGGCGCACGCGCTGATCGCCCGTTCGCGTCAGCGTCTGCACCGCGAGCACGTCGAGGCTCTGGACCATCGACCGGGGAACGTTGATCGGCTCGTTCTCGAGCCGGTTGATGGCCGTCTGCACCGAATCGGCGTGCATCGTCGAGTACGTCGTGTGGCCGGTGTTCATCGCCTGAAAGAGGGTCATCGCTTCCTCGCCGCGGACCTCGCCGACGATGATGTACTCGGGGCGGTGCCTGAGCGCGGATCGCAACAGGTCGTACATCGTCACGTCGGTTCCCTCGTGAACTCGCTCGCGCGTGATCGAGGAGAGCCAGTTGTCGTGAGATAACTGGAGTTCGCGGGTGTCCTCGATCGTCACCACCTTCGATCGAGGCGGGATGAACATCGAGATGGCGTTCATGCTGGTCGTCTTCCCCGACGCGGTGCCGCCCGCGAAGAGCAGGCTCTTGTTGTGCTCGATCGCGAGCCAGAGGTAGGCCAACTGTTCGACGTCGAACGTGCCGTACTCGAGCAGATCGATCGGCGTGAACGGTTCGTCAGCGTACTTCCGGATCGTAAAGGCCGAGCCACGCGGCGTCACCTCCTCGCCCAGCGCGAGTTCGGCCCGGGAGCCGTCGGGGAGGGTCGTCTCGACCATCGGGTCGCCGATGGAGATGTGTCGGCCGGAGTGTTGGGCCAGCCGGACGACGAACCGATCGAGTGCGGCCTTCTCGAAGGAGACGTTCGTCGCGATGTCGGTATACTCGTCGTGGTAGACGAAGAGGGGCAACTCGTAGCCGTCACAGGATATATCCTCGACGTGCGGGTCGTGCATGATCGGGTCGAGCGGGCCGTACCCCCGGAAGTCCCGGTGTATGAAATAAAACAGGCGGTAGAACGTCGCCGTGTCGATCTCCGCCCCGTAGTGCGCCAGAAACTCCCTGATCGTCTCCCGGAGCAGCGATTCGATGTCGTTGCCCTCGTCCTCGCGGTACAACAGTGGATCGCGAACGTCTTCGAGCAGCGTCTCGAGCAGGACCGCCTCCTCGTCGCGGAGCGTCGGTTCGACGGTCCGGTACCGGTGTTCGCTGGCGTCGTGGTCGTAGCCGATCGAGACGAACGAAAACGGCGCGTCGACCCAGTAGCGGTCGATCTCCTCGAGCCCCTGGGGGTCGTCGAACGTGACCAGCGGACCGTGACTGCTTGGCTCGTAGGCGCCAATGTCCACGGTTGACCCCCGGAGGGTCTCGACGAACCGTCGGAGCGTGCGCCGAGCGGCGTCGATCGTCGACTCGAGTCGGTCGCCGGCGGCCACATCCGAACCGTCGGTGTCAGTAGCCGCGGAATCATCGGATAGGCGGGTGCCGACGTTGCTCTCGCCGTTGGTTCTCGCTCCGCCCGAGCCGTTGTGATCTGAGGAGTCCATCGATCGCGGGTTTCGTGACACGTCCGGACGCGACTGGCATAAAGGAGACGGCCGACCGACGTGTAGATTGCCCGCTTCGAGTCAGTGTGACGAATCGCCGTGCTCACGATATCGTGGCGAATTATCAACCACTATTGATGAATTGCGCTTCGAATTACGGCCGCTTACATAATTTGCCGTGCGTTACGTTCATACCGCGGGAGTCCGAAGCAACAGGTACGGAATGAGGCGCGAGCACTTCACGTTAGATGTCACTCATATTGACTGGGTCGAGACCGGCGGCGAACCCAAAAAGCCCGTGGTATCGATCGATTTCACCGGCCCGGCGACGATGCTTCGCGAGCGCCTGACCGGTCCCGGCGGCGACGTTCTCGAGGCGAGCGAAACGGACGTAGCCCTCCGATTACAGGGGCCGCTAGCGGACGACACTGCGGGGGTAGTGAGCGTTACTAATCGTATCACCGGCGAGTTCATTCTCGAACTCAACGAGGACGCCGCCGACGTCCTCCAGTTCATTCAGGCCGCGCGCGGGTACGGCGATGCCGCTGACGACGAGGGCCGGTACGCGGTCGAGATCACGCTCGACGGTGACTCGTTCGTCGACTACGAGAAACGAACGTTTCTCGTCTACGACGACGAGGGGAGCCTGCTCCGGCAACACAGTCTCATCCCCAGCGGCGTCGAACTCTGAGCGTCGAGTCAGGACTCCTCCCCCTTTCGTCTTCCAGCGGCCCTCGCCTGTCTGTTCGGATCTGTCGTTCGAGACCCGTTTCTGTCGGCCGTCCCCGAATCGGTTTGACACGGCTGCTTTCATCTACACGATCGCTTTCGACTGCACAACCGTTCGCTCTCACCAGAATCATCGATCCGAATAGTCACGTTGATTGATGTTCACATGCGAGTCAGGGCTATGGCGACCAGGAGACGGATCGCGACGTACTGTGGGTTCGCCGGGCCGATCGTCTCACTGGGTGCGATCGTGCTCGCCACGATCGTTGCACCGCCCGAGACGTTCACGTGGCACGGACGGGCGCTTTCCGATATGGGTCGATACGGCGCGCCGACGTTTCTCCTGTTCAACGGTGGACTGATCGTCGGCGGACTGCTCGGTTTCCCCTTCGCGTGGCGGCTGTGGCTCGAGAGTCGAAATCGCCTCGAGCGCGTCGGCGTCGCGCTACTCGCGGTCGCCGTCGTCGGGATGATCGGCGTCGGGATCTTCTTCCTCGAACACACGACCCTCTACCTCGAGACGAGTTTGCACGGCCTCGCGGCACTGACCGTGTTCGGCGTGGCACCGTTTGCGGGGTGGATATACGGTACCGGTGCGGCGCTGGCCGGCGATGGCCGTCTCGCGGTCACCTCATTCTGGCTCGGAATCGTCCACCCTGTTGCGTGGCTGGGCTGGCTGGTGTCCCTCGGCGGTGCAATCGATACCGGAACGTGGTTCGCCGTCCCCGAATTCGTCGCTGCCCTCGCGTTCGGCGGCTGGATCCTCTCGCTGGCACTCACCGTCTCTCGTCGGGCTGACAGCGAACCGGACGTATCGGCCCACTGAGCGCTCCCGGTCGTTATTGCGACCGTCGGCCACACAACGCTTAAATCGAAACCGTTCTTACACGTGGGTATGCATAAAGACGAACTCCTCGAGCTTCACGAAGAACTCGTCGTCATCATGGAGTACTTCTCGGAGCGCGAGGAGGTCGACGAGACGCTGTTCGATCACTACCGACAGCTCGATGTCGACCCCTCGCACGTCCACAAATCAAAGAGCGAACACAAACACGCGGTCTTCGTCCTCGGCAACGCGCTCGCGAGCGCCATGAGCGAAGACGAGTTCTCGAGCGCCGGTCGGATCGGCAAGCGGATGAAGGAACTCGCCGAGGACGCAGAATCGAAGATATAGAAAATAGCGCGGTCGTCTAGGCGAAACGTATTTGGTGTGGTTCCCGCTTGTTGACGTATGGACTCGCGCACGCAAGAGCGCGTCGAGGAGTGGGACTCCCGCCCATTCAACGGCGGTTTCGACGGTCTCTCCGATCTCGCTGATGGTGATTTCTCCGGTGCAGTATCGGCGACGGGCACGTGGCTCTTTATGCTCAACGGCCGCATCGTCGGCATCATCGATGGCGACATTGCGGACTTCGAGACTGCCTCGGGCACTCGGTACGAGGCACCCCACCCGTCACTCCCCTTACTCTGTACGATGGAAGAACGTGGCGGCGAGCCGCGGGCGAAATACTATACGAACGAGACACCGCTTCGCGAGGTCGACGGCACGCTGCAAAGCGGTTCGTTCACCGGCTACATCGAACTGAGCGAGAACGTGCTCAGCGGCGACTACTACGCCGTCTACTACGGCGGTCGCCGCATGGCCGCGGCCTACATCGGCAACGCCGAACGGCTGCACACCGGGGACGATGCCTTCGAGCGAGCGGCCGACGAGGTCGGCATCTACGCGGTCACCGACGTCGAGATCGATGTCGTCGACGTTCCGGGGACGGCCGACGCCGACACCGGCTCGAGGTCGGAGACGGATCCGACAACGGACGCCGAGACGGTTGACCCACCCGTCGACGCGGGCGCTGCCGACCTGTCCCCGGCTCCCGATTCGGCATCCGATCCGACCACTGACTCAGCTACTGACTCACCGACCCCGTCGATCGACCCGATCGACGTCTCGGACACTGACCCAGTCGCCACCGACGACGCGGCCGGGAGCGACGCAATCGAAGAAGCTGCCGACGACGAGCCGACGCTGTCCTCGGAGATCGACCTGACGGGGGAGGCGACTGGTATCACGACGACCGACGAAAGCGAAGCGGAGCCGGAGTCGGCCACTGCGGGCATTACCGATTCGGGGCTGTCCGTCGATCTCGATCCGGCCTCTGATCCGGACGAGACCGCTGCGGACAACGAACGCACCCCAGCAGAGCAGGACGCGCGCGCGGAGACCGAGTCGACAGCGTACGCGGATCCCGACACCGGATCCACTGGATCGATCGGCTCCAAATCGGAGTCGGAGTCAACATCGGCGGAGTCGGGAGTCGAAGGGTCGTCGGCCGACGAGGGTACCACGCCAGATCCGACGGACGGTGACAGCACTGAGAGCGAGCCGTCGACGACCACGGAGACGACTACAGCGTCCACCGAGACGGCCGTAGATCCGACCGAAACTGTGGATTCCGCCGAGGTCGACGGCGCCGACACCGATGATCCACGACCGACATCGGACGACGGGTCCGCTTCGAGTCCCGACCTCGCGGAGGTCGAGGCGGCGGCCGAGGAACTCGATCAGAACGATATTTCCTGGGTCGACGAGGACGACGCGGACGAAGACCGTGGGGCGGACGAAGACGATGAGACATCGGCAATGGAGTCGTCCGACGACGACCCCGCAACCGCGGGCGAGGAGGTGAGCGCGGAGGACGGCCTCGAGGAACAGTTCGAACGGGAAGAAGAGTGGCGCGAGACGCGACGCATTCCCTCGATCGATCCGGAGAACAGCGAGGCGGTTTCCGACTCGAGTGCGGGCGGACGCGAGGCGAAATCGGATCAATCGTCGCCGGACCGATCCTCGTCGGTGCAGTCGTCGAACCCGGCCGACACCCCGTCGAACGACGCTCGATCGGACCCGAAGGACTCGGCGGCCGAGACGTCGGAAACGTCGCCCGCAGCCGCGTCCGGGTCGCGAACGGGACGATCCCAGGACCCTGAGTCGGAGCGTTCACGGAGTGAGGCCGCCGACGCGACCGACCCGAGCGACGAACGGGTCGTGGCCCTCACCGAGAAGGTCGAGACGCTACAGGAGCACCGCGACGCGCTCGTCGCGAAAGCGGACGAACTCGAGGCCGAACGCGACCGGCTGCAGTCGAAAAACGAGGATCTCTCCGGGACCGTCGAGCGGCTCCAGGCGCGGATCGAGGAGCTCGAGACGGAACTGCAACGCGCCCGTCAGCGCGAGGTCGGCGAGACGGAAACCGGAGCGAGCGCGGGCACCCAGCTCTCGCCCCAGCAGGCGCTCTCGGGGACGAACCTCTTCGTTCGGTACGGGTCGAAGAGTCAGCCGACCCTCGAGACAGCTCACGGCGGCAACGCGGATCGCAGCGAGGTCGCGTCAAACCTCCGACTGGAACACCACACCGGGTTCGATTCGACCGACGCCGCCGTCGACGGGACGCCCTACGAGGAGTTCCTCGAGTCGACGATGGAGTACCGGTTCGTCGACTGGGTCACCGAGATGCTGCTCTACGAGATTCGCGACACCGGCAACGCGGACGGACTGGGCGACCTCTATGACGCGATTCCGCGGATCGACCGGGCCGAACTCGGCGCGACCATCTCGCTCGCGGACGACGAGACCGAGGACGTGCCCGATCAGGTCACCTTCGATGTCGTCGCCTACGACAAAATGGGGAATCCGCTCGTGCTGGTCACGCTCAACGACTCGCGGGAGCCGGCGACGCAGGAACTCCTCGGCGAACTCGAGGAAGCCGCCTCTGCAGTGAAGGCGAACTATCCGGATCTGGCGGCCGCGATCGCCGTCACCTCGAGTTACTTCGAACCCGGCGCGCTCGAGGTGGCCGAGCAGGCCACGAGCGGAGGCTTCCTCAGCCGGGGCTCGAAACTGAGTTACGTCAACCTCTCGCGGAAGGACGGCTACCACCTCTGCTTGGTCGAGTCCCGTTCCGAAGGGTTCCACATGAACGTCCCCGAGCTGTAGGTCGTCGCCGTCGAATCCGGTCCGGTTTTGTCGTCGATAGCAGTTCTCATCATCGTACCGACGGTACCTACTACTGATCAACCAAATCGGCCGCGGTGGCTCTCTCGGCGCAGCGACGCTCTGAGAGGGACACGTACGCTATAGTGGCCGCTGTCCGGCAAAAAACGGCGGGAAGAAGTGTAGTTCGTCGGCGACGCACCGGCTGGTGGCTGCGGGGTCGGGCGACGGCGTCCGAACCGGACGCGAGACTAACCTTCGATCTCTGCGACGTCTTCGATCTTCATGCCGTCGAGCTTCTCGACGATTTCGTCGAGTTTGCCGTCGAGTTCGTCGACGAACTCAACGGTGCGCTCGGTCTTGATCGCTCCCTGACTCGAGGGCTCGATCAGGTTCTCCTCCTCGAGGACTCGAAGCGAGTAGCGGACCTTGTGGTGGGGGTATCCCGTCTCGTTCGACATCTTGACGATCCCGATCGGTTCGTTCTCGATAACCATCTTCAGGACCTGCAGATGACGTTCCAACATATCGACTTCCTTCTCAAGTCGGTCTATCATGGCATTTGTTAACTTGTCTTTGGACCTTTTAAAAGTTCCCCTCGAGAACCGGAACGTCCACTCTCAACTAGGTGTTCGTTCCTGTGAGTAGTTAACGCTTCCGGTGACGACAGCGCGTTGGAGGTGCCCGCGAGTGAGCCACCCGAATCGGTTGTTCCGGTACCCGAATCGGTTGTCGGTCCGATCGGGCCTCGAGCCACAGACCCGAGACCGGCAGGGAAGCGCGTTTGCGCGAACGCTGTCGCTCGGGTGGGGGACTCGCGGCCCTCGGGAGAGGCACCCGCATACCGTAATCTGTTTATCGGCCCGGCAAGAACCCGCCGCTGTTATGACCGTCACTATCGTCGGGTCGCAACTCGGCGACGAAGGCAAAGGTGGGGTCGTCGACCTCTACGGCGACGCCGCCGACGTCGTCGCCCGGTATCAGGGCGGCGACAACGCTGGCCACACCGTCGTTCACGACGGAACGAAGTACAAACTGTCGCTCGTGCCGTCGGGGGCCGTCCGCGGGAAGATCGGCGTCCTCGGCAACGGCTGCGTCGTCAACCCCGAGACGTTGTTCGACGAGATCGACACGCTGCGAGAGCGCGGCCTCGAGCCGGACGTTCGGGTCGCCGAGCGCGCCCATGTTATCCTCCCCTATCACCGCGCGCTCGACGGCATCGAGGAAGCGGAGAAGGAGGATCTCGCCGCCGGAACGACCAAACGCGGCATCGGCCCGACCTACGAGGACAAGGCCGGCCGCCGCGGCGTCCGCGTCGGCGACCTGCTCGACCCCGACGTGCTCCGCGAGCGCCTCGAGTACGTCGTCCCCCAGAAGAAAGCCCTCGCGGAGGAGGTCTTTGACAAGGAGACCGGCGAGGAGTTCGATATCGACCATCTCTACGAAACCTACCGGGAGTACGGCGAGCGCCTCGCCGAGGAGAACATGACCGTCGACTGCGGGACCTTCCTGCAAGAGCGGATCGACGCCGGCGAGAACGTCATGCTCGAGGGCGCGCAGGGAACCTCTCTCGATATCGACCACGGGGTCTACCCCTACGTCACCTCCTCGAATCCGACCGCGGGCGGCGCGACCGTCGGCACCGGCCTCGGCCCGACCGTCGTCGGCGACGGCGAGGTCATCGGCATCGTCAAGGCGTATCTCTCTCGAGTCGGGACCGGCCCGCTGCCGACCGAACTCGGCGGCGTCGAGGACCAGACGCCCGGCTACGAGGACGGCGAGGCGCAACGCGCCTCGGACGAGGAGGAACTCGCGACCTACATCCGCGACGAGGGTGGGGAGTACGGCACCGTTACCGGCCGCCCGCGGCGGGTCGGCTGGCTCGACATGCCGATGCTTCGCCACGCGGCCCGCGCGAACGGATTCACCGGGCTCGCGGTCAACCACATCGACGTGCTGGCGGGCCTCGAGACGGTCGAGGTCGGCCACAGCTACGAGTTCGACACCGCCGAGCAACGCTCGGCGAGCAATCAGAACTCGGGGAGTTCTGATGACGGTGAAGAAATCTTCACGATGCCGCCGACGACCGAACAGTGGGGGCGCTGTGAAGCCACGTTCAAATCGTTCGACGGCTGGCCCGAAGTCGACTGGGCCGCGGTCGCTGACGACGGCTACGAGGCCATCCCCGAGAACGCGCGGACCTACCTCGAGTACATCGCCGACGAACTCGACACGCCGGTCTACGCCGTCGGCGTCGGTCCCGGCCGCGAGGAGACCATCGTCGTCGAGAACCCGTACGAGTAGCGCGGCGGTCGGTTTCTTCTCTAGTAGCCACTGAAACGATTCAGACACTGATCGCATCGCTGTCATGCGATCAGGTGTGCAGTAAGTTTCAGTGACTGCTCTCTCACCGTCGGTTCCGTGCTCGAACTGCGAGCAGAGCGCTCGATTCGTCACCACTGCACCCACCACCGCCCAGTCGCCCGTCCGCTCGCGAGCGACGTTCCCGAAACCTTTTGCTGGAGGCGACGAGCCTACGTAGTATGAAGGAGTCGTTGCTGGACATTCTCTGCTGTCCGCTCGATAAACACGACCTGGAACTCGAAGACGCCGAGTACGACGACGAGGAAGTCATCGCCGGCACCCTCGTCTGTTCCGAGTGCGGCGAGGAGTATCCCATCGAGGACGGCATTCCGAACCTGCTGCCGCCGGACATGCGCGAGGAAACGCCGGCCTGACCGGCCAGATTCACCGTGTCTCCACCAGAGGTCACCGTCCACGTCAACCGCGGGTCCGCCGAGGCGCTCGAGCCGTCGAGCACGTCGCTCGAGACCGACGACTCGTTTCTCCTCTCGCTGTCGGGTCACGAGTCGCCCGCGCACGTCCACTGTCGCCTCGCGGGTGACCTCGAACGGATCGCATCGCTCGAGGAGACGAACTACTTCGTCGAACCGGACGACGTCACGACCGTTCCGATCGCCGTCAACGCCGACGTGATTGAACGTCCCGTCGACGGCCACCTCGAGGTACTGACGGGCTACGGCTCCGAGTCGATCTCGATCGCCGTCACCGTCGTCCCCGGCCCGCCGGACGTCGATGTCGACGAGTCCCTCGCCGAACCCGCCCGCTCGGAGCCCGAGCCGACGACGCTCGAGCGCGCGGTCGACCGGGTCACCGATGTCGCCGGGCTCGAGCCGGGAACGCTGGCGGTACTGGCACTCGGACTCGTCTCGGTCGGGATCGCCGCGCTGACGGCGGCATCGATCGGCAGTCCGGTCGTCACGGCGGGGCTCGCGATCGTCGTCGTCGGGTTTGCGGTCGCGTTGTTTCTGTTGATTCAGTAGACCGTTGCGTATCGTCGGTGTGGATTGTCGGTACAAATCCCCAGTACGAACCAGCCGACGGCTCGAAATTCGAGTTCCGGCGGGTCGCGGCCTCGAGTCCGAACCGCGAGCCGCGAGGCAGAATTCGAGTTACGACTCGGCGTCCGATTCAGTCGTCTACTTTCGTCGCCTCGAGCCCCTCCTCGCCGAATCGCTTGGCCCGGAGGTACCGCGCCCGGTAGCGGTTCGCGCCGTCGTTGACGTCGGCCTCACGGATCTCGTCGACCCGCCCCTCGGCGACCGCGTCGATCAGCTCCTCGAGCTGATTGAGTTCGCTGGTCGTCAGCTCGAGCTCGTAGGTTCGCTCTTCCTCGGACTCGAGGATGGCCCACTTGCGAGCGGCCGCGATGACGAGCGAGCAGGGCTCTCGGCAGGGGAAGGGGCCGTCGCCGCCGTCGGCGTCGAGGTCGTCGCCCTCCTCGTACTCCCACTCCCGCCGACGGAGACACTGGGAGTCGACGCAGCAGGCCTCGGTCATCCACTCGACGGCTTCGCGGGGGAGTTCGTCGATCACGTCGTAGATCCCGGTCTGTCGCTCGGCGGTCTCGAGCCAGTGGTCGACGTCGAGGGCTCCCTGTCGTTCTCGATGCCAGTTGGCGATCGTTGCCGGATAGAAGAACCCGACCGCGTCGACGAGGTCGTCGCCCGAGAGACCGGTAAAGGCCCAGCCGGCGGGGAGCGTCGGGGCGGTCTTCAGCGGCCGATAGCGGCCGTCATCGTCGTGCGTCGCGATCTCCCGCGCGTCTCGCGGCTCGTCGTAGACCTCGAGGTCGGCGAGATCGCTGTCGGCATCGTCGACGTGCCACAGGTCGTAGACGCGCTCGCCGTCGGGATTGTCGATATCGACGAAGCGGGCCGTGATAGACAGCTGGCCCCACTCGCGGTCGATACCGTCGCGAAGCGCGTCATACCGTTCGGGGACGCCGAGGGGCGCGTCGACCGTGGCTTCCGCATCCGCTTGGTCCTCGGCGTCCGCGAGCGGCGCTCGTTCGCACCACCGGAGGAAGGCGCGTCGCGCGGTCCCCTCCCCGCCGACCGTCTCCTGCCAGTAGCGCCAGTTCGTGACGTACTCGTCGCTGGACTCGAGGGCGCGCCCCAACGCGGCCTCGTCGAGGCCGGGCCACCGGTTCTCGCCCGCCTCGAGGTTGTACCCGTCGTCCGTCTCGTCGATTCGGAGGCCGTCCAACGCGACGCCCGACGACGCGCGGTCGAGCAGCGCCTCGAGATCGTCCGCCGCCACCGTCACGCGTCTAATCCCCCGCGCCCGCTCCCGCGTTCGGGTCCGGAATCGGCCCCGGTTCCGGCGACAGATGCGGCCAGTTCGCGGACCGCCTCGCGCGCGTCGCCGATATCGGCTCCGGCGTCGGCCGCCCGCTCGAGGAGGACGTCGGCCAGCAGATCCTCGGTGCCGACGGCACCGGTGTACCAGATCCGGTGGCCGTCAACATCGGCCGGCACGTCCCAGCCGAGTCGATAGTCCTCGGTTAGACCCATATCTTCGGGAATGTCTTCCTGCGTGTGGTAGCCGTCGGCGATGAAGAGGGGCACGACAACGATGTCGTCGCTCTCGAAGTAGTCCGTGACGTCGTCGACCTCCGGCTCCTCGTCCATGAACAGCGCCTTCACCTCGTCAAAGCGGTCTCGCTCGGCGATTCGGTCGCTGTGGTATTTGATAGCCTTCGCGGAGTTCTCGTTGCGGTCGGTACCGTGGCCGACGACCGAGAGGCCAAAGCCCTCCCCGACGTCCGGATTTTCGGTCGCGGTTTCGGCCCGCTGGACGATCACGTCCGTCATCGCGTCGTGCGTGCCGACCGGCCCGCAGTAGTGGATCGTCTTTCCGACGTCCTCGGCCTCGAGCGTGGCCTGTGATGCGCTGGTGCCGTCCGACTCCCACCTGTCGGGGTCCCACTCCTCGAGGCGCAGTTCCCGCGGAATGACTTGCTCAGTGAAGTAGCCCTCGCTGATGAAGAGCGGGACGACGAACACCTCGTCGGACTCGAGGGTGCGGATCACCTCGCGGAAGTGGGGTTCTTCCTTCCAGAACGCCTCCCGGACCTCATCGAACGCGCCCGTCTCGCGGATCGTGTCCGCGTGGGCGTAGGTCGGATCCGAGGCGTCCGGATTCAGATGCGATCCGTGTGCCGCGATGACCAGCGCTTGCATGGCCGGCGCTTAGGAGGGACACAGTATAGGGACTTCGCTGCCGGTCCACGTCGCCGGGTCCGATGACGGCGATGGAACCGTTCGACCCCGTAAACGACGGGTCTCACGACGGCATCGAAGCGCCGGGCGTTACGATGGCACCGAAGCGGCAAGCGTCACGACGGCACCGACACATCGGTTCGCGTCTCGCAGCTCTCATCGGTCGCTCGCAGTTCCGCGATCGCAGTGTACGCTCCCGGCTGAGGGTCGGACCACTCCGCCTCGTAGCTCACCGACTCGCCGGGGGCGAGGATGTCCGAGCTAAGCACCTGCGCGAACACCCGCCCGTCGGTGAATCGCCAGACTTCCTCCCCGTCCACGGCGAGCACGAACTCCGCCGTACACGCGTCCGTAAACTCGAGTTCGACCGCCTCGTCGCCCGCGTTGGTGACGGTAAACACGAACAACACGGCGTCACCCGCGTCGCCACCGGCCGTCTCGAGCGTTCCCTCGAGGCTCATGGCTCGACAGTGGGGGCCGTCGCGGATAGGTCTTGCCGGCCCTTGGTATCGAAAAATGACGGGGCTGCGCGAGACTATCTCGAGAGGACGACGTTGTCGAGATAGCTCGTGTCGTCGCCCGATCGGTACTCGCCGCGGATCCGGAGGGTCTCGAGAGCCGTGAGGACCTCGCGGAAGCGCTCCTCGGTCGCGATCGGCTCCTGACTCGTCAGATCGATCCAGGTGGCATCGGCCGAAATCGGTGCGTCGAACGTCGTCCACTCCTTCCCCGGATTGCTATCAGCCCCGCGGAACTCGTAGACGAGTTTCACGTCGCCGCTGGCGAGCAGGATGTCCCCGCCTTCGACCGGTTCGGCGTCGAACTGTCGGTCGGTCTGGCCCTGTCGGAGGTCGAAGGAGAGGGTCCCGCCGTAGAACGCCTCGCGATCGCCGAGGAACTTAAATGGAGCCTGATAGTACCAGGCGACACCGCCCTGATTTTCCTCGTCGCTGACGTGACCGCCGGGATTCCCGCCACTCTCGCGGTAGACCGGGTGATTGCTTCCGCCGTTTTGGGAGATGAGCCAGCCATCGGCGTCTCCGTCGAACGTGCTCTCGATGCGGTCCGCCGACGCGGGATCGGCCCCGGCGTCGATATCGTCCGTGTGAATCGTCTTTGTGAACTGCTCGGTCCCGTGTTCGTCGTAGATCCCGATCGTCAGGGTTTCACCCGACTCGTCGACGTCGACGGTACCGAAGTTGGCGTACTCTCCCTTGGCGAAGAACTCCGTCGGATTGAGTGCCGGATAGAGGTCGTCCGGTTTGCCGGCCGGCGCACCCAGCGGCCCCGCAATAGCCTCGACGAACTCGAACTCGCCGTCGTCATCCGGATCGAACGCGCCCACGACCGACTTGTGTACGTCGCCCGCGACGACGACCAGGTTCGATACCGGCTCGGTCTGAATGTGCTCGATAACCTCGAGTAGTTCCGCTTCGTAGCCGGTTCGATCGGCCGGCGTCGCCCACGAGTCCGACGGATACCCCAGCGGAGCCGGCGAGGCGAGGAGCTTCCACGTCGCGTCGGAATCGGCGAGGGCTCCCTTCAGCCACTCGAGTTGCTCGCGACCCAGCAGGGTCTTCGAGTCGAGGTCGACGTTCGGATCGCGGTACTGGCGGGTGTCGATGACGAACAGTTCGACGTGTTTCCCCCACCGGAAGGACTCGTAGAACCGGTTCGACTCGCCGGGTTCGGCGTCGTCGTCACGGTCGAGCGGCCAGTACTCGCGGAAGGCCCGCCGTCCGTCGGGCATCAGCGGCTCGATCGGCCCCGCGAAGTTGTTGATGACCTCGTGATCGTCCCAGACGGTGTACACCGACGTGGACTCGAGTAGCTCCCGCAGATTCGTCCGCTCCGCGATCTCTGCTGGCGGATCGCGCATCTCCTTGTACTTGTCCCGGTAGATCTCGAGCGACTCGTCGATCGGGGTGTCCTCGGTGATCTTCCCGGCCGGCGTCTGCGCGTCGGCGTAGATCGTGTCGCCGTGATAGAGGAAGAAGTCCGGCTCTCGCTCGGCGATCGACCGCAGTCCGGGAAACGGCGGCTCGATCGGGTCGTCTCCGTAGCCCCACGTGTCGCCGCTCCAGGCGAAGCTGACGCTCGCCTCATCGTCGGGGGCCGGTGCCGTCACGAACGTCCCGCTTTCGACCGCATCGGGAATCGCGCCGTCGGCCGTCTCCTCGCCGCCTCGGCCGTTGTCTTCCGGTTTCTCCCGGGGTCCGCGTCCGTTTCGACCGGATCGCTTCGAGCCGTCCTCCCCGCTTCGGCCCCGCCCTCGCCCTCGAGCACCCGCACCGTCGTCTCGGTCGCGCAGCGGTCGATACGACGTCTCCGTCGTCGTGGCCCAGACGTGGTAGCGATACTCGGTGCCGGACTCGAGGCCCTCGAGTCGGACGTGGCCGGTGTAGTCGGTCTCGCCGTCGATCGTCGTCCGATCGTAGCCGACGCTGTCGAATGCTCGGTCGTGACTGTACGCGACGTGTATCGTCGCGTCGCCTTCCGCACGCGCCCAGATCGTCGCCGTCGTCGCGGTAACGTCGCCCGCGGCGACGCCGTGTGTGAGTTCGATGAGGTGGCCTTCGCCGCCGTCATCGCTCCGGTCAGCCGCCTGGTCCGCCCCTGCGTCCGCCGCTGTGGTTCCGACGAGGCCGGTCGTCGTCGCGGCCAGTCCGACCGTCTGGAGAAATCCTCGTCGATTGTTCGTCGCCGAATCGTCTCGTTCGTTGGAGTGCGTGTCTGCCATGACTGCGGGAGATTCTCCCCCGGACCGACACAATATATTATATATTAGATCTAAATTAAAATATTGTTTTTCATCACTGATTTATTATCAGTCATACCGGTATGTACGCGGTCGTAGTGGCGGGGACCCGATCCCTACCGACGAGAACCGAGCGCAACGCTCCCGCCGCGGAGCGCTACGCCTATTTACGCCCGGTCCCAACCCGAACCCGTGCAACTGGTCGGCTACCGCTCGAGCGGGAACGGCTCGTCGCTGCTGGTGAGCGACGCCGCCGGGGAGGTCGATCACCGACCGCTCGAGGCCGGCAATGACCTCGCGTACTCGCTCGGAGAGCGCCACTGTGCCGGCACCATCGACGAAGACGGTGCGCACGTCGCCTGTGATCGGCCGTCGGCCCCCTACTGCGAGTACCACACGAGCACGTGGGTCTGTGCCCGCTGTACCGGCACCTGCCTGAAAGACGAAATGGACTGTTACGAGGCGCACGCGGTCTACATCGCGGCCTTCGCCCCCGACACGTTCAAGGTCGGCGTCACCAAACGCCGGCGGCTCGAGACCCGACTGCGCGAGCAGGGGGCCGACCGCGCGGCCCACGTCCACACAGTCTCGAACGGCCGGATCGCCCGCGAGATCGAGGCCGAGATCGCCGAGCGACTGGTCGACCGCGTCCGAACGGGGCCGAAAGTCGCCGCGCTCGCTGCAGCCGTCGACGAGGCCGCGTGGGAGTCCGCCCTCGCAGAGTTCGACGTCCTCGAGCGGTTCGATTTCGACTACGGGATCGACCTCGAGGCACGGCCGGTTCGCGAGACGATCGCTTCGGGGACCGTCGTGGGCGTGAAAGGCCGGTTGGTCGCGCTCGCGAACGGCGGGACGACTTACGCCGTGGACATGCGCGATCTCGTGGGGTACGACCTCGCGGAGGGCCCGTCGAATCGCGATCTGCAATCGTCGCTGGGATCGTTCGGGTAGGGATCACGGTCGGGCCGGCGTGCTCATCAGAGACATGGCAACCCTTTTCCCCGCCGCTCCAGAATCGGTTGGTATGACGGACGAAAACGAATCTCCCGACGGAGAAGACGCAGGCGAGAATAGCGAGGAGAAATCATTCCGCGAGCGAGTCGAGGAGATCCGCGAAAAGCGCGCCGAAGAGGGCGACGGCGAGGGAGAGGCTCCCGAGAACCCGTTCGGCGGCGGTGGCGGTCCGGGCGGCCCCGGCGGTATGGGCGGCGGCAATCCGTTCGCCCAAATGATGGGCGGCATGATGGGCGGCGGTGGCGGCCCCGGTGCCGGCCCGGGCGGTCCGGGCGCAGGTCCCGGCGGTCCCGGTGCCGGTGGACAGGACGAGAGCAACGAAGAACTCGTGCGTGAGGTCCGACAGATGCGCGACGAACTGCGCGATCAGACGCGCGCACTCAAGCGCATCGCCGACGCGCTCGAGGATCGATAACGCCGCACTGTCTCGTTTTCGACGCTTCTTCGGCAGATGAGTGACGCGAGAAGCGCGTCCGCCGCGCTCACTGACGGGAACACGACGCGATTACTGTCTGACGCGGAGTCGGTCCTGCTCGTCGTATCGGAAGCCAGCGTCTTCGAACGCCAGTTGTACCGCGTTGGCGTTCACTTCCCCGTCGGTCCCCAGAAACGGCGTTTCGGGGTCGTTCCCGTCCCACTCGAGGCTTTCGGGAACCCACTCGTCGATGACCGGCGTTGCCACGGGTCGAGCGTTTCCGTGGAACACCTCTTCCACTATCCACTCCTTGTCGACCAACTGTGCGAGGACGCGCCGGAACCGCGGATTGCTGAACGGTGCGTTCCGCGCGTTGAAGCCGAGGAAGTAGAACGTCCACGACGGCGACTCGACCAACCGGCCACTGTCGGATCTGCTGACGCCGTCGATGAGGTTCGTCTCGAGTGCCGACAGCGTGACGTCGGCGTCGTCGTTCTCGACGGCCTGAACCGCCGTTTTACTGCTCGGGGCGATTCCGACCGAGAACTCGTCGACGGTCGGTGACGGTAGATCGACGCGGCGGTCGAGCGTGAAGTGGGAATCGAACCGCTCGAACGTGAGCTGTTCGCCTTCGGTTCGGTCCACGAGTCGGAACGGGCCGCTTCCGACCGGCTCCATATTGTTCGTGACGACCGCCCTCGTGGTCCCCTGAGCGATGCTGACAGCGCCTGGGCCCCTGGCATCGGCTGCCCGGTCGCGCCAGACGTGTTCGGGGAGTATCGGAACGAGAAGGGCGCGTTCGCCGACCGCTCGATTCGTCCCGACCGTAATCTCGACGCGATTGCGGCGCCGAGCGTCGACCGTCTCGACGGATTCGACCTGGCCGCGAAAGCGGGGTGCTGGAGAGTCGATATCCCCGTCACCGAGGGACATGTCTTTGAGAAACTCGTACGTGAATTCGATGTCGCTGGCGGTTATCGACGTGCCGTCGTGAAACTCACACCCATCTCGCAGTCGGATATCGATCGTCGCCCCGTCCCACTCCCACGATTTTGCGAGCCACGGGTGGACGGCGCCAGTGGGATCGTCCGTCGCCAGCGAGTCGTAGAGCAACTCGGTAATCGTTCCGCGACCGCGATAGTCGACCGCGAGCGGATTGAGGTTTTCCGTCGGTCTTGCATCCGTGTGGGTGGCGCGAAGCGTCTCGACGCCCGCCGACGGCTCGAGACCGAGATAGCCGCGACGGGTCGCGAGGTGGTTTTCGCTCCAGCCGGTGAACCGATCCGTTCTGACGGACCGATGTTCCTCGGGAACGCAGATCGGAACGAACGGCTGTTCGACCGCGATTGCCTCGAGCGCGCTCGTGACAGCGTCGCGTCGTTCATCACCCTCGGCGCGGCGTTGCTTCTCGAGGAGGTCGTCGACGGCCAGGTTGGTGTAGCCGAATGGGTTCTGCCAGCCCGATTCGTCGGCATAGCGCGAGTACAACGCCTGATAGAGGTAGTCGGGATCGGTTCCGCCGGGGTGGCGACTAATGCAGATGTCAAAGTCGTGGTTGTACAGCACCGTCCGGTGGAAGTCGATGCCCGATCGGACGTCCAAGGAGACGTCGATTCCGGCGGCTGTGAACGCCTGTTCCAGTTCGTTCGCGATCCTGATGCATGCCCGATCGCTTTCGGCGGGGAGGGTGACGATCGTTAGCGAGAGCTGGTCGATGTTGTCTCGAGTTACGAGATTCCGGAGGCGTTGCAGACAGCCGCTGGTCGAGACCGTCAGACCGGCGGTCGCAGCGAGTGCGGCTCGACGGCTGATGGATGTGCCGTCAGTGTCGCGACTACTGCGTTTCGGGACGCCACGTCGTCCGTTCATTATGGTCGTCTCTCATCGTTACCCGCCGCGCTATAACAGTATTATGTTCCCCGTGGATATGAGTCGTCGGTGACGGCACTCGACTCGAGCGTATCGGCTGTGGGAACCCCATCGACGCAGTCGGACCGTGCCCGCCGCGTTCAATCCTGTTCCTGACTCGAGGGGAGTCGCTCCTGCAGCCAGGGGAGCCGGTCGCCGTATTTCTCAGTTAGTTCCTCGAGCGACCAGCGGCCGACGAGCCGATGCGAGAGGGCGACACAGAGGGCAGCGAGCAGTAATCCCGCAGTGACGTCGATTCCCCAGTGAATTCCGAGATACATCGTCGAAATCGCGACGCTCGCCGCCAGCACGACCGCGACGGGGAGCCACTTCGGAAACTCGGACCGCGTTTGCCACGCGAACGCCGCCACGGTCGCCGAAAGCGAGGTGTGAAGCGACGGGAAGACGTTCGTGCTGGTGTTGACCTCGCGGGTGAGATACTGGTACTCCGGGTTCGTATCGTACAACATCCGCTCCATGAGCTCGGCGGGCATCAGGTTCCGGGGGCCGTACGCGATCACGAAGATATACAGGATGAGACCGATCGCGTAGTTGAGCGCGTAGGCCGCCAACAGGCGGCGGAAGGCCCGGGTATCGGAGAGGGTAAAGTAGGCGATCACCGGGAAGATCAGCAGGAACGTGTAGCCGTAGACGTAGATCGATGAGAAGTACGCCGACGTCTCCGGGGTCTGAATCGCCTGAAAGACCAGGATAAACTCCCCTTCGATGTTGTAAAACGCCGATGTCAGGCGGATCCCGATCTGCCGCGATAGCTTCGGTGCGACCTGTCGGGCGACCCGGTTGATCAGTAAGACGACGATCAACACAGCGATCACCGGGGCAGTCGTCTTGAGCCGAGTTCGCCACTCCGAGCGCGTTCGAGCGAGGCGCTCACGGCCGATGAAGACGATGATCGACACCGGCACTAGAATCGCGATTACAACGGCGACCTGAGTCAGCACCTCGGCAAGCATCGCACCTAGTAGCCTCCAAGCAACCGACCGTTATCATCGTACCGGAACCCGGCGCTCTCGAACGTCGCTTTCGCCGCTTCGACGTTGAGTTCTCCGTCCGACCCGAGGAACCGCAGTACGGGGGCTTCGCCGTTCCACTCGAGGCTCTCGGGAATCCATTCGTCGGTGACCGGCGTTGCGACGGGGGTCGCGTGTCCGTAGAACACGTCCTCGACGATCGCTTCCTTGTCGATCAGTTGCGAAACCGCGCGTCGGAAGTGCGTGTTGCTGAAGGGTGCGTTGCGGACGTTGAATCCGATATGGTAGAAGGTTCTCGAGGTGGATTTCAACTGTTCGACGTCCGGGGAGTCGGGAATCGCGTCCAACGTGTATGCGGAGAGCATCGAGGCCGTCACGTCCGCATTCCCGTCGGCGACCTGCCTGATCGCAGACGAGCTGCTGGGGGCGATATCGAATCGGAGTTCGTCGACGGTCGGCCCGGGGAGATTGACGTCCTCACGGAGCGTAAAGTGGTCCTCGTATCTAGTGAGGCGAAGTTGCTCGTCTTGGGTTCGACTGTCGAACTGGAACGGGCCGCTTCCGACCGGCGGGATGTGGTCCCCCGTGACGGCGATCCACCGGCCTTGCGGTGCGGTAAAATCGCCGTCGGCAGCCCGTCCGTCTACCAGATCGTGCCAGTAGTGTTTTGGCAGGATCGGGACGGTAAACGCCCGCTTTGCGGCCTCCCGCCCGCCCTCGAACGAGAACAACAGTTCGTACTCGCCATCGACGGCGTCATCGTCGACGGAGATCTCATTGATACCGTCGACGTGCCCCTGATACCGCGGTGCCGGCGACGAGGGCGCTCGTCCGAGCGACGTGTCTTCGAGGAACCGATAGGTAAAGGCGACATCCTCGGCGGTCAGTGGCTCGCCGTCGTGGAACTGACAGTCTTCGCGGAGGGTGACCGTCGCGGTCAGCGTCGACGCCTGCTCGCTGTCATCCGGTTCCGTCCAGTCCCAGGACGTGGCCAGCCACGGCTCTATCTCGCCGTTGTTGACCGTCCCCAGCGAATCGAAGAGCAGGTCGATAGTCGTGTTTCGCTCACGCATTGTCGCCGAAAGCGGATTGAGGTTGCTCGTCGCGCGAGCGTCGGTTCTGAGCGCGTGGATCTGATCGACGCCGTCCGCCGGCTCGAGACCGAGGTAGCCGTGGCGGGTCGTGAGATCGGCCTCGTTCCAGCCCTCGAACCGACCCGCTCTGGCGAGGCGATACTCGTCGGGCATACAGATGGGGTCAAACGGTTTCGCCTGTGCCAGCGCTTTCAGGACCGAATGGACGTCTCGCTTCCGCTCGTCGCCCTCGGAGTGGCGCTGACGTTCCAGTAGCGTGTCGAACGCCATATTGGTGAGTCCGAAGGGGTTCTGCCAGCCGGCTTCGCTCGCGTACGTCGAGTGGAGCGTTTCGTAGAGGAAGTCCGGATCGTAATCGGCTGGGTGGAGGCCGACGTAGATATCGAAGTCGTGATCGATCAGGACCGCTTTGAGCATCTCCGATTGCGAGCGGACGTCCAGTGTGACCGCCATGCCGGCCTTCTTGAGGTTGCTCTCGAGACGGCGAGCGATCTGGATGCTCTGCTTGTCGCCTTCCGCCGGGACCGTTGCAATAGAGAGCGATAGCTGATCGTCGCCGGCCTGACCGACCACGCTTCGCACGCTGTTCATACAGCCGCTCGTCGTGATTGCAGCCCCCGTTGCGCCGGCCGCCAGAAACGACCGCCTGCTGAGACCGTCGTCGGGGAGGGTGGGGTTCCAATTCATAGCGTTATGTAGCACCTCCTATCATGTGATATATAACAATATTGCGTACTATGATTGAAGACGTGTCACTGTAAAGAATCTTTCTACTCGAGAGCAGATCCGCCTTGGACGCGAGTCGTGTGATAAGTTACCGATCAACTGGATAGCTGTCCGCGATCTGACGCCGGTTTCGGAGCGCAACATCAATAGGTCGACCGACGAAACGTCAGGTATGGATGTCGCCGCGGAACGAATCGAGCGGCTTCACGACCTCGCTCGAGCGGCGGCAGCGGACGGCGACGCCGATCGAGCTCGCTACTACGTCCGCCTCGCGCGGCGAGTCGCGGAGCGAAACCGCCTCACGCTGCCCCTCGCGTTTCGCCGATTCACGTGTGATCGGTGTGACGCGTATCTCCGGCCGGGAGCCAACGCTCGCGTCAGGTTACAGGACGGTCACGTCGTCATCACCTGTGACTGCGGTGCGCACGCGAGATATCCGTACGAGGACTGCGTCTCCGACGCAGACTGAACCGCGACCTGTGACTGCTACGACCTATGACTGCCGCGACCGAACGACGGCCGAATCACGACGCAGTCACTCCGCTGCCCGTCCGTGCCGAATCGAGAAGATTGAAACCGCTCCTCTTCCTTTCACGGGTATGGATCAACAGGAACTCAAGCGCCGCGCACACGACCTCGACGTGACCGTCTGGGTCGGCAAGAGCGGCATCGATGCTGTCGTCGACGAACTCGACGACCAACTGGACGACAGGGACCTCGTGAAGGTAAAATTCTTGCGGGCCGCCCGCGCCGGCAGTTCGACCGAGGAGAAAGCGGCCGACCTCGCCGACCACGTCCACGCGGACCTCATCGACACGCGCGGGCACACCGCAGTGTTGCATCGATGAGCGGTAGTCCCGCGCATCCGCTACAGAACGGAACTGGAGATCTCGGCGTGATCGGAAACGCGCTCGAGGACGCTGGACTCAACGCGACACAGGCCGGGATGGCCGAGGGAGCGATTCGATTCGCCATCGCGCTCGCGGTGATCTGGGTGATCGGTCGGTTGGTGCTCGTCCCGCTGGTCAGGCGAGCCCTCGACAGGCGCGAACTGGACGAACACGCCCAGAACCCGCTGTTGTTGCTCACCCGGTTCGGAGTCGGATTCCTCGCGTTCGCTGTCGCCTTCGGCTTCGCCGGCTTCGGCAACTTCCTCGTCTCGATGGCCGGCATCGCGGCGGCTGGTGCGCTCGCCATCGGACTCGCGATGCAGAACGTGATCTCGAACTTCGTCGCCGGCGTGTTCATCTACACGGACAAGCCGTTCCGCATCGGCGACTGGATCGAGTGGGAGGACGGCACCTACTCGGGCATCGTCGAGGATATCAGCCTCCGCGTGACCCGCGTCCGGACGTTCGATAACGAACTGCTTACGGTCCCCAACTCGGCGCTCACCGAGGGCGTACTCAAAAACCCCGTCGAAGCTAACAAGCTCCGGCTGAAGTTCGTCTTCGGCATCGGCTACGACGACGACATCGAGCAGGCGACCGAGATCATCGTCGACGAGGCCGAACGCCACCCCGACATCATGGACGACCCCGAACCCTCCGTCCGCCTGACGGAACTGGGCGACTCCGACGTCGGCCTCCAGTCGCGGATCTGGATCTCGAACCCGTCTCGTGCCGACTTCGTTCGAACCCGCGGGGAGTACGTCACCGCGGTTAAACGTCGCTTCGACGAGGAGGGGATCGACATTCCCTACCCCGTCCGCACGCTCGAGGGTGGCCTCGACCTCGAGAGCGGCCAGAGCGTCGTGCAACCCGCAGAGTAGCGGCAAAAAGCCTCCATCGTTCCGTCCGTTCTCCGCTGATCGACCTATGAGATATCCTGAACGGTCACGTTTTCCGGCGGCTCGAACGCGAACGTCTCGTCCTCGAGGCCGGTATTGAACGCGACCGTCTCGAACCGCTCGGTCATGACGATGCGCTCGCCGTTTGGCTCCTCGAACACGACTCGCTCCTTGAGCGGGTAGTCGTACTCCGTGTCGATCCACAGCGTCTGTTCGACGGCCTGCAGTTCGTCTTTCGGGTCGCTGGTCTCGAGGGCGTAGACGTACTCGGTGTCGCCGACGATCGCCGAAATTCCTCGTTCAACGGTCTCGTTTTTCGCGTCGACGTCGAGAACGTGTGCCTCCCGGCCCGCGATCCGCTCCGTCCCCTGATACTCGAGATCGTACTTCTCGACCTTCTCCGCGGCCATATCGGCCCGGTCCGATCGGACCGCGTCATCGTCGAACGGCTCGTCCGGCTCGAAGTACTGAGCCACTCCCGAATCGGGGAAGTAGAACCAGTTCATCGTCGCGTTCGAGACGTAGATGTTCCCGATCGCGGCGGAGTCCGATGCCTCGAGCACCTCGGTCCGCTCGTCGACGTACGGCCGTTTCTGGACGCGTTCGACCTCGGTAACAGTCACTGACCCGTTGGTCACCTTGGTTGTCCGGTTCCCCTGCACGTCCTCGAGATTGTCGGCGTGAACGAACGCGCCCTCGAACACCGCTTTCGGATCGGGGTCGTCGGAACTGCCAGGATCGTCGGGACCGCTCGAGGGAGCGTCGAATGCGACGCAGCCACTGAGGAGAACGCCCACGACAATGACTCCGAGAACGGCTGCGGATCGACGAGTCGTCATTAGTTTACACAGCTAGAAGAGTTACCGTAAGTGTTTCTGTTACTGTGTCCAGATAGCGGGCTGCTTCGTGACTCGAGTTGAAGCACACAGTCAGTGGCCGGGAGTGCGGCTCGAACAATAGTGAGAGCCGCGCGACCCGGGGAAAGGCAGGCGGTAACCCGGTACCGGCCGCGAGCGAAGCCGTGCGCGGCGCTACGCGCCGCGAACAGGCGAACGGCCGAAGGCCGTGAGATAGGCTGAGCGAGCGGGCCGACGACTGACTCGAAGCGAGCGAAGCGAGCAGAGAGGAAGGAGAAGTGCTTTTGATCGACCTTTTACCGAGTGAGCACGGCGCGCAGCGCCGCTGCTCACGCAGCGTAAAAGGTCGGTATGAATGCGGACAACCCCGATTGCCCGGCGTTCCGACCGGGGGAATCTCGGTTGCCTTCTCCACCCCGCAACCCGTCGAGCGACAGGTGTCCGGCGGTCCACTGCTCGCTTCCGCGCCTGATGGGCTGTCGCCGACTAACCACGATGGGGCGTCCCTGCGGACGGCCATCGTAGACCGCTGTCCCCGACGGACGAGGCTTCTCTGTTGGCTCCCGAGGCCCCGGTCGGTCTGACCGGACGCCCGCGGTGTTCGGTCCCCGCTAATGACCATAGCGCGGGTAACGAGCAGGGCCAAACTGCCCGACCTAGTCCATCTCAGTATAGTCGGGTGAGACGTAAGGGTCTTTCGTCTTTCCCGCAGCCGGCCGTGTGAAATCGGATGGAAAGAGAGCGGCCGAACAAGCTCCATACTCACCCGAGACACGGTCCGTCATCTCTGCGCTAGCCGAAACGATCAATTACGAGTAGTATAGATACGTGACTGTCAGCTTCGGATATGAATCGGCGGAAGTTCATCAAAACGACAGGTGGGGGAACGATAGTCGGGAGTGCGTTACCGTACTCGGCGGGACTCGCTCGAGGTACCTCGGGGATGCAGTGGCAGACTCCTGGTATCGAGTGGTCCCAAACGTTCGATCGAGGCGGCGACGATATCGCGATAACGGCAGTGGACGGCTCGGGTGACGGCTACCTGTTCGCCGGCCAGACGACGAGTGGCAGCGGCGGTCGTGACGCGTGGGTGCTCAAAACCGACGGGAGCGGGCGCGAAACGTGGCAGAAGACGTTCGGCGGCGGCGCACACGACTGGATTTCGGCGGCGACGCCAGCCGACAGCGGCTCCCTCTTGGCTGGCCAGACCGCCTCTCGAGGGAACGGCCAACTCGACGCCTGGCTGGTGAAGCTCGCGGCCGACGGCACCGAACAGTGGCAGCGGCCCTACGGCGGCACGGGGGACGACCGCGCCTCGTCAGTGCTCTCCGAACCCGGCGGCTACGTGTTCGCGGGCGGGACGAAATCGGCGGGGAGCGGCGGCGTCGACGCCTGGCTCATGCGGGTCGACGAGAGCGGAGACGGCGACTGGAACGAGGTCTACGGCGGGACCGGGGACGACTGGGCGTTCGACCACGTCCGGACGGACGACGGGGGGTATCTGCTCGTCGGCGAAACCGACTCCGCTGGAAGCGGTGGCCGCGACGCGTGGGTGCTCGCAACCGACGGCGACGGAACCGCGCAGTGGAATCAGGTCTACGGCGGGAGCGCGGACGATTACGCCCGCGCCGTCGTGCCGGCTCACGACGACGGCTACGTGTTCGCGGGCGGGACGAAATCCGCGGGGAGCGGCGGGACGGACGGCCTGATCGTCGAGATCGATTCCAGCGGCACGGAGACGTGGCGAAAGCGGGTCGGCGGACGCGACGACGACCGATTCACGTCGCTGGTCCGGCACGGAGAGGGGTATCTCGCCGTTGGTTCGACCGCCTCGACCGGTCGCGGCCAGCAGTCGACGTGGGTCGTGAAGCTCCTCGCCGACGGCAAGGTCGTCTGGCAGACCACGTACGAAACGAACGCCGTCGACTACGCGAACGCCGTCGTTGGCGGTGACGATCCGCTCGTGGTCGGAGCGCTCGAGCAGGGTGGAACCGGGAGCGCGCGGCTGGTGAAACTGGCGGGTGAATCGAATACCGGGGAACCGACCGCGGATTTCTCGGTCACGCCGACGCCGCCCGAGACGAGCCTGGAAACGAAGTACGAGGGGACGGGCTCGAGTGCGGCGAACGGGACCATCGCGACCTACGAGTGGGATACCGACGGCGACGGCGAGTTCGAGGAAGTCGGCGAGTCGGCGACACACGCCTACGAGCAAGTCGGGGAGGTACCCGTGACGCTCCGTCTCCGGACGGACGACGGTGGGACGACGGAGACGACGAAGACTCTCGACGTACGGGTCGCGCGAACGAGCGCCCTGCGGGAGCACGCTCGCGAGATCGACGACGTGACAGTGACCGATATCGACCACGAAGCGACGGTCGCGTCGGCGGTGTCGCGACTCAACGATCGGGTGAGAACCGATCGGCTTCCGCTCGAGACTGCGGAAGGAGCGACCCAGCGGTTGGTACTGGCCGAGACGTTCACGGTGGATGTGCTCAGCGGACTCGGCTCGGAGTCGTACGAACAGTCGGTTGAGGAGTACGATCTCGCTGGACATACGGCCGAACTCGTGCTCTCCTTACTCGTCGACCTCGCGATGATTGGCGTGGGTATCGCCGGCGGAAAACTCGGCACGTATATCGCTGACAAGCTTCCCTACCTCTCGGGATACGTCGACGATCTGGTGGGAAAGCTCGACGACGCGATCGCGAAACTCGCGGACTACGCCGCGGATCTGAGCGGCGAAGCGAGTACCGCACTGAAGGAGTCGTCCGACGAGATCGCGAAGGGAGCTGTCGACAAACTCGTCGAAGAGACCAGCGGCGAGATCGCGAAGCTTGCACTCGGTGAGTACATCGACGAGCAAATCTCGGCGTTTCAATCGACGGTTGCCGACACGTTGCGGCGGCCGATCGAATACACCATCGAGACGGACGGCGACAAAATCGACGACGACTACGACAACAGACTGGACGACGGACTCGCACTCGCATACACGCGGCTCGATCCGGACAGGCTCGGTCGAGAGGGACTCCGCGGCTCACTCACAGGTGCGCGGACCGCGCTCAACGACGGCGTAATGACTGTCACCGACGAGCTTCGGACCGCCCACGCGGGTCTTCAGGCGATCCAGGACACGCTCGACGAGTTCGGTCTCTTCGAAAACCTCGCCGACGCGTACGCGGCGCTCATGGAGGGCGATGCGGTCGAGACGATTCTCGAGATCCTGTGGGCGATCGGTTCGCTCGTCGGGGACATCGTCTCGGCGGTATACGACCTGCTCGGTGCCGGCTACGGCGTGAAAACGATGCAGGATGTCGCGAACGTTCACTACGAGACGGTCGACGGAATCGTCGAGGGAGCACCACAAACCAAACGATGAGCGACGAGATACCCGCGCTTCTCGAGCGATTCGAATCGCGGATCGATACCGAGGAGTACGAGTCGGCAGCCGAGACGCTGAACGAGATCGCCGAGGCGTTCGCCGGGACCGAGCGAGAGAACTCGCGCGTCTACGTCCAGTCGCTGGCAGCCAGCGGTCGCGCGGACGACGAGGAGACGCTGACGGCCTTCGCGGAGTCGGCAGCGACGCTCGACCTGCGGCGGTCGCAGTTCCTGTTGCAAGCGGCCGTCTATCTCTCCGCGCCGGCGAACTTCGAGGAGTCGACACTCAGGTCACGCATCGACGAACTCGAGGATGCCGAATCGACGACGGTCGAGCGGCGAACCGCTGCCGAATCGACCGTCGAGTCGGTGACGCTGCCGCCCCAGCCAGTGATTATCGACGTCGAGGGGCCGCGCCGACTGTCCGTCGGCGAGACGGCGACGCTGGACGTGGTGGCGGCGAACGTCGGTGACGAATCCACCGCATCCGTAACGGTAACCGGCAGTTCGGGAGACGGGCTCACGGTCGAGCACGGACCACAGACGATCGGACGAATACAGGCCGGTAGCGACCGTCCGGTCGAAGTTTCGATAACCGGACGGACGGCTGGCGAGTACACCCTTTCGATCGAGCTCGCCGCGGACGGTTCGGTGGCCAGCACGGAATCGGTGACCGTCGTCGTCCTCGAATCGGGCGATACGGATAGCACGACGGACTCACCGGGTGACGGACGGGGTGATGACGGCAACAGCGGACTACTGCCCCTCGTCGGCGGTGCGGGTCTCGGCGCGCTGGGAGGCGGTGGAGCGCTGTACAGGTACCTCTCGAAAGAGAGCGAATCGGACGCGGAGACGGACACGAATACGGGGACGGATGACTAATTTCACACGAGACGGCGACAGCGACAGACGTAGCGTTTCCCGACGGCGATTCGTTTCGACGACGGCCGCCGCCGGTGTACTCGCGACCGGACGCACGGCGGCACAGAATGACGATGACGGCGGGGGCGGGGACGGTGGCGGAAGCGCCGTCAACGTCGGAACCACCGACACAATCGAGAACGCCGACGAGGTCAGATTCGACGAGGCGATTCCCGTCGGCGAACTCGCGCAGTTGTTCATCGAGTTCGATACGGCCAATCATCCGGTCATCGGAACCGACGTTCAGTTTCAGGGGGTCGTCCTCAACACGGTGGCCTCGAACGAGGAACGAACCGCCGTCTCCGCCAATCTCGAGTGGGACGAGTTCGAGTGGGAGGGAGATCGCATACTCAGCCCGCTGTTCGAGCCGATGGCGTGGGTGAGCGGCGGCGACGTTTCGCTCGAGTCGTCGTTCTACGACGAGTATCAGCTGGTACGTCTCGCGGGAACCGCGGACGCGGATCAGCGCTTCTTCGATCGGTACGGATCCGTCCCCTACGTCTGGGGCGTCGTCCCCGCGACGGAGTCCGTTCAGCCCGGAACGGTGGTCGACGTGACCGGGACGGTCGAATACGCGGGGAGAGACGACAGTACGGTTGAGTTCGGCGCGAGCGGCGTCTATCTCACCGTCACCAGCCTGGTCGACCGTGGCCAGCGAACCACGATCTCGGCGAGTACCTCGAGCGGCGACCGTGCCTCGTTTCTCGGGACCCAGATCCGAACGCAACCCCAGCTGACAACCGGCCTCGCCGACCTCGAGTATTCCTACGAGACCGAGTTCCCGCGGCCGGCGGGCGGCTCGATCGTCACTCACGAGGGACAGGTCGAATCCACTGATTACGAGAGCGGTGGCATCGATACGGCGTCGATGCGGACGACGGGACAGCGGATCGTCGTCGGGGAGACGCGCCCGGGACAGTGGGAAGCCGAAAGCGGAGACAGCGGCGATTCCGAGGAACCCGAGTTTCCCAACACCGTCGCGGTACTGGACACGTCGGGAAGTATGGACCAGCGGGACACCGTCTCGGGAGACTCCCGAATAGCGGTGGCCAAGCAAAGCGCCCGATCGCTCGTCAACTTCGTCGAGAACGGCAACAAACTCGGCATCGTCGATTTCGATTATCGGGCAACGACGACCTCGTCACTCGAGTCACTCGACGAGGACGCTCGGGGCGTCATGAAAGACGATATCGACCGTCTCTCTCCAAGCGGGGGGACGTCGATCGGCGCGGGGCTGCGAGAAGCCCTCGATCTGCTTCGGGGCACGACCGGGCCGAAATCGATAATCTTGCTCTCGGACGGGGAACACAACGAGCCGCCGTCGCCGGATTCGATCCTGCCGGAGCTGAAGTCACTCGGCGTGACGATTTACACGATCGGGATGGGATCGTCGGCGGGGGAGACGCTCCTCGAGCGGCTCGCAGACGAAACCGGCGGCCAGTCCGCGTTCAGACCGGAACCGGGAGAGATTCGGCAGGTGTTCCAGCAGTTCTCGATTTCCGTCCAGAATCGCTCTCAGATCACTTCCGAGCGGGCGGAACTCACGGAGGGCGACACGGCTTCGGGCAGCGCCACTGTCGACGGCAGCTGTGACGAGGTGCAGTTCTCCCTCTCGTATCCCGGGAGCGAGATTACGTTGCAGCCCGAGACGCCCGCTGGTGAACCGCTCTCCGAGGGCGACGGCGTCGTTCACCGCGTCGGAGAGACGAGCGAGATCTGGACCGTCGAGGAGCCCGAAACCGGCGACTGGTCGTTCACCATGACCGGCGAACAGCTCTCCCGGCCTGAGGTGGCGACGACCGAGGTCAGTGCGGACTCGCCGATCGACGCCGACCTGTTCATCAACGATTTCCACTACGAGCAGACGGGGATGTTCCGCGTCGAGTTGAAGGCCACGAACGGAGAACGACGGTACACCGGCGGTGACGTGACGCTGACCGCAACCAACGGCGACGAGACCGCGGAGATCGCCCTCCGCGACGACCGCGGCGGTCCCGATCCGGTCGGTAACGACGGGATCTACACGGGGTATTTCCATCCGGAATCGACGGGCGAGTACACGTTTTCGGCCGCCATCACCGGCGGCGAGGTGGCCGATCTGCAGCGGGACTTCACCCGCCGACTGCAGGTCGACGAGGTGGTCGACCCCATCCGACCGTACCGCGAACGCGAGCCGCTATCGAGTGATACGTCGTCGACCGGCCTGCTCGAGCGACTCGAGCAGTACGCGCCGTTCGTCGGGATCGCCGCCGTCGGGGCGATCCTGGCCAAGCGCTACTGGCTCGGCGGAGACGACGGAGCTGGAACTACCGCCGAAATCGGCGCTGAGACCGATACCGGGAGGGATGCCGAGGCCGGGACTCACGCTGAGACCAGTACCGAGACCGGAACTGACGCCGAGGCCGATATCGAGGCCGGAACTGACGCCGAGGCCGATATCGAGGCCGGAACTGACGCCGAAGCCGATACTGAGACCGGAACTGACGCCGAGACCGGGATCGAGGTCGGAGACGCCGAGCGAGAGTAATTCGCGGTTGCCAATCGTCTCGAGGCCGTTTCACGGTCGAACGTGGCGTTCGTAGTATCGATTTCGTTCACTGCCGCGGAACGGACCACTTCTCGTCCCCCGACAGCTGTGTCGGTCGGGACGGGAACACTCACCCAAAAAGGCCGCGAGTCACGGCGAATGGCAACCCGACGAACGGCCGATCAGTCACTCCGCTTCGGCACCCTCGAACGCGTCGTCGAACTCCTCCGTCGTCGCCCCGAACTCGCCGGCCGGCTCGGGTGAGACCGCCTCGAGCGCTCGCTCGAAGTGCTCGCTCGTCAGTTCGATCGCCTCGACGTCGCGCTCTTCCCCGGTCGCTTCGGCGTGGACGTGTTCGCGGACGGCGATCGTCGCGGCCTCGCGGCAGACGGCCTCGACGTCGGCCCCGGTGTACCCCTCCGTCCGGGCCGCGAGGTCGTCGAGATCGACATCGTCGGCGAGCGGGCGCTCCCGCGTATGGATCTCGAAGATCTCGCGGCGGGCGTCCTCGTCGGGGTCGCCGACTTCGACGTGCCGATCGAGCCGTCCCGGTCGGAGGAGCGCCTCGTCGATCAGTTCGGGCCGGTTCGAGGCCGCGATGACGACGACGTCCTCGAGCGCCTCGAGCCCGTCGAGTTCGGTCAGGAGCTGGGAGACGACGCGCTCGCCGACGTTGGAGTCGCCGACGCCGCTGCCACGCTCGCTCGCGATGGCGTCGATCTCGTCGAAGAAGACGATGGTCGGCGCGTTCTCGCGGGCCTTGCTGAAGACCTCGCGGACGCCCTTCTCCGACTCGCCGACGTACTTGTCGAAGAGTTCGGGGCCCTTGACCGAGATGAAGTTCGACTGGGACTCGTTGGCGACGGCCTTGGCGAGCAGGGTCTTGCCGGTTCCCGGCGGGCCGTGTAACAGGACGCCCTTCGCGGGCTCGAGCGCGACTCGCTCGTAGGCGTCGGCGTGTTCCATCGGCCACTGGACGCTCTCGCGCAGGCGCTCTTTGGCCTCCTCGAGCCCGCCGACGTCCTCCCAGCTGATGTCGGGAACCTCCACGAAGACCTCGCGCATCGCGGAGGGCTCGATCCCCCGCATTGCGCTCTTGAAATCGGCTTCCGCGATCCCGATGGCCTCGAGCGCCTGCGCGTCGATCTCGTCCTCGTCGAGGTCGAGTTCGGGCCGCACTCGCCGCATGGCGGTCATCGCGGCCTCCTTCGCGAGGTTCTCGAGGTCGGCACCGACGAAGCCGTGCGTGGACTCGGCGTAGCGCTCGAGGTCGACATCCTCGGCCAGCGGCATGCTGCGGGTGTGGATCTGGAGGATCTCCTCGCGGCCCGCGGCGTCGGGGACACCGATCTCGATCTCGCGGTCGAACCTGCCGGGCCGGCGAAGCGCGGGATCGATCGCGTCGATCCGGTTGGTCGTCCCGATGACGGTGATCTCGCCGCGCTGCTCGAGGCCGTCCATCAAGCTGAGGAGCTGCGCGACGACGCGGCGCTCGACGTCGCCCTGGACGTCCTCGCGCTTGGGCGCGATGGAGTCGAGTTCGTCGATGAAGACGATCGATGGCTCGTTCTCGGCGGCCTCCTCGAAGACGTCGCGGAGCTGTTCCTCGCTCTCGCCGTAGTACTTCGACATGATCTCCGGGCCGGAGATCGTCTGGAAGTGAGCGTCGATCTCGCTCGCCACCGCGCGGGCGATCAGGGTCTTTCCGGTCCCCGGTGGGCCGTGCAGCAGGACGCCCTTCGGCGGCTCGATGCCGAGCGCTCGGAACAGCTCGGGGTGGCGCATCGGCAGCTCGATCATCTCGCGGACCTGCTCGAGTTCGTCGTCGAGCCCGCCGACGTCCTCGTAGGTCACATCCGGCGGCTGGCCGTCGGCGTCATCGCCGGCCTCGAGCGGGCCGGTCGCTTCGACCGAGAGTTCGTCGGCGTCGCGCTCGGTCACCGCGACCTCGGTCTCGCCGCCGACGACGACGGAGCCGCTCGGTTCGGTGTCGACGACGGTGACCGGGAGCCGCCGGCCGGAGCGCGTCGAGAGGAGCCCGAAGCCCAGCGACAACGAGAAGGTGTCGCCGGGGCTGACGGCCCGTTCGGAGAGCTTGTCCTTGAGATACGAGCCGACATCGCCCTGAATCCGGACGTTTTCGGGCAGCGCGAGCGTGACCCGCTCGGCCGGTTCGACATCGGCGGCCTCGACATCGACCGCGTCGTCTATTCGGACGCCCGCGGCCTGTCGGAGCTGGCCGTCGATGCGGACGATACCCCGTCCGGTGTCCTCGCTGCGGCCCGGCCAGACGCGCGCGACGACGCGCCCCTCCGGCCCCTCGAGCGCGACGAACTCGCCGCTCGAGACGCCGAGTTCGGCCATCGTCTCGCGGTCGATAGCGGCCAGACCGCTGCCTGCGTCCTTCCGTTTGAGCGGTTTCACTCGGAGTCGCATAGTCGTGAGTCGGGGTCGTACTGGTCGTGCTGGATACCGCTCGCCGACGCGTTCGAACGCGTGAACGACGGAATCAGGACGGGGGCCGACCGATCGACGCGTGCGGAACGTCAAACGCGTCGACGGGGAGGTGGTTCACCGGCTGGACCCGGGAAGCGGTTCACCGTGGTGAGCGCGGAGGTGAGGGAGGTCGGTTCGACCGTCCCGAGTCGGGGAGCGATCAGCCCTCGAGCGGGATCTCCTTCCCTTGGGCGGTCGACTCGGCGGTCGGTAGCCGGACCTCGAGGACGCCGTTCGTGTACTCGGCGGCGATCTCCTCGTCGTCGACGGTTTTGGGGAACCGGAACCGACGGTGGTAGGTCTTCTTGCGCCCGCGGTTCTCGTCGGCGTGTTCGGCGGCGATGTTCAGGACGCCGTCGTCCCACGCCAGATCGATCTCGTCGGTCTCGAAGCCCGGCATGTCGATCGTGAGGACGAACTCGTCGTCCTCCTCGTACAGTTCGTAGTCGCTGCCTCCGGTCTCACCGAACAGCTGAGACGGGAGGTCGAGGCCTTGCATCCACGTGCTCGGTGGGCTCGCTCGCACCATGGCTGTTCACCTCGAATACAGTTTGTGCTTGTCAGCGGTTCGTAATAACTTTTTCGAATCATGGTGTTTGGTACCAAGTAACGCTACGCGCGAGCGAGCGGAGGAAAAGGCCCATTAGTTACCCGACACATCCTTCGGGTATGGGACTCGGCAGCACCGCAAAGAAGATTCAGGGCATCTCGGACCGAGCGGAAGCGATGTACAAGCAGGTACAGAAACTCCAGCAGCGTATTACGGGGCTGGAAGAGGAGATGGACGAAACCCACGACACGGTCACGCGCATGGACCACCAGCTCACCGAACAGCGCGCGCTCTTGCTCGCCATCGCCGAGGAACAGGGGCTCGACGGCGAGGAAATCCTGGCGGAGGCGGCGATCGACGAAGCCGAACTCGAGGACGAGACCGACGATTCGGCGACCGACGGGGAGACGACGGCCGAGGCTACTGCGAGCGACACGCCCGCAGAATAACGGCTCGAGACTCCCGCCGTTTCGTCCGTTCACGTTCCCGGCGTCAGGCACCTATTCGGGACAAGAGCTAACAGCGGGGATACCTTCTGCCAGCACGATGACGACCCACGAGGAGCCGGCGGACTCGGTCCTCGAGACGATCGGTCGAACGCCGCTCGTTCGGCTGCAGGACGGGCCCGCGGACGTCCCCATCTACGCGAAACTCGAGACGTTCAATCCCGGGGCCAGTATCAAAGACCGGATCGGGAAGTACATGCTCGAGCGAATGCTCGAGCGCGGCGACGTGGCGGCCGGCGGGACGATCATCGAGCCGACCGCCGGTAACACGGGGATCGGGCTGGCGATCGCCGCCGAGCAACTGGACCTTGACGCGGTCTTCGTCGTCCCCGAGCGGTTCAGCGTCGAGAAACAGCAGCTGATGGCGGCGCTGGGCGCGGAGGTCATCAACACGCCCTCCGACGACGGCATGGACGGTGCGATCGCGCGCGCTCACGAACTCGCCGCGGAACTCGAGGACGCCGCCGTCCCCCAGCAGTTCTCGAATCCGCTGAACACGGAAGCCCACTACGAGACGACTGCACCCGAAATTTTCGAGGCGCTCGACGGTCGAGTCGGCGCGGTCGTCGCCGGCTGTGGCACCGCTGGCACGCTCATGGGGATCGCCCGCTACGCGCTCGAGCAGGATCCGGAAACCCACATCGTCGCCGTCGAGCCCGAGGGATCGGTGTACGGCGAACTCCTCGGCGAGGAGCGCGCGGAAGCCGAGTACAAGACCGAGGGCATCGGCACCCACGACACCGCGACCAACGAGCTGTTCGAGCCCGAACTGGTCGACGCGGTCGACGCCGTCTCGGATCGGGCGGCCCACGCGGAACTCAAACGGCTCGCCCGCGAGGAGGGCCACCTGATCGCCTCGAGTGCGGGTGCCGCGAGCGTGGCGTCGAAACGGGTCGCCGAACGGATCGACGACGGCGACCTCGAGGTTCCCCACGAGACGGTCGTCACGATCTTCCCCGACTCGAGCGAGCGCTACCTCTCGAAGGGGATCTACCGCACGTTCGAGGAGTGGACGTCGTAGACCGCCCCCAGACCGGGGCATCGATCGACCGACGGACCGGTGACCGATCCCGATGCACCCGCTAACCAGTACACTCTTTTGATTTCCCCGGAAGGAGTTGATATGAGCCGGCTGTCGGACCCCCTCCAGTCCGAAGCGGATCTGCCGCCCGCCCTACGGCCGAAAGTCGACGCCTACGCCGACCAGGGCGGCCTGTTGGGTGCGTTCACGTACTTTTTCGCGTCGCTCGAGACCGACGACGAGGAGCTCGCCGCGACGCTCGCGTCGATCCCGACCGATCTCTTCGTCGCGAGCGCGCTCCACGACGACGCGATCGACGAGGCCGACGAGTGGGGCGCGGATCGCAAGCAGCGACTGAACGAACACGTCTCGGTCGGCGACCTCGCCTTCGCGAACGTCGCCGCCGCCGTCGCCGAGACGCCGGCCGACGTCGACCTGCGCCCGGTGCTCGAGACCGTCCGCGAAATCGGGTCGGGCCAGCTCGCGGAGGAATCGTTCGACGCGACGACGGCGACCGTCGACGATGCGATCGCTCGCATCGAGGAACGCGGCGGCATCTGGGGCGAGCTCGCGGTCGAGATCATCGCGGCTCTGGGCCGCTATTCCGACGCGCAACTCGAGTACCTGCGGACGATCGCGACGAACGGCCTGTTCGTGTTGACCGTCATCGACGACCTCGCTGACCTGCCCGAAGACGTCGAGAACGGCGTCGCGACGCTGCCGCTCGTCTGCTTCGACGGGGAGCCCGACGAGTACCGCTCGACCGAGACGCTGATCGAGGCCGTCCTCGCGTCCGACGTTCCCGACCGACTCGAGGAACTCATCGCCCAGCGCCGGGCCGAAATCGACGCCGCCTCGTCCGAACTGTCCGCGTCGCTCGACCGGTCGAACGAGGCGCTGCTCGCGGCCGCCGCTCGAGCGCTGACGTGGTACTGTGAGTCGATCTGTTCGGTTCCGGTCGCCGAGACCGTCGCGCCGGAGCAGCGACGAGACATCCGCGACCGGCTGACGGGGGACGAGCGCTCGACGCGTCGGTACGTTGCCGAGCGCGTCGAAGAATACCGGTACCCGACTGCCGTCGACGCCGACGAAATCGGTTCGACCGTCACCGAACTCCCCGACGAACCGGTCGTTCGAACGGCGATCCGCCTGCAACACCTCGAGTCGATCGTCGACGGTGTGATGCACACGACCCTCGAGGACGCGCTAGCCGATCTTCGAACGGCGTCCGGGTCGGTTTCGTAATCGAGCGGTCTACGGCGGCTTCTCAGGACTGCAGTCTCTCTCTGGCCACCCTTCAGGCCATCAACCGTCGATGCTGGACCTTCATGCATTGATCCTGGACGACGGTTCGACCGTCGGTCTCAGCGCGGGCCGCCGCCTCGTCGTCGCGAATGCCCTGCTGGGTCCAGATGACTCGCACGTCGTCGCGCTCGAGGGCTGCGTCGACGATCTCGCTCACCTCGTCGCTCGGGCGGAAAATACAGACGACATCGATCTCCTCCTCGACGTCCGCGAGGGAGTCGTACACCTCGCGGCCGAATATTTCGTCCGCGAAAGGGTTGACCGGAATCACGTCGTAGCCGTGCTCGAGCAGGTACTTCGGTACGTCGTGGGCCGCCTTCCCGGGCGTGCTCGAGCAGCCGACGACGCCGATCGCGTCGTATCCGAGAATCGTCTCGAGTTCGTCCGCGGATTTGACTGGCATACCGCAGCGTACGGGCTCGAGGAGTAAACGTCTCGGGATCGTGGCGGCAGTGAGTTGTGGCGCGGGGGTATGGCGGCAGTGAGTTGTGGCGTCGAAAATGTCGATCCTCGGGAGATCCGATGCCCTACCCTCCCCGAAACCCCCTCCCTCGTGCTCGCGGCCTGCACCTCGCTGTGCGCGGCCCGGCGGCCGTGGTCACGTCGGTTCGGCTCGCGAGCGTTCGGCCCCGTTCGATTTCCCACCCGATAGCGGACGGGCGGTCGGCCGTTACAGCGCCGAAATCGCAGTGGCTACGGCTATCTCCGATTGAGGATGGAAAAGGCCGTGACTGATACCTACGTCGAAAGCCCGGCCGTCCGAATCGTGGGCTCCTCGCCGTCGGCCGCTTCCTCGAGTTCGATGACGGCGTCGAACAGCTGTTTGAGCGTGTTCATCGTCTGGTCGTCGTGAGCCGTCGAATCGATGACGTAGACACCCAGCGCGTCTGCACTCTGGATTCGACCCGTGAAGACGTGGAGGAACCGGAAGACGGTCTGCAGATCGGAGTACATCAGCAGCGTCGAGACGGAGTGCAACAGAACGCGGTTTTGGGTGACCCCTCGCGTCTCGTAGAACTCCTGGAGGTACTCCGAGAGTTTGATTCCGATGCCGGTCATATCAACTGGCGAGGAGGCGTATTTGATCCGCGGATCGTCGTCGATAGTTCCGATACCGCGCTGTTTCGTTACGCAGTCGACGACGCCGATGTCAGGTTCGACGCCCTCGTCGACGCGGTCGTCGAAGCTCTCGAGAACCTTGTCTGCGCTATCTTTCGTGGTGACGATGATCGAGCCGTCACCGCGGTTCGCGCCGCTCGCGAGGATATCGAAGGCGATCCGTCGTTTCCCAGTCAGTGGCGGGCCAGCGACGAGTACGTTCGTCCCCGGATTGAGTTCGGCGTCCGGCAGGACATCTGCGAGGTCATACATACGGGATACTCACATCCATTGCCGTGGCAACGAGCTGGTACCACAGCCCACTCCGATAGCCGGCGTGTTGTATGAGAATACGCGAAGCCGCTTATAGTACTTTTGATTGAAATACACGGCACATTCGTTCAATCGTCACACATGTCCGGCCTATCGTCCACTTCCGATCGCGCTATACCGGTGCAATCGCACACTATAGCGACAGTGACATCGAGAGGGCAGCACGACCGACGATAAACGCCACTGCAGCGAGAAACATCCCATACTTGAGATGTGATTGGCCGGCGGTCGGGTCTTCGAAACTCTCGTAGGCGGCGACGAGCATGATTGCGTCTGCGGGGACGACGACGAGTAAATACGCGACCCCGAACTCCTCGCGAAGGTACGGTATCGGACTGGCGACGACTGCCGCTACGAGCAAGAGGGCCGCGATGGCGAGCGCCCTGCGTTCCCCGATCGCGATCGGGAGCGTGCGGAGTCCCTCCTCGCGATCGCCCTCGAGGTCTTCGACATCCTTGATGATCTCCCGGGTCAACGTCGCGATCGCCGCGAGCACGAAGAGCACGACCGCTGGACCGATTTCGCCCCCCTCGATCGCCGCCGCGCCGAAGAGGAACGTGCTGCCGACGAGGTAGGCGACGAGCGCGTTTCCCAGTCCCGGAAGGCCCTTGAAGAACTCGGTGTACGCGATCAACGCCAAGAGATTGACGATCGCGATACCGATCGCCAGCCGGGGCAGTGCCAGCGCGAGGACGACCGCGCCGGCGAAGAGGACGACGCTGAACGCCAGCGCGCCGCGCGGACTCACCGCACCGCGGGGGATCGCCCGCTCGGGTTGGTTGATCCGGTCGATCTCCCGATCGAAGTAGTCGTTGATCGCGTTCCCCGCACCGACCGCCAACGCGGTGGCACCCACTGCTGCGGCGACCGCGATCGGCTCCTCGGTCACGCCGCCGGCGACGAACGAGCCGATGAACGTCAACACGCCCGCCGCGATCACGTTCACCGGCCGCGTCAACTCGAGCAACCCGCGACCGGTCTCCCCGGCTGTCATACGCTGGAGTGGTCATGCGGACCGGTTAAACGGTGCGGTCCGCCGTCGGGAGGCCGTGTACGCTCTCGGGTCGGTTGCTTCGGGGTCGGCTTGGCCGCTGGAAGCTTCGCTGTCGGTCAGCTCGATCGGCGCGTGACGTATCATTTCGGTGAAGTGTCGACCACTGGATCAGGCGGAGGCGACATCGGGCTGGCTTCCCTCGCAATCAGAACGAGACGGGAGTCGAACGAGAGAAAACTGGCTTTCGTTTCGTCTCAGTCCGCCGTTTCAGCGCCACTTCTCGAGGTCGCAGAGCACCTCGTCCTCGACCTCGAGCCACTTGCTCACCCGCTCGTCGCCGCTTGCGTCCGCGGGGACGGCGGTCCAGACGTACTCGTCGTCGGAGAGTAACTCGAGCGGGGGCGCACCGGACTGCACCTCGTCGGGGACGGGGGCCTCGGATTTCGTCATAGTACGTGTAGACGTTGGGACTACATAACAAAGACCCCTGATGGCGATTGTCAGTGGGTGAAAACTCTCGAGGCGTGGGCGTGTCTATCACTGGCGAAAGCGGTGAAAATCGAGTGACTTATACGGATACATCGGGAACGAAGCGATGCGGGCGCTTAGCTCAGTCTGGACAGAGTTCTTGGCTTCGGACCAAGCTGTCGCGGGTTCAAATCCTGCAGCGCCCATCCGTTTTCCGAACGATCTAGATTCAACAGACGGCGTAGACTTCCTTTTAAAGAAGACACTCTGAGCGCGAAAGAGTCCGTTCCGATTCATCACGGGGGTCGTCGCCGTCATGCGGTTCGCTAGATCTAAACTCTAGGTCTAACGACAAAAAGATAGGGGTCGTTGTGGTGATCGATTGGATAACTCATTACACCGCCTCACACTTCGTCAAGTGCACACACTCCCAGTCCTGTCGCACTCTGGTGGAACAATCAATCTCATCTCCGAAACGACCAGAGAACAGAACGGCAGAAGACAGAGCAGCGGAGGAAGTACTAAGTCCAGGTGTAACGGGCGGGAGAGAGGCAGGCACCCCCAAACCCGCGCTCACTCCTCAATGTCCTCTCCCTCTTCTTCGAGCCCGTACCGGTCCAGATTATCCAGTGCCCGCCCGATCGTCCGATCAGCGACACCGAGACGCTCCGCAGCCCTCCGCTTCGACAGCCCATCAGGACTGTCGTCCAACACCATCGACAACACACCGCGAACCTCATCGTAGTCCTCACCAGGAACGACTGTCCCCGAGTCATCATAGGCGAAGCCGAGCGGAGCACGCCCGCGGTCACGGTCAATCCCGTCCGCCCAGTCACGAACGTCCTGCACCTTAGCCTCCCGCTGAAGTTCGACCCCCGCTTTATCGAGCGACCGCAAACCGCCCAGTAACGCGTCTGCAGAGTCACTGTTGATCTCCGCTGCAGTATCGTTCAGATGGAGTGTCACGCCAGCGTTGACCAATGTATCGACCCTGTCTTGGATCTCTGCATGGTTCTTCCCGAGCGTCGCTAAGCTGTCAACGACCACGTCAGTCATCGGGCTCTGCTCAACCTGTTCAACACCTGCCGAGACGTGCGCCCTGTCAGAGTCAACACCCAGCGCCAAGACATGCCCGCGTGACACCCTCACCCCACCATCGAGAGAGAGCACCCCCGTTGAAACACGCCGACCAAGCTCAGCTCGCCCAGCAGAATCAGCCCAATCCGTACCGACAATCTGGGAGGCATGCGCTAAGCACGACCGTGCCGCATCCGCCAATTCCGTTCGAGTGGGGGCGTGGACAATCACACAGACCACAGTACCCGAGTCATCGTCATCAGTGACCTGTCCCCCATCGATATCAGTCAGTTGCATCTGATTCTCATCGTCTAATTCTGTCCCTGTCATCACATGTCAATGTAGTTTCGCCACGCCCATAAGTTTCCGCAGGGGGTTTCCGCGTCGGTGCGAAAACCATACGCGGAATAGTGAGCTCGTGGCGGAAACCCTACGCGGAAATGAAACAGATGTATGCGGAAACCATGCGCGGAAACTGTTCCTGGAGGATGTCTCAAACTGTTGGGTGTTGGAATCATGGCGCGGGTTCTAAGCGTCTTAGAAGCAGCGCCAAGCAATCTGTGTCTTTGAGAGGCGTTTGGCGCGGGTCTATACCGGCCAATATCGTCCGAAGACGTGTATTGATATGGAGTGGATGGAGGATTTACCTCCCAGGAAGTTGAGACGTTGACCACTGGGGGGCAGGACACTCAGACGCCGCTGGGCTTCGAAGTGTTACGCAACCCGCGGTCACGGGACAGTGTCCTCCCCGCGGCACTTGGGGTGCAGACGACGTCGGCGACACAGTCACGATCGACACCAACGAACTTGTCAACGACCAGCCGCTCACACACCGCCAGTACTCACCCACACCCAAGAGAAAACCTATAACGACAACCCAGAGACCACCCGAGGCATCGCACTAGTTATCCTGCAGTCTTAATAATAGGTTAGGGTCTGAGGAGTGACCAACACCATCGACGGAATGCTATACCAGCCTATTAACGCTTGAGGTCGCCAGCAATCCTATTTTGTTGAATTCATTTTCCGCTCGTAAACTCGCTGGTGGACATCTGCCCTCACCTACGTTTACAATGAATTTTTTAGAATCACGACAGAGCAGCAGAGCCGCTGACTGCCAGTAATGAAATAGTATTCGACAAGGCAACACATACCACCGATTGGCACTACTGTCGAACCAACGTTGCAAGTCTCCGTTCGACAATTTCCGACGGCCACGACGACTCGATTGTATCTCGTTCGACGCCGAATGTCTCTACTGTCCGATCCACTGGGTCTTCGGAACTCTCCTGCTGCTCGAAGAGGTACGAGTAAGCAGTTACTTGGAGTTCGTACCGGCGTCGCGTCTCCGGTGTTTGATCCGTCAGCGTGATCTTCAGATCGGCCACGTACTGTTCGCCGGAGGGCGATTCAACGACAAAATCGCTCGTGCCGTGTATCTCTATTTCGACGTCGTCAACAGTGACGAGACCATCGATGGGTCTCTCAACGGTAACCCGTTCGGCTCGTTGGATTTCTTCCCACAAGTCGGACGCGAGGAAGTCGTCCAGTACCTCCTCTCGGAAGAAGGAGAACAGTTTGTCGCGTTCATTGTCTCCGGTTCGCGGAGCGTGGTCGCCTACGACGTCATCGAACACGCGCCGAACTTCGTCACCCAGCGATCGAAGAGTGTGTTCCGGAACCTCGCGTTCGACAAGCGTGGTCAACACCTCGTGTAAGCAAGAGCCGACGTCGTCTGGGCCTAACCGGTCGAACTGCAGGGGGACGTCGTCGGGAACGTCGTTAGCATCTGTGTGCAGGGCATTGCCGAGGAGGTGGTCAAGTACCTGTTCGTCGGGATCGTCCGTGAGTGGATACAGCGTACTCGGGTGGGCGAACCGTGGAACCCATGGATCGAGATCGGTGCGTCGTGGTGGATTGACGGCGACGTCGTCGTCACGAGACGTGACCCTGTTTGTCCATGTTGCGCGAAGTGCGACATCATTGACGCCGACGTCGAACGACCCGGTGTCCGTATCGACCGTGTACGACCCAGTTTGCTTACCGGTGAAGTTGAGCCCGTCTCGGATCGTGTCAAGCCACCGGTCTCGGGGCCGGGATTCATCGGGCAGTGACCGTGGGAGTGGGACAACGAGGTGGTCTCTCGCCCGCGTGAGCGAGACATACAGGAGCCGCCAGGCTTCGGCTCGTTCGTTCGCCGCAACCCGTTTGAGACGGTCGGGGCCAACCAGCGATGTTGCGTCCGCGGACTTGGCGACGTCATCGCACCAGTGGCCCGTAGCCCACCGCAATCCAACATCGCGGTCCCGGGTGTCCTCGGGATCGTAGAGTCCGTTGGCGAACGGTGGGAGAGCAATGTCTGAGGGAATTTCGGTGTCCGTCGGCGGGGCAAGTCCGGCGATGCTCCCCTGAGTGAGGAACCGTTGTGCTTGAGGCCCGTGCTTCCAGAGGCTGAATCCGGGATTCGCAACGGCGACGACGTCGTCTTGGTCGCCCTTAGCGTCATGGACCGTCCGAAATTCGACGTCGTGACTCGTGTCGGCAGTACTCGGCTGGTTCGGTCCCATATACGGGCTCACTCGAAACGGTTCGACCAGCTCGGTGAGTTCACGTGGAGTGAAATGTTCGTCCGCTTCCCACTCCTCCAAGGTCTCTACGAGTGCATCGAGGTTGGCGACCCGTTGTGCAGGATCGACGTCGAAGCACCCATAGGAATCTGCGCGAAGGGCAAGTGTCTCGATGATGTCCTCGGCGTAGGTGCCAGCGGGGCGGGAGAGGAAGCTATCACGTCGGTCGTGGAGTTCGGAGAGGCCATCGAGTACGTGCTGGTGTGCGTCCGTGAGGTCGCAGTCATCGAGAACCGCGTCGATATCCCAATGGTGGGCCTCAAAGTTGTCTGCGAGTGGTTCGAGACCGAGATTCGACTCGGTGACGAGCGCGCGGGTTCTTTCGGGGTCGGCAGGTGCGACTAGCCATTCACAGACGTCAAGGACTACATTGACGACTGAGCACTCGAAGAGATCTTCACTCGCGTTCCGAACACTGAGCCCCATTTCCTCGAACGCCTCTTCATACACATCCATCTTCGACGTCCATCGGAACAACACGGTGATCCCGAGAGGGTCATCGTTCTCGTCAGTGAACGACCCATCTGCAAGCCCCTTCGAGAGGAGCGTCGCCAGTGTGGTTGCTTCCCCACGACCTTCGACAGGACTGACCCAGGCGTACGAATCAGGGTCTGAAGCTATCGGATCGAATGCCGCGATGTGGACATTCGACTCGTCGGTCGAACCACGATCAGCTTCTAGCCCAGGGTACCGGACGTCCAGTTCTCCGAGGTTCCCACGTGCTGGATCCGTGAGCGTTGCTTCCGAGATTTCGTTGATCGCACTGGCGACATCGGGGACGCACCGGTACGTCGTCTTCGCAGTCCGGTGCTCGTGGACATCCCAGTTGATTCCGAGATACTCTCCTTCGACCGTCGCGGTCTCGAAGAGCGTTGGTTCAGCGTGCCGCCACAGATAGACGCTCTGGAGCAGATCGCCCGCGCCGAACACACGCGCACTGGAGGTGACCAGATGGGAAAGTGCGGCGTGCTGTATCGACGACACGTCTTGGGCCTCATCGATAATCAGACTCTGTATTCTTGTCTGGTATCGCTGTCTGATTCTGGCCCGGTGAGCATCATCGACATTACCGAGTCGGTCGTCGAAGTACGCGTCCACGAGGTACGCAACATCTGTGTGGGAGACAACGCCACGGTCGCGGATAGTCTGACGATACGTAATTCGATACTCTTCGAGTACTGTACAGAAATCGTCAATACGGGCACGCCAGTCGCCGTGAAGTCTCGAATCTGCGTCACAGATTCGGCCTCGTTCGTCGTCGCCGATGTCGTCGTAGGCACTCTCGTCAATGTCTGCCCCGACACAGTGTTCCACCGCGGCGACGACATCGCTGAACGATCTTGGGCGACCCTCTGCGTAGACGTCTTCAACAATCTGTTCGAGATTGGAGCGGAACCCCTCCGTAGAGATACGGCGATCTCGACAGTAGGTGACGGCAGTCTCAAGCATCTCGCTCACGTCGTCGTCATACTCGCCAGTGGGATACGCGTCCTCCAGCCGCTCTACTCGCTGTGCCAAGTCTGGATCCTCCTGAATGCCCCGGTAACAGGCAGCATGCAGGTGTTTCTGCCGAGCCGTTTTGCCAACGACCGGCATCTCCTCAAAGCCGATGTCGGAGGCGATCTCACTCAGCACGTCCCGAAGGATACTGTCGATAGTACCGACGAATGGTGCTTGTCTGATCCGTTGGATCAGATATTCAACCTCTGTATCTGAGACTTTGCTTGCAGCGGGGACCAGATTGTGTTCGACAATCTCCCGAAGGCGGTCACAGATATCTGGAATGATGCTCTCCGCCTCACTACGGTTGAACGAGATGGCTGCAACTCGCTGTTCGGGTGTCGGGTCTCCAGCAACGTAGCGACGGAGAATGTCCTCTGCGGAGATATGGTCAGTGACCTCGGATTTCCCTGCACCTGGGACGCAGTTGAGAGTATACAATCCCGAATCGTGGTCGAAGTACGCGTCCCGAATGTCTCGTTGCGCGTTCTGGAGGCGGATCGGATCGTCACTCACTGTTGGCCACCTCGTGGTTAAGCATCGCTCGAACGTCGTTCGGGAGTTCTCGTTCTTCGCTCATCAGCTGTCGGCGCTCGTCGGGAGGAACAAGGTCGGTGTCCAGATGGTCTAGCAGTGGAGATGGACGGCGTTCTTCTCCAGAAGTGGATTCTGTGTGGCGAGTCACAATCAGTCCATTTCCAGCGGCCCGCAACGTGTCGTCAAACTGGTCACGGTCTCGACCCGTTGTCCACGCTGTTCGTGGTGCGAGCGTTCCAACACGCCCGTCGCCACGGAGGATTGCTTCTTGGAGTTCCGGGGGGACGACACTCTCTGTTTGCTGAGGCCACTCACCGTCGATCAACCCGACAGCGAGGACGTACGGCACGTTCAACAGCCAGATGTCGTTCGCTTCAACGATGTCGATAGCACGTGCGTTTGAGTGTTCCCGTCGGCCTGGGCGCTGGGTAGCGATTAGCTGACTTAACTCTGCGACGCTACTCCACGACCGGCCAAGTATTCCTTCATCGAGTCGATCTGCGTACTTGTGGCGCAGCTGTTGGACGAGAGTTTTCACACGAACGGTTGCTCGGGCGTCACGCTCTGTTTCGATAAGCGAGGGGGAATCATTCTCCTTCGTTACCGGGAGCCCGAGTTCCTCGTACGTATCGACGACGTCGGTAAGGACGTTCGTCACGGCTTCCGGGGTCGGTTCGGGGCAGTCACCGAGCCACTCGGCATACGTCACGAAGCGTTCGTCGATCCCCGGATTCGCTTCGAGTTCGTCGTGCCACTCACTGAGGGTTCGTGATTCGTCCGGTAACGCCTGCATCGACACCTGGACCGTCTTGGGATCGATTGGCCACTCCGACGACATCGCCGACGGAGGGGCCCAACGGTGTTCGAGCGGGCGACATAGGATTTCCCGAGATGGGTTATCAGAGGCGAGGACGTCGCATACCGACTCGATGAGTGCGAATGGGCGTGTCTGTGTTACCCTGAGCTGGACCCAAAACACGGGCGTTAGTCCATAGTGAACGGAAGCACGGTACAACGGCTCCTCGTAGTTGTCGAGGTCGCGTACTACTACGGCAATATCCCGGGTTGGGACACCGTGGTCTCGGAGACTTGCTACGGTAGCCATCACACTTCTCGCCTCCGCTCGCCGTGTCCTCGCTTTGATCTCAGCAATAGGCACGTCAGGGGGTTCAAGTGGTTTCGAAAGGCTGAGGCGATCTTCAGCGGTCACGACTCGAACACCACCGTACCAGGCTCGGTAACATTGAGAAGTTCAGGGAGACGACGCGAAAGGTATGATCCGGTTCCACGACGGAAATGGATGTGAACCGGGACCTGCGTTGCTTCCAGAATTGCGTGCAGTAGATCGACGTGTGCTGCAGGGAGACTACTGACTCCAACAAGCGAGATTCGTTCGACATCCGGAAACGCGGCTTCCAGACAGGTTCCATTAGTCCGAAGAAGATTTTGTGAGGCACGTCGAACAAACTCCACGTCAGAAACCACCTTCTCGATATCCTGACGGAGGGCGCGCTCGACTGCTACAGCCCCCTCCAAGATCTCAGCGGAATCAGCATCAATTGGAGATGGGAGTTCCTCCGCAATTCCGCTAAATGTCTCAAGGCGTTCTGGGTGAAACCCCGTTACACTCTCAACTACCGTTCTAATCTGCTCAATCTCTTGCGGAGCAGACGGTATCGTTGGTTCAGAGGTATCCAACCTATCATTCTCTGCCAAGAGCGACTGAATCATCGATAATCGATCGATACGGTCAATCGCATCTCTCGACTGCTGGTCGTCTGGAAGGAGGCGCTTTCCAACCTCTGGCGGATCTGCGAAGCGGAGGCGGTTTTTGGGGAGTTGGGCTTCACGAAGTCGGCGCTGTATGTTCCTTCGGTGTAACTCGACTGGTGCGAGAACTAACTCCGTTCTATTGGTTGAGTGCCGTACACGCTCCAGGAGCGTCTCTTCATGACCGACATGAAGCATTAGGTTCCGTGGGAGCTGGGTTTGGATGGTTCGTTCCATTGATTGGCCAGAGTCTGCCAGTGGAGGGAGAGTAAGATGTAGAATCTCCTTGTCAGCAGATTGTTCTTCTCGGATAGTTACATTAATCATAGCCACATCAACTATCTGTTTCTTCTGGTTTCTCTGACCGTTCCACAGCAGGACTGTAGCAGGTTCCACTCGATTCCTCAATGGTAACCTGTTGAAGCCATAACCCATCATCGGCGTCAACGGCGCTCAGTCGCGCAGTCGCTACTACATCTAACCCATCAGGCTCCGGATTCAGCGACAGGTTGCAGGAGTCACACGCGACAGCAGCGATGTACCAGCTGAGCAGCCCAGCGGGACGACGTCCACGGACCTGTATAGAACTCCCCTCAGACAGGGATCGACCACAGTGGTCACACTCTGCTGTACTCTCGGGAAAAGACTGGCCCGTTAACACCTGCTTTGCAGCCCTCTCTACGTCGCCACGGGAGTATGACTCTACGATACAAGCAAATGGGTCAACTCCGTCTGTGGACAGTCCGTAGAGCAACTCCTGAAGTCGGACCAGTTGGTAGCCAAGCTTTTGCTGGACTAATTCATCAGAGACGCTGCGTGCTTCTTCCGGAGTCATACATCTTCCTCCGAGGGTTTGTAACACGCAGTCGAAATCTGGCGAATGTGCGTGGCCAAGGGGTCCGTTGCTTCCGTCGGTGCAACCTGCTTGGATCGGCTATCGTATACTGCAGCACCCGTTTCATCAAGCGTTTCCAGGTGAGATTGGATAAGTGAAATATATACGCGTGTGCGCTGCTTCGAGGTTACCTCACTTGGGTCGGTGAGGTTCTCGATTGCCGCAATTTCGACGGCGAGGTCCGATACAGAGAGAACATCCTCACTTTGCGCTAACGACAGAATGACGCTCCGGCGACGGCTGTTCGAGATTGCGCGAAACGCATCGTCTGGATCCATCGGGATCGCACGGCAGGAGCTAGTCTGCTCCATTCGCCACCTCCCGAAGCCGGTCGATTACTTGGAAAGTGACCTGTACATCTCGGTTCTGTTTCCCGTGCTGTGGAGGAATCAGTCCCTCAATCGCGTGAGAGACAGAGTTATCACTCACGACACGAGTAGTGTCTTTCGCTGTCATAGCTGGCAGCATCTGCCCGGTGCTTCCACCACCGGGCGGCGGTTTCACGCCGTCATAAGGTACTGAATGGAGTATAAAAACTATTTGTATAGTTAGTGAGCAGTCAGCGATTTTGACGCTCTCCGGCCACAGGAGGAAGATTAAACCATGCAGTTAGCAGGACCCTAGTTAGGGTTCACTGGCTCTGTTGAGGTTCTTTAGTTCGGTTCTATCTGTCGTGAAACAGTCGGCGAGGAGGATTGCGAATTAACCGTGGAGGAAGGGTGTCACCGTGGGTCGGAATTCATCACTCTACAGATAATTATTATTCATAGGGGAAAGCCTATTATACAGTCTCCAAGAATATCTGTCGTGAATTATTGCATATGACTGGACAGAAGGCAGTTGAGGAATTCGAAGTGGATAGGTGGGCTAATCCAGATAACGTGTACGAAGCAGTATGCACGGAGTGCGGTACTGCAGCCAGATTTGAATCACCTAGGGTTCGATCTTCTGGGGAGACTTTTCAGCAGATCTGCTATAGTTGTAGCTCAGGCCGGTTTCTAGACCTGGGAGAAAGTCATGAATTCCGAGTAATTGACGTAGACCCCGATCTCGATGCTAGCCCCATCGAACCATCCCGAGTACCAGTCTATCAGTCGAATGACTCGGTTTGAAAACATTTCTCACCCCTCGGTTGAACTTAAACTCCCGCTCAATAGAACCAGCCAAACCCGTGTGATCCCTACGGAAACGACGTTGTTCTTCTGGGGTGCTATCGCCCTCGGAACACACGACAAACTCGCCCCAGCTGACACACAACGAGGGTCCAGCCAGATGCGTGCTGGGAAACGTATCTATGACCAGATTTCATGGTCGCTCTCTATCGATGGTGAGAAAGTTCCTCTTCTTCAAAAGTCTAAGTATCGGAATTCGGGCTATCACGGCTTAGCATGGTGGATTGCTCATGACCCGATTACGTTACCTGCCGTCGTTGATGTACACTTCCAGACGACCGGCGAGCAACCCACAATTGGCGGAGAGCCACTTGTACTCTGGAGTGAAACCGGAACACGAATCCCATGGAATAAATCAGTCAAGAGTACGATTCACTTGCGATCTGCAGACAATCCTGATCGTGATTTCGATACGCACCATGAACAACTCTGGGGAAATCATCTGGTATACGAACCGTATCAAGGAATGTTTCGCTAGTATTCCAGATATCGCAGAAAGCCGTGTGAGAAGATTAAATCCGGGGGCTCCGTGAATCAGACGATTTTGAAGAGGAACTGGCTACTATCTCCGAAGCAAAACGAGCCCCCTTCTCGTTCAAGACTATAGGCCAGTTCCAAGCATACAAACATCTCCTCGAAGAGGATTATCAACACCTCACAAAGCCAGTTAGTTAGAACGGCTGCTTACTGAAGGTGTGTTCAAAGACGGCGACGCCGCGCCGAGGGGGGCGTTGCCTCTGGTGGTGGCCATGCAATAAGTTCGTCAATATGGTTCGGCGGACTCCATGGACGATCCTCCCGGTGCGTCGGGCCCTCCACACGAACCGACTACCTGACAACCTGATCCACCGGTAGTTACTGGTCTAGTACCTCTCCTCATGAGTGGAAACGCTGTCACTGTCGCGCTTCCATCCTGCCAGTGATGTCCCTGAGGGACGTGAGGGCCACAACGGGTGGTGACTACCCAAACGTCTGTGGGTCTCCAAGAACTAACGGCTCCGTCATACTGCTAAAGGCGGAGCTTGCCATCATATCGACATCGTCATCGTCATCATATCGGTCAGTACGATAGACCTCCCCGACGAGTGCAAGCGGTTGCTGGACGACAACCGGGATAACCTGATTCTGGGGCAGGTCCCACTCACGAGCAAACAGACTTGCGTAGCCAACGGCTTGCCCGAACGCTCGCTGGAAATCCGAAATTGCCGTGTCGTTCATACTCTCCTTGATCTCGATGACGAACCAGTGATCGTTTACTGGAACCACTACGTCCGCTCTAAGCGATGTCTGTTTGTCCGGGTAGAGATGAGATCCAATTGGAACCTCTTTGAACACACGCTCGTTCTCAAACACTCCTGAAACAGCTTCCCAGAGCTGTTCTTCAGTGGAACTGCCGAGCGAGTCGCGGGAAACCCCCTCAATCCAACCCGTTATTGGGGGTGTTCCATCAGGAGACCCCACGCCGACCACGTCGGCGTTCAACTCCCGCCACGTCCCGCTTGTCCGGTGTTTAACCGTCATTCCCAGATCGAGGTATGCTGAGAGAAGCGGGGCGTCTGAGGGAGAAACCTCACAGACTGCAAGGATTTGCTCAATCTCCTCAAGTGCCGGTTTCGCGTGGACTGTTCGTTCGGTCCCACAACCCTTCTCGATCAGGTGTGTCTCGTCTTTCTCAATCTCCTTAGTCGTCTCCCAGTTTGTCTCATTGTCGTTGTCTTGCTGTCGAACCAGTTCACGGTCGCGCCGCCGGAAGTATGTATAGAGGATGAGTTGGCCGAGGCCTCGAAAGGTCGGGGAGGTCTTGCACTCTACGAGCCGCTCACGGCCGACATCGGATTGCGTGTATAGTGCGTCGATCGAACCAGCGAATGCGCCAGCTGCCGCATCCATAAGGTGATCAGTATCTCTCAGGAGGGCATTCGCCACTTTGACCTCTCGCTCGTATGCCTCCGATTGTTGTTTTATGTAGTCCTCGCAACACTCTTTCTCAGATAGCATTCATATGTTGAGGACGAGCGGACTCCATTTTAATGCACGCAACGGATTTGCTAGATCGCTCAGATATCCCATACTGTTGACTCCAAAGAGTGCCTTGACAGCGTTCTTAACTTCTCTCGACTAGATTCACCACATTCGGCTCTTTTCGAATCCACGTCTCTTGATAGATTTGTAGAGAGTCAGTAAGTATGGTCCCTGTACTGACCACTGTCCGCGGAGCGGCATTGCCACAGTTTTCGGAATCACGTCGGGAACCTAATCGATGGCCTACAAAAAAGCGGCAGCCGCGGCCCCGATAGCAACTGGCGTCCTTCTCGCTGGGACGGCTCCACGAGAAGTCACACAGAACGGACTCGAAATCTGGACGACGCCGGCGCTCACCGGTGGTCTCTCCGCGGTCGCTGTCGGCCACGGCGTTCTGACCGGTATCAGTGGGTTCGACTCCGGCGATGACCTCGATGGACACTACGACTGGACAACAGTCGCACTCGCGGGTCTCGCGCTGACGAGTATCGCCGTCGGTGCCGGAATCGCGCTGGCGTAGACGACGCTAACCGACCCGCGTCCGCGCTACGTCCGATACCTACTCGACGTATGCTGTCGTTCGGAATCTACAGAACAAGCCAACGCTCCTTACCGGTCAAAGTACGATCGGTCTCCAGAGTACTACAGAATTTCGCCCAGACTTTGTGGAATCATCCGACATACAGCTGATTCACCAAAATATTGATTTACACGTGATATTCTGAGTCTCAACCTGCGAAGTGATATACGACTGTTTATGGGGCTTTCTGCACTGTGTTTAGTTGCCGTGGGAGTTAACACACGGCATCCGTGAGAGAGAGAGAATGTGTTCCCGAAAATGCCGGACCATCGTGTGGCGTGGTGGCTACCACGATGGTCGTACTGGCATTAACTCGAAACGCAATCCTGCTTGGTAGGGCAATTCGCTGTATCGACTCAAATCACCGTTTATCCGAGTAGATTTGGTCTGGTACAGCGACAAGATGCAATCGAGACTCCAGAGTGGCAGATACTTTTTAAGAACTGTGTCACTGATCACGCTGCCTTTGTTCGAGAAACCCCGGTTTCTCGAAAACATGGATTAGTACTAAATATAGGCCTATCTAAAGGCCTATACAGAGATGCCAAAGACAAGAGTCAGTCAGGGGGCGAATGGACAGTACAAGGTCACTGTTCCGAAGGGGATCGCGGAAGCGATGGCCTTGGATGGACGACGATTAGAATGGAAAGTCAAGTCGGGGAACACATTGGAGGTGACCGTTGTCGATGAGTGATGTTTCCGTGCTTGAATGGAATACCGAGTGCTGGAAATGTGAACGGGAGACACCCGTTGTTTGGCCAGAGGAAGGACATCTGAATAGTGACGTAGGTGAGCAGCTAGCAGAAACAGACGAGTACCTAGTCCAAAGGGTGTACAGTAGGACCCAGGGGAGAGAGGTTTGGGGGAATGTCTGCGAACATTGCGACTCATACCAAGGAAATCACTATATCGAGCAGGAGGCGCTTGAACAGAATCCACCGCTAGTAGAGTGCAACGTCTGTGGAGAGCTGCACGAATGGTATCCCGACAGTGGAATGGGCGGCGCATTCGGACAAGGTTGGATTGACTGCCCTGAGTATGGGGCAGTTCCGGTCGGTGACCCCCGAGGTGAAGACGATGGCTGAGGTAATCGGATACACTCGACTCTCACAGGACTCAGATACATCTATTGAGCGTCAAAAGCGCCACATTCGGGAATACACTGATCAACACGAGATGTCCCTCGAACGGATCTACGACGACGGCGAGAGAACATCAGGTTGGGATGAGAGCAGGGAGGAGTATCAACAGGCCCGTAGTCGTGTCCAATCTGGAGAAATTGATGCAATCGTTATCAACGATAAACGCCGTCTCGCACGCGACTTCGACGAAACGATGAGGCTCATCCTGGATCTCCGTGAATACGATGTTGAAGCCCATACTTTCCAAAAGGGGCAGCTCGACCTCTCCGATCCAGTTCAAGCTGCCGTCGAAGTTCTCCAAGCAGCTAGCGAGCACGAAGCTAAGAAAAAAGAAATTGAGCGCGCACGCGAGGCTGTCCAAGAGCGGATGGACAAAGGGTACGACCACGGTCGCCCACCAATCGGATTTCGATTCGATAACGAGGGAGAACAATGGGTACCTGATCGTGACGGGGAATTTGACACCGTACTCGAAGCAATTCGTATGGTTGAGACTGGATCGACCTACCGTGAGGTGGAGGACGAACTGGAGATTGTCCCATCAACGATGTCCGGTATCATGGACAGAAAGGAACAGTATCTCAGCCTCAATAAGAACGGTTAGCTGGATATAAGCACCTTCGGGAGGGTGTCATGGAACGTTTCACACGGCCTTGAGTTCACCTAGCTCTACGGTGAACACGTCGATAAGTAGGTCTGCCCACCTATCGGTGTCAAACGTGGGAATTCACGCGCATTTAGATGATATCAAAGTACTGGAGACTAGCGATTAGCAGGATGGAACCAACTAGTACGAGTTTCATTACCCAAGACGGGACGTCTTTTCGAATTCTGAAAGCCCAGTCCATACGGACGAATAGTGGGCCCGATTATTATAAGCGAGGCTTCAATAACACGTATAGTTGAACTGAACACCGTATAGAAACCCTACACTTAGCAGTTGAAAGGCAGAACCTATTAGCTATTTAAGGTTTCAACAGAGCCCAAGTAACCTATCCGATCACCGCACCGAGCGGAGTTCTTCCGCGAATGGCACGGTGAATCCTCGCTACATAACGTGTGACCGCAACAACGACTCCGGCGTCCCCTCACGAACCATCTCCTTTACATCCTCTCGGTCCCATCCTACCATCTTCGGATCAGTCTTTGACTGCATCAACTGCTCTGCACCAATATTTCGCTCCGACGTGAACCCGCTCATACTGACGAAATAACACACTTTGCACGAAGCAGTTGCCATTGTGACCTTATCGTGAAACACGCTAATATCATCTGTCCCGGTAGGCTTCTCACGCCACTTGTTCTCCAATAGCGTCGCGTCTCCCACTAGTCGGTGCAGCCAATCCGGAGCGTCTAAACACGCCACAAAAACATCAATCTCCCCTGTCGCTATTTCCCGACCAATCACCACGTTAACATCGGGAAGCTGGTTGAACAACAGACCAACGAAGTAGTCGAAATACCGGCCCCTAGTTGCACTATCGTCGATATTCTCTAGCTCTTCGAACTTCGTCTGGAAATACTCTGCACTCAAGGTCGTCGCTGAATCTACGAAGGTCTCGAACTCCAGTTTGAGGTCAGAAAAAAATCGACGTCCTCCACGAACTCGTAAACCACCGACCAATTCGTTTTCTCGCTCGGATTGAACTCCTCACCACAGAAGCAATGTATTGGTCCACTCGGCACATCACTACGAGAGGCATATGTCCCGTGCTCTTGGTGACAGTTCGGGCACCGAACCTTCAGCTTCGCCGCAACCACCCCTTCATCGCACAACTCACTGAGGAACACAAGAACTTGTGACTCATCGACCCCCGAACGCTTCGCTAAGCCCGACCGAGTGAATCGATTTTGCTCGGTCTGAAGCTCACTCAGGGATGTTTTCAAATCCCTGAAGTTTTTGTTGGGGATATCCTCCACTTTCTCTGAGAACATCATTGATGAGTTCCTCAATCTCGTTGAGTCGCCCTTCCCGTTCGTAGCTCCTGAACCAAATTTTGCTTTGGGGTCGATTCAGGTACAGCGCGAAGTCGCCGTCATTGAGCTTGACGTACCCCTTCGATATCTCACCATCTTCTTCGTTAAGCTCTTGCTGTACTTGGTCGTCCTCAAGCAAGTTCATGTAATCTCCGCTTTCGTCTTTCTTCGAGGTATACCGGACTGAACTTGCTGTCCGACCATCGCCTTCGTTCACAACAACGTTCAGGTTCACGTACTTCTCAATCTGGTCGCTGAACTCGTCAACGAACGCCTGATCGAAGGACGGTTTGTAGAACACGTCCTCATTATTGTAATCCATCCCAACCGAGGACGCGATCTTCCGACAAATCCGTCGGGCCAACGGAACCTCAGCCGTTCGGACGTGTACTAAGTCAGTGTCTTTGTTGATGACGGCCACGCACTCATCTGGTTTCAAGTCGCGCTGTGGCTTACCGGTAGATGGATCGACTGTCTTCATCGACACGTACCGGCCAAGGATGACATACAGTCTGTTGTCGAATTCTTCGGTATCGACAAGGAACGGTTCGCCTTTCTGGTCTTGAACTTCTTCGGCTCGCGGGAATTCGCTGACGATACTCGCTGGGATGTCGTCGAATTCGTCGGAGATCCCTGTCAAGACGAAGAAGTTCAGGCTTTGTTTCCCTCCGAACCGGAATTGCTTCCGGAAGTCGTCGAATTCAACCTCATTGAGGACTTTGGCCACGTGCTCCTCAAGATCTCGATCTCCGTTGGGGTGTTCTTTGTCGTGGTTTCGGAGGAAGTCTCTGAGCGCCGTGTCGGCTATTTCTCGGTCTCGAATCCACTGCGTGCGTTCCTGGACGGTTTCCAGAGACCTTGGGATGGTTTCGCTACTCTCGCCAGCACCCATTTTCCTACTTATTGGGTGACATGCTATATAAAACCACTCCACAAACGTACCGGGGTCTGCGTTCTATCACCGAATCACGCAGAAATCAGAACTCACCGAGAGTCTTATGCTCTGCTTCGTCCACCCAATCTTCGGGTACGGTCAGTCCTAGGTCTGTACTTATCGCTTCCCGAGGTCACCAGAACAAGGTATACAAACTGTTGGCTCTGTTGAAGTCCTTGACCCGTGACAGATTTGGGGATGATAGGTAAGTGAAACAGAGTGAACCAAACGTTTTTTCTCCAGCGTAAATGATTCCCATAGTATGGATAGAACCGATATCGCGGGAATCAGTTTCGCCTTCGTTGGCACAATCGGACTCATTCGATTCGCGCTTGATCCATCACTCGAGCCTGTCGCACTGTTCTCCGCATTCCTGAGTGTCGTATTTCTCGCTCTTGGTGGAGTTTCTTTCTTCCGTGAGTCCACCTCCACGCCGTCCTCAGAACAATCAATCCGTGTCCCTGCCATTGCAGTTGGCTTGTTCATCCTCGGCGTCGGTGCCTACTTCGCCGTATAGTCGCAATCTTGCTGTTCCGAAGTCCCAGCATAACAGAGCCTCTGACGGCGCTTGTGACACGCAGTCCACCATCCCTGCGGGTGTACTAACTGTTCGGTAGGCACACCCACTCACCGGCTGTTTCACCGCATATAGTGTCCGACCAATAGGATTTCAACAGAGCCAAACTGTTCTATAGCATCCTCACCAGCAGACCAATAGGAATCTGCTTATCTCTTGAACGGGATTTTATATACTCAGCCCTACCTGTATCTGGTAATGAGTGACTCGTCGGACGACTATACGCTTGAGGACGCCCAAGACGAAGTCGGAATTCTTCGACGTGTAACCGACGACGTCGTCGAAGCAATCCAGAACGCGGAGAGCGAAGACGTACTGGAGTTTTTGATTGAGGACGAAAAACTCGACGTGGTCCACGACGGAGAGCGTGGTCTGGGTCAGGTTCGACGTGCCGTACTTGAGTCGCGGTTGGCGTCAGATCGACTCAAGCGTGTCGTAAGTCTCCGCGGCGACGAAACACCTGAAGAGATACTCGTTCCAAACGACGTGGAGCGGAACGCGAAGGTCGCGCTGGAAGCGGGCAAGCCAGTCGTCCTGTATGGGCCGACCGGGACAGGGAAGACGACGTTTGCTAAGCAACTCGCTCGTGAAACCGGAATCGGATACACCCTCAACACCGCGACACCCTCGTGGACGCCGTCGGACATCATCGGCGGCATCAGTCCGGACTACACCGGCGACTCACTAAGCTACCGGACGAAACTCGGCTGCGTGTCCGAAGCCGTTCAGCGTGCTCGCCGGTTCGACGTCGAATACGGCGTCATCCTCGATGAGATTACGCGAGCGGACATATCGAAGATCTTTGGCCCGCTGTACACTGCAATCGAGAACCCACACCAAACCATCTTTGAGACTGACGAAGGTGAGACTATTGAGCTGGACGAGCGGGTGAACATCATCTGTACGATGAACATGTCCGACCGGACGGTGAACGAACTCGATAACGCCATCACCCGCCGGTTCGCCATGATCGAGTTAGACGAGTACGAGGAGGACAAGCGCCGTCAGCTGTTCAAAGACTGGATCACCACGCACGTCACGGACCACACAGATCTTGGAGAAAGCGAGATTCTCCGGCTGTTCGAGCGGGACTACCAGGGTATCAATCACGGCCATGAATCGACGTCGCAGGGGTCGATCATGCGGTTCGGTCCGATGCACTACCGCGACGTCGCCGTCTTCCTCGGCGTTGGCTGTCGGGAAGGCGGAGAGTACGAGTACGACCAGACAGACGCGGTCGGACAGGCATTCCGGACGTACATCGTTCCGCGACTCCTGAACGCCGCCGCGTTCCCACAGATCGAGCGGATCGCGGAACACTACCGCGCGATGAACGGCGAGTTCGAGGAGTTCGATCTCGCCCCTGCTGCTGAGCTCGCCGAACGGGAACTCGAACAGGAACGACGCCAGATGGGCTCCTACGAGTAATGAGTACGGTTGACGAAGTTTACGAGTACGGGCAGGACACCTTCAACGTCCCTGAGCGCGGGGAAATCCGGATAGAGGGCTGTCCGTCGTCCATCGGGGACCAGCTTCGTCGCGCGTCCTTCACGCAGGAGAGCCCCGGCTTCTTCACGAAGAGCCAGGCGGCACTCGACGGTGAGCAGGAGTACGAAGTTGTCACGGTCACCGTAGATGGCGACGAAAACGAGGTACTCCACGTTGAGGCGACGGACATCATCGGCGTCGTGAGTCTCACGCCGTCGTCGAAGGTGCAGGTCGATCCGAAGATCGACTGGGAACACATCTTCGACATGCTCCTGGCCGTCTACGACCAGAACCGGTCTATCGAGTATCACGGGATCCCGCTGCAGGACTTTCTCTCCGACGATATCCATCTTGACGACGTGTTCGTGGTGCTGGCGATCAACTACCTGGATGGCTTGGAGACGATCCACCGGCAGGGGTACATCCGCGACTTGGTCATCCGCCGGCTCGACAGTCTTGACGGACGGGGGGAGATCGACGTCGAACAAACGCTGTTGAACCACGGGCGCGGGACGTTGGAGCCACACTGGATCCGCAACGAGACCGAGTATGACAACGCTGCGAACTCGCTACTCCACTTCGCTGGAAAGACGCTCCTTCGACTCTTCCGGCAGAATACCCACGAAAACGACCACCCTGCATACGATCGAATCTTCTCGGAAGTACACCGCGAGGTGGAGCGCCTGGAGAGTATGGGTGTCAGCAGCGGGTTGGACAGGATGGACGAGTATCGACGCCTCTCACTCAGCGACCTTCCAAAGCAGCGACGGTACTACCAGAAGGCGTTCGATGTTGCCAAGGCAGTGATGTCGTCGTCGCTCGGCCAGCAACTCCGTGATGGACCACGAGAGCTGGTCGTGGACTACGTCCTGAATATGGAGTCGCTGTTCGAGCAGTACTCTCAGGTCGTCATTGAGCGCGAACTCTCGTACATCAAGTCCTACGACCACCTCGGCGACCTCAACGACGTGACGCCCGTCCGGTCACCGTCCGTGAATCCGTTCGAGGGTGAAGGCCAGATCTACCACGAACCAGATCATGCGGTACAGGAGGGCGACGAAACGCTGGCGGTGCTGGACTCGAAATACTACGCAGAAGGCCACGATCCGGTGAAGGAATCGCCGTCCCGGTCGCGGTTGTTCAGCTACGCCTACCTTCTCCACTCTGATAGGCTCGCGTTCCTGTGTCCGCTGCTCGAACCGAAGCGTCGCCGCGTCGCCCAGACTGGAGCCGAACTGCAGATCGTCTCACCCGTGCAGGAGTTCACTCTGGACAGATACGGCGATGTCGTCCACGACTACCTACACGACGTCCTCGTCACGATATCACCCGAACTCGAAGCCTTCCGCGCTGTCGCGGAGAACCGGCTGTGCCTCGACGGCGTCGAAGAAACGGACCTGAGCGATGCGAAGTCGATGAGCGGCCCGTTCACCTTCAAGGACACACGGGACTTCTCGCTCCGCGTCCTCAAGGCTGCTGCCGACGAACACTCGTGGGAAGTCCGCAATCGGTATGACTTAGAACAGGACGGCGACTGGACGCGAGAGCAGATCGAAACGCGGTGTGAACAGCGCTACGAGCATACGACGACGTGCGTACCGGTGTTCTGTCGTGACCAGGGGCAAGAGTGGATCGACCTATACTTCCTAGGCGGCGGGGGAGACGTTGAGAAGGAAGGCCCATTGAAACTTTTATAGAGATAGTATGTACCAAGCACCGTACCAGTGGACGACCAACGAAGGAACGACACACGTCTTCTACGACAATAATCTGCCTCCGAGCGAAGGATTCGGCTGGGATAGTCTCTGTGATATAGAGAGAATTCCCATTGAAGGAGAGCACTTCGAACTCCAAGAGGATGTTACAGAGGAGTCGATAACGTGCGAACGTTGCCGTGACCAGCTCGGCAAATCGTATGTGGGTCTTGGAGACGACGATATCGCGGGTATTCGAAGTTGCTTGGTTAGAATTCGTCGGGATGGTGATGGGGTACTAATCGGGGCTCGTCGTCTCTGTCGGGGGAGACCTCTCCACTATGAAATCACGTTCGAGCCTACGTCCTTTACTGGTGATCTTCAGACAGAGATGGACGAGGTTTGCGAAGACTGCTGGCAGAACTACGTTGATCGTCAGTGGAGCGGCGACGTCGAAGGAGGAGAGCTTCAAGTCGAATGCTGGGTAGATGGTGAGAAAGAAACGTACTATGCAGCCTCCGTTGAAGCAATTAATACGGGCCCGAAAGCGAAGCTTCGACTGACCAGTGAGAATGGTCTCAAACAGGAACTTGCCAGAGAGAAGATCGACTCAATCACACTAACGCCAGCACAAATCGTGGACTACTGATTCCGTCAGCCGGGCAGTTTCTTCAGAGAGGCTATTGATTCCGTGGTTCAGGTTTCTGGTCAGAACGGTGCGACGAGCCACTTGCCATCTTCTTTCCGTTCAAGTTGGGGGCCGAAAACCTGCTGGAGAGAGTGAAGTTCACCCTCGTACCGAAGGTCGTACGTTTTCCCACTACGATGGAACGAACCTTCGACGACAAACTGTACTGTCGGACTCTGGTACTCTAAATCGTTTGCACGTTGATCCATCTCGCGGGCCAACTCATCCGCCAGATCCTCATCCGCCAAGGCATCTGCGAGACCAACAACACTCACACTATCTGGAACATCGTCTTCTTGGAGTCGCTGTACAAACTCTTCCACAGGAATCTGATGCTCGAAGGTCTCATACGCACCTTCGATAACGAGATTGTAGCGTCCGGGTATCTGTCCGGGACCTGCCATTACGCATACAACGACTCCGAAGGGACAAAAATGGATACGGTACCGTAGTTCCCAGTAGTTGCTAACGGGATTTCTATATTCAGATAGGTGTCTAAAGCTCAAACGACTGCGTTGGTAAGTAAATCTGCGTGCTGTGGTATTCGATACCTAAGGTGAGAACAGCGGGTGGGGGCCTGGAAGATGCCACGAAAGCACTATCTCGGTGTAGTCTTGCTAATTTTGAGCAGACATGACTAGTCGTAGGTCATCGGGTTCAACAGTACCCCCATCAGTTGGCGACGATGTCACGTCGCGTTCTAAGCTCACACATCTAAACCTGGTTGAGGGGAGCGCAACTCTACCCCGACTAAACGTAGAGCGGCCCGATGGTATACCGGGGGCTGAGCTTTATACGTGGCAGCAGGGTATAACAACATGTAATGGTAACAGCGAGCACATCTGACCGCATCGACCAGCAAACCCGGGATGACATCTACTCATTCTATACGGAACACCTCCAGGAGATCCGTGAGAAGTACGATGTCGCGTACGAGACTGAAGACATCGTCGTGATTACTGGTGCGAACGCTGAAATCAACGCTATCGCTGATTACTACGATGTTACGTACTCCGCAGTATGTAGTTTAATGCGCGAAGAATACCCCGAGCATCTCGGACGCAGTCTAAACACCTCGACAGAATACGGCACGCCACTCGTCATCCTCAAAACCGCGTAACAGGCGATGTCCTCTCAAGTAACCCTGTTGAAACCAGCGGCCAGACACTTTTCTTCCCAACAGGTAGTTGAATAAATGCACGATAGAAGCTAGAGAGGTCTAAGGTGTTCTCAATCTACGATACGAACTGGACAGAAAGTGAAGCCGACGCGATCTTCTAAGAATATTCAGTCAGAAATCAGGTCGTCCACATCAGCTGGTCGGATTCATCAGGTTTCGGTATCTCTGGATCTGAGTCAGCAAAACTCGACAAGAACGTCTGTTTCTTGCTTCTTGGAGGAAACACCGCGGAATCATTAATCATGATCTCTGTTGCTGGTGCAACTGTCGGATCAATCTCCTGCAACAGTCGGTAGGCATGTGGCGTAGTGAGTACCATCATACATTCACCACAGATCAACTCCGGATCTGACTCATCGAGATGAATTTGATATCTGGCGGATCCGTCACACCAACGGCACTCTGGTCTTCCGCGTTTTAATCGTTCTATCAGTTCCTCTGACCTCATCCTCCGTTTGGCGATCATGTTCAGCTGACTATGTTCTTTTCTATGCAAATCGATTGTCGAACCTTGCCGCCGGAGGGTGTCGTGTAGGTGTTGTAACCACGGGTTTACTTGAGAGAGATCGTCTTTCTGAGATTGGAACTCGATCTTCTCAGTCACATTATGTAGTATCTCCTGCCGTTCTTCCCGTGTGATCGAGATTGTACTGTATGCCGGGACCTCTTCTACGATCAGAACTCTACGCTCCGTTGCTGCCATCAGCATCACCTCTCGTTATACAGTAGGAACTCACTGGTCGAACTCTTCGTAACCGGTAGATGGGGTCGGTACCCAACGACCGAATCCGGAATTGCACCGTTGAGTCGAAATGTGCTTTCGGTATCATACTCCGGAATAGTGGAGTAACCAGGTGGGTAAAAACCTCTGCCCTTGGAACACCGTGATATCGCCCCAATAGAGCCTATACGTCCAATATCCGGATTGAGAGTCAGGGCAGCAGACTCACAGCACGACCATATCGCCGACTCGCCTTAGACAGGCCGTGGGAAGATGGGGTACGGCAAGCAACGGATGCACTCTCAGCGAGAGTTTCGAAATGGTTTATCGAAAAGCGCCACCGGGAGTTGTCTTCGCGTTCAGCTTCGGGGTTCCTATTCGCCGTAGCTCGTGATGTCCCGATCCCCGAGCACGCGCGTGTACGTGTCGTCGCCGGTCACGTCGGCGAGCCGACCGGCGAGTTCGCGCAGGTCGTCATCGACGTCCCACTTTTCGACGTAGTTCTGGATCGCCTGTCCCTTCTCGTAGCGATACCGCAGGAACTGGAGCTTATCGAGGTTCGAGAGGTGGTCGCCACCGTCGCCGTTAACTCGCTCCTGGATGTACGCCTGGCGCTTCTCGTTGTCCCAAGTGCCGAGTTCGAAGCCGTCGTCCTGGTTGTACAGGCGCGTCTCCTTGAGATCTTCGGGTGTGGCGTTCGTCCCGCGGCAGAGCTTGTTGACGTCGTCGAACGAGGGATTCGGCGTGTCCAGCAGGTCGATGAACACGTCCTCGACGCCGATGTCGCTTGCTTCTTGGATGATGCCGTAGATCTCCTGGACGACCTCCTTTGCGGACATGATCTCTCCGTCGCGCTGGACCTTACCGTGGTGCTTGGAGTACTCGCGGAAACACGCACCCATCTCCATCACGCCGATGTCGCCGCGAGAGAGGTCACGGTTTTCTTCGAGTTGCTTGCGGGTCCGTCGGGCCGTACGGTAGATGTCGCGGCGGAGGGAGTTCCACGACGCCGGGTCTGTCTCATCGATAGGCCGAGCAACGACGGCAATATCGAAGGACACGGCCTCCCCCGTGATGAATTTATTAGAGTCCGCACTGATTGGATACGTCGCTGTGACCTCGAATCCGTTAGCACATAACGATGCAAGCAATTCGCCCCACGACTCTGAGTCAGAGTGGTGATAGGTGAACGCCAGAACCCCATCGTCCTTTAGAGCTCGTCGGATTACAGCGAAGGCTTGCCCAATCTCGGTTTCGAAGTCCTCGACTGTTTTGTCCAGATACGGGTTAGTTACGATTGATTCGGCGCGCGGTGTCTGGTCGTGGTCAAATCCAGGGTATTCATCTTCAAGCAGAATCTTCTGCCAGACGTAAAAGTAGTCGGAGACCTCCGAGTAAATGATGTTGTCGTAGTATGGCGGGTCAGTAATCACTGCATCAAATTCATCCTCGAAGTCGAGGTTCCGCATATCCCCTTGGTGAAGAGAGAAGTCCTCACCAATTGACTGTGCGAACTTTCCCGTTTCCTGGGTTTCCCCGTCTTCAATAAACCGCTCCGTCGGAGAAGATCCATACTCAACACCGCTCATCACTTTATCAACAGAGTTTGAGAACGTACCTCGACCTGCTGAAGCGCCCCAGACATTGTTCTCAATAGCCTCTGAGGTCGGGACGAACGAGTTCATCCGGAAGACGCCCTCAACCTTGTTTGCAGGTTGGTTGTAGATACAGAACATATTCTGGAACATGAGGGAGTCCGTTAGAGCCAAGAGGAGGTAGTCTCGTAACGGCGGATCCACATCTTCGATAGACCGCATAATCTTCGCAATTGAGAGCAACTGACGCTCGTTTTGCATATCAGTCCAGTACTCGTATCCGTGGTCAAAGACATCATTCCCAGCCAGCTCAGAGGACGCAGTAATTGCTCCTTCTGGGATTTTTTCGTCGGGGACGTACTTATGAAGGTCATCACTACTCTCCCATTCCTCTATTGCCTCATTGAGGAGTTCGATGTCCGCCTTTTCGACGCGTTTGTACCCTTTATATTCACTTCGTTCCCCACCGGCGGATTCGCAGTGGTCGCAGTAATACTCGACCGCGTAAAGACGAAGATTTGGTGGGCCCTGTTCCTGGATGGCGTCCGTAATTGCGTACTTCTGACCGCAGTCAGGGCAGTTGTACTTCCCTCCCCGCGACACATTCCCGTTCTTCGGGATGAAACTATGACCACAGGCATCGCAGAGGCTTTCAGACTGCCAGTCGTCCACTAAAGTAACCGCCCCACAATCCGGACAGAGGACGTTGTACTTATCGTCGTTCTCATAACGACCCTTGGCCACTCTGTAGTCCTTGAACAGCGGTACAGTGTGGCTACAGGAGACACAGTCTAATTCCTTCACCCAGAAGTTGTACATCACATCTGCGTCGTGGTCGCCGTTAGGACAGGGCGTTTTGTAGTACTGGGTGACCTCCTCGGCGACATCCTTCTTCACTTTCTCGAAGGCGTCTTCCAGTTCATCTACGTCTGTCTGGCCAGCTTCGAGCTCCTTCTTCGTGACGAACCAAGCCACAGGGTTCAAATCATTCCCGACCACTTCTGCTCCGAAACGTGATGCTTCAACCAGTGAAGTTCCACCACCCATGAAGGGATCGAGCACTTTCTTACCTTCAACCCGGACATCCTTTGGATACAACTGCCAAAGACTCTCAGGGTCCGCCATATCGACCCGTTCAAGAATGGAAGCAATATCTAACTCGGCAGAGCCATCATCATTCCAGCTCGCCAGCGTCTCCCCATTGTCGCCCGGCTCGAACACATCCACTGTATCTGGGTCATCAAGGAGCGAGTAGAGTGAAATCGCTCGGAAGACACACCCGAGACGACGGGCCCACCATTTGTGCATGGTGTAGATAGGGCGGTAGTACATTTTCGCTCGCCCTTCTCGCTCGGCCAACTCATTCACGCGCTCAATAGGGAAGCCTCGCTCAATCGGAAGTTCCGTCCGCTCAGACGTCTCGGGTGATGACCCAGATTGTTCAGACATGATTCAGTATGGTAAAGGGATACAGAACTATCCCCTTAAGTGTGCAGTCTCCACGACTCCACTTAACGAATTAAGAGCCCGTTCCCTAAAGGACCCGCTGATGGTGGAAGTGTTATAACTGGGTGTTGAGAAAAGAGACGTATGACTAAGTCGGTGTTTCCGTACCCTGGGGGAAAAGCCTATCTCGCTCCCTGGATCATCGAACATTTCCCATCTCACAAGTGCTACGTCGAAGTGTTCGGTGGGAGTGCTGCCGTCCTCGTCACAAAGGAAGAGAGTCACACAGAGGTCTACAACGACAGAGACGGGGATCTTGTTCAGTTCTTCAAAGTGCTACGAGACCACGAAGAAGATCTGGTAGATTGGCTCGACAAAACCCCGTACGCAAGGGATCTCCACAAGGAATGGAAAGAGGACTTCTATTCCGGCGAGCGACCGGATGACCCCATCGAGCGGGCAGGGAGATTCTTTTACCTTCGGTACTCTCAATACGCCTCAAAATACCGAACAAAATCGGGATTCGCATCCGCAAGCCAACGGAATAAGGCTCGAAAGCTCCGTAATGCGACAGAGAAACTCCATAGTTTTGCTGAGAGGTTCCAAAACGTCCAGATTGAGAACCTTGATTACGCAGACCTGATGGATCGCTTCGACAGTGAGGAAACCTTCTTCTACGCTGATCCGCCGTACGTTGATGAAGGCGACGCTCTGTACCGCCACGGGGAGTTCGACCACGACCGATTCGTCGATACGCTCGAAGAAATGGATGGGAAGTGGGCAGTCTCCTACCAGCGACTCCCTGAGCGGTTGAAGAAATACCACGTTGTGGAGCAAGGCCGCTCCCAGTTTATGAACAAACAGCACGACAACGAGACTCGTAGCACAGAAGTCACTGAGCGTCTTGTGATGAACTACGATCCAAGCGAGGTGGGATCTTTCCAGACTGGTAGTCAAACGACGCTTTCAGGCCACTCTGACGAATGAGCTTGACCGTCTAATAGCGATCAGGAGTCAAATCCGTTCATCTGCCGATGTTCCGCAAGGAATTTGCGGTGTGGTCTCTTGTCGTCTTCTTCAGGAAGGTGTATCCTATCACCCTCTAACGGGCTGAAATCGTCATACCCGTTTAGCCCCGATTCATCCTTGACAAGGATCTCGTAGTCGTCAGAGAGCGAGATCCACCCACAATCAAAGGCCCAGTGATGGAGTCTACAGAGGGCAATACCGTTTTGAACGTGATCACGGCCATTCATACTCTTCGGGAAGATGTGCGCTGCCTCTACCTCAGGGTTCCCAGCAGGTGACAACCGTTTGCTCCCACAGACAGCACATCTTTCGTCATAGGCATCTCTCACTACCTTAGTGAATGCAGAGTCTCGTGCACGGCGTTGAGTCTCATTGAATTCCTCTTGTTCCTCAGTGAGTGTCGGTTCAGATGGAATCTGTTCTTCGACCGAATCACGTTCCGCTTCGATTTCATGCGGTGTAGGCTCTCCCAACCAATCAGATCCCATTCTCGACAAGATATCATATAGTCCCGGTTTATCCGGTAATCCAATCTGATTCAAAATATCAGATGTAATATTATGCGAGAGTTCTTCGGCACGATTACATCGTTCAGAAACTGTGTGTGTTTGATCAGTTTGTGTAAAGAAGCAGTCAACAAAAAGCTCGAAGCGATGAATCCGGATCGATTCATCATCTGATGAGTTGCTACGCCAATCACCTGGGAGATACTCTGAAAGAAGGTCCCGGGTGTGTTCTAATCGATACCGCATCTGAACGGCGCGTCGAAGGGAGCCTTTCCTGGCTGCGATCACGGTTTCACCCCCCGAACCACCGTTACGATGCTGAAAGCCGACTCCTTTTGTTTCCGCTTCGTCGAGGGTTCCCTCTTTGATTTGTAGATGCCGTACCCAACCGTAACTGTCATACAAATCATCGTCCCAGAAGGCGAACACCTCCCTTTCTGGGTTGTACCCGCCAACTAGAACCAAGTAGTCCCCTGAACGGTCTGGAGCCGCGGGGGAAACATTTCCCCCCTCGTGGTTTGGCAATCTTAGGTCGATTCGATATTCATCTTCTGATCGATGTTCTGATCCAGTAGAAGTCAAAGTGAACATGTAGAATCGGCATCTGGAGGGTTCTCCCTCCTCCAAGTACACTTCGAAAGGCGGGTCCGAATCAACACCACTATTTTGAACTACGTCATTGCCAATCGACTCTACAACAAGCGAATGGAGCTCCGACTTATCAAGTGAAGGCATATTATAAAGATATCATTATGAAGAGGCCGTATAAGTGTGGGTCCTCCATCACAGCGATTGGCCAGATGAGTTCTGAGATTCCCGATAACAGTAATCCCAATGAAACGTTCGTGAGCGCGTCAGGAGATAGGAAACAGGGGCTATCATTGGGACATCAGAGATAGTCGGTTCCCTCACGCTTTATTTCAACTGACACACTTATACCTCTATGGCTGACGATAACGACGAGATTTTAGGCGATCACCGCTGGCGGCGGACGACCCTCGTCCCACCCCTTGTTGATTCTGTTGGGGGATCTATGGAGATGGTGCGGTGGGCTCGTGAGCGAATGCCTGACTTCCTCGGGATCGCGTTAATGTACGATGCTGTCGGTGGAAAGCGGACAGTTGATATCGCTATCGCTTGCGCAGAGGAGGCACAAGAGATTCATGAGGGAGGGGATTTCGTTCTTTCCAGCGACTACGATGAACTCTCATCCTCAGAATTCGGTAGCCTGAAAGAGGCATTGGATGACGATGTCCTTGAGGATCTGTTTCACGGCTTAGAGCCACTTATCGCCTACTATCCGTCGTATCCTAAGGCGTCACTCTTTGATGAAACACCACCGGAAGAAGATCATCACCTCGGCTATCTGGCTGAGATCGTGGATGAACTTTCGGACCGACGGTCTCACCTTTCCACGTACGTTCAGGGTATTTTTGTCGGAACTCTGATGGCGACAGGTGGAATGATGATTCCTCCGGATAGCCCTCTTGCGGATATCAACGAAGTGTTTCGATACCCGGATACGGAGAAGTCAAGGGAGCTAGCGTCGGTAGTGAGAGCATCGACCAAAGCGACTAATGCCTCGGATGAGGCCGACGAAAACCAGAGTGACTGGGCTCGTCGATTCTGGCAGAGGGGATTTGAGATAACAGAGTGTATCTTTCCGCAGGAGGACCAAGACGCGGAGGAACAGGGAGAGAACCCCGATCAAGAGTTCTTTCAGGAACTTGCGGCAATCGGATATGAATACGAGACAGAGCTTCGAACCACTCTACTTGATCTTTGGTGGGATGCGAAGCATGATGCGGAGTTCACCGGAAAACACGAGGTACTGGACGGTTTACTTCTGAGACAGGTTAACTTGGCTACATCCCTTGCAGGGACTCCGGCAATGTGGTCACACGACATCGGCAGTATCATCCTTCGGTGTATGGCTGAGACGCATATCACGCTGGAGTGGCTCAATCAAAAGGGTGGCCGTAGTGATTACCAGGATTTCATTGAATACGGTCTCGGCCAAGAGAAGCTACTGCTGGAGCATTCCAAGAACGTGGCCTCCGAATTCCCAGATGAAGAGGTGGGGGATCTTGAACAAGGATTGGATGACTTAGAGCAGAAAATCGAAGCACAGAGAGCGATGTACCTGCTGCCGGTAGATGTGGGTCATTGGGCGGATAAGAATACCCGAGAACTCGCTCAGGAAGCTGGCTGTAAGGATGTCTACGATATGCGTTTCCAGCAGTACAGCGCCGCAGTGCATGGCCAGTGGAATGCGATGGACAAAGCGAATTTAGTCACGTGTCATAATCCGCTACACCAGTATCACAAGATTCCAGAGTTTAGGCCTGTGTATAAGAACCCCTACGCGGTCGTCGAAGCGGGGAACTTGATGAATCGAAGTTTCAGTAGTTGGATTGAGGCGCGAGAGATTAACGCTGAAGACCCTCAGATACCAGACTTGGCTGGGTCAGTAAAGCAGTTTATGAGAGAGTGGAATGACAGCTGACGTCGATTTCACGCCGCTTAGCAGGTACGTAGTTACTTCTGGAAGCTGATCTCGATTTTTAGGCTCGACGCCTCTTCCGGCATCCGCTCGAAGAGGTCTTGCACCTTCGTGTAGTCCTGTTCGGATCGCAACGTCAAGCTGACCTGTGTGCGCTCGACGTCGGCGGTCCCCTGAAGAGCACCGGGAACACCCTCCCTGTCGGGCAGCATGAACGTGACGTCGCCGTAATCGACACTTCCCGTCTGGTGGTTGTTCCGCCACTTGCTCCGCATCGCGGCGACGTCATCGCCGTTGTACTCGAAGCGCCACGTGGGTATCTCCGTGTCGGCCTTCCGGAACGGGTACCCGGGGACCCAGTCGGAAGCTTTCTCCGAACCGGTCGTGTTGACGACGTACTCGGGTTCTTCGTCCTTTCCGATGTTCTCCAGCAGGTACGTCCGCACCATGTACTCGGTAACGCTGCTGTCGAACCGGTCGCCGACCTTGTTCACCGTGAACTGATCCCCGGGTTCCAGGTCCTCGATGTACTCCAGGATCTGGTCGCCGATCCGCTCGGGAACGGTCGGGACGATCTTTACCGTCGTCGGGTCACGGTCGCCCAGCGAACCGAGATACCGACCGCCGGCTTCCAGGACGTAGTCGTCTACGAGGAATTCGTTGACTGCCTCGCGGGCGACGGACTCGGTCTCGTCCGGCGGGAGGAATACTGACTCCTCGGCACGGATTTCGCCGATGATCGTGTCGAGGTTCGCGTAACCGTCGTCGTCGATGTGCGTCTCGATGCGATCTACGAGGGACGATGCACCGACGACCTCCGCACCGCCGACGTCGCGGACCGTCGCGTCGGATTGGGGCTTATCGAGGATCTCGTTCCCTTTGACGATGACGTACTGCTCCTCACGAGCGAGCCGACCGATGGCCCGCATCACGACGTCGTGGCTGTCGCCGTCGATCCAGATCTCGCCGTCTTCGACGAGTTCCAGTTCGAAGTCACCGATATCGAGGGCGGTCGTTCCGCTCCCGAACCGCTGACGCAGTTCCTGCTCGACATCATCGACACCCCACACGTCCACGTCGTCTTGCTGGACGAGGACGGTGTCCAGCGAACTCCCGGAGAGATCATCGCGGAACCCTCCAGTGTCACGGGCGAGCACCGGTTTGTCCGAGAGCGCTTTGACAGTCGCATTTAGGACGTCGTTCGCACTGCCAGGGATCGGAAGGTCCGGGTCGCGGAGGAACTGCTCGTAGATGTCCTCAACCGAGATCTCCCCGCGTCGTTCTAAGAGATCTTCAGCGATATCCCAGACGTGCGACTGGAGGTCGAATGGGTCTGCGGATGCTGAGTCCGCGATGTTCGAGGCATTCAGCTCTGCCTCGTCGTGAACGTACACGTCAAGTTCCATCGGCGTCATCTGCCCCCAGTCATTGAGAAGGTCGTTCCCGTCAAGCACCTCTCCGTACAGGAGTTGGAGTTCTTCGCGGAGTTCGTTCTCCTCCTGCTCCCTCATGCCCTGAATCGACGCCCGGATTTCGTTATCGAGGGATTCGTCGGCGAGTACCTGCCGTGCGCCCTCGATGTACCGCGCCTTGTCGATATACCGTGTCCCCGACTCGATGGCCTTGTCGCCCGAGGGTTGGACGAACACGAGCGTGTTACGCCACTCGCGGCCACGCCCGTCGTTCGTGATGACCTTCTCGACCTCCTCGTTCGTCCACTGGTCGTCCTTCACGACGACCTTGACCTCACGGTCGTCCGGGATGTCCCGCATATCGTTCGTCCGGAATCCGACCGGATGCGCGTTCGACCCGAAGATATCGGTGATGAAGTCCGCGACTTCAGCCTTCGCCGACGTCTCAGAGACGTCTACGGCCGCGTTCCGGATGAGCGCGTTCGGGTTCTGCCGGTCGCGGATCGCGTACTTTCCGTTCAGCTTGTGGAGATGCCACGCGACACCGTGGAGACGTTCGAGGTTGAGGACAACGTCTGAGACGAGATCGCCTGTCTGGTAGGCACCCATGACGATCTCCGAGACCTCCGCGCCCTCGCCCTCGCTCGGCTTCAGCGAGTACAGGAGGATCGTGTTCAGAATACGTCGGCCGTGGGGAACATCGTCTTCATCGATGCGGCTTTTGATGTCGCCCGTCGCCGCGTTCAACCGCTCGTAGTTGATCTTCGCCAGCTCGTCCTCAAACTCGATAGCGTCGATATCACCGTGCGTGATCAGATCCGTCTGATCCTGCATCTCCAAGAGAACCTTCGAGAAGAGGTAGATCATCCCCCGCGTGTTCTGGTTATCCTCGTCAGCGTAGTACCGCGTCTCAAGCGCGTCCAGAAGCACGGGATGGAATGGATAGAGATCGTGCATCTCCGACAGCAGATCATCGGGAATGGAGACGTGATCGGACTGGTCGTACGCGTCGTAGTACCCATTGACGATTTCGCGGGCGGCGTTCTCGTTCACTGAATCAATCAGGCGGTGACGCAGGACCTCGCGTTTGTCCACCTGATTATTCATGTTGACCTCGACCGCCTGTTCCCGGTTCAGGATGTCGTGGACCTCGGAGCCCTCACGGAGGACAGAGACGATAGTGTATAGTTCGAGATCGGAGAGCGCCGTCGATTCGAGGAGCGACTGGAGGAAGGCTTTGTTCGCACTTTTCCGGTCGCCCTGGAGTGTATCGAACCAGTCCTCCAGTTCGTCCACGAAGAACGCGACCGTGTCGTCGCCGACGGCGTCCTGAATCGTCTGCATATCGGGATACCCGCCCGAACTGAACGTTCCAGGATCGTAATCGAGCGCCTCGAAGAACGGTTCCCAGAGATACTCATACTGCTCGTTCTGCATAGCGACTGTGACCGGCGTCGCCGACTCGGGAAGTGCCGTGTCGAAGCCTTCGACCGAGTCGCTTGCCCACGTACCTGCTGCGTCGGGGTCGTCGAAGCAGTGGTACAGCGCCACCATCTGGTGGGACTTCCCACTGCCGTACGGACCGTAGAGAATGTGCGTCCCGCGCGGGTCACCGCCCGTGAGCGAATCACGGAGAATCGAAAGCGCCTCACGGAGCCCCTGGGTCATCAGGGTTCGCTCAAAGAAGAGTTCCGCGTCTGACTCGAACTCGTCATCGTCATCCACGTTGTAGAGCTTCACCTGGCCATCGATCTGCCCCTCTTCCCGAAGCTCACGGCTGAGAGTTACCGTGTCTTCGAGGGTGTTCGACAAGGATCCTGTCTGTGCCATCTTGATACTTAAACACACCTCTTGGACACCCAATAAACACTATGGTCCTGCGAACATCTCCTTCTCAGGACCAACCAGACGTGCTCGCCTGCTTCGGTCGGTCACAAAACGTATTTCACGCGAACCTGTCTCTACGAGACTATGGGAAGTTACGACCTCGTTGATGTTGAGGTCACACACGAGTCTGCGGACGATCTTCTCGATTCATTGTCTGAGGATGGTGCAGAGGAGGATCATTTACAGAGCATCCAAGCTCTTCGTCTCCAAGCGGGCCAGCCGGACTCCGAACTTCGGTCGCTGAAAGAGTTGGACGAAAACTCCGTCAAGCTACTGGAACATCAGGTGGACGCAGCCTATCGGGCCCTCTTCGAAATGGACGGGAAGGCCCTTCTCGCTGACGAGGTCGGGCTGGGGAAGACCATCGAAGTTGGGATGATTCTCAAGGAGATGCACTTTCGAGAGACGGACGAGTCGGTCCTCATTCTCACGCCTGCGCAGCTGGCGAAACAGTGGCAGGCTGAACTCCGTGAGAAGTTCGGCCTTGAATTCGTCTGCAACTACGACGATGAATTCGAGGACTTCGACACACATGACTACATCATTGCGAGCATCGACACCGCGAAGAGTGAGAGACACCGTCAGACGGTTCTCGACCGTGACTGGGACGTTCTGGTTCTTGACGAGGCGCACTACGTCAAGAACGAAGAGACGGATCGATACGACCTGATCAACCGACTTTCGTATAATTACGCGTTCTTCCTCACGGCGACGCCGATCCAGAACGAACTAACGGACCTGTATAACGTCGTCTCGCTTCTCCGTCCCGGACTGTTCGGCACACGCGACGTCTTCCACCAGTACTTCGTGAACAGTAATCAGGAGACGCTGGTGAACCGAGACGAACTTCAGGACCGCCTGAACAGAGTCATGATCCGGAACCGACGGGAGGACACGGACATCGACTTCACCGACCGGACTATCGACACACGGACGTTCGATCCAACTCCGAAGGAACGTGAACTCTATCAGGCGGTCTCTGACTATGTGAAAGGTGCCTACAGCCAAGACCAGGGCCAGAAGCTCGTACTGATGCTCTTACAGAAGGAGGTCGTCAGCAGCCCGGTCGCGCTCAAGCAGACTATCGAGAAGCGACTCTACGACCAGTCGGAGCTCACGCACGCGGACGAACTGGAGTCCATCTTAGATTTGATTGATGAGATCGATACGGTGACCAAACAGGAACGACTCCTGGACATTGTCGAAGAAGCCCGTGACAACGTCGAGATGGGGAGAGTCATCGTCTTCACGCAGTTCCGAGCAACTCAACAGCAGATTCTCGATAGGCTCACTACGGAGGGGTACACGGTACACGCGTTTCACGGTGGACACTCCAGTAGCGAGAAGGAACAAATCATTGAGGACTTCGAGGATGAGGGTGGGATCCTCGTTTCAACCGACTCAATGAGTGAAGGCCGTAACTTACAGTTTTGTAACATATTAGTCAATTTAGACTTGCCGTGGAACCCGATGCGCGTCGAACAACGTATTGGACGCGTACATCGAATCGGGCAGAAACGAGACGTATTCATCTTTAACATGGCACTGAAAGATACGGTCGAAGAGTACGTTTTAGAACGGCTCTACCACAAAATCGACCTGTTCCAACAGAGCGTGGGCGAGCTAAGTGCGATCTTGAGTCGGTTAGAAGAGTCTGGTACGAGCTTTGAGGACCAGATTTTCGAGCGACTGGTTAATGCTGGTTCAGAGGTCGATCTGGAGAACGATTTCGATGCGATGGCCGTTGATCTGCAGGAACAACGTGAACTTGCGGACAAACTGGAGGAGTTCAACAACGGAGTCTTCGAAGGATTCGACCTGGGAGAAAGCGATGACTGAGGCAGCACTCGCGGTCACGCAGTCTCTCGTTGAGATATTCACCGAAGGCTACTTGGAGTCACTCGGTGGCACCATTGAGAAACGAGGGGACACCTGGGAAGTTACGATCCCAGACAATGAGGATACGGAATTGCCGGCGGGAAGCCTATCGTTGCTTTGTGGCGCAGACAGAGACGAAGATGCTACCGGAGAGTCTCTTCATCCAGAGAGTGAGTTTTTTCAGCGGATCCTCAGAGAGGCAACTGAGCGCCATCCCACCGGGAAACTATCGATAGAAGCCGATTGGGACGATGTGGAAATCCCCCAGTGGATCAAAGAAGGTGACGTCGAAGTCAAGGAGGCCCAGTTCACTCCGTATTACGACCGCACAGCGATTGTGGTTCTCTTCGAGGTGAGTATCGAAACCGTCAGTGAGTACCAACAAGAGCTCCTTCGCGCCATTGCTATCGACCATCGCTCGGAGCAGAGACTTCCAGCGTTGGAAGAGACGTTTCTTCATATGACGTCGATAACCACGAACGGCTCTCCCACTACCACGCAATCGTCATTGTCGGAGACAGACGCACGATCACTGCTTAACACAGCCCAGGATCAGCTGATGAAGAGCATCCAGAACGAGATTGAGGAGGTCCATAATGAGGCATCCAGAGCAGCGGACGCAGAGGTCGAAGAGTACCGCCAACTGCAACAACAACGGATCCAAGAGCTGGAGGAGGAACGTTCTAAGCTGTCTTCGAAGATCGATGAGTTGAGTGAATCGATCAATGGCGGTGATCAGGACGATCGCGTGGAGGCACTGAAGAAACGGAAAGAGGCAAAAGCTGAGTATGAAGATGTCGATTCGGAATTGCGTGCTCTGCACGAACGACGAGACCAGGGGTTTCCCCAGAAGCAGGATGAGATCCGAAAGCGGCATGCGTTGGATATTCGAGTGGCTCCCCTCACGGTAACACAGGTAGAGTACGAACGGGGAGAGATCGATATCGAACTGGCTGAGCAGGGAGTTTCCCGAACGGTGACGCTCGGATATGGGAGCGGGATCGGGACTATGGACACCGTCCAGTGTTCTTCATGTGATAGTGTGTTGAGCGTAGAGAATCCACTGAATACCATCAAAGACTCTCTTCGATGTAGAGCCTGCAGTTCCTCTAACGACTAGAGTCGGTACAGCAAAATCATCGAATTCATCGACAAACGGAGACCTCTCAGCGAACCTTAAGCATCGTCTCCCATGAGAATTAACTCATCACCCTCGATCTTTAGTAGGTCCTCATTCTCCAGATCGTGGCGTTTCACCCTTTTCACATCAACTCCCAGTGTTTCCCGATCTTGGTTGTATTCGTATCCTGGTGAGGACTCAGCGATTTCTCGCATCAATTGCCGGATCGTACTTTTCCGTATTTGACCTTTGAATAGGTCAACTGCATCGGGAATGCTGAAGGCCGCTTTTATTGAGGTGGTATCATCGGAGCGGTACGCAGCAACCTTGATAGCTAGCCGCTTGTCATCTCGATCCATAAGCATCAACGGCTTTTTAGTCGGATCTCGTGGATCCGTGAGCTCTAACCCTTCCGGATTAACGTATAACTTTGAGTTATTCGGATGCCACGTGAAATCCAATTCATCAAGCACTCTGGGGAGATACTGCTCACGAGTGTAGTCGCTAGCACTGATACCTTTGGCAGCCTCGATAGCCTGATCGAGATCATCGAGAGTGAATCCTCCCTCTTTAGGTCGTCCGAGTTCGTTAACGATCGTGTTGGTACGACGTTCTTTCGCCCCCATCGAATTATCGACATCCGGTTGAGACTCCTCCGAGATCCTCTGAAGCGTCTGTGTTACCCGTTCGATTACGCTACCGTCGGTGATGTATCCGTACATAATCGCCTCTGCTAGTTCACCGGCGGAACGATAATCGTCTTGAGAAGCCGATATCAGGGCTGTACGAACGTTTTCTTCGATTCGGTGGGAAGCAACGACTGTCTCTCCTCGATTAACCTCACGAGTTTTTTCTTTGCTTTCTGAACCACCCAAGGTGTCCGTGAGGTCATCAACTGCGTCTTGTAGATCCGCGAGTTCTCCCTGGTGGAGGAAGTATCGGAACTCCCGTTCCAACTCGATACCGGCATATGGCCGGCACTTTCCGAACTTGGCCTTGATTGCGTTGTTGAAATTCCGTTTCACGTCTTCGTCGATACGGAGATTCAATCTCACGCGATTGGTCTCACCGCTCACACAGACCACCCCGCATCAAGCTGCGGGAACCAACTGATGATGATCTGATAGATACGATGATGATGTATGCAATTGGTTACAGACAGTAGTAGTGTCTGTAGCACTTCGGCAACGTGGTCGGTCAGTTGCTCTCGTAGATCGGCGTCATGAATGGTTCTAGCAGTCCGACGCGACTGCCGAATGCTCTCCCCCTGTAGTGGGATCCCTGATCGGCGCGAAAAAGAAATTCTGAGAGCGGATTTGATAAGTCTCTCTTCGAGAATGAGTTGTTCTAATTCGATACCTCTCCGGTCGTGTCTTCGAACTGGTGTCATGGAGGAAAGCCTCCACCCGCCCATGTCTGGGCGAACCCCTGCGGCCGGAATTTGGAATTGAAGCTGTGAAGACGGTAGCCTAATTCGATTTATCCCTCCATCTCTCGGTGAAGCTGGTTGAGGGCAGGATTCTGTCCCGATCCAAGAGCCTGGATTGCGTCCCGTGTTTGTTGTTTCACAGTACGTAGGAGCTCCCCCTTCTTTTTCGGGAGGCGACTGTGATCCCCATCTTGATATCCCTCATCGGCAGCAAGGAACAGGGCAATTCGGGATCGTAACAAACTACGATCGTTCTCCTCACCAGCGATCAGGACGTAGGTTGCGATATATAGCGAAGCATCCTCCTTATACGGTACCAGATCAGCAGCATTCTCGCGGAACCATCGATACACGTCGTACATCAGATCGTCTACTTCTTCTGGCGAATCTGGGAAATCCCCTTCTGCGAAGATGAGGCTCGCTTCTTCGGAGCAACCATCCGACTGGCATTCCAAGAAGACTTCGTACGCCGTCAGGCCATCGATGCACAAGAGTTGTCGTCGATCCACCTCCTGATGTTCATGAGAGTAGATCTCTGGGCCCGATGGGAGGACGTGTCTATTACTATCAGTGCCGATGCTATCTGCGTCGTGGAACTCTGTCATGTCTATGAATTCGAAAACCGGGGTTAGTTAGCGAGCTGCTCTGCAATTGCCTGACTTCGGGCTTCCATGCGCTCGGACTCACTACGACCATCGTAGTGCGTCCGAATCACGGATGGGCTGACATCACAACGATCAGAGACGTAGTCGATTGGGACGTCCTCCCGGAGGAGATACGTGATCACACCGGCACGAACCATGTGCGGACAGGCGTTGTTCCCGCATCGCCACGCGTCAGATGACGTCATCGAATCATCGTGATCACACTCGTCTCCGAGCGCCTGTGGGCAACTCCACCGATAAACGGACTTCCGGATCGTTGATCTAGCAACTCTTCCGTTGCGGGTCGTGAGCAAGGGCTCACGACCGTACTCATCAGTGGCTGAGACGCGCTGATCATCGATGTACGCCTGAAGGGCTTCGACCGTCCCGTCTCGGATCAAGCCAACGAGCCGCTCGCTCCCACGGTCGTTCTTGAGCGATGTCTCCGATTCTGGCCGATAACGGAGTCGAAGCGTCCGATTGTCTGGATCGAAGTCCTGAACGTCCAATGAGCGGAGAGCGCCAATCCGGAATCCTGATTCGGCGAGCAGCGTCCAGATGATATGATCCCTGGATGCGTAGTGATACGTCTCCAGGTAATTGTGAATCTCCGAGATCCGTCCCATATCCAGCATCTCGTCGCGGACTTCGTCAGCTTCCTTGACGCGGAATGGGAGAATCTGCTCATGGAGCCCGACTCGGACAGCATCGATCGTTTCGCAGTACTCAACGAATTTCCGAGTGATGTCGATCTGCGTCTTCTCTGACTTAGGAGCTAAGTGATCAACACTCGTTGGAGCTTCTTCGGCACGCCAAGTGAGGTAGCGCTGGATCGCACGACCATCTAGCTCGTTGAGGTTTTCGATGCCGACCTGCTCTGTCCACTTCGTGAAATGACGGAGACTGGAACGATGTGTCTTCAATGACGAAGAGGCGAGTTCATTACGACGTCGGTGAAGATACCATTCAACGGCCTCTGCTGGCGAGATCGGCTTCAGATTGGTTGATCTGGGATCTCCACGAGTATTGTTCGACCTGTTGGGATCCGAACCGACTCGTCGATCATTCGGATCGTCATCCTTGCTGCTCATCGCTTATCACCTCGCTGGCTACGGTCTCTCTCAATCACTCGGTGAGAACACTGCTGAGGGTGAGCGGGGAGATATCTGGTTCGAGGATTGTGCTGTTCTTCAAAGGCGATTCCTTCGTGGATTTGATTTCCTGTTCTGGGCATTGTGTTGCCCTCATGCGCACCTACGGGCAACACGCAGAGCGGCCAGGCATTCCGTAGATCCGTACAACAACGGCCTGAACAGCCGCTACACTCTCAACCGGTATGGTGATCTACGATTGGGCGGCCAGCGCAATCAGCGCGGGCCGCCCATACGGTGACGGAGCTGGCGGAGCGTGAGCTGATCACTCCCTGGCTGTGGATTCCGTAAAACAGAGATGCTCCTTTCACTGGATCTGAATGCCAATTCCAATCGAAGCTAGAGGAGGAGTGTTCTACTGATCAGGAAGCCAGGAGGTTAGATGTGGAGAGCAGGCCCCTCTAACCAATAATCATAGACTTAGGTTGTCTTATCGATGGTAGTAGGTCAAATGTACGCTGGATTGAAAGGGTTAGCATGGTAGATAGTGGCAAATGACTATCCCCTGAACCGTCCAATACAAAGCGGCTGACGGGAAAGGACAAACCAGAGCCAATGGTTACGTACGACCTATCGAGAATGGACGTAGGATTGATTGCAGAGATGATTGCAGGGCGGCACGGCGGGTTTCCGGAGCGGCTTGAGGAGACAATTACGGCACACGCGACAGACCAACCTGAGAATGAGGAGTATAGCAAAGACGACGTCCGAATTCATTCGAAGAGTCGGAGTCTGACAAAGGAAACTCACTTAGGGTGTTACGTTGCCGGAAGACGGTGACTGGGGGTATTCGCAAGGCTGGATACCTGACGATATCCTAGTGGCGAAGGCACTGGCTCCACTGGAGGGGGCACCGAGTCCGTCACGTTCGAGAGAGGAGTTGGATCCGACGACAGATCTGCTGGCGTACTACGCGGTGGAGGTGAAGGCGGTATCGAGCGGAAATCGAGTTCGGTTGACGGAAAATCAGCAGGAGATGTTGGCAATCGTGAGCGAGGAGGTGGAACGAGTCTATCCTATCATCGTAATGGTGGACGTGGGCGGTCTGCCGGAGTCGGTGGAGGTAGTGGTTGATATTTATGAGGAATCGGTTTGGGCGGACGGTCAGATGTCAAAGACCGTCTAACTAATGTTGTGTTTTTCTAGAATACCCTGCATTCTATCCTTGGTTCTGGCCCGTTTGCGAGGGTTAATCGGTAAATATCGTCCTTGGGAGATGAGCCCCTTTTGGATAAGGGAAAAGAGTGTCATAGAACTATTCACAAGTGTTTTCTAACGCTCGTTGTTCGCTGAATATTCCGGTAGATAGAACTGCGTATGGAATACAAGGGTTCTTTGCCGGTTAGTGATTAAGAGATTACAATAATGGAGTTGCCGAAAGAGAAATACCAGGAACTCGTCAGGCATCTCTCTAATGGGATTCTCATCGTGGGTGAGTCAGGCGATATTCTGTACGAAAGCCCGTCTGTACAGCGTATTACCGGGTATCCGCCTGCTGAGCGTGTCGGTAATCAGGTATTCGAACACGTCCATCCCGACGATCAACAGAAAGTTCGTGAGACGTTCGCTGAAATCCTCGACGCTGAAGACGATGAGGTTGTTACCGATGAATTTCGCTACCGGCACAAGGATGACTCATGGATCTGGCTTGAGACCAGAGGGAGTAACCAAACGGCGACCGCGATTGGCGGATACGTCGTGAGTGTGCGCGACATTACGGAAACCAAAGAGCGTGAGAACCGTCTCAAACAGACCACAGCCCGTCTCGAAGCCCTCTTCGAAAGCTCCCCTGATATGATCGATATTCATACCACTGATGGGACTATCGTTGATGTCAACCAGCAATTCTGCGAGGCGTTCAACCAACCAAAAGACGAGATTGTCGGGCAGAAAGTCTGGGACATCGATCAGGAAATCGACTCAGACGAATTACAGGCCATTTGGGATGGAATGGACGTTGGAGATCGGAAACGAATCGAAACGGAGTTCGAGACGCATGACGGAACACGGTTTCCGGTCGAAGTTCACCTTACTCGCCTCCCGGTGGGAGATGGTGACCGATTTATGGTCGTCTCGCGGGACATCACTGAGCGAACGCAGCGGATTGAAGAAATCGAGAGGCTCAAGGAACGTCTCGAACTCGCAATCGAAGGCGCGAACCTCGGCGTGTGGGATTGGGACATGACGACCGATGAAGTCGAGTTCAACGAGCAGTGGGCCGAGATGCTCGGCTACACGCTTGACGAACTCGAACCACACCTCCACACATGGGAGTCGCGGGTTCATCCGGACGATCTTGATGACGTGACGGCTGCCCTTGAGGCTCATCGCCAGCAGCAAACGGACTACTACGACACCGAACACCGAATGCGAACTGCTGATGGTGAGTGGAAGTGGATTCGGGATCTCGGCAAAATCGTTGAGCGAGATGACGACGGTGAGCCAATCCGTGCGGTCGGCATTCACCTCGATGTTGATGAGTGGAAGACCCGTGAACGGCAACTCGAAGCGTTGAATCGGGTCACCCAGGAGTTGATGAGTGCGGACACGCGGGAAGAGGTCGCCGAGATCGGTGTGGAGACGATGAGAGATCTTCTGGAATTAGAAGCGAATTCAATCCATCTGTACGACGATGTTGCCGACGGGCTCGTTCCGGTGGCATCCACCGACGCCGTATACGATCTTATTGGCGAGCCACCCACATTTGCGGGTGGTGACAGTATTGCGTGGCGGGTTTATCAACGCGGGGAGACACTCTCTGTTGATGATGTTCACGAGGATCCGGACCGGTATAATCCAGCCACGCCGATTCGGAGCGAGCTTATCTTGCCACTCGGTAAATACGGGGTTTTGCTCGCCGGGTCATCGTCCCCAGAGACCTTCGACGAACAGGACGCACTCCTGGGTGAGATTCTGGCCGGCGGACTGGCGACAGCGCTTGAACAGTTAGAACGAACCGAGCAGCTCCGTGCCCGTGAGCGAGAACTCACCGAGCAAAACGACCGACTCGAAGAGTTCGCCAGTATCGTCAGTCACGATCTTCGGAATCCGCTCACCGTTGCCGAAGGGCGTTTGGAGCTGGCGGCGACGGAGTGCGACAGTGAACATTTGGACTCAATTGAACAAGCCCACGAGCGCATGCGGACGCTGATAGATGAACTCCTATCGTTAGCACGAGAGGGAGACGCCGTTACGGATTTCGATCTGGTCGCGCTCGATCCACTGGTAGAGGAGTGTTGGGCAACCGTTGAGACGGGTGCTGCCACGCTTATCACCGACACCGACCGCACCGTTCGGGCAGATAAAAGTCGGCTCAAACAGCTGTTTGAGAATCTGATTCGTAACGCTATCGACCACGGTGGTGAAGACGTCACCGTAACGGTCGGTGCACTCGATGATGGATTCTACGTTGAGGACGATGGGCAAGGAATCCCGGCCGACAAGCGTGAAGATGTCCTTAGAGCTGGCTACTCAACAAGTGAGGATGGCACTGGGTTCGGATTGAGCATCGTCAAACAGATTGTTGCAGCCCACGACTGGCAGATTCGTGTCACGGATAGTACCACGAACGGGGCCAGGTTCGAGATTCACGGCGTAGAAGCAGTTACTGAATAGGGCTGCTGTCTCCATCAATCAGCAACTTGGGTGTGCCAACCGTTCTATGACACCCTCTAAGGGAAATGGATTTCTTGCCAGACTCGCATTTGTGCGTATGCCCAATCCGTACGATGTCCTCGGAATAACAAAAAATGCGAGTGAGATCGTGGTCGAAGCTGCATATCGAGCACTGGTAAAGGAACATCACCCAGATCAGGGCGGGAGCCAAGAGCGTTTTCAAGAGATCCAAGATGCGTACGAGCAGATCCAGAACGGTGATCCAACTGCTGGTTCCACGGACGGTACCAGTACGTTCAGCGGATTTGCCCGTGGACTTGCGGCACTCGGCACACCTGTGAGTGCAGCGTCGATAGAGGGCACGCTCGCGGATGGTTTAACAATCGAGAAGGGGCCACTGCGCGTTTCCCTTGTCGGACTGTTCCGAACCGACATCGAACCACTTGCTTGGCCACACGAGGTTGATTCTATCCAGACTGAGAACCGATTTCTCTGTGTGACTCGAATCGAGAACACCTCCGAGTACGTACAGAAATGGAATGGAATCAGCAAAACGAAATTCGTCGGGAGTGACGGGCAAACGTATTCACCGACCCATGATTTGGCATCAACAGAGGCCGATATCCCACCCAACGTAGACCCGCGTGACACGAAACTGTCTCCACAGTTTTCGACCAACTACACTAAACTCGAACCAAAATCATGGACGCTCGGGATCACGGTCGCCCCAAACCTTCCAGGAGAGGTGGATCTTCAGCGGATGTCCTATACCCATAGTGTGTTTGAGGGTCATCAGACCGATGGGGTTGTGAAGGAAAAGATTCGATATGAGTTCTCGGTTACGCCGGAGCGACGGCAACAGATGCTTTCACTTATTGCGCAGGAACTGATGGACGAGATCCCAGACGGAACACCGTTGCAAGCGCTGGCGTCTACAGAGGACACTTCGGCGCAGGCCATGGGCAGCAGTTCACAATCTACGCAGGATGGTTCTAAGTCACAGGAGACCTCGACATCAACGACTGATGGAGCAACGGATGATGACACTAGCTTATTAAATTCGGAATCTCCGGTAGGGGGTGAGCTCTCGGAGCAGGAACGGGAGCGAGTAGCAGATATTATCCGGTTGGCACCGACGTCGAATGGAGACCTCGCTTCAGAGTGGGGGTTCGAGACTGGGAAAGAGGCGTGGCAGTACCTTTCACAACACCTGGACGATTACTACCGTCGGAACGAAAACAGTCGTATTGAACCGACGGAAGAAGCGACACAGATAGTTGGATAACGAATCTCTCTTACTGACCTGCGCCAGAATTCTTAGTAGGAGAGATCGGCTGACTTGGATTGTCGGAATGGAATTACCACTCTCCCTCTAACTGGATCACGTGAATGTCGTCTTGAACGTGAAGTAGCGTCGTACCATCTTTTGCCAGAAGGATTTCGCCGTCGCCATCCCATCTGTATAGATCAGCGGAGTATTTTCCGCGGTTAGGTTCGACAGTCACGTAGTCCTTTGCTACAACTCGTTCAATCGCGTTCCGCACCCCTTTCTTGCTAGGATCTTCCATTAACCGGTTATCTTCATCGATCAGCTCGTGGATTTTCGTGATCGACCGTAGCGCTCGGTCTGGATTGTCCTCCTGTTGAAATACCTCGAATAGTTTTACGAGAACTGCGCCTTCCAACTCTTTCGACTGAACGTTGAATTCAGTCTCTACATCGAACCAGTCTGGAAGCGCGTAGGTGCTAATATAGACTGTCGCACCGCCGTTTTCGAATACGGTTTGATCCCGACCAAATCTGAGTACCGCCTGTACGACTTGATCATGAGCGAAATACTGGTAGATCTTATCGCCAAGGTCGCCGAATGACTTCTCAACGTCCTCATCGTCGCTACGTGTTATTTCGACTGCCTCGCCGCATAACCCCGCCCAGAGACGGACAAGATCGTCTCCTGGGTGAGGCATGCCGGCGACGACCCCCAAGGATTCTGTTTCGAAGTCATTCGAGCTTTTGACCGTTGCATAATGTAGTGCCTGATGTTTATCGGACACTCGGGTATCGTCGGTCTCCCGCTCAGAATCAGTTTGTTTGACGAAAGTGTCCAGTAGTCCTCTGTTCTGATACCTCTCTAACGCTCGCTTTGTCGAAATTAGTGCGAATGGGTCTTCTTCAAGCGCCTGAACAGCAGCAAACCGGTCTGGGTCTGAGTCACTAATATCTCCAGCCGCATATGGGTACCATCCATCACCGATCTGGATGAGCGACATGTTCATCGCAGAACGGAGATACGTTGGGAAATCCTCGCGGTCAATTACCTGCTGATGATCAAACCCATCCTCTGGTGCAAAGAGGAGATTCCACAAGTCAATGGTAGGTGTCCCATCGAGACCGATAACCTGCTCTGCCTCGGAAAGATTTGGGGGATTAGAGCATACATCTCTCCCGTATTTCGATCTCGAAGGCATTTCGTCGCAGGTCCAAGGTCTGCACTTTGCCATATCTCGTCAAGTGAACCACCAGGTGGTGGAGCGAGGTCAATCCCTGGACCGATTCGCTCCATACAGAGCAAGCTAAACGTAAGAAACGGCGCATAGGCGTGAACATCATCATACTTCTCAAGTGTAGGATCTAAGAGATCAGAGTTCTGGGCCTCACGACGACTCGCTTTATGCTCTTGGAACCAGTTGATTGCTTCCTGCCAGCCCTTGGGGCCGTCTCGTCTCTGAATCAGGTCAGTGACATCATTGTAGACGTTTGTTGGGAAGTCTGTGTCCCCCTCGTCCAATGCGTGAAGGAAGCTGGGGACAATATCACCGGGATTGTCGATAACATCTGAATTGTCCCCAGGGAAAGGCTGTAGAAATGGTCCAGGGTTGAATTCGTCAATGATTACAATCCGATCTTGGATGTACTGACGTCGTTTACAGTGGCTATGATGCCCGATAAGGAGGTCAATCGACGCAGTTTCCCCATCAATCGTCTCCATCTTCTCCATATAGTCGCAGTCCATCCCACAGGGAGCCTGCTCTTGGAATTTTAAGTGAATCGTCCGCCCTGAATACCCCTTCTCATAGAGACGTTGAATATCTGCTGCGGACCCCTCGTTTTCTCCGAGGAATGTCTCGCAATCACGCTGGGGTGCGGGAATTCGCTCATACCGGATCTCACCATGTTCCTCTGCTTTCTCTTCGGCCTGTTCATACAGATCAATTCGGCGTGCGAGATACGTGACCGGCTTCTCTGCTTCGAGTGCTAATTTGACGGCGTTTGTTGTTTTACCGCTATTCGGAGGTGCTTCGATGAGTACGGGTTCCTCTGCGTCACCGGCATCCTCAATGAGTTCGTGAGTGTGTTCACGCACCGCAGAAATGTCGCCAGCGGCAGTAGAGTCAAGCATGCTGTCTTGTTTCAGTAACTCAGTAAAGATACCATGGGTTGAGGAAACACAGGCCCTCCACAACTCGGGAATAATTGAAAAATAAGATATTGGAACAGGCCGTTTAACAGAGATTAGTTACGGCTGGTTCTCAATCCATCCGGGCATATCATGGGAAGGAATTATTAAATAGCCAATTCTGAGTTAGCCTATTCTGAAATAGGCTATCCGGAAGTATTATTCTCCAGTGGGAGAGAGTAGACACATGGAACGCTTCGTGGATCGGGAACAGGAACTCTCACGGCTGCGTGGATGTTACGAATCTGACGACGCCGAGATGGTCGTTATTTTTGGTCGGCGACGACTCGGGAAGACACAGCTCGTCCAGCACTCGCTTTCCGACCGGGACGACGCCGTCGTCTACCAAGCCACGGAGACCACTTCACAGATACAACTTGACGAGTTCGTCGATGTTGCGGCCGACACGTTTCCTGGGATAACGGAGATCAAACAGAACTGGGAGTCCCTCTTAGGGTATCTCGGCGACCACGACGGAATTGTGGTCCTTGACGAATTCCCCTATCTCATCGATGCCGACGAAAGCCTTCCTTCGGTTATTCAGCGGCTGTGGGACCAACGCTTCCAGAACACCTCGGGTACGCTCATTCTGGTCGGATCCTCGATTAGCATGATGGAAGAAGCGACTCTGCTTGGAAACAGCCCACTGTACGGGCGGTTTACCGAGAAACTTGACCTCCGACCACTCGATTTCGCAGCCGCACAGGAGTTCCTTCCGGACGACTACTCGCCTGAAGAGCAGATTTTCACGTGGGGCATTTTCGGCGGTGTCCCGTACTACCTTGACGGTGTCAATCTTGATCAGGATCTCGGAGCCGTTCTCACTGAGGAAGTACTCTCTCAGAAGGGGTATCTCCACAATGAACCAGAGTACGTCCTCCGAACAGAACTCACAGACCCGAATCGGTACTTTGCGATCCTCACTACGATCGCTGCAGGGAAGACGACATCAAACGAGATTGCGCAAGCAGTAGGGATCGATGGGAAGCAGATTTCGACGTACACCCAGAAGTTAGAACGGCTCCGACTCATCGAGCGTGAGGTTCCAATTACCGAAGAGAAAGCGAAATCACGCCGCGGACGCTATCGGATCCTTGATCCCCTGTTTCGCTTCTGGTTCCGCTTCGTCTACGGCAAGGAAGACCGATACGAACGTTTGGGTGAAGACGCCTACGAGGCGGTTATCGAACCAGAACTTCCTGACTTCGTGAGCCAAGAATTCGAGAAGCTCTGTCAGGATGCACTGCCGAATCTGTTTCCCGAGGAGACGTTCCTCGATATCGGCCGCTGGTGGTACAAGGAGCATGAGGTTGATGTCGTCGGATTCACGACAAACGGAACCGTGGTTGCCGGGGAGTGTAAGTTCACGAACGCACCCCTTGACTACAGTGCGCTCGCCTCACTCGAAGACCATTCTGCGGAAATCCGCTGGACTCCAGATACTGGCGACACCAAGATGGAATACGCATTGTTCACGCGTAGCGGCGTCACACAATCCGTACAGGAAGCGGTCTCCGAACGCGATGACCTACATGTGTTCGACCTGCGCGACGTCACACAACACGCCTGAGAGCGCCGTTCGTTGACAAGAAAAGTTCTGAAAACAGCCATCAATGCCGGCTGGGTAACAGACCGAGAATCCCGGAGAAGGACCGAGTGTCGTCGTCGAATGCTTGAGCAACGGTAGTGCGGAGCTCGTCATGACCACAGATACTGATGCAGGGAGAGGGTCGTCGCCGCACTCTCAGCGAAGGGCTTCGAAGATCGCGGCCGATTCAAAAATGGATACGGATTAATTGATGAGATCGTCTGACCCCTGGACAGCGCAGTAGTACTGCCTGTCAGAGGTTATCCAGGTAATCCCGCCGTTGCTCCATCTTTTCGCGCTTTGTCCGGCGGTCGTAGTGCTGTTCCAACACGACTTTCGAGACATTCGCTCTGTCTGAAACGGCGTTTTCAGGTATTTCGTTGTTGAGTGAGTGCGTGATGCTCCCACGACGAATCGCGTGCGGGCTCACACTCGATGGACAGCTGGACGCAGCGTCCCGATCAGTCGCTTCACAGTCTTTTGGATCGCGGTCGTGCGGACACTCGGCACCGTATTCGCATGGTCGAGTCGCCCGATAACAATATCCGCGTAGCGTCGTCCGGTGTGCTCGACCTTGGCGTGACGCGAGTAACGGCTTTCGTCCCTGGTTATCCGTTACGTCCGGGCGCTTGTCGGCGATCCAGTCATTCAGGAGTTCACAGAGCTGATCAGACAGTGCCACGAGTCGCTCCCCGTCCTCCTTGTTCTTGATTGCCGTCCCCTGGTCTGGGCGATGACGGACATCGAGGTACTGCTCGTCTGGGTGGTAGTCACCAAGGTCCAATGCGTGCGCGGCTCCGACGCGCATCATCGTGTGCCACAGTAAGGCGATTGTGACGTGTCCCAACGTCGCGTACTGGTACTTTTCGAGGTGAGCCAGTACGTTCGTAGCCTGATCCGAATCAAGCATGACATCCCGAGTGTTCTGCTCTGGCGTCAGTGAGGGGGAGCGAACCTTCGTGCTCAAGTCCTGCTCAACTCCATCCACCTGCTCTAACCATCGGACGAAGACTCGCAGGGTGTCCATCTGAGTCTTCTCCGAGGCAAGTGAGAGATCGCCTTCGTCGCGCCGCCACAGTCGGTAACGGTGAAGTTGGCGACCGGTGAGATCGTTGAGATTCCCGATACCCTGTTCGTCGCACCAGCGAACGAAGTGCCCGAGCCGCGACCGGTGCGAGTAGATTGTTGCTTCGGTCAGCTCGTTTTCTCTGTCTGCTATGTACAGTTCGAGTGCCGTCTCTGGGTCGATTGGTTCCAGTGACATAATTGCCAGTCGGGTGGCGAACCGATCACCGACGATCGACTGGCCCGGGATGAGAGAACGAACAGTATCGCCACTGGGTCTGTTGAAGTAGGATCGCTCAGGGGACGACTGGAACCGGTTGAAACTCTCGTGTTCGAGAGTCGAACCGATGCCTGCAGCGCCCATGTTTTCGCGACTTGATTAGAATCCAACAGCCTGTAGTGGGACGTTTTCATCAGGTACAGACAACCAAGACAGTGAGCCTTGTCATTCTCCTATTGCCAATAGGATGATGACTTCGTAAGATGCCCGATAATACCGTCTCAACGATCATCCGGCCCGACGGCGGACAGTACCGCGTGATGGTTCCCCTGTCCAATCCTGAACACGAACAGGACCTTATCAAACTCGCCTCGACTATCGCTAAACACCGTGGCGGCGTAGTTGAAGCAGTTCACATCGTAACTGTGCCCGATCAAACGCCCCTCGAGCAAGCTGCCAGTCACGTCGATGAGAGAGACGATGAATCAGCGGACCTTCTCGCAAGTGCGCGTTCGGACGCAAATATCTTCGGCGTTGACATCGAGACTCACACTATCTTCGCACACCGTGGCTTTGAGCAAATTTTCGATACGGCCCGTAATTACGGGGCCGACATAGTGGTGATGGGCTGGGGTGAACACGGCCACGCCCGCGCCGAGACACGCCTCGATGAACTCACGGGAAATCCACCATGCGACTTCCTCGTGTTGCGAGATCGAGGGTTCGATCCGGCACACGTTCTGGTACCAACTGCAGGCGGTCCCGACTCGGATCTCAGTGCGGAAGTCGCGTCCCTGCTCCGTCAGGAGCATGGCTCAGAGGTGACGTTACTACACGTCGCCGACGATTTGGACGAGGGCGAATCTATCCTCCGAGAGTGGGCCGCTAAGCACGACCTAGAGGACGCAACCCTTCGGGTTGAGTCCGGCGATGTAGAAGCAGCTATCGAGCAGGCCGCCCGAGATGCGACGATGGTCATAATCGGAGCGAGCGAGCGAGGACTGTTGGCCCGTTTGGTGACTGGGTCACTGGTGGTGGGTGTGGTTAACGAACTGGAATGTTCGGTGCTACTGGCCGAGCGTCCAACGAGACGTTCCTTTCGGGAGCGGCTATTCGGGTTGGGAAAGTAGACTTTTTCAGGTTGAGAAATCGCCCCCGGTAAAGTAGAGAGTGAAGCGACCATTGCATGAACTCGCAGGAAGAGGCACGTCTCCTACTCACTGTCTCCAATATGATGGGGTGAGTTACTCGTCGATGTCGAGCCACGACCGGACCTGTTCGGTGATAGCAGCGGCGATGGCGTCACCGATGCGATCAGCCGACTCCGAGAGGTCCCACACGTGGTCGCCACCGCGAGACACCGTCACCCAGTCGACGTAGTCGTGACGGTCCAACTCGAGCAGGAGGTCCTTGAGAACCGTTTCGTCGAGCCGGCAGCCGAGCGCAGTCTCGATCGAGTCGGTCAACTGGGTCGTCGTCGCGAGAACGCGATCCTCGGGTCCGGTATTCGCGATCGCAGGCGCGGCAGTCGGTGTCGATGGGGATGGCGGCCGATCGGTCATTCTCGGCCACTGATTGTGGTGGTGGTAGTATTAATGCTGGTGGTAGTCGCGCGTGGCTGACTTCGAAACGCAGTCGTCGAATCGGTCGATCGCAGACTATCGCCGTCAGCCGATCACTGACTGTAGCCGCCAGTCGATCGCTCACTCGGCGTCGACGAGCTTGTAGCCGCCACCGTCGGTATCGATATCCTCGTCGGACGAGTCTTCGTCGTCTTCCGGCGGGTTCGGGGCGCGTTCGGCGTAGTAGATGGCGCCGTCGATCACGCGCGGCGTGCTCGTGACGACGCCGTCGTTGTCGACCTCCCAGATCGGCTCGCCGGTGCGTTTCTCGAGCGCGTAGAGCGTCGTGTCCTTCGAGCCGACGAGCACCCGCTGGTCGCAGACGGTCGGACAGCCCGTGATCGCGAGGTCGGTTTCGAACGACCAGTGTCGCTCGCCCGATTGCGCGTCGAGCGCGTACAGGTTGCCGTCGTGGCTCCCGATGAAGACCGTGTCCAGTTCGGGATCGAGCGCCGGCCCCGACATCACCAGGTTCCCCGTCTGGAACGACCAGTCTTCGGTGCCGTCCTCGAGGTTCACCCGGTAGACGTTGTGATCCCACGAGCCGAAGTAGGCGCCGCCGTCGTAGGTCGCGATCGGTCCCTTGATCTCGCTGTTGTTGTCGTCTCGGTCCTCGGTCTCGAACGACCAGGCGAACTCGAGGTCGGAGAGGTCGGAGTAGCGCCACCCGTACAGGTTGCCGTCGTTCGATCCACAGACCAGATGGCCGGAGTCGGGATCGATCGCCGGCGTCGAGTGCGGGTGATCCGTCGGCCGCCCCTCGGGCTCCTCCCAGACGATCGATCCGTCTTCGGCATCGACCACGAACGTGTTGCCCTCGGGATCGTAGTATTCGACGGCGATGACGATGGTGCCGTCGTGATAGAGCGGACTCGAGCCGATGGCGTCGCCGAGGTCGTTTCGCCACTCGATGTCGCCGGTCTCGAGGTCGATGGCGTAGAGCACGCCGTCGTACGCACCGACGTACGCGCGGCCATCGGCGATCGCTGGGGTTCCGTGGATGCCGCGGCTGTCGGTGTCCGTCCCGGTGCGCCAGCGCTCGGTGCCGTCGGCGTCGAGCGCGACGAGGTACCCCGTATCGCCGGGGAAGACAATACCGCCGTCCGGTAAGGGGACGGCGCTGGCCTTCGCGGCGCCGTGGGAGCCCGTATTGAGTCGGTCGAGCCGCCACTCCCGTTCGACCTCGTCGGGAACCGTGGCGTCGGGATAGTACCCCCACCGCTCGAGCGAGCGCCTGAACTGGGCGACGCCGTCGGGAACGGTCTGTTCGAGTCCGGTGTTCGCCAGTGGAATTTCGTCCGTACCGCGTTGCCCGAGACAGCCCGCGATCCCGGCGGTCGCAACCGTTGCAGTGCCGACGGCCTGGAGTATTCGGCGCCGACTGTGTGCCGTCTCGAATCGCCCGTCGACGGCACGTGAATCGTCTGTCATCGTCACGACGGTCTCACTCGAAGGGTACCAGCTTTGCGTTCTTCGCGACGAGTCCCCGTGCCGATACGCCGTCGACTGTAACCGGATATACCATTCGACGCCAAATCAACCGAGTCCGTCGCACTGGTTGTATCCGAACGGAGAGCGACTGCTATCCATCCTGTCGTCCCAACGCTCGGTCGCTCATATCGCTCGGCGTCCGAAGTTTCGGTTGCGAAACGGGCGACCGGCGTTGTCGCTACTCGTCCGCTCGCCTCGAGCGACGCGTCACTCGTCGGGCAGTTCGTTGATGATGACGACGGCTTCGCCGTCGATGACCGTCTCATCGTCCTCGTCGACGACCGCGGTGTGCAGCCGGTAGCGATCGCCGCCGAGATCCTCGACGATCTCACACTCGGCGGTGGCTGTCTCGCCGATTCGGACCGGCCCTGCGAACTCGAGGTCCTGCGAGAGGTAGACGGTTACCCCGGGCAGGCGGGCCAGCGCGGCGCTGATGGTGCCGGCCACGAGCGTCCCGTGGGCGATCCGGCCACCGAACTGGGTGGCTTCGGCGAACTCGGGCTCGAGGTGGAGCCGGTTCGTATCGCCGGAAACCTGTGCGAACGCCGTGACGTCGGCGTCCATAATCGGTTTCGTGAATCGGACGTAGTCGCCGACGCCGAGGGTATCGAAGTCGTCGGTCGACCGTTCCATGACCCAGTTCTCGTCGCCGAACGCGACCTCGACGGCCGGCGTCGATGTCGTCGTGTCCACGTCCGGTTGGGTGGCGGATGCCTCGCTCGGACGTGTCAACCCCATCGCGGCGAGGAAGACGTTGTTGGCCTCGACGTAGCTGTTGAAGACGTGTCTCGAGATATTGGCCCACTGCTCAGTTGCTGGAGCGGAGTCGACGCTGTCGGTGTCCGTACAGTGACTACTCATTGATCTGGTTCTGGGTCGGAGTGTCATTCGAGTGACCTGCCGATGCCGCAAGTGCGTACCACGGTCGCTGCCTTCGTGGTATCGCCAAATCATGTTGGGCCGCCAACCGTGACTCTCGTGAGCGTTGATGGGCGACTCCGGACAGCGATCGGCGTCGACTGCGACTGACGGTATCCCTGTGCGAGCGACTCACCGGAGCGGTCCGGCGAATCGGTTTCGAGAGGGAGCGACCGCCTACGCAGCGGGGAGGTCCTCGAGAAAGTCGGTCGCCGCCGCGTTGAACGCTCGCGGCCGATCCTGATTGACCAGGTGTCCCGACTCCGCGAGCTCGAGTTGCGTGCCGTCGGCGACGGCCGAGGCGATCTGTCGACCCTGTCGCTTGACCAGCGGAGCCTCTTGCTCGCCGTGGACGACGAGCGTCGGCGTTTCGATGCCGGATAGCTCGGGCGGATCGTACCGGTAGAGCGCGTCGAAGATCTTCCGGAACTCGGCCGACGGGATGTCGCCGACGTCATCGATCGCGTCGGCCCTGGTCTCGGGGTCGACCGACAGCCATCGCTCACCGGTCGTCGCCTGGATCGAATACAGCATCGAGCGGAAGGTCCCCGCCGACCCCGAGACCGACAGCGACGTGGCCAGCGCGGGCATCGGCGACCAGAACGATTTCACTCCCGACGGCATTTCTACGGGTGGCATCGACCGTACTGCTCCGCCCAGAATCGCGCCCGCCGCGTCGTCGGAATGGCGATCCAGATACTCCTGAACGACCATCGACCCCAGCGAGAGCCCACAGAGGATTGGCCGTTCGATCTCGAGTCGCGAGAGCAGTGCCTCGAGGTCGTCGGTGAAGAGGTCGATCGAGTACTCATCGGGCTCCGTCACGCCGGTGTTGCCGTGGCCCCGCACGTCGAGCGTGACGACCCGATAGTCGTCGGCGAAGTGTTCGATCTGTGGCTCCCAGGTCGTCCCGTCCATCCAGCCGCCGTGGACAAACACGAGCGGCGGCCCGTCACCGGTCGTCTCGTACCAGATGGTCCCGTCGTCGAGTTCGAGTTCTGCCATACACCGACTGGGGGCCGCTCGCTCTTAGAACGCCGGGTTGCATGCGACGCTCCGAGTGTCGGTCAAAACGGATTGCTGGTTCGTTCTCACTGCTGTCGCTCGAGGGATCCTCTCGAGAACTGCGCTATCGCTCCGTCTCGTCGGCCGCACGCTCGGCGGCCGTTCTGACGGCGTCGGCCGACAGGGTGGCGAGGTCGACCAGTTCGCCGTCGGTTTCGCTCGCGACGAGTGCCGAGAGGCCGGCGCGGGAGTCGTCGCCGGCGTCGACGACGATCACTCGAGTGTCCCCCGCCGCGAGCGCTCGAGCCGCGGTTCGCGTCGCCTCGGTCGGGCTCCCGTCGGCGACGTTCGCTCGCCCGTCGGTGACGAGGACGACGACAGAGGCGTCGGTGTCGGCACGCTCGAGGACGCGTCTCGAGGTCTCGAGGCCGGCCGGCAGCGGCGTCCGATCGCCCGAGGGGAGGTCCTTCAAGTGGCGAGCGGCCAGCGAGACGCTGTCGGTCGGCGGGAGCAAGACGTCGGCGTCCTCGCCGGCGAAGGCGACGAACGAGACCTGATCCCGGTGTTCGTAACTGTCGCGCAATAGCTCGAGGACGACGCCTTTCGCGGTTCGCATCGCCGGCCGCATCGACGCGCTGGCGTCGACGGCGAAGACGATCGTCACCGACGTCTCGCCGGTGCGGACGAACTGCCGGAGGTCCCGCTCCTCGATGCGGGACTCGCCCCGGGACGCGGCCGATCGGACCGACGCCGCGGCGTCGATCGCCCCCTCGCCCGAGGCGGGCTCGGTGCGGACCCGAGCGCCCCGGTTGTCCGTACTCGGTGCCGTGCTCGCCCGCGACCCCGTCGCCGTCGCGCTCCCGCCGCGTTCGGCCGTCGGCGTCTCGAGGTCCGGTGCCCGCGCCTCGCCGACGCCGGCCCGCTGCTGGCCGGGGACCAGTGGCTGGGCGGTTTCGTCGTCCCCATCGTCCCCGCCGTCCTCGGACGACTCGTCCGATTCCGAATCTTGTTCGCTCGAATCGTCGTCCGACTCGCCGTCACCGGCTTCAGCGGGCGACTGGTTCGCCGACGCCGGTCGCTCGCCGTCGTCGGGTCGCCGTTCGGGACTCGAGTCCTCACCGGTTCCGGACTCGTCGCCGTCGGAACCCTCCTCGTCGCTCTCGCCGTCGCCGTCCGCGCCGCCGTCGCCCTCGCCGCCGTCTCCGCGTTCGTCCCCGTCGCCGGGTTCCGATTCAGTTTCCTCGTCCGTGCCGTCCGCTCCGTCCTCGCTGTCACCGTCGTCCGCGTCGCTCTCGCTGTCACCCTCTCCCTCGTCCGGCGACCCCTCGTCGAATCGGTCCTCGAGCAGGTCGTCGAGCTCCGGTTCGTCCTCGAAGGGGGTGCTCCGGAGGCGGTGAGGGAGCGCGTACGTCGCGGCCTCGTGGATATCGGGCTCGATGACGGTCTCTCGGCCCTCGAGCGCGGCCAGCGTCATGGCGGTTCGAGCCGTCGCCACGTCACCGCGGTGGCCGTCGACGCCGGCCTCGAGGCAGAGTTCGGCGATCTCCGCTTTGAAATCGGGCGGGAGATCGACGCTCGAAAGGCGATCGCGGGCCGCGGCGAGGTCGTCGCGCAGCGTCTCGACCTCGTCGGCGTACTCCGTTCGCGGACCGGGAGCGCCGCCAGCGCCGCCGTCGGCCTCGAGCGCGCGGTCGATGATTTCGACGCGGTCATCGATCTCCCGACAGCCCTCGACGGTGGTCTGGAGGGCGAATCGATCCCGCAGTTGGGGCCGCAGCTCCCCCTCCTCGGGGTTCATCGTGCCGATCAGGGTAAAGCTCGCGGGGTGAGAGACGCTGATACCGTCTCGCTCGACGGTGTTGACGCCGCTCGCGGCGGAGTCGAGGATCACGTCGACGAGGTGGTCGTCCAGCAGGTTGACCTCGTCGACGTAGAGGATGCCGCGGTTCGCGCGAGCCAGCAGCCCGGGATCGAAATCCGCCTCGCCCGCCAGCGCGTCTTCGACCGAGAGGGTGCCGACGACGCGGTCTCGAGTCGCGCCCAGCGGGAGGGTGACGAGCGGGACCGGTCGCGTCTCGATCGGTAGGTCGTTGGAGTCGCGTTCGCGGCACTCATCGCACTGCAGATCGGGGTCGTCGGGCGAACAGCCGTACGGACAGTCGGTGACGGCCCGCTGCTCGGGGAGGAGATCCACGAGCGCTCGAACGGCGGTCGACTTCGCGGTTCCCTTCTCGCCGACGATCAGGGCCCCGTCGAGGCCGTCGTTGGCCGCGACAGTCAGCAGCACGCGTTTCAGATCGTCCTGTCCGACGATCGCCGGAAAGGGGAGTGACGACAGCTTTTTGCCCCCGGCGTTTGCAACCATACTTGCGCTAATACAACAGAGGTTTAAAAACACGATGGCACGGATCGGGATCTACACTGCGACGGAGAACGAACTCGGCTCGATCGGCCGGGCCGCACAGCGCCTCGAGGGGGTCGAGCTGGTCGTCCGGTCGGAGAGCGACCTCGACGAGGAGGCCGACGTCGAGGAGTTCGTCGAGGAATTGCGCGACGCCGCGGCGGCCGTCTTCTGGCTGCACGGGGCCGAAGACAGCATGCCGGGCTACGATTACGCGACGGGCGCCCTCGAGGAGGCGGGCGTCCCGCTGATCGTCAAGGCGACCGGCGACGCTTTCGCCGTCGAGGACACGACGGTTTCGGCGGCCCACCGAGACCGTGTCTACGACTACCTCGAGAAGGGTGGGACGATCAACACCGCAAACCTGTGTCGGTTCCTCGCCGCCGAGTACGAGGGTCGCGACGTCGAATACGACGAGCCGACGGAACTCCCCACCGAGGGCGTCTACCACCCGGATCATCCGGGGATCGAGTACGAGGACCTGCTCGCGACGCACGATCCCGAGAAGCCGACCGTCGCGGTCTGGTTCTACGAGTCCCATTGGACCCACGAGAACACCCGGTACGTGGACGCGCAGGTCCGGGCACTCGAGGAACAGGGTGCCAACGCCCTGCCGATTTTCTGTAACCCGGCGACCGATACGGACGAACAGGAAGACGCCGAGTGGGTGACGGACAACTGGCTGATCGACGGCGAGGCGTCGGAGACGCCTCGAGAAGGCGGTGGAACCGTCGACGGACAGTCCACCGTCGACGCCGTGCTCTCCTCGTTCATGTTCTCCCTCTCGATGGACGAGCGCGGCCGCAGCGCCGACGACGAAGGGAGTTCCGCGGAGGATGTCTTCCTCGATCGTCTCGGGGTTCCCGTTCTGCAGACGGTCACCACGATGCGCTCGCGCTCGCGGTACGAATCCAGCGACACGGGCGTGATGGGCTTCGAACTCGCCCTCTCCGTGGCGCTGCCGGAGTTCGACGGGAACGTGATCACGCACCCCATCTCGGGGAAGGAGCGCACCGACGACGAGGCCGGGATCGGCTCCGCGCCGAAACATCACTTCCCGATCGAGGACCGGATCGATCACGCGACGCGGCTCGCGGTCAACTGGGCCGAGTTACGGCATACGCCCAACGAGGACAAACAGGTCGCCGTCGTCCTCCACAACTACCCGCCGAGCGACGACGGGATCGGGACCGCGTTCGGCCTCGATTCGCCGGAGTCGACGGTCAATCTACTCGAGGAACTAGATGAGCGTGGGTACGACCTCGGCGATGAAATGCCCGACAGCGGGCAGTCGCTGGTGGAGAAGCTGACCGCACAGCTCACGCTCGAGGACCGCTGGGTCGCACCGGAGGACGTCCGCGACCTCTCGGTCGACGTCGTTTCACCGGACACGTACGAGCAGTGGTTCGCCGACGCCGACGAGCGCTTTCAGGAGAATATCGTCGAAGAGTGGGGCGAGGTCCCCGACCGCCCGTTCGCGATTCCGGGCGTCGAGTTCGGGAACGTGCTGGTCACCGTCCAGCCCCCGCGCGGGTTCGGGATGGATCCCTCGAAGGTCTACCACGACTCGAACCTGCAGCCCCCACACGACTACTACGCCTTCTACGGCTGGCTGCGCAACAGCTTCGAGACCGACGCGGTCGTCCATCTGGGGACCCATGGCAGCCTCGAGTGGCTCCCGGGCAAGACCGTCGGTCTGAACGGCGAGAGCGCACCGGATCAGCTGATCGACGACATCCCGAACGTCTACCCGTACATCGTCAATAACCCCGGCGAGGGGACCCAGGCCAAGCGCCGCTCCTACGCCGCGATCGTCGACTATCTGACGCCCGTCATGCGGAACGCGGGCACCTACGACGAGTTATCCGAACTCGAGGAACTCGCCAACCAGTACCGCGAGGCCGGGATGGAGGACGCCCGCGCCGACGACGGCCAGCACCTCGAGGACCTCATGCGCGAGAAAGTCGAGGAACTCGACCTCGCCGTCGAGTTGGGTATTACCGGGACGATCGACGAGAAGGCCGACGTTCGCGGGCCCGACGAGGCCGGCTCGAGCCTCGCTGAAGGCGACGTGTCGGGCGATGAGGTCGACATCGACGAACTGGTCGAACGAATCCACGAATACCTCACGGACGTGAAGACGACGCAGATCCGGCTCGGGCTGCATACGATGTCAGAACCGCCGGAGGATGAACGTCTCACCGAGTATCTGGTCGCCCTGACGCGACTCGAGAACCCCGGCGCACCGAGCCTTCGCGAGAGCGTCGCCGGTGCGCTCGGCGTCGAGTATCAGACGATGCTCGACTCGCCCGGCGAGTACGCCGAGGATCTCGGGATGACCTACGCCGAGGCCGCGGACGTCGTCTACGAGACCAGCGTCGACCTGATCGAAACGCTCGCGGAACACGACTTCGACATCCCGGTCTCGGGGCGCGAGGCCGATCCAGAGGACGAGGTGAACGTCAATCTCCTGATCGTCGACCTCGAGACGATCGGCGACGGACGCGCGAAGTCGGGGGCCCACAACGACCTGCGGAAGGCCCTCGCCTACATCTGCGAGGAGGCCCAGCCCCGCGTACAGGGGGCCGAAGACGAGATCCCCAGAACCGCGGACGCCCTCTCGGGCGAGTACGTGCAGCCGGGGGGCTCCGGCGCGCCGACCCGTGGTGGCGTCGACCTGCTGCCGACCGCGCGGAACTTCTACACGCTCGACCCGCGCAAGGTGCCGGCCAAGGCAGCCTGGCAGGTCGGGAGCGAAGTCGCGGAAGGGGTGCTCGAGCGCCACCACGGCGAAAACGACGAGTACCCCGAGGAGATCGGCGTGGTCGCCTGGGGAACGCCGACCGTTCGCACTCGCGGCGAGACCATCGCCCAGGTGCTGGCCATGATGGGCGTCGAACCGCAGTGGACCGACGCCGGGCGGATCGACGATGTCGAACCGATCCCGCTCGAGGAACTGGACCGACCCCGCGTCGACGTGACGACGCGCGTCTCCGGCCTCTTTCGGGATGCGTTCCCGGCCGCGGCGGGCGTCATCCACGACGCCGTCGACGCCGTGGTCGACCTCGACGAGCCCCTCGAGATGAACTACGTCAAAAAGCACGTCGAGGAGGAGGCCGAAGAACTGCAGGACCAGGAGGACCTCGACGAATCAGATGCACGAAAAGCGGCGAAGCACCGCGTGTTCACGACTCGGCCCGGCGGCTACGGTGCCGGGACGAACAAGGCCGTCGACGAGGGAAACTGGGACGACCGCTCGGACCTCGCCGAGGTGTACGTCCAGTGGGGCGGCTACGCGATGGGCTCGCGCGGTCGGGTTTCCGACGCCCACGCGTCCTTCGAGCGTCGCCTCTCGAGCGTCGACGCGACGGTCAAGATCGAGGACACGATGGAGCAAGACGAGTTCGACTCCTCGGACTGGTACGCCTTCCACGGCGGCTTCATCTCCGCCGTGAGCGAGATTTCCGGCGAGGAGCCCGCCTCCTACGTCGGCGACTCCTCGGACCCGGACAACGTCGACGTCTACACGAACGAGGAAAAGGTCCGCAAGGCGATGCGCTCGCGCGTGCTCAACCCCGACTGGCTCGAGTCCATGGAGGAACACGGCTACAAGGGCGCGGGCGACCTCTCGACGACGGTCGATGTGACGCTGGGCTGGGACGCGACAACCGGCGTCGTCTCGGACACGCTGTGGGAGGAGGTCGCCGAGAAGTTCGCCTTCGACGAGGATCGCCAGGAGTGGATGCGCGACGTGAACCCGTGGGCGCTCGAGTCCATTACGGACACCCTTCTCGAGGCCATCGAGCGTGACCTCTGGGACGCCGACGACGAGACGATCGATCGGCTTCGAGACCTGAACCTCGAGGTGGAAGGCGACCTCGAGGCGCGGACGACAAACGAGGGCGTCGGTGCGGAGGTGTCGACCGATGACTGACGGCGAGCGCGAACGCGTTCGGCCGACTGACGATACCCGCGGCACGCAGAGTGATTCCCGATGAGTGACCAGCAACAGGAGTTCGAAAACGAGTACGCCGATCTGGGTGCAACGACGCAGAACGCGATGGACATCGCGGAGACGAGCATGGACATCGTCCGGCAGTTCGTGCCGGACGAGACGCTGGCCGACCGAATCCGACAGAAGTCGGTTCACTCGATGGGCGACATCGAGTTTCAGCACTTGATCGAGTTCACCGGCAGCGACGAACTCGGCGACGACGAGGACGCGCCAGTCCGGGCCGGCGCTCGAGCCGTGCTCGACGAGGCGACCATCGTCACCGACATCACGATGTCGAAGGCCGGCATCACCGGTCGCGGCCACAACTGCGAGAAGCGGAAAGCGATCGGGAACGGTGCGGAACTGGCGAAGGAGACCGGAATGACCCGGACCGCGGCCTCGGTGCTCGAGCTCGATAAGCAGGGCGTCTACGACGGCGCGATCGCGACGATCGGCAACGCGCCGACGGCCGCCTTCGCGCTGGCGGACTGCATCGAGGACGGTACTCGACCGGCCGCCATCGTCGCGACCCCCGTCGGCTTCGTCAAGGCAGAAGAGAGTCGCCAGCGCATCCGCGAAGTCAGCGAAGAATACGATGTGCCGGCGATCACCAACGTCGGCCGCCGCGGCGGCAGCGGACTGGCGGCGGCGCTGACGAACGAACTGATTCACGTCGCGAAAGACGTCCGGACCGACGAAATCGACCTCGAGCTCGACGCCGAAACGCGAGCCGCGGACGGCCGGAACCGATGAGCGGCGAGTACGATCTCGATGCTGGCCCGGATCCGGCGACGTTTGCGGCGGGAGCGACGGAGTCAGATATCGACGAAGCGGCCGACGACCCGGTCTACGCCGTCGGCGTCGGCCCTGGCAATCAGGAGTATCTCACCCCCCGCGGCGAGCGCGCGATCCGCGAGGCCGACGTCGTCGTCGGCTTCGCGACCGTCGTCGAGTTCGTTGAGGAACTGACCGACGCCGACCTGCTGACCTGCGGGTACAAGGACGAGGCCGAAGCCCTCGAGGCGTTCGGCGAGCGCGTCGCCGCCGGCGAGTCGGGGACCGCGGTCGCGATGGGCGATCCGAACCACTCGGGCTACCAGTTCGTCGGGAAGGTCCAGGACGCCGTGGAACGCAGTTCCACGAGCCCTGACTCGCAAGCTCGTCAGGATACGGTGGAACGCCACGATTCCGAAATTTCGGTTCGCGTCATTCCCGGTATCTCCTCGATCCAGATGGCCGCCAGCCGCGCCCGGACGCCGATGGAGGACACCGAGTTCGTCACGCTGCACAAGAGCGGCGACCTCGAGGCGGACATGGACCGACTCGCCGCCGCAGCGACGGTCGACGACCGGCACCTGCTCGTGCTCCCCCGGCCGTACGACCGGATGCCCGGCGATATCGCGAAATTTCTGCTCGAGGAGGGTGCTGAGCCCGACCTCGAGGCGCTGGTGCTCGAGAAGCTGACCCACGAGGGCGAACAGATCCACCGGTTCACGCTCGGTGAACTGGCAGAACACGCCGGGGGGAACGGGAAAGACGACACGCCGTTTTCGGATCTGGTTGTGCTCGCGGTGCGACAGCCGGTATAACGGTCGCGTCGTCGTCTCGCCGCGGTCCGGTTCGAGACGGCCCCGTTCTCGAGCGCCGGGCGACCGTCAGTCGGCAACCCAGTAGTACAGTTCCTCCCGCGGTGCGGCGCACCCGGGACACGCCTCCGGCAGCTCCCCCTCGAGCCGTCCCATCTCGCCGCAGGACCGACAGCGCCACATGGTGCTCCCGCGGCTCTCGGGCTCCTGGGCCTCGCCGATCGGGATCTCGGTCTCGTCTTTGTTACGCAGTTCGTCCGCGTTCGACGGGTGGTCGGTTTCGGGCTGCATCACGATCGTTCGTACACACCATGGTATGTTAAATCATACCGTGGAGAGGGCTAGACATCGCTCGAGGTCGGAACTCAGAGACGACCTGTGGCATCGAAAAATCGACTGTGAACGGTTCTATTCGTCTCCTTCGTACTCGCGCAGTACCGACGAGACGGTGTTCGACACTTCCTCGAGCGCGACGGCGTTGGTCTTCCTGAGAGTATCGTCGTCCTGTGCCTGACCCAGGTGACGAAGCGCCTCGCGGAGGTGCCGTTCGGTGTCGGTTCCGTTTGCTTCACTCATAGTTTGAGGGGGCGGTCGTAACCGATTCGAGCGGTTAAGTTCGTCGGTGGTCCGAAAACAGTCGCCAAAACGACGTTTTGTAACCCGATTTCCAAAACACGACTTTTGTGCCTGATATGATAGTATGTCGCTTGGAGCGAGTGTCGCTGGCCATCTGTCCGGGGCCCCATCCGATCAGTGCGGATCGTCGCTGCGATGAGCGGTGATCTGACCGGTCGGTGCCACCGATGGATTCAAGTTTAGTTGTTCTAATACAAACGTATTGATGAACGGCCTCGAGACGACAACCCGATACGAACGGATCACCGGAGCGGCGGAGCGGATCCCGGGACGCGGACCATGAAGGGGTTCGTCCTCGGCGGCGTCAGCTCCGGCGTCGGGAAGACGGTCGCGACGCTGTCGATCGTGCAGGCCCTCGAGGACGCCGGCCACGAGGTCCAGCCCGCCAAAGCGGGGCCGGACTTCATCGATCCGAGCCATCACGAAGCGATCGCGGGGCGTCCCTCCCGCACGCTCGATCGCTGGCTCGAGGGCGCGGACGGTCTCCGTCGGAACTACCGGCGCGGCGAGGGCGACGTCTGCGTCGTCGAGGGAGTCATGGGGCTCTACGACGGCGACGGCTCGAGTACTGCGATGGTCGCCGAAGCGCTCGATCTCCCCGTCGTCCTCGTGGTCGACGCGAAGGCGGGCATGGAGAGCGTCGCGGCGACCGCACTGGGATTCCGCGAATACGCCGAGACGATCGGGCGGGACATCGAGGTCGCCGGCGTCGTCGCCCAGCGCGCCCACGGCGGTCGCCACGAACAGGGGATCCGCGACGCGCTGCCAGACGACATGGAGTTCTTCGGTCGAATTCCGCCGAACGACGACCTCGGGATTCCCGACCGACATCTGGGCCTCGAGATGGGGGCAGAGGCCGCGCTGCCGCGAGACGCGCTGCGGGAGGCCGCCGAATCGCTCGCGGCCGAGCGGCTGGCGGACGTCGCGAGGGAGCCGCCCGCTCCCGAGTCACCGTCGCCGAGCGTCGCGAGCGCGGAATCGGTCGACGCCACGATCGCCGTCGCCAGCGACGCCGCGTTTTGCTTCCGGTATCCCGCGACGATCGAGCGGTTCCGCGAGCGGGCCGAACTGGTCACGTTCTCGCCAGTCGCGGGTGACGCCGTCCCGGACGCGGATGCCGTCTATCTTCCCGGCGGCTATCCCGAACTCCACGCCGCGGAACTCGAGTCGGCGGGCACCCTCTCGGAGCTCGGTGACCTCGCGGCTGATGGGATGCCGGTACTCGGCGAGTGCGGCGGCCTGATGGCGATGAGCCAGTCGCTGACGACGGTCGACGGCGAACGGAGCGAGATGGCCGGCATTCTCCCTGCAGACGTCACCATGCACGACCGCTATCAGGCGCTCGATCACGTCGAACTCGAGGCCACCGGCGGAACGCTGACCGCACACGCCGGGGAGACGATACGGGGCCACGAGTTCCACTACTCGAGCGCCGCGGTCGACGGCGATGCCAGCTTCGCCTTCGAGACGGTTCGTGGCGACGGCATTGACGGCGACCACGATGGATTGACCGAGTACGAGTCGCTGGGAACCTACGTTCACGTCCATCCCGAGAGCGGGGCGTTCGATCGGTTCCTCGAGCGCGTCTCAACGAACTGAGCGTGTTCGCGGTCGACTCGGGGGCAGGAACCGTGGCTTGTAATAAACTATATATGTGCCATCGAACTACGATGTCGCATGCAACATCACAGTTCCGGAGATCGATCGACCGACCGGAACGAATCGGCGGGTGCCGCCATCGGGTTAGCGCTTCCCGTACGGGATCCTGGGCTTTTCAAACACAGTGCCGGCCCGCACGTTCTCAATTTCCTCAGCGATAACCCCGACATCGACGTTTCGGTTCGCCAACTCGCGACGGTGACGCCGGTGAGCGAGCGCGCGACGCGGGACGCGGTCGACGCACTCGAGGCCAACGACCTCGTCGAAACGTTTCACGAGGGAAATGCGCGGCGGGTCCACATCAACCGGACGCGACTCGACCGGCCGAACGACCCGATACGCAGCGTCCCACAGACCCGATTTCAGACGCCCGTTCGCGTCGCACAACAGTACATCGACGATGAACTCGACCGCGTCGAAGGGATCGTACTGTTCGGGAGCGTCGCCCGCGGGGAGGCCGACCGGCAGTCGGATATCGACCTCTGGATACTCGTCGACGGGGACCACCTGCAACGGCGACACGAAGCGAACAAACTCGCGAACCGTCTCGCTGATCTCCGGATCCCGCCGACCGTCGCGGCCGCGGACGCGACGGCTGCTGACTTCGATTCCAACTGGGGAGAGATCAAAACCCGACTCGAGGCTGAGGACCAGCAATGGGCGTCAGCAGAGCGGTATTCCTTCGAGATGGTCGTCGAAACACCCCAATCGATTATCGGTCAATCGGACCGGGTCGACGCCGAGAAACTGTTCGGTGAAGGCATCACGCTCCGATCCACGGAAACGCTCGAGCGGGTCAAACTGGAGGTACTCGCCGATGAGTGACCCCATCGAACTACTGGAGCGAATCGACGCGGCCGCGGACGCCTTCGGACACGCCCACGGTCGGCCGACGTTCGAACCGGAACTAAACGCGGCTCCCGACGCCGACGACGGTGAAGTCCAGACCCAGAAAGCGTGTCGCCTTCTCGAACTGACGAACCGAATCGACGACGTCGGTGACTACTACGGAGCTATTCTGGAGCATTCGTTTATCATTATCGAGCATACGTTTCAGGGATATCTACTAGCGGTGACCGGAACCGATGTGAACGAACTGCGGAATCACACGTCGCCGTACGAGTTCGCGAAAGGGCAGGTCCCGCTCGAAGACGAAACGATCGATTCGCTGAAAGCGCTGTACGACGCTCGTCGGACCGAACACTACTACGGAACGACCGTGACGACGGAGGCACAAGTGCGTACGATGCGATCGGTGGCAGCGACCGTTCACGAACGTGTCGTTACGTTCGACCACGACATCGAGCAGTTCTGTCTCTGTTCGTCGCTCGAGTAATCCATCGAGTCCTTGAGCCCCCGTTCACGAAATCTGAAACGAGGGTCAAATCATTAACACGACCCTCGACGTGGGTACCCGTATGGCCGAAACGATGCAGCGCCTCGAGCCCCTGGAGCGCCGTCCACTGACCGACCGAACCTGTCTCGTCACCGGGTCCTCACGGGGGATCGGTCGCGAGATCGCGTTCGAATTCGCCCGTAGTGGGGCCGATGTGGCAGTGAACTATCGATCGGCTGAGGACCGCGCGCTGGAGGTAACGGAGACGATCGAAGCCAACGGCGAGACGTCCGTCCCCGTGCAGGCGGACATCTCCGAACCGCAGGAGGTCGAACGGATGGCCGAGACGATTCACGAGGAACTGGGCGAGATCGACGTCCTCGTCAACAACGCGGGGATCACGATCGACCGCACGTTCGAGGACATGACCTACGAGGACTGGCAAACCGTTATCGACGTCAACCTCAACGGGACGTTCAACTGCACGAAAGCGTTCTACGAGGACATCAAGACCTCCGATCACGGCCGACTGATCAACATCTCGAGCGTCGTCGGCCAGCAGGGCAACTACGGACAGGCCAACTATGCGACCTCGAAGGGGGGCCTGTTCGCCTTTACCCGGACGCTAGCCCTCGAGTTGGCCAGCCACGGCTCCACGGCGAACTGCGTCGCACCGGGTTTCACGGAGACGGACATGCTCGAGAAGGTTCCCGAGCGAGTCCAGGAGAAGATCCGGGAAGATATTCCGCTGGGCCGGTTCGCAACGACCGAGGACATCGTCGGGATGGTCCGGTTCCTCGTCGGCGATCAGGCGGAGTACATGACCGGGCAGGTCCTCGGGATCAACGGTGGCATGGAGTGGTAGCGATACGGTTGGCGGAATTCGAACTGTCGTAGCCACAGAACGTCACTACTGTGGTGGTGTGTCGGCCCGAGAAACGTCCAGTGGTTTCCGTTTCTACTTCGCTTCAGCAGTTCTCGACCGTGTTTTTCGCCCGAGACGAACGGTTGATCCGGGCATCAAACGCAATTGTTCTACTCCAAGTGCACATTGACAATTGCAGTTGTTTTACTCCAAACAAAATTGTTTTAGGGGCGGCCTCTGTTCCACCTGATGATGCCACCCATCGCGCTGCCACACGACGCGAAGGCCGGACCGACTAAGTCGGAGGTCCGCGCTGTCGTCGGCTCGAAGCTCGCGCTCGAGCCGGACGACCACTTCGCGGAGGTCGGCTCCTGTACGGGGGCCGTCACGATCGAAGCCGCACAGCGAGCCGGGCGAGTGACTGCCCTCGAGCGGAAACCCGAGCGACTCGAGACGACCGAGAAGAACCTCGCCGCGAACGAGGAGTCGGTCCGCGCCGACGTCGAACTGCGAAACGCGGAAGCGCCTGAGGGGCTGCCCGACGACGCCGACGCGCTCTTTCTCGGCGGAAGCCGCAACTTCGAGGAAGTGCTCGATCACGCCGTCGAGACCGAAACCGATCGCGTGATCATGAACGTGTCGCGACTCGAGGTCGCCGGCAAAGCGACCGAAGCCTTCCGAGAGCGGGACTTGCTCGAGGAGGTCGTCCAGTTTCAGGTGAGCCACGGCTACGAACTCGCCGGCGCGACGAGTTTCAACTCGGATAACCCGGTGTACATGCTGGTCGGGAGCGCGACACCCGACGGAGAGACTGACGGCGACGACGGCGAGAAAGTCGTCGCGGACGGAAGCGGCGGTGAGCGATTCGCTGAATCGCGATCCTCGTCGGAGCAGCGCTCCGGCGTAGGTCGAATCGCTACAGGCGATTCGAAAGCGCGAGGTGCCGAGCGATGACGCTCTACGGCGTCGGACTCGGCCCCGGCGAGGCCGACCTCGTCACGGTTCGCGGGAAGGAGGTCCTCGAGGAGTGTGACGTGGTGTACTCGCCGGGCCGCTTATCGCGGACGGTCGCGCTGAACCACGTCGACGAGTCGAAGATCGGGGACCTCGATTTCCCGATGACGAAAGACGAAGAGAAGTTGCGAACGGCGTGGAAGGCGGCCGCGGCGGAGATCGCCCCGAACGCCCGCGACGGTGACGTCGCCTTCGTGACGCTTGGCGATCCCAACGTCTACTCGACGTTTGGTCACCTGCGCCGGACGATCGACGCCTTTCACCCGGACGTCGAGTTGGAGATCGTCCCCGGCGTGAGCGCGGTGACGGCCTTCGCGACCGCGATGGGGGTCGAGATCGAGGCCGGTGCGGGGCTCTCTTTGCGAGAAGCTGCAAGCGGGGCGAGTCCGACCGGTCCGGATCGAATGATCCTGTTCAAGGTCACCGACGCGCCGGCGACTCACGAGGGCCTCCTCGAGGCCGGCTACGACGTCACCTACGGCCGTCGGCTGTTCATGGAGCAAGGCGAGACCCTGGTGACGGACGATCCTGGAGAAATCGACGAGCGCGATTACTATACGTTGGCGTACGCCGAGAAGGACGGCCTCGAGGTCGAGCAGGCGACGGCAGCCTTCCAGACCGACGACGAGGGGGGGTCAGACGAAACGACCGCAGACGGTGAGCCGGTGACCGACGGCGGTCGGCTAATCGAGATCGAGCACGCTGAAGGCTGCGAGGGCGGCGACTGTGGCGGACACCGCGGAGGACACCGATGACTGACGAGACACCGAACGACCCGCAGGACGCGATTGACTCGCAAGGCGAAGCCCGCCGCGAGGAACTCGACGACCGGATCTTCGAACACAGCGCCGGCGACGAACAGGAGGGAATTCCCTTCGTCGGTGCCGGCCCCGGCAACCCGCGCTTGCTGACCGTCGCCGGGAAGGAACTGCTCGAGGAAGCCGACCTCGTCGTCCACGCGGGCTCGCTGGTCAACAGCGAACTGTTGGACGAGTACTGTGGCCACGCCGAGTTGGTCAATTCGGTGGGCAAGGACCTCGAGGAACTGATCCCGCTGATGCGGGATGCCTATGAGGAGGGGAAAAACGTGGTGCGACTCCACAGCGGCGATCCAGCCATCTACGGGGCCGCGCTCGAGCAGATGGACGCGCTGGAACACGAGGGCGTCCCGACTCACTTCATCCCGGGCGTCACGTCGGCGTTCGCGGCCAGCGCGACGCTGCGGACCCAACTGACGCTCAACGAAGTGTCGAACCACGTCTCCTTCACCCGGCCGCAGGGGAAGACCCTGACGCCCGAGGAGGACCACATCTCCGACTTCGTCGAGATGGGCGACGTGACGACCTGCATCTACCTCGGGACCCACGCGGTTCGGGACACGATGGATCGGTTGCTCGAGGACGATCACGACCCCGAGACGCCGGTCGCGGTGATCTACCACGCCTCGTGGCCGGACGAGGACGTGATCATCGGCTCGATCGGCGATATTGCCGATAAAGTGGAGGAGGCGGGCTATCGCGCCTCGGCGCTGGTCGTCATCGGCGACGCGGTGACCGGCGCGGGCTACGAGCGCTCCTTCCTCTACGGCGACTGGGCGAACCGCAGTTCTTCGGGAAATGCAGGCGAGACGGAGGCGAGCGATGATTGAGGCGAGTCATTACAACCGCAAACACGATGAAAGCCCCTGCCTCGCTCGACCGGCTGCGGCTCGCTGCGGTCCTCGCTCCGCTGCGGTCCTTACTTCCCCTCGCCGGATCGACCGAGGCAGCCCCTTTCGGTCCCACCCGAGCGGTGGTCCGGTCGGGTCGATCGAACGTGGAACGAACAATTTCGCTATGACAGCAATCGACCAATGAGTTCAGGAACTGAGAACGCGGATACGACGGACGACTCGAGTACGGATTCCGGCGGCGGCCACTGTTCGACGGCGGATTCGGACGGCGAGGTCGCGGAGGAGATCGCGATCGTCTCCTTCGGTCGGAAGATGGACACCGCCGAGGAGATCAAAGCCGAGATCGGCGATCGCTACGAGGCGATCGACATCATCGAGTACCACGGCGACGTCTTCGAGGAGCACTGGGGCGAGTACGACTGCTTCATCGGCCTCATGGCTTCGGGAATCGCGATGCGGAAGACGGCCCACCTGCTCGACGACAAGTGGGAGGACCCCGCGATCTGCGTCGTCGACGAGGAGCTGACGTGGGCCATTCCGATCACGGGCGGCCACCACGGCGCGAACCAGGTCGCACAGGACCTGGCGACGATGGGGGCCGTCCCGGCGATGACCACCGCTTCCGAGGCGGCCGGCAAGCAGGGCGTCGAGTCCCGCGCGAAGGCGATGGACACCCACGTCGTCAACGGCGATTCGACGGTGAAGACGAACCTCGCCGTCCTCGATGAGAACCTCGGTCCCGTGGCTCGGCTCGAGGGCCCGAAAGCCGTCCTCGTCGGCGACGACGTGACCGTCCTGAAGCGCAACATGGACGACGGGATCGTCATCGGCACCGGCAGCGTCTCCGGTGCGAGCACGGAGTCGTTCATCGCCGCGTGGGAGGAAGCCCTCGAGCAGACCGACTACGATCTCTCCGACGTGGAGTTCGTCGGGACTGCGACCCGGAAGGAAGACGAGGAAGGGCTGCTCGAGGCTGCCCAGAAACTCGACCTCGGTGTGGTCGCCTTCGACAAGGAGACGCTGCTCGAGCACGAGGGACCGACCCCCTCGAAGTCGAAGGAGCTGATCGGCTGGCCCGGCGTCTCCGAGGCCTCCGCGATCGCGGGCGGTGCCGAACAGGAACTCGTCCTCGAGAAGATCGGCTACGAGAACGAGGTCACGGTGGCGATCGGTCGATGAGTTCGGACGCTGAGGCCACCGAGATGGACGCGAACGCGGACGCCGCCGGCGGTACCCCCGACGACCACGGCACCCTCTACGTCGTCGGCATCGGCCCCGGCCTGCCCGACCACATGACCAAGCGGGCCAAGGAGGTCATCGAGTCCTCGGAGGTCGTCATCGCCTCGAGCCTCTACCAGGAGTTCCTGCGCGACGACGGAACCCTGCTACCGGAGGAGGCGACGGACGACGATGGCATCGCGATCCGAGACGACGGTTTCGAACAGGAGATCATCCGCTCGACGATGGGCCGCCAGATCGAACTCGCCCGCGCGGCGTTCGAGTACGTCCGCGAAGGGAAGGACGTGGCCCACGTCTCCGGCGGCGATCCGTCGGTCTACGGCAAGTCCGACCTCATCTTCAAAATGGCCGACGAGGACGACGCGACCGATATTCCGATCGAGATCGTCCCCGGCCTGACGGCGGCACTGGGCGGGTCGGCCAACGTCGGCGCGCCGCTGTGCAACGACTTCTGTACGGTCTCGCTGTCGGACAAGTGGCGCGGCTGGGACGAGATCGAGGAGAAACTTCGCGCAGCAGCGATCAGTGACTTCGTGATCGTCCTCTACAACTGCTGGCGGAATTACGAGAAAGCGGTTGACATCGTCCGCGAAGAGCGGACTGACGACGCCGCCGTGGCCATCGTCAACGACGCCGGCCGGGAAGACGCCGGCCGCAACGGCGAGAGCCAGTTCATCACCACCCTCGGCGAGGCCGCCGACCACGACGACAAGGTGTCGGGGATGGGCACCTCGCTGATCATCGGCAACCACGAGACCGAGACCTGGCGCAACGACGACCGAACGTACCTCGTCACCCCGCGCGGCGGGCGTGACGTCGACGACTTCTGAAACAGACGAGACACAATCATGAGTACTGATACCAACGCGGACGCCGAATCGACTTCGAAATGCGGTGCCTCGAGCACGGAGAGCTCCTCCAGCGAGGCGAGTACCGATAGCTCGAGCAGCTGCGGCGCATCGACCAGCACAGACGACTCGAGTGGCTCCACGTGCGGAGCCTCCTCGAGTTCCGGTTCCTCGTCGTCCTCGAGTAGCTGCGGGGCCTCGAGTTCGGACGACGATAGCTCCAACGAGAAGGAGGTCGGCTCGACGGTCGACGACTTCGACGCCGAGCCGGGCCAGCTGAGCGCCGTCGGCCTCGGTCCCGGCCACCCGGAGGGGATGACCGACCGCGCGAAGACGGCGCTGCTCGAGGCCGACCACATCGTCGGCTACACGACCTACATCGACCTCATTCCGGACGAGATCACCGAAGAAGCCGACGAGCTGTACGACACGCCGATGTGCGGCGAAGTGTCGCGAACGGAGGAGGCGATCGATCGCGCGCTGGCGGGCCACGACGTCGCCATCGTCGGCAGCGGCGACCCCAACGTCTACGCGCTGGGCGGCCTCGCACTCGAGATCCTCGAGTCCAAGGGCGCGACGGCGTCGATGGTCGACTTCGAGGCCGTGCCGGGCGTCCCGGCGGCCCAGTCCTGTGCGGCCCGGCTGGGCGCGCCGCTGGTCAACGACACCGTCTCGATCTCGCTGTCGGATCACCTCGTCCCGATGCCCGAGATCGAGTCGCGACTCCACTCCGCGGCCAAGGAATCGTTCACGATCACGATCTACAACCCCTGGAGCCGCAAGCGCCGGGAGAACTTCGAGAAGGCCTGCGAGATCCTGCTGGCGCACCGCGACGCGGACACGCCGGTCGGCATCGTCCACGGCGCCGGCCGCGACGACGAGCAGGTGCTGATCACCGAACTCGGCGAACTCGAGGAACTCGGCGAGAGCGAGATCGTCGACATGACGACGACGATCGTCGTCGGCAACGAGGACACCTACGTCTGGGACGACCGGATGGTGACCCCGCGCGGCTACGAGACGAAGTACGACTACTGAGCGCGATTCGGAGCACATCCACAATGTCACGATACGAAGTTACCATCGAGAAAGACGCCTGCGACGGCATCTTCGCCTGCCTGACCCGCGACCCGCGATTCGTCGAGGGCGAGGACGGCCTCGCGACGATCGACCCCGGCGCGGATCCGGTCTACGACTGCGAGGGCGAGGTCACCGACACCGACGAACGGGTCGTCGCGACGTTCGACGACGACCGCATCGACGAGGCCCAGCAGGCCGCCGCGGCCTGTCCGACGGACGCGATCATCGTCGAGGAGGTGGGCGAATGAGCGACGCGGAATCCGCGACCGAGATCGAGGTCCCGTCGGACCCGCTGGCCGGCCACGCCGCGACGGCGTACTTCTGGGGTCACGTCGCCGGGAGCGGCGACGTTTCGGACGACAGCATCGAGGTCGTCACCAACGACGAGGCGTCCGCGCAGGTGCTTGCTGCGGTCGCGGGCGGCGACCTCGAGCACGACACGACCACTCGCGACTACGCCCACGACACCTCGATCACGCGGACCGAAGACGAGTACACGCTCTCGATCGGCGATGACGGTGACGGAGGTGGAAGCGGCGAGAGCGACGATGCCGGCCTGCTCGGGCGCAGCGGCGCGCTCGGCCTCCCCGTCGACGGCCGCGGGAACTACCGCTTCGGCGCGTTCTCGAGCTACGATCGGGAACTGCTCCGCGGGCTGCTCGAGGGCTGTGGCACCATCTGCTTCAAGTCCTCGAGTGGTACCGTCGGCATCTCGTTCGTCCACGATGACGAGGAGTTGCTCGAGTTTGCCCGTGAGCTGATCGCGGAGTGCCCCATCGATGCTCCGATGGGCGACCTCTCGGAAACCTCGTCGGGCGGCTACTGGTTCGGCGTCGACGACGACGCCGCGCCCGACTTCGGCACGTGGCTCTACGAGAACTGCGAGGAAACCGGCCTGTTCGCGCCGAGTCGCCGCCGCAAACTCGAGAAGAGCCTCGAGCAGGCGTCGGCGTACGACGGCGACGAGACGTAGGACACCACAATCGATGAGCACTCCCGACCAGACCACACCCGCGTCCGCGGCCGGCTTCGACGACGAGGCCGTCCTGCTGATCGGGCACGGCTCCCGGCGCGAGAAGTCGAACGAACAGGTCCGCGAACTGGCCGCCGACCTCGAGTCCCGGCTGGGGATCCCGGTCGACGCCGCGTTCCTCGAGCTCGCGGAGCCGGCGATCGACGAGGCCTTCGCGGGGCTCGAACCCGTCGCGTCGCAGGTTACCGTCGTCCACTGCTCGCTGTTCGCCGCGAGCCACGTCAAGAACGACGTTCCCCTGGCGATCGAACAGGCCCGAGCCGAGCGCGACCTCGAGATCGCCAACGGCGCGCATTTGGGAGTCCATCCCGCAATTCTGGACCTGTTGGACGACCGCGCCGCGGCCGTCGAACGTGAACTGGGCGTCGACCGCGAGGCGGACGACGTCGCCGTCGTCGTCTGCGGCCGCGGCTCGAGCGATCCGGACGCTAACGGCGACGTGCACAAGCTGGCCCGGCTGCTCTACGAGGGCCGCGAGTTCGACCGGGTCGAGGCGTCGTTCATCGGCGTCACCGAACCGACGCTCGAGGAGAGCCTCCACGGACTCTCGAAGCACCGGCCCGACGCGGTCGTCGTCCTGCCCTACATGCTCGGCGACGGCGTTCTCACGCAGCGGGTTCGGGACTGGACGGCGGAGTTCGACGAGGACTATCCGTACGTCGACGCGCTCGCTGGCGACCCGCTCGGAACGGACTCCCGGCTGCTCGACGTCTTCGCCGACCGCTGGGAGGAGGCCCGCACCGACAGCGTCGAGATGTCCTGTGACACGTGCAAGTACAAGGTCGACCTCGAGGGCTACGAGGAGGACGTCGGCGGGGCTCGAGCCATGCTGCGCGCGCTGGCTCATCAGGAGGCTCACGCCGACCGCGAGGACATCGACGACGAACCGCACAGTCACGACGCGCCGGAAAAGCACGTCGCGGTCTGTACCAACCAGACCTGTGCCAAGATGGGGGCGCCGGCGGTCCTCGAGCGCCTGCGCCAGGAAGTCCGGGATTCCGACCACTGTGACGCCCGTATCACCCGCTCCTCGTGTCTCGGACGCTGCGGCGACGGGCCGATGGTCGCGGTGTATCCGGATGGAATCTGGTACGGCGACGTCGAAGACGACGACGCCGAACGGATCGTGGCCGACCACCTCGACCGGGACCGCATCGTCAGCGACCTCGTCGATCAGACACTGTAATCGAACCGACCGACGCGAAATCAACATTTCACGATATCCAACCAATGAGCTGCTACGAAATCGAAGCGCTACGACTCGGACTGATGACCGTCCTCGGCGTCGGGGACGACAGCACCCGCGATCACGCGGAGACCGAACTCGAGGGCCACCTCGAGGGCCCCATTCAGGGCCTCGCGGAGGCGGACAGCCTCGCGGAGATCGAACGCCACCTCGACGCTGCGCTGGTCGACTTAGAGGAGGAAGTCGCGTCGATGGACAGCGACGACCCCGAATACGACTACACGCGCGGGCGACTGCTGGCGGTCCGCGACGCCGAGCGGGCGGTTCAGCGGCTGCGCGCGCAGGGTGAGAGTATCGTGGACGGGCTGGGCGACGCCCACGATACACTCCACGAAACGTTCCCGGTCGAGGAGTGACGATGAGCGAAACTGTACCTGAAGCCGAACGCACAGTGAATTTCCGTCGGGTTCCACTCGGCCAGATCGAGACCGCCCGCAGCCGCCACATGTGGACTCGATCCGCGGTCCACGTCGCCGAGTCCGGTGGGCTCGTCGTCACGGGGACGTGGGACGGAACCGTCACCGCTCGCGACGCCGACACGCTCGAGACCCGCTGGACCGTCGATCATCCGGACCACGCGGTCGGGATCGCGTCGCTCGAGGCCGCTATCGATGAGGGTGCGGACACGATAGTCGTCGCCGGCCGCGGCGAAATGGGGACGATCGCGGCCTACGACGCCGAAACGGGCGACCGGCGCTGGCGGTACGACACCGTCGACGACGTCGGCGAGGCGGTCAAGGAGACTGTTTTCTACCTGCCCTACGTCGTCGCGCTCGAGACCGGAACCGATTCCGACGGCAACGAGCGGCTGTACGCCGCCGCGCGACGCTACGAGCGCGACGGCGAAACCCGACGGTGGCACAGTACCGTCTACGCGTTCGGCGCCGACGGCTCGGTCCGCTGGACGTACGAGACCGACGCCTCACCGATCGCGCTCGATCTCGATTCGTCGGGCGAACGGCTCGCGGTCGGTTATAACCGCTGTATGGGCGAGCACGACACCGGGCTCGTCGTCCTCGAGGCCGATTCGGGCGACCTCGAGTGGACCTGGGACCCCGGAACGGACGGCGACCGGCGCGTCGGCGACGTTTCCGTCGACGGGGACTCAATCGCGGTCTCGAGTCACGGCGACAAACGCGGCTATCTCCTCGGGCCCGGCGGTGCTGAGCGCTGGCACGTCGATCTCGCCGTCGAGACCGAAATCGAGGGAGAGACGCTGTACGCCTATCCGAATCACGCGTACGCGAGCGACGGCCGAGTGGCGTTCGTGACGGGCAATACCTACGCGGTCGAGAGCCGTGAGACCGAGAGTCGACACCCGAACGAACACCGTATCGCCGCGTTCGACGCCGACGGAGACCTCGTCTGGGACGACGACGTCCGTGGCTTCGTTCACGGACTTGCCGCCGACGATGGGCGACTGGTCACCCCCTGCGCACAGAACTTCCGGGTTCGCGATCCGGATACCCACGCCGTTCGCTGGTTCGATCTCGAGTCCGGCGTAAGCGGTTACGAGCACCTCGACGGAATCGCTACGGCGGCGGCCGTCGATAGCGGAACGGTCGCAGCCGTCGAGGAGCCGGTCGAGTACCACGACGAGGGCGAGACGCGCGGCGAGTACGCGCTTCGCGTCGGTTCCCTCGAGTAACGCGGTCGATCGGTTCGGCCGTCGCGGGGTGTTCTGTCGCAGTCCGTCGGACAGTCGCATACGCAAGGCCAACCCCCACAACGCTCACTCTCGTCTGTGGTTTCGTATAATGATCGAGGATCTCGCATCCGACGGCGCCGAGGAACGTTCGGATCTCGACGGAGCCGAACGGGCCTCGAGCCGTCCCGACGAGGCCGAGTTGATGCCAGGACCGCCACGCCGGGTGCTCACCGATGGCGGGCAGGCGGAGATGGAGGAGTCCGACGCCGAGCGAGACGACGACTCGAGCGAGGAAGCATCCGGAGATGAAGGACAGGGTGTGGAAGAGCCCGAAGGCGAAGCTGCGGAGGCGGAATCCGAAGACGAGCCAGAAACCGAGGACGAAGCGGAAACCGAGGATGAGTCGGAGGCTGAAGACGAGTCGGCGGAGGAACCGGAGATCGAAGCCGAAAGCGAGGGCGAGGATGCGGACGAAGACGAGGGCGAGGCGGACGAAAACGAGTACCACGTCGAGGGTGCCGACGAGGTCTACCAGGGCGACGACGCGTCGGGCGTCGTCCACCTTGATCTCGACGGGTTGTTCCTCGATCTGCTCGGACTCGAGGTCAACCTCGATCCGGTGACGCTGGATGTCTCGGCGCGACCGGGCGAGAACAACCTGCTGGGGAATCTGCTGTCGGCGGTATCGGGGCTGCTGGACGGCCCCGGCGCGATGATCGACACGGCGAAATCGCTGTTGAGCAAGCCGATCGAGTTCGTCAAAAGTCTGCTGAACAAGCCCGTCGAAAAGCTCACGGGGCTCTTCGGCGGGGACGAGGAAGCGAGCGAGGCGGACGCCGAAGAGGAAGAAGCGTCCGAAAGTGAAGAGGAGTCCCCCGGTCCGCTCTCGTCGGCGGTACAGCGTCTGAAGGACGGAGTCATGGGGGCGGCGAGCTGGGTGAGAGAGAAGCTGGCCGAACTCGTTCCGAGCGTCCCCACCGAGGAGATCGTCTCGGCGATCGTTAGCGCGACGCTCGAACAGTTGCTCGAGCAACTCGAGCCGGATCAAGACGAAGAGAGCGGTGGACAGGCGGAGCCGTCACAGGCGGAGGCAGCATAATGAGCGACGAGTCACTCACACAGCGGGTCGATACCGAGAAGATCACCGAGAACATCGACGTCGACGAACTGGTCGAGGGAACCGAGTGGGAAGACGAGATCGACGGGGACAAGCCGCTCGGAGAGGCGCTGGGCGGACAGATCGGCGCAATCCTCGGCCGGGCGATCGGCGAATCCCTCGGGCGGACGATCGGGAATATGGTCGTTGACGAACTCCTCAGTTCCGGCGAAGAAGCGGATGAAACGGATGAGGAGTCCGACGAAGGTAGTGCCGAAGACGGCGATGAGTCCGACGAAGAAGCCGACGCGGACGAAGCGGATGCAGAAGAGACCGACGCCGAGAGTGACGACGAGAGCGCCGAGAACGAATCCGAGGCTGATGCCGACGAGAGCGAGGCGCAAGGCGACGACGAATCGGACGCGGCGGATGAGGAATCGGCGGACGACGAATCAGAGCAGACGGCCGAAGCCGAGGAATAAGACTGTGATTCAGGGAACGCACTCGCTCCACGAATCGACTCGAGGTGGTCGCTGTGAGTGACGAGTCCGGTGGACTGAAGAGCATGGTTGCCGACGAGGTCAGCAACCAACTCGATGTCGCCGATATGCTCGGTGACGGGAGCCTTGAGGACAACATCGACGGCGGCGAGGTCGGCGCTTCGGTCGGTCGCCAGTTCGGCGAACGGTTCGGGCGCGAAGTCGGCGCGTCCATCGGTCGAGAGGTCCACGAGACGATCGCCGCGGGCGTCGAGGACGGGAAGGAACTCGACGAGATCCGAACGGATCTCTCGACGGCGGTTCGGGACGCCCTCCGCGAGTCGGTCGCGAACGTAGAGGGCCGCGACTCGCTCGAGTCCATGGCCAGGGGCGTGACCGACAGCAGTAGTCTCGAGGGACTCCTCGACGGCGTTGGAAGCGACGAGGCCGACGAGACCGATGAGGACGAATCCGATGGCGAAGAACAGGCAGAATCCGAAGACGAGGAGCGGACGGACGAAACGGACACACAGGCGGAAGACGGCACTGAAAGCGACGAAACGAGCACCACGGAGTCAGTTAAAGAGACCGCCGATACGGCCAAAGAATCGGTCGAAGGAGCTGCCAGCAAAGCCAAAGAGACGGTCGGCGGAGAGAGCGAGGACGGCGACGAGACGGGCGACGAAGCTGACGAATCGGCTGCCGACGGTGACGAGGCGGCTGACGAACGCGAAGAATCGACCGACGAAGCCGAACCGTCCGAAGCGGGCGCAGACGAGCCGTCCGCGGAGGACCTCGAGGATCTCCGGAAGGACACGCTCGAGGACTTCCTCGGCGTGATGTCCTACAGCGATCTGCAGTCGGTCGCGAAGGACGTCGATGTGAAGGCGAACCTCAGCCGAGAGGAGATGACCGACGAGATTATCGAGACGGTAACGGACGAGGAGCCTGACTCCGACTCGGACGGGGAGTCGGAAACGGAAGCGGAAGCCGAGTGACGGCTGCCGGGACGAGACGATCGACTGTACTCCGTCGCTCCCGAGCCGACTACCGCGCACGAACGGCGGGATATCCGAGGGCTACAGATGACCGACTCACAACTCCACGATCGAGTGCACGAGGTACTGGACGAAGCCGACGCGTTCAGCGGGTCGATCGTTTCCGGCAGTGATTCGGATGGCGAGAGCGACTCGGGCGATGAGAGCGAGTCGGCCGAACGGGACCTGCTCGAGACCGCTCGGGAGGCGAACGACCTCCTCGAGTCGGCCGACCCAGACGAACTGCTCGCGGCGGTCGGCCTGGACACGTTCGAAGACGGCTCCGAACCGGATTCGATTCCGGACGCTATCGCTCGCGGCGAGCGGGAGAACCTCGAGGACCTCCAGCGATTGCTCCACCTCGCGAACCTCGCCGACCGGGCTGACGACGATAGCTTCGAAGGGGCTGTCGGTGATCTCCGAGAAACGGTGAGCGAACGGGCCGAATCCGACGCCCAAGCAGCCGAGGAAGCGGAGAGCAAAGCCGACGAGGACGCGCCGGACGACGAGTCACCGGCTACCGAAGACGACGCGGCCGAGTCGGAAGCGGACGAGACGGCCGACGATCTCGGGGACCGCCTCCGATCGTCGATGGAATCCTCGTTCGAGCAGTTCGGGGACGACGTCCAGCAGCTCAAAGAGCGACTCGAGTCGGCGAGCGCCGGAAGCGCCGATAGTGAGACCGCAGGCGACGCCGATGCCGCCGACGAAGCGACAGTCGACGATGAAGCGGACGAGGCGGACGCTGACGAGGACGACGAGGGTCTTCTGGGATCAGGTCTCGGCGGCGAGGAAGAGCGTGGAACGGCGTCGAGCGGCCCCAGCCGCCACTCGACGATGGCACCGCCGCCGTCCAAACGGGCGGATATGCGCAAGACGACGCGGCACTCGACGATGCCGGACAAGCACTGAGAGCGCGGATTCGGGTCGCTCGCCCGATTCCGGCTCGAGGCGGGCGTCTCCTGTCAGCTTCGCGAAGCGGAGACTGTGCAAGTGGAGTCTCGAATCTATCCCGACTGTGTCCCGGCAGGCGCTGATGGGCGGGATCATGGCCATCGCGACGAGCATGCGCTCCGTTCGGAACGTCGTGGTAGCGGTGGCGGAGTCCGACGAGGTTTGACCAGGCGTCGATCGAATCGGTCCCGTTGACGTAATCGGTTACAGTTACGTTTTCACCCGTATCTCACTCGAGAGCGGTTTCGGTAACCACTGTCGGATACCCTGAGCGGTACGTTTATGCCACTGTGTTCCATCGTTGTTCCCAATATGGAATATCGACGACGAGAGCTCCTCGGGGCGAGTGCGGCGGGGATCGCCGCCGCCGTTGGCGGCTGTCTCGGGCTCGGGAGCGACCAGGGTGAGGGGTCGATCGCCGGCGAGGAACTCGCGCTCGCGACGACGACCAGCACGTACGATACGGGGCTGCTTGACGAGATCAACACTGCGTTCCAGGAGCGGTTCGGAACGCCCGTCGCGGCCAACGCTCAGGGGACGGGCGCCGCGATCGAGTCCGCTCGCAACGGCAACGCCGACGTGATTCTGGTCCACGCCCGCTCGCTCGAGGACGAGTTCATGCGGGACGGACACGGGGTCAACCGGCGGAGCCTGATGTTCAACGACTTCGTGATTGTCGGGCCGAGCGACGATCCGGCGGGGGTCGGCGACACAGAGCAGGCAACGGCGGCCTTCGAGGCCATCGCGAGCGCGAAAGCGCAGTTCGTTTCGCGCGGCGACGACTCGGGCACGCACACGAAAGAGGGAGCGATCTGGGACGAATCGGGTGCCGAGCCCGGCGGCGAGTGGTACCAGGAACTCGGTGACGGGATGGGCAACACGTTGAACAACGCGAGCGAGTCGGGTTCGTACACGCTCGCCGATCGGGGGACGTTCCTTTCGATGCAGGATAACGTCGACCTCGAGATCCTGCTTCAGGGCCCGATCGAGGGCGGGCCGGAGCTGCTCGCGAACCCCTACGGGATCATGGCGGCCAATCCGGAGATCCACTCGAACGTCAACTACGACCTCGCGATGGCCTACATCGGCTTTTTCACGAGCCCGGAGGGTCAGGAACTCGTCGGGGACTACACGGCGAACGGCGAACAGCTGTTCTACCCCGAGGCCCTGTCGGCGGACCCGAACTTCCAGCAGTACGTCCCGGAGGGATGGCAACCGGCCTCGAGCGAGGAGTGATCGACAGACCCACTACCCGGACGAAACGACTCACTATCCGGACGAAACAACCTACTACCGATGCCATTCGAGTCCCTCGCCGAACCGAACTATCTCCGGAGCATCATTCAGGTCTCGCTGACGGTCAGCCTGACCGCCATCCTGTTGAGTACCCTCCTCAGTCTGCCGATCGCCTTCGTCGTCGGCTTCGCGGATTTCCGCGGAAAGCGACTGATCACGGCCGTCATCAACACGGGGATGGGCTTTCCGAGCGTCGTCGTCGGACTGCTCGTCCTGATGGCCCTCTCGAACAACGGCCCGCTCGGGGCGCTCGAGCTCGTTTACACGCCCCAAGCCATGATCATCTCCCAGTGCGTCCTCGCCGCGCCGGTGATCACCGGCGTCGCCCTGTCGGCCATCGAGAGCGTCGACGACGCCGTTCGGGACGCGGCATACGGCGTCGGAGGGACTCGAGCCGATGTCGCACTGATCACCCTCAAGGAAGCCCGATACGGCGTCATCACGGGGATCCTCGCTGGCTTCGGTCGTGCGATCAGCGAGGTCGGATCGGTCCTGATCGTGGGCGGCAACATCGCCTACGCCGACGGGACGTCGAAAACGCGGACGATCACGACCGCGATCACGCTCGAGACGCGCCGCGGCGAGTTCGAGACGGCGCTTGTTCTCGGCGCGGTGTTGCTCGTCCTCGTCTTGCTCGTCAACGGGATCGTCTTGCGGCTCGGAGGTCGATAATGATTCGAGCGACTGCAATGGAGGCGGATCAGCGATGAACCTCGAGCTCGAGCACGCGTCCGACGGCGTCGACGACACGGACATTCTGGACGATGTCTCGCTGACTCTCAGGTCCGGCGAAATCGTGACGGTGATCGGCCCCTCGGGAGCCGGCAAGACGACGCTGTTGCGGCTGGCCGCGCTGTTCGAGCGGCCGACCGACGGTGTCGTCCGCTGTGACGGGACGGATCCGTGGTCGCTGTCGCGAGACGACCGACTCGAGTTCCGTCGGCGGATCGGCATGGTCTTCCAGCAAGCGAGTCTGTTCGAGACCTCGGTCGCGCGGAACGTCGATATCGGCCAACGGGTTCGCCGGCCGTGGTCGCAGCGCATTCGGGGATTCGTCCGACGGGTCGCAGACCGGTGGATCCGGAGCGCGCCGACGGTCGACGACCGGACGCTCGAGGCCCTCGACCTCGTCGGGCTCCGGGAGGCGTGGGACCGCGACGCGGGCTCGCTGTCGGGCGGCGAGGCACAGCGGGTGTCCTTCGCTCGCGCGCTCGCCGCGGGGCCGGACCTGCTGGTCCTCGACGAACCGACCTCGGACCTCGATCCGCGGAACACGGCCATCCTCGAGCGCGCGATCGGACGCGCTCGCGAGCGCGATCACGGCGTCTTGCTCGCGACCCACGACATGCACCAGGCCGAGCGGATCTCGGATCGCGTCGCTTTCCTGCTCGAGGGCGAACTGATCGAGGTCGGCCCGCCCGAGCGGATCTTCGACGATCCCCGCGACGAGCGAACCGCACGGTTCGTCAACGGAGACCTATTGTACGATGAAAACGAACTTCTCGCGTGAACGCCAAGAGAGGTTCGAGCGACTCGGAAACCGCCTTCGATTCGAGTGGAACCGCCGCATAATTCACCGATGACCATGGAAAAGGAGTTCGACACCTACCTGCGGATCGAGGACATTGCCGTCGATCGCAGTGACGTCGCGATGTTGCGCGCGATCGACGACCGCGGCTCGCTGTCGGGGGCTGCCGACGCCCTCGAGCGATCCTACCCCCGCCTCCAGCAGCGGGTAGTGGCGCTCGAGGAGGCGATCGGCCCTCTGGTCGAGCGCACTCGCGGCGGAGCCGACGGCGGTGGCAGTTCGCTGACGCCGACGGCGCGTGAGCTGCTGGCCCGATTCGACCGGCTGGTCGCGGCCTACGAGGGCGTCGCCCGCGTCGACGAGACGGTGCTCGGGGGTGTGGTTATCGACCGCGACGGGGAACTCGCGACCGTCGAGACCGCTGCGGGGGAGATTCTGGCCGTCGTTCCGGCCGACGCCGCGACGGCGTCCGTGACGATCCGCTCCGACGCCGTGAGTCTCCACGCGCCAAGCGACGTGCCGCGAGCCGAGGGGACGAGCGTTCGGAACCGGTTCCCGGGGACCGTCTCGTGGCTCGAGGCCGGGGACGCCGTCGCTCGAGTGGGGCTCGATCTCGAGGATGCAGACGGTGGCGACGGCGGGAGCGACACCGAACTCGTCGCGCTGGTCACGCGGCGGAGCGTCGAGACGCTGGGGCTCGAGCCCGGGCGATCGATCGTGGCCTCGGTAAAGGCGACGGCGGCGCGTGGTGTCGGGGTCGAAGATCGCTCACGCGAGGATACTGGAGACTGACAGTCCTTCGAATCCTTATCAGCCGTCTCTCTCTCTCGAGACTCGTCGAAGTCCAACTTATTGTCTTCCCTCGCCGATTTCGCTCTCGAACTGTGCGAAGAAATCGTCCATGAACTGTCGTCGCGAGTCGCCGAGACGTCGTCCCGGCGGGGTATACAGCTCGTTTAGACGCTCCTGGGCCCACTCCCGGAGGAGCGTGATGTCGGGACGGTCCGACGAATCCACTCCGGACACCGATGCATCGTCGATGACCGCGTACTTTTCCCCGGCTCTGCCCGACCGCTCGCCGACGATACAGGCCATTCGAACGATACCGCGTGCTCCGGCAGCGTCTAACTTGTCCGCATCGAAGAGCAGTTTGGCCTCGAGCGTCTCCGGCTCCGGAGAGTTCGCCCGAATACTGTGCGCCCGAATGCAGTGCGTGACCGCGTCGATTCGATCCGCCGTCACTCCGTCCGTCTCGAGAAGCTCCGCGGCTTCGGCCGCCGCCCACTCGGCGTGATCGTCGATCGCTCCCGTTCTCTCCCGCGGGCGACCGATATCGTGTAACCATGCCGCCGCGGAAAGGACGGCTCTGTCGACCCCGCTCTCGCAGTCCGCTGCTAACCGAATCGAGACGTTTCTGACTCGGGCAGCGTGGAACAGATCGTGCGCCGGAAGGCCGTCGTCGTAATAGGGCTTCGACAACTCTCGAGCGCGGGAACCCAATTCCTGCGACATTATACAACTGGTGACTATTTGACGAGAAATAATCGTTCTGGAGCGTTCGGATGGTACTCGGACGGGGCGGGTAACCACGTCCGAGGACGCCGCCCCGCGAGCCCCAATGCTTTCTCGAGGGGGCACGTACTGACGCCCATGTACGAGTCCATTCTGGTCGCGACCGACGGGAGCGAGGCCGCGGCGACCGCGGTCGATCACGCAATCGCGCTCGCCGAGCGCTTCGACGCGCCGCTGTATGGCATCGCCGTCGTCGACGAGCGCACCGAATACGATACCGGTATCGTCGATCCCGAAGAGGCACGCCAGCACCTACAAGAGCGCGCAGCGGGCTGGCTCGAGGAACTGGAGTCGACGGCGACAGAGGCCGGCGTGACCGTCGAGACGACCGTTCAGTCCGGCGTTCCCCACGAGGAGATCCTCGACGAAGCGGCCGATCGGGACGCCGGGGCGATCGTTCTCGGTTCTCGCGGCCGCTCGTCGTTCAAGGGGGCGCTGCTCGGGAGCACCGTCGACAGAGTCGTCAGGATCGCGGACCGGCCCGTGCTGGTCGTCGGTGGCGGCGGCGAGCGGGTCGATGACCGGTCGAACGGTGAGTCACCGCACAACGCCGACGGGAGCGATGTCTGAGTGGGGTCGAGCGGAGGGAGAACATTTACCTCTGCTGTCGTATGAAATAGTCGTATGTCACTGCTCGTTCCATTCGACGGGTCGAAGTTAGCGACGAAAGCGCTCGAGCGAGCCGACGCATTCGGCGACCTGCTCGACGAGGAGGTCATCGTGCTGACAGTGATTCCGGACGATGCCGAGTACGCGCGCGATCGCGGCTGGATCACGCAGGGCGAGCCGTTCGATCCGGACGCGATCGCGACGGGAATGCAGACCCGGGCCAAGGAGGTCGCGCCGGAGGCGACCGTTCGGATCGAGCGGGTCAGTTCCGACGAGCCCACTGCGACATCGACGACGAACGTCGTCCGCGAGATCCGACGGATCGCCGGCGAGATCGAGGCCTCCGTCGTCTTCATCGGCTCCGAGAACGCGGGCTCGGTCATCGCGCCCCAGTCGAGCGTCGGGAGCCCGGTCGCGAACGACCACCGATACGACGTCTACGTCGTTCGCGAACCCGGTCACGAAATCGATCCCGAGGAGATGGCCGATATCGATTCGACCCAGGACGATCTCTGATCGGCCCGAGGAACGTCACCTCGAGCAGCGGGATCGAGATCCGTACACTGCACGGCGATTGGGAGGAACGTTTATTCCTCTGACCGACTACCGTTCGGACGATACATGGTCGAACGGAACGGGCCGGATCGAGACGCGTCCGCACTGACCGGCTCCCCCTACAGTCCTCCCGACTCCTTCATCGAGCAGGCGAACGTCACCGATCCGACGCTCCATGAGACGTTCGAGAGGAACTGGCCGAACTGCTGGACGCGTGCGGCTGACCTCCTCTCGTGGGACGAGGCGTACGACACCGTCCTCGAGACGGCGGATGCTCCGTTCTATCGCTGGTTCGCGGACGGTCGGCTCAACGCCTCGTACAACTGTCTGGATCGCCACCTCGAGTCGGGGCGCAAGAACCACGCCGCGATCCGCTGGGAGGGGAAACAGGGCGAGCGCCGGACCTACACCTATCGGGATCTCTACGTCGAAGTCAACGAGCTCGCGGCGGCCCTGCGCGACCTCGGCGTCGCGGAAGACGATGTCGTGACGATCTACCTGCCGATGATCCCCGAGTTGCCGATCGCGATGCTTGCCTGCGCCCGGATCGGTGCGCCCCACAGCGTCGTTTTCGCCGGCCTCTCCGCGGACGCGCTCGCGACGCGGATGGACGCCGCGGACAGCGAGTTTCTCGTCACCTGCGACGGCTACTACCGGCGGGGCGACGCCTTCAACCAGAAGAGCAAGGCCGACAACGCCCGCATCGACCTCGAGCAGGACGTGCGAACGGTCGTCGTCGACCGGCTCGGCGATGACCTCCCACACGTCCTCGGAGACGGCGAGTGGGACTACCATGAGCTTCGCGACGAGTTCGCGGGCGAAACGGTCGAGCCGGTCTCGCGCGACGCGGAGGACATGCTATTTCTGATGTACACCTCGGGGACGACCGGTGAACCAAAGGGCGTCGTCCACTCGACGGGGGGCTACCTCGCGCACGTCGCGTGGACGACTCACGCCGTCCTCGACGTCAAACCCGAAGACACCTACTGGTGTGCGGCCGACATCGGCTGGATCACGGGGCACTCCTACATCGTCTACGGGCCGCTCGCGCTGGGGACGACGACCGTGATGTACGAGGGGACGCCCGACTATCCCGACCGGGACCGACTCTGGGAGATCGTCGATCGGAACGCCGTCGACGTCTTCTACACCGCGCCGACGGCGATTCGTGCGTTCATGAAGTGGGGCTCGGACTACCCCGCGCGCCACGACCTCTCCTCGCTGCGCCTGCTCGGCACGGTCGGCGAGCCGATCAGCCCCCGGCCCTGGAACTGGTATCGCGAACACATCGGAGACGGGGACTGTCCGGTCGTCGACACCTGGTGGCAGACGGAGACCGGTGCGGTGACCATCTCGACGCTGCCGGGTATCGACGAGATGAAACCGGGCTCAGCGGGGCCGCCGTTACCGGGGATCGACGCCAGCGTGGTCGACGCGAAGGGCGAGCAAGTCGCTCCCGGCGAGGCCGGCTACCTCACGATCGAGCGCCCGTGGCCGGGGATGGCGCGGACGCTGTACGACAACGACGAGCGGTTCGTCGCGGAGTACTGGCGGCGCTTCTCCGATCCCGAAACCGACGACTGGCGCTACTTCAGCGGCGATACGGCTCGAGCCGACGACGACGGCTACATCACCGTCCTCGGCCGGGTCGACGACGTAATCACCGTCTCCGGCCACCGACTCGGAACGATGGAGATCGAGGGCGCGATCGCCGACGTCGACGGCGTCGCCGAAGCCGCCGTCGTCGGCCGCTCGAGCGAGACCGAGGACACCGAGATCTACGCGTACGTCAGCACGGAGAGCGGCCACGAGTCCGACGCGACGATTCGGCGGGCGATCCTCGAGAGCATCGAATCCGCGATCGGTCCGATCGCCCACCCCGCGGAGTTGATCTTCACGCCGGAACTGCCCAAGACTCGCTCGGGCAAAATCATGCGCCGCCTGCTCGAGGACGTCGCCAACGGCGAGAAGTTGGGTGATACCAGCGCGCTCCGCAATCCGGAGATCGTCGGCGAAATTCAGGCTGAGATCGGCGACGAGAGCGACTTCGACTGATCTCGTTTCGCAGAATCAAGTATCGCGAAACCAGGACTGTCCGCTCTCACCCGTCGAATCAGGCGAACGGTTACGACTATCGACGAGAGGCGATACAATTATGTTCGCGTCTCCAGAACGAGCGAACCATGAGCCTCGAGGGGGGGACCGAGACAGTACTCGAGCGTCGGGAGTACGAGTCGCTTCTCGACGCCGCCGAAACCTACCGCGAGGCGCTGGTGATCCGTCTCTGTGGCGACGTCGGGCTCCGACCGCCCGAACTGGCGCGGCTCACGATCGGCGATATCGAGCAGGTTCGGATCGATCCGCCGCGGTACCTGATTCGGGTGTCGACCGACGACGGCGCGCGGGACCGGACCGCGTACCTGCCGACCCGAGTCGAGCGCGAACTCCGACGATACGCCCGGAGTAACGATCTCTCGAGCGCCGATCGGATCTTTTCGGTCACGCCCCGTCGGCTCCAGATGCTGGTTTCGGACGTGGCCGAGCGAGCGAGCGAGCTGTCCGACGAGGCCGGGCTCTCCGACGCCTCTACGAGCGATCTCCGGCAGTACTTCGCTCACACTGCCCTGGCCGAACACGACATCAACCCCCGGGTCGTCAAGACTGCGGGCGGCTGGCGCAGTTTCGAGGCCCTCGAGTCCTATCTCCCCGAGCCGACGGACGCCGAGATCGTCGACGCGTTCGATGCCGTCGAACGACCGTCGGGGGCCGGCCACGGACGATCGGGCGGCCGATCCGGGCCGGTGGTGGGCGACGATAGCGTCATCCGCCTGTTGCTGGCCGCGAGCGACCGATACGCGCTGCTCCGACTCGACGCGGATGGCTACGTCGAACGCTGGAATCGCAGCGCGGCCGCGATGTTCGGTTACCGGGCCGGCGAGATCGTCGGCACGCACGTCTCGACGTTCTATCCCGACAGCGCCGTCGAGGACGGCGCTCCCGAGCGGGCTCTCTCACAGGCCCTCGAGGAATCGGGCACCGAAACCGACGGGTGGCGCGTCCACGAGGACGGGTCGCAGTTCCGTGCGACCGAGGTCGTCTCGCCGCTGCGGGACGATCGGGGGACCACCGGGGGTTCGCCGTTTTCGTCCGCGATGTCACGGCCGCACACGAGGAGTTAGCGGACGCGCGCGAACAACGCAACGAGCTCGATAGACTGTACGCCGTCGCCGGCCAGCACCGCGCCGTGACCCACGCGCTGCTCGATTCGACCGACCACGAGGAGATCGAGACGGCGACCTGTGGAGCGCTCGCCGACGGTCGAGCCTACGAGTTCGCGTGGATCGACCGCGCAACGGTGTCGGATCGCCGCCGCGAGTGGCGCGCATCCAGCGGGATCGATCCCGACGCTGTCGAGCGGATCGCCCCCGACGAGTGGGACGACGAGGAGCCGATCGCCGACCTCACGGACGCGACCGCGGTGTCCGATGACCGCTACGGGGACCGGACCGTGCTCGTCGCAGACGACGTGACGGCGACGCTCGAGGCCGATTCGTTCGAGAACGACGCGTTCGAGGGTGCCGTCGCCCGGATTCCGCTGGCGTACGGCGATACCGTCTACGGGACGCTCTCCGTCGCGACCGAGCGCCCGGCGGCGTTCGGCGACGACGAGCGCGCGTGGCTCGCGACGATCGGTCGGCAGGTCGGCTACGCGATCGCTGCCATCCGCCGCCGAAACCTCCTGCTGTCCGACCGAGTGACCGAACTCGAGGTCGTCTGCCGCGACGACCGGTCGTTCTTCGTCGACGTTTCGCGCCGACTCGACTGTCGGTTCGAACTCGACTCGCTGGTCCCGATCGACGAGTCGACACAGCTCTACTACGTCCGCCTCGAGGACGCGTCGCCGGCCGACGTCTTCGACCTCGCCGACGACGAGCCCGGGATCGAGGACTGTCGGCTGGTCGAGACCGACGAGGAGGGCTGGCGCATCGAAGTCGTCGTCGACGGCTCCTGTCCCATCGTGACGCTCACGGAGTACGGTGTGACGGTTCACGAGGCGGTCTTCGAGGGCGGCACGGCGACGATCACCGGCGATTGCGCCGTCGACGCGGACCTTCGGACCATCGTCGACGGCCTCCGATCCGCGTTTCCGGACTCCGAACTGGTCGGAAAACGCGAGACCGAGCGGGCCGTCCAGACCGCCCGCGAGTTCCGAGAGGGGCTCGAGGATCGACTGACGGACCGACAGGAAGCCGCGCTCCGGGCGGCGTATTTCGGCGGCTACTACGATTGGCCCCGGGAGAGCACAGCCGAGGAAGTCGCGGACGCGATGGGCGTCTCCTCGCCGACGCTGCACAACCACCTGCGGAAGGGCCAACACGAGTTGCTTCGGACGTTCTTCGACGATCCGGCCGAGTAGTCACGGCGTCGCGAGGGATCGTCACCTGATCCGATGGGGGCTACGTCTCTAGAGGTGCCGTTCTATCCCCGCACGAAAATGTAGTATAAAAGCCCGCTTCGAGGGAGATCAGCTCGTTTCGCTCTCGATTCGTCCCGTTCGAGCGAGCGACGACCGAATATCAGGTCCTAATACAGTCAATATATGCTAGGTTCCCTTCCGCGTATCGGGTCGATTTTGCACAACTAGAGGCCGTCTTTACTATGCTCGTTGGAGATTGATTGGGTGTACCATGTCACAGGACAATGCCGATCTCGAGGCGCGACTCGAAGAACAGGAGGCGTTCGAGCCTCCCGAGTCGTTCGTCGAGCAGGCAAACGTCACCGATCAGGGGATCTACGAGGAGTTCGAGGAGAACTGGCCGGAGTGTTGGGAGCGTGCCGCCGACCTCCTCTCGTGGGACGAGGAGTACGATACGGTTCTCGAGGACGGGAACGCCCCGTTCTACGAGTGGTTCACCGGCGGCGAACTCAACGCGTCGTACAACTGCCTCGACCGGCACGTCGAGGAGGGGCGGGGCGACAGCGTCGCCATCGAGTGGGAGGGTGAACTCGGCGAGACGCGCACGTACACCTACGACGAGTTGCTCGACGAGGTCGAGGACTTCGCGGCGACGCTGCGCGACCTCGGCGTCGAGGAGGACGACATCGTCACGCTGTACATGCCGATGGTTCCGGAGCTTCCGATCGCCATGCTGGCGTGTGCCCGCATCGGCGCGCCGCACAGCGTGGTCTTCGCCGGCTTCTCGGCCGACGCGCTGGCCACCCGGATGAACTCGGCCGACAGCGAGTACCTCGTCACCTGCGACGGCTACTACCGTCGCGGCGACGCGCTCGATCACATCTCGAAGACCAACGAGGGCCTCGAGGGCGTCGAACACGAGGTCTCCGACGTCGTGGTCGTCGACCGACTCGGTGACGACCTCGATCACGAACTCGCGGACAACCAGCACGACTACGACGAGCTCGTGGCCGACCACGAGGGGTCGACGGTCGAGCCGGTCCCGCGCGACGCCGAGGACATGCTGTTCCTGATGTACACGTCGGGAACGACCGGCCAACCGAAGGGGGTCAAACACACCACCGGCGGCTACCTCGCGTACACGGCCTGGACGAGCCACGCGGTACTGGATATCGAGGCCGACGACACCTACTGGTGTTCGGCCGACATCGGCTGGATCACCGGCCACTCCTACATCGTCTACGGACCGATGGCGCTCGGCACGACGAGCGTGATGTACGAGGGGACGCCGGACTACCCCGACAAGGACCGGCTGTGGGATATCGTCGAGCGGAACGAGGTCGACATCTTCTACACCGCGCCGACGGCGATTCGCGCGTTCATGAAGTGGGGCGCTGAGTACACGGAGAACCACGACATCTCGAGCCTGCGCTTGCTCGGCACCGTCGGAGAGCCGATCAACCCGCGCGCGTGGAAATGGTACTACAAGCACATCGGCAACGAGGAGTGCCCGATCGTCGACACCTGGTGGCAGACGGAAACCGGGGGGATGATGATCACGACGCTACCGGGGGTCAACACCATGAAACCCGGCTCGGCGGGGCCGCCGCTGCCGGGGATCGACGCCCGCGTCGTCGACGCGCAGGGTGAAGAAGTCGACGCCGGTCAGGCCGGCTACGTCACGGTCAACAACCCGTGGCCCGGCATGCTCCGTACGCTGTACGACAACGACGAGCGCTTCCTCGAGGAGTACTGGCAGGAGTACTCCGACGAGGAGGCCGACGAGTGGGTCTACTTCCCCGAGGACGGCGCGAAGATCGACGAGGACGACTACATCACCATCCTCGGCCGGGTCGACGACGTGATCAACGTCTCCGGCCACCGGCTGGGGACGATGGAGATCGAGTCGTCCGTCGTGGGCGTCGAAGGGATCGCCGAAGCCGCCGTCGTCGGCGGCGACCACGAGGTCAAAGGCGAGGCAGTCTACGTCTACGCCATCCCCGAAGACGGCTACGGGGACCGACACGCCGAACTCGAGGAGAAGGCCATGTCGGCCGTCCTCGACTCGATCGGGCCGATCGCCAAGCCCGAAGAAATCGTCTTCACGCACGAATTGCCCAAGACGCGCTCGGGCAAGATCATGCGCCGTCTGCTCGAGGACATCGCGAGCGGGAACGAACTCGGGAACACCTCGACGCTGCGTAACCCGGACGTCGTCGACGACATCGCGGCACAGGTCGAAACGGACTGACGCGGTCCGTTCAGAACTATCTCTTCGAACTGAACGAAACAACGACACGAACTGAAACACGATACACGAAACCATGTCAGACAAAAACAGACACGATATGAACGACGATACCCACCAGATAGCGACCGACGGTGGGATGAGCGACGTCGAGCGCGAACGACAGATCGACTACATGGACGTCGAGATCAACCTGTTGAAGCCGGCGACCCCGTTCATGCGGGATCACCTGAAAATCATCTGGATCGGCTTTGGCATCTGGGTTTTGACGACGTTCGCACCGATCACGGCGACGCGTCTCGCACCCGATCTGATGACGCAGACGATGCCGCTCATCGGATTCCCGCTTCACTACTTCCTGCTCGCGATCGTCGGGCCGGGCGCGGCGCTCGTCCTCTCGGTGTGGTACGCGCGCAAGCGCGATCAGATCGACGAGAAGTACGGGATCGAACAGGGCGTTGCCGAACCGGAGACGACCGACACCGACTCCGTCCCGGACGACGCGGCCGCGACTGACGGAGGTATCGACGAATGATCGACGGCGCACCGATGCTGGCGGACCTCGCGATCGGAGCGATGGAGACGATGCCGTTGCAGTCGAGCGAAGCGCTGCTTCCGGAGGACTTGAACGTCTCGTTCAAACTGCTCCCGGCGATCATCGTCATCGGGATGATGGGGCTGTTCATCGTCGCCGGCTTCATGTTTCAGGTCGCCGACACGGACGACATGTGGGTCGCCGGCCGGTCGATCGGGAACATCGAGAACGGGATGGCCATCGGGGCCAACTGGATGTCGGCGGCGACGTACCTCGGAGTGGCCGCGACCGTCGCGATTTCAGGGGTCTACGGCCTGGCGTACGTCATCGGCTGGACGACGGGCTACTTCATCCTGCTGATCTTCATGGCCGCCCAGATGCGGCGGTTCGGGAAATACACCGCGCCGGACTTCGTCGGCGACCGCTTCAACTCCGACGCCGCGCGCGCCCTCGCGGCGCTCACCACGTTCCTGATCGGCTTCGTCTACGCGCTCGGTCAGGCTCGCGGGATGGGGCTCGTCGGACTGTACATCCTCGGCGACTGGTCGGCGATCACCGGCGGCGCGCTGTCCGCCTACCAGACGATGATGGTGATCTTCATGGTCATCACCGTCGCCTACCTCTCGCTGTCGGGGATGCTCGGCGCGACAAAGAACATGGTCCTGCAGTACGTCATCCTCATCGTCGCGTTCCTGCTCGGACTGGTCGTGACCGGCTGGTCCGGCGGCTTCACGACGGTGCTCCCGCAACTCGAGTACGGGATGATGATAGATACCCTCGGGAGCGAGTTCTCCGCCCCGTTCGCGGGCGGCAGCTACTACCTGTGGGTCGCGACCTGTTTCAGCCTGGTCTTCGGGACCTGCGGACTGCCCCACGTGCTGGTCAGGTTCTACACGGTCAAGAACGAGCGAGTCGCCCGCTGGTCGTGCACCTGGGGACTGTTCTTCATCTCGCTGCTGTACCTCAGCGCGCCCGCCTTCGCCGCCGTCGGGACCGCCCTGTACGGCGAGGAGGTCGGTGCCGTTTACGGCGATCCCGGCATGACCAGCGCGGCCGGTGACGTTCTCGTCGTGTTGGCCGCACAGCTCGCGGGTCTGCCGTCGTGGTTCGTCGGCTTCGTCGCGGCGGGCGGTATCGCCGCGGCCGTGGCGACGACCGCCGGCCTGTTCATCGCCGCCTCGTCAGCGATCTCCCACGACATCTACGCGAACATCATCAACGAAGACGCGACCCAGCGCCAGCAGGTGCTCGTCGGTCGCCTGAGCATCATCCTGATCGGTCTGCTCACGATCATCTTCGCGCTGAACCCCCAGCAGCCGATCGCGGCACTCGTCGGGTTCGCGTTCTCGCTCGCGGCCATCGTGCTGTTCCCGATGTTCTTCCTCGGTCTCTGGTGGGAGAACACGAACCGGCCGGGTGCGCTCAGCGGGATGACGACCGGCATCATCGTCTGGTTCATCCCCATGCTCAACGAGGGGAACTTCGGCCTCATCGACGGTGGACTCGCCATCGACGCCATCTCGACGTGGATGCCCGCCATCGGCTCGGCGCTCATCGGCACGCCCATCGTGTTCGCGGTCACGATCATCGTCTCGCTCGTGACCAGTGAACCGCCCCTCGAGACCAAACAGATGGTCCGGCAGTGTCACAGTCCGGATCCGATGCCCAAGGACAAGACCGCGGCGGACATCGTCGCCGAGAAGAACCGAGACGGAAACGCACCTGCGGATGACTGACCATGTACGAACGAATACTCGTTCCCACCGATGGGAGCAACGTCGCTGAGGCAGCGGTCGACCAGGCGATCGATATCGCCACGAAATACGACGCGGAAGTCCACTCGCTGTTCGTCGCCGACACGGACGCAATCGCGTACGGGTTAGGGACCGAACAGGTCGACCGGATCCGACAGGGTCAGTTCCAGGGAATGACCGAGCTGCGCGAAGACGCCGAGGCGGCGACCGGCTACGTTACGGACGCCGCCGAGGCGGCCGGCCTGACTGCCCACGAGCGTCACGCCGGCGGCCAGCCCCATCGGATGATCGCCGACTACGCCGAGGACAACGACATCGACCTCATCGTGATCGGCAGTCACGGTCGCTCCGGCGTCCGCCGGGCGCTGCTCGGGAGCGTCACCGAGCGCGTACTCCGCTCGACGACTGTCCCCGTGCTGGTCGTCGACTACGACGACGAGGACTGACTCGGACGCACAAGACTGACGGACGACCGACTCCATTCTTTCGACATGCCACGACACCACTGCCCACGGACAGGAGAATCGCCGCAATGAGCGTCGTTGATCGCTTGCGCGAACACGTCGAGGAAAACGGAACCGGTATGGTCTACGATCTGCTGTTCGCCGTCGTCTGGGTCGCCATAGTGAGCTTCCTCTTCGACTTCGTCTTCGTCGATGCACCCAGATGGGTGTTCTACATGTTCATGCTCGCCGGCATCGTCGCCTACTTCGGCTTCTTCTTCTCGCTCGAGCAGGCGAAACAACAGTAAGGGTCGGCGGTGGTCCCGATTCGACACGGACCCGCCGTTCGATCGCGTCTCAGACGGACGACTGTCAGTCAGTTTCGGCGTGCCCGACCGCCGTGTGGGTGCGCGTGATAGCAGCCGGACTCAGTCGTCCTCTCGAGCCGCGACCGCTCGCTGGCGGAGGCGGAAACAGAGGAGGGCGACACCGGCGAAAATGATCGGTGTTAGCAGATCCGACGCGGATCCTGACAGAGCGGGCTGAACGGTCATTCCGGCCATGACGGCGAACAGCAGCGCCAACAGTCCGGTGATCGGAACGACGAATCCCTCCGTGAACGTCGACCACCGCTCGTCGTTCGGCTCGTTGCTCATACCGGCCGTAGGTCGCGTGCTAACTAATATCCATGCATTCCCGCACTCCCGCTCTCCTCGAGCGCCTCGGTAGGTCGAGTACTCGTTCCCCTTCTCACCGGTGCTGTTCAGTCGACGTGCGGTCGCCCGCAGTGAATTCACCGCTCGTAGAATTCGTCGACTTCGGCGTCCGGGAACGCCGGCGTCGCGGCGGAGACGTACTCGAGCGTGCTGTCGCCGGTGTTCTCGAGGCCGTGTTCGGTGTTCGCCGGGATGTGGACCAGCTCGCCGGCCTCGACCGCGCGCTCGTCGTCGCCGACGGACATCACGCCCTCGCCGGAAACGATGACGTAGACCTGTTCCGGGTCGTGTTCGTGGCGGACTTGCCGCGCACCCGGCTCGACGTCGACCCAGGTGATCGTCAGGTCCGTCTCCGAGGCGTCCCGCTGGGAGTGCAGAATGTGGGACACGAGTCCGTCGTCTCGGCTCAGTGCCGGCGCATCAGATTTGTGTACTGATCGCATATCTGTAGAATATAACGGAGAACAGTTAATTCCACCCCCGCGTTTCAGAATCGCTACTCGTCCCAGTACTCCGTCTCGTCATCGGTGCGGTAGTAGCCCTCGAGCGACCGGTCGTCGCGACCGCCCGGCGGCGAGCCGACGTAGACGCCGAACTTATTCATCTCCGGGTAGACCGTGATATCCGGCTCGTTCATCGTCGATATCGCCAGATATCGGAGCGGTTCGTCGCCGTCGTTGACGACCCGATGGCCGCCCGACTCGTCGGCGGGAAAGGTGGCGTAGTCGCCGGCCGTCAGGGGCTCGAGGCCGTCTTCCGTCTTCAGTTGCCCCTCGCCTGCCAGCACGTAGATCGCTTCCTCGTTGGCCGTGTGGTAGTGGTAGGGCCACGAGCGCATCCCGGGCGGGAGTTCATAGAGGCTGCAGCCGAGGTCCGAGGCCCCGACGGCGGTGGAGAGTTCCTTCCGCCGGAACGCCGTTTGCTCTCGATCGTACTCTTTCCAGTCGACGGCCGACTCGTTGATCGTTTCCATACTATCTGTTACTCACGTCAATTATGTATACTTTCGTGTCACCCTCGGGCGTCGCGGATGATTCGCCGTGTAGTAGTCGCGAGTATGGAACAGTGGGTTCTGATAAGAATACGGTGAAAGAAGTGTCCTGCTATCGTGGCACCAGGGAGTCGCCACGCCCTCCCCAGCCGATTCACTCGTTCGCTCTGCTCACTCGCTCATCCCTCGCGCAGTATTGGCGGCCGCCCTCGCTTGGCTCACGGTTCCCTCCGGTCACCGTTCGCTTTCCGAGGTGCTCACTGTGTTCGCACCTCGCGACGCTCGGACGGCCGCCAGCGCGCGCCACCGAACGCCGGCTGGCCGGTCCGGAGTGAAACATAGTCCGTCTCTACTAACTGAATCGTCGCACTGGCCGCAAACAGGCTCGGCACGTGGAAAACGAAACCCCCTAACCGCCGCCGAGAGTGGCTAGCGGTATGCACGACGATAGCGAGGTCGCCGTCCTTCGGCTCGGCCACCGCCCCGGCCGAGACGAACGGATGACGACCCACGTCGGCCTGACCGCGCGGGCGCTGGGGGCCGACCGCGTCATCTTCCCCGACAACGCCGGCCAGTCGCTCGAGACGGTCGCGGACATCACCGACCGGTTCGGGGGCCCCTTCGCGGCCGAACTGACCGATTCGCCCCTTCGGATCATCCGGAACTGGGAGGGACGGGTCGTTCACCTCACGATGTACGGGGAGCGCGTTCAGGACGTGGAAGCCGATATTCGGACGGCCCACCTGTCCGAGGGAGAACCGCTCTTGCTCGTCGTCGGCTCCGAGAAGGTCTCCTTTGATGTCTACGAGGAGGCCGACTGGAACGTCGGCGTCACCAACCAGCCCCACTCCGAAGTGGCCGGGCTGGCGGTCTTTCTCGATCGGCTCTTCGAGGGCCGGGAACTCGAGCGGGACTGGCAAAACGCCGACCGGCGCGTGATCCCGATGGAGACGGGCAAACGCGTCGAATCAGCGGATTCGGAGCCCGATTCGGACCGGGAACACCAGTCGAACGGCGAGTAGTCGAGTGATTTCGAGGCTCGTTCTCAGCGGTAGCCGGCCGGTCTGAAGAGCCGAAACGGCCGGAACAGCCTGCTCTTGACCGTTCTAAGGAGGCTTCGGACGGCTGCGGTGGATCCCATCTCGTCCTCGTCGATCGCGTAGCCGTTGCCGGTCCGTTCAATCGCTCCCGATTCGCCGTGGATCTCGAGGAGGCGGTCGAAGTCCTCCGCCAGCAGCCCGGTTCGGTCACAGAGCTCCGTCTTCGTGAGCGGGCGGTCGGCCTCGCGGAGCTCCTCGAGGAGCCAGCCGCTGTGGAGGGCGGCGAGGTGGTAGTCGTCGTCCGTCAGGTCCTCGTCGGTACCGCTCGAGCCGTCGGTCCGCCGCGCGTACAGGCCGTCGAGACAGATCCAGCAGCCGACGGCGAGCAGCGACCCGCCAAACCAGTACCCGCCTTCCCGTAGTTGGATCCCTCCAACAGCGGCGGTGAACAGCCCGAGACCGAGCCAGGCGAGCGCCGGATCGACATCGTATCTGTCGAACACGCCCTCGAGAAGCGGCGCGCCGATTGCGATCCCGAGTAGCGTCCCGATGACGTTCAGATCGACCCCCAGAAACGAGAGAACGACGGCGATACCGACGGCAGAAATGATATCGGAGAGCCCGATTTGGTCGCGAGTCCAGGCGGCGAATTCGGGGACCATATATTGGGGATAAAACAGGAACGGTACTAAGTGTATCGCTCGAAAGGGGTCGATCTGTTCGCGTGATCGGCCGGCTCGCGAACCCGGACGTGTAGCCGGGACGGGTGGCTGATTAGTTCCGCACCCGGGCTGTAAGATGGATACGATTTTAAGCGCGGGCTTCGGTACCACGATACATGGATCTGGAAGCGGTCGATCAGTCCGCTCGAGCGGGCAACGTCGCAAAACTGTTCGACCAGACCGCCGCACAACACGGGGATGCACAGGCGATGGAACACCACGGTCGCCGCTGGACCCACGAGGAGGTCCGCGACTGGACCGCCGAACTCGCCGGCGGACTCCACGATATCGGTCTCGAGCCCGGCGACCGAATGCTGCTCTTCCTGCCGAACTGTCCGCAGTACCTCGTCGCCTCGATCGGTGCGTTCAAGGCCGGCGTCGAAATATCGCCGGTCAATCCACAGTACAAGCGCCGCGAAGTGGCCTATCAGCTGGAGGACACGGACGCGAGCGCGATCGTGACCCATCCGGCGCTGCGGGAAGTCGTCGATCAAGCGATCGAGGACGCCGAGATGGAGCCCGAAATCATCACCATCCGGAGCGAGGACTGGCCGCGGGACGACGCGGACCGCGCCTTCGAGGAACTGCGCGGCGAGCCGACGCTGGTCGATCGTGCGGACGACGACGTGGCCCTGTTGCCATACACTTCCGGGACGACGGGCGACCCGAAAGGCGTCCAGCTCACACACGAGAACACCCGGGCTCAGCTCATGTGGCCCCTGACCGCCTCGAACGTCGACGTCGAGCCCGAGGACGTCCGCAGTCTCACGTGGCTCCCCCTCTACCACATCACCGGCTTCACCCACACGGCGCTCCAGCCGCTGGTCGGCGGCGGCCGCCTCTACTTCCGCAGCGCCCTCGAGTGGGACGCCCAGGAGTGTATGCAACTCATCGAAGACGAGGGGATCACCCACTTCGTCGGCGTGACAACGATGTACGCCGACATGGTCGACTCCGATGACTTCGGCGAGTACGATCTCAGCAGTCTCGAGTCGGCTTCCGAGGGCGGCGCGAAGCTCTCGACCGCGGTCCAAGAGCGGTTCGAGGAGACCGCAGGCGTCGACATCTCGGAGGGGTACGGCCTCACCGAGACCCACGGCGCGACCCACACCCAGAGCGGCTCGACGTTCGGCCTGAAACACGGGACGATCGGCCAGCCCCTGCGGATGACCGACTGCAAGATCGTCGACGAGGCTGGGGATGAGGTCGCGCCCGGTGAGAAAGGCGAACTCGTCGTCCGCGGCCCGCAGGTCATGAAAGGGTATCTCAACTTGCCCGAGGCCACCGAGCAGGCCTTCACCGAGCACGGCTACTTTCGGACCGGCGACATCGCCCGCCGCGACGGGAACAACTACTACGAGATCGTCGACCGGAAAAAGCACATGATCAACACCGCCGGCTACAACGTCTACCCCAGCGAACTCGAGAACCTCCTCCTCGAGCACGAGGCCGTCGCGGACGCGGCCGTCGTCGGAATCCCGGACGAACGACGCAACGAGGTGCCAAAGGCGTTCATCGTCCCCGCCGAGGGCGTCGAGCCCGGCAGCGACGTGACCGCCGAGGATCTCACGGAGTTCTGTCTCGAGGAAGTGGCCAGCTACAAACATCCCCGCGAGATCGAGTTTATCGACGAACTCCCGCGAACGACCTCCGGGAAGATTCAGAAGTTCAAGCTGGCAGACGACGAAGAGTAGCAGCAATTTCGGCTATCGGCGTTTACGGAAAAGCTGGCGATTCGGTTCAACGGGTATCATCGAACAGTTCCGCTTGGCGTTGTCCTATCCGATGATCGAGATGTAACGTGAGAGTCGCGGCGTCTCTACCTGACAGCATTATCGCTCTCGCAGACCGTCGATGAACAGATACCCGATCCAACATCCTGTAGTACCAACAACGACGACTCCGACAATGCTGGATAGCAAGCTATCGCCTTGCGTCACCAGCCCGAGACCGGCTAGACCAGCTAGCGCGAGTAGATAGCCAAGGAGTGATCGGTGGAGCGAGGAAAAGAATCTTTCAGTTCCAGTGTCATTTCTACTCATATTTTATGATACAGCATCGAGTGTATAATTTTATTGGTTTAGTCAGACACGTCTCTCCGGCTAATTAGGTGCTGATTGATAGTACTCTGCCAACCCCTATTTCTGGTACTTCCTGGTGTTGAACTCGGCTGGGCAGTGCCTACGCCGTCTCGTAGTACCGGACGCCGTCGTCGGTTTCGTACGTTACGTCGTCCCGATTTTCGAGCGTGCCGAGCGCTCCGATCGTGTCGAGCACCGGTGCCATGTGCCGAACGTTGCCGGCGCGCTCTTCGGCGATCTCGAGCGCCGTGGCGGGTTCGATCGCCGCGGTCGCCGCTCGCGTCTCCTCGAGGAGCGCGTCGAGTCGGTCGCGCGTCGTGCCGACGGTCCGCTGGGGGTCCTCGAAGGTCGGGCCGTGGCCGGGGAAGACGTGAGTGGCAGTCGTCTCGGTCAGCCGCTCCATCGCCTCGTAGTAGGCGTCGATGGCCTCATCGGCACCCCGATCGAGCCCGACCTGAAAGGCCCCGGCACGGAACGGCTCGATGAGCGCGTCGCCCGAAAAGAGGACCGTCGTCCCCGCGACCGTCGTCTCGAAACACAGGTGATCGACTGCGTGGCCCGGCGTTTCGAACGTCTCGAACTCCTGGTCGCCGATCGTGACCGTCGCGTTGGGCTCGACCGCGCGGGCGGTCTCGGGTTCGACCAGCCGCCGATCGCGGTGCAGCTCCTCGAGTTCCTCCTCGACGACTTCCGTGCGCTCGTCGCCCACGTAGCCCGCTGCCGTCGTCATCTCATGAAAGCCCTCGCGGGCGGTCTCGAGATCGCGATCGAGTCTGGACAGCCCGGTTCGGGGGACGTGAACCGTCGCGTCGGCCGCTCTGAGAGACGGTAGCTGCCCGATATGGTCGCTGTGAACGTGGGTCACGAGCACGTGGTCGATATCGGCCGGCTCGAAACCGACGGCCTCGAGTCCCTCGCGCAGTTCCGCCTCGCCCGCGTCGTCCGGCGCGCCCGCGTCGATCAGAATCGGTTCCGGCCCGTCGAGGAGGTAGGCGGCGACGTGTTTCGGTGGCCAGGGAACGTCGAACTCGAGGCGATGGATCCGCGAGAGAGCGTCGTCGGCTCGAACGGGGCTGCAAGAAATGTCGGTCGTCATTATCTCGAGAAGTGAGATCCAGCTTGATAAACGTCGCGTCCGAACGCGCAGCCGACGGTCGGATTCATCGCGTTCGTGGCGGAATTTGCCTCGATCTGCTCAGTGGGCGTTTCATCGAACCGTCTCTCCGAGAGAGAAATGGAGTCTCGTCCCAGCGCGATACCACCCCTTCGGATCCCGACTCGATGGGGAAGGGCACTTGACAAGCTTTAATGGCTCCATGCCGTTACATAGAGGTAATGGCTTTTGAGGACCTGCTCGAGGATCCGGTAATCCAGAAATATTTGCACGAGCTGGTCGGTCCCAAGGGGATGCCCGTCGCTGCGGCACCGCCGGACGGCGAAGTGACCGACGAGGAGCTCGCAGAGGAACTGGACCTCGAGTTGAACGACGTGCGGCGCGCGCTGTTCATTCTGTACGAAAACGATCTCGCCACGTATCGGCGACTGCGCGACGAGGATTCGGGGTGGCTGACCTACCTCTGGACGTTCGAGTACGACAACATTCCGGAGAATCTCGAGGAGGAGATGTACCGGCTCCACGAGGCGCTCGACGACCGCCGAGAGTACGAGCGAAACCACGAGTTCTACCTCTGCGAGATCTGTTCGATCCGGTTCGAGTTCGGCGAAGCGATGGACTTCGGCTTCGAGTGTCCGGAGTGTGGCTCGCCGCTTGAATCGATGGATAACGACCGCTTGGTCAACGCGATGGACGACCGCCTCGCGTCGCTCGAGGACGAACTCAACCTGGACGCCTAATGGTCGTACTCGCAACCAAGCTGTACGTCGAGGGCGACGCCCGCGAGCGCTCGCTGGATTCGCTGCGGTCGCTGGTCGATAACGAAATCGGAGAACTCGACGTCGAGTTCGAAATCGGGATCCGTCACGACGACTTCCCGTCGGTGACAATCGAGGGTGACGACGCCACTGTCGCGAGAAACGTCCTCCGCGAAGAGTTCGGCGAGATCGTCCCCGATCTCGAGGCCGGCGAAACGTACGTCGGCACGCTCGAGTCCTGGGACGACGACGGATTCGTCCTCGACGCGGGACAGGGCGACGGCGTTCGAATCCCGACCGACGAACTCGGGCTCGGCCCGGGGTCGGCGACGCAAATCCGCGAGCGGTACGGACTCGTTCAGCACCTGCCGTTGCAGTTCGTGTACGGCGGCGATGCGGATAGCGACGATGACGCCGACGTCACTCCGTCCCGGCTCGCCGATGCCGAACAGGATCGGCTCTACGAGTGGACCCGCGGTGACGGCCGGCTCAACGTCAACAGCGCGACGCGAGCCGAGGTTCGGGCCACGCTCAACCGCGCTGGCCACGCGCAAGACTACGTCACCGTCGAACGACTCGGGCTGCTCGAGCAGAGCGTCATCTGTACCGAAAACACCGACCCGCCGGGACTCCTCGCGAGCGTCGGCGAGTACCTTCCGGCCGAACTCCGCTGTGTCGTTCCCTAGCATGAACCGACGGCTCGTTTTCGCGACGATTGCGGCCGCGTTGTTGATACTGGGAGCGGGCTGTTCGGCGTTCTCCGGTGGGATCTCGGACGAGCAACTCGATCAGGAACAGAACTACAGCGACATCCGTGACACCGACGCCGACGTCACCATCGCGCTCGAGGACGGCAACCTGCTCGGCGGCGGCGAGTTCCGGGCCGTCTACGACCTCGACGGGACCGACGAACTGGAGCTGTACCAGTCGACCCTCTTTAGCGACGAACCGCTGAACATCCACAGCGTCCGCTACTGGCATCCCAACGGCACCGAACTCACGGGCTCGGAACTCGAGATCGAACAGGGCGGATCGATGACCACCGTCCAGGTTCCTGACGGGGACGGCACGCTCGCGTTCTCCGGCGAGGCCGGGCGCAAGACGTTCCAACAGCCGGCATACGTCGGGGGCTCCTACGAGGTGCTGGTTCCCGAGGGGCATCGGACCTCGAACTTCCTGTTCGGCGACGTTTCACCGAACGGGTACGAGCGCACGGTCGCCGACGATCGGGAGCGACTCTACTGGGAGGAGATCGACGAGGACAGTACGATCTCGCTTCGATACTACCTCGCGCGTGACATCCCGCTGTTCCTCGGTCTCATCGGGGCTGTCGTCCTCATCGGCGGCATCGGGATCGGCTACTACTACCGACAGGTCAAGCGACTCCGGGAGGAACGAGAGGAGTTCGGCGTCGACGTCGACGACGATTCCGACGGCGGACCGCCGGGACTCCTGTAGTTAGTTCGACGTCTCTTTTCCGCAGATTCAGTGTTTGCTGCTCTCGGTTGAGACGGCCGCTCAGCCGTGTATCGTTCGTTCGTCGAGCCAGATGACGTCCGAGCCGTCCATCTCGAGTCGGCCTTTGACGTGGGTCGTGTTCGCGTGTGGTGGCTCGAGCGCGGCTGTTCGGACGGTTCTGGTCGCATCGACGTGGTCGACGAGCCAGCTATAGTAGCGGTCCGTCTCGTCGGTGACGGCGAAGACGAGCAGTTTCGGATCGTCGACCCGGGTCGCCGTTTGAAACGTCGATCCGAACACTCGAGGGAGGTCGACCACTCTGACCCGTTCACCGGCGACGGTGATCGTCCCCGCGTTCCACGGATCGGTGGCGTCGGCGAGGGACGCATCGTCAGCGACGCCCAGCACGGAGGCCACGGACTCGGCCCTGACGCAGTATCGCCGCTCCTCGAGGTCGAACGTGAGGACGGTCACGCGTTCGTCGTCGGTGCCGGTTTCGTCATTCGAAGCCGATACCATTTCGTCTGAAGACTTCTCGTTCGGAAAATAAGCCTTCCGGTGCGCGACGTGGGTGAACCCGTTCGGAAAACAATCAGTATATTGAACATACGTGATGGAGTCAACGTTTTAGTGATGGACGCTGATACACGAACGAGACCATGGCCCCGGACCTCTCCGAGAAGCTCCTCGGAATCGATATCGACGATGCCGATCGCACCCGCGATTCGGACGGCGGGGACGACGAGCAGGAAGAACTCCGCCAGTTCGTCTTCGTCGGCGTCGGTGAACACCGACTCGCGCTGCCGGTCGACGCGGTCAGAACGATCACCGAACCACCGGCGGAGCTGACCCGCGTCCCACGCGCGCCACCCGCGATCGAGGGGCTGATGGACCTCAGGGGCGAGATCACGGCCGTCATCGATCCGCGGGTTCACTTCCCGGTTTCCGAATCCCGCTCGGGCCGCGAACGACTGCTCGTGCTCGATCGCTCGAGCGACCGACAGTCGGCCGCGATCCGCGTCGACGAGGTGATCGGCGTCGAGACCGTCCCCGAGAGCGACGTGATCGACGCGGACACCGTCGATGCCAGTGAGCTGTCGGGCGAGGCCCTCGACCATCCCCTGGTCCTCGCACTCGTGACGCAGGAACGAAAACCGGAACCGGAGCCGCGCGTCGGACACGTGACCACGGACGGATCGACCGACAGCGGTGTCGAGACACCTGAGGCCGGAGCAACAGTCGGTGGCGGCGATTCTGCGGCGCTGTCGTCGGCTCGTCGCACGAGCGGCGTCGGCGAACCGATCGGGGAGGCGTTCGAGATCGAATCGGACGAGGACACCGGCGACGACATCGATGAGGGCAAGAGGGACGATTCGACACAGGAGATCATCGTCGAAGCGACCGCACTCGTCGATATCGACCGACTGCTGTTGGCGTCGGGAAACCGGTAAAACTGCTGCGAACCGGCGGTTATCGATCCACTGCTCTGAGTGGGGTCTCCGGGGCAGATTCGACATTTATCATGACTGATAATCGAGAGACAGCATTTATGGTAGTTGTATCTCTACGGACGTTTGGTGTACTACTGAATGTCGACAGGGGTGCTCATCGTGGACGACTCTCATTTTATGCGGAACCTACTGCGGCAGATCTTGGAACAAGATTACCGCATTCTCGGAGAAGCGTCCAACGGAGCAGAAGCCGTCAAACTGTACAAAGAACACGACCCCGACATCGTCATGATGGATATCGTGATGCCGAAATGCAACGGCATCAAGGCGACCGCGGCGATCAAGAAAATCGATCCGGACGCCCGCGTCATCATGTGTACGAGCGTTGGACAGCGTGAGAAAATGAAACTCGCCGTGAAAGCTGGTGCGGACGGCTACGTGACGAAACCGTTCGAAGAGCCCAGCGTTAGAAAGGCCCTCTCAGACGTCGTCGCGGCATGACGCGAGTACTCGTTGTCGACGACTCGAGGTTCATGCGGACAGTCATCGGCAACGCGCTCGACGAGGCCGGCTACGAGGTCGAAACGGCGGCGAACGGTGCGGACGGTGTGGAACTCGCCTCGACCTTCGACCCGGACGTCGTCACGATGGACGTCGAAATGCCCGAGATGGGTGGCATCGACGCCGTCGAGCGGATCATGGCGACGAATCCGACCATGATCCTCATGCTCAGCGTTCACACTGAACGCGGTACGGAGGCCACGCTCGACGCTCTCGAGCGCGGTGCCGTCGATTTCCTTCACAAGCCCGACGGCTCCGACTCGCGCAACATCGCCCACCTCACGGACGAGGTCGTCGCGAAAGTCGACGACTTCGCCGAGGCGAACGTCTCGTCGGTCGCGCTCGCTCGTGCCACCGCGGCGGCCCACTCGACCCGATCGGGACGCGCCGGCGGCCCGGGACACAACACTGTGACCGGAAACGCGGTCGCGGGCGGCGGATCCGACGCACAGCTTCGCCACGACAGCGGGACGACCGGTCCCGACGCCACTCCGGATATCGGGACTACGTCCGCCACCGACGAAGCGGCCGAACCGATCGCCGTTGACGGTGACCGGGCGGACGCGCCGACGATCGTCCTCGGCGCGTCGACCGGCGGCCCGAAGATCGTCGAACGGCTGTTCGAACGGCTGCCGGCGGCTCTCGAGGCGAAGGTGCTGGTCGTCCAGCACATGCCCCCCGACTTTACGACCCGCTTCGCCGAGCGACTCGACGCTCGGAGCGCGTACGACGTCACCGAAGCCGCGGATCGCGATCGGCTCGCGGCCGGCGAGGCCGCGGTCGCACCGGGAAACGCCCACCTCGAGGTTGCGAGCGACGTCGGCGGCCGCCTCCGCCTGCGACTCGACGACGGCGAGCGGGTCCACGGCGTGCGGCCGGCGATCGACGTGACGATGGAAAGCGCCGCCGAACGGGTCTCCGACGCGCTCTGTGGCGTCGTGCTGACCGGGATGGGCCGCGACGGCGCGGCCGGCATCGAGGCGGTCAAGGCCGCGGGCGGTCGAACGATCGCTCAAGACGAGGAAACGAGCCCCGTCTTTGGCATCCCGTGTCGGGCGATCGAAACGGGCTGCGTCGACGCGGTCGCACCCGCCCACGACATCGCCGACGCGATCGTCAACGCGTTCACGACGGACGGTGAGACCGATGACTGATTATCTGACAGACTTCGTTCAGGAGAGCGAAGAACGAATTACGGAACTGAACAACGCCTTGCTCACCCTCGAGCGGGACCCCGACGACGAGGAGGCGATGGAGAACATCTTCCGGATCGCCCACACCCTCAAGGGGAACTGCGGGGCGATGGGGCTGGATGCGGCCAGCGACCTCGCCCACGCGATCGAGGATCTGCTCGACGCCGTCCGCGGGGACGAGATCGACGTGACGCCGGAGCTGATGGACGTCGTCTTCGACGGCGTCGACGAGCTCGAGACGATGGTCGACGAAGTCGCCGCGACCGGCGAGATCGAGACGGATCCGTCGGCGACGATCGAGGCGCTTCGAACGCACCTCGAGGACGTCGAGAACGAGGCGGCAACCGGACTCGTCACGCCCGCGGCGGACGAGATCGACGACGTGTGCTCGCGGTTCGAGCCGCCGGCCGACGCCGGTCACGACGTCTATCTCGCACGGCTTTCGATCGCCGAGCGGGAGGGCGTCAACAACGGCGAGTTGGTCGTCGACGCATTGATCGACGCGTTCGATCTGATCGGGACCGATCCGCCCCGCGAGACGATCGAGGCCGGGGCCCACGGCGACCAGTTCGACGCCGTCTTCGCCACCGCGGTCGGCGAGAGCGCGATCTCCTCCGGTCTCGAGCCGGTCGAAGAGGTCGCGGACTTCGAACTCGTCGACGTCTCCGATCGGTTCGAGACAGCCGACGAGGCGGCGCCGACGGCGGATCAGCTTGCGGATTCGGCCGAGCGGGCCGACGATATTTCGCCCGAGGAAGCCCAAGATCTCGAGGTTGACGACCTGCTCGACGAGTTCACCGAGTTCGACGACTTAGACGAGATGGTCGAGGACGTCGGTGACGACGAACTCGAGGTCTTCGAGAACATGGGCGAGGCCGGCTCGTTCGACGACCTGTTGGACGAGGATGATCTCGACGCCGAGCCGCGAGAACCGCCCGCAACGCCTCTCGACGAGGCCGACGACGCGGCGACTCCCGACTCGGAGACGGCGACCGACGACAACCCCGATACGGCTGAGGCGGACTCAACGGCCGAAGCCGACAATGTCGACGACGCCGGCGCGGTCTTCGACGAACTCAAAGACGAGGTCGAAATGGTCGGCTTCGACGAGTTGCAGGACGAACTCGCGGAACTCGAGTTCGACGAGTTCGACGACGAGGACGAGGTTGGTATGGACGAGCTCCTCGGTGAGGACGTCGACGACGACGCGTTCCTCGACGGCGAGGAGCCGTCCGAGAGCGCGGTCGACGACATCCTGGTCGATGCGGAGTCGGACGAGGCCCTCGCTGCGGACGCGGCCGATGACGAGGACGAGACCGAAACATCCGGTGTCGACACGACGGCGGCCGTCGGCGTGGACGAAGACTCTGTGGCGGACGACAGCGGCCTCGAGCCGGCGACCGAGCCGGACGAGGACGTGATCGCCGATGACGATGACGTAGCCGGTGCCGAAGCGGATGATAACGTGGCTGCTGCCGAAACGGATGATGTGGCTGGCGGACCGGACGACGAGATCGAGGCCGCATCCGCACCTGATCGGATCGACGAGTCCGAACCAACGGACTCGAAATCCGACGTTCCCAGCGACGATCCGGTCGAGACAGCCACGGCCGAGGACGACGCAACGGCCGACGAAGCTCCCGTTGGGGACGTCGCGGCGGCCGACTCGACTTCTGACGCCGTTGCGGACGAGCAAATCGCCGACGAACCAGTTGCGGACGAACACGCTGTCGACGAATCAGTTGCGGACGAACACGCTGTCGACGAATCAGTTGCGGACGACACAGTCAGCGACGATACCGATGAGACTGACGCCAACGGAGTCGACGACGATGCAGCCGACGACGGTATCGCCGCGGCCGATACCGCTGACGCCGAACCGGTCGGCGACGCTGACGAGTCCCCGACAGCCACCGATGCAACCGAAACCGAGTCGACCGACGATGCTCCCGTCGAAGGCGACGATTCCACCCTCGAGACCGACGAAACCGGCGGCGGTTTCGAAAACGACGATGGCCTCGAGTCCGCGCCAGACGATGTCGAGCAAGCCACCGCTACGGACGATGACACCGTATCCGGCGGTTCCTTCGGTGCTGATGCTGACGTCGAAGCGGAGTTCGAGCCGACGGCGGCCTTCAGCGACGACCTCGAGGAGGCGACGGACGACTCGGATCCGTTCGATGACGAGGATGAGGGAACGTTCGACGACGATGTGTTCGATGACCCCGCGACCGAGTCGGATGATTCAGACGCGGACGATGACTTCGAAAGCGAGTTCGGGGACGATCTGTCCGACGACCTCGACGACGAGGCGTTCGCCGGAACCGATGAGTTCGACATCGGCGGGGTCGACTTGGACTCGCCCGCCGCGTCTGGGGAAGACGACGACTCGAGCGAACCGTCGGCGGCGTCATTCGGCGACGATGCGGCCGATTCGGACGCCGACACGGACGATGAAGCGGCCGTCCGGATCATCGACGAACCCGAATTCGAGCGTCCGGAGATCGACATCCCCGAGTCGAGCGATCGGCCCGACGCCGATGCCGAAACCGACGAAATCCAATCGGTCAGGGTCGATGTCGAACAGATCGACTCGCTGCTCACGCTCGTCGAGGGGCTGGTGACGAGCCGCGTCCGACTCCGTCATGCGGCCGAGGCCGACGACGACGGCGACGACGCGCTCGAGACGGAACTCGACGCGCTGTCGGGCCTGACGACCGATCTGCAGGAGACGGTGATGGACATCCGTCTGGTGCCCCTCGAGACGGTGACGAACCGCTTGCCGCGGGTCGTCCGCGACATCGCCCGCGATCAGGACAAGGCGGTCGAGTTCGAGATGACCGGCGAGGACGTGGAACTCGACCGGAGTATCCTCGATCGGATCGGCGATCCGCTGATCCACCTGGTCCGCAACGCCGTCGACCACGGGATCGAACCGCCGGAAGACCGCGAGGGGGGCGGGAAACCCCGCGAGGGGACCGTCGAGGTACACGCCGATCGCGCGCGCGATCGCGTGACGATCACGGTCGAAGACGACGGTGCCGGGCTCGACCCCGACCGACTTCGCTCGGAAGCCGTCGCGGCTGACATCCTCGACGAGGAGGAAGCGGCGGCGATGTCCGACGACGAGGCCTACGACCTCATCTTCCATCCCGGCCTCTCGACGGTCGACGAGGTGACCGACGTTAGCGGTCGCGGCGTCGGGATGGACGTCGTCAAGCGGACGGTCGAAGAGCTGGACGGCACGGTCTCGATCGACAGCGAGGCGGGCGAGGGGACAACCGTCACGATGCGGCTCCCGGTAACGGTCGCTATTGACGAGATCCTGTTCGTCGAAAGCGGTGGCGAAGAGTTCGGCGTCCCGACCAAAGCCGTCCAGGACATCGAGTCCGCCGGGGCGATCGAGACGGTGGACGGCGAATCCGTCCTCCCCGGCGACGGCAGCGACTATCCCGTCGTCTCGCTGGCCGACGTCCTCGAGACGCCGACTCCCGGCGCGAACGGCGACGGGATGGTCGTCCGGATCCGCGGTGAGGTCCGCGACGTCGCGTTGCACTGCGACCACGTCCACGGTCAGCAGGAGGTCGTCGTCAAGCCCTTCGAGGGCTTCATGAGCGGCGTGCCGGGGATAAGCGGTGCGACGGTTCGGGGACGGGGAGAGGTAGTCAACATCCTTGACGTGACGACACTATGAACGAACGCAACCACCCAACCCTACGGAGGAATCTATGACGATGATGGTCGACATTCGAAAGCTGAGCTTCATAAACGAAATGGCGAAGGTCGGGACGAACGGCGTCGCCAACAACATGAGTAAACTGACCGGCGAAGACGCCCAGATGGAGGTGACCAAGACGAACTTCATCGACGTCGACGACATCGGGTCTCAGCTCGACGGCGGGAAGCGAGTCGGCGTCCGCGTCCGACTACTGGACCCACCACACGGACACATCCTCATCCTCTTCCCAGAGGCGAGCGCGAAGAAGATCACGGCGATCATGCTTCGCGATGTCGTCGATGACATGGGAGACGTCTCCGGCAAGATGGCCCGCAGCGCCGTCGAGGAGATGGGGAACATGATGGCAAGCGGCTTCATCGACGGCTGGGCCGACGTGCTCGGGCGCGCAATCGATATCGCCGCCCCCCAGCTCGTCTACGCGCCGACCGGTGACATCGTCACCCGGACGGCCGGGCTCGGTGGCGACGACCTCGCGCTGTTCTTCGATTCGGACCTGTCGGTCCCGAGCTACCAGATCGAAGCCGAGATCTACGCGTTCCCGGACCTCGAGGAGTTCGTGGAAATGGTCAACGGCATCGAAGTCCACCCCGCATGAAACTCGACGTCAACGCGCTCGGTACGTTCTACCGAATGGCTCGAGAGGGGGCCGGCCTCGCGGCGGGCCGACTCACGCACATGCTCGGCGTCGAGACGCAGCTTGGCGTGACGAAACTCAACTTCATGCGGGGCCAGGAGATCCGGCGCGATTTCGAGGACTCGACCGAGAAGGTCGGCGTCCGGGTCAAGCTGACCGGCGCGATCGAGGGCTATTCTGTCGTCGTCTTCGAGCGCGAGAACGCGCTGCGAATCGTCGAGACGTTGCTCGCGGAAGCGGGTCCCGACGCGGACGTCGATACCGATGCCGGCGAGATCGACGAGTTCGACGAGATGACCGAGAGCGCCGCGACCGAGGTCGGCCACATCATCAACAGCGGCTTCATCGACGGCTGGGCCGACGTGCTCGAGGCGGTCATCGACGTCTCGACGCCGGAGTTCGTCGAGGGTCAATCCGCCGAGCCGTTCTTCGGAGACATCGACGAAGCCCCGGGCGACGACGATCTCGCCTTGCTCTTCCAGAGCCGGATCGAGACCGTCGGCACCGAGGTCGGATTCAGTCACTACCTCTTCCCGAAACGCGAGTCGATGGCGACGCTCCTCGAGCAACTGCGAACCAGCGAGGGCATCGAGTACGACAAACTCGACGGCTTCGACCGGATGGCCGAGCGGGGTGCCGAGGAGGTCGCCAAGACGGCGACCACGCTGACGGGGATCGACACCAGCGTCGAGATCCGTCGGCTCAACTTCGTCTCGCTCGAGGCGATCCCCGAACAGGTAGCGAACGAGAAACTCGTCGGCGTCGCCTTCGAGTTCGACGGGATGCCAAGCGGCTATCTCCTCTTCCTGTTCGACGAGGAGTCGGCCCACGAGATCGTCGACGCGATGGTGCCGATGGAAGTCGACGAAGACGGCTTCGGCGAGATGGGAACCAGCGCGATCAAGGAACTGGGCAACATCATGGCCAGTGGCTTTCTCGACGGCTGGGCGAACGTCCTCGATACGACGATCGATCACTCGCCGCCGGAGTTCATCCACGATATCGGTGCGGCGGCTGTCGACCCGGTGATCATCCAACTCGGCGAGAATCAGGAGTTCGCGTTCGTCTTCGACACCGTCGTCATGGCCGACGGCCGCGAGTTCGACTGCGAAGTGTACGCGATCCCCGACGAGTCGGACCTCGAGCGGGCGCTGAACAACCTCGACGTCGATCGGATCGAGGAGGCCCCGACGACGGCTGAGTTTCAGGAAGTCGATACCACATGAAAACCTACGGTACCGAACCGGGCGCACCGACGCCGGTCCAGGTCGGCATCTCGGAACTCGTCGTCAGTGACGGCGACGACACGCTCAAATCCTACGGGCTGGGTTCGTGCCTGGCCATCGCGCTGTACGATCCCGGATCGGGAATCGGTGGGCTGGCACACGTCATGTTGCCGGACGGCGACGCCGCGGATAACAGCGATCGCAAACCCGGGAAGTACGCCGACACGGCGATCCGCGCACTGCTGCGCCGGATGGTCGAGCAGGGCGCCAACTACACCACCGTTGAGGCGAAAATCGCCGGCGGCAGCGATATGTTCGAATTCGAGAGTTTCGGAGAGGGCGTCGGCCAGCGAAACATCGCCGCCGCGAAGAGCGAACTCGAGAAGCTCGGCGTCCCGCTCGAGGCAGAAGACGTCGGTGGGGAATACGGTCGGACCGTCGAATTCACGCCGGGAACGGGAGTACTCACCATCAAGACCTCGGACGGCGACAACGGAGTGACGGAGCTGTGATTGGCGACGGCGGTGGCGATACGGACACGACCGCCAACGGCGCTGCCGGAACCGGTTCCGACGCTGACGATGAGGAAGCTGTCGCCAGTGACGACGCGTTTACCACCCTTCTCGAATTCGTCGAGGACGAACTGGCGTTCGCGACGAGCCACTACAACGACAGCTATCTCGATCGCCGCGTTTCCTCCCGAATGCGGCGCACCCAGAACGACAGCTACGCGACGTACTTCGAAACGCTTCGCTCCGATCCGGACGAACAGGACGCGCTCCTCGAAGCGCTGAGCATCAACGTCACGGGGTTCTTTCGCAACCCGGACGTCTGGGCCGGAATTCGGACGATCCTCCGTCGGCTCTCCGAGACAGCGGACACGGTCCGGGTCTGGAGCGCCGCCTGTGCCGACGGCCGGGAGCCGTACTCGGTGTCGATGCTCGCCCACGACGACCCTGAAATCGACGAGTCGGCCGTCTCCGTTCTCGGGACCGACATCAGTTCTCCGGCACTCGAGACGGCACGCAACGGGGTCTACGAGGAATCGCGGACCATCGATCTGGACGACCAACTTTCCTTTCTCGACGACTATCACCGCTATGTCGATGTCGACGGCCGGACCTACCGGATCGGCGACGCCGTGAAACGATCCGTCCGCTTCCAGCGCCACGATCTGATCAACGACGAGCCGAAGTCGGGATTCGACCTCGTCATCTGTCGCAACCTGTTCATCTACATCGACAACGCGTACAAGGAGTCGATGCTCGAGACGATCGCGCGGTCGCTTCGACGGGACGGCTACCTCGTCATCGGCAAGGCCGAGACGATTCCGCCGACACTCAAGTCGGCGTTCGACGTCCGCGAGGCGCGCCTTCGGATTTACCAGCGAGAGGGCAACGGTTCGGATGCTGACCGACTCACCCGGCGTCCGAACTCGAGTTCCGAGTCCTAACTCGTCGGCTACCGACGTCCGTAACGGGAGGTTGTAATTTCAGGTTTCGACTGCGATCGAGACGACGCGGGTTCGCGAGGTGGAAGACAACCAATCGTTACATGTTGGTCCGCCGAATACATCCGACGAATGCCTTCGCTCGGCCTCGATGCGTTCGTCGCCCGCACCGCGGCGCTGGTCGATTCCTCACCGCCCACCACCCTGCGGGAGACCCGAACGTGGCTCGTCGAGCCCTTCCTCGAGACGCTTGGCTGGACCGTCCGCGCCGAGTCGTGCGTGACCGATCGGATCGTCGACAACGTTCGTCTCGAGTACGCGCCGACCGTCGACTCGGTGCCCGGCCTGTTCGTCGCCGTCGAGTCCGCGACTGACTCGCTCGAGGAGTCGCGAGCGAACGCCCTCCGCCGGGCGATGTCGTGGACGGGCGTCGACCGCGCGATCTACACGAACGGCCGCCAGTACCTCCTGTTGGCCGGAACGACGGACGTCGAATACCACGCGCTCGAACGCGCCGAACTCCCCGCGAACGAGTCGATAATCGCTGACTATTCGCGGACAGCGGTCGGACAGCGACTCGGACGACACACCCGGGGCCACGTCGCCAGACGGCTCGCGGTCGAACGGCCGAGGCTCGTCGGATCGATCGCCGAGGGACTCGCGGACGACACCGCACAGGGTGAGCTCTACGCTGACGAGTTCGAAGCCGCGGCTGACAGATTCCTCGATCAGCTCGTCGTCGCGTTCACCGAAGACGGAAGACCGTCACCGGACGACGCCACGGACGTCTCGATCCGGTTCAGCGAGTCGACGATCAGCGAGGACGAGTCGCCGAGTGAGCGGGCCGTCGACACAGACTCGAGTGCGGATACAGCTCCCGAAAGCGAGACAGACGGTTCGAATGCGACCGGAACCGCCGACCGATCGGGAACTCCCGCTCGAGACGGGGACTCGACCCGGACGACGACCGATACGGAGACGGATGACGACAAAAGCCAGGAACGAGAGGGCGACGAGGACGGCGAATACGTCGTGCGATTCTTCAACGATCGGAGCTCGATCGGTGCGATCGGCCACTCGACGTCTGCAGGGGCACTCGTGGAGGCCGCCGACTACCTCCTCGAGCGCGGTCTGGCAGGCGTCGACGTTCCTTGGTCTCCAGATGAGGGCGAACGAACGGTTCTCAACGCTAATCCTACTCGCGCCGACGGCTCACCGATGGACAACCCGGAGCGACTCGCGAACGGCCTCGTTCTCGAGACCGCGGGCGACATCGACGAGCGTGCCGCCCGCGTCGAGGCGCTGGCCGCTCGAGCGGGACTGCGAGCGATGCTCACCGGGGACTGGGAGACGGAGTGAGGAGGAGTTAGCGATCAGTACTCGAGATCGACGTCGACGATGGTGACGACGACCCGTCCGGAACTACCGGAGCCACCGAAGTCACACGTGCCCGTATTCCACTTGCTGTCCTCGAGCGTCTCGTCCCAGGCATCCTCGTACGTAGGTGTAGTATCCGAAACGGCTACGGAAACTTTCTCTTTATTGGGATAGACTTTGCTGCTGCGATCTTCGACGCTCATCGTGAGCCCGAGCCCGCCGCCGCTCTGAATCGATCGATCGTCCGCCGAAATCCTTACGAGCGAGATGATAGCAACGTCGTCGCCACACCGAAGCTGTGGGCGTTTGAGGACGGTACTCCACGACTCCGACTCGTCGCCTCGAACGAGGCCACCGCCCTCGTACGTGATTCGATTCCCATCAGGGGTTGTGTACGTGAACTCGCCGAGATCGACCGTCGCTCCGCTGCCGTAGCCGGCGAACTCATTGCTGGTATTCTCAATTGGATCCCCACTGACATTGATGTTCAGTTTCGTCCCGGTATCGCCGGTGGAAACCGTCCCTTCCCGAAGCGAGAGTTCACCGTAGCGCTGCTCGATCCCGTCGTACCGGATAACGTCGTTGAAGTTCACTGCGAGCGCGTCCATCGCCCGTTCGGCATTTTGCAGTTGCTCACCCTCCTGATAGTCCTCCATCGCCTGAAAACCGGTCATCGACAGCAGCGCAACGGAACTTAGGATGATCGCGAAGACGAGGATAAACGCGAGTACATCGGATACCGCGCGGTCGTGATCCCGTCGCTTTGTCGATGTCTTCGGATGTGTCCGTCTCATTGGCTCCCGTCCTCGATGTGTATCTCGCCGCTCTCGGAGACGATTTCGATCGTTCCGCCGGCCGTCGAACTCTCGTTGATAGTCGCAGTGGTTTTGATCGGGACGTGGACGGTCGCATCGACGTCCTGTGCCGTCAGCCTCACGCAATCGGTATTCTCGTCGATCAGGGGTGCCTTCTTACATTCAGCGTCGTTCAGTAACTCGACAGTGTACCGCGAGTTCGCGACCGTTCGCGGATGGTCGGTCCTGACGGTCACCTTATCATTCGCTTGGTTTCCAATCTGGTCGACGTTACCGATCTCGTCGGCCAGTCGCTCGCCGATCGTCTCGAGTGAGGAGTCAGCACTGCGATCCTTCTCGGTTTCCAGCATGGTCCCGGCGCTGGTCAGCAACATGGCGATGAGGATCGTCGTGATGCCGATCGTCAGGACGTGGGTGATCGTGATCGAGACGGCACGATCTCGTCCCGGTTGTGTCTCGATCGGATCCATTTCACGGACACCCCGTTACGATGGTGCGATTTTGTTTATAACTAAGGCTGTTTGAGTAGTATTCGATCGTTAGACTTGCATTCTCGATATGAGATTTGTTGGTGTCGCTGGTGTGTACCTCAATGGCGGTGAGATTCACAGACGTTGTCGTCGACCGAACAGTCGTATTTTGATAGGACGAACTGAACGCCGAGATATTCTCTCTCGTTTGATTCTGCAAATCGGTTCCGTTCTGGGCAGATTCGTTCTCGACCCGTTCAAGGAGGCAGCCGACACCTTGCTCAATCTCGAGTTCGATGACATCAGCGTTGCTCGCGGTCTGGCTCGTCCCACCCGAGGACAGGGTTTCCGTGTAGAGAACGCCGTTGAAGACGACGACGATGCCCAGAATGATAAACGCGAGGGCGATGGCACCGATGAGGATTACCTGCGCACGCTCTCGGCGCTCGCTTACCATAGTATCACCCGAACTTCAACGACGCTGTACAGGGGCGTGTCATTCCCGTGTTCGCGCGTAATAACCGCGTATCTCTCGTCCTCTGCTGCCCCTTTGAGAGTGTCATCGCCACCGCTCTCTGACGTTACCGACTGATTGTCGTACAGCGTAACCGTATAACTCGCCGTCTGAGCGCTCGCTGGGGGACTCCCCTGATACACGAGCGTTCGCTCGTCGCCGCTCTCCGGATGGAGTTCCACATTATAGCTCCACCCCTTTTCAGCGAAGCGTTCCTTCAGAATCTGTCCGAGTTCGGATTCGTTCGCGAATCGGTCCACGGAGTACGTCTGGTTCTCTTCGGTGTCGTCATTGCCAGGTGCTGCCGGTTGATTCGCCCCTTCGAACCCACCGTCGCTTTCGTTCCACCGCCGAATTGTTTCTGAGAGGTTTCCGTCCTGGTTCGAGACAACTAGGGCATCCTGTATCTCCTGCTGGATCTGCGCCTGAACCGTCCGGTCGGCTAAGCCGCCCGTCGTCGGCATGATCACGACCGACTGTAGCGCGAACAGGACGGCCATCAGAACGACCATCGCACCGATGAATCCCTCGAGGGTGTAGGCCTGTCCGCGGTCGGTTTCTGAATCGGTGATATCTATGCTGGGCATCGTTTCACCAGACCCTCACAACGAGTCTACATGCGGGATCGCACTTTCCGTCGTCCTCTATCGTGACGATCCGCGCCGAACTGGCCGCTGATTGATTGTCGTACGCATCCCCAGCGGCCCACGTATTTGAGCTTCCAAGAGGTGCGCTCTCATTGAGGGGTTCAAAACGTATATTTACCCGATCGATTTGGTTCCCATTGCTAGACCGAAGACCAAGCGTTTCGGTCAGGTTTCCGCTCGCGTTCACATATGTGTCATTGAACTTATCTCGGCTGACATTGTTTGCTGTCTCCGTTGAAACGTTATGAACGACCAGATCCGCTATCCGATCGGCTTGTGCCGTCTCGGCCCCACCGACCGACGAGTCGAAGGGTGTGATGACCGACGGCAGAAACGAGAAGACGAAGGCGATCGCTAGCAGGAAGACGCCGATTCCGACGGCGAAGTCTTGCGTGGTCTGCCCTCGCTCATCGAAGGAGACCGAAATCGTTCCCGGTCGCCCCGTATGCAGCCGATGACCCCGTTTGTTCGTTCGTTTCCCGATCATCTTAGGCCACCAACATCCAGCCGATGAGTGCGATCGAGGACAGACCGATCGCGTACTTCAATCCGCTCAATAGGTCTGCATCCCGGATGTATCCACAGATGAATCCGGAGATGATCGCCTGCAGCGTCACCGCGTGGAAGAACAACACCGACAGCATGTCGACGTCGATGTTCTCGCTGAGGTTGGCTCCTTCCATTCCGCTTCCCCCGCCAGCACTGGAGCTGGCTTCGGCACCACCACCGCCGGCGTTGAGTCCCGCCATCGTGTCGATGAACTGCGTCTTGAGGATAGCGATCACCGCGAGCACCGTCATGAACGTCATGATGATGATCACGATCTGCATGCGGGTCCGGGACTTCCGTTCGCGCTCGATATCGTCGTGGTTCTCGCTCGCAGTCGCAGCCGTCCGGAGCACGTCCGAGATCTGGTTCGACGCTTCCTGGGCCTCGGTGATCAGTCGAGTCGTCCTGGCGAGTCGCGGAATGTGGTACTTGTTGTTGAACTCGATGAGCGCCTCCTTCAGGCTCGTCCCGTAGTTGACCTTCGTGTGCATCATCTCGAACTCGCGAGCGAGTTTCCCGTTCGTGGTATCGGAGACGGACTTGAGCGACTCGAGCAGGGTCAACCCGGTATCGTTCGAACTCGAGAGCTTTCGCAGGTCCTCCGAGAGCTTGTTGACGACGGAGTTACGGTGTCGAACGTTCCACTCGCGGAAGATCGAGAGCGGGATCGCCGTGATGTAGAGGGGGAGATAGACGTAGATGAACGTCCCCCAGATCGGCTTGTCGAGCATCCCCTGCCAGGAGGTGGGAGCCGACCCGGTTACCATGGCCGTCACGACGATGACCAACACCATCGGTACGGTCAACGCGAGCGTCACCAGGGGATTATCTCGGAAGAAGAGGTGTGGCTTCCGCAGCACCTCGAGCGTCTCGTAGGTCCCCTCGCGGTTCTTGACCCGGTCGAAGACGCTGTGCGCGCCGGTAAACTGCTCGACGAGTCCGAGGCTCAGCAATCCGCCTTTCTGCCCGGTTTCGGTCCGTTGGCTGGTGTTTCCCATCGAGAGGTAGCCGTCGCCGGGCTCGTCGTGCTTGACCGTCGACACGAGAACGAGAAACCCAACGCCGATCATTGGAATTAGCCCGTAGACGACCATGTAGAGCATCTGGTCCGTTACGTTCGCGTTCGGTATCATCTTCATGACGACCATGATGATGATCAACAGGAGCGGGAACAGCGACAGCGTCATGTACATCTCGCCGAAGAGTTCGAGCGTCTCGAGGGTGAGCTCCTGTTCTTGCTTCGCGGTGCGCATGTGCTTTTCTTTCTTGTCCTCGAGGAAGCTCTCGATGTCGCCGCCGCTGTTGACGATCGAGAGCATGTCGGTCAGGAACTGCGAGAGGTCGTCGCTTGGCGTCTGGAGTGCCTGTTTCCGGATCGCCGTCCGGTAGTCGATATCAAAGTATTCGGTCTCCTTGACGATGCTCTGGAACTCCTTTGCGACCTCGCCGTAGGTATCGTCGGCCTGAGCCATCGCCTCGATTATCTCGAGTTGGTTTAGGCCGCCGACCGACAGGGCGTACATAAACGAGACCGAGTCGGTCATCAGCATGTTGATCTCGCGCTTGCGGGCCGAGGCGCGCGAGTAGGGAATCGCGACCATCGAGCCAAAGCCGATCGCGAAGCCGATCGAGCCGAACACCAGCCCGGTGAAGAAGACGACGGCCGGTACCCGAAGCAGTTCGATGATGCTGAGGAGGAGTCCGTGACCGACCGGAATACCGATAAGTGCCTCGTTCGAGAGGAGACCGATCGCGAAGATGCCGTAGCCGAGCATCAGGCCGACCAGCCAGAGACTTAGGCCGCTGATGAACCCGATTCCGATCGCCCGTGAGAGGTAGAGTTCGACCGTATCGCTCATCCGAGCCTGTGCGAGCTTCGTCTCGATGTCGGCGACGAACTCGTTGTCCTCGCCGAACAGGCGATCGTACACCGGATAGAACCGGTCACCCAGCGCGTCGGAGCTGGCCGACATCCCTGAGCCGCCACTGTCGTCAGTTTGCAGACTCATGCGTCGTCCTCTTCAGTGCCGTCCGCGTCGGTTTCGTCGTCGAAAATCCCGGTATTGCCGTCCGTCGGTTCGTCACCGGAATCCGTCTCGTCGTCTCTGAAGATCGACCCGTTGTCATCCGTCTCGCTCCCGTCGAACAGCGACCCGTCGTCATCGTCGGCTCCGTCCTCGTCGTCGCCGAAGATGGAGTCGGATCCGCCGCCGAATATCGAGTCGCCATCGTCGCCACCGTTTTCGGCGTCGGTATCCGTGTCGGAGGGGGTATCAGATTCGGCATCGACGCCATCGTCGGCATCGGTGGCGACAGTGCTATCGGAATCGGTGTCGGCGTCGGTATCGGTGGCGTCGTCGATCGCTGCCGGCTCGCCGGTTGCCGCCTCCGTGTCGTCGTTCGCGTCTTCAGTCCCGTCGTCCGGCGGATCCGAAGTATCGTCATCGATATCAATCGTCGGCGGTTCAGTGTTCGACTCGTTCCGATCGGAGGCTGACTCGCTGTCGACGTCGATCGTGGGGGTCTCCGGCCCGTCCGCGTCGCTCGTGGCCGGCGATCGACCGGTATCGGCGTCGGTCGCGGCCGCCGAGGTGGTACCGGGCTCGTCGGGCTCCGCATCGAATTCGTTCGCCGGCTCGTCGTCGGACGAATCCGGATCGAAGATCGAAGCGAGGTCGTCCTCCGGGAACATCGAGTCGAAGCCGGAGGTGTCCGGTTGGGCGGTTGTCGTCTCCTCGCTGCGCTCCGGTCGGCCGGCGTCGGGATCATCCAATTCGTCGATCGTCTCGCCCATATCGTCGAACAGTCCGCCTAGATCGCCGTCCTCGGCGTCGTCGGTCGGGAGTACCGTCGATTCGTGGTGAGTCGAGTCCGCTCTCTCACCGTCTGCTCCGGCGGGCGGACTCGAGGCAGCTGACAGATCCGCTGTTGTCTCCGCCTCCTCACCGGTGACAGCTTCGGAATCGGCTGTCTTCGTTCCCACCGTCGATTCGGTACCCGGCGCAGTCGAGGGCTGTGAACCGCCGCTCGAGGCGGTAGTGTCCGAAGTTTCATCGACAGTGGGTGCCGGCTCGATCGCGGTCGAACGACCGCCGGCGTCGGACGCACTGTCCGACGTACTCGCATCGGTTGGGGAAGCAGCGTCGGTCGCGCTCGCAGTAGCCTCGTCGCTGTCACTGTCACCGCCGATGGCGAACCCTGTCTCTTCGCTGAGCCACGCCGGTTCGTCACCGCCGTCATCGTCTTCGGCGGCGAACGACGACGAGCCGGCGCCGAGTTCCCACTCGTCCTCGTCGACGGTCTCGTCGACCTCACCGGCGAAGTCGAACTCCTCGCTGTCGGCGCGGTCGACGTCAATCGTGCTCTCCTCTTCGACGTCGCCGAGGGCGCTCGCGAGGCCGCTCGGGATCTGCCCCCGATACTCCTCGAATAAGGACTCTTCGGCCCGCTCGAGGAGGTCCATCGAGAGGTTGTACGTCTCGCTGCTCGCGTCCGGACGCGGGACGAGCTCCTCTTTTTCCGGGTCGACGTCGATCAGGACACTCTCCATCTCGCGGAGATCCTCGAGACTGTCCTCGAGCTGGCCGTTCGCGATGAGGGTGAGGATCGTCTCTGGGTCGTTGATGAACGCCTGCACCGTCGCGGCGACCTCCGCGTACGTGTTCAACCCTTTCTTGATGAGATATGCGAGGATGACTTCGCGCTTGAACAGCTCTTCTTGGAGTTTCTCGTTGCTCCAGCCACGGTCGAACTGGATCTCCTCTAACGTGTTCGAGTCCCCCATCTTGAGGTACTCGTCGGTCTCGGCCTGCCACTGGTAGACGTCTTGGACGTTGATTTCGTCGTGTTCGGCCTCGTAGTGGTTGATCTCGGTCAGGGACTTGTTCCGGCGGACCTTCCGGCCCTGCACTCTGGTTTGCGTCTGGATTGAGACCAGATCCAGCGCCGTGAACATCGTCTTCGAGACGTTGATGGGGTCCGTCGTGAACCGCTTGAGGACCTCGTCGACGGAGTCGGCGTGGAAGGTGGTGTAGGTGGTGTGACCGGTCGACATCACCTGGAACAGCGTCCGCCCCTCTTCGCCGCGGATCTCACCCATGACGATGTAGTCGGGTCGCTGGCGCAGTGCCGCCTCGAGCAAGTCGAACTCGTCGACGTCGCCCTGCTCGTCGTCGGCGAACGAGGGACGGGTGACGCTGGCAATCCAGTTGCGTTGGGGAAGTTCGACCTCGCGGGTATCTTCGATGGAGACGATCTTCGCGCTCGAGGGAATAAACAGGGAAACGGCGTTCAACGAGGTCGTCTTCCCGGACGCGGTCCCCCCGGCGAAAATCAGGCTCTTGTGGTTCTCGATGGCGAGCCAGAGGAACGCCATTTCGTCGAGCGAGAAGGTGTTCCAGTTGATGAGATCGATCGGGGTGAAGGGGACGTCCTTGAACTGGCGGATGGTGTAATTCGTCCCGTGAGCGGACACCTCCTTGCCGAGCGTGAGCTGTGCACGCGAGCCGTCCGGCAGCGTCGCGTCGACCTGTGGAAGCCGCTTGCTGATCCCCTTCCCCGAGCGCTGAGCAAGCTTGACGACGAAGTCGTCGAGTTCGTCCTCGCCGTGGTAAATGTTCGAGATGATCTGTTCGTACTCGGAGTGGTAGACGAAGACGGGCGAGTTGTAGCCGTCGACGGAGATGTCCTCAACGTTGATGTCGTGTTTGATGCCGTCGATACGCTCGTAGCCGATGAAGTCCCGCTTGAGCAGGTAGAGCAGTTTCTCGACCTGGTACTCGCTCAACGTGTCCGGATCGTCCGCGAGGATCGCCGGCTCGGGTCTGACCTCGATCCCCCCGAGTTGACTCGGCCCGTCGTCGACTTCCGACTCGTCTTCGTCGTCGTCGAGGAGCCCTCGGAGCGTCTCGAGGATCCCCTCCGCGGTCTCTCCGGAGGTCGCCTCGAAGAGATCGTATCGCTTGAGAAGCCGCCGCGTTTCGTCCTCGATAACCGTCCGTCGGCCGTCTTCGGTCGCTTTCTCTTTGATACCGTCTTCGGAGTACTTGATCGCCGTCCTGAGTTTGCCCGAGAGGAACTCTTGGAGTTCGTTCTCGATCTCGTTTTGGTACGGCTCGATCATGTAGTACTTCTTTTCGTTTTCCTTCTCCGAGTGGAAGATGATAACGTAGGCGTAGGGTTTGTTTACCCAGTACCGCTCGATCTCGCGGAAGTGGGTCTTCTTCTCGAAGGGCACCGCTTTCTCGAGATCGTAGCGATTGGAGACGGTGGTATTGCCCGCAACCGTCGAGAAGAACTCGTCTTCCTCGATATCCTCTTGAATGTTAACGGTCCGTTCCTCGACGATATCGTCGAGTTCCAGCGCTGCATCGTTGCCGGCCGCAAGATGTCCTTTTACCGTGTCAGAATCGAAGCCAAGAGCATCCTCCTCGTCGTGGCGGATGATCTCGCCATCACCGTCTCGTGGGCGACTTCCGTCGTCCTCGTAGTAATATTCCCACTTGTAGTGCTCCCAGGTCCAGGTATCCTTGACGACCGGCGTCGTTTCGGGGTCGGCGTACTCACAGAAGCGTTCCCAGAGCGTGTCAGCGTTGTCGCCGGCGATCGGCAACACGTGGCCCGCGAGGTCGTCCGGATGATGGCCGAGATACGCTTCGGGATCGAATTCGACCTGATTCCAGTCGTCCCCGCTGGGGACCGTCGTTCCGACATCCTCGTCAGTGTCGAGCCCGAGCTGATCGTCCGCGTCGGCCGGTTCGGGATCGTCTGGATACAGGACGGATGACTCGTCGCTGTATCCGTATTCGTCCATAAATTCTTCCCACGTGTACGTCCCAACGCGGATGGCCGAGTTCGATATCGGCTCCGACTCGTGGGCCCGTTCGTCCTCCGACGCAGGGTCGGACGCCTCCCCCTCAGAAAAGTCCCCGGCATCCGATTGGTCGGCCTCGTCAATAGCCATTGCAGCTATCCAAACAGTCATCCCTCAAAAAATTCATCCGCCCATTACCATTTCTGATAATTCTGCGCGTACGGGGTTTCGACCGTTTCTGCGTTGCTTCGTGGTCTCACGTCACTCGAGGTTCCGTTTACTACCGAATTCAGTGTGACGCCACGAAACTCAGAACGGTTCGTCTCTGAAGAGATACATCACGCTTATATTCGCTCTTTTCCCTGTTTTCAACGTGATTGTCAATGCCAACCAGTATGCGTAAGGAAGCTATCAGTAACCGTTGGAACCACACCGATCTGTTCGAGACGCGTTCGACTCCCTCGATGGCAGAGGGCGGACTATTCGACCGTCGCTGGCAGTGGTGATCGTCGATGACGGGACTGACGCTCCGACCGTTCTTCTGGCGGCCGACCCACCTCTTCCCGGAGACGCGACTCGTCTCGCGGACGCACGACGGCATCGTCGAGAGTTCCTACGGCGAGTTCGGCGACCGCGTCCGATCGCTGCTCGCGGCGCTCGCCGACCGCGGCTTCGGTCACGGGGATCGAATCGGGACGTTCGGCTGGAACCACCACCGGCACCTCGAGGCCTACTACGCCGCGCCGCTGTCGGGCGCGCAGTTGCACACGATCAACGTGCAACTCGGCGACGACGATATCACGTACATCGCCGAGGATGCCGATGACGACGTCCTGTTCGTCGATCCGGGCGAGCCGTTCGAGACGATCGAGCGGCTGTGGGACGAGCTGGCGGTCGACGAAGTCGTCGTGATGGGCGAGGCGGTGCCCGACACCGACATCGACGCCGTCGCCTACGAGGATCTTATCGCGGAGTACGACCCGGTCGACGAGGGCAACCTCCCCGACCTCGAGGAGGACTACCCCGCGGGGATGTGTTACACTTCGGGAACGACCGGTCGGCCGAAGGGCGTCGAGTACACCCACAAGATGATCTACGCCCACGCTATGATGGTGATGACCCCTGCCGGCCTCGGCATCGAGGAAGGCGACGTGGTCATGCCCGTCGTGCCGATGTTCCACGTCAACTCCTGGGAGTTTCCCTACGCCGCGACGATGGCCGGGGCGACGCAGGTCTATCCCGGTCCGTCACCGAGCGCGGCCGACCTGCTCGAGTTAATCGAGCGCGAGGGTGTCACCATGACCGCCGGCGTTCCCACGGTCTGGATCAATCTCCTCGAGCACGTCGACGAACGCGGCGGCGACCTCTCGAGTCTCGAGCGGATCGTCGTCGGGGGCAGCGCCGCGCCGGAGGAGATGATGCGCCGCTACGACGAGGAGTTCGACGTCACCGTCGAACACGCCTGGGGGATGACCGAGACGATGAGCATCGGCTCGGTCTCGAGACCGAAATCTCGAATGGCCGACTGGGACCCGAGCCGCAAGTATGAGAAGCGTCGGAAACAGGGACTGCTCTCTCCCGGCCTCGAGATGCGCGTCGTCAACGACGCGGGCGAGGAAGTCCCGTGGGACGGTGAGTCGGCCGGCGAACTGTGGGTCCGCGGGCCGACGGTCATCACGGAGTACTACAACCGCCCGCAGGCCAACGAGGAGGACTTTGCGGACAGCTGGCTGAAAACGGGCGATATCGTCTCCGTCGACGAGGACGGCTACATCGAGGTCGTCGACCGCGCGAAGGACGTCATCAAGAGCGGCGGCGAGTGGATCTCCTCGATCGCGCTCGAGAACGCGCTGATGGCCAATCCGGACGTCGTTGAGGCGGCAGTGGTCGGCGTGCCCCACGAGAAATGGCAGGAGCGACCGCTCGCAACCGTCGTCACTGTCGAGGGTGCAGATCCCGACGAGGACGAACTCCAAGAGCACTTGCGGGAAACGCTCGAGCAGCCCGACTGGTGGCTCCCCGACGAGATCCGCGTCCTCGAGCGGATTCCCAAGACGGCGACAGGAAAGTTCGACAAGCAGGGACTGCGCGAAAAGCTTGACGTAGGCGACGCCGAAACGGAGGACCGATGAGCGAGTTATTCGATCTCGACGGGAGGGTCGCAGTGGTAACGGGCGGCGGACGCGGCATCGGCCGCGCCATCGCCGTCGAACTGGCGAACGCAGGGGCTGCGGTGGTCCCGAGCGCCCGCTCGGCGGACGAGATCGAGGCCGTCGCGGCGGCAATCGAAGACGCGGGCGGTGACGCGGTCGCCGTCCCCGCGGACGTGACCGATCCCGACGCCGTCCGAAACGTCATCGACCGAGCCGCCGCCGAGTTCGGCGGCGTCGATATCGTCGTCAACAACGCCGGCTTCAATCCGGACGACGCGCTCGGCCGGCCAGAAGACGTCGACACCGAGAGCCTCGACCGCGTGCTGGACGTCAACTTGAACGGCGCCTACGAGGTCTCCCACGCGGCGGCGGATCACCTCCTCGAGAGCGACGGCGGTTCCGTGATCAACGTCGCGAGCGTCGGCGGACTGGTTGGACTGCCGCGCCAGCATCCCTACGTGGCCTCGAAACACGGGCTCGTCGGGCTCACGAAGAGCATGTCGCTGGATTGGGCTCCCGACGTCAGGGTCAACGCCGTCGCGCCCGGCTACGTCTCGACGGAACTCACCACGGAACTCGAGGAAAACGATCGGCTGCGCCAGTCGATCCTCGACCGGACGCCACTGGATCGATTCGCCGAACCCGAGGAAATCGCCGGCCCCGTCGTCTTCCTCGCGAGCGAGGCCGCGAGTTACGTTACCGGCTCCGTGCTCGCGGCCGACGGCGGCTGGACGTCGCGATAGAGGGCCCGCTCTTCTGCGCGTTCGAACCGATTACGTTCGGCCGATCTCGTTTTCCACTAAAAATCACGGGGGTAGTTGTGACCACCTGGTAGTTCTCCGAACGCTTAGCTTTCGACCCGGGCTACCTCCAGTATGCGATACAATGACAGTGATCGAGCACGCGAGGTCGCCGAGCGTGCCAACGATTTGATGGAAGAAGTCGTTCTTCCGATCGAACGCGAGCGGGCCGGCGGGATGGCCGTCTCGAGCGGTACCGTCGCGGAACTGCGCGAGGCCGCTCGCGAGTACGACATCTACGCCCCACAGATCCCCGAGGAGTACGGCGGCATGGGACTGAGCTTCCGCGATTCGCTGCCCGCGTTCGAGGAAGCGGGCCGCAGTCTCCTCGGCCAGGTCGCGATGCGTGTCGACGCCCCCGACGAGGGGAACATGCACCTCCTCGAACTGGTCGGCGACGACTTACAGAAAGAAACCTACCTCGAGCCGCTGGTCGCGGGCGACATCAAGTCCGGCTTCTCGATGACCGAGCCGATGCAGGGTGCGGGATCGGATCCGAAAATGATTCGGACGACGGCTGAAAGGGATGGCGACGAGTGGGTCATCGACGGCCACAAGTGGTGGACGACACAGGGCGTCGAGGCCGACGTCCTGATCGTCCTCGCCCGGACCGATCCCGACGCTCACCCCTACGAGGGCTGTTCACTCTTTCTCGTGCCGGCGGACGCCGACGGCGTCGACGTGATCCGCGACGTTCCCCACATGGGCGGCGGCGGTCACGGGGTTTCCCACGCCGAAATCCGCTACGAGAACGTTCGCGTGCCCGAAGAACACCTGCTCGGCGAGCTGAATCAGGGATTTGTCCACGCCCAGGAACGCCTCGGCCCGGCCCGACTGACCCACTGTATGCGTTTTTCCGGCATGGCCCAACGCGCCCTCGACATCGCGAAGGCCTACACGAGCGAACGCGACGGGTTCGATTCCACGCTCTCGGACAAGCAGTCGCTTCGCCACCGAATCGCCGACGCCGAGGCCAAACTCCACATGGCCCGAACCGGAATCCGCGACGCCGCCGACCGGATCGCGGCCGGCGACGAGGCCCGCATCCCCGTCTCGATGTGCAAAGTGTTCACCGCAAACACCACCCAGGACGCAGTCGATCTGGCCGTCCAGTGTTGTGGTGCAAACGGGATCGGGAAGGACCTTCCGCTGTCGGACTTCTACGAATCGGTCCGGCAGTTCCGCATCGTCGACGGCGCAGACGAGGTCCACCGTCGCGTCATCGCTCGAGCCGCCTTCGAGAACGTTCCCGAGGAGGAACTCGAGCCACTGACCCGCTTTGGCGATCCGAATCGAGAGCGACGGACGGAGCACTGACGACTCGCTTGCGACCGGCGGTTCTCCGTTTCCAGTTTCGGTCGTCCACTCCGCATGCCCGTCGTTCACATGGAACGATCGTCTAGGACGACAGTACGTGACCGACGGGCTGAACTGGGGGCGAGACTGCATCGGCGTCAACTCCTCGAGTGGGCGTCATAGTCGTTCGTGACTGCCACCTGCGTCGCTACTTGGACCCCATTGGGCCTCGAGACTAATTGTAAAACGGGCGTAGCGGGATTCGAACCACGCGAAGACGGTCGCTCGCTTCGCTCGCGCTGCGTCTTCTCTAATTCGAATCCCGCCATGCCGGTTCACTCGCCACTCCGTGGCTCGTTGCACGGGCGTGGCGGGATTCGAACCCGCGATCAGAAGGTTAGGAACCTCCTGCCCTCTCCGCTAGGCCACACGCCCCGGCGTGAAAAAAACGTTAGTTGGTTTCCGTTTCCGCTTCGGTTTCAGCGTCGGTGGTCGTCTCCTCTTCGGAGGTGACGGGCTCCGTGTCAACGAACTCGTCGTCGTTACGGTCTGCCTCGTCGACGTTCCCGCTACCGTCACGCATTTCTTCGAGTTCCGTTTCAACTTTCTCGCGCCCCTTCTGGAACTCACCCATCGCCTCACCGGTCGACCGTGCGAGCTTCGGGATCTTGTTCGCCCCGAAGAGCAAGACCGCGATGATGAGGATGATTGCGAGTTCCGGAGGTCCCATGCCGCCGGGGATGAACAGCGGTGCAATTTCGGCTACCATCTCTATGCGTGGCTTACCCGCTGGCAATTATAACCTTTTTGGACCGCTTAGGTAAACAAGACACCGCGACAGTCCGTGTGAGGACGTGATTCGTCGAGAATGATAGCTCCTCACATTGAACGGGAGAAACGCGCCGGTTCGTTTCACACCGCTATCGCAATCTCCAACCGTTCCGCGAACGAAACTGTCTTTCCCGCTTGTACGGTATTGTCGAACGATGGTAACGACCGGCGATGCTGCACCCGACTTCACCGCACCGCTCGCAAACGGCGACATCGAGGAGTTCACGCTCTCCGAGCGCCTCGAGGACGAGGCACCGATCGTCCTCGCCTTCTTCCCCGGCGCGTTCACCGGCGTCTGTACGACCGAGATGTGTACGTTCCAGGACCGCCTGGCCGCATTCAATGGATTAGACGCCACCGTCTACGGCGTCAGCCGCGATTCGCCGTTTACGCTCAACGAGTTCCGCGAGCAGAACGGCCTCGAGTTCGGTCTCATCAGCGACTACAACAAGGAGATCATTGACGACTACGAACTCCCGATGGACTTCGCCGATCTGGGCGTCTACGGCGTGGCCAAGCGCTCGGTGTTCGTCGTCGACGCCGACGGCGAAATCGCCTACTCGTGGGTTAGCGACGACCCCGGCGTCGAACCCGACTACGACGAGGTCGAAGCCGCCGTCGAGAACCTGTCCTGACGCTGCACCGAGAACCGTTCGATCCGCGACCGTCGCAGGGCTTTTTTAGCCTGCAACCGACGTTCAGATATGAGCAACTCCCCCGTCGACGAGGATTCCCGCCGCATCTACTTTCCCGACAGCGATCACGACTTTCCCGACGAGAAACTGAACTCGGTTCTCGAGTTCATCGACGACGACGAGGAGATCACCGCGTATCTCGAGGCCCAGAACGTCAACGCAGTCGACCGGATGCAGTACAACGACCACGGCTCGAAACACATCGAGATCGTCCGCAACCGGGCGCTGTGTCTCTACGACCTGCTCAAGGCCGGTGACGTCGACTTCAACGGTGCGCGCCAGCAGGGACTGGCCGAGGAGGACGAATCGGTCATCATCGCACTCGCGGCGACGATACACGACGTCGGCCACGTCGTCCACCGCGACAGCCACGCCTATTACTCGATTCCGCTGGCCGCGGACATCCTCGATCGAGTCCTGCCCGAGTTCTACGACGTCGGCGACACCGTCCGGATGAAAGGCGAGATCCTCCACGCGATCCTCTGTCACCACACCGCGGAAACGCCGCTGACCACCGAAGCGGGCGTCATTCGCGTCGCCGACGCCCTCGACATGGAGAGCGGTCGCTCCCGGATCCCCTACGAGTACGGCGGTCGCGGTATCAACACCCTCTCGAGTCAGGCGATCAAGCGCGTCTCGCTCCAGCCCGGCGACACCACGCCCGTGATGGTCGAGATCGAGATGACCAATGCCGCCGGCGTCTACCAGGTCGACAACCTGCTCAAGGCCAAGCTCAAAGACTCAGGCCTCGAAGAGGAGATCCGGATCGTCGCGCTCAACACGAACGAGAATCACGAGCAGTTGGTCGAGCGGATCGAGCTGTAAAACCCACCTTTTGCCCTGCAGTCTACCGCGCTGGTGACTTCGTCACACAGCGCGGCGTCCCTCGGCAAAAGCTGGAGCAAAAGCACTCCTCCCTCCGTTCGCTCGCGCTGCTCGCTCACATCAGTCGTCGGCCCGCGAGCGCCGTAGGCGCTCGTGGCGGGTATCGGGTACCTGCCTGCCCTCCCCCGTTGAGCGGGCGCCTCGCGTCCGCGAGGTCGTCGGCGCGAAGTCGTTCGAAACGGCGAAGCCGTTTCGTGATGCCACAAATCTTCGATTTGTGAGCACGCCGACTGCTCGAGGGACCTCTGGTCCCTCGCCGCTCGGAAGAGCTTGCTCTTCCGTAGGGTCGCGAGTTCCTCGCAACGCTCGGAACTCGCTCCCGGCCATTCGAGTCAGCTACTCTCTCCTCAGGCGAGTTCGAATCGCCCGTCCGCTCGCTCGAGATGCCCGCGATCCCGAAGCGTTCCGGTAATCGAGAGGACCGTCCCTTTCGTGACCGCGAGGTCGTCACAGAGGTCTTCGGCGGTCGCCCCACCGCTCGCGGCGAGATACAGGTAGACGAGTTTCGCTCGAGCGGAATCGAGATCGGTCGGTACCGAGACGGCAAGGTCAGTCGTCGCTGGCTGCGCCATACTTCCACGTCTCTCTTTCGACGATAATAAACTCTGCCTACAACGATTGTCGAAAATCCGGCGACGAGACGCCAGCCATCATTGTCGATGCCGTATACGTCATCCGTCGAACCTACAGCGATACTACGGGCCGACCGCTCGAGCGGCCGTTCTCGGGTATAGGCAATCGTCGTGATCGGGGAGCGATGACGACCGTTAGCGGGACGGCGACGGGCGTTTCGCTGGCTGCCGTCCGACAGTATAACTTACGGTCGGCGATATGAGGGACCCAATGTCGACGCAACTCACCGTCCTCGCGCTGCTGACCGGACTGTTGACCGGGGCAGTGTTTCGATTCTTTAATATCCCGATCCCTGCCCCACCGGAACTCCCCGGTATCATGGGTATCGTCGGAATCTACCTCGGATACAAAGTTATCGAATACGCCGATGTCGGCATCGACCTTCTCGAGACGCTGGGGTTGTAGCGACCGATCGAGCGACGAGAGTCGGCCGCGCTCAGGCCGCCGACCCAGTGCTGAAGAAAAGCCGCATGAGAACCCACAGCACCATCAGGAGCGCCGCGGGTGCGAACACTATCGCCACGAACAGCAACGGACCGGCCAGGACGGAGGCGCTGAGGAGAGACGCGACGATGCCGAGCAGCAAAACGGTACCCATAGATTCCCCAATAGCCGGGATGGGTATAAACGATTCTACTCGAGATGACGACCGGATCGCACGCCGAAAAACGGAACGAGAAAACGGAAGCGACGCCGCGGTCAGTAACTACGCTCTTTGGGCTCGTAGGTCTTGTTCTCGCCCTCGAGGATGACCGGTCGGTAGAAGATCGAGGGTTCGCCATCGTCCCACGAGATGAGCGTGTGTTTGAGCCAGTTCTCGTCGTCGCGGATCTGATTCTCCTGTCGCCAGTGAGCGCCGCGGAATTCGTTGCGAACGAGCGCGCCGAGCGCGATCGTCTCGGCGACGTCGATCAGGTTTCGCGTCTCGATGGTCTGCTGGAGGTCGGTGTTGAACGTCCGCGACGGGTCGTCCACGTAGACGTCCTGGTACTCCTGCCGGCACTCGCGGATGAGCTTCAGCGCCTTCTTGACCCCCTCTTCGGTGCGGAAGACGTTGACGTAGTCCGTCATCGCTTTCTGGAGCTTCGCGCGGATCTCGGCGTGCTGGACGCCGTCGTCTTTCTCCATCAGGTGGTCGACGCGTTCGCGGGCCGTTTCGACGGTCCGCTCGAGGATGCCCTCGGCGTCGGCGGTGACGCCCCCGTCTGCGGCGACGCTTCCGCTCGTATCGAGTCCCGCTTCGCCGGGGGCGACCGGGAGTTCGGTGTCGGTTTCGTCCTCCACATCGTCGCCGTAGCCGGTCCGGATCTCGGGCTCGCCGAGATCATCACCGGCTGCGTGGCGACCGGCGCGCTTGCCGAAGACGATCAGTTCCGGCAGGGCGTTGCCGCCGAGGCGGTTGCCGCCGTGGACGGAGACGCAGGCGCACTCGCCGGCGGCGTAGAGGCCGTTGACGCAGCTCTCCCCGTTCTCGTCGACTTCGATGCCGCCCATCGCGTAGTGCTGGCCGGGCTTGACCGGCATCGGCTCGACGAGGCCGTCGACGCCCTCGAAGTCCTCCGCGAGGTGGAGGATGTTCTCGAGGCGGTCCATAATCCGTTCCTCGCCGAGGTGGCGCATATCGAGGTGGACGTACTCATCGTCGACGCCGCGGCCCTCGTTGACCTCGGTCAGTTCGGCGCGGGCGACGACGTCCCGCGAGGCGAGCTCGCCGGAGTTGTTCGCGTAGCCGTGCTCGAACATGAACCGCTCGCCTTCGCTGTTGTAGAGGATGCCACCTTCGCCGCGGACACCCTCGCTGATGAGCACGCCGGTCGAGGGCAGCGAGGTCGGGTGAAACTGGATGAACTCCATGTCCTCGAGCGGTGCGCCGGCGCGATACGCCATCGCGTGGCCGTCGCCGGTACAGGAGACGGCGTTGGTGGTGTGATCGAACGCCTGCCCGGGACCGCCGGTCGCGAGGACGACCCCGCCGTTGGCCTTGAAGCCCTCGATCGTGCCGGATTGGACGTCGTAAGCGACGACGCCGTGGCACTCACGGTCGTTCGGATCCGGTTCGTCCGTCGTCGCGAGGTCCATCACGTACCACTCGTCGTAGACCTGAATGCCTCGCTTGACGACCTGCTCGTACATCGTGTGCAGCAGGTGATGTCCCGTCTCGGCACCGGCGTAGGTGGTCCGCGGATACGAGAGCCCGCCGAACGGTCGCTGGGAGACCCGGCCGTCGTCCTCGCGGGAGAACGGCATTCCCCAGTGCTCTAAATTGATCGTCTCTTCGGGAGAGTTCTGCGCGAGGGCCTCGACCGCCGGGGCGTCGGCCAGGTAGTCCGACCCCTTCATCGTGTCGTAGGCGTGGAGTTCCCAGTCGTCGCCCTCCTGGAGCGCGGCGTTGATTCCGCCCTCCGCCGCGCCGGTGTGGCTGCGGACGGGGTGGAGCTTCGAGACCATTGCCACGTCGGCTCCCGCTTCGTGTGCTGCGATCGCGGCTCGGAGGCCAGCGCCGCCTGCGCCGACCACGATAACGTCGTGTTCGTACATGGATTACCAGAATTTCAGGTTCTTCTTGACTGCCTCCCGCTTGAGCTCCTGAATGTGCTCGGTGAGCGGGATGTCTTTCGGACACACCTCGGTACAGGAGAACTGGGTCTGGCACCGCCAGACGCCGTGTTCCTGCTCGAGAATGCGGAGTCGGTGCTCTTTGATCTCCTCGCCCTCGCGGTCGTCCATCGCGAACTTGTAGGCCTTGTTGATCGCCGCGGGGCCCAGATACTCGTTGTCGCCGGCCGCGATGTTACAGGAGGACATGCACGCACCACACCAGATACACCGCGAGGACATCTTGATCTTCTCGCGGTTTTCGGGGCTCTGGCGCTGCTCTTCGAGGTCGTCGGTCGCGGGTGTGTCCTCGTCCTGAAAGTACGGCTCGACCGTGTGCATCTGGTCGTAGAAGTGGTCCATGTCGACGACCAGGTCCTTGACGACCTCCTGGTGGGGCAGGGGCTCGATGCGAACCGGCTGCTCGAGGTCGGAGATCTGGGTCTTACAGCCCAGTCGCTGCCTCCCGTTGACGAAGAAGGCATCGGAGCCACAGACGGCCTGCCGACAGGAGTGTCGGAACGTCAGCGACGAATCGTACTCGTCGCGGGCGTACATGACCGCGTCGAGGACGGTCATCCCCTTCTCGAAGGGGACGTGGAAGTCGTCGAATCGGGGTTCCTGTTTCCCCTCGACTTCGGGGTCGTAGCGGAACACCTTGATGAGGACCGTCTCCCCCTGAAGTTCGGCCTCCTTTTCGGCGTGTTCGTCGACCATCCCGTCGTCTTTGTCGTCGAGTCGCCGCTCCTGGGGCGACTGCGTGCCTTTCATCTCCGGGTCTTCCGGTGCTTCCTGGCTCTCGGGTTCGGCCTGTTGCGTGCTCATATTAGATCATCCCTCTCATTGCGAGTGCGACGTAGATTCCCTGCGCGACGAGCGCGACGCCGGCGATGACCAGCACCGCCAGCACGACCTTCTTCTGGGTCCCCTCGAGGCCCTGATTGACTAGCGCGTTGTAGACGCCGTTGACGCCGTGGAACGCGGCGGTGATCAGGAACAGCACCATCGTGAGGAAGTAACCGATGTTTTGCATTCGGGCTTCGGTACCCAAGAAGGTTACCTCGTACGCGTGGTTGACGAAGTGCAGGAGGAAGAAGTGGAAGGCGAGAACGACGACGAGGAACGCGGCGGTGACGCGCTGGAGGAACCAGCCGGTGCCGCCGGGCGTAAAGGAAGAGTAGCGCTCCGCCATTAGATCGACACCCCCGCGAGGAACGTGGGGACGCTGGCGACGGTGATCGCACCCGTCAGCACCAGCGAGGCGTAGAAACTCTTGTCCTGTGCCTCGAGCCCGACGCCGAGATCGACCATCAGCAGGCGGAGGCCGTTCAGGATGTGGAAGACGGCCACCGCGAGCAGGCCGATCTCGAGCAGACGGACGAGAAACAGGCCCTCGAGCCCCTGTAGCGTCGCGGTATACACGTTAACCGCTTCTCCGTCGACCATCGTCGTTTCGCCCTGTGCGCCACCGATAGAGGTACTCAGCACGGCGATGTGAGTGAACAGGTAGCCGATTAGCACCCATCCGGTGAACTTGTGGAAGATCCACGCCCACATGCCGGCCGAGAACTCCTTCCAGCGACCGAAGTCCTCGATGAGACCGCGATTGTAAGACTGACTCATACGCTCATGTGGTGCGTTAGACCGCGGGGGTATAGAAGTTACTTTTATCTCTTCCACCCGGCCATTAGTGCACGATAACACCACAAGAATCAAAGGAGATTTTTTCACAAAGGCAAAATCACTTCGGTCGCATCCCCTCGGATGTCCGACTTTCCGGCGACAGTCGGGAAGTCCCCTCCATACGGACTGCTGTCCGTCGGTTTCGGTGCACCCGCGGGATGGTCGGAGTTTCGTCGACAACCCGGTCCAGGGAGCCGTCTCAGAGATCCGAGCGCGAACTCTCCGTCGTCCGCTCGCGCTCGAGGGCCGTGAGCGTGTCCGGCGAGAGGCCGACCAGGTGACAGAGCGGGTTCCCCGGGTAGACGACCGGGTTCTCGAGGACGCCGACGATGAGGCCGGTGAAGGGGGCCTCGACCGTGACGATGTCTTCTTCCTCTTTGAACGGGTTCGTGATCGTACAGATCACTTCGCCTTCCTCGACGAGCGCGCCCCGACCGCGTTTCATGTCGACGATACCGCCGGCGTCCGCGCGGAGCCAGGTTTTCTCGTTATCGTCGTCGATGATCGTTCGCCAGCCGGGCCAGTGAACGGAGGACTCCCGATGCAGGCCGAACTCGGCGAGGACGCTCGCGACGCCGGTGAGCGCGCGGTCGATCAGCCGCCGCTGGAATCGGTGGGCCTCGCCCATTTCGACGGTGATCGTCGGGATATCGGCTTCGGTCGCTTCGCGGCGCAGCGTCCCCGACGGTCCCTCGCCGGCGATGATGACGTTCGAACTGAACGCCATAGCGAGTCTGCCGACGTCGGAGCGCTCCATGTTCGCCCGGACGTGAAGCATGTTCGTCCGCCCCCGCGTAGACGTATGGAAGTCGACGCCGAGGTCACACGGTTCGATAAAGTTCGTGTAGATCTGGTGGGCCATCCGTCTGGCACTCGTCGACCCCTCGCGCCCGGGAAACGATCGGTTCAGGTCCCGGTCGTAGATCGGCAGATACCGCTCCTGTGCGAGGAAGCCGGGAACGTTCATCACCGGCAGGCAGACCAGCGTCCCGTGGAGCACGGAGTGGTCCCAGTCGTGGGCGACCTCGCGAACGACCTCGATCCCGTTGAGTTCGTCCCCGTGGGCCGCCGCCGAGAGAAAGACCGTCGGCCCGGGATGTTCGCCGTTGATCACCGTGACGGGGATCCTGACGGGATCGCCGAGATACGTCTCGCTGATGCCATAGCGAATGTTCGCCGATTCACCGGGATCGACCCGGCCGCCGTTGTAGGTAAAGGCCTCGGCCATCGTCTCGGATTCGTCCGCTTGGTCGGGTGGCTCGCTCGTTGTTGCGTCGTCGCTCATATGACGTGCTCCGGCGGCACCACCGTGAATGTTCTCCCTTCAATATTGCCGACCAGTTTGTGGTATACCCTCTCGAGCGGTTCCATATTTCGTTTTCCGGAGAAAAAACAGTTTCCCGCCGACTCGGTCAGGCAGACCCTGGGACTGTGGGCATACGTTTTGTATCTGGCTGTGCTACAGACAGCCATGGAAATTCGTGAAGCAACTGACTCGGACGCTGCAGCGATTCGCTCGATCGCACACGACTCGCTCAACTCCACGTACACGGCATTTCTCGAGGAAGAGACCATCGACGAGGCGATCGACCAGTGGTACGGCGACTCGCTCGACGACGAGCTCGACGACGACCGCTCGCTCTTTCTGATCATCGAGCGTGACGGCGAGATCGCTGGCTTCTCACAGAGCGAACTGGTCGGTCAGCAGGCGAACACCGGCCACTTGCTCTGGTTGCACATTCATCCCGACCACCGCGGTGACGCGACGGGCGTTCGATTGCTGGTCCGCACTCGCGAAGCGTTACTCGAGGAAGGAGCGGACGGAATTCAGTGCTTCGTTCTCGCGGACAACGAAGGTGGTAACGAGTTCTACCGATCTCATGGCTTCGAGCAGGCCGGCCAGCGCGAGGTCGAGATCGGCGACGAAACCTTCACGGAAAACGTCTACGTCGAGGCGAACCTCGAGGGCGACGACGAGTGGGGGGCGATCGACGAGGTCACCACCGACGGCGAGACGGTCTACGTGAGCTACGGGGAGGCCGCTCGCGGAACGAGGGCGCCGTTCTACACGACCTACAAGAGCGAGGATCGACACGACCGCTACGCCTGGTTTTGCGGGAACTGCGACTCGATCGACAACGCGATGGACGCGATGGGTCGGATCGAGTGCAACAACTGTGGCAACCGGCGCAAGGCGACCCGGTGGGACGCGTCGTACCTCTAGCAGAGTCGGCCCTTCCGTCTCCGACCCCTTCCGTAGTCGCTCCTGTTCTCCTCTCCGACGACTTCCCCTTTGACGATTGGCTACACCCCTGGCTCTGTTGAACGGCATGTCTCACTCCAGACCGACCATCCGGCGTGCGGTGGCGCGCGCTGTCGACAGGCCGAACGAAAGTGAGGTCGGTCGATGACACTGCGCGAGGGATGAGCGAGAGAACGAAGTGAACGAGCGAATCGGTTGGGGAGGGCGTGGCGATTCCCTGTTGCCACGATAGCAGGACACTTCTTTCATTGAACTCACTACCGAATACCCTGCTCAGTAAACGGACTCTCTTGAGCAGACGTACTGTGAGAAGTCAGCAACTCGATTCAAACCGATCCAGCGCTCGAGGCCATCCCTCGAGCCGCCCCTACCTCGACTCAGGCGTGTTCGTCGACGAACGCTTCGATCCGGTTGAGTGCCCGTCGGAGATCCTCGAGCCCGGTCGCGTAGGAGACCCGAAGGTGGCCCTCACCGCTCCCGCCGAAGACATCGCCGGGGACGACGGCGACGCCCTGTTCGCGCAGGACGGCCTCGGCGAACTCCTCCGCGGTGAACCCCTCGGGAACCTCGGGGAAGCAGTAGAACGCCCCCTTGGCCTCGAAGACGTCCATCCCGATCTCGCGAAAGCGCGAGAGGACGAACTGCCGCCGGCGGTCGTACTGGTCGACCATCTCCCTGACGTCGTTCGCACAGGAGTCCAGGGCCTCGATCGCGGCGTATTGGGCCGTCGTCGGGGCCGAGAGCATCGTGTACTGGTGGATCTTGTTCATCGCGCCGATGGCGTCGGCCGGACCGAGCGCGTACCCCAATCGGAGCCCGGTCATCGCGTGGGCTTTCGAGAAGCCGTTGAAGACGATGGTTCGCTCGCGCATTCCCTCGAAACTCGCGATCGAGGTGTGCTCGCCGTCGTAGGTCAACTCGGCGTAAATCTCGTCGGAGAGGACCGTCAGATCGTTTTCGCGGGCGAAGTCGGCGATCGGCTCGAGGTCCTCGGCGGGCATGATCGCGCCCGTCGGGTTGTTCGGGTAACAGAGGACCAGCATGTCCGCGTCGGCCGCGCCGGCTCGCTCGAGGCCCTCGACCGTTAGCCGGAAATCGTCTTCCTCCCTCGTCGGGACGGGAAGCACCTCGCCGCCGGCGAAGATGACGCCGGGTTCATACGAAATGTACGACGGCTGGGCGATCGCGACCGTGTCGCCGGGATTGACGAACGCCCGGAAGGCAAGATCAACCGCCTCGCTCGCGCCGGCGGTGACGATGATCTCTTCGTCGGGATCGTACCCCAGCTCGAAGCGGTCGGCGACGTAGTCCGCGATCGCGTCGCGGAGTTCGCGCTTGCCGCGGTTGGCCGTATAGGAGGTCTTTCCCTGCTCGAGAGACGTGATCGCGGCGTCACGGGCCGCCCACGGCGCCGCGAAGTCGGGTTCGCCGACACCAAGTGAGATGACCTCGTCGCGTTCCTCAGCGATCTCGAAGAAGCGCCGAATGCCCGATGGCGGGACCGTCTGCACCCGGTCTGACAGTTCGAACGTCATGATCAGGGTGAAAAGGAGAGGCGGTCGTCGCCCTCTCCGTCGCCGAGTTCGATCCCGTTCTCCTTGTAGGATGTCATCACGTAGTGGGTGACTGTCTGGGTTATCTCGGGGACCGGGGCGACCTTTTCGCTGATGAACTGCGAGACCTCGCGGATCGAGTCGCCCTCGACTTCCATATCGAAGTCGTAGTCGCCGCTGATCAGCCGCAGGGCTTTGACCTCGGGGAATCGTGCGAGGCGCTCCGCAATGTCGTCGTATCCCGTCTCGCGGTCGAGCGTGACGTTCAACTCGACTTCCGCGCGGACCCGCTCGTCTTCCAGTTTGTCCCAGTCGACGACCGCCTGGTAGCCCCGGACGAGGCCCGCTGCCTCGAGCTCCTCGATGGCTGCCTCGACCTCGTTCTCCTCGAGGTCGGTCATTCGCGCGATATCCGCCGTGGAGTAGCGCGCGTTCTCACGAAGCAACTCGAGCACCTCGCGTTCGCTCATACCGCTTGGAAGCGCGAGCGCGAGTAAAGTTCTAACGTTGTTCGGCCGGCGGACCGCGGCGGGTCCGGAGTGCGCCGACTCCAGTTGGGATCGGCTCCGTGACGCGGCGTCTTCCCGCGTGACCTCGTTCGGTGGCACTCGAATTCGAGATCACGCGACGTTCGTCGTCGCGGGGGCTCCCTTCGCCCGTCCCGTCTTCGATTCCAGTCCGCTGCCGATCGCCGTGGGAGCGCAGACGTCCGGCTTCGATGGCGAGCTTTATACCCCAGTACACTGGAATTTACCGATACGTTTCGAGGTACCTATGGACGATTCGAGACAGCCGCCGTCGATCGATCAACTCGAGGCGCGCTTCGAGGCGGAACCGCGAGAGCGGCTCGTGACCTGGGCCGAACGGCTCGCGGAGCGCGAGACGAAAGCGCGGAAGACGACGCTTCGCACCCTCCGGCAGTTCGCCGAACAACAACCGGCTTCGCTCGAGCCCGTCCTGACGACGCTGTCGCTTTTTCTCACTGACGAGGAGCGCTCGAGTCGGCTGACGACCGCGAAGCTGTTCGTCGCCGTCGCCGAGGCCGAACCGGACGCGGTCGAGTCGGTCGTCTCGCCCCTCGCTGCCCGGTTGGCCGACGACGACGAGTTCTACTACGTGCGCGCTCGTTCGGCGGAGGTGCTCGGCTACGTCGCGCGGGATCACCCGGAGGCGGTCGCTTCACCCGAGGTCGTGGCCGACCTGCGAATCGGACTGTCGTTCGACGAGCCCGAGGTGAGAGAGAAGCTGGCGAAAGCGCTCGAGTACGTGGCGCTGGGCGACCAGGAGCGACTCCGACATCACGTGTCGGAGCTGGCCAGCCATCTCACCAATTCGAACGAACTCGTTCGCTATCACCTCTGTACCGCGCTGGTCGCGGTCGGCTGTGCGTATCCGGACGCGTTGTCCGAGAGCACCGCCCCACTGTGCGACCGGTTGGACGACGAGAGTCCCTACGTCCGGGGACGGGCGGTCGAGGCGCTGGGCCTGCTGGCTCGGTCAGATTCGGACGTGGCGATACCCGACGTGCGTTCGGCCGCGGACGACGATGCCGCGGCGTTCCTCGTCGATCGAGTCCGCTATGCGACCGATGAGGACGACGGGCCGGGAGATACCACTCTCGAGAAAATCGGGACGATACCGGGGCTCCGTGACCGAACCGACGAAATCGTCGATGAGATCACCGCTCCCGACGGCGACGAGTGTCCCTACTGCGGGCTCTCGCTTCCCGAACCGGGGCCGCCGATCTGTCCGCAGTGCGGTGGCCCCCGCTGACGCGGCGCGTTAATTAGGCCAGCCTAAAAACCGGAACGCCTTTATATTTTAGGCTGGCCTAAACCAGTATGACCGGCGAATCGGGGGAGATCGATGTACCGACTCGACGAGAACGCGTGACGGACGGTGGGACGGCCATCGGCGGCGTGCCGGTTCCGGGACAGTCGACGGTATTCGGTATCAGTAGCGTGTCGGTTCCCGGACAGTTGTCGCTGTCCGGTATCGGTGGCGAATCACTCGACGGAACGACGGGCCGTTCCTCGCATACCACCCCGATCGAACCAACCGGTGTGCGCCGACGATGAGCGGGAGGAAGTCACGCGTCGCGACGGGAGAGCCCGCGATGTCGCGACGAAACGAGACGCGGTTCGGGTGGCTCCTCGATCCGAAACTCGCCACAGTGGTACTCAGCAGCCTTGCCATCGTGTTCGTCGGCGGACTGATACAGGTGAGCTACGGTGCGTACTCGATGACGCACATGGAGGCGTGGCTCGCACTCTTCAACCCGAACGTGGTGTTCAATCCGCAGGCCTGGGACGCGTTCTTGCTCGGCGAGGCGATGCCCGAGATGAGCACCGAAAGCCTCATCGTTTGGAACATCCGCCTCCCGCGGGTGTTCGTCGCGGTCCTCGTCGGGATGAACCTCGCCGTCTCGGGAGCCATCTTTCAGGCGGTGACCCGGAACGAACTCGCGAGCCCGTTCATCCTCGGCGTCTCCTCCGGGGCGGGGCTCATGATCTTGCTGACCCTCGTCGTGTTCGGGAGTTTGACGGCGTTCCTTCCGCTGATCGCGGCCTTCGGTGGGGCCGGTGCGTTTCTCATCGTCTACGTCATTGCCTGGAAGAACGGCACCTCGCCGGTCCGACTGGTGCTCGCCGGCGTGATCGTCGGAACGGTCTTCGGCTCGTTGCAGACGGCGCTCTTTTTCTTCGCGGACGATATCGGCGTCGTCCAGTCGGCCATCGCCTGGACCACTGGGTCGCTTACCGGGACCGACTGGGAACAAGTCCGACTCGTGCTCCCGTGGACAATAGTGGTTGTTCTCCTCTCTATCGCCGGCTCGCGACAGATGAACGTCCTCTTGCTGGGCGAGCAGACGGCGAAGTCGTTGGGGATGTCGATCGAGAAAGTGCGGTTCGCTCTCTCGGGGGTCGCGGTCCTCGCGGCGGCGGCGAGCATCGCCGTCGCCGGCATCGTCGGATTCGTCGGCCTCATCGTCCCGCACATGGTTCGAAACCTGGTCGGGAGCGACTCGAAGAAACTGGTCATCGGCTGCCTGTTCGTCGGTCCGGCGTTGATGGTCGCCGCCGACGTGGGCGCGCGACTCGCGTTGAGTCCCACGCAAATTCCCGTCGGCATCGTCACCGGACTCATCGGCGGCCCGTACTTCCTTTATCTGATGCGAAAGCAAGAGAGCATGGGTGAGATCTGAATGGGACGCGCCGGTATGGACGGGCGACGGACGAGTCGTCGAGCGTGGTACTCACGACAAGTTGCTCGCAGCGAACGGTCTGTGCGCTACTCTGTGGGGCGTGCAAGCCGGCGAAATAGATGAGCTGTCCGAAACACACCTCGGACGGGACGCTCACAGCACGATCGATGACCGACGGAAGTTTTTAGGTCCGCCTAACAATCGATGGAGTTTTAATGTTTTAGGTTAGCCTAAAAACATGGAAGGGGAAGAGACGATGCGCGAAGTACCGACACGCAGAGACGCGCTGAAGTACGGTGGAGCGCTTGCAACCGGCGCTACCCTCGCTGGCTGTTCGGATCTGGTCGGACAGGAGGGGGACGCGGGAACCGAGACGACCGGGACCGAATCGTACTCGGTGTCGATGGAGCCGATGGGGACGGTCTCGTTCGACCAGGTCCCCGAGCGATGGGCCGCGTACGACGGCGGCTACGCCGATATGGCCGTCGCACTGGGACAGGCCGACGGGTTGACTGGCGTTGGCGGCGCGGATCGCTACTACACCTATGTTTACGACGAACTGCCCGGTGTGACGGTCGATCGAGACGTCATCGAGCGGTATCCGGAGGTCCGAACCAAAGAGGAGTTCTACGCGCTCGAGAGCGATGTTCACCTGTACGACCCCCAGATGCTCATCAACTGGTTCGACTGGAACGAGGGGGACGTTGAGGAAATCGCGTCGACGGTCGCGCCGTTCGTCGGAAACCTGATCTTCCGACGATCCGACGAGTGGCACGACTATCGCTACTACACGCTGTACGAGGCCTTCGAAAAAATGGCCGAGGTGTTCCAGCAGCGGGAACGCTACGAGGCGTTCAGCGAACTCCACACCGAGTTCATCGCGTCGATACAGGAGCGACTCCCGCCGAGCGATGACCGACCGGAAGTCTTCCTCACGTTCGAGGGGACGGAAGAACCGGAGACGTTCTCGCCGTATCGACTCGACGACGCGGGGACGAGCAAGAAACAGTGGCGTGACCTCGGCATCAACGACGCGCTGGCGGGGACGGACGTCGACAACCTCAGTACCACGAACCGCGGCGAACTCGACTACGAGAACCTCCTCGAGATCGACCCCGACGTGATTCTCGTCCGTGGCCACGAGCGCAAATCCGCCGCGGAATTCCGTGACACCGTTCTCGACTACATGCAAAGCCATCCCGTCGGGAGCGAGCTCACCGCAGTCCAGAACGGGCGAGTGTATCGCGGCGGCTACCTCAATCAGGGACCCGTTCACAACTTCTTCCTGACCGAGCGAGCGGCGAAGCAGCTGTTCCCCGATGAGTTCGGGGACGTGACCGGCGACGACCAACTATTCGATCGGCAGGAAGTCGCGGACATCATCAACGGGGAGTTCGACCGATGAACGACACTACCGACGGAGCGACTGGAGCACCGACGCGGCGAGACTACATGAAGTACGGCGGAACGGTCGTCGGTGGCGGACTGCTCGCGGGCTGTTCGGACCTCGCCGGCCAGAGCGAACCGGGTTCGTCCGACGAGTCGGACGGCTCGTACTCGGTGACGATGGCCCCGATGGGCGAGGTTTCGTTCGACTCGCCGCCGGAGAGCATCTTCACGCGGCTGACCCACCACGCAGGCATGGCGTTCGCCCTCGGACGCGGGAACGACGTCAACGCGATGCACGCTTCCGACTACTACGACGGGCTCTGGAACCAGTTTATCGAACGACTGCCGGGCGTCACGTTGGACTGGTCGGGATTGTATTCCTCCTGGGATCCGGGCGAGGAGATGCTCTACGATCTCGACAGCGATATCCACCTCGCCGACCCGGCGAGCGTGAACGCCCTCGATAGCTGGGACGTGGCGGATATCGAGGAGATCGGCGAGACCGTTTCCCCGTGGTTCGGGAACACGTTCAGCGATAGACACAATGAACCGCCGACCGAGTGGGTCGACCGCTACGAGTATTACACGCTCTGGGAGCTGTTCGAGAAGGTCGCAGCGGTGTTCCGCGAAGAATCGCGCTACGACGCACTCGAGACGATTCACACGGATCTGCTGGCAACGATCGAGGAAAACCTCCCGCCGGAAGGGGAGCGCCCGACCGCGGTCCTGGCGGGGATGAGCGACATCGAGAGTATATACGTTTACGCGCTGAAATCGCCCGGATTTCTGACCGCGCACATGCGCCCGCTCGGTCCGATCGGTGCCTTAGGCGACGATATCTCCGCCAACAACACGATCGACATGGAAGGGCTGCTCGAGGCGGATCCCGATGTCCTCTTCGCGCTGGGCGGTATGAGTCCGCAAACGGATATGTTGCAGATACGGGAGGGACTGGGGAACCACGCCGTCGGACGGGAACTCTCTGCGGTCCAAAACGATCGCGTCTACGCGCAGGGGGCGCGCTACCAAGGGCCGATCCTGAACCTGTTCCAGCTCGAGATGACCGCCAAACAGCTCTATCCCGAGAGATTCGGGGAGTGGCCGACCTACGCCGAGGGTCCGTACCCCGAAATTCCGGAGGACGAACAGCTATTCGACCGGCAGGCGGTCGCGGACATCATCGCGGGGGACCACTGAATGCGTGCTCGAGAGTGGGCGATCGCGGGTGCCTTCCGTGACCCGTCAGACTACGACATCCCCGTCCTTCCGTCGTGGCGAGTCCGGCGCAGCGAGTGTGGCGGGCTGGCGTTCGCCGACGGGGACGGTGAGCCGTTCATCGCCGCCGACCAGCCAGTGACGGTCAGACGGTAACGACGACCGATGATTCACGCCACTACCGACACGACGTACGGAAGACGCGGGAACTCCGTCTCGAGTAGCGCTACTCGTGTGTGCGACACGAGCCTTTCAGGGGACTGTGACGTCGCTCTCGACGTTCGCGGAGACGAACAGCGCTTCGACCACCAGCAGGTTACGGATAGCAGGTCCAAAAATGAGTGAAATCGATACCGCTCGATCGGAGACACCGTTCGATCACGATGTCGTCGTCGTTGGTGGCGGTCCCGCGGGCTGTGCAGCGGGCGTCTTTACCGCGCGGTACGGGCTGGATACGATGATCTTCGACCGCGGGCGGTCCTCGATTCAGCGATGTGCCTACCTCGAGAACTACCTCGGCTTCCCCGCGGGGATCGACATCGAGACGCTGTACGGGCTGTTGCACGACCACGCCGAGGAGGCGGGCTGTGAGATCGTTCCCGACCTCGTCGAATCGCTCGAGCGCGTCGACGGCGAGGGCTTCGTCGTCAGCCCGCAAGAGGGGGACCCGGTCACGGCTCGTCGAGTGATCGCGGCCACGCGCTACGACGGCGAGTACATGCGCGGTCTCGACGACGAGACGGCGATGTTCGAGACGCACGAACACGACGGCGAGGAACACGAGCACTTCGACAAGGGGTACGCCGAGAGCGACGGGACGACGCCGGTCGAGGGACTCTTCGTCGCGTCGCCGTACGGCGAGACCGGCTATCAGGCGAGCATGGCCGCCGGACGCGGTACGCGAGTCGGGATCACCGTCGTCGAGGACGTTCGACGGGAAGCGGGGTACCCCGACGCCGTGGCGAACTACTACGACTGGATGCGACGAGAGGCGGAACTGGACGGCGAATGGCGCGACCGGGATCGGTGGCGGGAGTACTTCGACGACCGAGTGCCCGCCGATCACGACCTCGAGGCGGATCGCCTCGCCGAGATCCGCGAGCGGGAAATCGACCGCAGGCTCGAGACGTATCTCGCCGACGACGACATCGAACGACGGATCGAACGCGGACACGAACGACTGCTCGAGCACATCGACGACGACCTGATCGTCGAAGCGGCGCGCGAAATCGAAACCGAACGCGAGAACGGAGGGTCGTGATATCACCCCCGACGGGACGATGGCGGATCGCGGAACGCAGCTCGAAGCCGATGCGGTCCCACGGCCGCACTCGAGCGTGAAGAAGCGCTGCGTCTGTGCGTCGGGGTTCGGATTCGCAGCGATCGTCCACACGCCGATCCACTACACGTCGATTCACTGATCGATGACCGGGGCCTCCCACTACCTTCTTGTTCTCTATCTTGCGGAACAGCGGGGCTCCCCACCGATTTCGCCCGGACACGTGGCCGACGCGGTCGACCGTTCGCCGGCGGCGACGACGGAGATGCTTCAGCGGCTCGAAGCCGACGGCTACCTGACGTACGAACCGTACGACGGAGCGACGCTCACGGCCGAGGGACGAGCGACCGCCGAAGAACTGTCCGAGACCTACGATACCCTTTCGCGGTTCTTTCAGGACGTGTTCGGACTCGAGGAGTACGAGAGCGAGGCGATGGAACTGGCGGGAACGGTCAGTCCGACGGTCGTCGACCGCCTCGCATCGACGCTTCTCGCTGATACTGACGACCCGTCCGAAGACACGGAGCAATCGCTCTCTTCCGCGCAGTCGGACTCTCGGTGAGCCGCGCCGTCGGTCTCGGACGCGACCGACGACGACTGAGCGAAACCGCACTCTTTTTATTTTAGGCCTGCCTAAACAAAGCCAATGACCACCGGTACGCAATCGGACGCCGAACGTGACTCCGAACCGGCTGCGACCCGCGGACCCGAGATATCGGTCTGTGAAAGCGGTCCCGACAGAGTCGTCTTCATCGAATCGGGGAACACTGAGGGCTGGATTTCGAGCGACCGCGTCGTCGAATCGACTCGATAGTCCGTCTTCCGGCGGCCGCTTCTCCCTCCTCGAGAGCTATCACGATCGCGTTCAGCGAGTCCTCTGAGCAGTAGCTGTCGAGAGATCCGTCCGCGCCGGTCGATCGGAATCGGAATCAAAAAATCGAACTGAAACTCTCGGAGCGAACCGACGAGAGACCACCCGGAACTCGGTTGCGGTTGACCGCCCGAGTTACTGCGTCGCGGACTCGAGGACGAGGGTGTCGTCTTCGAGGTAGTGTTCGATGTGGTGGGTGTGTTCTTCGATGGTCTCGAGTTGCTCGCGAAGCATCTCTCCCGTCGCGTAGTCGCCGAGCCCCTCGGCGAGTTCGATGTGCTGGCGGTAGCTCTCGATGATGTCGCCCATCATCTCGAGATCGTTGGCGAGCGAGGTCCGGACGTCGTAGACGTCTTCGTCTTCGGCTTCGACCGTCGCGTTCTCCACGAGCGTCGTCATGCTCGCGTGCGGAACGCCGCCGAGCGCCTGAAGTCGTTCTGCGAGTTCGTCGGCCGCGGCTTCGACGTCCTCGTAGACCTCCTGGAGGAAGACGTGGACGTCGAGGAACTCCGCACCTTCGACGTTCCAGTGGTGCTTGTGGAGTTGATGATAGAGGACGTACGCGTCCGCCAGATCCGTGTTGAGCGCGTCGATGATCTGCTCGGCCTTTTCCGTGTCGAGTCGAAGCGCGTTCGATTCGACCGTGTCCGCTGCCTGTCGAGTGGTCTTTTGCGTGTTCATCACGTCCCATACTTGGGATGGAAGCCTCTTATAACTTTTCAATTTACGAACTATTTTTCGTACTGCCTAAACTATCGGTACCACCCCGTCATATAGTAGCCACTGAAATGATTTACACACTGATCGTACAGCTGTCGGTCGATCAGGCGTGCAATGACTTTCAGTGGCTACTATAGGCGTAGCAGAAACTGCGCAAACAGTGTCGCAACGGCACGAGTCAGCGATAATTCTTGAACAAAAGCGCCCGGACATCGTCTTTCGTCTGGACCTGTTCGCTCGAGCCGTCCGGGAGTTCGACGCTGTACCGGTAGTCCGCCGAACTCGACTCCTCCCACTTGTCGTCGTGGGTCTCGAGCAGGCTCATCATCTCGTCCAACATATCGTCGTCGTCGGCCGAGCCGTCTCCGTCCGAATCCGCAGCCGAACCGTCTCCGTCCGCGGCCTCGGCGTCGGCGTCGTCCTCGTCGTCGGCGTCGGCTTCGTCCTCGGTCACCTCGCTCGCTCCGTCGTCGGTCGATCCATCGTCGGCGTCCCCGTCGGTCGTTTCATCCGACTCGGACTCCGGGTCCTCGTCGTCTTCGTCCATGATCTCGTCGGCTGACGGCGTCTCGCCTTCGACGTAGGAGACTTCCTCGAGTTCGTGCGGATCGGTTTCGCCGTCGATGGCGGCACCGACGGACGCGGCGACGTCGTCGGTGGCCGACGAGTCGAACTCGTCGGCATCGATTTCGACATCCTCGTCGAGATTGTCGATCAGGAACTGGACGGCGTCGCGTTCGCGGACGAAGCCGTACTTGCCGACGACCGACTCGGAGATCTCCTCGCGGAGGTACTGGATGAACGCGTACTGTTCGTCGGTGACCTCGAGCGTCTTCATACCCTGTCGATGCGGCCGGGGGTACTAATATGTAAGTCGTCACGAGCCGCGCTGCGAACCGATATCGCCTCTCGGAGCGTTGGAATTAAGGAGCTCCGACGGCCAGATCCGGGCGATCATGGACGACGTACTCGACTTCGTTGATGTCATCGCCGATTCGGAACTCGAGGGCGCGTTCGTGTGGTTCCTCCGCCTCGTCGGCCTGCTCGCCGTGCTGGCCGGCCTCGGTCTCTGGCTGCTGACTGATATGGGACTGCTCGTCGTCCCGCTCGCCCTGATCGTCGTCGGGCTCGCGGTGGCGATCGCCCCCGACGTTCTCCTCTCGATCGCGGAGCTCTTCGGCTAGGGTCCTTGCCGGGCAGCCGGCAGCCGTGAGGAGCGGCTCCGCCCGCTCGGGTCAGTTCAGTGAACGTGATGATTAAGGACGAACGAGACGAATCGGCGGTATGGTCATGAAAGAGTCCGACTCCGCACTCGAGGCCGGCGACGCTGCGCCCGACTTCGAACTCGAGGGCGTCGACGGCGAGACGTACACGCTCGAGTCCTTTGCCGACGCCGAGGCGCTGTTGCTCGTTTTCACCTGCAATCATTGCCCGTACGCGCAGGCGAAGTTCGACCTGCTGAACGAACTCTCCGCCGAGTACGACGACGTCGCGGTGGTCGGAATCAACCCCAACGACGCCGAGGAGTATCCCGACGACTCCTTCGAGAAGATGCAGGAGTTCGTCGCCGAGGGGGAAATCGACTACGACGCCTACCTGCGCGACGAGAGTCAGGCGGTCGCCCGCGAGTACGGCGCGGTCTGTACGCCGGACCCGTTCCTCTTCGCTCGGCGCGCGGCGCAACGCGCCGCGGAGGGGCGAGCGGCAGAGCCGCGAGCCGAGGACGGCGAGTTCGAACTCGTCTACCAGGGGCGCCTCGACGACGCGCTGAACCCCGACGACGAACCGACCCGGATCCACATCCGCGAAGCCATCGACGCCGTGCTGGCGGGCGAGACCGTCGACCTCGAGTGGCAGCCGTCTCGAGGCTGTTCGATCAAGTGGAAAGACGAGTAGGGGCTGATTTGACGCGGAACATCTGATTGGGACGCTGTCGGAGCCCTGGTTTAAGTGCTGGGCGTGGTAGGGTGGGTCGTGAGCCATCAGCCACGCGGTAACGCCCTCCGTGAGACCCTCGAGTCCGGCGAGGTCGCGCTCGGGGTCCTCGAGAACACGTACAGCCCGACGGTGGTCGAACTCTATGCGGCGCTCGGCGTCGATTTCGTCTGGATCGACCTCGAGCACGGCGGTCCGAGTCCGCGAGACGCCGGCCAGCTGGAAGCACTGCTTCGCGCGGCGGACGGTACCGACACGGAGTTGCTGGTCCGCGTGCCGGACACCGATCCCTCGCTCGTTCGGAAAGCCCTCGACGCGGGCGTCCGGAACGTCTTCCTCCCGCGGGTCGGGAGCGCTGAGGAACTCGAGGCGGCGGTCCGAGCGGGCAGGTTCGAGTACGACGGCGAACCCGGGCGGCGCGGCATGGCCAACCCACGTGCCAGTCGCTGGGGGCTGACCGACGACTACGTCGCCAGCGAGGACGAGTCGGTCGTCGTCGGCGTCACGATCGAGACCCAGTCAGCCCTCGACGACCTCGACGACATTCTCGCGGTGCCCGAACTCGGCTTCGTCTTCATCGGCCCGCTCGATCTCTCAGTGTCGCTCGGACATCCGGGCGAATTCAATCATCCAGCGGTCGAGGAGGCCGTCGAGACGATCCGGTCGGCCGCCGTCGACGCGGACGTACCGGTCGGCGGACTCGGGTTCGGCATGGATGATGTCAACGAGAAAGCCCAGAACGGGTATCAACTGCTGAATATCGGGACGACGGCCGGCGCGTTGCAGTCCTCGGTCACCGGCTGGCTGGACGACTACGACGGCGAGTGATCGGCACGCGACTCGAACCGGACGGCGAGTGATCGGCACGCGACTCGAACCGGACGGCGAGTGATCGGCACGCGACTCGAACCGGACGGCGAGTGATCGGCACGCGACTCGAACCGGACGGCGAGTGATCGGCACGCGACTCGAACCGGACGGCGAGTGATCGGCACGCGACTCGAACCGGACGGCGCGAGTCGCGTTATCGTTGGACGGCACGCCGATACTGGACCGGCCACTGCTTCGCGACGGCTTCCGGATCGCGCTCGAGGTCGCCGGCCGCGCGGAGTCCGAAGTACGGATCGCGCAGGAACTCCCGACCGACGAGGACGAGGTCGGCCCGGCCGTTGCGGACCAGCGCGTCGGCCTGTTCGGGTTCGGTGACGCCGCCGACCGCGCCGACGGCGACGTCAGCACCCGCTCGGACCCGCTCGGCCAGCGGCACCTGAAAGTTTGGCCCACCGGAGACTAACTGGTCGGGGTGGATCCCGCCCGAACTGACGTCGACCAGATCGACGCCCAGATCGGCGAGCGCGTCCGCCAGCCGCACCGACTGCTCGACGTCCCATGACTCGCGGTCGTCGAGCCAGTCCGTCCCGGAGATGCGGACGAACACCGGCTTTCCGTCCGGCCAGACCTCGCGGACGGCCGCGACGACCTCGCGGACCAGCCGGGTTCGGTTCTCGAAGCTGCCACCGTAGTCGTCCTCGCGGCGGTTCGTCACCGGCGAGAGAAACTCGTGGAGCAGGTAGCCGTGGGCCGCGTGGATCTCGGCGATCTCGAAGCCGGCCTCGAGCGAGCGCTCGGCCGCTTTGCGGTAGGCGTCGATCACGCCCTCGATATCGTCTTGATCGGCCTTTCGCATCGCCGGTCGGTCGCCGTCGAACGGCGGATACGCGTCCGGTGAGGGCGACAGTACCTCCCAGCCCGACGCGCCGGTCGGATCGGTCTCGTCCGGCGCAAGCGGCACGTTGCCGTCCCAGGGCCGCGTCTTACTCGCCTTGTGGCCCGCGTGGGCGAGCTGGATCCCCGGCACGCCGCCCTGGTCGCGGACGAACTCGGTAATCGGCTCGAGCGCGGCGGCGTGCTCGTCGCTCCAGAGTCCGAGGTCGTGCGGCGTAATCCGGCCGGCGGGATCGACGGCCGTCGCTTCGGTCATGACGATGCCGGCACCGCCGACGGCCCGACTGCCGAGATGGACGCGGTGCCACTCGGTCGGGAGCCCGTCCGTTTCACAGGAGTACTGACACATCGGCGAGACAGCGATTCGATTCGGAGATTCCACGTCGCGTAGCGACAACGAAGAGAGCAAGTCTGTCATCGGTCGGTGTAGCCACGCCGGTGAGAAAACGGCCGTGAAGGGAGCGGGGATTGCCGCCTCGAGCGACGGCGAGGTGGAGGCCCCTCCCATGAGCGAGGTCGAGTCTCACCGTCGCCCGACGGGGCCCCACGACCACTTATTCCGCCAGCGGGCCCAGTACGGATATGACCACGAACGGCCCCGTGCTGGATCGATTCGATGCCGACCGCCCCGTCATCGGGATGGTTCACCTCCCGGCGCTTCCGGGCGCGCCGGGGTTCGACGGTGATCGCGAGGCCATTCGAACTCACGCGCTCGAGGACGCCCGCCGGCTCGAGGCGGGCGGAATCGACGGCATCATCCTCGAGAACTTCGGCGACGTGCCGTTCTATCCGGATACCGTCCCGCAACACGTCGTGGCCGAACTGACCGCTATCGCGACGGCCCTGACCGACGCCGTCGACGTCCCGGTCGGCATCAACGTGTTGCGAAACGACGCCGCCGCAGCGGTTTCGATCGCCGCGGCCGTCGATGCGGATTTCGTCCGCGTCAACGTCCACGTCGGCTCCGCCGCGACCGATCAGGGGGTCCTCGAGGGACGCGCTCACGAGACGATCCGGCTTCGCGACCGGCTCGAGACCGACGTGGCGATCATCGCGGATGTCCACGTCAAACACGCGACGCCGATCGGCGAGGCGGATATCGGGCGCGCGGCGCTCGAGACGGTCGAACGCGGGAACGCCGACGGCGTCATCGTCTCCGGCTCCGGAACGGGTGTCGAAACGCCGGTAGCGGCCATCGAGCGCGTTACCGATGCACTCACCGAGCGGGAAGATCCAGGAACGCCGGTGTTCGTCGGCAGCGGCGTGACGGACGAGACGGTCGCCGACTGCCTCGAGGCGGGCGCGGACGGCGTTATCGTCGGCACCGCACTCAAACGCGGCGGCGTGACGACCGATCCCGTCTCGCAGGAGCGCGTTGCGGCCCTCGTGACGGCGGCTCGAACGGCGGGCTCGAGTGACGGATCCGAGTAGTGGACTCGAGCGGCGGACTCCAGTAGCTGACCGAGTAACTGATCGATCCACGGCGGCTCATACAGCTGGGTCAGACAGAGTGTTGTAACCGCTACCGGCGCAACTGCGACCGTCCTGCGGGTGTGCCGAAAGCGATGTCCAGTGCTCCGCATCAGAGCCCGAGCATCAGCGGTCCGATCAGGACGCCCATCAGATGCACGCGTCGACAGCGCAATCGAACCGGAACCATTCCGATCGCGGTCGCGACGAGGAAGATCGCGATGCCGACCGGACCGGTAAACAGGTACGAGAGCCCGAGCAGCACGGCGAGGACCGCACCCGAAATCTTCCAGTACGCGAGCCGACCGACGAGGTCGAGATAGGCGTCCCCGGCGACGATAACGAGCGCGAAGCCGACCAGCCCCGCGAGGACCACGCTCGCGAGCAAGATCGGTAACTCGAGCGGGGCCGCCGTTCCCTCGAAGGCGACGAGCACGCCGGTTCGGGGCTGCCCGATGGCGACCAACGCGAAGAGGGCGAAGATCGTGTTGGCCGTGTCGACGCCGCTGGTCGCGACGATGTACCCGCGGTCGCTGGCGCCGTTCGGAACGATCGCCAGCACTGCGACGGCCGCGATGGCGGCCGAGATACCGGGAATGTAGCCGACCACGGCCCCCGCGAGCGCGCCGGCGACCGCGGTCGTGCCGACGAAGCGCCGGGAGGTCGTAATCTCGTTGCCGTCCTGTGGCGGGATCCCGCTGCCGCGAATCGCATCGATCAACACGGGCGCACCGAAGAGCCCGGCGAACAGCGGCGCGAGAGTGCCGCCCGCCTCGAGCGGGGCGTCCGCGGTGAGATCCAACGTGAGCGCGCCGAGACCGGTCGCGAGCGCGAACGACAGCAGGCCGCCCAGGCGGCCGCGCCACGTGCGTTCCGACGCGATCAGCGCGACCGCTACCATCGCGAGCAGGAGCGACAGGTGTGCCCGGATCGTGGGATAGGCGGCCGTCACCGTCCACGTGACGGGAACCGCAAGCGGCACCGCAGCGAGGACGGCGAGAACACTGCCGAGCGCGGACAGTCGAACGGCCTCGTACCCCCGCCCCTCGAGTACCATCCGATGACCCGGCAGCGCGGTGACGGCCATCTCGGCGTCGGGAACGCCGAGCGCCATCGCGGGGACGGCGTTACAGAAGGTGTGGACGACGCCTGCGGCGAGCATCGCACAGCCGACGAACAGCGGTGGGCCGGGAACCGAGGGTGCGATCCCCGCCAGCAAGAACGCGAAGTTGTTCGCGTGCAGCCCGGGTACGAGCCCGCTGCAACTTCCCAGCAGCGAGCCGGCGAGCACCCACGCGAGCAACTGCACTGCCAGCGCTGGCTCGACGACGACCTCGACTGGGCCGGGCATCGCCGACTCTGGCCGCGTCCTCGTTTATATGGTCTCGGACCAGTACCGCCCCGCTCGAGCGGAATCAGTCGCCTCGAGGCGGCGCAGCGTCGCCACTCCCCCTCGAACCGAAATAAAATGGATGGTAACAGCTCGTCGAAACCGGATCGACGTGAGCGGGCGTTATCCGAAGAGTTCGCCGAGACCCTCGCCGTCGGCCTCGTCGTCCTCGTCGTCGTCGTCCGTCGTGTCCGGCACGTCGCTGGTCTCTTCGGCTTCCTCGTCCTCGTCGCCGCCTTCGTCGGCAGCGGCTTCGTCGGCAGCGGCGCCGCCTGCGGCGGCTCCGCCAGCGGGAACGGCGGCGGCCTCGGAGACTGCCTCGTCGATGTCGACGTCCTCGAGCGCGGCGACGAGCGCCTTCACGCGGGATTCTTCGACGTCGACGCCGGCAGCGTCGAGCACGTTCGTCAGGTTGTCTTCGTTGATCTCTTCGCCCGATTCGTTCAGGATGAGTGCAGCGTATACGTATTCCATTGTTGGATCCTCTGTTGGTGGTCGTTATCCGAACATCTCGCCGAGACCGGCCGCGCCGTCACCGTCGTCTTCGTCGTCATCGTCGGTGTCGGCGTCAGCGTCCTCGGTCTCGGCCTCGTCTTCGGTCTGGTCGTCTGTCGATTCGTCTTCGTCCTCGGCTGCCGCCGGCTCGGCGGCCGCCGCGACGTCCTGAAGCTCGTCAGGAAGCGCCTCCTCGTCGTCGATCTGGGCCGCGATCGCACGCAGCTGTGCGTCGGCCTTGCTGACGAGGTCTGGCATGAGGGCTTCGTCCTCGATCGCAGCCTGCAGGCCGAGGCTCTTGGCCTCGCCCGTGGCCTTGGCGATGAGCGTCGGGGCCGTCGTCGCGGTCGGGAAGCTCGCGTTGAGCGAGAGGTTCCGAGCACGGGCGGCGGCCGTCGACACGTCGCTCCGGTAGGCCTCGATATCGATGTCGAGATCTTCCGGGCTGAAGAGCACACCGTCGGCGATGACGGCGCGAAGGTCGAGACCGACCTCCTTGGGCTCGATGCCGAGCTCGTTGAGGACGTTCGTCAGGTCCGCGGAGACGGTCCCGCCGGCCTCGAGGACCGTCGAGTCCTCCATGACCTGGATCGAACCCTCTTCGATGCGCGCGTTCGCGCCGACACCCTGGAGTTCGCCGACGAACGGCCCCGGATCGACACCGGTGTCCCCTTCGGGGATGACGATGTCGTTCGGGGCGACTTCGCCCTCGTTGATCGGTGCGGGTGTCTTGGATGCCTCGAGTTCCTTGTAGAGCGAGAACGGGTTCTCGTCGGTTCCGACGATACCCACCTGTCCCTCGATGTGCTCGACGAGGTCGTCGAGTCCGGCGTCCTCGAGCGCACGCGTCTGCAGGGTGTTGCGGCTGACGCGCAACACGGCGGTTCCGTGCAGGTCGCGGCGCATATCCTGGAGCTGCTTCGAGGGAATGCCGGCGATGCCGACGACGCCGACGCTCTCGTACTCGTCGATGATCTGTGCGAGCTCGTCGACTTCCTCTTTCTTCCACTGGGGAAGGTTCTCGGTCTTGCGTTCGGCCTGTGCGCTCATTCTAGGCCACCTCCACGGACGGCCCCATCGTCGTCTTCACGTAGACGGCGTCAATGTTCTGGGGCCCCTTCTCGAGGTCGGCGTGCAGTCGGCGCAGGATGACGTCGATGTTGTCGCCGATATCTTCCGTATCCATATCTTCGGCGCCGACGAGCGTGTGGAACGTTCGTCGGTCGCCGGAGCGAAGCTGCACGGTACTTTTGAGTCGGTTGACGGTTTCGACGACGTCGTCGTCGGGCGCGAGCGGGTCCGGCATCTTCCCTCGGGGACCGAGAATGGTACCCAGGTGCCGGGCGATGTCTTGCATCATCGACTCTTCGGCGATGAAGAAGTCCGTCTCGTCGGCCATGTCCTTGGCTTCGTCGTCGTCCAGATCGGCCACGTCGTCGCCCGAGAGGACCTCGTCCGCTGCCTCTTCGGCGCGGACTGCGGTCTCACCCTCGGCGATGACGACGATGCGAGTTTCCTGGCCGGTTCCGGACGGCAGGACGATTGACTCGTCAACGCGGTTCGACGGTTCGTTCAGGTCTAAGTCGCGCAGATTAATCGCGAGGTCTACCGTCTCGGTAAAGTTCCGGTCCGGCGAGTCCTCGAGTGCGCGGGCTACTGCTGTTTGAATATCCGAATCTGCCATCGTTCACCTCCGTAGTACGCAGGGTTTGCTCCTACGGGTCAGTGAAACAGGCGATGCCTGTCTCCCTTGGACCAAGTGCCATCCCGAACTTAAACCCGTCGAACTGCGCGTACGCCCGAGTGCTGGCCGAACGCGGTCGTTTCCGCTCTCGTTCCCGACGCCGGTGGTGCTCGTCGTCCGACCGATTTCACACTGACCCGGTGTACCACTGAACCGATACCGTTCCGATAACATTCAAAAAGAGACAGTCATGATAACCGGAACATCTAATAGACGCCATATTGTAACTCACGTCCATGTGGCCATTAGACTTATATACAATGGTTGGGCCGCCGGTCCTTGATTCGGCCGTCCCGGTATCGGGGGATGGGGGGACTCTCGAGACGTATCGTTCGATCGAACCGATCGTCCGGGCGGGAATCCAGTTCGCCGGAACGGTGCTCGTCGCGATGATGGTACTCGGACTGCTCCAGACGTACGGCGCACGCTCAGTAACGAAATCGCGGCGCAGCCCGATCATCTCTTGGTGTATCGGGTTACCAGCGTTGCTCGTCGTCGCCGGCCTCGCGAGCACGGGGTATCTCATCGCGGACACGAGCGTCGGGATCTTCTTCGGAATTCCGATGGTGATTCTCGGTGCGACGGTCCTGCCAGTGGTGACGGCGATCGGCTTCACCGCGATCGGCCGCACCATCGCCTCACGGTTCGGTGCCGATCGGCTGTGGGTCGGCGTCCTCGTCGGCGCACTCAGCAGCGGACTCGCCGGCCTGTCGCTTCCGGCGACCGTCATTCTCGCTGGCCTCGCGGGCGCACTCGGACTCGGTGCGAGCATTCGCGTCCTGTTCGGCGGCGTCGGGACGGCGCGGCCGGACGACCGAACCGTTCCGCCCGCGAACAAGATCTGACGTTCTTGACTCTTTGACGTGCTCGAACCGGCCGCTATCCCGATCAGTACACGTATCGTACACCGGTTTCTCGGCCGTCACTGGTCATCCACACGTCGCTGATTCGCTCCGTGACGACCGCAGTCAGCACTCGAGATTCGACCAGCTCGAACGTCACTACAGACAGTCGCGAAAACGAAGCGGCGATTTCGGCCCGCGGGGTACGCTTCCGCGCCGTCCAGAAGGACAACGAAGCGCTCACGCTGTTCGCGCTTCGAGCACTTGCGGTCTACGCTTCCGCTTCGGCCGCAAGTACGAAGAAGAACTCGCTACGTCGTACTACTTCAGGCGCTCGCCTCAGCGGCGAGCACAACGAAACACTCACTGCGTTCGTGTTTCGAGCGCGTCCGGACTACGCTGCCGCTTCGTCCGCAAGCACGTCGTCGTATTCGCCGTCGTCGACGAGTTCCTTGAACTCTCGAGCGTCGTTGCCCTCGATGGTGACGCCCATCGACGCGCAGGTGCCGACGACTTCCTTCGCGGCGTTGATCGTGTCGTAGGCGAGCAGGTCGGGGTGTTTCTGCTCGGCGATCGTCTTGACTTGTTCGACGGAGAGGTCCGCGACGAAATCCTTCTGCGGTTCGCCGCTCCCGGTCTCGAAACCGGCCTCGTCCTTGACGAGCGCCGCCGTCGGCGGGACACCGACATCGATCTCGAAGGAGCCGTCGTCGTCGTAGTCGACGGTGACGGGGACTTCGGTGCCGTCGAACGCTTCGGTCTGATCGTTGATTTCCTGTACGACAGCCTGCACGTCGACGGGGGTCGGTCCGAGCTCGGGACCGAGCGGCGGGCCAGGGTTGGCCTGACCGCCCGGAACGAGCACTTCGATGGTTCCAGCCATACCCGTCACAACCCGTGCGCGAGTTTTAAGGGTTGCTAATTCGGGCAGTCATCGCCTGTGAGCGACTGACGTGCGACCGGTCGACTGGATCTCGAGTGCGAGAGCTACTCGACGCTCTCCGCTCGCCACGTCGCAAACGACTCGAGGGCGTCGTCCTCGTCGAATCGCTCGAGACAGGATACGTCGTCGGAAATACGTCGTCGGGATGCAGATCGCAGACGTGTGCGACGAGATCGTCGTGCGCCTCGTCAGTCGTCTTCGCGAGGAGAATCGCCTCGTCGTCGCGGTGGATCTCGTCTTCCCACCGATACGTCAAGCTCGTCAAGAGTCGATTCACGCAGGCAGCGAGTCGCTCCTCGATCAGCGTCTCAGCGATGTCGTCGGCCGCCGCTGTTGGCGCCGTGATGTAGACGGTCGGCATGGTTGACGCGACGCTCGAGACGGGGAAACTGGTGCTGTCACGGTGCGGGGACGACCGTTCGTCGCGTCGGGGTTGACCGGGTATCGAGGCGACCGGGTGTCAGGGTCGCTCAGGTATCCGGACCATCGACCGGATTGAACGTGCCGTTGATATCCCACTCGTGAATGCAGTGTGGATTGCCGACCTGTTTCTCCCCGTCTTCGCGAGCGAGTTGCCACGCCCCGAGGGTTTCGTCCCATACTTCACCGCGACCGCACTCTTCGCAGACTCTCGCGGTCGGTTTTCGTACCTGTGCGCTCATTACCGAACCGTGGGAACTCGACACATATAACGGTATTCGTGTGCGGCAAGTGCTGCCCCGCCGGTCGGGGGCGATATCAAGTCTGAAAACCGGGTGCCCCGCTCTTGGGGCGACTCTCGAGCGATGATCGAGCGCTCAGTAGACGGCGTCTTCGATCTCCTCACGGAGGTCGTCGAACTCGGCGAGGTAGTCGCGACGCTCGGTGCGCAGGTCCGCGAGCGCGTCCTCGTAGTCGTCGACGTGATCTGGCACATAGTAGTCCTCGATGTCGAGCCCCGGGACCGAGTCGGGAATCGTCAGGTCCGTTCGCTCGTCGTCGGTCCACTCGATGGTGCCGCGAGCGGCCTCGGTGAGGATCGTCACGGACTCGGTGACGCCGATATCTTTCGATTTCTCGCCGAGATAGCCCGTGTTGATGACGTAACAGTCGATATCGAGAATGTCGATGAGCTCGTGGAAGATGTTCCCCTCTTTGCCTTCCGAGCCGATAATGAAGGGGTTGGTTCCGACGACGCGGATTGACTCGCCGGCGCGCGCCGGGTCGCCCGCGCTGGTTTCGATCGACTCGCCGAGCATGAACGCGACGGCGGCCTGTTCCTCGTCGAGTTTGGCCACCGGGGGCATCAGCGGGTTTCGGGTGATGAAGAAGAGCTGATCCATCCGGCTGAGGTCGATCTCGTCGTCGGCGCTCTCGAGTTCTTCGCGCTGAACGACCGCTCGCGAGTTAGAGGTGTACCGGTCCTCGTCGAAGTGGATGGTGCCGTCGTCGTCGACCGCGACGTTCTCGAGGATCGCCGACTCGGCGGTCGCGGCCTCGTAGAGTTCGGGTTGCTCGTCCTTGCCGAGGCCGATCGTCTTGATGTACAGTCCCTCGCCCTCGCTGCCGGCGACGGAGCCGTCGGAGAGGAGGCCACAGACGTCGTCCTGTAGCATGGACGCGTCTTCGGGCTCCTCAAGCCAGCAGCCATGGGAGGTCAGCGTGGACTTGCCGGTCGCGGAGAGGCCCATGAACACCTGCCCGACGGTCTGGAGTTCCCCCTCGTCGTCGCGGACGCGGACGCGTTTGCTCCCCGCGTGGAGCCCGAGCCCGCCCTGCTGCTTGATTCGATACATGAACAGTCGGAGGAACGATTTCTTGGCCTCGCCGGTGTAGTCACTGCCCAGTACTGCGGTGAATCCGGTGTCGGGAAGGATGCGAATCGCGGTCTCGTCGTAGTCGGGCAGCTGGACGGTGTACAGATCGGGATCCCGTCCGTCGGACGGCTCGAACAGATTCGCCCACGCGTACGCGATTCGAGCATACTTGACGGGGATAAAGAGGCGACAACAGAACGTCGCATCCGGATGTCGTCCCATCAATCGGTCGATGCAAAGCAGTTCGATGTCGTCAGTGCTGTCGACGGCGTCGTCGATCAGACCGTGGTCGCGGTCGTCGAATTCGTCGTCGACAGCGTTCTTCGTTCGATCGGCGCTTCGAGAGCGGAACTCGCTGACGTACGACGGCGACCCGAACTCGGTCGTCGTTTCGTCGGGCTCGGCGAGTTCGCGCAGTTCCTCGAGCGACGGATTGTACCGGACGTTCGACGCTGTGGTCGGGTCCGGAAGCTGACGGACCAGTGGACGGGACTCCGTCCCGGTTTCAGACATACACGTGATCCACCATCATCCTGATAGTTAAACGTGAGGATTTCTCTCGTCGTGTGCTACGGTCTCACCAGGGACGATGTGTCGTACGCTGTCTGTTCCCCGGTAACGGACGGGATACCCGATTTCGAGGCCCCCCGACAAACGACCCGTGTGCAGGAAGCTCACAAGTATTCAGATGTGAGATAATTCTCGGAAGAATCTCTCGCTCCGAGCCGATTTTCATATCTGGTACTTCGGGGGTAACTTCCAAGAGGGTGGTTCGAGTTACCGGGGGCATGTATTACGGTCTCGACATCGGACCGGGGGCAATCCGGGCCGCAACCGACGCCGGCGACGGCCCGACGATCGACTCGATCCCGCCGGTCGTGGTACCGGTCGACGAGGAAGATCTCGAGGCGGCCGGACCTTCGAGGGCCGGCAGCACCGTCCGGGTGGACGGAACGACGCACGCGGTCGGCGCCGCCGCTCGAGCGGTCGCCGACGCCGATGTCGCGGCCGCGAACGCCGAACCGGAGTCGCTGTTCGCGGCCGGCGTCCTCGCAGCGGAGACTGCGGTGGACGCGCCGACCGCGTTGGACGCGCTCCTCGACGACGTGCTGGGGGACGCGACGGACGGGCGACTCTGTTACACGACGCCAGGTTCGCTCGCCGACGCGTCGGTACCGACCGACGCACACCGCGAGGCCGTCGAGTCAGCGCTGGCAGATCGCGGAGTCGACGCGACCCCGATCAGCAAGGGCTTCGCCGTCGTCTACGATCAGCTCGCGGCAGACAACTACACCGGGCTCGGAATCTGTCTCGAGTCCCAGACGACGAGCGCAACGTTGGCGTACTACGGCGTTCCGGCGATGGCCGTGACGATCGCGAAAGGGCGCGAGTGGATCGTCGAGCGCGCGGCCGAGGAGACCGGGCACGCGCCGGCACAGGTCGCCGGCGTGCTCGAGGAGTTCATCCTCGATCCCGACGCGGCGGCGGGCGAGATCGAAAACGCGCTTGCGGGGGCTTACGACGCGCTCGTCGCCGAACTGATCGGTGCGGTCCAAGCGGAAGCCGACGAGACCGATGTCAAGCAAGGACTGTCGGTTCCCATCGCGATCGGCGGCGACGGGGCGATCGATGGCGTCGAGTTTCTCGTCGGCGGTCGGTTCGACGCGGCGGCACTGCCGTTCTCCGTTCGGGGCGTTCGACTCGCGGACGGCCCCGCCGAGAGCGCCGCCAGGGGTGCACTCGCCGCCGCTCGAGACGATGTCGAGGCCGACGATGCAGTCACCTGGTCCGAGTCCGCCACAAACAGCGACGGGACTGGCGGCGTCCCGAACGCCGCCGACGTGACCGCGGGAGCCGAGAGAGCCCAACGGACCGAACTCGCGTTCGACGAGGTCGAAGCCGGCGACGTGGCCTCCGATCGCGAGGACGATGCCATCGATCAGCTGTTCGACCGGCTCGCAAACCGCGACGACGAGGTCCGGTCCGTCCGCGAGCGTCTCGAGGCGCTATCCGAGGACCTCGAGTCCGTCGAGGAACGGACGGCCGCCGCAGACGAGGTGGACGAACTCGACGAGCGCCTCGAGTCGTTCGCCGACGATCTGAGCGACCTCACAGCCGAGAGCGAGAGTCACGCGAGCGATTCGGCCGTCGCCAGTCTCGACGCCGAAATCGATCGCCTTGACGACGAACTCGAGGCGCTCTCGGACGCGCTCACAGCGATCGAGGACGACATCGACGACTCCGACGATGCGCTCGCGGATGTCGAGTCGACCGCTGCAGACGAACGGGCCGATCTCGACGACCGGCTCACCGATCTGGCGGGCGACCTCGAAGCCGTCACCGACCGGACGACGACGATCGACGAGGCGCTCGACGAGGTGCGGACGGACCTGGAAGACTTCGAGGCGACTGCCGCGACCGAGGCGGCCCTCGAGACCGTCGAGGGAATCGCCTCGCAACTGCGCGACGACGTTGACGACCTCGGGGCGGGCATCGAGCGAACCGGGACGCGCATCGACGGGGTCGCCGGCCGTCTCGAGGAACTATCGACGCGTCTCGACGACATTGCGGGCCGCCTCGAGCGGCGATCCGATCGAACGGACGCGCGCTTCGACGCGGTCGAGGCGACGATCGACGAGGAGATCGAGAACCTCGAAACGACGGTTCGCGATCTCGACGAGACGATTTCGACGGCCACGGCCCAACTGAACGATCTCGAGACGCGCGCGGCCGGGACGGAGCGGGTCGACGGCCTCGCGGCGGACCTCGAAACCGTCGACGGACGGATTGACGACGTTCGGGCGACACTCGAGGGAGAGATCGCGACTCTCGACGACGACCTCGACTCGATCGCGGAGCGGATCGACGATGTCGACGCCGGCGCGAACGAAACTGCCGTTACCGGACTCGAGGACGACGTGTCGGTCATCGTCGACCGCCTCGAGTCGCTCCGGACGGACCACGACGAACTCGTCCGGACCGTCGAATCCAGTCCGGACGAATCGGCGGTGCAAGCGCTCGAGGAAGTGCGGACGCTCGACGCCGAGATCGACTCCCTGAACGAGCGGATGGCCGCGATCGCCGAGCGACACGCGAGTCTCGAGGAACGGATCGAAACGATGGGGACACGGATCGGAGAGATCGAATCCATCGACGGTCGAGACGACGAGATCGAGGCGCTCCGGACGGAACTCGAGGCCGTTCGCAGCGAGGCGACCGCGACGCCGGCGTTCCCGTCATCGATTATCGCCGGTGGCGGGGGAGCGGGCGTCGTCGCCGGTAGCGCTACCGCCCTCGCCGGCGACGGCGCGATCGGAGCGGGGGTCGCCCTCGTCGGACTCGTCCTGATCGGCGTCGCGGTGGGACTCGCCCGCTGACGGATAGTGCAATGATCCCGACCGCTGACGCAGCGTCGTGGAAACCGTGAAATAGGCTGCTTTGGCGGCACCGCTCGGGGGAGTTCACATCGTGCTAACCAGCACGGGGACTCGGCTACTCGCGGATCAACTCGACGTTTCGCATCTCGCCCCCGCACTGCTGGCAGGTGCTGAGGAGTTCGTCACCGACCGTTTCCCGTCGGCCACAGTGGACGCACACGTACTCACGTTGCTCCTCGAGCATCATATGGTAACATACATGCTGGTTTGAGTTAACTCTTTCTGTGGTAAATCCGCGCCAAACGGACAGCGAGGCCGATGGCCTGACCGCGACCGCTGCCGCTCGTCTCGTTCAGTTAATTGAACTCGACTAAACCGATTCGAATGGACGGGTCCTATACTATTGTCATTATATGCCATACTAATTATAATAGTTCCTAACGGACGGGACTTATATGATAGTTCCTGATAGATTCCGGTACCGATGACAGCCACCACGTCGACAGACTGGAGCGACCCGATCACCTGTCCGTTCTGCGGAGACGAGCTCGCCTCGCCCGGTGCCGGATTCGTCGATCACATTCACGACAATGCCGAGTGTGAGAACGGGTTCGAACACTGGCGGGAGAACATCGCCGGTGACCTCGCGGGCGAGTGGACCGGGTAAGCCGACAGGCGATCGGTCGACGTTCGAGCCGGGTCGGTTTCCTTGCTTTCTCCGATCAGTCTGAGCGCTGATGACTGTTTTATCCCCGTTTACGTCGTGTCCCGTACTCGTATAACACAACGCGGAAGTCCAGTCGGCCCGGACCAGTCGTATGGGCTATCACACGTTTCCGGTCGATCGCGCGGACGCGCTCGAGGATCCCGGCCGCTACCGATACTGTTCTCGCGAGGAATTACTGGCGATGCTCGAGCCGGCGGCCGACGATGTCGTGGCCGACCTCGGCTCGGGAACGGGATTCTACGCGGACGACATCGCACCGTTCGTCGAGACGCTGTACGCCGTCGACGTGCAATCTCCGATGCACGATCGGTACCGGGAGAAGGGCGTCCCCGAGAGCGTCGAGTTCGTCACGGCCGAGGTTTCGTCACTGCCGTTCGACGACGATCACCTCGATGGCGCGTATTCGACGATGACGTACCACGAGTACGCGCCCACGACGAGCGGGGGCGCAGAGACCGCGAGCGACGACCGCGGGTCGCTCGACGAACTCGCACGCGTGATCCGTCCCGGCGGCCGACTGGTGACGGTCGACTGGTCCGCCGACGGTGATCCGGAGATCGGCCCACCCCTCGAGGAACGGTTCGGGCTCGACGAAGCGACGACCCAGCTCGCGAACGCCGGCTTCGACATTGAGCTGGCCTCTGACCGACCGGCGACTATCGCGATCGTCGCGACGCGCTGACGACAATATTTGTACGATCGGTCAGTATATTATCGAATTTAACCGCTTCTAGTCATCCGATGCCAGTAGAAACTAGTTGTACGTAACGCTTTTCCATGAGAGTGTGTGTATATATACCATGGTATACGACGATCCGTACACGCCCGAACGAGCGTACTACGAATGCCTGGACTGTGGCCACCGCGAGACGACCGACTCGCTCGAGTCCTGTCCGGAGTGCCACGGTCGCGTCCGAAACATCGCTGTCGCACGAGAGTGACGGCACGGCCAGTCTCTGACGACTGGTTCAGTTCCTCCGACGAGCAGTGGGGCTGACGCGGTTCGTCCTCGCGTCGGTCCCACTGCGCTCGTCGTTCGCTCGAGGACGCCACTGCAGACTCAATCGAAGTCGGGCAGATCCTCGGGCGGTTCGTACTCGGCCTCCCAGTCGACGTACTCCTCCTTGAGGATGACCGAAACGATCTGGCCGAACTCGGTGAGTTCGGCGTTGATCGACGACACCGTCCCCCAGGTATCGAGGTCGGGATGATACTCCCGGGCCTGCCAATCCTCCGGAATGCCGGGCGCGTGATAGCCGACACGATCGGCGAAGTCGTCCCAGAAAAAATCAAACCCCGCGAAGAGGTCGAGATCGCGAGCGATTCCGTACTCCCGCTCCTCGAGATCGGTGTCCGCGCGCCACTCGTCGAACGCTTCCGTCCAGGCTCCCTCCTCGAGAAACCCCTGTAGCTCCTCGCGGCGGTAGTCGATCTCCTCGTCCCCGTCGGCGCTGACGGTCGCGTCCTCGTACTCGTTCGGGTCGACGAACTCCAGTTCCGGCGGCTCGGGGGGTTCGACCTCGAGTGTCATACGCGGTCGTTGGTCGGGTCGCCGGATAAGAATTCCCACGTCGCATTGCCAGTCACGGCCGGTCGTCCCGCGATGCCGTCTCCGTGGATGGTGAGACGACGCGCTCGAGTGACGGCTGTCGCCCTGCTCGGCTCGTCACTCCCAGGTGTAGCCGAACTCCGATCCGTTGCGAAGGATGTAGTCATTTTCCAATACTTCGCTTACCGTCCGACCGAGCGAATCTAACTCCTCTTCGATATCCTCGACGTCGTCTTCGTCGAGTCCGTCGTGGGCTGCATCGTCCGGAACCGTCGGTGCGCGATAGCCGACGTCTTCTGCGGACTGATTCCAGTAGAAGTCGAACTCCTCGATCAGTCCGAACTCGAGGACGGTCCGAAACTCGTCCTCAGCCATGTAGGTGTCTGCAGCCCATTCGTCGAAGGCGTCCTCCCAGGCACCCGCTTCCAGAAAGTCGGACAGGGCTTCGCGGCGAGTGTCGTCGCCCGTCCACTCCTCGGGTTCGTCGACGGCGTCGTAGTCGCCTGGGTCCTGCGGTCCACTGAGCGTCGGCGGATCGGGAATCTCGACATCGAGTGTCATATCATCCCGTTCGGTCGGCAGCGGTATGGGCTTTCCCGTCGAGCAGCCAGCTTCGCCCGGTATATCGGTACTCAGCGACCAAATGTCGACTCTGGGCCCGACGATTCGCGGACGCACAACCCCTATCCAAACACTCAATCGACGGCCGACCGTACCGGCGGACGATGACAGCATACGAGGCGGTGATCCTCGACGTCGACGGGACGATCGTTCGAGGCGAGGAGTTGCTCCCCGGTGCGACCGACGGCTTGTGCGCACTCGAGGCGGCGGGCTGTTCGCGGCTTCTCTTCTCGAACAATCCGACGCGCGGGGCCGACCACTACGGCGAGCAACTCGCACCTCACGGAATCGACATCGATCCGGCCACCGTTCTCACCTCCGCGACCGTCTCGGCGGAGTATCTCGCGGCGACTCACCCCGACGAGCGGGTCTATCTCGTCGGTAGCGAACGACTCGAGGCGATCCTTGACGACGCGGCCGTCGAACTGACGGCCGACCCCGACGCGGCCGAGGTCGTGCTGGGATCGTTCGACAAGGACTTCTCGTACGGAACGCTCTGGGAATCGCTGCGGGCGCTCGAGGGGGACGTTCCCTTCTACGGCACCGATCCCGACGCGACGATTCCGATCGACGAGGGAGAGATCCCGGGTTCGGGTGCGATTCTCGCCGCGATGGAAGCCGTCGCCGGCCGCGAACCGGATGCGATCCTGGGAAAACCGTCATCCATCGCGGCCGCGACGGCCATGAACCGGCTGGATGCCGATCCCACGAAAACCCTGGTCGTCGGCGATCGGCTCGACACCGATATCGCGCTCGGGAATCGTGCTGGCATGGAAACCGCCCTCGTCCTCACCGGCGTCACCGATCGCGCAGCCCTCGCCGCGGCCGACGTCGAACCCGATTACGTCCTCGAGTCATTGGCTGCGGTCGAGACGCTCCTCTATAGTAGCCACTGAACGTCATTGTACGCCTGATCGACCGACAGCTGCACGATCAGTGTGTGAATCGTTCCAGTGGCTGCTATAGGTCCATGAGCACCCACCATCGCGTTTTTGCGGTGTTGTATGCTCTGGTTGTACTGTCCGCATGCCCTCGTGCTCGGTAGATCGACCGCCTCACCGCACATTCAAGAGACATATTTATCCGTCATAGTCACCATATAGAACATATGAGAGAACGTATAACAGCAGTGTTGCTTCGCGCACGGTACGCAGCGATCGGCGCGGCAGTCGGTGCGGGAATCGGCGGACTGTTCAGTCGAAACGCCGCGAGCACCGGCGGTGCGATCGGCGGCCTCGTCGGTGCCACCGTTGCGGAAACGCGCGGGACCCTCGAGGGCGCCCTCGAGGAGGTCAAAGAGCGCGACCCGCGAACTGATTCGGTCGACACCGAGTAGTTGGGTTCGACTCTCCCGATCGTATTCGAATCGAAACTCGCTCTAGAACGTCCCCATCCTCACGGCGATCGGAACTGCTCGGGTTTGCGGCCGGAATCCGCGACATCCGTTCCAGATCGCCAGCGCTCGAGTTGCGAGAGACGTTCGAACGACCCCGGACGGCGAACGAACGTCTGGAGCGGTTCGACCAGCACCTCACGAACCGTCGGCGGTCCCCGCCTCGCTCTCGAGCGCCGCCCGCCGCAGCCGCTCGCCCTCCTCGGTGGTGACGGTCAGATCGGGAACCGTCGTCGGCGAGCTATCGTCGTCGATCGCCACGTAGACGAAGTACGATTCGGTTGTCTGCTCACGTTCGCGCGTCCGCAGGTCCTCGCGCTCTGTGATCAGCCTGACCTTCACGCTCGAGGTGCCCGCATCATAGACGTAGGCGGTGATGAACGCCGTGTCGCCGACGGCGATGGACCGCTCGAAGTTCATCTGGTCGACGCGGGCGGTGACGCAGGTCTCCCCCGAAAACCGCATCGCCGACATCGCACCGACCTCGTCCATCCACTTCATGACGTGGCCGCCGTGGGCCGTCTCCAGCATGTTGGCGTGGTTGGGCTGTACCATCTCCCGGTTTTCGATCACCGTCTCGATGAGGTCCGTCATCAGCCGACGTTTTTCGACGCCGGCAATCAGTCTTGCTTTGACCGGATCGCGACACCTCATGAGTAGCCGGCGATCGCTGTCAGGGAAGCGGTGATCGCCCTCTGGAAAGCGGTGATCGCCCCTCGGCCAGTAGTGATCGCTGCCGGCGTTGGGCTCGAGACCGCAAATGGGCCCTCTAAACGCGTAACCCCGAGCGAACGCGGGAATCGGTGGCGACCGTCGACCCGCCGTCCCACCGTCCCGCCCCGTTGATCCGGGTCTCGGTCGTCCAATCGGAGCTACAGTCTCGAGATGGGACGCTTCGCGGTTCGATACTGGTAAAAGTCGCCGCCGAGTTGAGCCGGTAATGAGCGATGCAGGCGAGGCCGACGTGCCGGAGCCGCCAGCCCCTCCCGACCGCGAGCGCGGCTCCGTCGAGGTCCTCGGGACGGCACACGTCTCGCAAGCCAGCGTCGACGAAGTTCGCGAAACGATCGACCGAGAGGACCCCGACGTCGTCGCCGTCGAACTCGACGACGGTCGTTACCGGCAGATGAAAGGCGGGACGCCCGACGACATCGAAGCGGAGGACCTCCTCTCGGGCAACACCGTCTTTCAGTTTCTCGCCTACTGGATGCTCTCGTACGTCCAGTCCCGACTGGGCGACCAGTTCGATATCGAGCCCGGAGCCGACATGCGAGCCGCTATCGAGGCCGCCGAAGCGAACGGGAGCGGCGTCGCCCTGGTCGACCGCGACATTCAGGTGACGATCCAGCGCTTCTGGAGCCGCCTCACGTTCAGCGAGAAGCTGAAGATGGTCGGCGGACTCGCGCTCGGGGTGACCGATCCGCGGACGATCGGCCTCACCTTCGGTGCCGTCACCGGGATGGTCATCGGGCTCGTATTCGCCGCGTTTCTCGCGCCCGTACTCGGCGTCGGCGACCTCCTGTTGTTCGGCGGGCTCGCCTCCACTCCGCTGCAGTACGCCGGCGGCGCCGCCATCGGCGCGTTCGCCGGTCTCTTCGTCGGTCTCATCTTTCTCCCCTCGCTCGAGTCCGTCGAGCGATATACGGACGGCGCCCTCTCTGGCTTTTCGGGGCGACTGCTCGCCGGCCTCGTTATCGGTATCGCGGGCTGTCTCGCACTGGTCGCCACCGGGACGTTCGTCGGGCCGTTCTCCGCGGCGAGCGTCGAGAACGTCGGCGTCTACGCGGTTCGCGGGACGGTCGGAACGCTGGCCGGGCTCGGTATTGGCGTGACGATCGGTGCGATCCTCGGCCTCTCGCTCGACACGTTCGGCGGCGATGTCGAGGACATCGAGGAGGTCGACATCGAGGAGATGACCGACGGCAACGTCGTCGACGCCATGATGGAAGAGTTCCGCCAGTTCAGTCCGGGCGGCGCGAACGCCCTGATCGACGAGCGCGACGCCTACATCGCGTCCAATCTCCACGAACTCCGCGAGCAGGGGTACGACGTCCTCGCCGTCGTCGGTGCCGGTCACAAAGCCGGCATCGAACGACATCTGCTGAACCCCGAGGGAATCCCGTCGATCGAGTCGCTGTCCGGCACCGCCTCGAGCCGCCGGTTTTCGCCGCTGAAGGTCGTGGGCTACCTGATCATGGTCGCCTTCTTCGCCTTCTTCTTCCTGTTGCTCATGGCGGGGGTCAGGAACGTGTTCCTGCTGAAGGTGTTCGTCGCCTGGTTCCTGTTCAACGGAATCTTCGCGTTCACGCTGGCGCGGCTGGCCGGCGCGCACTGGACGAGCGCGGGCGTCGGCGGTGCGGTCGCGTGGTTGACGAGCATCAACCCGCTGCTCGCGCCGGGCTGGTTCGCCGGCTACGTCGAACTCAAGTCCCGACCGGTCAACGTCAGGGACATCCAGACGCTCAACGAGATCATCGACGACACCGAGCGACCGGTCGACGAGGCCATGTCGGCGATGTTCGACGTGCCGCTGTTCCGGCTGATCATGATCGTCGCGCTCACGAACATCGGGAGCATGATCGCGACCGGGCTCTTCCCGTTCGTCGTGCTGCCGTGGCTGGCGCCCGAGATCGGCGGCGTCGACGCCCTGATGGGGCTCCTGCTCGAGGGCGCCGAGAACAGTCTCGAACTGCTTCGGGGGCTGCTGTAATGAGCTATCGAACCGAGCGGGACCCCGATCCCGAACTGACGTTCAGCGATACGGAACTGCGGGATCTCGCCGTCGCCTGGCTCACGCTCAGCGCCGCGTTCGCGCTCCTGTTCGAGCCGATCCACCGCGGCGGAAACGTCGCGCTATTCGGAGAGATGGTCGTGTTGAGCCTCGTCACCGTCGGCACGGGGTTCTTGCTCCACGAACTCGCACACAAAGTCGTCGCGATCGAACACGGCCAGGTCGCCGAGTTTCGAGCCGATTATCAGATGCTCTTTCTGGCGATTATGGGCGCGCTCGTCGGCTTCCTCTTCGCCGCACCGGGGGCCGTCTACCATCGCGGTCAGATCACCGAACGGGAGAACGGACTGATCGCGCTCGCGGGACCGGTCACGAATCTCCTGCTCGCGCTCCTCTTCCTTCCGTTGATGATCCTCCCCGGAATGCTGGGCGTGATCGGTCAGATGGGGATCTGGATCAACCTCTTCCTGGCCGCGTTCAACATGATTCCCTTCGGGCCGTTGGACGGGAAGTCCGTCCTCAAGTGGCACAAGGGCGTCTTCGCGCTGGTGTTCGTTCCGAGCGCGTTGTTGGCCGGTTACGTCGTCTTCTTCGTCGGGCTCTTCTGAAACCGGGTCGAACTTGTTTCCGACAACCGCCTCGAGCGCTCTCCGCGGCAATGTCGATCCCTCCGCCGGACCGGTGACCTTTTGCTCGCCCCGAGAGGTCCTTCGAGTATGACCGACACGGACGACGAGGAAACCGACGTGGACCGACTCACGTACGCCGAGACAGGCGTCGACATCGACGCGAGCGAGGACGCGACCGCGGCGCTGCTCGAGGCCTTCGGGAGCGACCTGCGGACCGAGTACGCCGGACTGCTCGATATCGGCGACCGGTATCTCGCGCTGGCGACCGACGGCGTGGGAACGAAACTGCTCGTCGCCGAGGCGATCGAGGACTTCTCGACGATCGGCATCGACTGCATCGCGATGAACGTCAACGACCTCGTCGCGGCGGGCGTCGAACCCGTCGCGTTCGTCGACTACCTCGCGATCGACGAGCCCGACGAGGAGCTCACGAACCAGATCGGCGAGGGGCTCGCGGTCGGCCTCGAGCAGGCCGATCTCACGATGCTCGGCGGGGAAACGGCGGTCATGCCGGAGGTCGTAAAGGGGTTCGATCTGGCGGGGACCTGCGCCGGCCTGGCCGACAAAGACGAAATCTTCGCGGGCGAGGCCGAGGTCGGCGACGCGCTGGTCGGCTTCCCCTCGAACGGGATCCACTCGAACGGGTTGACTCTCGCTCGCGAAGCGACGACCCGCGAGCACGAGTACACTGACGAGTTCCCGCTCGATCCGGAGCGGACGATCGGCGAGGAACTGTTGCGGCCGACCCGGATCTATACGGATCTGCTCGAGCCGATGCGCGAGCACGGGGTTCGCGCGGCGGCCCACGTCACGGGCGGCGGCTGGACGAACCTGCTTCGGATGGGCGAGCACGAGTACGTGATCGAGAAGCCGCTGCCCGCTCAGCCGGTCTTCGAGTTCGTCCAGGAGGAGGGCAACGTGACCGACGAGGAGATGCACCGGACGTTCAACATGGGCACCGGGTTCGTCGTCGCGCTTCCGGGCGATCGCGCCGAGGAGTTGATCGCGACGACCGACGGACGGCGCATCGGCCGCGTCGAGGACGGGGATTCGGTCGAGATTCGCGGGCTGTCGCTGACCTGATCCCTGGAAACGCGGCTGCACGATCTGAGGGCGTTCCGGTCAGGCGCGTTCGGCGGGACGATACTACAGCGGTGATCGCAGCCACAACCGAGTCACAGACGGGGGTTTTCCGTCTCCAGTCCGTGCCTACACGGTTTCGCCCGTCGCTTTCCTGACCGTCTCGACCTCCTCGTCGCTGTAGGCGATGAACCGCACGTCCTCGAGCGAATCGGGCTCGTACGCGGCGATTTCTTCGCCGATGATCGCGGCACCGTCGGCGAGATCGAACCCGGCGACACCACAGCCGAGCGCCGGGATCACGAGCGACTGACAGTCCAGTTCGTCGGCGTTCTCGAGGGCGTTGTGCGTGGCCTCCCGGATGCTCGACGCGGTCGCTTCGCCGTCATCGTAGTGGGGCATTGCGGCGGCGTGGATGACGTACTCGGCCTCGAGATCGTAGGCGTCGGTGACCGCGACCGCACCGAGGTCGACGGGACCCTGCTCCATCGCCGCTTCGTTGATCTCGTTGCCAGCACCGCGTCGGAGCGCGCCGGCGACGCCGGAGCCCATCCGGAGGCTCGTACCGGCGGCGTTGACGAGCGCGTCGGCGGATTGTCCGGCGATATCGCCCTGAACGACGTCGTACTCCATGCGCGAGCGTTCCACGTGGAGCGCAATGAAACCAGACCGTCTCAGTCCGTCCGAACCCAGTCGGTTCCGGTCGAACCGGGCGAGATATCGGCGTTGGCGAGTCCGTAAAACTTCTCGCGCCCGACGGGCGTTCGAAGGCGGAGGACGCACGTGTAGTCGGTCACTTCGAACGCGGTCACGGTTCGAGCGGAACGTCGGTGTGCGAGTCGAAAGAGCGACTCCGCGCTGGCATCGACGGTCACGCGGCTGCCGAGGGGCCAGCTCAGCGACTCGACGCGTTCGGTGTCGACGTCGAACAGGTGAGCGATCAGGTGCCGTCCGCGCAGACCCATTGCTCCCTGTGAGCGGTTCTCGTGTGAACTCATATGATGGGAATTTTGTCGCATCGGGAAAAAGGATGTTATCTCCGCGCGAGATAACCCTACGGGCTCGACACTACCCCGCGCGAATCACCGGATCGATTCCGAAACCCGTCAGCTCCCAGTATCCTAGGTCGACCAAAACCTTTTTAGATTTAGGCTCGCCTAACTCCACGTGATGGACGTGCCCGCTCGCAGGGAGGACCCTGAACACGACGAAACAGTCGAAGAGCCGGCGGCGGTCGTGACGAGTCACGAGACCCGCCCCGGAAAGATCGTCTTTACCGAACGAGACAACTGCGACGGCTGGATCGCGACGGATCTGGCGGTCGACCTCGAACGCTGAGCGCGCCCCCGCTCGAGGTCTCGCTCGGTGCGACAGTATCGCGACGCGAACGCCCCGCTTCTCTCTCTCGCTTTGCGAAAAATCGGTTGACGCTAGCGACCGTCGACGCGGGCTCGTGCTCGAATCCTCAGTGAGTCGCTTCCTCGAGCACCAGCGTGTCGTCCTCGAGGTAGTGCTCGAAGTGGTGGCCGTCTTCCTCGAGCGTGACGAGGATCTCGCGGAGGATCTCGGCGGTCGCGGGATCGCCCAGGTTCTCGGCGAGTTCGATGCTGCCGCGCATCGACTCGATGATCTCGCCGTACATCTCGAGGTCGTTCTCGAACATCGTTCGGACGTCGTAGACGTCCTCGCCCTCGAACTCGACGGTGGCGCGATCCTCCTGGTTCGACGGACCCGAGACGGGGACGCCGCCCAGCGCCTGCGCTCGCTCGGCGATCACGTCGGCACCTTCCTCGACGTGTTCGTAGGCCTCCTCGAGGAACTCGTGGAGCGGCAGGAACTCCGCGCCCTCGACGACCCAGTGGTGTTTCTTCAGTTGGTGGTAGAGGACGTAGGAGTTGGCCAGCTCCGTGTTGAGCGCGTCGACGATCTGCTCGGACTTTTCCTGCTCGAGGCGAAGTTCGTTCTCCTCGACGCTGTCTGCCGATTGGCGGACGGTCTTTTGAGTACTCATCCTACTCTTCAGTAGGCGCGCATTCCACATAAAGCCTTCCCCTGAGTGAAGATTTCTTTGGTATACCTAAAGTTGTTTTCTCGATATACAGCTATTTATTCGCCCGGGAGGTCCGAACGTGTTACCGAACGACACCATCAATATATTCTTTATTTTTTCGGGTCTGAGTAAACATTTTCAGTGATGCGCTCCAAGGGACGACTATGGCAACCAGAATCGCACAGCGGCGAGAGCGGCTCTACGTTGACGGCGAGTGGCTCGAGACCGAGAACGTACTGTCGGTTTCGGACCTCGCCGAGGGCGGAACTTTCGCGCAGATCGCCGCAGCAGGGCCGACGGAGGCCCGAGCCGCCCTCGCGGCGGCCCACGAGATCAAACCAGAGATGCGGGAGACCACGGTCGTCGAGCGCGCCGAGTGGTGTGAAACGATCGCTGACCGACTCCGTGAGCGCGAGGAAGAGATTGCGGAGGTTATCGTCCGCGAAGCTGGGAAACCGATTTCGTCGGCTCGCGGCGAGGTCGGACAGGCGGCCGAGCGCTTCGACCGAGCGGCAGAGGAGGCGCGCAACGTCGTCAGCACGGGCGAGTACCGCGAGGGCTCGACGGCGGGTCACGAGGGATGGCAAGCGATCGTCAAGCACGAGCCAATCGGTGCCGTCCTCTGTATCACGCCTTACAACTATCCCCTGGCGACGACGGCGTTACAGGTCGCGCCCGCGATCGCGGCCGGTAACAGCGTGCTGCTCAAGCCCGCCAGCAAGACCCCCATCTCCGCAGCGATCCTCGCCGACGTTATCACCGACGTCGACGGGATTCCAGACGGCGCGTTCAATTTCGTCCCCGGTCAGGCCAGCGAGATCGGCGACGTGCTCGCCGGCGACGACCGCGTCAACGCGATCGCCATGACCGGCTCCTCGGGCGCGGGCAAACACGTCGCCCGCGAGAGCGGCATGGTGAATCTGCACATGGAACTCGGCGGCAACGCTCCGGCGGTCGTCTTCGACGACGCCGACCTCACCGACGTCGCGGGCAACTGTGCCAAAGGATCCTTCAAGTACGCCGGCCAGCGCTGTTCGGCCATCTCGCGCGTGCTCGCCCACGAGTCGATCCACGACGATCTCGTCGACTTGATCGACGGCCAGATGGACGCCTGGCAGGCCGGCGACCTCTTCGGCGAGGACACCGCCTTCGGTCCGCTCATTAGCGAGGACCAAGCCGACTGGGTCGAAACGCTTGTCGAGGACGCCCTCGAGAAGGGAGCCGAACTCGTCCGCGGTGGCGAGCGACGCGCCCCCGAGGGCGTGCCGGACGAACTCGCCACCCAGTTCTTCGAACCGACGCTGCTCGCGAACGTCCCGCACGACGCCCGCATCGTCGACGAGGAGCAATTCGGCCCCATCGCCGCGATCACGACCTTCGAAGACGAGGCCGAGGCCCTCGAGATCGCGAACGGTTCGGATCTCGCGCTCGACGCGGCGGTTTTCACGAGCGACTACAAACGCGCGATGCGGATGGCAGAGCGCATCGACGCCGGTGCGGTCCGGATCAACGGCGCGCCGAGCCACGGCCTCGGGGACGTGCCCTTCGGCGGCAACAAGGACTCGGGGATCGGCCGCGAAGGCCTCGACGCCTCGATCCACGCAATGATGCGCGAGAGGAGCATTATCCTGTAGACCGGCCGACTGCTATCGATTCGCTATCGGTTTCTACACGCTGTTCCCATCCCGAAAACGCTCTCTGAGCCTCTCTCAGAACGAGACGGGTTCGGTTATGAGGACGTTCTCCTCGCCGTCTCTGACGGCGACGACGGTGATCGTCGCCGACGTGCCGGACTCGTACTCGATCGTCTCGGCCTGGCCGACCTCGGTCAACTCGACGCGGACCCCGCTCTCGTCGCGCACCTCGACCCGGTCTGCGGTGCCACTCGAGTGATACATCACGACGACCGCGTTCGGTTTCCGATTGGTATCGAGGCTCACCCCTGCATACGGCTCCGTCGGTTGGCTACCGCGTTCGGCGAACATGTCCTGATACTCGTACTCCTCGGTCGGGATCGTTTGCGTCGCGATGCCGACGTTGCCGTCCGTCTCGACCGTCACATCGTCGGGCTGGTCCGTGAAAGATTCCTCAAACTCGTCCGTTCCATCGGCGTCGACATAGACGGCGATACGTGAATATGTCGTCGTATCGGCACCGAGCGTCCACGAAACGGCGGCCCCGTCACCGTCGTCGCTCCCTTCGTATTCGCCCCACAGGAACGTCCCGGCGCCGACTCGCTCTGTCAACTGCGCGAAGTTCCCGTGCGCATCGATTCGGCGATCGGTTCCCTCGACGCCCGCCTCGAGGATCACCTCGAGATCCGCGCCGTCGGCAGGGCTGACGACGACCGTCTCCGCGGAGACGGCGACCGAGACGTCGTCGCGCTCGAAGACCTCGAAATCGCCGGCCGGCGACTCGAGGTCGGTGTCGACTGCACCGGGATCGAACGAGCCGGAAACGACGACGTTCCCGGCAACGCCCTCGGAACCGAACCTGCACACGGAATCTACTGCCGACTCGCCGTCCGTTACCTGCTCGACGACCTCGCGACCCTCTCCGTCCGGCAGCGTTGGAACGGATTCGACCACGTCCGCTCGCAGTTCGTTCTCGTACTGCCGAACCGCAGTGAGGTCCCGGTAGTGAAATAGGAGTTCCGAACTCCCCGATGCGGGGACCCAGCGCTCGAGGGGAGACAGGTCGCTCCCATCGTTCCCGTCGCTCTCGTCCGGTTCCTCCGAGTCAGCGGCCTCGTCATCTGAAAGGCGGTCGAGACAACCCGCACTCAGTGCGGTGAGGCTCATCCCGGCTGCGAGCAATCTGCGACGTGAACTGTGTTTCATACGAGTATATTCCGTTTGTAACCTCCCTTGTATATAGCTTACCTGTCGACAGAACTACCGCCGTCGGTGGCGGACACTCGAGCATGTCTTCCGAGGTCCTCGTCGCCGGCGAAACGCTCATCGACTGGGTTCCCGAACAGGCCGGCCCGCTCGAGGACGTCGCCGGCTTCGAACGCCGCCCCGGCGGGGCCCCGGCGAACGTCGCCGTCGCGCTGGCCCGTCTCGAGCGCCCACCGCTGTTCTGGACTCGCGTCGGGGCGGATCCGTTCGGCCGGTACCTCGAGCGCGTCCTCGAGAACGATGGCCTCCCCATCCGGTTCGTCGAGCGCGATCCGGGCGCGAAGACGACGCTCGCGTTCGTCACCCACGACGAGACCGGCGAACGCGCGTTCACCTTCTACCGGGATGGAACCGCCGACACGCGCCTCGAGCCCGGTCGGATCGACGACGACACGCTGGCCGACTGCGAGTGGGTCCACGCCGGCGGCGTCACCCTCTCCAGCGGATCGTCGCGCGCGGCAACGCTGGACCTGCTCGAGCGAGCCGCGGCCGCGGGCTGTACGGTCTCGTTCGATCCGAATCTGCGGCCGGCGCTATGGCCGAACCTGGAGACGTTCGCGAGCGTGGTGGGCGACGCGCTCGCTCACGTCGACGTCTGTCTCGCGACGGCGGCGGAGCTCGAAGCGCTCGGTTTTGATGGTGGGTCATCGACCGAACACGCGCGGGCAGCGATCGAAGACGGATCGGTCCACACCGTCTTCGTGACTAGGGGTGACAAGGGTGCGGTCGCCGTCGCGGACGACGGCGCGCCGTGGGCCGCGAACGCAGTTGCTCACCCGGGGTTCGATGTCGAGACTGTCGATACGACGGGGGCCGGTGACGCGTTCGTCGCCGGAGCGATCACCGCCCTGCGGAACGGGCGAGCGCTCGCGGACGCGGTGGCGTTCGCGAACGCGGTCGCCGCGACAGCGACCACTGGCAGGGGAGCGATGGCGGCGTTACCGACGCGCGAAGCGGTGCGCCCGTTGCTTGAGGACAGGTCGGATTGATGGGGCGACGTTCAGAGCACCGACCAGGTGAACCGCGTGGTTGCAAGCCGGAGTCCTATCCGGGTTTGTGGCGGAGACTGCGGTATGGGTATCAACGTCCGCAGCGCGGTTCCCTTCGGAAAGTCGGTTGTCGCGGGGATCCAGGAGAAGAACGTGACGTTCATGGCCGCAGGAATCGCCTATCAGGCGTTTATCTCACTGATTCCGCTGCTCGTCCTCGTCTTCTTTCTCGTCTCGTTCGTCGGCGACGAGGCGCTCGCCCAGCAGGTCTCTTCGACGACCGAAGGATTCCTCCCCGAGAGTGGGCAGATCATCCTCGAGGACGGGATCGAAGGCGATACCGGCAGCGTCGGCACGTCGATCATCGGGCTCGTCGCACTCGTCTGGGGATCATTGAAGATCTTTCGGGGATTGGACACCGCTTTCTCGGAGATATACGCGTCGACCGAGGAGAACTCACTCGTCGATCAACTCCAAGACGGTGCCGTCGTCTTCGGGACGATCGGCGTCGCGCTGGTCGCCGCAGCGATGACCACCATTGCGTTCGCGTTCTTCCCGAACATTCCCTTCCTCGGAGTGTTGAACCCGCTGTTGCTCGTGGTCGGGCTGACGATCGCATTTCTCCCGATGTACTACTTCTTCCCCGATGTCGATGTCTCGGCCCGGGAGGTACTCCCGGGCGTTATCGTCGCCGCCGTCGGCTGGGCAGCGCTTCAGGCGCTCTTCCAGATCTACGTCGCCATCTCGAGTAGCTCCGAGTCGGCCGGCCCGATCGGGGCGATCCTCCTCTTACTGACGTGGCTCTACTTCGGCGGCCTGATACTGCTCGTGGGCGGCGTCGTCAACGCGACACGGTCGGGGCACATCGAGATCGACTCCGACGAGACGGCCGCCGGAGACGGATCGCTCGAGACGATTCCCGAAGATGCGGACCGCGATCCCTTCGTCAATTCGACCCGGTACGAACGCGACCGTCTCGAGGCCCGACTGACCGAACTCCGGCGGGAGCGCGATCAGTTGCGAAACGACCGGGACGCCCAGCGAACCCGTCGGTACCGACTCGAGGATCGCGTCGACGCCCTCGAGGCCCGGATTGATCGCCTCGAGGCGGACAAGGGGGAGCTCGAGGACGAAAACGAGCGGCTTCGGCGCGAACTGGCGGCCAGTCAGGGGTCGTCGTGGCGACGGCGGGCACGCGGCGTCTTGCGGCGGGTCCGGACGCTAACCGTTGGGTCCGTCGAGAGTCGAAACGAGTAGCGTTGGACCGGTAAGCGATCGACCGGTAGAGAACGAGTTCCTCGTCTCGATCTGCTATCTGCGGTGCGGTACGGAGGAACCACGTATTACTCCGGGCCAGCCAACCGGCATGCGGTGGCGTGCGCTGTCGGCCATCCGAGTGGTAGCGAGGGTGGCCGACGATATTGCGCGAGGTCTTCGTGAACGGAGTGAACGAAGGCTTGTCAGAGCGTGCTCTGACAGTGGATGAGCGAATAGTGCGGGACCAAAGGTCCCGTATACCATGCGAACGGCGGCGGAGCCGCCGTGAGCAGACGGGCGCTGCGCGCCCGTGAGCACCAATCGGCTGGGGAGGGTGTGGCGATTCCCTGGTGCCACGATAGCAGGACATTTCTTTCATCGAATTCACACCGAGCATCCTGCTCAATAAACACGGCTACGCAGCGGATAATTCAACCAGAATCCAGCGAAACGAGCCCCGTGAGAGTGATTCTGTGCCATGGATGCGATTCGAGTCGGGACATCTTTGTAAGTCCCCGTTCCACCGAAAGCCGTGTCCCATCCAGTTCGTGACGCTCGGCGACGGATCCAGACGGATCACGCGCCGATCGTCGCCGGGATCGACGCCTGCGCTGACGCGGTCGCCGACCCCTGGGATACCTCGAGAACGACGGACAGCCACGCGGTCGCCGACGGACTTCGCCGACTCCTCGAGGAAACCGGAATACTCGAGGCCCTGCCTGGGGTCCTCGCCGACGCGGTCGAGGCTACTGGCTACGACCTCCGGGCGAGTCCCGTGGCGGGACCGCCCTACGTCGTCGTGACGAGTTGCGGCCCCGTCCTCCGGGCGACGATCGATCCCGGGCGGCTCGTGATCCGATTCGAGGCGTTCGAGGTGGTTCGCGATTCCGATCCGGGCCGCTCGTCGGCCTATCGTCGACTGGACGGGACGCAACTCGAGGTCTCGCTCGAGTGATCGTGTCGCAGGTAATCCCAACCCGTCGACGACACTGGATCGACTTCGCTCGAGACGACCGGACTACTAACTCAGTTCGCTATATCGCCAGTTATTGTTAATAGACTCGACCATCTCGCGGTGCAGTTAACAAAAACCACCTATAGGATAATAACTCTTATACTCCGGCGGGACCAGTCCCGAGTATGAACCCGACACGACGCGCGCTGCTCAAAGGGGGAGCCGGCGCGCTCGCGGCCGGCACCGTCGCCGGCTGTCTCGACGACATCGACGCGACGAACGCGGACCTCGAGACCGGCTACGCCGCCTTCTTCACCCTCTGGGACTGGGCCGAGCAGGTGAGCGGCGACGCGATCGAGTTCGAGAACCCGGTCGGAGCCGGCCAGCCCGGCCACGGCTGGTCGCCGAGCGGCGATCTCACTCGGAACGTCGCCGACGCTGGCGCGTTCGTCTACTTCGATACGCCGGAATTTTCGTGGGCCCAAGATATCGCGGCGACGCTCGAGTCCGACTACGATACCGTCGCCGTGATCGACGGGTTCGAGGGACTCGAGGGGGAACTGCTCGGCTGGGACCACGAGGTCGACATCCATGCTCACGACAGCGAGGACGACCACGGCGACGAGACCCCTGACGGCCACGATCACGACCAGTCGTCGGTGGATCCCCACGTTTGGCTCGACCCCGTGCTCGCGCAGGATATCGTCGATACCATCGCGTCGGGACTCGCCGATGCCGACCCGGACAACGCCGAGACCTACGAGGAAAACGCCGCCACGTACACGGACGACCTCGCAGCCCTCGACCAGCGATTCGAAGACCTTGTCGACGCAGCTGACCGTCAGATCGCCGTCTTTGCCGGCCATGACTCGTTTACCTATCTCCAGGAGCGATACGGGTTCGAAATCCACACGCCGACCGGCGTCAGCCCACAGGAACCGAGTCAGAGCGATATCTCGGCGACGACCGAACTGGTCGACGAGGAGGGAATCGAGACGATCCTCTACAGTCCCTTCGAAGAGCGCGACGGACAGTACCCGCCGCTCGTCAACACCATCCTTCGGGACACCGACGCGACCGACGCGATGGCGATCACGCACCTCTCGGGCACCCTCGCGACGTGGCAGGACGAAGGCTGGGGCTACCTCGAGCAGATGGAAGAAATAAACGTCCCCGCGTTCAGAGAGGCACTAGACGCACAGTGACCGTCGTCGACCTCGAGAACGTGACGTTCGCCTACGGCGCGCAGCCGGCGGTGAAGGACGTCTCGTTACGGGTCGAAGAGGGCGATTTCCTCGGGCTGATCGGCCCCAACGGTTCGGGGAAGACCACGCTCCTCCACCTCATGCTCGGACTTCGCAGTCCCGATAGCGGCTCGATCGAACTGTTCGACGAACCCGTCGACGACTTCGACGACGGCGAACGGATCGGCTACGTCTCCCAGCAGGCGACCAACCGCGGCGGCTCGATGCCGGTCACCGTCCGCGAAGTCGTCACGATGGGACGGTTCGCCCACGCGGGCCATAGCCGACTGACCGACGAGGATCACGCGACCGTCGACGAGGCCCTCGAGACGGTCGCAATTGCCAACCTCGCGGACCGGCAAGTCAACCAGCTCTCCGGCGGTCAGCGCCAGCGGGCCTACATCGCACGCGCGCTGGCCTCCGAGGCCGACCTGCTGGCGCTCGACGAACCGACCGTCGGCGTCGACGCCGAATCCCGCGACGCGTTCTACCAGTTGCTCGAGTCGCTCAACGAGTCGGGAATCGCGATCATCCTGATCGAACACGACATCGGCGTCGTCACGGACCGGGCGAGCCGGATCGCCTGCATCAATACAGAACTGTACCACCACGGCGACACTGAATCGTTCGTCGAGAGCGACGCGCTGACCGAGGCCTACGGCGCGACGGGACAGGTCGTCCACCACCACCACTGAGATCCGATGACGAAGCACAACTCTCTCCGTCGTCGGCTCGAGCACGTCGGAATTGGCCTCACCGCAATCCTCGCAGTCGCGATGGTTGGCCTCCTCGCTATCGACGCGTTGCGCGGGGTTCCCGTTGTTGGCGAACTGTACGATCAGGCCAGAATTGCGGGCTGGTGGGCGGATTACTACCTCGGGACGAACGTCTTCTACCATCCGTTCATGTGGCGTTCGATCGCGACGGGGATCCTCATCGGGGTCGTCGCGCCGCTGGTCGGCACCTATCTCGTCCATCGGGAGATGGCGCTGATCGGCGAGACGCTGGCACACACGGCCTTCGCCGGGGTCGCGGTCGGCCTCCTCGTGAGCGCGACGACGGGCTGGGACGGTTCGCTGATGCTCGTCGCGCTGGTCGTGGGGATTCTGGGCGCGCTCGGGGTCCAGTGGCTAGCTGAGCGGACCAACACCTACGGCGACGTGCCGATCGCGATCATGTTGACCGGCAGCTTCGCCGTCGGCACACTGATTATCAGCTACGGCCGCGGGATGACCGGATTCAACGTCGAGGGCTACCTCTTCGGGAACATCTCGGTCGTCACTCCCTCGGGTGCGCGGTTGATGGCCGTCATCAGTGTGGTCGTCGTGATCGTCACCGTCGCGACCTACAAGCAGCTCCTGTTCATCACCTTCGACGAACAGGCCGCCCGCGTCGCGCGGCTCAACGTGACGTGGTACAACACCCTGCTGATCGTGATGACGGCCGTCGTCGTCGTCGGCGCGATGCAGATCCTCGGCGTGATCCTCGTCGCCGCGATGCTCGTCGTCCCCGTCGCCGCGGCCACGCAGGTCGCCCACAGCTTTCGCGAGACGCTCTACTGTTCGATCCTCTTCGGACAGGTGGCCGTCATCGGCGGCTTCGTCTTCTCGATTTCCCAGGGACTGCCCACCGGCGGCTCGATCGTCGTCGTCGCCATCGCCTGCTACCTGCTCGCGATTTTCGCCTCGAGCCGGTCGACGGCAGCCATTTCGACTCGCTAACGGGCCGCGAACCGTTACGTGCGGGCTCGAGTCCGGGATCCGTCGAGGTGCTGAAAGACGACGCCGAGCATCGAGCAGCCGATCCCGATCGGGACGAGTACGAGCCCGATTCCGGGCCCCCACGCGGGACCGGGGACCAGTATGTTGAACACTCGTGCGACCAGCATGGGGACGACCAGCAGAAGAATTGAGAGGCTCCCGGCGACGGCCCCTATCGTGAGCGCCCGTTGCGACCGTTCGGATGGCTCCCGCAGACGCGTGACGAAATACAGCGATCCCGATTCCACGAGCGCGAGGAGGCCCGCGATCACGGACAGCAACACGAAGATGCCGGTAAGGCCGGCCGCGAACCCGTCACCGGGCGGGTTTTCTGGAATCGCCGCGAACAGCAACGCCGCGGTCAGGAGGCTGACCACACCCAGCGCTGCGGTGCCGGCAGCGACAGTTCCGGACCGACGGAGAGATGTCGACGAGATATACACTACTACTGATAGATGTGTGATAAACGTTGCGCGTCACAGCAGACGGGTGTGGATCTATAGTAGCCACTGAAAGTCACTGCATACCTAATCGCACGAGTGCGTTGCGATCAGTGTGTGAATCGTTTCAGCGGCTACTATATTTCGGCTCACTCGGCATCGTGTGACGATACCCGGTGTCTCGAACGACGACCGACGACCGACGACCGCCGTCCGGAACCGTCCGACTTCCATTCGGCTGGAACACGCCGCACACTTAACACGCTACTTCGCCAACCTGCGAACGATGGGACGGTTATCCGCACTCTTCGATCCCGAGACCGTCGCCGTAGTCGGCGCGACCGACCGCGAGGGCGCGGTCGGCCGGGCGATCCTCGAGAACCTGCGCGACGAGTTCGCGGGCGAGGTCGTCCCGGTCAACCCGTCGCGCGACGAGGTGCTCGGGCTCGAGTGTTATCCGGACGCGTCGAGCGCCCCGCCGATCGATCTGGCGGTGGTCGTGGTCCCGCCCGAGATCGTGATCGAGTCGATCCGCGACCTCGCCGAGGCGGGCACCGAGAACGTCGTCGTCATCACCGCGGGCTTCGCGGAGACCGGCGGCGAGGGTGCCGAGCGCGAACGGCAACTCCGCGCTCTCGCCGACGAGCGCGACCTCAACGTCGTTGGCCCGAACAGTCTGGGGATCATGGCCACGTCGAACGGCATGAACGCCACGTTCGGCCCCGAGAGCGCGCTCGAGGGCTCGATCTCCTTCATGAGCCAGTCGGGTGCGTTCATCACCGCCGTCCTCGACTGGGCCAACGAACAGGGAATCGGCTTTCGGGACGTCGTCTCGCTGGGCAACAAGACCGTGCTCGACGAGGCGGACTTCGTCCGCGAGTGGGGCGACGACCCGGACACCGACGTCATCATCGGCTACCTCGAGGACATCGGTGACGGTCGGGACTTCATCGAAGCGGCCCGCGACGTCACTGCAGAGACGCCGATCGTGCTCGTCAAATCGGGCCGGACGGACGCCGGCGCGCAGGCCGCCTCCTCGCACACCGGCGCGATAGCCGGCAGCGAACGGGCCTACGAGGCGGGTCTCGAGCAGGCCGGCGTCCTGCGCGCCCGCTCGGTCCAGGAACTGTTCGACTACGCGCGGGCGCTTTCGGGGCTCCCAGAGCCCGAGACCGACGGCGTTGCGGTCGTGACTAACGCCGGCGGCCCCGGCGTCCTGACGACCGACGCCGTCGGCGACTCGTCGCTCGAGATGGCCTCCTTCACCGACGAGACGATCGACGCGCTCGCGGACGCGATGCCCGACGAGGCCAACGTCTACAACCCGATCGACGCCATCGGCGACGCCGACGTCGACAGGTTCGGCGAGGCCCTCGAGATCGCGCTCGAGGATCCGAACGTCGGCAGCGCCGTGGTCGTCGCCGCGCCGACCGCGGTCCTCTCGTACGACGACCTCGCCGAGCGAGTAGTCGAGACGCTCGAGGCCCATGAAACGCCCGTTGTCACGTGTCTTATGGGCGGGAAACGGGCGCGCGACGCCGAGGAAACGCTGCGCGAGTCTGGCGTTCCGAATTACTTCGATCCCGCTCGAGCGGTCTCGGGACTCGACGCGCTCGCTCGCTTCCGCGATATTCGCGAGCGCACGGTCGACGAGCCCGCGACGTTCGACGTCGATCGCGAACGCGCCCGCAAGATCCTGACGCGCGTCAAGCGGCGGGATGACAACCGCCTCGGCGTGGAGTCGATGGACCTGCTCGAGGCCTACGGCATCCCGACCCCGAAGGGGGAGATCGTCGACGACCCCGACCGCGCCCGCGAGGTCGCCGAATCGATCGCCGGCGACGTCGTCCTGAAGATCGTCAGTCCCGACATCTCGCACAAGTCCGACATCGGCGGCGTCAAAGTCGGCGTGGCGGACGAGGACGTTTACGACGCCTACGAGGACGTGGTCGCTCGAGCGCGAAACTACCAGCCCGACGCCACGATCATCGGCGTGCAGGTCCAGGAGATGCTCGATCTCGAGTCCGCGACCGAGACCATTGTCGGGATGAACCGCGACCCGCAGTTCGGCCCGTTGCTGCTGTTCGGGCTCGGCGGCATCTTCGTCGAGATCCTCGAGGATACCTCGGTCCGCGTCGCGCCGATCGGCGAGGGCGAGGCCCGCGACATGGTCGATGAGATTCAGGCGGCACCGCTGTTGCGGGGTGCACGCGGCCGCGAGCCCGCCGATATCGAGCGCGTCGTCGAGACGATCCAGCGACTCTCCCAGCTGGTGACGGACTTCCCGTCGATCCTCGAACTCGATATCAACCCGCTCGTGGCCGGCCCGAAGGGCGTACAGGCGATCGATCTGCGACTCACCGTCGATCCGGATGAACTCGACACGGAGAAACCATGACCGACACCGATATAGAACCCGAATCAGCGGACAGCGATACCGACACCGATAGCGGAACCGACAGCACGTCCCCTCACACTACCGCCGAGACGCTGCTCGTCAGCTCGCTCGAGGAGAGCACCGGCAAGACGGCCATCACGCTGGCGCTCGCCCGGCTCGCGCGGGACGAAGGGGACAGCGTCGGCTATATGAAACCGAAGGGCACCCGGCTGCAGAGCAACGTCGGGAAGACCCTCGACGAGGACCCGCTGCTCGCCCGCGAACTGCTCGGACTCGAGGCCGAGATGCACGACCTCGAGCCGGTCGTCTACTCGCCGACGTTTATCGAACAGGCGATCCGCGGGCGCGAAGATCCGGACGAGCTGCGCGACCGCGTCCGGGAGGCGTTCGAGACGCTCGCGGCCGATCGCGACCGGCTGTTCGTCGAGGGCGGCGGCCGGTACGATGTCGGCGGCATCGTCGACCTCGCGGACCCCGACATCGCCGACCTCCTCGACGCGCGCGTGCTGCTGGTCGCGCCCTACGAGCGTCCTGCGGACGTCGACGACGTCATCGCCGCCGCCGACCGGTTCGGCGACCGACTCGCCGGCGTCGTCTTCAACGACGTTTCCGACGCGCCCTACGACGGACTCGAGACGGACGTCGTCCCCTTCCTCGAGGGGCGCGGGATTCCGGTCCACGGGGTGCTCCCGAGCGAACGGGAGCTGTCGGGCGTGACGGTCGCCGAACTCGCGGACGAGCTCGGGGCGTCGATACTCGTCGATGACGGGCAGGACGGCTACGTCGAACGCTTTACCGTCGGCGCGATGGGGCCGGACAGTGCCCTGCGACACTTCCGACGGACGAAAGACGCCGCCGTCATCACCGGGGGCGACCGCGCCGAGATCCACACCGCCGCGCTCGAGGCGCCCGGCGTCCGCTGTCTCATCCTCACCGGCGGCCACCGGCCCCCGAGAGCGATCGTCGGACAGGCCAGCGAGAAGGGCGTCCCGATCCTCGCGGTGCAGACGGACACCCTCACGACGGTCGAACGCGCCGAGGACGTCGTCCGCAGCGGCCGGACTCGAGACGCCGACACCGTCGACTGGATGCAACGACTGCTATCGGATCACGCCGCCGTCGACTCGATTCTGGGGTAAATCTACACGCATTCCGCTTCTCCGTTCGGTGCAGAAAATGTGCCAATCGTTATACTACACAGTGATCGGACTTATCGGTATCACCCTCAGTATTGGATTGGCTATGTGGGCATTGTGATTCTCAACGGAGAGCTATTTTCAGCAATGTGGATAGACTCCGTCGTTCTGTTTTCCAGCCGCACAGTATAGATGGGGCCTATCACGTCTGACTAAAAGTTAAGAGTCCACCGCGCATGAGGCCAGACATGGACGACACTCCCCAAGAAATTACGTCCCTCGTCGGCCGCGAGGTCTACTCGAACAACGGCGTCTTCGTCGGCGAAGTCGAAGATCTCCGACTGAATATCGACAGCGAAGCCGTCACCGGACTCGCACTTGCGAACCTGAACAGCGAACTGTTTGCAGACGAAGCCCGCAGCGGACAGGGAATCATCGTCCCCTACCGCTGGGTCCGCTCCGTCGGCGACGTCATTCTCATCAACGATGTCGTCGAACGCGTCCGCGAACCCGACGAAGAAGAAGACGAACTGCTGGCGTAACTGATTTCTGCGATCGTCTCAGCTCCCGTTCGAGCCCTCGCTGCCCCCTCCTTCGACGCCCATCGCGTCGAATAGCGTCCGCTTGACCGCTTCTTCGGTCAACTCGAGCAGCGTCTCCCGCGTGTCCTCCGAGATCTCGATCCCGGTGAAGATCCCCAGCGGGATCTCCGCGCTTGCTTGCGTGGAGTGGCCGGCCGTCTCGCCGATCTCTCCGTAGGCGTCGTCGAGCACCTTGCCGATGTTGATGCGGATGTCCTTCGAGCGACCGGCGAGGAAGATCGTCTCGTCGGCGATCCCGAAGACGGCGGTCGTGGTGACCCCCTCGAGATTGAGCAGGTGGCTGGCGGCCTGGGTCAGCGCCTCGCGGTCGCGAACGAAACCCGCGTTGGAGACGAGGTGACTCCCTTGGACGTCCCGGTTCGTGATGGCCTCCGCGAGCACGTCCAGCGTCTCGGGGGACATCGACGGCGACTCCACTTGCTCGAGGGTGTCGTGGTTCGCGAACGGATAGAGGTAAGCGGCGGCGGTCAGATCGGCGGGGGTCGTGTCGCGTTTGAAATCCAGCGTCTCCGCGCGGATACCGTAGAGTAAGGCCGTCGCGACCTCCTCGGAGACGTTCATGTCGAACTCCTGAATGTACTTCGTCATGATCGTCGACGTCGAGGACATGTTCGGTCGGATGTCGACGAACTCGGGTTCGACCCCGTTCTCGGTCTCGGATTCATGGTGATCGATGACGATATCGATCGGGAGGTCCATCTCGCCCGAGGTCGCGTGATCGACTAAGGCCACGGTGTCGTAGATCGAGTGGTCCTCGATCTCGTCCCACTGGACGAGGTCGATCCCGAGCAGATTGACGAACGCTCGGTTCTCCTGGTGGCCGACATCCCCGAGATAGATAATATCGGATTCGATGCCGAGATGCTCGGCGATCGCCTGTAGCGCCGCTGCACTGGCGATCGAGTCCGGATCCGGGCTGTCCTGAGTGACGATCGCCAGCCGCGTCGACGTCTGCTCGACGATCTCCGCGAGCTTTCCCGCATTGTACTCGAGTTCGCCCGACTCGAGGGCACGCAGGGCGGATTCGGCGATGACCGTGGAGGGGTTGATGACGATGTCGGCCCCGAGTTCGGAGAGTTCGTCGCCGGAGACGGGGTCGCTCGCGCGGGCGACGATGAACTGGTCGCCGTCACTCTTGCGGATGTGTTCGACGGCGCGCTTGTTGGACTCGACGTCCGAGGCGAGGATGAGGATGACATCGCGGTCGGCAACGAGGTCGGCGACGCCGGATTCCCGGATGTCGGCCGTTCGGGCGTCCAGGTCCTGGTCACGGAGCGATTCGACGCGGCTCTCGTCCTGATCGACGATGAAGACGTCCTTCCCCTGTTCGACGAGTTCCTCCGCGACGGCGTAGCCCACGCTCCCACAGCCCAAGATAGCGTAGTCAGAGATCGACGAAATCGTAACCCCCGTACTCATATGCCCGAGTGGTCGGACCGGCCGCACTTAACGCTCCCGAAGAGTGGCACAAAGTGATGGTTCAGTTCGGGTGACTCGAGACCGAGTGACTGTCACGCCCGTGGATCACTGCCACGCTGCCCGCCAAGGGAAACGTATTTGAACGACGGAGGGAAAGTCGCAGGTACAGGGCCGGTAGCTCAGTCCGGCAGAGCGTCTGACTCTTAATCAGACGGTCGCGTGTTCAAATCGCGCCCGGCCCGCTTTCCTGTCGCGAACAAATCCGTGAGCGACAGGTAACGGATCCGAAGCGATTTGAAGTAGAGAAGTCGCAGCGCGAGCGAAGCGAGTGACCGTCTTCGCGTAGTTCATAATCGCGCCCGGCCCGCTTCTCGCCGCGAGCAAATTCGCAAGTGGCAAAACCGATCCTGAATCGAGGCGGAGACGGATCTCCGACAGCGTCGGTGCAAAAATCCTCCGAACGCTCGAGCCTGAAACGAATCGCGCCGTGTCTGATTCGACGCCCCCACTGCCTTACCGAGTGTCTCGAACCCCGTCGGGGAACTCGTTGTTCGCGAGGGAGACGGAACCGGAGTCGCTGATGATAGTCAGGGAGCTCACATCATCCACGGAGTCGGCATAAGAGTTCTCGATCGTGACGGCATCCGCACCGTGGACGACGATCGGCGTGTGCGTCGTCGTGAACGCCGAGTCGACGACGGTCGCGTCGTCGCCCCGCAACTCGATGCCGCGTCGCTTGTTGGGGCCGTGCTGTTCGACCGAGAGTCCGTCGAACCGACAGCCGTTTCGCTTACAGAGGATCGCGTGGCGCATCGTCGAACCGTCCGCGTCGCCGGTGATTCGAACGTCTTGCAGGTCGACCGCTCCGGCGTCCTGCCCGTGGATCTGAACCGCGTTTGCGCTCCCGTCGATCTCGATGTCGACGTCCTGGATCGCCGTCGCTCCCGCCTCGGGGTCGATCCGAATACCGTTGCTCAACCCGTCGGCGACGGAAATCTCCGAGTTCACGATCGAGGTGGTGTCGACGCCGTTCATGATCCTGATCGCGTCGCCGTTCGGTTGGGGGATGTCGATACTGATGCCTTCGATAGCGAACTGGTCCCCGTGATCGAGCCGAATCGCGTGCTGACCGTTCGAGTCGTGCGGATTCTCGTCGACGACGATGGTCGCGTCCCTGATCGTGCCCGTCGCACCACCGAGGCGGATCGAGGCGGTCCCGCTGTTTCGGAACCGGCCGCCGTCGACGTCGATTCGACCGGTTTCGTTCGAGGCGTACAGTCCGGTGCCCGGAAAGCCGCCGAGCACGCAGTCGTCGAAGACGAGCGTTCCGCGATGATTTGGGTCGACCCCGATACCGGTCGGTCCGCGCCACATGTTCCCCGCGTTCGGCGTATCGTCGACGTGAAGGCCGCCGTCGGCCGCACAGAAGCGTTCGACGAGACCGCGCCCGTCGGGGTCGGTGATGTCGAACCACCCCGGCCCCCACGTCCCGCTGTCGTGGACGCCGCGGATGAAGACGTTCCGCACGACGAGACCGTCCTCGACCACAGCACTGAGGACGCGGATCCCCGTGTCCGACGCCGTCTGGTCGATGTCGAATCCCTCGAAGCGGAGCTCCCGTCCGGGGGTGTTGCTCGTTCCCATCCGGAACAGGCGATACTGCGGGCCGTCGAACTCGTGGTAGGTCGCCGGGACTAGCGTCGCGTCCTCACCGACGAATCCGACGTTTTCGAACCCGGTGAACCGCAGTTGCTCGTCCATGTAGTACCGCCCCGGCGGGAATGTGAGGAGCGTGTCGTCGTCGACGTGTTCACGCAAAACGGGCGTGATAGACTCGTCGCCCTCGTCGTCCGCGCCGGCCTCGACCACGTCGATGACATCTCCGTATTGCTGTTCGTTCTGTTCCTCGCTCTGTGCTCCCGCCACCCCGGCAACTGAGAGCGTCGAACCGAGTCCGACGACACAGCCTTTTAGATACGATCGCCGACCGAACCGCATAGTTCGTGAGTCGTTTGAAGTCACGACTCCCCATCGGAAACGGGGACTATTACGTATAATCGAGGTAATTCAATCCGAACCCGTTGAAATGAACGAACGATCGCCAGGGCCGTTCCTGACGGGCTCTCGAGCGGATACGAACGGAATAGGCGCGCCGACCGCTCGAGTCCTTAGCACCGAATTAAGCGATTGCACAGACTGACTCGACAGGCGAAACAGTTTCGCTCGCCCGGAGGATCGTCGCTGTGTCCCGAACGACCGACGGAGGAGACGATGCACACCGTGCGCTCGAGAAACTCCGTCCGCCGACACCGTCACGCGAGGGACTTGCGTTCGGTCGAACCGGTCGCGCGAGCGTTCGTCTCGAGTCCGACGCCGAAGCCGTCGCCGACGGCCTGGCGGTCGACCGGATCTGCATCGAACTATAGGAGCCACTGCAAGTCACTCCACACCTGCTCGCACGACAGTAGCGCGGTTCGGAGCGAGCACCGCGAGCGAGAACCGCGGACTGTGCGATCAGTGTGAATAGTTGCAGTTGTTACTACATCCTGACGAAGCGACTCGTCGGTTCGAACAGCAATGCCAACAGAGCGGGTGATCGAACGGGGCGTTTGTCCAGCCACGACGATCGGTTCGGGTCGGCTCCGAGAACCCGTCGAGCGGTGCTCACCACGGGCAGTCAGGTCAGCGCCGTTCTGGCCGGACATTCGTTGCCCCATCCGTCATGGCTCAGCCGGTCGTTGTCCCACCGTTTCTCGTCGTCACCGCTCGCGCGCAACCCCATCGCCGCCGGGATCGTTCTGACGTGGGTTTGCCGTTGGGGCGGACGATCGGCGAGTTCGGTGTGCTGATGGTTGCGTACACGCCACGAATCAGGGTGCCGTAAATCCGCGTCTCGGTACTCGCGAGCGAGGTCGGTGCGATGTTCCGATCGCGCTCGCTCTGGTCACGATCGCGGTCACCGTCACCGTCCAACTGCTGGTCGGAACGGCCTGACGTAGTAATCCGCCGTCTCTGCGACACTGTCGCGTTTCTCAGTTCGCGAACCAGTCATACAGAGTGATAGTCACTCTAATCTCCTCTAAGTGCTTTGGAAGTGGGGTTATGGATGTCCTCGTGCTATTCACGGGTGAGACTCATGACATCTATCGCAGACATCGAGATTCCGGCAGACGGAACCGGAACCGGCGAGCTGTTCGAGTCCGTTCCCTCACTCACGTGCGAGATGGAGCGAGTGATCGCCTCGAGCGGCCACGGCCTCTGGCTCTCCGGCCCATCACAGTCGGAGGTCGAGGACGCACTCGACGAGGCGGGGGCGATCGGAAATCACTCCCAGATCAGTAGCGACGAGGACCGCTGGCTCTACGACATCGAGTTCGAACCCGACACCGTCGACCCCTTCGAAATCGTTCTCGAAGAGGACGGAACGGTACTGAGCGCCTCGGCGTCCAACGGCACGTGGCTGCTCAGCGTCCGCGTAGTCGACCGCGAGAGCGTCAGTTCGCTGTACGATCGTCTCGACGACAACGATGTGACGCCGACGATCGTCCGACTCTTCGATCTGGCCGAGGAAAGCCACTCCCAGTGTGGTCTGACGGCCCGCCAGTACGAGACGCTGGTCGCGGCGATCGATCACGGCTACTTCGAGATCCCGCGCGAGGTCTCGATGCAGGAACTGTCCGAGGAACTGGGAATCTCCCATCAGGCGCTTTCCGAGCGCCTGCGCCGCGCCTACCGCGCGCTCGTCACGTCCGAACTCAACGTGACCGAAGAGGACACCGCCGCACCGGCGATTCCGACGAACTGAGCACGTTCGTTTCCAGACGACCCCGTCCGACGTCCGACTCGATGTTTTTCACCGGCTGGCGACCGACGGAGAGTGGCCCACGAGGTGAATACGCACCTCGAGGCGCGCACAGCATTGACGAAGACTCGCGCGGAGACCACCTACCATTACTATCCTCGCACTCGACACGTACGGCATGAAGATAGACAGCGACGACGGCGTGTTGCGACTGACGTTCGACCGTCCAGACGCGCTCAACGCGCTCACGACGGAGACCGCGGACGAACTGGCTGACGCGATCGAAGGGGCCACTCCGGAGACCGAGGACGTGATCGTCATCACCGGCGCGGGCGACGCCTTCAGCGCGGGTGGCGACCTCGAGTCGCTGGCGGAGACGCCCGGATCGTCTGCGGACGCCTACGAGGAGGTCACCGAGACCTTCGGCCGCGTCGTCGAGGCGATGCTCGAGTGTCCGGTCCCGATCGTCGCGAAGGTCAACGGCGACGCCATCGGCGCTGGGCTCTCGATCGTCGCGCTCGCGGATATCGCCTACGCCGCCGCCGACGCGACGTTCTCGTGTGCGTTCGTCAGGGTCGGCCTGCTCCCCGACACCGGCGGGACCGTCATGCTCCCCCACATCGTGGGACTTCGAGCCGCGAAGAAACTCGCGTTCACCGGCGAGTTCTTCGACGCCGAACGCGCGGCCGACCTCGAACTGGTTAACGAGGCGGTCCCCGCCACGGAACTCGACGACCGGGTCGCAGAGACGGTCGACGGGCTCGCGAACGGCCCCACGGCCACGATCGGGATGATGAAACAGGCGATGCACGAGAACCTGGGTCGGTCGTGGGACGACGCGCTGGATTACGAGAACTTGCTGCAGGCCCAGGCCCGGACGTCGGGCGCTCACGAGGAGGGCGTGACCGCCTTTCTCGAGGATCGGGACCCGGAGTTCGAGTAATCGAACCGGACTCGCATTCGTCCCGACCAGCCGTCTCGCAACCCGCAACGCGTCCGGTCGCAAGCGCCCGCAAGCACCACGACCTTGCGCAAATCTATCCTTCGTCAAAGCGCAATGTCCCCACAGATTACCGACGACGACGTTGGCAAGTCCGTCGTCAACGCGGACGGTGACGAGGTCGGAATGATCGTCGATGTTCAACACGGTACGGCCCACGTCGAACCGGATCCCGGAATCACAGATTCGATCAAGGCGACGCTCGGTTGGGGCGATAGCGGTGAAGATACGTACCCGCTGCAAGAAGAGGCGATCGGTCGCGTGACCGACGACGAGATCCGCCTCGAGCGAGACCTCTCCGGTGCCAACACGACCGGCGGGACCGGCGATATGAATACCGGAACCGGAACTGGAACGACGGACGGTCGCGGTATCGATCGGGACGAAAACGATATCAGCGGCAGCGATGACGAGGGCGTGATACGGGACGACGACGATGACGACCTCCTCGGCGGCGATGACGACGACGAGCGTCTCGGCAACGACACCACCCGATAACACCGTTCCTCGGATTCCTTCGGATCTTCCGTCCCAGCTGTAAGCCGATTTTCGTTTTTTCGTCCCGTTACTGAAACCGAGTTCGTGGACTCCGATTCACCTCGAGAAACGCCTCGGGCCGCACGTCACCGACGAGTCCGGGTTCGGTTGCCCTCGCTACTCCTCATCGATACCGTGCTCCTCGTCGGCGTCCCCCTCGGGTGCGGCCGATTGCGCGGATCGGTCCGACGAGCGATCCGTTTCGGTCGTCTCATCGGTCTCGTCGGTCAGGTTCGGTTCGCCGCGATCGGGCTCGCGGACCGCGTCCGCTTCGGAACTTCGCGGAGACGGTCGTCCGCGCTGGGCCTGCTGGTCTTGCTGCCCCCGATCCGTCGAGGGGTGCCGTTCGCCCTGTCCCCGCCGGTCGGGATCGATCCGCTGTGAGTACTGGTCTCGCAAGCGGCCCTGGCCGGTCTGCATCGGCGACTGCCGTTGCTGTGCCGACTGTCCGCGTTCCCGGTCGGGGAGTCCCTGTTCGCTATGTTGGTTCGGGCCACCGTGTTGGGCCCGCTCCCGTCCCTGCCGCGTTTCAGCCCCCTGGTGTTGCTGCGTTTCAGTCCGCTGGCGGGGTCCCTGCGTCTGCCGATCTTGCTGCTGTCCCCGTCCGAACTGCCCCGACGAGTGTGCCCGTTGCAACCGATCCGTTTCGCCCGTTCGGGGCCGTCCGCCGGACTGCTGAAACTCGGACTGTCTCGAGTGGCTCGGTTCGGCGGTCATCGGCTGCTGCTGGGGGCCGGTCGCACCGGCCGATTCACCGCCGTACTCCCCCGGCGAGATCCACTCGCCGGTCTGTGGGTACTGTTGGGACTGCTGGGGCTGCTGAGACTGAGACCGGTCGCTCGTCCCCTGCTGACTGACGGTCCGCATCTCGTCTCGTTGAGCCGGTTGCCCTCCCTGTTGCTGGCCCGGCTGCATCCCCTGTTGTCGCCCTGTCGAGGGGCCGGCCGCCTGACCCGTTCCCTGTCGATTCGTCGTTCCCTGCACGCTCGTCGACTGCCCCGTCTGCTGGCTTCCGGCCGACTGGTGCTGCATTCTCTGGGTCGACCGCTGGCTTCCTCGAGCCTGGGGCGACTGGGATTCCATCCGGCCGCCCGTCCCGTGCTGAGCGCGCTCCCGTTGGCCCTGCCGTCCGCGGTCAGTGAACTGCCCGCCCGTCTGCTCTCGCTGGCCCTCCATTTGCTCTCGCTGATTCAGCTGGGGTCGAGACGCGGCCTCGAAGCCCTGTTCCATGACCTGCTCCATCTCGGGCATCACGGCCTCCATTCCCTGCAGGTAGCGCTGCATCATCGACTCCGTGAACTGCTGGCCAGGTGTGTTCTGCAGCATCGATCGCGTCATCTCGAGGCCCTGTTTCTGCGCGGTCTCTTGCCACTCGAGCGCGCTGAGCGTCATGCGGGCCATGTTCCGCTGCAGCTCGATCAGTTGCTCCATCGCCTGCTGGCCCTGGTCCATCGTCGATTCCGCCGTCTGCCGCGTGTCAGCCGACTGCTGGGAGTGATTCTGTCGCATAGTAGTCAGCCGAGGATTCGCGGTCACCGCCGTGATCCTCGGTCACGACTGAGCGCGACCGAGACGCAGATAAAGGGTCGCGTCGGTTCCGTCCGGAACGCGACGTAACCGCTCGTAATCTGGGCGAACGCGAGTAAACTGAACGCGTGCGGGACGGATCTGATGTCGCCGAGCAGTTTCGAGAACGCGCTGTCTGGCGAGTTTTACACCGATACCGACCGAGAGAGGGAAGTAATAGTCACTTGGGACCGACGGTGGACGCCGACCGCGGTCAGGACTCCGATCCACCGCCCGGTTCGCCGTGGGTTACGCCCTCGCGTTCGTCGGCCTGCATCCGCCGCAGGGCCGCTCGTCCGTTACTCGCCTCGTAGCCGAAGAAGACCCCGTTGGCGTACTCCTCGGCGACCTCAGTCGCGTGAATCAGGTTGTCGACATCGACGTTTACCGCGTACAACTCGATATTAAACGGGGTCTCGAGCGCGCTCTGAAATCCCTTCGCGATGGTCTCGAGCCAGTAGGTCGTTCCGTAGGCCGTGTCGTACAGCGGGACGACGAACTCGTCGACGTACTCCTCGACGGCCGCGAGGTCGATGCCGGCGCGCTCGTAGAGGTGGCCTGGGTAGGGGTCGGGATAGAGCGTCATGTAGACCGTCCCGGGGATGTGCTCGACCGCTTCCGCGACGAAGTCGGTGATGACGCTGGCCCGCCACTCCGTGCGGTCATCGTATTCGCTCGCCTCGAACTCCTGCTCGCAGACGCCGCAGTGACAGTACTCCGCGCGGGGGAAGCCGATGTCGTCGAGGCGGACGTCTCCGTTTTCGGCGACGCAGTCGTCGATGATCTCGAACAGGCCCTCTCGGTAGTCCTCGCGGGACGGACAGATATAGGCCCAGTCGAAGTACGCTCGCTCCCGGTCGGCGGGTCGGCCCATGTCGTCGACGGGGAGCAGCGACGGATCGGCGTCGGCGGCGGCGTTGTCGCCGAAACAGGAGACCATGTTCACCCCGTCGGCGATCGGTTCGGCGGACCGGCCGGTCACGTCTTTGACCTCGTAGAAGCCGCGGTCGAACTCCGGCCACCGTACTTCTTCGGCGTTACGGGTGACGACGCCGTACATAACTCGGAGTACGCCGCCATCCCCGTAAGCCGTTCGGAATCGGATCTATTCTTCGGTCGGTTCGTAGTCGACTTCGACGTCCGACGAGCCGCTGAAGGCGACCTTGTAGAGGACGGCGATGACGAACAGGGCGAGTACGACTTTGACGGTACGTGACATGTACACGGAGTAATACGGGCGGCAAATACTTAGATATTCTGGATGGTCTTCTCACCGAGATAATCGGAGCCGAACGCCACGTCGACTCAGACGGTCTGGTGTACCGATGTATCGGCGTACCCGAAGGACGGTCATCGGTGCGCCGGGAACCCGGTACAGCAATCCGTCTCAGGTATCGATCAACGATGCGATCTCGTCGCGAACGATCGTCTCGCAGTACGAACAGCGCACGCCGTCCTCGAGCACCGAAAACCGCGAGGTGACGGGCTCGTCGCCGGTCGTGATACAGCCGGGGTTCGGACAGGAGAGCACGCTCTCGACGACGTCGGGTCGTTCGACGCGGTGTTTCTCCACGACGTCGAAATCCCGGACGATGTTGATCGTCGCGTCGGGCGCGATCAGCGAGAGGACATCGACTTCGTCCTGACTCAGTTCGCGACCTTCGACCTTGACGATGTCCTTGCGCGCGAGGCGATCCGAGGGGACGTTCATCCCGACGGAAACCTCCTCGCCGTTGGTGCCGTCGATACCGAGGATGGCGAGGACGTTCAGCGCCTGGCCCCCGTGCACGTGATCGATAACGGTTCCGTCGCGGATCTTGCTGACCCGCAGCTCGTGATCGTCGTTGCCGTCGTGGTGGTCGTGACCGTTACTCATCGCCGTCACCTCGGATTCCCGCGTCGTCGCTCAACAGGAGATCCAGTAGCGCCATTCGGATCGGAACCCCGTTGTGCGCCTGTTCGAAGTACGCCGCGTGATCGGTTTCGTCTATCTCGGGCGCGATCTCGTCGACCCGGGGCAGCGGATGCATCACGGTCAGATCGTCGCTCGCGGCCTCGAGCGTCTCGGCGTCGATCTGGTACTCGCCGGCGACCTTCTGGTACTCGTTCTCGTCGGGGAAGCGCTCGCGCTGGATCCGCGTGACGTAGAGGACGTCCAGCGAGGGCAGGACCTCCTCGAGGGCGTCGTGCTCTCGAATGCCGGTCCCGTCCTGTTGCTGGTGGAGGTCGTAGACGACCTCCCGCGGTAGCTGGAGGCTCTCCGGGCTGATGAAGTGCTGGCGGGTATCGAAGTTCGTCAGCGCGTAGGCCAGCGAGTGGACGGTCCGACCGTACTTCAGATCGCCCATGATGCCGATGGTCAGGTCGTCGAGCCCGGCGTTCTCCCGGATCGTGTAGAGATCGAGTAGCGTCTGAGACGGGTGGTGACCCGCGCCGTCGCCCGCGTTCACCAGCGGGACGTCGACGAACTCGCTCGCCATCGTCGCCGATCCCTGCTTGGGATGGCGCAGGACGAGCGCGTCGGCGTACCCCTCGATGACGCGGACGGTGTCGGCGAGGGTCTCTCCCTTCGTCACGCTCGAGGACTCGACCGAGCCCATGTCGACGATGTCGCCGCCGAGTCGCTTCATCGCGGTCTCGAAGCTCATCTTCGTCCGCGTGCTCGGCTCGAAGAAGAGCAGGCCGAGCACCGTCCCCGCGTGACGGTCCGCGACGGCCGACGGGTCGGCGTCGATCTCGGCCGCGTAGTCGAGAACGGTCTCGATGTCCGCCCGCGAGAGTTGTTTGCTCGTGATGAGGTGATCGTGGCGCATTCGTTCGTGTAGGCTGTGGCGGTCCCCTTGAATCTCCCCATTCGACATCGTCCCCACCGCGTCGGTTCTCGTCGGACCCCCACCGCGTCGGTCTTCGGCGGGCCATTACTGTGGCGGCGTTCTCCAGATTCCGTTCTACTCAGGTTGTGAGACAGCCACGGCGCTTCGGACCGGACGGCCCCCGAGGGCAAAGAGTTATACAGACACTACAGTAATTGGTCATAATTGTATGGTCGGTCGGCTAGATACTGGAATCGACGTACTCGATCGAAAGCTCGACGGCGGACTCCCGCCGGGATGTCTCGTCGCGTACACCGCCGAGCCGGCCAGTCAGTCCGAACTCCTCCTCTACGAACTCACGGCCGCACGGGGAACCCTGTATCTGTCGACCGAACGCTCCGACGACGCCGTCCGCCACGCTATCGAGTCCTCCCCGTCGTCCGTCGGCAGCCCGACCGTCAGACACGTCACCAGCGACGATCCGCTCGAGGAGGCGACGCGACTGATCGGCGCGCTGCCCGACGGTGCCAACCTCATCATCGACACGATGGACGTCTTGGAGCGGTGTGATCCCGACGAGTACATCGATTTCCTCAACGAGCTCAAGGCCACGATGCTCGAGACGGGAAGCATCGCCGTCTTGCACTGTCTCAAAGGAGACGACGAACCGTCGAACCGATCGCGGACCATCCACGCCGTCGACGCCGTCTTCGATCTCCGAACCATGATCGCCGGCACCGAACTCGAGAACCACCTGACGATCCCGAAGTTCCGCGGCGGGAGCCAGCCGACCGAAGCGATCAAACTCGAGTTGACGGAAGAGGTCGCGATCGACACCAGCCGCGATATCGCGTAAGAGCGCCGCCGTTCCCCCGTTCGCTCACGGTTCTTGCTCGGGCGTCGTAAACGGCGTGATCGCGGCGGTCCGCTCTGTGACCGTCGCCGTTCGCAGGATGTACGCGAACAGCAACGCGAGGGGGAAGACCCCCACTGCGACGGTCACCGGAAAGAGGACGACACGGACCGGTTCGCCGAATGGCGGACCCGCCGCCACGGTCATGACGAACAGCGTGGCGATGGCGGTGCCGACGGCGGGGACGCCCGCGTAGAGCAGGTATCGCGAGAGCCGGGAGAGTTCGACCTGCAGGTACATCGATTTGAAGTACTGACGGGCGATGTCCATCTCCCGCAACCGATCGCGAACGTCGCTGATCGCCTCGTCCACCGTCGCGGGGATGTCCTCCCCGTGCGTTCGCTGGACCGACTCGAGCCGCTGGATCTCGTGTGCGAAATTCGTCTCGAGCATCATCGAGAGCGTGTTGAAGATACCGTCCGCGGACGCCTCGATGTGGGCGTCGATTCGGTCGAACTCGTCGGTGATCTCCGTCGTGATCTCGTCGATCTCGTCTCTGGCGTCCGCCGGCACCGAGCCGACGGACAGCCCACCGAGCCGCTGGGCGTCTCGACGCGTGCTCTCCGCGACGAGCCGAAGAAACCCGGCCGGCTCGGCTGGCGCGGTTCGGTTCGTAACCGCTTCGACCTCCTCGCGGAAGTCGGTCGTCCGCTCGATCTCCGACTCGAGTTGCCCCGGGGTTCGGAGCTCTCGCGAGAGCACCAGCTGATTGATCGAGACGACGACGGTTATCAAGGTGAAGTTCCCCGATATCAGTCCGCTGAAGACGTAGAACAACGGTTGCGTGTCCACCAGCGGTGCAGCGCCGCTGATCGACAACAACAGATACGACGACCCGAGCGCGGCCGAGAGGACGGCAGCGATCGCGAACCGATTACCGGTGAGCAATACCCATTGTATCGGCTGCCCGACGCCGGTTCCCGATTTCGATCCCCCGCGGTCGTCGCTCGTCGCATCGTCCATCGTGGTCGGCCGACCCTACGTTTCCCCGGACGAAAAAGGCGAGACGCGCACGTTCGGGGCTGTCAGTGGCGTGACCTGCAGAATGGATAGCGGCCGCAGACTGCGTTACTCTTCCGCGCCTTCGAGCTCTTCGACGATCTCGTCGGCGTCGACGTCGGCGTCCTCGAGCGCTTCCTCGATGTCGCCGCCGCCCATACCGCCCATGCCGCCCATCATTCCGCCCATGCCCATGCCACCCATACCGTCGATGACTTCCTGGACGATGACGCGGTCGACGCCGACCTTGTCGATGATGTCCTGACCGATCTGCTGTTTGCCCATCATCCACTGCTGGTTCATCGTCATCTGGGGCGTGGCCTCGAGGTAGAGCGTCTCCTTCTCGACGGTTTCGGTCTCGAACTCGGGCTCTGCGGGTTCGTCATCGTCGTCCGCGTCCTCGTCGGGCTCGACGGGAACTTCTTCCTCGACTTCGTCCGTGTCGATCCAGAGTTCGGGCTCCATCCCGAGGTACATCTCGAACAGGCCGGCGGCCTGCTGCTCGCGATCGTCGACCTTCTCGGTGACGGTGTACTCGTACTCGACGTCCTCGCCGGCCAGCGGGTGGTTGAAGTCGACGCGGGCGCGGCCGCCGATGATCGTGCTGATGTAGCCCTGTTCGCCCTCGATCTGGACGTTCGCACCGGGGTAGCGGTCGTCCTCGTCGATCTTCTCGGCGCTGACGGTCTGGACGTCGTCCGGATCGTACTCGCCGAAGGCGTCCTCGGCTGAAACGGTCACGGTGCCGGAGTCGCCGGGTTCGGAGCCGACGATCGCGTCCTCGACGGCCTCGAAGATGTGACCCTCGCCGACGACGATCGTTCGCGGTTTGAACTCCTGGCCCTCCTGGTCGACGCCCTCTTCCTCGGCGACCTCGGGGTCGGTCGTGTCGACCAGCTGTTCGTCTTCGACGGTGTACGCGGTGTACTCGAGTTCGACGAAGTCGCCCTCTTGAAGCCCCTCGGCTTCGTCGGCGGCTTCTTCGACTGCTTCTTCGTCGACGTCATCGGCCTGCTCCTCGAGCTCGGCCTCTTGATCCTCAGTCATACGTTGTACGTCCGGCCGTCTACATTTAAGTACGACGTTTTCGGGCGAGAGCGACCGATACTTACGACCGCCGTCCGTCCCCCCGGCCATGTACGAGGTCGAAGTGAAGGTCCCCGCCGATCTCGAGGCCGTTCGCGACCGTCTCGAGGCCCTCGAGGCGACGCCTCGCGGTGCCGTCGTCCAGGTCGACACCTACTACGACGCGCCCCACCGCGAGTTCGCCGAGACCGACGAGGCGTTGCGTATTCGCTCGGAACGACCCGAAGATGCGCCCGATGAAACCCGCGTCACCTACAAGGGGCCGCTCGTCGACGACGAGTCCAAGACCCGCAAAGAGGTTGAGACGAGCGTCGCGGACCGCGAGACGATGGACGCGATCCTATCGAACCTCGGCTTCGAACCCGCCGCGACCGTTCGCAAGGGCCGAGAGCGCTTCGTGCTCGAGGGCTACACCGTCACCCTCGATTCGGTCGACGGCATCGGCGAGTACGTTGAGGTCGAGACCGACGTCGGAGAGGAGACCGAACTCGAGGCGGCTCTCGAGGGCGCATACGACGTGCTCGAGCGACTGGGTCTCGATCCCGACGACCAGCTCAGAACCTCGTATCTCGGGCTGTTGCTCGAGTCCGAAGAAACTGGCAGTTGACAGCAACATAACCCGCAAGCATTTTCTGGGCCGTATCTGTTTCCGCAAGTTATACGAACTCGGTCCGTCAACTCCCGTCAATGAGTAAGCGGAACATCCGGATCGAGTCTATCGAGCGGCAAGCGGTCGAAGACCAGGAAGTCGAAATCGTCGAACGAAAGGGAATCGGACACCCTGACTCCATCTGCGACGGGATCGCCGAGAGCGTCGCGGGGGCGCTCGCACGCGAGTATCTCGACCGAGTCGGCGAAGTGCTTCACTTCAACACCGACGAGACGCAACTCGTCGCCGGCGAGGCGGCACCGGCCTTCGGCGGCGGCGAAGTCGTCGACCCCATCTACCTGCTGATCGTCGGCCGCGCGACCAAACACTACGAGGGTCAGACGATCCCCGCCGAGACCATCGCGCTGCGGGCCGCCCGCGAGTACCTCGAGGAGAACATCCCCCAGCTGACCGTCGGCGAGGACGTCGTCGTGGACGTGAAACTCGGCGAGGGTAGCGGCGACTTACAGGAGGTCTTCGGCGAGGACGAAGTGAGCGTCCCGATGGCCAACGACACGAGTTTCGGCGTCGGCCACGCGCCGCTGACCGAGACGGAGGAGATCGTCCTCGAGGCCGAGCGACGACTGAACGGCGAGTACGCGGCGGAGAATCCGGCGCTCGGTCCGGACGTGAAGATCATGGGCAAGCGCGAGGGCGAGGAGATCGACGTCACCGTCGCCGCGGCGATGGTCGACGAGTACATCCCGAACATGGACGGCTACATCGAGGCCGTCGAGTCCGTCCGGGAGTTCGTCGACGGTGTCGCGCGCGAGCATACGGACCGCGCGGTCAACGTCCACGTCAATACGGCCGACGACTACGAGGAGGGCTCGATTTACCTCACCGTCACCGGCACCTCCGCCGAGCAGGGTGACGACGGCTCCGTCGGTCGGGGCAATCGCGCGAACGGACTCATCACGCCCAACCGCTCGATGTCGATGGAAGCGACCAGCGGGAAGAACCCGGTCAACCACATCGGGAAGATCTACAACCTGCTCTCGACGCAGATCGCCGAGGAGGTCGTGGGTGACGTGGACGGGATCCGCGACCTGCGCGTGCGCCTCCTCTCCCAGATCGGCCGCCCCATCGACCAGCCACACGTCGCCGACGTGCACGTCGTCACCGACGACGGCGTCGCGATCTCGGACGTCGAGGCCGATGTCGAAGCGATCGTCGACCGCGAACTCGCCGACGTCACCGGGATCACCCGCAGCGTGATCGAGGGCGAGCTCTCGACGTTCTAACCGGCCGCAGCGTTTCTTTCTCGAACCGGAATCCGTGGAAGTCAGCGAGTGGAACCGGCATCACACGTGTGCCGTCGGAATAGTCAAGAACGGGGCAATCGTACGGCGTTACGAATCGAAACACGCAGTGACCGCCCGTGTCCGACTCGAGTTCGAAATCGACCGAACGCCCCGTCGTCTACGCCGTCGTCGCGAGCACCTTCTTCGTCGGCTTCGGTGGCGGCGTCGTCTTCCCCATCCTGCCGAATCTCGGCGAGGTACTGGGAATTTCGGCGTTCATGGTGGGCGTCATCCTCTCGGCGAACCGCTGGACCCGGCTGGTCGCGAACGGACCCGCGGGCGTCCTCGTCGATCGGATCGGGACCCGGAAACCGTTCGTCGCCGGGTTAGCGATCGAGGGGCTCGCGACGTTCGGCTACGTGATCGCGATCGAATCCGCGATGCCGGAGCTCTGGTTCGTCGTCGCGCGAGTCACGTGGGGGATCGGCAGTTCGCTCGTGTTCGCGACGGCCTACACCATCACCGCCGATGTCAGCGAGGCCAGTTCGCGGGGAACGAGCATGGGTATCGTCCGAGCCGGGATCACCTTCGGCTTCCCCGCCGGGATGGTGCTCGGCGGGATCGTCAGCGAAGTCTACAGCAACGTCGCTGCGTTCGTCCTCGCGGCCTCCTTCGCCGGCCTCGCGAGTATTATCGCCTACTTCATCGTCCCCGAGACGCACGTCGAGTCGGTCGACTCGTCGATCAGCCCCTGGGACTTCGAGACGACCCTGCCCGCGCTCACCGTCGGCCTGGTCAACTTCGGGCTCTACTTCGCGTACATCGGCGTCCTCTTCTCGACGCTCGTCCTCTACCTCGAGGTCGAGTCGCTGACGCTCTCGCTCGAGTTCGCGGGCTACGGCATCGACTACGGCGAACAGGGGACGTCCGGACTGTTGATGGCTGTTTCCGCCCTCTCGGGAGCCGTCTTCACTATTTCGGGCGGGAAGATCAGCGACGCCGTCGGCGCTCGCATGCCCGTCCTGCTCGCCTTCCTCGCGACCAGTTGCGCCGGGTTCGTCGTGCTCACGGTCGCACCCTCGTTCGGAGCCGTCATCCTCGCCTGCGGGTTGATCGGCGCGGGCCAGGGCGGCGTCGGCGGCCCGTTGACTGCACTCCTCGCGGATCTGACGCCCGAGGAGCGGATGGGTCGAGCGATGGGGACCAACAACATCTTTGGCGACGTTGGCGGGGGACTCGGCCCGCTGATTTCCCTGCCCTTCGCCAATGCGGTCGGCTACGATGTGCTGTACGCGCTCAGTGCGATCGTTCCGCTGCTGGCCGGGGCGGTTCTCGTCGCCGGGATATACAGCTACACGGGGAGCCTGAGTCCGACGGTCGAGGAATCCGCCATCTGACCCGCCCTCCGAAGCGGTTCGAGACCGATTCGCCCCTCGTAACCCCCTTATAGCCGCGGCCGACTAGCACAGTCCATGCACCCGCCGGGAGCCGACACCGTCCTCGTCCGTCACGGGGACGTCAACACCAAGAGCAACAGGGTCAAGCGGTACATGGAGGGGCTCCTCGCGGAGAACCTCGAGGCGCTCCTCGCCGACCGATCGGTTCCCGGCGAGGTCGAGCGCCGGTGGAACCGGCCGCTGATTCACACGAGCGAGGACGCCGTCGAGGCGGCGACCGCAGCCGCGGCGGACACTTTCGGCGTCGTCTCCGCGAGTCCCGCCCTGACCGTCAGCATCGAGAAGGCGCGGATCCTCGAGGCCGTAGAGGAGACCGCTCGCGAGCACTACGACGGCGGGACGTTCGCGGTCGACGCGCGCCGGTCGGACAAGACGCTCCCCTACGACAGCGAGGAGCTGGCCCGCGAGGCCGGCACCGCTATCTGGGAGACCGTCGCGGACGAGTTCGAGCCCGAAGTCGACCTCGACGATCCGGATCTCACGTTCGGCGTCGAGGTGCGCGAGGACGTGGCGTTCATCTACCTCGAGCAGGTCGACGGCCCCGGCGGCCTCCCGCTCGGCTCGCAGGAGCCGGTCATCGCGCTGGTCAGCGGCGGCATCGACTCGCCCGTCGCGGCCTACGAGATGATGAAACGCGGGAGCCCGGTTATCCCGGCCTACGTCGACCTCGGCGACTACGGCGGGATCGACCACGAGGCGCGCGCGCTCGAGACGGTCCGGATCCTCTCCGAGTACGCGCCGAACTTCGGCATGCAGGTCTACGAGATTCCCGGCGGCGAGACCGTCGATCTCCTCGTCAGCGAGATGGAGCAGGGCCGAATGCTCTCCCTGCGGCGCTTTTTCTACCGCGCCGCCGAAACGCTGGCCGAGCGCGTCGACGCGGACGGCATCGTCACCGGCGAGGCCGCCGGCCAGAAGTCCAGCCAGACCGTTCGAAACCTCGGCGTCACCAGTCGCACGACCAGACTGCCGATCCACCGTCCCCTCCTCACCCGCGACAAACAGTATATCGTCGCTCAGGCCCGCGAAATCGGGACCTACACCGATTCGACCATGGACGCGGGCTGTAACCGAGTCACTCCCGATCAGGTCGAGACCAACGCCCGCCTCGAGCCGCTGCTCGCGGCGGAGCCGGACGACTTGCTCGAGCGCGCCGAGGAAGCGGCGAAGAACGCGGATCTGGTCGAGCCCTGATGCTTCGAATACGTTGCTTTCCCGTCGCTCGTAGACCGCTTGGCTTACCACCGCTGGGTGGGACTGAAAGGGGCTGGGCGGGTCGAGGAAGGACGGCGATGCAAGGACCGCAGGGAGCGAGGGACGAGCGACCGAGGACCACAGCGAGCCGCCCGACTCGAGCCGTCCAGGGGCTTTCATCACAGTTGTGGTCCCATGGAAAGCTGTGTATCTGAGAGAATACGCTCCACTGGAATTCACATCTAGAAGCCGAAACCGACATTACACCGTCGCACCCACCACAATACAGTGACCCGCGTCTGTCTCGTCGGCAAAGACGGGAGCAATCTCCAGTACGAACTGCTCTCCCGGGAGACGTCCCGCGAGGCTCTCGCGACGTACAACCTCGAGCGGCCGTTCGAGAACTCGCTCGCCGTTCGGACGGTTAGCGTCGGGGCTGCCGTCTCGTTGTTGAACGACCTCAACTGGTATCTCACGCGATTCGTGGACGAGGCGCTTGTCCAGGAACCCAGTATCAGCGACGCGGAGTGGCTCTCGCGACCGCTGGCTGAACGGCTCCGAAACGGCGAAACCGAGCCGGTGGAAACGGCCGAGTTCTGCAAGATCTACGGTCTCGAGCGGATCGGCGCGGGGACCGAGCCGGACGACGGTAGTGCTACCGAGCCAACGGGGTCGAGTCCCGAGACCGACCGTGATTCGACCGCTACGACCGACGCGACGGGCGGAGACGAGAGTGAGGTGACGGACGACCCCGCCTCGGGCGAAGCCGAGCGAGCGAGGTCCACCGAGCCGACCCATCGCCTCGTCGAACCGCTGTACGTGCGCCGGACCGGCGGCGAACTCCCCGAGTACGATCTCCGAGACGTCGAAGACACCCTCGCCGTCCGCCTGACCGAAGCCGAATACTCTCCGTGATCGGGTTCTCGAATTGTCACGAACCGTCAGCAGTAGATAGTAGTGCGGCATATTCACACAGAGTTATCTATGAAATTTTCATTCAGTGCAGGCGAAGTAATTACCGGAGCGTCTATCGAACCCTACAGACTCTGCCAAAAGTTCCCTGCTAAACAGGAAACTCGAAACCGAACTTGCTGACTACCAATGCTACTATAGCACTCAGACCCTTTTACAGTCCTCAGTAATCTAGTCAAAATTCGCACCTTCGGAGTGGAGTGGATCGACAGGTACCGAAGTATACTCAGCGCGTTGAATTACCAACAATCCCACTGAATCTTCTAGAGTCCAGATGAATTTCGGCCCCTATCGACTCCTCCCGTTCCTCGCGGACTACTGCTACTTGCCGCCGACGCTGTTGAGCGCGCTGTTCAACTCGAAGAGTTCGCGGACGACGGTACTGTCCGCAACCCGGTACCGACGCGGAGACGTGTCCGGAACCTCCTCGATGAGTTCGACCTCAAGTAGGATGTCAGTGTAATTGCCGACGGTCTGGCGCGTGACGCCAGCGTGCTCTGCGAATTCGGTTTTGTTGAACTCGCGGTTCGGCGGAAGATCGAGCAACGCGTCTACAAGGATCGGGATAGCGTCGTGCTGAGTGAGGTAGAGCCACCCACTGGGGTGCTCCTTCCGGAGTTCCTTCTTCTCTCCCCGATCAGCCGCGTACTCCATACTACCCATACAGAGAAACACTGCCAGAGCGTTTATAAGTATTTCCACTAGCGTTAACCCCGATTAACTGGATTTATATGAACGTGGTTTCATCCACCGATATGGAGAAGCCGTCGGTGAAATGCGCCCTCTTGGCGACGATGATAGCAAAACACAAGTGGGGCACACCGATCACAGAGGAAGCTCTCCTCAATCTCTCAGCAATCGATGGCGACTACCCGACTGCGCGTGATGTCTACGCCGACCTTCGCAGCGAGCCCTACATTACCTACCGCGGGAACCGCGGTATCGAACTCAACAAGAGTAACTTCGACAAACTCGCCGACGTCCTCTACCACGAATGCAGCTGGGAGTCTTGGGAGATCGACAGTCGCCTGAAGCATTACGAGGGCATCGAGGATCACGACTGGGTATGATTACGAGTCTGCGCTATAGTAGCCACTGAAACGATTTACACACTGATCGCAACGCAATCGTGCGATCAGGTGTGCATTGACTTTCAGTGACTACTATAGATTACCGAGGACTGTTCACCTACTGTTGCCGGGTTAGCTATCGCTACCGCTGCCCGATGCCGAATCGACGCTCGTGCTCTCGGATGCTGATGCACTGTCGCTGGCCATCGAGACGCTCGAGGTACTGCCGTCGTGACCGACGATGGTCGCCGAGATGGTCGTCAGCGGTTCCGTCTCGAACGTCACCCGAACCAGGCGGCCGACGGTCGCGATCGACTGGGCACAGACCTCGTCCTCGGCCGACGTGTCCCGAACCGCCGCCTCGAGGACGAGTTCGTCGGTACCGTCGTCGTCACCTCCCCCCTCGCTTTCGTCGTCGCCGTCGGTACCGGTGTCGTCCTCACCGTCGCTTTCGACGACGTCGATGGACTCGAGGTCTATCTCGTAACACGGAGTGGGCGTAGTAGACTCGAGCGAGACGAGGATTGATGTCTCGAAATCGGTCTCGTCGACGAACTCGTCGAGCGACTCGGTGTCGGACGGGGATCGTTCCTCGAGCCAGTTCGCAGCGTCGTCGGCGTCCCGGAGGAGCCCCACGTCGGACTCCGTCGACGACGAACCGTACTGATAGGCTAGCGTCCGGTAACCGGCCACTCCGTTCGGGAGATCCTCGATGTCTCCGTCCTCGCCGACCGACTTTGGGTCGCTCTCGTTACTGTCAGGGGCCGGCGAGCCTTCATCGGCATCGTCCCGGTCATCATCGTCGTCGGTCGGACTTCCGGTGCCGTCGGCGATACAGCCAGCCGAGAGACCGATCAGCGTCGCAGTGCTACCTAACAATGTCCGTCTGGAGGGACGTGTCATCGTAACTGACCGTACGAACGGGGAGGTAAAGGCGGTTCGGCTAGGTGAAAGGACTCTTTTCGTTAGATACGATTCCTCGAGCGCCTCGCTCGCTCCCCGCTCAGTCGAAGAGGCCGGTCGAGAGATACCGTTCGCCGCTGTCCCAGAAGACGGTGACGACCAGCGGGCAGTCCTCGGCCGCCTGACCGCCGTCGGTTTCCGGCGATGCCGCCTCGCTCGCCTCGTCGAACGCGGTCGGCACCTCGGGACAGTCGACGCTGGGATCGGCGATCTCTCGAGCGACGCGCTGGGAGGCGAGACTCGTCGCACCGCTGGACTGGCCCACGAGGACGCCCTCTTCGCGCGCGAGGCGACGACACTCGTCCTCGGCGTCCTCGAGTTTGACGGTCTCGACCCGGTCGAGCAGGTCGAGGTCGAGGTTGTCACTGATGAACCCGGGCCCCATGCCCTGGAACTCGTCTTTGCCGGCCTCGCCCGTCGAGAGGACGGCGTTTCTGGCCGGCTCGACGGCGACGATATCCATCTCGGGGAACGCCTCACGGAGTCGGCGGCCGGTGCCCGAGATCGTGCCGCCGGTGCCGACGCCGGCCACGAAGGCGTCGATCTCGCGGTCGCCGACCTGCTCGATGATCTCCTCGCCGGTCGTCTTGTAGTGCGCATCGGGGTTGGCCGGGTTCTCGAACTGGCCGAGTTGAATCGCGCCCTCGGCCTCGAGTTCGTCGGCGCGAGCGCGGGCGTCGGCCATTTCGCCGTCGACCAGTTCGAGGTCGGCCCCGTAGGCGGCCATGATCTGCCGGCGTTCCTTCGACTTGTCCGACGGCATGACGATCGTCAGGTCGTAGCCGCGGGCGGCGGCGACGAGCGCGAGGCCGATCCCGGTGTTGCCGCTGGTCGGTTCGACGAGCGAGTCGCCGGGTTCGATCAGGCCGTCGCGCTCGGCTGCCCGGATCATCTCGCGGGCCGGCCGGTCCTTGGCCGAGCCGCCGGGGTTGAACGATTCGATCTTCGCGGCGACCGTCACGCCCTCCGGCGAATCGACCTGGACGAGCGGCGAGCCGATGGTGTCCAGGATACTCCCTTTCATTGGCACGGTCTATGGAATCGAGACGTATACTGTTTGCTGTAACGAGTTACACGGATTCGCCAGCGTCGGCGAATCCGTTCACTGACTCACAGCAAACAGGAGAAACTAGTGCTGGACTCAGACGGAACGTGTCGGCTAGTCGTCAGTCGCGTTTCCTCTCACGACGCGCGTTTCGGAACCGCAATTACCCAGAAAGCCCCTGACGGGGTCGACTCGAGGGGCTCGCTGCGCGCTGTCCTCACTCCGTTCGGACAGTGCTTTCGTCGCCCGTCTTCCCCGACCCCGTCAGCCCCTTTCAGTCCCACCCAGCGGAGGTCGGTCGGCCGAGTACAAGCAATGCCGGACGGACGTTCGAGCGGAGACCTGCCAGAAACACCGCGGTTAAGCCGTCCGAGCCGTAAACCGTGGGTATGAGTCTCGAGACTATGCGGCCGAACCCCACGTGGGACGCGGCGTCCTACGAGGAGGCGGTCGAGACGCTCGAAGCGCACAACGACGAACTGGTGTACAAAATCTGGGGCGGCGACTGGTGCAAGGACTGTCGCGCCCTGCTGCCCGATTTCGGCGCGGCGCTCGAGGCCGCCGCGGTCCCCGAGGAGCGCATCGAGGAGTTCAGTCTGGACAAGGACAAGCAGGGGCCCGGCGTCGACGAGTACGATATCGAGTACATTCCGACGATCGTGGTCGAGAACGACGATGGCGAGGAAATTACGCGGTTCGTCGAAGAGGAGGACGTGACGCCTGCGGTCTGGCTCGCCGAGGAAATCGAGGCCGCGCCCGAGTCGGCGTAGTTCCAGTTCGATCGGACTGATCAACGAAAACGGGCAACAGGAAACCCGAGGCGCTCAGATCGGGTTGATCGGCCGTTTCTTCGGCGGCCAGTCGTCCTCGTGTGGTTCGTCCGCTCGAGCGAACGCGCGCAAGACCCGGTCGCGGGTGTCTTCGGGCTGGACGACGCCGTCGGTTCCGACGCGGGAGGCCGCTCGGACGGCGTCGGTTCTGTCCTTGAACTTCTCGATCAGTTCCGAACGTCGGGCCTCGGGGTCGTCCGCGGACTCGATCTCTCGGCGGTACGCGATGTCGACGGCCCCCTCGATGCCCATGGCGGCGACTTCGGCCGTGGGCCACAGCACCGTCAGTTCCGAGTCGATCGAGCGGCCGCCACCCATCGCCACGTAGCCGAAGCCGTAGCCGCGTCTGAGGACGACGTTAGCGATCGGGACCGTCGCACGCGCGAGTTCGAACGGGAGCTTCGCGGAGTGGCGAGCGATCCCCTCGCGCTCCGAGTCCGGGCCGGGCAGGATTCCGGGTACGTCGGCCAGCGTGAGGATCGGGAGCCCGTAGGCGTCGCAGATCGCCGCGAAGTGGGCCGCCTTCTCCGATGCGCCGGTATCGATGGTTCCGGCCTTGATCCGGGGGTTGTTGGCGATGACGCCGATCGGCTCCCCCTCGAGGCGAGCGAAGGCGGTAACGATGTTCCGCGCGTAGGTCGGCTTCAGTTCGAACACCGAGTCCCGGTCGACGATCCCCTCGACGATCGCGTCGATGTCGTACGCCTTTCGCGGGCTCGAGGGGATGATATCTCGCAACCGCTCGCCGTCGACGGCCGGCGGTCGCGAGTCGGCCGACGGCGGCTCCCGGCGAGCGTTTCGCGGCAGGTACGAGAGGAACGTCCGGATCGCGTCGAGGCAGGCCTCGTCGTCCTCGCAGGCGAGGTCTGCCATGCCGGTCTCGGTCGTCTGAAACCGCGCGCTGCCGAGTTCCTCCTTGGTGCCGTCGACGCCGAGCGCGGCTTCGACCAGCGACGGGCCGGCGACGCCCATCGTTCCCGTCCCCTCGACGATCGGCACGAAGTCCGACAGCGCCGCGAAGTTGGTCGGCGCGGCGAAGGCCGGCCCCATCATCGCCGAGACGACCGGGACCCACCCGGAGAGGGCGGTCTGGCGCTTCGAAAAGCCGTTGTCGCCGCGAGCGAAGGGAGCGGCGTCGAGCCCCTCCTGGATGCGGTGACCGCCGCCGTCGTGGAGCATGAGCAGCGGCAGCCCGCGATCGAGGGCGCGCTCGGTGACCCGCGACATCTTTCGGCCGCCGGCGTGGCCGATCGAGCCACCCTTGACCGTGAAATCGGTGGCGATCAGCGCGACCGAGCGGCCGTCGATCTCTCCGTAGCCCGTCACGACGCCGTCGGACGGTGCATCCTCGCGCTCCCAGTCGGTCGTTTCGGGCGTCGTCGGCATCGGCGACGCGAGGCGGCCGATCTCCTCGAACGTCCCCTCATCGAGCAAGTAATCGACGCGCTCTCTGGCGGTTAGCTTACCGAGGTCGCGCTGGCGTGCGGCGGCCTCCTCGCGCGCCTCGTCGGAGAGTGACCGCTTCGCGTCGGCGACTTCCTCGAACGGATCGTCGCTCATTCGAGACACGCCTCCCGGAATTCGAACGTCCGCATCTCGTTCGTTCCCGTCTGTAATCCGTCTCTACCGATCATCTCGTCGACTTGTACGAGGTCGGGGAGTCGAATCGGGAAGTGATTGTCCGTCGCGCTCTCCTCGATCGGCCGATCGTCGAACGTGATTGCCATTGTCTCTCTCGGACTTGGCTAACTACGTACAAGAATCTCCGAGATGCGGTAACATTGTTCTCGAACGTCAGGTCGAGTGCTAACAATAGACGTGGCACGTCGAGAACGCGTGAGACCGCCGCATCACGTGGCAGCTGGAACGTTCCGTCTCGAGATGAACGCCGGCGGCTCCGCGGACTGGGGCAGTTCTGCCGCAGGTTCAGAACGGCGCGTCAGACTCGCCTTCCGTGTTCTCGCCCGAATCGCCGAGCCACTCGAGCGCGTCCGCCACCTCGTGCGTCGGCGGCGAACACGTCCGATCGCGACAGACGTACAGCGTCGGCTCGCCGTCGCGGGCCTCGCGGCCCGCCCAGATCGGGGGTGCGTCCTCGAGCCCCAGCGTCTCGAGCCACGCCTCGAGTCCGTCCGCGGTCGGCGGTCGCAGCGCGAAGAGCCGGTCCGGGAAGTACCGCGACGCGAACCCGTCGCGCCACGCTTCGGGGAGTTCCTCGGCGGCGATCGTCACCTCGAGTGGACCCGACTCGAGTCGGTCGGCGGCGAGACAGAGCGTCGCGTGCTCGAGCGCGTTCGCCTCGATGGTGTTCGCGTGGGTCTCGAGGACCGTGGCCGCGATCCCCTCGAAGTCTTCGTCGACGGCTTCGCCGTCTTCCCGAGGGATCTTTGATCCCTCGCTATCCGCGAACTCGTCGAGCGCGAGCAGCGTCTCGAGCGCCACGCCGGTCGCGGAGGGCGTCGACTGGTCGCCCAGCTCCTGCGGTCGCGTGACGAGCGACTCGCCGCTCTCGGGGGTGAAGTAGAGCGTGCCGCGCTCGGCGTCCCAGAACTCGACCTCGATGACGCGGGCCAGTTCGAGCGCGAACGCGAGATGGTCGACGTCGCCGGTGGCCTGGTAGCAATCGAACGCGCCACGAGCGAGGAACGCGTAGTCCTCGAGGTAGCCGTCGACCTTGACGTCCCCATCTTTATAGCGCCGTGACAGTCGTCGCTCGTCTTCGTCCCAGAGTCGATCCCGTACGAACTCGAGGGCGTCGACCGCGGTCTCGGCGTACTCGTCCTCGCCGAGCACCAGCGCGGCCTCGGCGAAGGTGGAGATCAGTAGCCCGTTCCAGCCCGCGAGTACCTTCTCGTCGCGGTTGGGACGGGGCCGCTCCTCGCGGGCCTCGAATAGCTGTTGGCGAGCCGACTCGAGTCGCTTCAGAATCTCGTGCTCTTCGAGATCGAACTGTCCGGCGAGTTCGGACACCCGCGCGACGCGATTGGGCTGGTTCCGTCCCTCGAAGTTGCCCGATTCCGTAATGTCGTAGCGCGCACAGAAGAGGGCGGCGTCGGTCTCGTTCTCGAGTACGTCTCTCACTTCCTCGGGCGTCCAGACGTAGAACGCGCCCTCCTCGCGCTCGCCGGTCTCGGGGGACTCGCTCTGGGCGTCGAGCGTGCTGAAGAAACCGCCTTCGTCGTGGGTCAGCTCCCGAGTGACGAACGTCAGCGTGTCCGCGACGATTTCGGCGTAGCGGTCCTCACCCGTCAGCTGGTAGCCCGCGAGAAAGGCCCGCGGAATCTCGGCATTGTCGTACAGCATCTTCTCGAAGTGAGGGACCGTCCAGTCTCGATCGACGCAGTAGCGATGGAAGCCGCCGCCGACGTGGTCGTAGAGCCCACCCACGGACATCGCGTCGAGGGCTTCCTCGAGCACCTCGAGATACTCCTCGCGACCGGTTCGGTCGTACGCTCGAGCGAGCACGCGCAGGCGCGAGGGCTGGGGGAACTTCTGACCGGAGCCGAAGCCGCCGTGCTGGCGGTCGGCGCTTCGCAGCGTCGCGTCCGCGGCCGTCTCGAGGACGTCGCTCGATGGCGGCTCCGGGCTGGTACCGGCCTCGGTGCCGGCTCCCGCCGCGTCCGGGGTCTCCTCGAGCCGGTCTTTCGCCGCGTCGGTCCACTGCTGTGCGCGGTGTTCCATCTCCTCGCGGTCGTCCTCGCTCTCCCAGGAGTCGGCGATGCGCTCGCAGAGGTCGAGAAAGCCGGGCTGTCCCTGCTGTCCCTCTCGGGGAAAGTACGTTCCGACGAAGAAGGGCTTCCCCTCGGGGGTGAGCCACGCCGAGAGCGGCCAGCCGCCCCGTCCGGTCACGAGCTGGCAGACGGTCATGTAGATGCTGTCGACGTCCGGACGCTCCTCGCGGTCGACCTTGATCGGGACGAAGTTCTCGTTGAGCACCTCGGCGACCGACTCGTCCTCGAAACTCTCCGCTTCCATGACGTGACACCAGTGACACGCCGAGTAGCCGATCGAGAGGAAGATCGGCACGTCGCGTTCTTTGGCGGCCTCGAGGGCCTGCTCATCCCAGGGCTGCCAGTTGACGGGGTTGTCCGCGTGCTGGCGCAGATAGGGGCTTTCCTCCTCCTCGAGCCGGTTGCGCCGGGTCGGATCGTTCATGGGCGGTTCTACGACCGACGCGGCTAAAAGCAACGGGTGATCCGGAGGCGACCGCTCTCGCGTGTATCTGTCGAGACGCCGATCGCACCTCGGAAAAGAACTGCAGTGATCGAGTTAGCCGAGATCGGTCTGACGAGGGGTTGGAGTCCCCCTGTTTCCCTATTCTGTGAGCAGGCGGCGGAGCACGAGGTGGAGCACACCGCCGTTCTCGACGTACTCGACCGCCGCGGGCGTGCCGACCTGTGCGGTCACGTCGAACTCGGTCGTCTCGCCCGCATCGTCTTCCGCGACGACGGTGAGTTCGGCGTTGGGCTCGAGTCCGTCGTCGAGCCCGCGGATATCGAACGTCTCGGTCCCGTCAAGGCCGAGTTCCTCCCAGCCCTCGCCGTCTTCGAACTGCAGGGGCAGGACGCCCATGCCGAGGAGGTTGTCGCGGTAGATGCGCTCGTAGCTCTGGCCGATCGTGGCGCGGATGCCCAGCAGGTCGGTCCCCTTGGCCGCCCAGTCGCGACTCGAGCCGGTCCCTAGCTCCTCGCCGGCCATGACGATGAGCGGGGTGTCGTCCTCGCGGTAGCGCTCGGAGGCCTCGAAGACGGTCGTCTCCTCACCGGTCGGGTGATGAATCGTGTAGCCACCCTCCTTCCCGTCGAGCAGCTGGTTTTCGATGCGGACGTTCGCGAAGGTGCCACGCATCATGACCTCGTGATTCCCGCGGCGAGAGCCGTAGGTGTTGAACTCGTAGGGTTCGACGCCGCGTTCGCTCAGCCACTGGCCGGCGGGCAGGTCCTCGCTGAACGGCCCCGCCGGGCTGATGTGGTCGGTCGTCACGGTGTCGCCGAGCGTGAGCAGACAGCGCGCGTCCGCGATGTCGGAGACGCCGGGTTCCTCGAGCGGGAAGTCCTGGAAGAACGGTGGCTCGCGGATGTACGTCGACTCGTCGTCCCAGTCGTAGACTTCGCCCGTGGGCGCGTCGAGGGCCTCCCAGCGCTCGTCGCCCTCGAAGACGCTCGCGTACTTGTCTCTGAACAACTCGGCGGAGACGTTCTCGTGGATCGTCTCCGTGACCTCCTGTGGGTCCGGCCAGACGTCCTCGAGGAAGACGTCTTCGCCGTCGTCGTTCGTGCCGATCGGTTCGTTCTCGAGGTCGATGTCCATCTTGCCCGCGAGGCCGTAGGCGACGACCAGCGGCGGACTGGCGAGGTAGTTCGCGCGGATCTTCGGATGGATGCGGGCTTCGAAGTTGCGGTTGCCCGAGAGGACGCTGGTCGTCCAGAGGTCGTGCTCGTCGATCGCGGCCTCGATGGGGTCCGCCAGCGGGCCGGCGTTCCCGATACAGGTCGTACAGCCGTAGCCGACGACGTTGTAGCCCAGGCCCTCGAGGTCGTCGAGCAGGTCGGCCTGCTTCAGGTACTCCGTGACGACCCGGCTCCCGGGTGCGAGACTGGTCTTGACGTAGTCGGGCACGTCGAGGCCCTGCTCGAGCGCGTTGCGTGCGAGTAGGCCCGCGGCGACCATCACCGACGGGTTCGAGGTGTTCGTACAGGACGTGATCGCGCTGACGAGGACCGAACCGTGGCCGATCTCGACCTCGGTGTCGTCCTCGAGCGTGACGGGGATCTTCTCGTCGAGGCCGGGTTGGTCCGTGGCGACGAGTCCGCCGTCGCCCTCCGCAGCGCCCGAGTCAATGACACCTTCCTCCGCGAGCAGCGTCGGGAAGTGCTCGTCGAGGTCGCCCATCGGAATGCGGGCGTGGGGCTTCTTGTGACCGGCGAGGCTGGGCTCGACGGAGCTGAGGTCGAACTCGACTTCCTCGGTGAACTCCGGATCGTGCTCGCCGAAGAGACCTTGCGCCTCGAGATACTCCTTGGTCAGTTCGATGTGGTCGTCGTCGCGGCCGGTCAACTCGAGGTAGTCGAGCGTTGCGTCGTCGACCGGGAACATGCTGATCGTCGATCCCTGCTCGGGGGCCATGTTGGCGATCGTCGCGCGGTCGGCGACCGAAAGCTGGGAGACACCAGGGCCGTAGAACTCGACGAACTTGTCGACGACGCCGACCTGGCGAAGCTTCTCGGTGATGTGGAGCACGAGGTCGGTCGCGGTCGCGCCCTCCGGCAACTCACCGGTGAGTTTGACGCCGACGACTTCGGGTAGCGTCATTGTGATGGGCTGCCCCAGAAGGGCTGCCTCGGCCTCGATGCCACCAACACCCCAGCCGACGACGCCGATCCCGCCGATCATGGGGGTGTGGCTGTCGGTACCGACTAGCGTGTCGGGCAGGAGCCACTGTTCACCGTCTTCCTCGCGTGCGTGAACGACCTTGCCAAGGTGCTCGAGGTTGACCTGATGGACGATGCCCGTTCCCGGCGGGACGACGTTGAAGTCCTCGAAGGCCTGCTGGGCCCACTTGATCGCACGATATCGCTCCTCGTTTCGCTCGTACTCGAGTTCGACGTTCTGTTCGTAGGCGTCCTCGCTGCCGAAGTAATCGACCTGAACGCTGTGGTCGATCACGAGGTCGCACGGGACTTCGGGTTCGACGATCGAGGGCTCCTTGCCCGCGCGATCCGCGGCCGAGCGCAGCGCCGCGAGGTCCACGACTGCGGGAACGCCGGTCAGATCCTGAAGAACGACGCGCGAGGGCTGGAAGGGGACCTCGACGTCGGGGACGTCCGGTTCCCACGAGGCCGCGTTTTCGACGTCCTCGGCCGAAATCATCTCGCCGTCGGCATTTCGGAGGACGGACTCGAGCAGCACCCGAATGCTCACGGGCAGTTTCTCGAGGTCACAGAGCCCCTGCTCCTCGAGGACCGTGAGATCGGCCATCTTGTAGGTCTCGCCGTCGTGTTCGAACTCCCGGATTGCGTCCGAGAACTGGTCGATTGCCATACGTCGCCTTCGAACCGGGGGGTATTCAAGTCCCCGAGAATTGTCTGAAGGATCATTATATTCCTTGTATGAGTGCCTATGGCACGAACTAGAGAGGCAATCGACTCGAAAAAACGAGCCAACGCCGATAGCTGTCGAGTGGCGACTCTCGAACGGCTTGTGAGTCGGTGATCGACCCACGGCGGGCCGACCGATCGCGTGACGGCTACGTCGAGACAGGGAACTGTCGTCTCTCTACGAGGTCAGTCGAGGTTGACCTCGACCGCGCTCAATCTCGAGTTTCGGAACCCCGCGTCTTCGGACATCGTCTCGCTGTCGCCGACGCTCAGTTCGACCTCCTCCGTGAAGAGGACCGCGAGGATACCGGCGTCGGCGTCGATGTCGTACTGGATGATGTAGCTGTCCCAGTCCGACGGATCGTCGACGACTGTCTCCTCGGTGACGTCGAAGGACTGCAGAATGTCGATCGTCGATCCCTGCTCGAGTTCACCCACGACATCGAAGTCGGCGCCGGGTATGTAGTCCTCAGTGAATATCACCACCTCTTCCTCATCGTCCTGTGTGGCCGCAGTCCCCGCGAGCGCGCCTGTCCCGAGCGCCAGCGCCCCGGCGGCGACCGTCCCTCGCTTCGCGAGCGATCGTCTCGAATCGTCGGTTAAGTCATATGGGTCGTTTGTCATGTCTCTCGTGAGCTGCCGGTAGCTATCCGCGACTGACCCGGATAAGTTACCGCGGCCGTTTCCCTGAACCAACGCGATCAATTTCTAGGTAACTGATCGTAGATCCGCTGCGCCGGTCGTTCGCCGGCGTTTCAGCGGCGGGGCCGAAATGGGCGTTGAAATAGACCGTTTTCCGTGCAACGACACGTGCTGTGTCTGACGCGGTCGTGCTCGTCGCGAGCGATCAAGGGATCGTCTGTGACGATCTGTCTGGTCGACTTGTACTCCAGTGGCGTTTGCCAGTTACTTCCGATGGATTCCCTGACAGGATCGTCAACGGGGACTCGCCACTACCGGTACGCAAAAAACGGAAGGAGAAACGAAAACGGCCGGATCAGTTGCCGCCGGCACCGCCGCCGCCACCGCCATCTCCGCCGGCAGAATCGTTGTCAGCGCCGTTTCCTGCCGTGTCACCACCATCGCCGCCGTCACCACCATCGCCGCCGTCACCACCATCGTCGCCGTCATCACCATCGCCGCCGTCACTGTCCTCAGCGCTGTTGCCGGTGGCGCCGAGCGTCGCTTCGACCATCGCCAGTTCGGTGTTACGGAACTGGCCGTCCGTGCCCATCGTCTCGCTGTCGCCCTGACTGATGTCGGCTTCCTCCGTCATCAGGATGCCCATCGACGGGGAAGTTCCACCGAAGTCGTAGGTGATGATGTATGCGTCCCAGTCGTCGGGGCTGTCGAACTCGTCGGCCGCACCGGTCTCCTCGAGCAGGTCGTCTCTCGTCTGGTTGTTCAGCGCCGCCGCGACGGTGAAATCCGCACCGGGGAAGTAGTTGTCCGCGTGGACGAGCACTTCGCCGTCGCCACCGTCCTGAGCGGCTGCGGTTCCAGCACCTGCAGTTCCGAGCGCCACTGCGCCTGCAGTGAGGGCTCCTTTCTTCATGAACGATCGCCGCGAGTCGTCGAATAGTCCGCTATCAGTTTCTTCTGTCATGTCTCTCACTCTGAGGCCCCTATTCGGGGTAGACGGTTCTTGGCCCAATTTTCGCATAAGTCGGGGCCATCGTTTCACCCTCTAATTCAAATTGTAAGCAACCAATTCGGCTACTGTGGCTTCTCGTGGCCTAATTCGGCGTTTTACGGGGCGGGGCGTAGACCTGTCAGCAATGATTGTTTATCGATCGCAACCGAATTCAGCGATCGGAGTTCGCTTTCGTTAAAACCCACCGCGTGTAATGTAATGAGTGACAGTTCCCAGACGATACTCACTGATGGCGGTTCCGAAATTCCAACTCGATAGCTCCGTACTCGTGCGGTTTCCTGATTGGAAGTAACGGTCCGGAACTAACTGTACAGCGAAACAAACACTTTCCTCGGACTGTCCAACGGGAAGTCAGCACCGGAAAGCCGTCACGTTCCGTGACTGTCTGCGATTCCGACCACCGGCCCCTGACGGTTCGAACGGCGCCCCGTCCCGGTCGAGCGTGACTGCAATCGATCGGTCTCGTCGCTACTGCGGACCGCTCTGCTACACGACCACCATCCCCTTTCAAACCGCGATTACGGTGCTACGAATGCGTCAGAAACCCCGTTGCGAACTGGTTTCGTGGAGCGGTGTCGCTCACTCGCGACGGACGTACTCGAGGAAGGCGAACCCGTCCCGCTCGTCTCGGGAGACGAGTTTCCACTCGGCCCGGTCCCACTCCGGAAACGACGTGTCGCCGTCGGGGTCGTCATGAACCTCCGTCGCGATCAGCCGGTCGACCACGGGCAGAAACTGTTCGTAGACGGTCGCACCGCCAGCGACGAATATTCGATCGGTTCCGCCGTGGCGCTCGATCGCGGCCGCCTCCGCCGTCTCGAGGGCATCCTCGAGCCCGTGGGCAACGACGGCTCCCTCGGGCGTCTCGAGGTCTCGACTCGTCAGCACGACCGTCGTTCGGCCGGGAAGCGGTTCGCCCAGCGTCTCGAGAATGCCCTCGTACGTCACTCGTCCCATGATGACGGGGTGGTCCATCGTCGTCTCCTTGAAGTGGCGGAGGTCCTCGGGGATATGCCACGGCATGTCTCCGTCCTTGCCGATGACACCGTTGTCGGCGACGGCGACGATGCCGACGAGTTCGCGGTCCGTCTCGAGGTCCTGCGTCGCGTCTGCCGCCGCGTCCCGGTCCCCGCTCATTCGGCCACCGAGAACTCGAGTCCGTCGTGTGACTCGTAGCCTCGAAGCTCGACGTCCTCGTAGGACAGTTCGTCGATCGAGACGTCGGCGACCTCGAGCATCGGGCGCTCGAGTGGCTCCCGCGAGAGTTGCTCGAGCAGGCCGGGGACGTGATCGAGCCGTTCGTCGCCCTCGGCCTCGGCCGGCGCTTCGGACTCGAGCCAGTCCGTGATCTCGAGGTAGTCCGCCCGCTCGTCGGCGTCGGCCAGCCGCGACTGGAGGGACTCGAGGTTGTCTGCGTACCAGTCGCCGCGCGCGCCGCGGCCGCAGTAGACGTGGGTGTCGACGACGGTGTGGGCGAACGTGCCCGGTTCGAAGCCCGTCTGCTGGGCGATAACTTTGGTCAGAAGCGCGTACGCTGCGATGTTGAACGGAATCCCGAGCGCGGTGTCGCCCGAGCGCTGCGTGAGATGGCAGTTCAGCCGGTCACCCTGCACGTTGAAGACGAACGAGTAGTGACAGGGCGGCAGCGTCGAGACGGCCGCGTTGGCGGGATGCCACGCGTTGACCACGAGCCGCCGCGAGTTCGGCGAGTCCGAGAGAGTATCGATGACGTACTGCAGTTGATCGAACGTCTTCCGGCCGTCCGTCTCCTCCGTGACCCACTGGTGGCCCGCGTCGGGCCAGGACTCGCCCTCGAGTTGCGCGTCCCCGTCTGGGACCGGAAACCGACGCCAGAAGCGGCCGTAGGCCGTATCCAGCTTTCCGTCCTCGTCGGCCCACGCGTCCCAGATCTTGGTCTCCTCGCGGAGGTCGCGGATGTGTTCCTCGCCGGAGAGATACCAGCAGACCTCGTGCAGCATCGAGTTCCAGCGGTAACCGTCCATCTCCTTGGTCGTCAACAGCGGATACCCTTCCTGAAGGTCGACCTCGTAGTGTTCGCTGAACGACGAAATCGTGTCGACGCCGGTCCGGTTGGGCTTGTGGGTTCCCGTCGAAAGCACGGTGTCGACGAGCTCGAGGTACTGTTGCATTATCATCCTCATTCGGACGCGTATTTATCATCGTTACGTCCCGTCGATCGACCCGGGCCGCTACGCTAGCCACCACGAACGTGCATATTTCCGCTCGAGGAAAGAGCAACGCTTACAGGTTCGTGCGTTCCGCTTTCGACCATGCGAGAGAACGTGCTCCTGATCGGGGGTGGCGGCCGCGAACACGCCATCGCCCGCGCGCTCGAGGACAGCGAGGCAGACCTGTACGCCTGTGCCAGCAACCGAAACCCTGGTATCGCGCGAATTGCGGCCGGGTTCGAAACGCTCGAGACGACGAATCCGGAGGCCGTCGTCGACTACGCCGAGGCGGTCGACGCGACCATCGCCGTCATCGGCCCCGAAGCACCCCTCGAAGTCGGCCTCGCGGACGCACTCGAGGCCGCGGGAGTCTACCCGTTCGGCCCGAAAGAAGCCGACGCACGCATCGAGACGGACAAGGCCTTCCAGCGGGAGTTCATGCAGGAGAACGACATTCCGGGCTGTCCGGACTTCGAGACGTTCGACGACATGGAGGCAGCCTGCGACTACATCGACGAGTACGACGGCGACCTCGCGATCAAACCGGTCGGCCTCACCGGCGGCAAGGGCGTCAAAGTCATCGGCGATCAGGTCACTGCCGAGGAGGGCAAAGAGTACATCCGCGACGCCGGCTACGACCGGATCGTTCTCGAGGAACGACTGATCGGCGAGGAGTTCACCGTCCAGGCGTTCGTCGCCAACGGCGAGTTCCACACCGCACCCGCGGTGCAGGACCACAAGCGCGCCTACGAGGGCGACGAAGGGCCGAACACTGGCGGCATGGGGAGCTACACCGACGCGACGGACGAACTGCCGTTCATGACCGAAGGCGACTACGACGAGGCGGTCTCGATCATCGAAGCCACCGTCGACGCCCTCGACGACTACCGCGGGATCCTCTACGGCCAGTTCATGCTGACCACCACCGGTCCCCGCGTCGTCGAGTTCAACGCCCGCTTTGGCGACCCCGAGGCAATGAACACGCTGCCGGTGCTCGAGACCGACTTCCTCGAGGTTCTGACCGCCGCCCGGAACGGCGACGCGCCGCCGGAGCTGGATTTTGCCGAACAGGCGACGGTCTGCAAGTACGCTGTCCCGGACGGCTACCCGACGGACCCCGAGGCCGGCGCGAAGGTGCAGGTCGACGAGGAGAGCGCGGGCGACGCCCTGCTGTACTACGCCAGTGTAGACGAGCGCGACGACGGGATCTACACGACTACCTCCCGATCGTTCGCGCTGGTCGGCGTCGCCGACTCGATCAGCGAGGCCGAGGAGATCGCCGAAGACGCGCTCGCAGTCGCCGGCGAGGAGGGACTGCGCGTTCGCCACGACATCGGCAAAGCCGACCTCATCCAGCGCCGGATCGATCACATGACCGAACTCCGCGGCGAGTGAGGTGCCTGTTCGAAGGAGCAGACACCGCGACACAAACGAGCTATTCGAACGGGTTGGCCGGCGTCGTCAGTCGAGTAATACCATCGACAGCATCGAACCCGTCGTCGAGCGAATAGAGATACTCGAGTTCTTGCCGTCGCATCGAAGCCGCAATAACGGCGTCCGTCAGCGAGAGCGATTCGTACTTCCGGAACAGTGACCGTCCGGAATCGACATCGCGTTTCGGTGTGTGGACGATTTTGAATCCGCTGCTCTCGATGAGCGCATCGAGCGTCTGTACGGCGACATCGTGCGTACTCCTCGCTTGGAGATAGTTGATACTCTCCTCGAGGACATCGCTCAACACGTATGCGGTCGGAAGAGCACCTCGGTCGAACGCTTCCAAGATGGCAGCGGCGCGTTCGTGATTTTGATCCCGCGATAACCGAGCGCCAATGAAAACGTTCGCATCAACTACGGCGCGGGCCATCAGCAGTCACCGGCGACGAGATCGTGATCGTCGGCCGCGTTCGTCTCTTCACCGATATCGACCGGCTCGAGTTCGGAGAACGCACCATACCGTTGCGTAACGACCTCGATTGACAGGGTCCCATCCTCGTCGACACGCCAGCGGATTTTGTCACCGGACTCGATATCGAGCTCATTCCGGACGGCTGCGGGCACTGTTACCGAGTAGCTGTCGTTTACTGTCGTTTCGTCTTCGACCCGGTGTGACATACTCGACTCTAGACGGTCCGCCGAAAAATAATTTGGGCCCTAATTTTCCTACGATCGGCGGCCGACCTCGGTACCCGCGTCGATAGTGGACCGAGATGAGAAGTCATCTCGCTTCACCGACGGTCCCGTCTACGTCAGCAATCGCCTCGAGCAACAGTCCCGCACCCAGTTCGATCTCCCGCTCGGTGACGTCGAGCGGGGGCAGCAATCGCAGCGTCTTGTAGCCACAGCCGAGGGTCAACAGCCCGCGTTTGAACGCGCCCTCGAGCACCGCGTCCCGCCGTTCCTTCGTCTCGAACTCGACGGCGAGCATCAGCCCGCGGCCGCGCACGTCGATCGCGCCGGGTGCGTCGCCGTCGGTGATTGCGTCCTCGAGTCGCGTCCGGAACTGCGCGCCTCGCTCGCGGACGTTCGCGAGGAGGTCGTCCTCGTGGATGACATCAATCGTGAGCACGCCCTGCATGGCGGCGACGAGATCCCCCGCGCCCCACGTCGAGGAGAGCCGACTCTTTTCGGTGGGGAAGACGTCCGAGCGCGAGATCGTCGCGCCCACGCGCAGGCCCTTCCCGCTCGTGATGACGTCCGGCGTGAGATCGAGGTGATCGACGGCCCACAGTTCGCCCGTCCGTCCGAGTCCGGACTGGATCTCGTCGGCGACGATCCGGAGGCCGTACTTCTCGCGCAGCACCTCGAGGTCGCGGGCGAACGCAGGATGGGCCACTCGATAGCCGCCCTCGCCCTGAATCGGCTCGAGGATGAGGTAGGCGACTTCCGCGGGATCGACGACACCGCGCTCGGGGTGGAGCGCGTCGGCGACGACGTTCCCGCCGGGGCCGTCGGTCCGCCAGCGGGTTTCGTATGCCTCGTCGGTGTCGGGATACGGGACGCTGACGACGCCGGGGATTTCGGGAAAGCCGCTCCGGTGGACGGCCTTCGAGCGGTTGAGCGAGAGCGCGCCGAGCGTTCGGCCGTGGAATGCGCCGTCGAACGTGATCGCGCGGTGGCCGCCCGCGGCGTAGCAGATTTTGATGGCGTTTTCGACGGCCTCCGCGCCGGAGTTCGAGAGAAAGACCCGGTCCATGTCGTAGTGGTCGGTCATCGCGACCAGTCGATCCATCAATTGCGTCGGCCCGGGAAAGTCAGGGTTGTCGGGTCGGCCGCCGCCGCTGACGTAGAAGTCCTGACCCGCGATTTTGAGCGGATCGACGGGATCGAACGCGCGGAGTTTCTCGCGGATCGTCGGATTGTTGTAGCCAAGCGGCGCGGCGGCGACGTGACTCGTGAAATCGAGCAGGACGTTACCGTCGACGTCGGTGCAGAACGGGCCGATGGCCTCGCCGCCCGCGTCCCAGACGAACTCGTAGACGTACGTGCTCGGGGCGGCGAACCGATGGTGGTAGTCGACCCATTCGCGGGCCCGGTCGCCGGGAATGGTCTCTACCTGCGGTTCGACCGTTGCTCGGTCCATACGACACCTACGACCGGCATCGGGTAAAGTTACTGACCGCTATACGACGATGGACGAATCGTTATACGACGACGAGCACCGACGCGAGCGCGCCGCCGATCAGCAGGATCGTACTGTAGATGGCGACCCGGTTCCGGAAGCCGTCGTTCGTCGACGTCGCCGCTAGCAGTGCCTTGACCACGATGCTCGAGACCGTCGCGAGCAAAATAGCGATCGTCGCCTCGGCGGCACCCAGTTGCCCGCCACGGTAGAGGACGACCGCCGACGTGGTCGCGCCGGCACTCGAGACGAAGCCGCTCGCGACCGCGGTCGCGTAGAAGCCCAGCGTGCCGAACCACGTTTCTGCCAGCGAGCCGAACACGAGGACGACGAGGAAGACGGCCCCGAAGCCGAGCGCGTTTTGCAGCGAAAACGGACTCTCGAGGTCCATCGGACCGGACTCGCTCCAGTCGGCAGTGAGTGCGGCGATGGCGAACGCGAGGACGATGACGGCCCCGAGCGGAACGATCGCCTCGAGGAGGATCTCGGAGCCGCTCCCGGCGGTAAAGCCGACCGCGATCGCGAGGTTTCGCGCGGCCATCGCAGCGTTCGCGAGCAAGATGGCAGCGACGGCGTAGGAGGACGCCTCGGGCCGCTGATTGACGTGATCGAGCATCGTCCCGACGACCGCCGTCGAGGAGGCCAGCCCGCCGAAGAAGCCGGTGATTGCGATCCCGCGACCGCCGTAGGTGGAGACGATCGCGTAGTTGGCGATCCCGATTCCCGCCACGGCCACGACCATCAGCCAGATGACCTGCGGCTCGAGCGGGATCGCCAGCCCGGCGAACTCGACGGTCGTTTCGGCAGGGAGAATCGGGTAGATGACGAACGCGAGGATGGCGAACTCGGTCGTCGAGCGCATCTCCTGATGGGAGAGCCCCCACGCGAACTCGTGGAGCTCTCGCTTCAAGACGAGCAACAGCGACGAGAGGACGGCGACGGTGACTCCCTCGAGAATGAAGCCGACGGTGACCAGCGCGCCGACCCCGTAGGCGACGAGCATCGAGACCGACGTCGTCAGCGAGAGCCCGGCGTCGTCCTCGCTCATGAGACCCTGGATTGCGAGTAACACGCCCTGGACGATCACGAGCACGCCGCCGAGCACCAGAAGGCTCTCCCCGATGACGCCCTCGGTTTCGACGACGAGGACGGTAAAGACGGCGGCGAGCAGGCTGATCAGCGAGAACGTTCGGATCCCGGCGGACTTCTGGGACCACTCGCGTTCGAGCCCGAGAAACATCCCCAGCGCGCCGGCCAGCGCGATCCGAACGACCGTCTCCTCGAGCGGCGCGTCGGCAACCTGCAGCGCGACCTCGTTCACTCCTGATGGTTCACCGTGATCGTATATAAGCGACCTGCCGACTGTGGCACGTGTCAACCGGTGGATCCGACGCCGTGAACCAACGGGGAGCGACGCGGCGACGGTGTCGTCAATCGGACGATCCCAGAACAGACGAGGGACGACAATACGATACTGATGGCTATCTGTTATATCATCGGACGTTTCGGACGGCGATCATGGTAGCGATCGAACGGGGCGACCGCGATACAGCTCGACGTACTGCTATAGCTCGACGTACTGTGTCTCCCACTCGCGGCGGGCTTCGAGTTCGCGGCGACCGCGGCGGGTGAGCGTGTAGAAGTTCGTTCGACGATCTCGGCGGCCCTTTTCGACGAGACCCTTGTCGACGAGGGTGTCGAGATTGGGATAGAGCCGACCGTGATGGATCTCCTTCTCGTAGTACTGTTCGAGTTCATCTTTGATCGCCAGTCCGTGAGGTTCGTCCTCGCCAGCGATGACATAGAGCAAGTCACGCTGAAATCCTGTCAGGTCGTACATTGGGAAAGTACCAATCGTACTTACTGTCGAATTTTAATAAGGCTATCGGGTTGTTACGAGCGAAAGCAGGCTATTACCAGCGAGACGCGTCGTTTCGTGCGAGAGATATCCATAACGCCCGTGACGAATCATCCGATGAATCTCCCATAATTCGGGGTTCATGTTTACAGTACATGCATTTTGTTTCGGTACGATTATACTGCACACAGACGTTGGTATCAGGCTCCAGTGAGTGCGATTAGAACGAAGTTTCGCCACTACGTGCTACGGTATCTGAAACAGGAAAGCAGATCGCGTGACGGAAAAATGTCACGCGATCGCTTGCCGCCCTGAATTGGTCCCCGCTGACGCTTCGGCCCTCCAAGCGAAGCGTCACGTAGAAGATTTTGTTGTGTGTACTTAAATGTAACGACAACGATTGGCATCCTCCCTGCCCTGAATGAGGGGATTTCTCCTCGATTATCCGTCTTTGCGGTCAGATCTCCCGGCTCCGATGCCTTCAGATGTGTTCCTCTTCCAGTACCCAACCCAGCGCCCGTTTATAGTAGGTAAACATCTGTTCGACGCCGTCGTGGCGCATCTCGTCGCTCTCGAGGTGCTCTTTGATGAACTCGTATTGCTCTCGGACTTCTTCTTCGTCGCGCATACCCGTCACTATCGGCCGGCGAGACAAAAAACCGCCACACGTCGTCCGGTGGTATCTCGAGTGGCTCGAGGCGTTCCACAGCGGGTGGGCCGGGTGACCGCACTGTTTCGTCACGAAACCGAGCGTTCCGTTGCGAAACGGTTGCAAACGGGTTGCAGTCAGCGGGAACCGTCGCTCGGTGTGTCGTCAGTCGGGATCCGGAGATCGCTCGAGTGCGTTGTAGCGATCGTCGGCAACCGAATCGAGCGACCGTTGTAATCGATACACGAACCGCGGCGACCGACGGTATCACCGACGCAGAGGGGGATTTCGGCAGCGTTCGTTCGTGGCACTGGTCGACACGACGGGTCGCGACGGGACGGGACACGGTTCCCGCGACAGAGACCAGCGGAAACCGGTTAGTTGCCGGTCCCGTTCGTCTCGTTGTCTCCGGTGTCGGTCTCGTTGCCCGACTCGGATTCGTTGCCGGTCGTGTCGCCCTCGCCGAACGTCAACGTAACTTCCTCGTCGTCGCCGTCGATTTCGACGTCGTCTTCGGTCTCCTCGCCCTCGTTTTCTGCGGTGACGGTGTACTCGCCGTCCTCGAGTTCCTCGAATTCGACCTCGCCGTTCTCGTCGGTCTCGTCTTCCATCGGGAAGCTCTGACCGATGTCCGTCGCACCACCGTCGGTCGTGGTTTCGTTCTCCGATTCGTTACCGGTTCCGCCGTCGGACTCGTTGTCCGATTCGTTGCCGATTCCGCCATCGGACTCGTTGCCGATTCCGTCGGTCGATGTCTCGTTGTCCGATTCGTTACCGGTGGTGCCCTCACCTCCGCCGGTCATCCCGGCTTGCTCGAGGGTGACGGTCGCGCCTTCGACCGGTCCCTGGTCGTTTTCGACGGTCACGGTCAGCGCGTACGTTTCGTCGTCGCCGGTTTCGTCCCCCGACTCGTTCTCGGATCCGTCTTCCGGGTCGTCCTCCGATTCGTTCCCACCGGGACCGCTGTCGGCACAGCCGGCCAGTGCAATCGCACTCGCTGTTCCTGCCGCGGTCACGAACGATCGTCGGGTTAGTCTGTTGCGAGACATAGATCTGGATAGAACGTTCCGGCTGGTTTCGATGTGGTCTGCTCCTGCAGCCCGTTAATACCCCATTGAGAGACGCTATATTGTCGATTACAGTCATCTATATCGGGACCGTCACGGTGCAAACAACAACCGAGATACACGGCGCTCAGGAGCGAGACCGGACGGTCGGCCGGCCGATTGCGAAGCCCAACAGCGAATTATGGTTTAAAACTGCCAATTCGAGCGAACGGCGTCACTGTCTCGTATTCACCGAGTGCCATCTCCGTCGGCTCGAGGCGGACGATCGAGGCCTCGGTCGACGCGGTGATGTCGTCACCGGTTCGGGTTCGGTGACCCTTTTTGTGCGCCGGTCGTAGCGACACGCATGAAAATCCGGGGCGAGCGCGAGTGCACGGAGTGTGAGACTCGCTGGTCGTACTACGAGACCGGCAGCGTGGGCTGTCCTGCCTGCGGGAGTCTGCGCAGCGTCGGGGTCGACGAACGTACCGAACACACCGACATGCAGGTGGCGTTCGATCTCACACCCGTTCGGAACGCGATCGACGAGATCGGAACCGACGACCTCGCCGAGCGGGCCCGAGATCGCTGTCGCGAGTACGTGCGCCGCCGCGGATTCGTCAACGCCGGCACCCTTCGGGAGCTCGACGACACCTATCTCGCCGCGATCGAACTGCTCCACGTCGCCGACATCGTCGCGCGCGAGATTCGCCTCGAGGACCGCGAGGAACTGTACTTCCTCTCGCTGCTCCGAGACGCCGATCAGAGCGAGCGCCCGCCCGCCGAGGACGTCCCGCGATCACTGCGGGCGGCCCGCGGGCTCGCGTACGCGAACGCCGTCCGGGAGTACCGCCGCGACGTCCGGACCTGGGCCGACGACCGGGAACTGACCGCGAGCGAACGGAGCGCGCTCGAGACCCTCGGCGAACACGTCACGCGCATCCGGATGCTCGACGGCGACGTCGATCCGCGGACCGCCGAGCGGCTCGTCGCGGCGACGCGCAACCTAGCGAACGGCCTCCGCGGCGACGAATTCGCGTTCTCGCAGGCACAAGAACGACTGGACGGCCTCGAGTTCGGCTCGATCGACTGATCGGCGGGGAGCGAGCGATCCAGTCGACGACCGGTGAAATCAGAGACGACGAACAGACTGCAGGATGTCGGGGGATTCCAGAAACTCAGGGAAGTTCGACGGCGACGTCTTCCTGCAGGCTCGCGGCTTTGACCGTGTTATAGAGCAACATCGCGCGGGTCATCGGACCCACGCCGCCGGGGACGGGCGTGATCGCGCTCGCCTTCTCCTTGGCGCTCTCGAACTCGACGTCGCCGACGAGTTCGTACCCCTTCTCCGTATCCGCGTCGACCCGGTTGACGCCGACGTCGATGATGACCGTCCCGTCCTCGAGCATCGAGCCGTCGATGAGTTCGGGGACGCCCACCGCCGCGACCACGATGTCCGCACTGCGCGTCTTCGCGGCGAGGTCGTCTGTTCGGGAGTGACAGACCGTCACCGTCGCGTTGCCGTCCTCGGCCTTCTGGATCAACAGATTGGCGAGGGGCTTGCCGACGATGTCCGAGCGGCCGACGATGGTCACGTCTTTTCCCTCGGGATCGATGTTGGCGGACTCGAGCAACTTCTGTACCCCGTGTGGCGTACAGGGCCGGAACCGAGCGTCACCGGCGACCAGTCGGCCGACGTTCTCCGGGTGAAAGCCGTCGACGTCTTTGATTGGGTCGACGCGACGGATCACGTTGCGGTAGTCGACGTGGTCCGGGACGGGTGCCTGGACGATGTAGCCGTGGATGTCGTCGTTGTCGTTGAGATCGGAGATGGTGTCGAACAGTTCCTCTGGCGGCGCGTCGCCGGCGACATCGACGTGGTGGCTCTCGATGCCGACCTCCTCGCAGTCGCGCTGTTTCATGTTCACGTAGGTCTGGCTCGCGGGGTCGTCGCCCATCAGCACGGTCGCCAGCCCCGGCCGCGAACCCGCGTCCGCGAGGGTCTCGATCGCATCGGTCAGATCGTCCCGAATCTCGCTCGCGACGGCGTTGCCGTCGATGATCTCGGTCATTACTCGAGTGGGCGACCGCGAGGCCCATTAATCCCCGGATTCGTGCGCAGAATCGGTCAAGAAACGGAACCAATATACATGTTCGTGTATATATCGGTCTCAGAACCGGTCGTCGAGGAACGCCCTGATCGCGTCGTTGACTGGCCCTGCTTGCTCGAGGTTCGAAGAATGACCCGCCGCCGGAACCCGCTCCATCTCGGCGTCGGGTAGCTCCTCGAGCATCGGCTCGGCCCGCGATGGCGGGAGCGTCGAATCCTCTTCGCCGTGGACGATGAGCGTCGGGACGTCGATCTCCGAGAGTCGATCGGTCAGGTCCTCGCGACCGAGCCACGAGTTGAGCTCGTGGTAGACGGCCTTCCCGGGATAGGTCGCCCAGCGATCGACCCACGTCTCGACGAGGTCGGGGTTCTCCTCGAGCGTCGTCTCGCCGAACAGTTCGGCCGTCGACCCCTCCGCGATCTCGCGGGGCATCGGCTCGAGCACGTCCTCGTAGGGCTCCACGAGCGCGCTGTACTCCGCGCGCTCTTCGTCGGGATGGGGGGTAGCTATCGAGTCGATCAGGACGAGGCCGTCGACGCGCTCCGGGTACTCGAGGGCGAATCGCAGCCCCATGAAGCCGCCCATCGACATGCCGGCGATGACGGCGCTTTCCTCGCCGATTCCGTCGAGCAGCGCGTCGCAGTCGTCGACCAGATCCCACAGGTCGTAGCCCGGCGCGTACCGATCCGTTCGCGCCCGCAGATCGTAGGCGACGGCCCGATACTCGTCTCGCAGAGCCTCGAGTTGGGGCGCGAACATCGTCCGATCCATCAGCGTTCCGTGCGCGAAGACGACGGGTTGGCCCTCGCCAACGTCGGTCGTCAGCGCGTCGGTTCTGGTCCGGTACATCTCCGTGGCCGTCTCGTTTCCCATGCGAACTGCTAACGAGCAGCTCCCTGAAAAGGATACGTCATTCTACTGGACGAACTGTTCTCGTCTCTCTCGCGGAGCCGGTGCAAAAACGCAGCTGCCGATCAGTGTGAACTACTCTCCCTCGAGGCATTCGGCCTGTTCGGCCTGCAGGCTATTACTCGTCGTCGACTGGTTTCGTTCGGATGTAGTATGGCCCCTCCCAGTTCTGGACCCAATCCGGAGCCGTAGCGTGAGATTGTAACTGATTCGCTTCGTACGATTTGTCCGGAAAGACGGTTCCCTCCTCGTCAGTTCCGTCTGCCCACGGCACGACGTACGTCACCGAGTCGCGCTCTTCGGCGGGAGTCAGTTGTTTCTCTGCCCCGTCGTGGACGTGGCCCGGTGAGTCGGCCCATTCCTGCGGATTGAACGTAACGGCTATTTCCGATTGCGTGTTTGTCATAGTAATGCAGCGGGCATCTAATTTGTTCGTGGGAGGCGTATAAAGAGCGAGGAGAATTCCTGAATCGTTAGACGCAGGCGGATGTCGAAAACCCAACCGTTAGCGGTTCATCCCCGGTTCGGCGACGTCCCACTCCGTCGTGTCTCGCGCGTTGGTCACGACCAGCGCGTACTCGTCCACGACCCCCTCGTACTCGGTCGTCTCGGCCGCGTCGATCAACGCTCGAGCCTGTCGGTCGTGTGTCTCTCGGGCGACCGCCAGCGCGTCCGTAGTGACATCGACGCCCTCGGCCTCGAGTTCTGGCCCCAATCGCTCCGTCCAGACGTCCTCGGGCAGCAGGCAGACGGCTCGCTCGTCGACCGACAGCGGCGGGACGCCGGCGACGTGGTCGCCCGTCCCGACGAGGTCGTGGGTCTCGACGGCCTCGAGGATCCCGATCACGTCGGCCTCGGAGCTGTCGTCGGCCTCGGCGAGGGTCGACTCGAGCACGTCGGGATCGATCGGCGCGTCCATCGTCTCCGGACGGGGCGTCGGATCGCCGCGGTCCTCGCGTTCGATGACTTCCTCCGCGACGGGGTCGCTGTCGTCCGCCACGTCCGGCAGCGGTTCGGGGCGGTAGGCTTCCCCATCGTCGAAGCGGATCGGAATTAATCCGATCGTCTCGCCGACCGTGATGGCGTCGAACAGCAGCGGTCGACCTGCGTCGTACACCTCGAGCGCGATCCCCAGCCCCGCGGGCGGCTCGGCGCGCACCAGCGGGTCGGGGACGGGTGCCACGATCTCGCCGTTTTCCTCGCGGAGCTCCCGTGGGTAGGGTGCGTCGGCGGTCGCCGCGTCCTCGATCCCGCTGAAGACGAGCATCGGCTGGTCCTCGTGCTGGTCGACGTCCCAGTCGATCTGATCGCCGCTCGAGGCACCCATGAACTCGGCCACCGGCGTCACCTCGACCGCCAGCTCCGAGGCCGCCGTCTCGTCGGTTTCCCGGAGCTCGAGCAACCGGTCGTCGTCCAGAATGGTTCCGGTCGGACGCGTGGACATTGGCGGCGGTACGGCCAGCCGGATGAAAAAGCGCGTGCCGGCGAGTGACAGGCGACGGGGCACGCGCTCGGAGTCCGAATCGAACACTGAGTCGAAGCGTACGTTCTTGCCGTCCGCGCTCTACGAAACGACCATGGCTTCGAGATCGACGACACGCGATTCGGTGGCCTCCCTCTCGCCGGTCGTCGGTTTCGGTCTCGTCGTCGCGATCACGCTGGCCGCGGTGATCGCTGTCGGTTTACTTGCAGTCGTATTAGTCGGCTAGGAACCACCCGGGATCCCCGAAGTCTGACGCGACCGACTGCTCCGAACGGCCCCCGACCGCGATGGAGACAGACGAACGAGTCGGTGACCGGATCCGACGGAACGCGTCGAGCCGCCCTCGTGTCCGCCGGCTCTTCTATTCGTACAGCGGATTTTCGTCGCACAGCGTCGCGACGTCCGCGCGAACGTCCTCGATAACGGCCTCGTCCTCGGGTTCGTCGACGACGCGAGCGATCAGGTCGCCGACCATGCGGCAGTCCTCCTCGTCGAAACCGCGCGTGGTCAGCGCCGGGGTGCCGGCGCGAATTCCGCTCGGGTTGAACGGCGAGCGGGTCTCGCCGGGAACCGTGTTCCCGTTGAGGACGATGCCGGCGTCCTCGAGCGCTTCTTCGGCGTCGCCGCCGGTGGTATCGGGGTGGCTGTCGCGCAGGTCGACGAGCACGAGGTGGTTGTCGGTGCCCTCCGAGACCAGCGAGAGGCCATTCTCGGAGAGACTCTCGCCGAGCGCTTTCGCGTTCGCGACCGTCTGCTCGGCGTAGTCCTCGAACTCGGGCTCGAGGGCTTCCTTGAAGCCGACAGCCTTGCCGGCGATGTTGTGCATGAGCGGACCGCCCTGCCCGCCGGGGAAGACGGCGGCGTCGATGTCGTCGGCGTACGCCTCGTCGCACATGACGATGCCGCCGCGACCCGAGCGGATGGTCTTGTGGGTCGAGCCGGTGACGAAGTCGGCGATGCCGACCGGCGACGGGTGGACGCCGGCGGCCACGAGACCGGTGATGTGGGCGATATCCGCGAGGTGGAGCGCATCGACGTCGTCGGCGGCGTCCTGAATGCGTTCCCACTCGATCTCGCGGGGGTACGCGGAGTAGCCCGAGACGATGATGTCGGGATCGAACTCGGTGGCGTGCTCGGCGAGGTCGTCGTAGTCGATGTAGCCCGTTTCGGGGTCGACCTCGTACTGCTCGACCTCGTAGAGCTGGCCCGTGAAGTTCGCCGGGTGCCCGTGGCTGAGGTGACCGCCGTGATTGAGATCCAGCGAGAGGATCTTGTCGCCGGGCTCGAGCATTGCAAAGTAGACGGCCTGGTTGGCCTGAGTGCCCGAGTGGGGCTGGACGTTGACGTGTTCCGCGCCGAACAGCTCCGTCGCGCGGTCGATGGCCAACTCCTCGACCTCGTCGGCGAACTCGCAGCCGCCGTAGTAACGCTCGCCGGGATAGCCCTCGGCGTACTTGTTCGTCAGGGCGCTTCCCTGCGCGTCGATGACAGCCTCGCTGGCGTGGTTCTCACTGGCGATCATCTGTAACGTCTCTCGCTGACGGTCTACCTCGCCCTCGAGCGCGTCGGCGACGGCGGGATCGACGTCCCGAACCTGGTCGTGGTCCATGTTCGAAGTGCGGTCTGGCGGCTGTATAAGTGTACCCTTCCCCGGCAAATCGAGCCACTACCGGCGGCCCGCGACACGACGGATCCGAACGGTTATTGGCAATAGTTTGGTACTCGGTGACACCCCGATACAACTAACTTACCGGAGTGACATTCAGCCAACCGAATGATCGAGTGGGCGGTCAACGGCGACACCCTCCACGCCACCGACGCCGACAACGCGGAGCTGACGGTCGACGGATCCGATCTCAGCGTCGATACCGCCGACGTCGATATCCCGCGCCCGGTCGACGAGACGGTCGTCGTGACGACCGACGAACTTCGGTTCCCGCACGCGGTGGTGTACGCGTTCTCGCTTGGTCTCGACGAACAGTACGAACTCGATCCCGCCGGCGAACCGCTCGCGTTGTCGCCCGACGAGTACGTCGTCGATGTCGATACGGAGATCAAAGCGTACCTGCGTTTTTCCGGCGCGGTGCGGATCGAGAAGACCGACGACTACGAGGAGATCGTCGTCTCCTTTCCGAACCGAACCCGCGTTATTCTCGGCTTCCGCTGTCGTCACGAGTTTCCCGCGGGGACGATCACCGTCCCCGACTCCCCGTCGGCCGTCGCCGACGCGATCACGCACATGGCCGCTTCACAGAAGACGGACAATCCAGACCGTTCGTACCCGACGCTTCGGGGCCACCCGTCCCTGATCGAACGCGGCGATACCCTCGAGATTTCCGACTGCATCCGGTCTGACACGCCCGATCACGGGATCGAACTGGTTGTCCCTCCCGACTACGAGTCGCTGTTCGTCACCGCCCCGCTGGCGTACTACCTCCAAGCGACAGTCCGCACGACCGATGACGCGCTCGGCCGCCGAACAGGTTCGGGCACCGTCCGACCGCGTCTCCGACTCGTCGACCACGCGATCGAGACGGAGCTCTCGCCGATGCCCGACCTCGAGCGCGACGTCGAGCGGCTGCTCCGGAAGACGTTCTTTCTCGACTGTCTCGTCCGCAACGCCGGCCCCTACGCGACGACCCTCTCGGAGCTCAGCCTGCTCGAAGCCCTCGAGATCGACGCCGAGACGCTGTACGAGGCGTCGCCACAGGATCGGCTGGCGACCTACCTCGACGTGCCCTACGCGGCGATCAAGCATCGGCTCCCGGAGTGGCACCTCTCGACGTACGTCGCACCCGAGTACCAGAGCGTCGAAACGATCCCGTTCTTGCTCGATCGACTGAGCATGATCTATACCCCCCGGACATCCGAACTCGAGGGGCGAGAGCTGGTCGAACGCTCGCTCGAGGATTTCTATCGGGGCGACAATTCGGACTGCGAGTGGACGAAACGCCGTTACGGATCCGATGCGACCAGAGCGAGCACTGGGCGGGTCGCGTCGGTGGAGATCGTCAAACCCGACCTCCGGAGCGGTCGAACCCACGGCTGGCTCGCCGACGGCGTTCCGATCGACGTCTTCAAATCCGCGCCAGCAGCCTACCGCAACCGCCTCGAGTTCCTCGAGCGAGAGAGTGATTCGACCTCCATCTGCGTCGTCCTCAACGATCCGGAGATGGCCGGCGAACACGACCACGTCGCCGAGATCTATCGACAACGCTCCGAGGAGTTGACGATGGACATCACCGTCGAGGAATCTCTCGAGACGGCCGCCCTCGCCCGCCTCCTCGAGGACGATCACGACTTCGTCCACTACATCGGCCACTGCGAAACCGGCGGGCTGTGCTGTCCGGACGGGACGCTCGCGGCCTCGAGCCTCGATCGCTGTCGCGCGCAAACGTTTTTCCTCAATGCCTGTGGCTCCTTCTACGAGGGGCGAGCACTGATCGAGAAGGGCAGCGTCGCCGGCGCGGTCACGGTCACCAAGGTTCTGAACGACCACGCCGTCAAGGTCGGCTCGACGTTCGCCAAACTGCTGGTCCACGGCTTCAGCATCGAACGGGCGATGGGACTCGCACGCCGGCGTATCATGATGGGCAAGGACTACGCCGTCGTCGGCGACGGCACGCACTCGCTCACGCAAGGCGAACACGAGCCACCGACGACCGTGACGCTCGAGGAACTCGCGGACGAGGGCGACGAGGAGTATCTGCTGGGCGTCGACTGTTACTCGACGCGAGCGACCGGGTCGTACTACTACCCGCACACCGAGACCAACGAGTACGCCTATCTCTGCGGCAACGAATCGACATTCAGGCTGACCGCGTCGGAACTCGTAACGATGCTCAAAGAGACCGAAGCGTCCGTGATATACGACGGAGACATCTACTGGTCGAAAGAGCTGTGGCCCCGGTTCGATCAGTGAGTGATCCTACGGTCCGCCGTACGTACTGACACGTTTCGCCCGCATCGTGACGTTCTGCGACGATCCGTCGGTTTGTAGTCCGGTTCGTGCCCAGTCGGCTAGCTCGCGTGCGATCGACCGCGGTTGGCTGTCTCGAACACCCATACGATATCGTAATAACACGTTCCCGGTATATAATTATTGTTAGAACCCGAATATTTCTTCCCCCGCCCGTACTATCATCTCACTGTCTCGTCCATCGCTGACCGAGTCTCCAACGCTGTAAGTGTCATCGGGATCCTATCGGCGAACTAATGGGTTATGAGACAAAAATTACCGGTTTATGGGGGAGACGAGAAGTTCTGCTGTGCGAACGGCCACCAAAATTAAGTGCTACGGTCCCGATTACTTCTGTATAGGCATGACTTCGAATTTACTCAACCACCAGATTGACGATATCCTCGAGTCGGTTCTCGAGGAGGCAAGCGGCGACGTATACATGGTCAACCCGTCTCGTGAAGCGATCGAAGAGTTCGTTTCCGTCGCGACGGCGTTCGACAGCGACCTGCCGTCGGTACACATGCTCGCCGATGAACGGACACTGAAAGAGATCATGGACGACTTCATCGTCGCCTCGAACGCGGCCGACCTCATCAGCGAGGGCGCGCTCTCGCTGCGGACGCTCGAGCAGGCTCCCGAGAACTCGCTACTTGTCACCGACGACCGCGTCGTCGCCGTCGTCCACGCCGGCGACCGCGTCGGCGGGCTCATCACCGACGACGAGAGCTTCGTCACAGACACCTACGACACCTATGCGGGCCGCTGGGAGGACGCATCCGACTTCAACCTCCGGACGCCCCCGATCACGGACGTCCGCGAAACCCTCGCTGACGAGATCAGTCCGGAAGCCGAGGCCGACTTCGCGTCGATCCTCGACTCGCTCGAGACCGCTCGCGGCGACGGCGACGGCCTCGACGAGGTCACCATTTCGCTGCTCGTTGCGGCCAAGAACGAGGCGCTGCTCTACGACATCAGCAAGTGGGGCGAGGATGTCGGAATCGCCTCCAAGGCGACGTTCTCCCGAACGAAGACCAAGCTCGAGGACATGGGCCTGATCGACACCGAGAAGGTCCCGATCGATGTCGGCCGACCGCGTCTGCGCCTCAAGATCGGCGACGAGCGACTCAGCGAGGCCGACAACGGCCAGCTGGCTACTGTGGCACAGTCCATTCTTAACTAGAACCGAAGTTTTGCTCTGCGGGCGCGGCTTTGCCGCGCCCTCGGCAAAATCTTCAAAAGAGCGCTTCGCGCTCTTTTGGACCTCGCGGAGCTTCGATCCGCTCAGATTCGATTAAAAGCACTCCTCCTTCCGTTCCGACTCGCGTTGCGAGTCTCCACATCAGTCGTCGGCCCGCTCGCTCGTTTCACTCGCTCGCGGTCGTAACGGGAAACGGCCTGCCCTCCCCCGGGTTACGCGATTCTCACTATCGTTCGAACCGCGTTCCCGGCCACCGCGTTTTCTATTCGCTTTGACCGCGAGTTCCATGGCGCAAACCCCAAGTCACCGCCGCGAGAGGGTTCGAGTATGTACGAAGCCGTCTACGCCCACCCCGACGGGAAGAGCACGGTCGCCAGATTCGCAAAAACGGCGGCCGACTACGGCTTCGAAGGCGTGGTCGTGCGCAATCACGCTGACACACCAGCGGCGTACGATCCCGAACGGATCCGTGAGGAGTACGGCATCGACGTGGTCGAGGGGGTCGAGATCCGCGCCGACGATCGACAACAGGCCAGCGGCGCGGTCGGAAATCATCGGACATCTGAAACCATCGTCGCGATCCACGGCGGCACGAACGCGCTGAACCGCTTCGCCGTCGAACAGTCGAAGGTCGACGTGCTCGCGCATCCGATGGCCGGCAACGGGGATGTCAACCACGTGCTCGTGAAGGCCGCCGTCGAGAACGGCGTTCGCCTCGAGTTCGACCTCTCCGGCGTGCTCCGAGAGAGCGGCGGCCGCCGAGTCCGAATCATTCAATCCCTGCGGAAGCTCCGGGAGATCGTCAATCACTACGACGCACCATACGTCGTCAGCGCCGACCCGACCTCACACCTCGAGTTGCGGGCCCCCCGCGAACTGAAAGCGCTCGGCGAGGAGATCGGGTTTGCGCGAGAATTCATCGAGGACGGCCTCGCCGAGTGGGGGCGGCTGGCCGAGCGGAATCGCCACATCAACTCCGAGTCGTTCATTGAGCCGGGGGTCGAACGAGGTAGGTATGAAGAAGACTCTTGAGGAACACGCCGCCCGGTTCGACGAGAAGGCCGGCGAGTACGACGACTCGAAATCCGACGAGTACCGCGCCTGCGCAAACCTCGTCGTGGAACACGCCGCGCCCGAGTCCGACGACATCGTCCTCGACCTCGGGACCGGGACGGGCGCGATCGCACTGGCGCTCGCCCCCGACGCCGACCAGGTCGTCGGTCGCGATATCAGCGAGGAGATGCTGGCCGAAGCCGAGCGGAAGGCCGACGATGATGGTCTCACGAACCTCGAGTTCGACCGTGGAACCTTTCGCGAACCGAACTACGACGGCCAACTCGATCTGGTCACCTCGAACTTCGCCCTGCACCACCTCTCGGACGCCGAAAAGCGCGAGGCGATCGCGGTCATCGCCGACCTCGAACCCCGCAAATTCGTCCTCGGGGACGTGATGTTCTTCGGCGAGTCGGATCCGGACGACCCATTCTACTCGCCCGAAGTCGACGATCCGGCGACGGTTGGAATGCTCGCGGACGCCTTCACAGACGCGGGCTTCTCGCTGACGGCGGTCGAGCGCGTTCACGAGCAGGTCGGTGTGCTGGTCGCCGAGCGGAGTCCGACTGCGGTCGACGCGACGGCCGAAGAGTAACATGAAACACCTTCCGAAACACCTTCGCCCGCGCTGGCGGTATCTCGCTATCGAACTCGAAACGTGGCCGGACGAACGAATCGGCCGTCGGTCACTCCAGCGTGAACTGTGGTATGCGGGCCAGAACCTGCTGGGCGATCCGGGTAGCGCCGACGCCGATCTGAGCGTCGTCAGGTTCGAATTCGGCGACGGAACGGGGAAAGCGATCGTCAAAGTCCGCCGCGGAGAGACCGACCCCGCTCGGGCGGCACTCGCCTGTATCGACGAGATCGACGGCGCTCCCGTCGGAATTCGAGTCTGCGGTATCAGTGGCACGATCCGGGCCGCTGAAGAAAACTATTTAGGACGCGACGGGCAAGAATCCGAAGAGAGAAACGTCGTGTTCGGGAACGAAGAGCGAGTCGCCGTCCTGCGGGACGGCAGTGGGGACGTGCGACTCGATGAGGCGTTCGTGGGCGCGACAGACCTCGATTACGATTTAGTGTGATACTATGCAGGGACAACAACAACAGCAGGCGTACGACCGCGGCATCACGATCTTCTCGCCCGACGGCCGACTCTACCAGGTCGAGTACGCTCGCGAGGCGGTCAAGCGAGGCACAGCCAGTATCGGCGTCCGGACGAACGACGGCGTCGTACTCGCCGTCGACAAACGAGTTCCCTCCCCGCTGCTCGAGGACTCGAGCGTCGAGAAGATCCACAAGGCCGACGACCACGTCGGCATCGCCAGCGCGGGCCACGTCGCCGACGCCCGCCAGCTGATCGACTTCGCCCGCCGCCAGACGCAGGTCAACCAGCTGCGCTACGGCGAGCCCATCGGCGTCGAGACGCTGACCAAGGAAGTCACCGACCACATCCAGCAGTACACCCAGGTCGGCGGCGCTCGACCGTTCGGCGTCGCGCTGATCGTCGGCGGCATCCAGAACGGCGAGCCGCGCCTGTTCGAGACCGATCCGTCGGGGACGCCCTACGAGTGGAAGGCCCTGGCCGTCGGTTCCGACCGCGGCGAACTCCAAACCTACCTCGAGGAGAACTACGATGACGAGGCCGACCTCGACGGCGGTATCCAGCTCGCCCTCGACGCGCTCGCATCGGTCAACGACGGCTCCCTGCTCCCCAGCGAAGTGGGACTGGCGACCATCGACGCCGAAACCGAGTCCTTCGAGCAGTTCGACCAGGACCGGATCGCAGACCACCTCGAGGAGAACGACCTCCTCGATACGGGCGAGGACGACGAGGACGAGCCCGGCGACGAATCTGCCGAGTAATCGAGACGCCGATTTCGGTTTTCGACTCCCGTTTTTCCGACTCACCGGGCTGAGTACGGCCCCCTCGCACCGAATCGCCGATTATCCACGTCTCAGCCGCGCTGAAACGGATCGAACTCGAGATACCATGACGTGATCCGATCGAGATCATCGGTACAGTTCGGGAAACACTCTTTTAATTGGCGGCGGAACTGTCACTCATGATTTCGCTTGACGAGGCCGTGACGGCGCGACTCGAGTCACATGGAGCGCGCTTCGAAGTGCTAGTCGATCCGGACGCAGCGCTGGAGATCAAACGCGACGAGTTCGACGGCGAACTCGAGGACGTAATCGCCGCCGAGGACGTCTTCGAGGACGCTTCCCGCGGCGATCGGCCCGCGGAAAGCGATCTCGAGAAGGTCTTCGAGACGACCGAGCCCCTCGAGATCATCCCCGAAGTGATCAAGCGCGGCGAGATTCAGATTACGGCCGATCAGCGCCGCGAGATGCAAGAACAAAAGCGCAGGCAGCTGATCGACACCATCACGCGCAACGCGGTCAACCCGCAGATGGACAATGCGCCCCATCCGCCCGAACGAATCGAGAACGCCCTCGAGGAGGCCGGCTTCACGGTCGATCCGATGGAGCCCGTCCAAGAGCAGGTCGACGACGCCCTGGACGCACTGCGGCCGGTGATTCCGATCCGATTCGAGGAGGTCACGGTCGCTGTGCAGGTGCCGGCCGACCACGCCGGCAGCGCGCAGGCGAAGATCCGCCAGTTCGGCGACCTCGAGCGCGAAGAGTGGCAAAACGACGGCTCGTGGATCGGCGTGCTGACGTTCCCGGCGGGACTGCAAAACGAGTTCTACGACACCGTCAACGAACACACCAGCGGCAACGCGGAGACGGAGATCGTCAAGGATAAGGACGATCTGAAGACGCGATAATCTGAGGATTTGATAGGGATTCGAGCGGGTTCACAGCGGCCGGCACACGGACTAGCCGCGCTGAAAGCCGATCAGGAATCCACCGGTAAAGCCCGCGCCGATCGACAGCGTCGAGAGGACCGACTGAACCCAGTGAATGTCTGCGCCCTGCGCACGCTCTTGGGTCTTGAGGATGCCGGCCGAAAGCCGATTCCAGTCCACGACGACGATTCCCTGCGACTCGAGGTAGCGAAAGGCCATCAGCTGGACGCCGACGATGACCGCGAGCAGCTTCGCGATCTTTTTCGTGGCGAACCCGATGATACCGCCGATAAGCGCGCCGCCCCCGAACTCGAGGCCGAGTGTCGTTAGATCGAGATCGATCATATCCGCTCCCATTCGAGTCGGTTCCTATGACTGTTGTGGTCGAGCGAATTCCGTCCGTATTCAGTCGGGTGGTTTTGTCGGCCGGTTTCGGTAAATTCGGCAGACACATCATCCGCTGATAGTGTTTCTCGACGACTGAGACGGCCTATCGCCAGACAGGTCCGGAGCATCTGTAACCCATCGTGCTGTTGTGCCGGGATATCGGTACGGCAGACAATCTGAGCGCTCTGTGGCTCGTCGTGGGTCGAGTAGCACGGTCGGTGACCCGCGCAGTGGCGACGAACGAATCGGGTGCCGGCGTTGGGCACTGGATTCAAGACGGTTCGCCGCGTACCAGTCGCTATGAGACGCGTCCGTCCAACAGAGGTGTTCGACCGGCATCGTTAGCGTTATCGACTCACTGCGACGGTGGTCGCCCCGTCGGCGCCAGCGCCGCGTTCGAACGGCGATCCGTCGGATCGATGAGCGACGCAGCTCGAACGAACACGACCGAACGCGCCTGGGGGACGCACACCGTTTCGCATGAACACGATCATCGTCAAACGCGTCGATTCAGGCACCGCCGATACGAGCGAGATCCGCGACCTGGCGCGGGCGGCGGGCTATTCCGTCGTCGGCGAACTCACGCAGTCCCGACGGGCCGACGCGGCTCTCCAGATCGGCGAAGGGAAAGCGGAGGAACTGGCCGAACTGGTCGCGGAGAGCGACGCCACGACCGTCATTTTCGACAACCGGCTCGGCCCCTACCAAATGTACAACCTCGGGCAACTCCTGCCCGACGGCGTCGAAGTCGTCGACCGATTCACGCTGATCCTCGAGATCTTCGGCCAACGCGCCCAGACCCGGAAGGCACAGCTCCAGGTCGAACTGGCGGAGCTCCGGTACGAACTGCCCCGAGCGGAGGCGAAGACGAGCCTCGCCAAGCGCGAGGAACACCCCGGGTTCATGGGGCTGGGCGAGTACGACGAGAGTCGCGAGCGGGACATCAAGTCCCAGATCAGCCGGATCAACGACGAACTCGAGCGGATCGAGCAGACCGAACAGCAGCGCCGGCAGCGCCGTCGCGACTCCGGGTTCGATCTGGTCGCGCTCGCGGGCTACACTAACGCGGGCAAGTCGACCCTGCTGCGCCAGCTCGCGACCGATCTCGAGGTCGAGGAGAACGAGGAGCTCCACCCCGATCTGGACCCGACGGCCGAGTCTCAGGACAAGTTGTTCACGACGCTAGGAACGACGACCCGCCGCGCGGATATCGACCGCCGGGACGTGCTGGTGACCGACACCGTCGGGTTCATCAGCGATCTCCCCCACTGGCTGGTCGAGTCGTTCAAGTCGACGCTGGACTCGGTGTACCGGGCGGATCTGGTCTTGCTCGTCGTCGACGTCAGCGAGCCCATCGACGAGATCCACGAGAAGCTGGTCACCTCCCACGACACCCTCTACGAGCGCAACGAGGCCCCGATCGTGACCGTGCTGAACAAGATCGATCAGGTGACCGACGAGGAACTCGCGGAAAAGCGCAACGCCCTCTCGTCGCTCGCGCCGAACCCGGCGACTGTCAGCGCCAAAGAGGGGCTCAACGTCGACGGCCTGCTCGAGCGGATCGACCGCGAACTGCCGGACTGGGTGGAAGAACGGCTCGTGTTACCGATGACCGAGGACACCATGAGCGTCGTCTCGTGGATCCACGACAACGCGAACGTCGACGATGTCACCTACGGCGACGAGGATGTCGTCGTCTCCTTCGAGGCCCGAGAGGCAATCATTTCACAGGCGCGCTCGCGCGCGAGCGAGCTGCGGACGGCTGCGGCCGAATCGGCATAGATCATCGAGACTCTTCTCTCGACGAAGCTCACAAAACGGGGTTTGTTCAACACTCGTCACTGCTGATTTCCGTTGTCCGTCGTATCGTCGCGTGCGGAATCCGGGAGGACGAATTCACCGCTCTTTGAATCGACAAACTCCTGTCCGAAGAACGCGCGCAGTGCCATCTTGCCGCCAATATACGATCCAGCGATGACGATGCTCAACGCACCAACCAAGATAAGTATTGCTTCCCAGATCATATCCACCGATCGTCCCCTGTCGGTAAAGCCATTACTTGCTTGGTTGATATAAATACTCTTTTTAGCTAATCAAATATATTTCGTAAACCAGACACTGTCGTAACCCCTGCTTATAAATTCTTGATTCGAGTCCCGTAGGATATGGAACGTGTTGCAATCATTGGCGCCTCGATGACCCAGTTCGGGCAACGGGAGGGGGAGTGGATCCAGGACCTCCTCGCGGAGGCGGGAATCGAGTGCCTCGAGGACGCGAGCGTCGAGGCCGACGAAGTCGAACACCTGTACGTCTCGAACATGGCGAGCGGCGAGTTCGAGGGACAGACGGGCGTGCCGAACGCCCTGGCCCACGACCTCGACGCGATGCCGGCGTACACCCAGCGAGTCGACCAGACGAGTTCGAGCGGCGGCGCGGGAATCTTCGCCGCCTGGCAGTCGGTCGCCAGCGGGGCCAGCGACATGACCCTGCTCGTTGGCGGCGAGAAGATGACCCACAAGACGACCGGGGAGGCCACCGACGTCATCGCGTCGCTGACCCACCCCGTCGAGTACAAGACCGGTGTCACGCTGCCGTCGTTCGCGGGTCTCACGGCGCGCCACTACCTCGAGCGCTTCGACGCGCCCCGCGAGAGCCTCGGAAAGGTCGCGGTCAAGAATCACAGGAACGGCGTCGACAATCCTCACGCCCAGTTCCAGAAGGAGGTGGATCTGGAGACGATCCTCGAGTCACCGATCGTGGCCGACCCGCTACGGCTGTACGACTTCTGTCCGATTACGGACGGCTCGGCGGCGCTCATGCTCTGTCCGGAGTCCGTCGCCGACGAATACGCCGACGACTACGTCGTCATCTCGGGGATCGACGGGGCGACGGACACCCACGTCGTCCACGAGCGCGAGGATCCGACCGTGATGGGCGGCGTCGTCGAGAGCGGGAAGGGTGCCTACGAGATGAGCGGCCGCGGCCCCGACGACATCGACGTGGCCGAACTCCACGATATGTTCACCATCCTCGAGTTCCTCCAGATGGAGGGGCTGGGCTTCGCCGAACAGGGCGAGGCCTGGAAACTCGTCGAGGAAGGCTACACCGAGCGAGACACCGGCGAGTTGCCGATCAACACGTCGGGCGGACTCAAGTCGAAGGGGCACCCGCTGGGTGCCAGCGGGGTCGCACAGGGCGTCGAGATTTACGAACAACTCGTCGGCGAGGCCGGCCCGCGACAGGTCGATGCGGACGTCGGGCTCTGCTGTAACGTCGGCGGCTTCGGCAATTGCGTGATCACCACCATCATGGAGGCAGCACAATGACGATGGACGCGACGCGATACGATGACGGTTCGATCAGCTACCCCGGTCACCCGCGCGGCCCGGGCGGAACAGAGCCGGTCGAGACGATCGATCTCAGCGAGTACACCGCGGAGGTCGTGACGTGGACGACAAGCACCGCGACGCCGCCGGGCGTCCGCGAGCCAAACCATCTCGCGATCGTCGAGTTCGATATCGACGGCGAGTCGGTCCGCGCAATCGGTCAGCTAACCACCGGTAACGTCGAAACTGGTGACGAGGTCCAGCCGGTCTACGTCGACGAGCTCCGCGAACCAGGTGCGGGCATCAGAGAGCCCGAGAGCCAAGAGTGGGACGGGTACCGGTTCGAGCCGGTCTAAACGGATCCCGGCTATCCCCGAGCCCAGTACAGCGAATTCAGTTTTCGTCGCTTTCGTCGCTTTCGTCGCTTTCGTCGCTTCCGTTTTCGGTGCCACCAGCCCCGGCACCGGAGCCATCCGCGTCCGATCCGTCGTCATCGTTCTCGCTCGAGTCGTCGCCGTCCTCGCCGTACTGATCTCGCAGCGTCTCGAGTTCGGCGTCGACGTCGACGGCAGTATCGGGTTCGTCGTCGGATGCGCTCGCATCACCGTCGCCGAGGGGTCCGTCCTCGATGTCGATCGTAACCGCGCCGTCGGCGCGCGTTCGATCGAAACCCGCCGGTTCCGCGTCCGAGTCCCGCTCGGTGGCCGCTCGGAGACGACTGTCCACGTCGTCGCGGAGTTCGCGGGCCTCCGTGAGGAGGTCGCTCGCCTCTTCGTTGGCGGGAAGCCCGCCCTCCGAAGCGGCTCGCTGGAGTTCAGTGAGGACGGTATCGAGCTGAGAGAGCGTCGTCCGCCGGAGTTCGTTTGCGCGCTCGCTCGCTGCATCGGCGGTCGCCGACGTTCGGTCTCGAGCCTTCCGCTCGGTTCGGACGACTTGCAGGCTCCGCTGAAACGCCTCGAGCGCACGGACGCTGGTCTCGAGGACTGCGAGCGCGGCGGGGAGGGCTACCTCATCGGTAAACCGGAGGAGCTCTCGCGGCGTCGGCGGCCGCAGTAGCGGCCGGCGGCGTGACCCGTCGAGTTCCGTTCGAAGCGCGTCGATCGTTCGCGTGAGTTCGCGAACGGCGTCGACGAGTTCGTCGTCGTGGTCGGCCATACGTGATCTACGACCGCCGGGCTCAAAAACCGGCCGATCGGTCCGATACGAACCGCGCCGAGGAGCGCGAGTCACTATTCGGATCGCATGTCAGGCACAATTTTTATTGCAGGGCCACCGCTCCGATAGAACGAAATGGAAGACGAGCGAGGTGCTCTCGTGCCGGACAGTGCCACGTTTGCACGGGCCCTCGATGCGCTCAAACGGGACGGGAGCAACATTTTGCTCGTCGGCGAGGAGACGGAAGCGGCACACGAAACGGTCTGCCAGCGATTGTTCGGACCACCGGAGCGCGAGTCCGTGTATCGACTGCAGGTCTCGGGCGAGGGGACTCGAGTCGCGTGCGAGAGTGCGTGCCACGCCCCCGAAGCGAACCGGCTCCGAACGATCGAGTACTCGGGTCTGGCGACCGAAGGAGGAGCGGATTCGACGGTCCGCGGCGGTCCGGAGTCGCCGAGGGAACTCGGGATCGAACTCGTCGAAGCCGTCGACGAGCTCGCCGGCGCCGCCGACGGATTCGAACCGGCCGAACTGCGCGTCTGCGTCGACTCGCTGGTTCCCCTCTGTCGCGAGTACGGGATCGAAACGGTGTTTCGACTGCTTCACCTGACGACATCACGAGTCGATCGGGCTCGTGGAATGGGACACGTTCACGTGCCGCTCGCGCGAGATCACGATGTGGTCTCCCTCATCGAGCCGCTGTTCGACGCCGTCGTTACGGTCCGATCCCGCGACGGGATTGCCGAACAGCGGTGGTCGCTCCGCGATCCGGCGCTGTCCACCGACTGGCTCGAGCTCTCCCATCCCGACTGACGATTGAGTAACTGCCCCCATAGCTGTCGCGCGGTTGGGTGTGTCGTGTCGTTCGGTAGCGACGATACCCTGATGGAACCCTCCGTCGACAGCTGTCAGGATACCGAATAGGTCCGCAATCCTGACGGAGTGTGGGGGGCCGAAAGTGGTCACAGAACGCTGTGTTCGACGCTTTACTAGTGCTCTCTCTCCAGTGCCATCGGTGTTACGGCATAAGGTCTATATATCGAACGACCTATCGGTTCACAGAGTAGCATATATGGTCGAAGCCAACACGCAGCTTCTCGGCGGAGCCGCCGTTACCGTTTTCCTCGCGCTCCTGTTTTTCGGCGTCGTCGTCCTCTGGGACGTGGCCCTCGCTCTGCGAAGCGTCGGCGACAAGATCGACAAGCTCGAGGACAACATCGACGACGATCTGACGGATATCGCTCACCACCTCGACGGAATGTCCAACGCGCGGGGCGGTGGTGGAGGAACGCAACTGCATCTCAGCGGCGGCACGATTAGCTCCGGTCCGGGCCCGAATCAGCCCCAACAGGCACCGCAGGCGGGACCGCAGCAAGCGCCACAGGCCGGACCCCAGCAGGCACCACAGGCCGGCCACCAACAGGGACAACCGACGGCCGATCCGCCGGACGGAGTCGGTCCACAGCCACAGTCCTCTTCCCAGCAGGCCGAACGGCAGTCGGCTGCGGCTCGCCGTGCGGAGGAACCGGACGAGGAGACGGCCTCGAGCGAGAGGGCAGACCCCACCGAATCGCCGGGATCGGACGCGGACGATCCGCAGTCGGACGACCGGGCCGACGGGGCGGCTGACGACGAGCGCTCCGCTGACGAATCGGCAACGGACGCCGACTCCGACGCCGACGACGAACCGTCCGGACACCCGCGAGCCGAGCGTAGTCGCGGTCGGTTCATCACGTCGCCGGATCGAACCGCCTGGTACGCCACGCCACTGGATCGCGAGGCGATCGCGGCGGCCCGGCCGACGATCGCCGGCGCACTCACGGATGGATCTGACGACGGAATCGACGACTCCGACGTGATCGCAGCGGGACCGGTCGGCTCGAGCACGGGGGCCGAGACGCACGTCGCTGCTGGCGAGACAGTACCGAGAGACACGGCCGACGGAGAAACGGACGATGCGGCCGACGGTCGGGAGGCCTCGGACGCGGCGTCCGAGACGGCCGAGCGAGCGGACTCCGAACCGCGCGAATCGGGCGAGGGAGAAGACGGAGATGCGGTCGACGACGAAGCCGATGGGGGGCTCGACACCGTCGCCGAGTCCTCGGACCCACCTGATGACCTCGATTCGCTTTCGTTTGACGATCTGACCGAGGACGCCGACGTCCCAGCGGAGGGAGCGAAACCGGCAGCCGTCGACGACGAATCCGCTGACGCCGAATCCGCTGACGATGAGTTCGCTGACGCCGAATCCGAGATCGCGAACCCGGACGATCCGGATCGCTCCGATGTCCCCGACATCGTCGACGATTCGACCGAGCCCGCGCCGGCGGACGAGGAGCCCTCGCTCGAGGACGACGCGGCGTCCGACTCCGGTGGGGCGGCTGTCACGGAATCCGACGCGGACGGCGCGGCTACCGCGGACGCGCTGTCGCCGTTCGAGTTCGACGAGGACGAATTCGAGGCCGAGGACGTGTCCGTCGAGGACGCCGTCGACACGATGAACGAGAACGCGCCAGCACCGGAGCTCTCGAGCCACCGCTTCGACGTGACGGCCGAGGAAACCGGCGGCGGCGGGGCGATGGTGACGCTCGCGTTCGAGCCCGATACGATCGAAATCGAGGGGTCGACGAAGCGACTCCTGCAGTATCAGCTACAGAGCTTCGCGGACCGGGAGTCGACGCCGGCGGCCGACGTGACGATCGGTCGGGACCGGATCGTCATCGAAATCGCCGACTCCGAGGGCACCGCGATTCAGCGGTGGGGCGAAGCGGCCGTCAGCATCGTCGATCGGACGCTGTACCTCTCGGATAACAGCCCCGACAGCTAGCGAATCGACCGCCGACGGTACCGCGGACGGCGACCGATCCATACGTTTTTCCCTCCCCCGTCCCCCTGAACGGGTGTGCGAATCGAGAACAGCTTCATACCCGTCCGCGGGGTCGGCGAAACCACCGAACGACGCCTCTGGGAGAACGGCGTCACCCACTGGGACGAGTTCGACGGCAGCGTCGTCGGCTCGACGCTCGCCGACCGGATCGAGACCTTCATCGACGAGGGGCGGACCCACCTCGAGCGCGGGGATGTCTCCGTCTTTGCGGAGGCGCTCCCGGCATCGAGTCGCTGGCGGTGCTACGAGAACGTCAGCGCGGAGACCTGCTTTCTGGACATCGAGACGACTGGACTGAGTGCCGACACGAACAACGTGACGACCGTCAGCCTCCACCAGGACGGGGAGACGAAGACGTTCGTCAGGGACCGCGATCTGTCGAGCGACCGCCTCGAGCGCGAACTCACTGACGCCGCCCTGCTCGTCACTTTCAACGGGCAGCGCTTCGACGTTCCGTTCCTCGAGACGTGTTTCGACGTCGACATCGACGTTCCCCACGTCGATCTCATGTATCCCTGCAAAAAGCTGGGGCTCGACGGCGGACTGAAGGCGATCGAACGGGAACTCGGCATCGACCGGGACATGCCGGAGATCAGCGGGCGCGATGCCGTCCGTCTCTGGCACGAGTACGAACGCGGCGACGACGGGGCCCTCGAGACGCTCGTCGAGTACAACCGTGCTGACACCCGCAACATGGAGCCGCTGATGGAAATCGTCGCGGATCGGCTCCACGAGACCGTTTTCGAGGCCGCGATAGCGGACGAGTGAGCGGACGGGTCCAGTCGATCTCCTCGAGCGTTTTTCGTCGGAACCGTGCCGGCCGTACAGTGCGACGGCGACGAGTAGATATATATGGGAATCGTCCCGACTGGATCGCAATGACCGATTTTAGCTACGAGGCGTCCGTCGACGTGCGACTCCGCGATATCGATTTCATGGGTCATGTTAACAATGCAACGTATGCCACCTACCTCGAGCAGGCGCGGGAGGCCTACTTCAGGGACGTACTCGACGTTTCGCTGGCCGAGACCGACACCGTCCTCGTGAGCCTCGAGCTCGAGTACGCACGGCCGATCGAGGCGGGCGACGACGTCACGGTCGCGCTCCGCGTCGGGGATCTGGGAACGTCGAGTCTGCCGATGGAGTACGAGATCCGCGCGGGCGGATCGCGTGCGGCGACGGCGACTACCGTCCAGGTGCTCATCGACCCGGAAACGGGGGAGTCGCGACCGCTCCCGACCGAGTGGCGAACGCGAATCGAGCAGCGAGAGTAGCCGCCGAACGAGTGAGAGGGGCTGCTGTAACTATGCACCGGCGCACCCGCGACCCGCCGGGCGGGTGCACCGGAGCTGACGGAGAGTAGTCCGTCTTACTCGAGGTCGGAAACCTTGACCTCGCCGTCGCTCGCGACGGTAATATGATAGCCACAGAAGGGGAATTCGACGCAGCCGGTCGGTCGCTGTCGGCCGTTTTCTCGGGTCGCAAAGAGCGAATCGAGCGCTTCGGGATTGATAACGTCGTAGAGGGCTTCGTACTCGGGCGGCTCGAGATCGAGGGGATCGATACCTTCACGCTCGGCAACAGCTGCGATAACGTCGAAACATACTGACTGCGAGACTGTCGCGTCCGAGCGATCAACTGAGAGTAGCATTGGCCGGACTCTTACATCGATCAGGTATAAATCCTCTGGCCTCAACCAGGTCTTGGACCTCACATTCAACCATCAGTGGATAAATACACTCTCTATTGCATATATTGGGCCCTAATTATAGTCTAAATTTATTGTATTCATATATTCTAAAACTATTCAGGGACTGATAGTCAGTGCACAATCACTGGTTATCGATTCGGAACATCGGCAATCTATCGGTTCCGAATGTCGATTCCGGATTTCGTTACATGTTCGGCAATATCTATTGGCGGAACGGGATCGTACCCGCATTCACGATGAACCCTTTTTCCAGCGGACGTGCGACGGATGACGACGCCGGCTTCGACGAACCCGATGCGTTCGTCTCTGAGCACGTTCCGGAGCCGGGCCCGTTCCTCGAGGGCCACGACGTTCTCGAGGGCGAGGCGCACGTCGCCGTTCACGAGATCGCTCGCGATCTGTTCGAGGAGCGTGGCGTCTACGACGCGACGTTCGGCTACAACCTCGCGCGGCTCAACCTCGACCGACGCCATCCCGACGCGGGCTACCGGTACGCGGTCGACGCCGATGATCCGTCCGTTCTGCGCGCCGAGTTCAGCCCCACCACGGAGTTCTGTCCGCAAGCGGGCGCGCTCATCAAGGGGTCGTTCCGCGCGTGGAACGGACTGAGCGATCGTCACGAGTACGACCTCGTGTCCGTCCGCGTCCGGCCGACCCACCACCAGTCCGAATCGCTCAACGAATCCCTCGAGGAGCTCGAAATGCGATATCGCGAGTCCGGCGACGTCCCGGGCGAGTCGACTGGACCGGGGTCGACCGCCTCCCTCGAGCGCGAGGGGGACAACGAGACGAACGACCCCTCCCCTTTCTGATCAATCGATGAGAGAAGGGACTGGAACGGCGACGATTTCACGCTGGTCCCGAGCGTTCGTCGCGGCCGGCATCGGCTTTTTCGTCGCGTGGCAGGTCGCGGTCGCGGTCGGGATTCTGCGAGCGGCTACCGTCCCGCTCGGCGTTTCCGGGTTCGTCTTCCACGTCGTCTTCGGGAAGGCATACACGCTCGTCCCGTCGTACTTCGCGCGGGAACTGGCCGTTCCGTACGCGCCAGCGATTCACCTCCCGCTCGCGCTGATCGGCACGTTCGGGGCGTTCGCCGCCGGTGCCGGGCTCGGGCCGCCGATCGTCGCTGCTGTCAGTGCGACGAGCTGGTTCGTCGGGTGTCTCGTCTTCGTTGCCACGCTCTCATGGACCGTCCGGGACAACCTGACCGGGCGGGAAACCGGTACCGGTGAGGCCAACGCCCACCGTCGGCGAGTCGACCGACTCGCGAACGCTGCGATCCCGGTCGTCTTCACCTACCTGCTCGTCGGCTCGGCGCTCCCCCTGGCAGTAGCACTCGGCCTCGAGCCGTCCCCCGTTCCACCGGGACCGGCGACGACCCACCTGCTCGCGGCCGGGGCGGCCGGCTTGCTGGTCTTCGCCGTCGGGTTTCGTCTGTTACCGCGATTGCTGGTCGTCTCGATTCGGCCGTCTCTCGTCGGCGTCGTGTTGTTCGCCGGCGTCACCGGCCCTGCACTGCTCGCTGTCGACTTCCGCGGGGGATCGCTCTTTCGCCTCGGCGCCGCGCTTCAGGCGATCGCGTTGCTCGGATTCGCGGTCGCCATCGCTGACCTCGTTCGACGGAGCGACCGCCGCCGGGTCGGCTGGCGAGCGATCCTCGGTGCCGCAGCCTGTGCCGCGCTGGTCGCCCTGCTGGGACTGGCGTTCGCGTTTGCGCCCGCCTCGAGCGTTCCGCCGACCGCCTTCGACGCGCACTATCGGCTCGCGATCGGCGGCTTCGTCGGGCTGACGATCGTCGGCGTCACGTACCACTTCTACCCGCCGGCCATCGCCTCGACCGCCGGGATCGGCGATCGGACCGCGCGGTGGTCGGTCACGGCGCTACTGGGCGGGCTGGCCCTCGAGGTCGGCGGGTCGCTCGCATCGGCATCGCCGCTCGTCGGGGCCGGTCGCTGGCTCTCCGTCCTCGGCGCGGTGTTGTACGCGGCCGTCCTGTGGACGATCTTTCTCGAACGAGCAAAATAGCGCGATGAACGGGTTGGACGGCGGTCCCGTTACCGGGCTCGTGCCTCGAGCCAGCGGACGGCGGGCGTCGCGGTGATCCCGTGGACGACGATGGAGACGAGCACGACCGCGCCGACGACCGCCCACAGGAGACCGGAATCGGGGAACGCGGCGTGATTCAGCCCGTATGCGAGGTAGTAGAACGAGCCGATCCCTCGGATGCCGAAGAAGGCGATCGTGGCCCGCTCGGCGGGGTCGCGGTCGAAGCCGAGAAAGCCGACGAGCCCGGCGAGCGGGCGGACGACGAACACGATCGCGACCGCCGCGACGATCGCCTCGAGGGTGAGCGGCTCGAGTAGTCCGCCGACGATCGCCCCGCCGAAGAAGAGCATGATGAGGGCCATCATCACCTGCTCGGCGAACTCGCTCACCTCGTGGAGCGAACGGTTGTACTCGTGGGAGCGCTCGTAGTGGCGGACCATCAGCGCCGCGACGAAGACCGCGATGAAGCCGTAGCCGCCGACGAGTTCGGTCGCCCCGTAGAGGAGGAGGGTGCCGGCGACGGCCTCGAGCCCCTGGACCGACTCCGCGACGGGGGTGTCGGGCTCCGTGGCGAAGACGAGGCGGGCGGTCAGATAGCCGAGGACGACGCCGACGATGACGCCGACGACGATCCGATAGCCGACGTCGACGAGGAGCCACTCGCCGAGCCAGTTGCCGGGAACGAGTCCCACGAGCGCGGTCGCGATTGCCAGATTCGTGAACGGGAACGCGAGCCCGTCGTTCAGCCCCGCTTCGGAGGTGAGCGCGAACCGGACCTCGTCTTCCCCGCCGGCCGCCTCCTCGAGGCCTTCTTCCTCGTTGCCCATCCCCGGACCACCGACCTGAACCTCTGACGCTAACACTGGGTCGGTCGGCGCGATACACGCGCCCAGCAAAATCGCAGTCGGGATGCCGAGACCGACCCACCGACCGAACAGCGCCGCGCCGGCGATCGATAGCGGCATCGTGATCGCGAGCAACCGCCACGTCGACGCCCACGCGCGGAGCCCCGGAATTCGATCGATCTTCAGTCCGACGCCCATCAGTGCGATGATGACGCCCAGCTCGGTGAGGTGCTCCGTCGTCGTCCCCTGCTCGAGCGGATCCGGCGGCGGGAGTCCGATCGGGAGCCCGAATGCCAGCATGCCGAAGGCGACGAAAAACACCGGCATCGAGACGGCGCGATCGGCAACGAACCGCGGGAGGACGGCGACGCCGAACAGTGCGATACCGAGGACGACCAGGCCGACGTTGTACAGCTCGAGGACCATCTGGTGGCGCTTTTCCGTACGGCTAATCGCCCCTTTATCTCCATGCCGGCGTCTGCAGAACGAAGCCATTTATCCGGGGGCGGCGAGCCCACAGCCATGGATCGGAACGCCTCGGGCGACGGGAACGAGGGATCGACGCGGCGGCGGTTCCTGCAGGGCGGGACCGTCGTCGCGGCCGTTGGACTCGCCCGGCTGCATCGAAGAGATGGGAACGGAGTTCCCCGAGAACACGGAGTGGCCGGTCTCGGCGTACGTCCCCGACCTTCCGGTCGCGGAGCGACGCGCGATCCTCGAGGAGCGGATCCCGGCGCTCGCGAGCGCCGATATCGGCGATCCCGACGGGTTAGCGTCGACGCTCGAGGAGTACGAGATGACCGTCGAATCGGTCGAACGCGACCGGGACGTACTGACCCTCGAGTACGTCAACACGGATCGCGGCGACGAGGGGAATATCCACGACGTCGCCCTGCTGGCGGGCGGCTACGCGGCGCTGATCGATGCCGGCTACGACGCGGTCGCGCTGGGAGCGACGATCCTCGACGACGCCCCCGCCTCGTACGGATCGGCGACGGTCGAGACGGTCCGCGCGGCGGAGTACAACGCGGGCGAACTGACCGCCGCCGAGTACGGCGAACTGGTCGTGTCGACGATCGAGTCCCAGCGATACGAGCCGGAGGTCGGTGTCTCGCCCGAGGAGTAGCCTCGAGACGGTCGCTCTGACTACCGGTCCGGCGAAACGCCGAGATCGGACTCTCCATCGCCCGCTGTGGGCGACTCCTGCTCTGACTCGAGCGCGCTCGACAGCACGCCCGCGATTCCGTTCGGACCGTGCTGGTGGATCGTCAGCAACACGTTGATCACGAACAGGGCGACGCCGATCGTCGCGAGGACGCCGCTCGCGGTGACAGCGACCGACGGCAATCCGACGAGGGGAGCCGCGGAGAGGCCGCCGAACCCGACGAGCGTCGTCCAGAAATCCCCGCGCTCAAGTCGGTCGTCGTAGAGGTCGTCGATCATCGGAACCTGCTCGAAGCCGAGCCGATCGCTGTAGCGCTCGATCCAGATGATGAAGGGAACGATGTGGTAGAGCGAGCCGATGACGACGAAGCCGAAGACGCCAAACAGCAGGAGTCGCTGTGCGTCGGGGTGACCGAACAGCGAGCCGTACGCGATCGGCTCGGCCCACCACGTCGGTGCAGCGAGGGCGATCCACGCGAGCAGCGCCGAGACGACGACCCAGTAGCGGGCAATCATGGGCGAGCGCTCGACGGTGGCACCCGCCAGGAGGCGTCCGATTACGATCGCGAACGCGGCGAGTCCGACGAGGATGGCAACCGCACCGACTCGAGCCACCGGCTCGATAGTGAGTCCCCGTCCGAGTGCGAGCACACCGATCCCCGCGGGGAAACACAGTTGCTCGAGGGTCAGCAATCGCTCGTCGAGTCGACCCGGTTCCGCCTGCGTGAACATCTGCCCGAGCTGAAAGAGCGCGCCGACGACGGTCGCGAGCAGCGCGCCGAACAGCGCGAGCGTCGCGTGCGAGAGATGGACTTCGAACCGGGAGACGGCGACCGAATCGAACGCCGGCGTCGTGAAGTCGACCGCCAGCAAGAACCCGAACGGGGCGACGAGCCCGAAACAGGCGAGCGCGAACGCGAAGTGTCGCTCCGTAAAATCGAACGGGCGCGCACGTGTGAGCGTGCGGCCGACGTTGTAGACGAACACCCATATCCCCGCCAGCATGAGCGCCCCGCCGACCGGGAGCCACTCGAGCGCGCCCGCGAGCAGGGCCGCGGCGAAGCCGGTTAGTCCGGCCGTAACGAGCCACAGTTGAGCGACGGCCAGTCGCCTCGAGTGGATCGTCACGCCGGACCAGACGGGGACGAACTGGGTCATCGCGCCCATGATCGTCACCGCGATCCATCCGACTAACAGGAGATGGAGGTGTGCCAGCCCCGCCAGTCCCGGCAGCGTCGCAACGGTCATGACGGTGCTCCCGCCGACCCCGACGACGAGGAACCCCAACGCGAGCACGAAGTGGCGCAGCGGGATCGCCATCGGGGGCTGCTGGTCGGTTCGTAACCCGCCAGGTATTCCGTCCATAGCTTGCAGTTCGCCCCCGGCGGCCGTCCCGTTCGCCCCGAACACGTTCGGTAGTGAGCGTTTGCCCGCTCGAGCCGTACAGTGACTCACGATGGACGCCAACCCAGCGACGACAATCGACCAGCAATCGGCCGCGACGGAAAGCCGGGCGACCGAAACGCCGACCGACCGCGAGGACGACACGGCGACCGATCGCAATTCCGACACGACGACCGTCACCGTCCGCTGTACCGGTCACGTCCGCGACGCGGTCGGCACTCACGAACTCGAGTTCTCCTTCGAGGGAGACCGCCTTCGGGACTTCCTCGAGTCGTTCTTCGACGAGTACGACCTCGAGGACATGCTCATCGCCGAGACCGAAGCGGACGCGACCCACAGCGGCTGGGCACCGGTGCCCGACGACCTGCCCGGCACGTGGCGGAAGAATCCGGAGGGCGAGCAAACCCGGCCGTACGCTCGAGTCTGTATCAACGGCCGGTTCAACGAACACCTCGGCGGGTTCGAGGCGGAGCTGACGGACGGCGACCGCGTCGCCCTGCTCTACCCGTTCATATTCTGCTGTTGAACTGGCCGTTGCTTGCCCGAGACGACGATGGTGGCGGCACCGAACTCGTTCGGCTCAGCCCTTAGGCGCGTTCGGAACCGAGTCGGAACCATGACCCAAGACGTCTCCGGCGTCGAACCCGTCACGCGCAGCCAGCACGACGCCTCGTGGTCGGCGAACCTCGAGGGGCCCGAACACGCCGCGGACCGGGATCTGCTCCTCGAGCAGGCGAAAGACGCGATCGACGCGACGGCCGACGGCTTCCACGTCAACCTCGTCACACACGGCGACCACGGCCATCCCGAGACGTATCTCTGGGACGAACTCGAGGCCGCGTTCGACGGGATTCGACTCGAGTACGTCGACCGGTGTGGCTGTGGCGGGCACGTGACTCGCGTCCACGTGGGCGGTGAGTGAGGGGACACGAAAGCGGAGTCCCGCGCCGGGAAAATCGGAAGGCGGCCCGCTATTCCTTGCATTGGTCAGCCGGAGAGCTATTTGACCCCGTTCAGTAGGGACGATAATGGGCGCACGAACGCAAACGATAGACGAACCGGTTACCTGTCGGATCTGCCAAACAAAGAACGACCGGTGTTACACGTACTGTCGAGAGTGTCTCGGACAACTTCCCGCGAGACCGGACCCTCAAGGATAGACGAACCCGTGTCCGTCGATCCGAGACGGACCTGCGTCCGCCGAGCCGGTCTCGATACCTCGTTTCGAACTCGTGACTCGAGAGCGATCAGTCCGCAGCGCCGCCGCTGGCAGCCCTCCTCCCCTCGCCGCGGATTTCCTCGTCGCGAAGATAACACTGCGGATCGGGTGCGAAGAGATCCCCCGTCGTCGCGAGCGCTCGGAGCCGCGAGGCACCGCGACAGATCGACTGGTACTGACAGTCGGCACACTTGCCGTTCAGGTGTTCCTCGCGGTTCCGCAGCGCCTCGAGCAGTGGATTCGACTCGTCCTCCCAGATCTCGCCGAAGGGACGGTCTCGGACGTTCCCTAAGCTGTATCCCTGCCAGAACTGCGTCGGATGGACGTTCCCCTGATAGTCCACGTCGGCGATCCGCTCGCCCGTCGGATCGCCGCCGTTTCGCTCGAGGTAGTTGTAGACCGCTCGCGCTTTCGCCTCGCCGAACTCCTCGCGGGCGTACTCCACGAGGAAGGCGGCGTCGGCGTAGTTGCCAACCAGCAGCGTCTCGATCTCCTCTCCTCGGTCGTGGTACTCGAGCGTGAGATCCGCCACTCGCTTCACCGCCGCGCGTTTCTCACGGGGCGTGAGGTCGGCGTCGACGATCTCGGCCCCGCGACCGCCGTAATCGAGGTGGTAGAAACAGAACCGGTCGAGCCCCTTCTCGGCCAGGAGGTCGACGACCCCCTCGAGATCGGGCGCGTTGGCCTCGGTGATCGTGTATCTGAGGCCGGTCTTGAGTCCGACCTCGAGGCAGTTCTCGATGCCGCGGACGGCCGCGTCGAACGCGCCGTCCTCGCCGCGGAAGCGATCGTTGCGCTCGGGGAGGCCGTCGACCGAAATACCGGCGTACTGGAGGCCTGCGTCCCGCAGCGCCGCGGCCTTTTCGCGGGTGAGCAGGGTCCCGTTCGAGGACAGTACCGGTCGGAGGCCGAGATCGGCCGCGTCCGAGACGAGTTCGACCAGATCGTCGCGAACGAGCGGCTCGCCGCCGGAGAAGAGGACGACCGGCGCGCCGTAGTCGGCCAGTTGCTCGAGGAAAGCCCGGCCCTCGGCGGTGGAGAACTCGCCGGTCGCGGGCTGGGTCTCGGCCCCGGCGTAACAGTGCGAGCAATAGAGGTTACACCGGCGGGTCGTGTTCCAGACGACGACCGGCCGGCGCTGTTTCTCGTCGGTTATCTGGGGTTTCTCGGAGCCCTCGGCCGCGTCGTAGCGCAGCCCGTCGCCTTCGGCGTCGAGATCGCAGAGCAGTTTGCTGATCGAGATCACGCGTCCCGCACCTCCGGCGTGCCCTCGGTTTCCTCGTAGACGCGCGGCTCCTCGCTCTCACTGTCATCGTCGTCGTCCGCGTTCTCGAGGTCGGCACCGTCCCCGACGGTCTCGGTCGTCCCGTCCTCGACCGCCGCGGTGAGCCCGCGCGTCGAACGCCGTTCGATCGCGTCGGCCGGACAGAGCCAGACGTCGGCGGCGTACCAGCCGAACAGACGGCTAGCGTGTTCGTGCGCTTCCGTGGCGTTCGCGGCGGCGACGCTGCCGACGTGGCGCATCGGGTCGCCCGGTTCGTTGCGGACGAACACCTCCCACTGGGGAGTCGGATTCCCTCGCTCATCGCTCGGGACGGCTGATCGGCGTGCTTTCTCGACCATATCGACACCTTCGGGACGAGACCGAAGGCCGTTCCGTCACCTCCCAGCGGGCGGGAACACCGCACCGAACGAGCGAACATCTTCCCGTCTTCCCGACCCGCGGGAACGAGAGGGGCGTTTTCGGTCGCCCGCCGCCCAGCCTCCGCTATGCGCCCTGGCAATCTCGATACGTCCGAGCGACCGTTCGTCCTCATCTGGGAACTCACCCAGGCCTGCGGGCTCGCCTGCGATCACTGTCGGGCCGACGCCCAGCCCCGGCGCCATCCCGACGAGCTTTCGACGGCAGAGGGGAAAGCGCTGCTCGAGCAGGCCGCCGACTTCGGCGACGGCCAACTGGTCGTCCTCTCGGGCGGCGACCCGCTCGTCCGCGACGACGTCGAGGAACTGATCGCCCACGGCGACGACCTCGGGTTGCGGATGACGATCACGCCGAGCGGGACCGGCTCGCTGACCGCCGATCGGATTCAAGAGATGGTCGATGCGGGTCTCAAACGGATGGCCGTCAGTTTCGACGGTGCCTCGCCCGCCGCTCACGACGCTTTCCGCGGCGAGGACGGCAGCTTCGAGGAGACGATCCGAGCCGTTGAGGACGCTCGAGCGGCCGGCCTCCCCGTCCAGGTCAACACGACGGTGTGTCGACAGACCGTCGACGAACTCCCCGCGATTCGGGACCTGTTGGCCGAGATCGGTGTCGTCATGTGGAGCGTCTTCTTCCTCGTCCCCGTCGGTCGCGGGCGGGTCCTCGAGCCGGTCGCCCCCGATCGGGCCGACGCGGTGATGGAGTGGCTGGCCGAGGTCAGCGAGACGGAGCCATTCGGCGTGAAGACGACCGAAGCGCCCCAGTATCGGCGAGTCGCGATGCAACGACAGCGACGGCGAACGGACGCCGACGCGGACGACGGTGCGGGCGGTCCGGGGGCCGGCATCGAGCGCCGCACCGGTATCGTCGCGGGCGACGGCTTCGCGTTCGTCAGTCACACGGGCGAGGTGTTCCCCTCGGGCTTCCTCCCCGAATCCGCGGGCAACGTCCGGGACCGGTCGATCACCGAGCTCTACCGGGACTCCTCGTTGTTCCAGTCGCTGCGCGACCGTGATCAGCTCTCGGGCAAGTGCGGTGCCTGTCCATACCGCCACGTCTGCGGCGGCAGTCGCTCGCGCGCGTTTGCCCACACCGGCGACCCACTGGCGAGCGATCCGCTCTGTCCGTTCGTTCCCGAGGGGTACGACGGGCCGCTCCCCTGGGACGACACCGACGGCGAGACGCACAGCGTCTCGAGCGGGGAGTGAGTGGTCACTGTTCGAACGATCGATTTTTGCGACTCCAATGGACCGAGCAGCGGTCACTGCAGTCGCTGAAACAGTAGCTGAGCGGCGGCCACCGCTAAATACGTTCGCGGTGGGGCTCGGTCCGTACTGCAGTACCGCGACCGCGTTACTCGATGACGACCAGCGTATCGCCCATGTCGACGCTATCACCTTCTCCGATAGCGATCTGGGTGACGGTACCGCCCTGGGAGGCGACGATGTCGTTTTCCATCTTCATGGCCTCGAGGACGACCAGCACGTCACCGGCCGCGACCTCGTCGCCCTCCTCGATTTCGATGTCGAGGATCGTCCCCTGCATCTCGGCGTCGACGGTCTCGCCGTCGCCCTGAATGTCGGTCTCGCCGCCGCTGCTGGAGCCGCCCGCCGGCTCCGGTCGACTCGACTGGCCGCCGGCGGAGACGTCGCCAGTCGGGATGGCCGGCGCACCGTGTTCCTCGAGTTCGACCTCGAAGCGCTTGCCGTTGACCTCGACGGTGAACTCGCGCTCGACGGCGTCGTCCTCGTCCTCGCTCGCGCCGCCGTCGCCGATGTCGCCGCCCCACTGTTCTTGGGCCTCCTCGATGCGGCTCTCGTCGAGTTCCTCGTCGAGATACTTCGTGGTGTGCGTGCTCTGGACGAACTCCTCGTCGGTGAGCATCAGCCGGTGGAACGGGATGATCGTCGGGATCCCCCCGATCTGGTACTCGCGGAGCGCACGCAGCGAGCGCTCGATACACTCGTCGCGGTCCTCGCCCCAGACGACCAGTTTCGCGATCATCGAGTCGTAGTCGGTGACGAGCTCATCGCCCTGCCGGAGCGCATCGTCCAGGCGAACGCCGATCCCGCCCGGCGGGTCGTAGGTCTCGAGGGTACCACCGGTCGCGGGCGCGAAGTCGTTGGCCGCGTTCTCGGCGTTGATCCGGAACTCCATCGCGTGGCCGTCGATATCGACTTCGTCCTGTGCAAAGTCGAGTTCCTTGCCGGCGGCGATTTTGAGTTGTCGCTTGACGATGTCGAGGCCCGTGATTTCCTCGGTAACGGTGTGTTCGACCTGAATCCGCGTGTTGACCTCGAGGAAGTAGAAGTTCGCGTCCGGACCGAGGACGCCGTCGCGGCCGGGCTCCTCCTCGACGAGGAACTCGACGGTGCCTGCGTTGGTGTAGTCGGCCGCGGCGACGCCCCGACGGGCGGCCTCGCCGATCTTCTCGCGCAGTTCGTCCGAGAGGGCCGCGGACGGCCCCTCCTCGATGACCTTCTGGTGGCGGCGCTGGAGCGAACAATCGCGCTCGCCCAAATGGCGCACGTTGCCGTGCTGGTCGGCGACGATCTGGACCTCGATGTGACGGGGCTTCTCGAGGTAGCGCTCGAGATAGACCGAGTCGTTGTCGAAGTAGGCCTCCCCTTCGCGCTGGGCGCTCTCGAGTTGGTCTTCGACCTCGCTCTCGTCCCAGACAACCTTCATCCCGCGGCCGCCGCCGCCGCCTTCGGCCTTAATGGCGATGGGGTAGCCGTGTTTCTCGCCGAATTCTTTGACTTCCTCGGGTTGGGTGACGGGGTCCGTCGTCCCGGGAACGATCGGCACGTCGGCCTCCTGCATGATCGTCCGGGCCTTCGTCTTCTCGCCCAGCGATTCCATCGCGTCGCTGGACGGGCCGACCCACGTGATCCCCTCGACATCCTGGACCTTGCCTGCAAACTCCGCGTTCTCCGCGAGGAAGCCGTAGCCGGGATGGATCGCGTCGGCGTCGGCCTTCCGCGCGGCCTCGATGACCGCTTCGTGATCGAGATAGGAGTCGGCCGCGCGAGCCGGCCCCACGTTGTACGCCTCGTCGGCGTAGCGCACGTGTCCTGAGTCCGAGTCGGCCTCGGAGTAAACAGCGACAGTCCCGATGTTCAACTCTTCACACGCCCGCATAACACGGACCGCGATTTCCCCGCGGTTCGCCACGAGAACCTTCCTGAACATTCCTGTGGAAACAGTCGTGAGGGCCCTACCTTACTTTTTCGCAACTGATTCGAGAACGCGACAGATTTTGCCGGTCGACGTCATCGGTTCCCGGCCACGATACCAGTCCCGGACCGAACCACACGCGCGAACCGTCTACAACGGCGATCGCCGCACTGACGGCCTCGAGCAGCGCCCGGTAAATCGAGGCCGGCCCGGCGCGCATCCGAGGGACTGTCGTATGCTAGTTGTGGGCAATCGTTATCCGGTTCCGGCCGCTAGAACGCACAATGTACGAGTTCGCAGTCGGTCCGCTGCAATCCCAATCGGTGCTCGAGGAGCCGCTCCTCCTCGTCGGAGCGGTCGGGCTCCTCCTCGTCGTGATCACGGTCTGGCAGATGGTCGAGATCGTCGACGCCTACGACAGGGCCGCGCTGACCGTCTTCGGCGAGTACCGCAAACTGCTCGAGCCGGGGCTAAACATCGTCCCGCCGTTCGTGTCGCGAATATACACGTTCGACATGCGAACGCAGACGCTGGACGTCCCCCAGCAAGAAGCGATCACCCGCGACAACTCGCCGGTCACCGCCGACGCCGTCGTCTACATTCGGGTCATGAACGCCAAACGCGCCTTCCTCGAGGTCGACGACTACCAGCGCGCGGTCTCGAATCTGGCACAGACCACGCTGCGCGCCGTGATCGGAGATATGGAACTCGACGACACGCTCAGCCGGCGCGAGATGATTAATGAGCGGATCCGCACCGAACTCGACGAACCCACCGACGAGTGGGGCATTCGCGTCGAATCGGTCGAGGTCCGCGAGGTCACCCCCTCCGCCGGCGTCAAGGGTGCGATGGAGGAACAGACCTCCGCCGAACGCCGTCGCCGCGCGATGATCCTCGAGGCACAGGGTGAACGCCGCAGCGCCGTCGAGAAAGCCGAGGGTGACAAACAGTCGAACATCATCCGCGCCCAGGGGGAGAAACAGAGCCAGATTCTCGAGTCCCAGGGTGACGCGATTTCGACCGTGCTTCGTGCGCGCTCCGCCGAATCGATGGGCGAGCGCGCCGTCATCGACAAGGGGATGGAGACGCTCGCCGAGATCGGCCAGGGCGAGTCGACGACGTTCGTCATGCCCCAAGAGCTCACCTCGCTGGTCGGGCGCTACGGCAAGCACCTCTCGGGCAGCGACGTGAAAGGAAACGGAACGGACCTCGAAAGCCTCGAGTTCGACGATGAAACCCGCGAACTGATCGGCCTCGACGACATCGCGGACATCATCGGCGAGATCGATGAACAGGCCGAGATGGACGTCGAAGCGATGGAAGAACAGGCTCGAGCGATCAAGGAAGGGCAGGACGTGGGAATGGAGGCCGATACGCCGATCACGACATCGGAGACGGACGGCAACGGCGAGGCAGTGACCGATTCGGACTCGAGCTCAGAGTAACGCCCACGAGCGTTGACTTGGACACGGAAGCTGACGCGGGGTCGCCCCGGAATGGACCGGTTCAGCGTTCTCCGGATGGTTCTATTCATTATACTGGGTAGATTGTAACCTCTCCATCGATGACGATTGATTGACGGCAAAACACATATCCACCGATACCTTATTTTCAGTCACATGACTGAGATACTCTCTGTTATCGACTTGGTTTCGTTCATCTCAGCTATCGCCGGTATAATTGTCGTTCTGGGTACCATCCGTACGATCATTCGACCTAACGGGAGAATTCGAAACGATGCTGGAAAGAGATACGCACTGACGCTTTTCGTTCTTGGTATGGCATCTATTTTACTTCTTTATTCCTTTCTTCTAACCAGAACCGCGATCATTCTTCCGGATATAGGCGGCATTATCGCTTCGATTCCGTTACCAGCACTAGCAGGCCTGATAGCGATTTGTATCGGGCAAATACAAAAGCTAGATCGAGCGCACTGTCCTGGCTGCGCGTAGTTCTCTATAGCGTGTTCTCAACCGAATTGTCCCGTCCGGAAAGAGAGACGGCTGCAGATACGGTTTCAGAACTGTTTCGTTCGGCCCGCGGCCGACCACGGGTCGGTCGGCGCGTCGCGCGGGACGCGGACGGTGCGGTGTTGCTGTGTGCGAACTCGGCCGGCGAACGCCCAGCGCCTGTCGTCCCACGTTTCTTCGCCATCAGCCGCCGCCGCGGCGGCCGCGAGCGCCTGATCGTGGAGATGGGCACCGATGGCGGCCGCGATGGCCGCGGCCTCGTCCGCTGCTGCATCGTCCGGGAGCTCGAGGGAGACGTCTGCGGGCAGCGCCGCCTCGAGTCCGGTCGAATCGTCGCTGTCGGCCGTCGCTGCGGTGTGCCCGTCGCCCTCGGCCCGTCCGCCGTCGTTGGTCGTCGTCTGTTGGCTGGTAGTCATCTGGTTACAGCGGGATGTTGCCGTGTTTCTTGTCGGGGTTTTGCTCGCGTTTGGTCTCGAGCATCTCGAGGTCGTCGATGAGCCGCGGTCGGGTTTCCGTGGGGACGATGACGTCGTCGAGGAAGCCCTTGTCCGTCGCGGTGTAGGGGTTGGCGAACTCCTCGCGGTACTCGTCGATGAGCTCGTCGCGGAGTTCGTCGGGGTTGTCGGATTCGGCGAGTTCCTCGCGGTAGAGGATGTTGACCGCACCCTGTGGACCCATGACGGCAATCTCGGCGGTCGGCCAGGCGTAGTTGACGTCCGCGCCGAGGTTCTTCGAGGCCATAACGCAGTAGGCACCGCCGTAGGCTTTCCGGGTGATGACCGTCAGGAGCGGGACGCTCGCCTCCGAGTAGGCGTAGAGGAGTTTTGCGCCGTGACGGATGATGCCGCGGTGTTCCTGATCGGTGCCGGGCATGTAGCCGGGGACATCGACGAAGGTGACGATCGGGATGTTAAAGGAGTCACAGAAGCGGACGAACCGCGAGCCCTTCATCGAGGCGTCGACGGTCAGCGTGCCGGCGTTGACGCGGGGCTGGTTGGCGACGAGGCCGACCGAGCGCCCGTCCAGTCGGCCGAAGCCGACGACGAGGTTCTTCGCGAAGTTGTCCGCGACCTCGAAGAACGAGCCCTCGTCGACGACGCTGTCGATGACATTGGTCATGTCGTAGGGCTTTTGCGGACTCGGCGGAACGATGTCTTTGAGCTGGTCGTCGCGGCGGTCCGGGTCATCCCACGGCTCGACGCGCGGCGGGTCCTCAACGTTGTTCTGCGGGAGATAGGAGAGGAGCCGCTTGATATCGTCGAGCGCCTGCTCCTCGCTCTCGCAGGCGAACTGGGCGACGCCGGTCTTGTTGGAGTGGGTCATCGCACCGCCGAGTTCCTCGTGGGAGACCTCCTCGCCGGTGACGGTCTTGGTGACCCCGGGGCCGGTGATGTACATGTGGCTGGTGTCTTTGACCATGAAGATGAAGTCAGTGATCGCCGGTGAGTAGACGGAGCCACCGGCACACGGCCCCATGATCCCCGAAACCTGTGGGATGACGCCGCTGGCCTCCTGGTTCCGGCGGAAGATTTCGGTGTAGCCCGCGAGGCTCTTGACGCCCTCCTGAATGCGAGCCCCGGCGGAGTCGTTGAGTCCGATGACCGGTGCGCCGACCTCCATCGCCATGTCCATGACCTTGCAGACCTTCTCGGCGAAGACCTCGCCGAGGGAGCCGCCGAAGACGGTAAAGTCGTGGGCGAAGACGAACGTCGTTCGTCCGTTGACCTCGCCGTAGCCCGTGACGACGCCGTCGCCGGGCACCTTCTTCTCTTCCATCCCGAACTGGCTCGTCTGGTGGGTCCGGAGCTGGTCGAACTCCGTGAAGGTTCCCTCGTCGAGGAAGTAGTCGATCCGCTCGCGGGCGGTCATCTTCCCCTTGTCGTGTTGCTTTTCGATTCGCGCCTCGCCACCGCCCTTGCGGGCCTCTTCGCGGAGTTCCTCGAGTTCCTCGATACGATCTTCCATCGTCATAGGTGAACCCTCCCGTGTCGACTCATTGCCCGGGGCAACGGTCACCTGAATAAAAAACGTTCTGTAACTCGTATTATTTCCCATGAGGGTTCGACCGTTCTCATACCGCACGGTCTCGAGTCAGTTCGGTCGAAAGATAGCGGAACGGTGAGTTCCGGTTGAATCGTGGCGGTGTACAGTAGCTTTCAGTGGCTACGATAGTCGCCTCGAGCGGCACTTCGAATCTCCCGCCCCGGTACTTCTCTCATCGCAATCGGTAGCAGTGCCGACGGACATCGGACGGTCACGCGGCTTCAAACGCGGAGACGGTAATTGACGTTCGACAACAACATAGTAAATTCCACAATGGATAGTGGCAAAAATGTGTAATATGGGGAAAGAGTGGATATAGTCTCCAAATGTAAGGTTTTAAGGGGTAGAGACTGTCGTCTCAACTATGGCACAACGGGAATCATGGGCAACGAGAACAGGCTTCATCCTCGCTGCGGTCGGGAGCGCGGTGGGATTAGGAAACATCTGGCGGTTCCCCTATCAGGTGGGTGAACAGGGCGGTGCAGCGTTCCTGTTTATTTATCTCCTGTTGATCGTCGGGATCGGCTTTCCGGTAATCCTCGTTGAGTTTGTCGTCGGCCGTAATACGGAACGGAACCCCGTCGGCGCACTAAAACGGATCGGCAGCGGCGCGTGGACGAAGATCGGCTGGGTCTTCGTCACGGCCGGCTTCGTCATCCTCTCGTACTACAGCGTCGTTGCCGGCTGGACGATTCGGTACGTCCTGCTGGGACTGCAGGGTGAGTACACCGCTGACGCTGCGCCCGCACAGTTCGGCGAAGTCGCGAGCGGTCTCGACGCCGTCGTCCTGCACGCGATCTTCATGGCAGCCGTCGTCGGAATCGTTGCGCTTGGAATCGAACGCGGGATCGAACTCTCGGTCAAGGTGATGGTTCCGGCCATCATCGTCATCTCGATCGGACTCGCCGCCTACGTCTTCACGCTCGACGGAGCCGCTGACGCGTACGCGTACTATCTCTCGCCGGAATTCAGCACCATCGCGGCCAACTGGACGACGATCCTCCCAGCGGCCGCCGCACAGGCCTTCTTTACGCTCTCGCTCGGGATGGGCGTGATGATTACCTACGCGTCCTACCTCGGGGAGGACCGAAACCTCGCATCGGACGCCGGTATCATCGCTGGCCTCGACACCTTCATCGCCTTCACCGCCGGGATGATCGCGTTCCCGATCCTGTTCGCCGCGGGAATCGAGCCCGGAGCGTCCGGCCCGGCACTCATCTTCGTGAGCCTCGCCGCTGCGTTCGCCGAACTGCCGTTCGGCGGCATCCTCGGTGCAATCTTCTTCGCTACCGTCGCCATCGCCGCGCTCTCGAGTGCGATCAGTATCATGGAAGTCGTCGTCTCCTATCTGATCGACGAACGTGGCTTCGGCCGGGTTCCCGCGACTGTCGCGCTGGGCGTAGCCATGTTCCTCGTGGGAGTTCCGGCCGCGCTCGACCTCATCTTCGTCGACCTTTACGACGGCTTCGCGAACAGCATCTTACTCATGCTCGGTGGCCTCTTGCTTTCGATCTTCGTGGGCTGGGTCGTTCCCGACCTCGCGCTCGATGAAATCGGCAAAGGGATCAAAGACGTCGGATCGCTGGGTGTCGCGTGGCTCTGGTTCATCCGGATTCCGGTCGTCGTCGCGCTGATCGCCCTGGTCGCGCTGAACGCGTGGGACTACTACGGGTTCCTCACTGGCCCCTTCTCCGACTGGCTGGGTGCGAATCTCTGACCGGTCACCGACACTCGCCTCGAATCACCCACCGCCGCATTTTTGAGCCCGCTTCGAGTCGGTCTCAGGCCTCGCCGTAGACCGGGACGGCTGCCCCGCTCGTCACCGCAGCCCCGTCGCTACAGAGAAAGGCCATCACGTCCGCAATCTCGAGCGGGTCGACCCACGAGCCGTGGTCAGCGTCGGGCATCATCTCCCGGTTCATCGGCGTGTCGATCACGCTCGGCATGACGCAATTCGCGCGTACGGTCCCGCGGTTCTCCTCGGCGAGCGTCTCCGTCAGCAGCCGAATGCCGGCCTTCGTGATCCGGTAGGGCCCGTCACCCTCGCCGCCCTCGAGCGAGGACCGCGCGCTGATACTGACGATCGAACCCGTCGAGTTCTGGAGGTGGGGCAGGGCGTGTTTCGACGCGAGAAACGCCGTCTTCAGGTTGACGTCCAGCAGGAGGTCGAACTCCTCGAGATCGGTGTCCTCGACGTGATCGCCGCCACGCCACGTTCCGGCGATGTTCAGCAGGTGATCGATCCGGCCGTGGTCGTCGGCGACGGATTCCATCAGTGCAGCCACGTCGTCCTCGTCGGTCAGGTCGGCCTCGTAGAACGCGAGGTCGGATTCATCGTCGGGGTCGCGCTCGAGCAGGCTGTCCTCGTCGTCGGGCGCGATCACGTCCACGGCACAGACCGTCGCGCCCGCCTCGAGGAAGCGATCGACGGCAGCGCTGCCGAGCGCGCCGCTGGCACCGGTGATCACTGCAACGGTTCCGTCGAAGTCGACGTCGAACTCGGTTTGGACGGACATACCGAACAGTGTGCGGTCCGCTCGCATCAAAGGTGGGGGCGTTGACGATCGTCCGACGGCGGGCACCGGGCCGCCGTTACGAATGGCCCGTCGGCAGGGCCGCTCGGCGGAACCAGAACTCGGCGATCGCGTCCGCCATCTCGGCGTACTCCGTCGGCTCCGTCGGCTTCGTGAGGTACGCGTTGGCCGCGAGGTCGTAGCTCGCGCGAACGTCCGACAGGTTCGTCGATCGCGTCAACACGAGCACGGGGAGCCGTGCGAGTTCGGGCTCGGCCGTCACCGCCTCGAGGAACTCGAGACCGTCCATCTGCGGCAGGTCCAGATCCAACAGGATGAGGTCCGGAACGATCGGCGGCTCGCCGTCGCGGCCGGTGAGGAGCGAGAGCGCCTCCGCGCCGTCGCCGGCGACCCGAATCGAGGACTCGATCGACAACCCGGCGAACGCCTCACGGACGAGGCGGACATCATCGTCGTCGTCCTCGACGAGGAGCACGTCGATCGGCTCGTCGCGCCGACCGCTCATAGCGGTGATAGAACTGTAAGATACTTGACTGGTCTATCCAATTCAGTAATCAATTCACCTTTGCAAGGGTACTTGGTTAAGGCTACTCGCTACACAATTTGGGACTCGTGTAGTACCGATCGGTCCGAGGCGACGATTGCAAAGAACGTCCGAATAAAGTCGCCGAGCCCCAATCAACACTGTATGCGGCTCATCGCGCATCGTGGGTTCGCTGCGACCGCTCCCGAGAACACGATTAGTGCCGTTCGAGCCGCGGCCGACCGCGCCGACGCCGTCGAGTTTGACGTGCGACGCTGTGGCTCCGGCGAACTCGTCGTCGTCCACGACGAGACGATCGACCGCGTCACCGACGGCACCGGGACCGTCGCGGACGCCGCCCTCGCGGACCTCTCCGCTCGCTCGGTGCGCGGCTCCGGCGACGGAATTCCGACCCTCGCGGCGGTGCTCGAGGCCCTCCCGCCGACCGTCGAGGCCCACATCGAACTCAAAGAATCCGGCATCGCCGCGGACGTCCTCGTTGCTCTCGAGGACGCGGCCCTCCCCAATCGCGTCGTCCTCACCTCGTTTCTGGTTTCCGAACTGCGGGCGGTTCGCGACCGCGATCCGAGTCAACCGATCGGGCTCCTCGTCAGTCGGCACCTCGAGACGCCGATCACCACGGCGGTCGAACTCGACTGCGACGTCATCGGGGCGAGCTACTGGCGCTGTCTGGCGACACGCGTCGTGCCGCGAGCGACGGCGGTGGGACTCGAGGTCCACGCGTGGACGATCGAACGACGAGCGGTGGCGAAATTGCTCGCCCGCCGCGGCGTCGAGTACGTTTCGGCGGATCGGCCGATCGACGTGTAATCCTCGATGCAGGTGACGGACGGAGCGCTGCGGTCAGGTCCAGGGAGTGTCCCTGCGAGCGACCAGCAGCGCGGCGCGTTGCACCGCACAGCCGGCAATTAGTCGCCGACGGTCGTCACTGACACCGTCCGCGTTCGCGGGCCGTCGCACTCCACGAGCAACACCGACTGCCACGTCCCCAGCGCTAACTCCCCGTCCTCGACTGGAACCGTCACGTCCGGACCGATCAGCGCGGCCCGCAGATGTGAGTCCGCATTGCCGTCCAGTTTGTCGTGTGCGTGCCCCTCGTCCGGAACGAGATCCCGCAGGAACGACTCGAGGTCGCCGCGAAGCCGCGGTTCGTTTTCCTGAATGACGAGGCCGGCCGTCGTGTGCTCGACGAAGACCGTACAGGTCCCCGACTCGAGGTCGTCAGGAACGGCCGCCGCGATGCGATCGGTCACGTCAACGATCGTCAGCCGCGACTCGGTTTCGACGGAAAACGCCATGCGCGAGTGGTCGACCCCGAGGATAGATTGCGTTTCGGTCCGCACCGACGAACGACAGGCCCTTACGAAAGCTGTCGCGTGGCCCACGCGGCCCGGTCGCGCACGTTCGGAGCCGGGTCCTCGCTCGCGAGGGTCCGCAGATACGGGACGGCCGCGTCGACGCGACCGTGACCGAGCGCGACGCAGGCGTTCGCCCGCACGTGCGGGTGGTCGTCCGCGAGTAACTCGAGTAACTGGCCCTGAACCGGGTCGACGGCGGTTTCGACGCCGGCGACGACGCGGCTGACCGCGACCGCCGCGATCGCGCGAGTGTCGGGATCGTCGCAGGACAGCGCCGCCCCGAGGTCGGCACACACCGGCTCGACCGCGGTGGGATCGCGGCGGGCCACGTCGCCGAGACAGCCGATCGCGTCGTATCGCAACGACGCGTCGTCGTGATCCGCGAGCGCGGCGGCCTGTGCGACGAACTCGAGGGAGGGCAACGCGGCGTCGGTGCGCGCCAGTCGACCGAGCGCTCGGAGAGCTGGCGGCCCGTTTTCGACTGGGTCCGCCGCCAGCGCATCGATGAGAACCGATGCGGCCGGTTCGATCGCGGTCGGATCCTCCCGGGAGACGTGCGCGAGTATGCGAATCCCCCACCGATCGGAGCCGGTTCGCCGCTCGAGCACCTCGGTGATCGCTGCCGCGTGCTCGACCAGCACGTCCGGCCGCTCGGCCGCGACGGTGGCGAGACACCGGAGTAGGTCCGCCACCATCGGCTCGTCGGCGTTCTCGACGGCGACGGCGACGATCGATCCGGCTGACGGCGCGACATCGGTCGGCGCTTGGGCTGCCAGATCGGCGAGACAGGCGGCGATATCGTCGCGAAAATCGATCGCTGGACGCTCGAGCAGCGTCCGGAGCTTCGGAACCGTCGGGACGTACGCTGCCGCCTGGCTGCGCTCGTCGATCGCAGTGCGGATTCGGCGGACCGCAGCCCGTTGTTCGGCCGGTTCCTGCTCGTCGAGTTGTGCGAGTACCGATGGGAGGTCGATCCCGGCGGCCCCCCGGCCCCGAGGCTCGACGGCCTCTCCCCATTCCCCATCCATCGTCTCCTGCATTGGAGATGGTCTATAAAAGCATTCTGGCCGAATGACGGCGAAACACCTTTGTTCAGCCGTGACAGCGTCGAATTACGAACTATTCGAATTCGAACTATCGGCGATCGAGACCGAACGCAGGTCGTCCGGACTCGAAAAGTCGTTCGGACACGAAGTACGATCGTTCGAATCACAAAGCGGACCGGGCATCGAGCGTCCCTAGGCGAGCCACTCCTCGGGCTTGGTGTCGTAGTCGACGTCGTCGGCAGCGAGGTGTTCGACCTCCTCCCACGGCACGTCCTCGGTCGTCATCGTCTCGCCGTTGTACCGGATCAGTTTGCCCTGCTCTTCGGGTTCGGGCTCGCGGTTGCGGCGCTTGGCGACCTCGATATCGTGCTCGTCGACTTCCTTAACGATCGTCAACAGGTTCACCGGTCGCCCCCACAGCTCGAAGATCCGCTTGAGGGTCTCCTTGGCCTGCCCCAGATCGAGCATAACGCCATTGTACTGGTGGCCGAGCAGGAGTTCGTTCGCGTTGTTGTAGTTGCCGTCGTAGACCGCGATCGTCGGCTTCCCGAAGTTGGTGAACTGCAGGAGGAGCTTCTTCTTGACGTCCTCGGCCGCGTCGCTGGCGACGTGGAACTGCCCGGTCGCCTGCGAGTGCTCGTAGGTGAAGTAGTTGTTCTCCGTGATGAACTCCTGGGTCAGGAACTCGTCGAGGAAGGTCACGTCGTTGTGGCTCTCCCGCACGTCGAACAGCCGGTCCCAGCCCGCGGCGAAGTCGACGTCCTCGAGTGCCTCTGCAACCGACGAATAGCGGGCGTCGTCGAACAGGTAGCGGCCGATCCGCTCGAGTTCGTTCTGAGTGACCCGCGCGAGGAAGCCGCGGTTCTGGCGCTTGACCAGCGAGTAGTGTCGGCGAGCGACGCCCTCGTATGTCAACACCTTCCAGGGGTATTTCGACACGTCGATCTCACCGTCTCGAGCCCGCTCGAGCGCCTGTTGGTCGAGCCACTCATCGGGAACGTCCTCGAGCGAGTCGAGCGTTTCGGGGGTGATGGTCTCGATGGCTTCCGGCGGTTCGAGCCGGTCGAGCACCTCGTCGAAGTCGACGACCTCGGTGAGGTTCCGCCAGGAGACGCCCTCGACGCGCAGGAGAGCCTCGAGGACCTCCCGTCGGTTGGTCGTGTTCTCGACGTACTCCCAGAGCTCCATCCCGAGGCTGTAGGGGTTGAGCCCGCCCGACGCCAGGACTTTGGCCATGTGGTCGGCGTAGTTGAGGAACTCGTCGTCGCCGGCGAAGGCCTCGTCGGTCATCATCGTCGACTCCCAGTAGGCGGCCCAGCCCTCGTTCATCACCTTCGTCATCTTCTGAGCGGCGAAGTAGTACGCCTCCGCGCGCATCATGTCGAGGATGTCGCGTTGCCACTCCGTCATCTCGACGCCCCGGCCGGCGTCCGCGTCGTACTGCTTGCCGTGCTCGCGGACGAACGCCAGCACGTCCTTCTGTGGCTCCTCGGGGAAGTTTACCGCGACGTCCTCGCCCTCGAGCTTCTCGACCCATGCCTCGTCGAACACCTCGCCTTTGATCTCGTCGGAGAGCTCGAGTTCATCTAACTTCTCGGCCAGGTCCTCGTCGAGTTCCTCGTGGGCCGGCCCGTCGATGTCGAGCCGGCGGCTGAACACCTGATGTTGGTCGATGTTGTCCTCGAGGCTCAGGCAGTGATCGATCCACTTCTCGACCTCGGCGCGGTCGATGTCGGGGTCGGACATGTACTCGTCGATGGCTCGCGCGTGGCGCTCGAGCATGGCCGCGGCGTTGACCTGGTCCTCGTCGGCGCGGCCGCTGGTGAACATGCCGAACCAGTCGTTGTTCGCGAAGAAGTCCGAGTGGGCCTCGACGTGCGTGATGACCGCCTTCTGGTCGGCCACCGTGTTCGACTCCTGAAGGAACGCGTGGGCCGGGTTGTCGTTGTTGACGATCTCGAAGGCCTTCCCGCCGCCGTACTGGCCCTGCTTTTGCTGTTTATCGTACTGCATGCCCCACCGCCAGTGCGGGTAGCGGCTCTGAAACCCGCCGTACGCGATGAGTTCGTTCATCTCGTCGTAGTCGATGATCCAGTACTTCACCGGGTAGGGCTCGAGGCCGAGCGTCTCGGCCAGGTTTCTGGCCTCCTCGACCGGTTCCTCGAGATCGCTGGCGATCGCCTGTTTGCGGAATCTGTCCGAATTACTCATTGTCATCACTCTCCGTGGAGAGGATCTCGTAGATCGCGTCGGTCACGTCCGCCTCGTCGTTGACGTACGCCACCGCGACATCCTCGGCGTCGGTACCGAAGTGGCGCTCGAGTTCCTCCGCGTGGGTGGCGTTGATCGCGTTCCCGCTGGGCTGGGTCTCCACGTAGGCGTGGAGGTTCGCCGGGATCTCCTCCATCAGGGGGATCACGCGCTCGCCGGTGTCGTTCGAGGAGTTCTCCGAGTCGCCCGCGGCGAAGACGTACCGGTTCCAGTCGCTCCAGGGGTACTCCTCGAGCAGCTGGTCGGCGAGTTCGTACGCGCTCGAGATCTTGGTGCCGCCGCCGCTGCGGATGCCGAAGAACTCGTCGCGCTCGACCTCCCAGGCGTCGGCGTCGTGGGCGATGTAGACGAACTCGGCGTTGTCGTACTTGCCCTGCAGGTACCAGTCCAGCGGGGTAAAGGTCCGCTCGACGAGTTCGCGCTTCTTCTCGCGCATCGAGCCGGAGACGTCGCGGATGTTGACGACCACGACGTTCTTCTCCTTCTCCTCGATGATCTCGGGGTGGCGGTAGCGCTCGTCCTCGCGACGGAAGGGGACGTGTTGGATCCCCTCGCGGCGGATCTTCTGCTGGACGCTCTCGCGCTCGACCTCGTTTTCAACCTCCTCGATCGAGGTCCATTTGCCGCGTTCCTCGTCGGGGATGTTGCTGTAGGCCTCTTCGACCCACGCCATCGACACCGGCAGGCTCTCGCCGCGGGCCCACTCGAAGACGTCGCGTGGCTCGATCCCCTCGACCTTGCACAGTTCCTTCAGGAACTCTTCGTCGAAGTCCATCGCGAGCTTGCGCTTGAGCCCCTCCTTGAACATCCGCTCGAAGTCGAGCGTGCTGTTGGGGCCGCTTCGCGTGAGATCGGTGAACGGGCCTTCCTTTTCCTCGACGACTTTCTTCCCCTTCGGATCGAGGTCGAGGCCGAGCTCCTCGTCGAGCTCTTCGGCGAACTCCTCGGGGTCCATCTCGTAGTACTCGTGGTCGCCGCCCTCCTCGCCGGGGTCGCCGTCCTCGCCGTCGTCGTCGCCCGGTTGTGGCTGGGGCTGGCCGACCGGCTGGCCGGTGTCTGGCGTGCCGTCCTCGCCCTGGCCGACGCCGCCCTTGTCGCGCTGATCGTACTCGAACTCCGGCAGCGAGACGATCTTCACCGGGATGTTGATCTCCCCGGGCCGACTCTGGCCGAGGTCGCCGTACTGGATGAAGTCGGCGAGGTCCTCGCGGCGCTCCTCGCCGACTTCGCGGAATCGCTCGAGGTCGTCTCTCAGTCCCATCTGTAGCTCACCTGTCCCATGACGTGTCTGCTTGTCAGTTCGGCCGACGCCTCGGAGTAGCCGAAGAGGTCGACCATCGTTGCGATCGTGCTCTCCTTGACCGCTTCTGTCTCGGTCCCGCCGGGCGGATCGCTCCACTGTCGCGGGTCGAAGTCCTCGAAGGTCCGCTCGACGTCGTCCCAGTCGTGGCTCTCGAGGACGGTCTTGATCACCGGGATCGCCGTGAGGTCGACGTCCTCGACGGAGAAGTCCTCGTTGCGGTGCTCCCAGGCGTGGCGGTTCAGGGAGGTGATGACCTTCTCGCGCCTGAAATTCCGGACGCTCTCGCGGGGGAGGTTCCCCTCGTATTCGGACTCGGAGAACCGACCGAGGTGCTCGATCTCGAAGAGCTTCATCGTCAGCGGATCGGGCTCGACGCGCTCGCCGCGGTCGTTGTACAGCGGCTCCTCGGTCTCCCAGGCGTAGACGTGTTCGACGTACTCGGCGACGGTCTCCTCGTCGACGCGTTTGTCGTGCATGATGGCCTCGATGACGTCCGACTCCTGCTGGTCGTAGATGTAGTTCTTCACGGGGACGACGCGGTTCTCGAACTCCGAGCGTTCGCCCGTCGAGAAGACCGGCGCGTCGGCCAGCCCCTCGACCATGGCGTTCAACACGTCGCGGGGCATGACGACGTCCTCGACCGGCAGCTCCGCGTGGTGGCGCTCGAGGTCCGCCTGGAGCAGTTCGGCCAACGTGTCCCGGGTGTACGTGACGGGAATGCCGTGGTCGCCGTCGTTGCCGTCGTCGTCGAAGTCGAACTCGTCTTTCTCCCGGCGGGTGTCCCCCTCCTGGAGGTAGCCCTGATCGTAGATCCGGGCCTTGTCGACCAAATCGAGCCCGTTCGGGAGGTCCTCCTCGTCCAGTCGCGTGACGACCGCGTACAGCGCGGCCGCCTCGACGGCGTGAGGGGCGAACTCCTGGGTCCGCGTCCGGCCGTCCTGGCCTTTGACCGTCACCGTCACCGGCGCGCGGATCCGATCCTCGAGTTCGTCGTAGCTCTCGGCCTCCCAGACCGAGGTCTCGTTGGTCAGTTCGCGGCGGATCAGCTCCGTCTCGAGGCTCAGGTTCGTCAGGTAGCCAAAGCGGTGTTTGTCCAGCCGGCGCTTCAGGGCCTTGAGCGGGTCCATCCCGTTTCGATCCGAGTGCTGGTTGAGCTGGGCCTCGAGGTCGGGGTTCGAGATGATCAGCAGCTGGGAGTCGACGTCCATCCCGATCCCCTTGTCGAGTTTCACCGACTGCTCGTCGGGGACGTTCAGGAGCTTCTGGAGCAGGTCTGCGTGCTGGGCGGCGTCCTCGACGACGGTGAGGACGCCGTTGCCCTGCGAGAGCACGCCGTCGTAGCTGAACGCCTGCGGGTTCTTGCGGCCCCGCGAGTCCAGTTCCTGGAGCATGCCGTGCATCCACGAGCCGACGAGGCGCTCCTTTGGCGGGCCGTCGTCTTCCGAGTGGAGGACGCCGACGCCCTGGCCCACGTCGACGACGTAGTTCTTCACGCGGAGGTGGTCCTCGTCCGTGATCGCCGAGAACAGTTCCTCCTCGCCCTCCCGGCGGTAGCGCTCCTCGAGGAAGTCGTACGCCTCCCGGGAGAACGGGTCGAGTTGCGCGTCGACCTGCACGGGAACGTGATCGTCGAGTTCCGCGTTGAGTCGCTCGAGCAGGTCCTCGCGGACGTTCTCAGGGAACACCGACAGCGGGTGGGCCTGCACCGGGCTCTCGTACCAGTTCTGTTCGTCTCCGGCGCTGGCGTCGCCGCCGTAGCTCAGGCCGCGCTCGCCGGCGTCGGCGGTCGAGATGTTCCACTCGACGGTGTAGCGGCGGCCGTCCGGCGTCTTCGAGTACTCGCGGAGCCCGTTGACCAGACAGCGCTTGAGTTCCGACTTCCCGGTCGCCGTGGGTCCCTCGAACCAGATGATCTTCTCGTCTTTCGCCCGGCCGGCGGCGATCGACCGCAGGTCGTCGACGAACCCGTTGAGCACCTCGGTGTTGCCGAGGATCGCGTGTTCGCCGTCGTTGTGCGGATCGTCGAAGAAGCGGTAGCGCTCCTTCTCCTCGCCCTCCTCGACGACGGTCCGGGTCCCCGCGGCCTCGATCGCCTCGAGCAGGTACTTCGAGGCGTGGGAGGCGATCGAGGGGTTCTCGAAGATTCGATCGACGTACGCCGCGAGGTGCATCGGCTCCTCGTAGGTCTCCTCGAGGGCGCGGTCAGCGTCGCTGACGTAGTCGGTTCCTCGTGCCATGTTACTCTTCCATCTCTGCTTTGGCGACCTCCGCGCCGGCGAACTCGAGCACCTCCTTGGCTCCGCCCTCGGAGTAACCCTGTTCGATCAGCGCGTCGATCCACGCGGAGCGCTCGTCGTCGTCGAACTCGTTGGCGCTCACCAGCGCGGAGAAGTTGATGTTGTGCTTCTTGTCCTCCCAGAGCTTGCGCTCGAGCGCGCGGCGCAGGCGCTCGTTGTCCTGCGGGTTGAACGCCTCGCCCTCGCGGGCCCTGCGGCTGACCCAGTTCGAGACCTCCTGTCGGAAGTCCTCCTTGCGATCCTCGGGAATGTCGAGTTTCTCCTCGACGCTGCGCAGGAAGGTCTCGTCGGGCTCCTGTTCGCGGCCCGTGAGCTCGTCCTCGATGGTGTCGTCATCGATGTAGGCCATCACGTGATCCATGTACTTCTCGCCCTGGCGCTGGATCTCGTCGAGGTCGTAGGCCAGCGCGTGGCGGACGTCCTCGATGGCCCGCTCCTTGTACTCCTCGCGCACGGTCTCGAGGTAGCGGTAGTACTTCTCGAAGTTGTCCTCCGGAATCGAGCCGTGGTGCTCGAGGTTCTCCTCGAAGAAGTTAAACACCGTCAGAGGCGAGAGGAAGCCTCGCTGGCGGTGTTTGGAGTCCATGATCGCCTCGGCGATTTCGTCGCCGATGAACCGGGGAGAGACGCCGACCATGCCCTCGCCGATTTCGGCCGTCGCCTCGGCCTCTTCGCGGAGCTTCTTGATGTCGATGTCGTCGCCCTCGTCGATCTCGCCGTTGTAGGCCTTGGCCTTCGAAAGCAACTCCACGGTTTCGGTGTCGGGCTCCTCGATGCGCGTGAGGACGCCGAAGAGGCCCGCCATCTCGAGGGTGTGGGGCTCGACGTTGATGTCGGGGACGTCGGCGTTGCTCAGCATCTTGTCGTAGATGTTGGCCTCGTCCTCGTAGCTGAGGACGTACGGGAAGTCGATCCGCTTGGTGCGGTCGTTGAAGGCCTCCATCTTCTCGTCGCCCTTCTTGTCCTTGTACTCTGGCATGTTGGTACGACCCACGATCACCTGGTCGATGTCGATCCGCGGGTTGTTCTTGGGCTTGATCGTCTGCTCCTGGGTCGCGTGGAGGAAGTCGTAGAGGAACTCCCGCTGGAGTTTGAGCAGCTCTTCGCCGGAGAAGATGCCGCGATTGGCGTTACAGAAGGCACCCGAGTAATCGAACGCGCGCGGGTCGCTCTCGCCGTAAATGGCGATTTTCGAGTAGTTGACGTCTCCCGTCAGCTCCGTCTCGTCCTGGTTCTTCTTGTCCTTGGGCTCGAACGTCTCGAGACCCTGTCGCTTGTTCTCGTCCGCGACGAAGCGGACGATCTCGATGTGGTTCTCGAGGACCTGCTGGAGATCGTCGTCGTAGTACGCCAGCAGCCGATCCATGTAGAACTCGCTTTCGGGGTCCAGCGCCTGCTCGTTCTGGATCGTGTACGGCGCATCGAGGTTCTCGTTGAGGTCGTCGATGACCCGCTGGCGCTGCTCGACGGGGAGCAAGACGAGCGGATCCTGGTTCATCGGTGACCGGACGGTGTCGTCGGCCGGGTCCTGGTCCTGAATCACGTCACAGAGGTTGGTCCACTTGAAGGTGTACATCCGCCCGTCGTCGCGAAGCGTGTAGTCCTCGAAGTACCTGCGGACCTGCTTGTCGAAGTGGGACTTCCCGGAGCCGACCGGACCGAGGAGGAGCTTGATCCGGCGCTCGGGACCGAGGCGTCGAGCACCCGATTTGACCTTGTTCACGAACTCGTGGATCGACTGGTGGATGATCTTTCCGTAGAACGTGTTCTCACCGTCACCCAGCGGGTCCTCGCTCGCCAGTTGGTACTCGACTACACCCTCCGTTTCGTCGTAGGTGGTGCCGTAGTAGTCGAACATATCCGCGACGCGCTGGTGGGCGTTGCGGGCAATCTTCGGGTCCTCGTACACCGCCTCGAGGTACCAGTCGAAGGACTTGGTTTCCCGCAGGTCTGCGGGCATCGATTCCTGGTAATCCGTACTGAGCTGCTCGAGTGTCTCGATGTCACCGGTCATGGTATCATTGCCAGTTGCGGGGTTCTCCCGTCTGCAGTGCAGTCGTCCATTCGTGTGCGGACGACGTGAGTGGACGTCGTTCGACCGATCGGGACGTCTCGTGGTCGAACCGTCGGAATCCGTCGCGTCGCGTCACCCGACGTGAGCGCGTCGTACTCGTCGGACTCCTCGAGCGGATTCTCGCGGAGCGCGACTCCGTCGCGGGCGGCTATATTGCGTGTCATGTGTCGTCTCTTCCACTCGCTGTCGTGCGGTGACCCCGCTGGCCGCGGACGACGATGCGCCGGGGACGGGCGCGGAGTGGATCGGTCCGTCGAACGGATACCGATAGTATTTAATGAGTGAGTAATCCAGGTACTTAACCTTAGCCCCAAAAGATATTTGTCAGAAGTTTATTGCAGGTAAATACTGCCAGAAGTCTATATTGGTGCTCGGTATCACACCCCATATTCGGTGGTCTATCGGATAAATCACCGGCCTGCAGCGTCCACGTCGGCTCGCGCGCACTCTTCTACCGCCGGTTTGTCACGTCGATCTTGACGGGGACAATAGACCGCTGTCGACCGGCGAACCGGTGGGCCGGGCGGCCCATCGACGACCGATCGCGGTGTCGACGGGGAGGCCGTCCACCGATTCGGTGGCTACTAGAGGCGGGCAGCCCTAGCGACTCCCATGTCGGATTCGGAGACGGACGAAGGGATCGACCGCTCGCAGCTCCCAGACGGCTGGACCGTCTGGAGCCGGGGGGAAGACGGCCGGCTCGTCCTCGCGTACCGACCGGACGTCTTCAACGCCGCGGACTTCCCGGCACCCTGTCTACCGACGCTGTATCTCACCCACGGCAAGCGGACCCGCCGCCCCGGCGTCAACCCCGCCGATACTGCCGACTCCGCGGACTGGTTCGTCACCCTCTATCTCGAGCCAGATGTCTCGCTGAACGAGACGCTTCGGTTCCCGACCCGGGAGGCGGCCCTCGAGCGGACCGTCGCACTCGCCCGCCAGTTCGACGACGGCGAGATCGACTACCGATCGCTCTATCAGGTCCCTCGTGAGGAGTATTTCGACCGCCTCGACGACCTCACTGGCGACGAAAGCGCGGACTGACCGCTCTCGAGTCCGAATATATCGCCTGGCACTCCGATCAATCCCTCTCGCCGTGACACTCCGGTCGACCGCCGAGACGTGATACTTCGGTCGACCGCCGAGACGTGATACTTCGGTCGACCGCCGAGACGTGATACTTCGGTCGACCGCCGAGACGTGATACTTCGGTCGACCGCCGAGACGTGATACTTCGGTCGACCGCCGAGACGTGATACTTCGGTCGACCGCCGAGACGTGATACTTCGGTCGACCGCCGAGACGTGATACTTCGGTCGACCGCCGAGACGTGATACTTCGGTCGACCGCCGAGACGTGATACTTCGGTCGACCGCCGAGACGTGATACTTCGGTCGACCGCCGAGACGTGATACTTCGGTCGATCACCGGGACGTGACGCTTAACCGCCAGTGGCAACTACGCGTGGGTATGTCGACCGTTACACTCGTCGGTTCCCGGCTGGCCGAGCCCGGAACCGAGTTCGTCTATCAGGGCGAGGCCGACGGCTGCGCCGGCTGTCCCTACCGCAGTCAGTGTCTCAATCTCCAGCCCGGAACGAAGTATCGCATCACCTCCGTCCGCGAGAACGCCCAGACGCTCGAGTGCGCCATGCACGACGGCGGCGTTCGCGCCGTCGAGGTCGAACCCGCGCCGACGCGCGCGAACATCACGTCCAAGGGAGCGTTCGCCGGCAGCAAGACGAGCCTCCCCGGTCCCTGTCCCTACGTCGCCTGTCCGAGCCACGAGTACTGCGAGCCCGACGGCGTCGACTTCGACGAGGAGTATCGCATTCGAGAGATCATCGGCGAGCCGCCACACGATGTTTGCCATCTCGACCGGCCGCTCGAGTTAGTCGAACTCGAGACCGACGACTGATCGACTCGCGCCCGGAAAACGTCTTTTCGGCGGCTGCTCGTCCACTTTGGCTCTTTTCTTGCTGGGGACTCTCTCGGACTACTGTGCCTCGAGTTCGCCGTCCTCGAGCCACGAGCCGGCCCAGCACTCGATTTCGCCGAAGACGGGCTCCAGGGACTCGCCCTTGTCGGTGAGGCTGTAGAAGGTGGCGACGGGAGCGTCTTCCTCGAGACGCCGTTCGACGAAGCCCATCTCGCCGAGGTCGTCGAGCACGCGCGAGAGGGTCCGCGCGTTCGCGCCAGTCGAGCGCTTGAGTTCGTTGAAGCGCTGTTCACCGTCCAAGAGCTCGTGGAGCACCGCCAGCCGCCACTGGGAGCCGATCTGCTCGAGGGAGGCGATGACGGGACAGGCGTCGTCGTGTGTCTCGCGGGGTTTCGTTTGCGGGGATGACATCGGTGGTCTCTGACCACGGCTACGTCGCGAACCGTTTTAGTAGTTCGGTTCCGAACCGGATAACATCGTGTTAGTAGATTACGGGAGGACAGCTCTGACGCCGACCGGGGATCGATCGCCGGAGGAACCGCCATGACGGACGACGGGTCGAGCGCCGGTGATGGAACCGACGCCCTCGAAATCGACGTCGACGAAACCGACGGATCGCTCTACCGAATCCTCTCGAGTGCGGTCGTCCCGCGCCCCATCGCGTGGGTCAGCACCCGGAGCGAGGACGGCGTCGACAACCTCGCCCCCTACAGCTTCTTCACCGTCGCGTCGGTCGAGCCGCCCGTCCTGCTGTTCGCGCCCGTCGACGGTGCCGAGGGACTCAAGGACACCCCGCGGAACGCTCGCGGCACCGGCGAGTTCGTCGTCAACCTCGTGACCGAGGAGCTCGCCGCGGCCATGAACGAAACCAGCGCCACGCTGCCGGCCGGCGAGAGCGAGTTCGATCACGCCGCCCTCGAGCGGGCCGACTCGACGGCGGTCGATCCACCACGGGTCGCCGATGCGAGGGTGGCCTTCGAATGTACCCTTCACGACCTCGTCGATGTCGGCGGCTCGACGCTCGTCCTCGGCGAGGTTCGCCACGTCCACCTCGCGGACTCGGTGACCACCGACGGGAAGGTAGACGTGGGGAAGATCGACGCCGTCGGCAGGCTCGCGGGGAGCCACTACGCGCGGACGACCGATCGGTTTTCGCTCGAGCGGCCGCCGTAACCCGCGGTACGTGTCGTAACATCACACCGTTTCACAGCGGTAACTGTCGCTGATGGCCGCAATCCTTGTCCGCCGAGACGAACGGTCGGTTCGATGTACTCGAGTTGAGGCGGAAACGGTCGGAGAAGAGCGTGCTCCAAACGGCGCGTCCGGTTTGATCGGTGCAGGGTGTGAATGGAACGGTGTGTTTCGGAGGGACTGGGTGAGACAACGCGCCCTGCTATCGTGGCAACAGGGAATCGCCACACCCTCCCCAACCGATTCGCTCGCTCCTATCGTCGCTCGCTCATCCCTCGCGCAGCATCGTCGGCCGCCCTCACTGTGCTCACGGTTCCCTGCGGTCACCGCTCGCTTTCCGAGGCGCTCACAATGTTCGCACCTCGCGACGCTCGGTCGGCCGACAGCGCGCGCCACCGCATGCCGGTTGACCGGTCTGGAGCAATACGTTGCTCTCCTCTATCGAACGGTCGCCGCTTCGTCCTCGAGCAGCGTTTCGATGTTCTCCAGCGCTCGCAGACTGACCGGCGCGGATCCCGCGTGGTGAATCGGGAGTTCGAACGCGATCCGACAGCGGTCGCGGCCGAGGTCGTCGACGCGGTGTCCGGCGGCCGGAATCCCCGTTACGCGCCACGTCCACCGTCGCTCCGTACACTCCGTGATCCGGAAGGGGACCCAGACGCCGGGTAGTCTGACCCGCCCGGTCGTTCCGGATCGAATCCGGCGATCGGTCGACTCGACGCCGCGGACGATCGGTGACCACTCCGGCCACTGCATCGTGTCGACGAGGACCTCCCAGGCGTCGGCCGCGGGGACGGACATGACGTTCGAAACCTCGAGGCGACGGCCGTCCGACGTTCGCGTGGTCCGGACTCGAGTCATGGGGGTCGCTACGCGCTCCCGACCTATGGGGATTGCCACGAAAGCAGGTCGGGCGCGCTCACGACGGGCAGATCAGTGCCTTCGCCTGATAGTCACCGGCCGCTAGACTTTACTGGAACGGCTCCCTCCGTCGGTCTATCCAATGGCAATTCTCGAAGTGGACGACCTCCGGAAGGAGTACGGCGACTTCGTCGCCGTCGAGGGCAGCTCCTTCGACATCGAGCGCGGCGAGGTCTTCGGCGTCGTCGGCCCCAACGGCGCGGGCAAGACGACGACGCTGAAGATGCTGGCCGGGCTGATCGAACCCACCGCCGGCACCGCCGTCGTCGCCGGCCACACCCCTGGCGAGCCCGCGATGCAGCGCCGCCTGGGCTTTCTCCCCGAGGAGTCCCCGCTCTACGAGGAGATGACCGCGATCGACTACCTCGAGTTCTTCGCCGATCTCTACGACGTGCCCCGCGACGTGGCCCGCGAGCGGATCCACGACTCGCTGGACCGCCTCGACCTCGAGCACCGCGACAGGAAGATCGGCAACATGTCGAAGGGGATGCAGCGGAAGGTCGCGATCGCGCGGGCGCTGGTGAACGACCCCGACGTGCTGATCTTCGACGAGCCGGCGTCGGGGCTGGATCCGCTGACGACCAACTACATCATCGAGTTCACCGAGGAACTGAGCGACGAGGGCAAGACGATCGTCTTCAGCGCGCACAACCTCTTCCACGTCGAGAGCATCTGCGACCGGATCGTCATCATGAACGACGGCCGGATCGTCGCCCGCGGCACGCTCGAGGAGATCCGTGACGCCCACGGCGGCACCGAGTACCACGTCTACGCGACCGAAGACGGCAGCGAGGGCCTGACTGACGCCGGCTCGCCGATCGACGTGAGCCACGAGAACGGGCAGGTCCGCCACGTCGTCGGCGATATGACGGCCGTCGACGCCGTCCGAGAGACCGTCGAGGCGGCCGGTGGCCGCGTCACCGATATCCAGACGAAGACCCCAAGTCTGGAGGATATCTTCCTCGAGGTGGCGAGCGAGCCGTTGGAGGCCGAGACGTGAGCGACGGCCGTCTCCGCGGGATCGTCTCGCGCACGGCCCGGATCGCTCGCTGGGAGGTCGCCCGGAGCGCCGGTACCGTCGATCGAAAGACTGCGCTCATCCTCGTCGTGATGGTGGCCGCGATCGGGACCGCGGGGTTCTCGGTCGCCGACGAGGGACTCGGCCTCGAGCGGGAGATCTACACCGTCGGCGTCGACGAGGACAGCCGGTACTACGACGTTGCCGTCGACAGTGAGCAGTTCCGCCCCGTCCCGCTCGAGGACATCACGACCGACGCTGGTGACGGAAACACCGGCACCATCGCCGTTCGCGACGAGGCGAACGCAGACGTAGTCGTGACTCGAGACGGTCGGATCGGCCACCTCGGCGACAACGGCGCGGCCGCCTACGACGCGTTTCGCGAGTCCGTCGAGTCGTACAACGGGAAGCTGATGGACGAGGAGGCCGACCAGGCGGCCGCGTACCCGGTGCTCGTCTCGATCGAGTATCAGCAGCGCGACCTCGGCGGGTCGACCGAGTCCGGAACCGGTGACGGAGCCGGTGACGGAACCGATAGCGGAGACGGAACGAACGGCGGAAGTGGCGACGGAACCGGTGAGAACACGGACGGGAGCACCGGAGACGAATCCGGGACGGACGGATCCGGTGGAAGCGGGACCGACGGTACCGGCGGAAGCGGGACCGGCGACGGAGACGGCCGAACGCAGGTTCCCAACGTCGGCGACGGATCGACGTCGTCGACGGCGCCGGATCGTCCCGGCTCGATTTCGCCGCCGTTCCCGTTCGAATCGCTCGTGCTCGCGTTCCTCTTCGTCGTTCCGATGAACTTCGTCATTCAGGCCTACGGGAGCACGATCATGGACGAGCGGGTCAAACGCCGCGGCGAGCTCTTGTTGGTCTCACCGGCCTCGAGTCGCGAGATCGTCGCGGGGAAGACCCTTCCGTACTTACTCGGACTCGTCGGGGTCGTCGTCGCGATCGCGTGGGTGATCGAGGGCGGGCCGATAGCCGTCGCGGCGGCGCTACCGATCGCCCTGCTCTTCCTCGGGGCCACGTTCGTCGGGGCGATGCTCGCCCGCTCGTTCAAGGAACTCACCTTCGTGACGGTCACGATCAGCGTCTTCCTGACGACGTACACGTTCATTCCGGCGGTCTTCGCCGACGTGAACGCCATCGCGTTGATCTCGCCGCTGACGCTGGTCGTGATGGACCTCCAGAACGAGTCGGTCCGACTCGGCGAGTACCTGTTCTCGACCGGCCCCTTCTACCTCGGCGCGGCCGTCTGCTTCCTGCTCGGGATCGGCGTCTATCGCGAGGAGGACATGTTCGCCCAGAAACCGATCCCGAGCAAAGTCGTCGACGCGATCGCGAGCCGGATCCGCGGCCGCCGGAGCGTCTTCGTGCTGTCGATCCTGTTCATTCCGTTCGTCTTCGCGAGTCAGCTCCTCGCGGTCGCCTTGCTATTCGTCGTCCCCCAAGCGATCGCTGTGCCGCTGATCATCGTCCTCGCGGCGACGGTCGAGGAGATCGCGAAGAGCGTGCACGTCTACGCCGGCTTCGCCCGCTCGCGGTTCGAGCCATCGCTGCGGACCGCCGCCGTACTCGGCGCGCTCTCCGGAGCCGGATTCTTCGTCGGCGAGAAGCTCACCCACGTCGTCCAGTTCGTGGGCCTCCCCGATCTCCCGGTCGGCACCGCCGCGTTCGGTCCGGCCGTCTCGGACGAGCCGCTCGTTCTCGCCGTCGTCTTTCTCGCGCCGCTCGCCTTGCACGTCGTGACGGCCGTCACCTCGGCACTCGGGGCGAGCCGCAGCCGACTCGGCTACGTCGGCGGTCTCATCGCGGCGATCGTCGTTCACGCGGCCTACAATCTGGGGGTGATCACCCTTGTCGCGTGAGCGCGACCGCGCCGATGACGGTGAGATCGGTGACAGTGAGAGCGGCGGCGGTGAGAGCGACGACGGCGAGATCGGCGACGGCGAGAGCGCCCGAACCGCGCGGACCGAGTGGCGGTCCCGCTCGAGCAGGACCGACGATCCCCGAGACTCGAGCCGGCGGGGCCCGAATCCCCCGGTACGGTCGGACGGCGGGACCGACGCGGGCTCGAGCCGGGGGGCACGCTGGGCCGTCGCGCGCCGCGAACTGGCCTCGCTGCGCTCCGAGAAGACGATCCTGCTGGCGCTCGCGATTCAGCTGTTCATCGCGGCCTTCTCCTCGTTTCTGGTCGTCGGCCTCGTCTCGCTGTCCGATCCGGGGGCGGTCGACGGCTATCAGACCGAGATCGCCGTCACCGGGGACGATACCGACACGCTGCTCGCAGTCGCGAACGAACGGGACAGCGTCACCGCCCAGCGATACGACGACCGCGGGGCCGCCTACGACGCCTTCGATACCGGCGCGGTGTCGGCCGTGCTCGACGCGAACAGAAACGACGACGGGCAACTCGTCGTCAGAGCGACCGCACCCGAATCGGGGCTCCAGACGACCCTGCTCGTCGTCCAGCTTCGGGACACCCTGGAGCACGTCGAGCGCGTCGAGCGCCAGGGACACGTGGAGAACGGTCGCCTCGAGCAGTCACCGGTGCCGGTCCCGGACGAGATCGAGGCGAGCCCGTTCGTCGGCTTCACCTACACCATCCTGCTGCCGCTGCTGTGTTTCCTGCCGGTGTTCATCAGCGGCTCCATCGTCGTGGACTCGCTGATCGAGGAGCGCCAGCGGGGAACCCTCGAGTTGCTCCGCGTCGCGCCGCTCTCGCTCGCGGACGTGATCGACGCGAAGCTGCTGGCGACGGCGGCGCTGGCACCGCTGCAGGCGATCGCGTGGCTCCTCTTGCTCTCGTTCAACGGGACCGCGATCGCAAGTCCCGTGGCGCTTGTCGTCCTGGTGGCCGCGCTATCGTTGCTGGTCGTCGCCGGCGGGGTCGCGATCGCGCTGTGGGCGCCCGACAGGCGACAGGCCCAGTTGCTCTACTCGACGGCCACCGTCGGCGCGCTGGTCCTCGCGACCGTCCTGCCCGAACACCCCGCGAACACCGTCGCGAAGTTCGCGATCGGGAATCCGACGCCGACGACGTGGGGGCTGCTCGCCGCGTACGGGCTGCTCGCGATCGGCGCGTTCGCTGCCCTCGAGCGCGGTATCGATCGACTCGAGCCCGACTCGCTGTAGGGCGCGAGACGGTTCTCGCTCGAGGAAACTCGTTTCGGCAAGACAGCGATGCCAGATCCTAAACGCTTAGTCCCTCTAGGGGTGCGTATCTGGTAATGAGTAACCCCGATCCACCCGACCAGGAGCGGACGGACCGAGAGCCCCCTGATCAGGAGCGACAGGCCGGCGAGCCCCCCGAGCAAGAACAGGTCCGAGAGGCGGTCGAACGATCCAGAAGCGGTGCACCGGCGGTCGGCGCGGTCGTTCGCGATCGCTTCTCCGCCGACGAGGTCTTCCAGCGGATCGTCGCCGCGGCCGACGAGGAGGTCACTTCGGGGAGCCGCGAACTCTTCTTCAGCGGCATCGCCGCCGGCTTCGCGATCACGATCACGGTCTTGCTGTACGCCTCGCTGTACGCTTCGACCGACGGCCATCCGATACTGAGCGCGCTGCTCTATCCGCTCGGCTTCATCTACATCATCATCGGCGGCTACCAGCTCTACACCGAGAACACGCTCCCGCCGGTCGCGCTCTCCCTCGAGCGAATCGCGAGTATTCCCGCGCTCTTGCGCCACTGGACGATCGTGCTCGCCGGAAACTTCACCGGCAGCGCGATCGGTGCGGCGGCGCTCGCGTGGGCCGGCGTGTTTTCGCCCGAAGCGGCCGACGCGGCGATGTATCTCGGGACTCACGGCATGGAAACGGCGTGGCTCGATCTGTTCTTCAAGGCGACCTTCGCCGGCCTGATCGTCGCCGGCGTCGTCTGGGTGGAGTACTCCGCGCGCGAAACGATCGCACGAATCGTCATCGTCTACTTGGCGTTCCTTGCGATCCCGATCGGCAACCTGTTCCACGTCGTCACCTCGTTCACCGAGATGGCCTACGTCGTTTTCCTCGGTGAGTTCGGTCTCTTCGCTGGCCTGACTCAGTTCGTTCTCCCGGTCCTCCTCGGAAACACCATCGGCGGCATCTTGCTGGTGACCGTCGTCAACTACTTCCAGACGAGTGAACGCCGCCTCGAGTCGGCCCGATTCGAGGGGAACGAACGCCAGCTTTCGATGCGGGAGTGGCTGTTCGGGGGCTACGTCGGCCGGTCGTACGTTCCCCTGATCGACACCGCCGGCGTGTCGGAGATCGAAGAGAGCGGGACGTACCGCGTGCTCGTTCCGATCTCGAATCCGCGCACCGAGTCGCGGATCGTTGATCTGGCCTGTACGCTGGCGAACGACCACGAGAACGCGGTCGTCCACGCCGTCCACATCGTCCAGATACCCAACCGGCGGTCAATGCGCTACGGCTCCGGACGGAACGAACGGATCATCTCGGAATCCGAGAAGAAGATGGAAGGGCTCCGGGACACGATTTCGTCGTACGACATCGACTACGAAACCTCGACGGTCGTCTCCCACCGGTCGTTCGAGGACGTCTTCGACACTGCGGAGCGCGAACGGGCGGACCTCGTCGTCCTGGGCTGGGACGACAATCAACCGTGGGGAGCGGGGCCCGCCGAGAGTCGGATCAGAAAGCTGACCAACAATCTTCCCTGCGATTTCCTCGTCCTCAAGGACCGAGACCTTGACACCTCGCGGATCCTCCTGCCAACTGCCGGCGGTCCGGACTCGGACCTCAGCGCCGAAGTCACTCGAACGCTCGTGCAAGCGGACGGATCGGACGTGTCCCTCCTGCACGTCGTCGACGACGCCGAGGAGCGCGCGGAGGGGCGGACGTTCCTCGCGAACTGGGCGTCCGAGCACGACCTCGAGGACGCCGACCTCACGATCGACGACTCCGGCGATATCGAGGGGGCGATCTGTCGCGAAGCCGCCGATCACTCGCTCGTGATCATCGGCGCGACGGAAGCGGGACTCCTCTCGCGGCTCGTGAGTGACTCCCTTCACATGGACGTCGTCAACGAGGTCGACAGTTCGGTCCTGCTCGCCGAGCGACCCAGCAAACGAAACGTCATTCGCCGACTGCTGGGCTGGTAGCGGATTCGACAGTCCCGACGACAAACCAAGAGCGAGAACGGTGCGCTTCGAACCGCGTTCCCGTCGTCCGATCGGAAGTCTAGTGATTTTTGGTGGTGACTGTCGCTCGAACGGAGTCGCGGTATCCGCTCCCGTCCGAGTCGGGAAACGAGCGATTAGTCCGATAAATGACGACGTTCAATCCGTCCTCGGTGTGATTAGCTATGGGCTTCGGTAGAAACCGTTGTCTCATGGCAATACACTGGATTACGAGGGCGAAACTACTCGTGGGCAGCGGACTCATCGCGGCGGGATTACTCGCTCCGCTGTTATGGCACTAGATCGGTCCGACGTTGTCGGGCATCGATTGCCGCACCACGTACTGTTTTTGTGCCGGTTTCCGTACCGCCGCTATGGAGTACACGACGCTCGGTTCGACCGGGATGCAGGTTAGCCGACTCTGTCTGGGCTGTATGAGTTTCGGCTCGAGCGACTGGCGCGAGTGGGTGCTCGATGACGAGGAGAGCAAGGAGATCATCGACCGCGCAATCGACCTCGGGATCAACTTCTTCGATACCGCGAACCTGTACTCGCGGGGCGAGTCAGAGCGGATCCTGGGCGAGGCGCTCGAGGGCCACCGCGAGGAGTCGGTGGTTGCGACGAAGGGCTTCTTCCGGATGCGCGACGACGACCCGAACTCGGGCGGTCTCTCTCGAAAGGCGATCGAACAGGAACTCGCGGCGAGCCGCGAGCGACTGGGGATGGACACGATCGACCTCTATCAGCCCCACCGCTGGGATCGAAAGACGCCGATCGAGACGACACTCCGCGCGCTCGACGACGCCGTTCGCCGCGGACACGTCCGCTATATCGGTGCCTCCTCGATGTGGGCTCACCAGTTCGCCGACTCGCTGCACACCAGCGACCGGCTGGGCCTCGAGCGCTTCGCCACGATGCAAAACCACTACAACCTCGTCTACCGCGAAGAGGAGCGCGAAATGCTCCCGCTCTGCGACAAAGAGGACGTTGGCGTCATGCCGTGGTCGCCGCTGGCTCGTGGCTATCTGACCCGACCGCACGAGGAGATCGACGCCACGACCCGCGGCGAGACTGAAGAGTATCTGTACGAACACCCCTACCGCGAGGGCGGCGGCCAGGAGATCAACGAGCGGGTCGCGGACCTGGCGGACGATAAGGGCGCGACGATGGCCCAGATCGCCCTGTCGTGGCTGCTGCACAAGGACTGGGTCGACGCACCGATCGTCGGCACGACCAGCGTCGAACACTTAGAGCAGGCCGTCGAAGCGCTCGAGATCGATCTCTCCGAGTCGGATCTGGAGTTCCTCGAGGAGCCCTACGAGCCGGTTCCGGTGTCCGGTCACCGGTGAGTCGGCTCAACGGCTGGGGCCAACCGCCGACTAGTTCAAAAACCGGAGTTAACCGGTCTCTTCGACCCCGCTCGGACGACACCGATCTCCTTCCGTCCGACCGTCTGTCCGACGACTAGTTACCGGCCGTCGTATTGTTGCCACCGCCACCGTTCGTCGTGGTGTCACCACCGCCGTTGTTCTCCATCGGTTGCCACCAGTCGTCGTTTTCGAGAATGGACTCCGCGACCTCGTCATCCGCCGGATTGACGTTGATCGTGATGAGTTGCTGGTTGTCGCTGAACGGCGTCCACTCTTGATTCACCTCGAACACCTGCGGTCTGTTCTGTCCTTCCTCCGGTTCCGGGATGTAGCCAAGGTTTTCGTTGTACTGGCCGATTTCGGCGTCCTCGGAGACGAACAGAGAGACAACCTCACCGGTGTTGAGCCACCGTATCTGGTACGTGTTATACTCCGAGAACCAACTGTCCCGAACGTCTCCGTAGTTCGGGGTCCACTCGACGACGCCGGAGACGAACGTGAACCGCGCTTCGGGATGGAAGTTGTTGGCGAAGATGAGCGCTTCCCATCCCTCGTCGAGGATTCCGCCGTCCTGTGCCGTCGCCGTACCCGCCCCTGCGCCGACGAGTGCCAGTCCGGCCGTCGCTGTAGCGCCCTGTTTCATGAACGTCCGACGCGTCGATTCCTCGCTGTCCGTGGTTGGGAGTGACTCGTGATCCATAGTAGTAGCCTCCGGCAGTGGCGACTAGCGCATTGGTCGCCCAATAAGGACGGAGACCGTTTCACCGACCACGCGATCATAGGTCCGTCTTCGCATCGAACAGACTCGGATTGTGGAATGGAAGCGTACTACTTGGTGCGGTAACGAGCCCTTTGGTCCGTAACATCTATCCGGTCGGGTGTGCGCTGTCATCCGTTTCGTAATAGATCGAAAAGCCATCGTTGTAGTCGTTCGATATCGGGCGCAGCCGGCGGCCACCAAACCGGAGATCACGGCAGCGCGTCGGCGGCCTCGACGAGGCCCGCCTCGGTTTCCCACCGATACAGCCGTCTCTCGTCCTCGAGCAGGTCGAAAACGCTGTCCTGCATCCAGTCGAACGCACGGTCGTCGCCCGGGTACTCCCGCTTGAGGACGTGGCTCTTCTCGAAATAGTCGGACGTGCCCGCGAGCAGGCCCTGTTCGACGAGGAAGCCGCTCGGCTCCGCCTCGGCGACGCCGACGATGTGGGTGACCAGATCCGCGACGAGGCAGAACTTCTGGATGCCGTTGTCCCAGTCACCGCGAACGTCGACCATGCGAAACGCGTAGGCGTCCGAGCGGCGGTTCAGCCGATCGACGACCAGATTCAGGCGTCGGATCGGCTCGCGGTCGTAGTTTCCGAGCACGAAGTACGAACGCTCGCTCTCGTATACCGGCCGGAGTTCGCTCAGCGCGTAGAGGAGTTCCTCGTTGTCCGCGAGCGAGAGCTCCGCGGCCTCGAGTCGCTCCGTCGCGCTCGCGAGGACCTCGTCAGGGACCGGCGGATCGTCATCTGTCATACGCGGTGATTTGCTCGAATTACGGATAGTAGTTACCGTGTCGTTTCCGTTTTTCCGATACTTGGTGATCGCGCCCGGTGAGTTACGCCACAGTGATTCACTCCAGGATAAACTACTTGGTGGCGCGTTCCGTAGGTGCTCGTATGAGTACCGACGTGGGGGCTCCCGAAGGGGCGAACGCACGCGAACTCGTCCACTTCGTGACCCAGGAGACACGGTTCGCGTTGCTTGCCAACATTCTCCAACACCCCGAGGGACTGCCGTCGATGTACGAACTCGAGCGGCTGAATCCGAGCGTGAGCGAGGCGACCGTCTACAAGCACGTCCAGAAGCTGATCGACGCCGGCGTGGTCGAAGCGGTCGCGCTCCCGGACGACGAGCGCCAGCAGGGCTATCCCTGGAAGTTCTACCGGCTGACCGATGAGGGGCGTGCGTTCCTCGCAGAGCACAACCTGCTGGCGGCCGAGGAGACCCTCAAACGCATCTACGAGACGATTTCCGATAAACCCGAGAAGATGGTGAAATACGAGAACGCGCCTCGTCCCGATATCGAGTAGCTCACTCGAGGCGACGAACCGAATCGCTCGAGGCGACGGACGGGTTCGGACGCGCCAGCCGCCGCTCAGGAGAGGCGCGCGGCGATGTCGGCCTCGGTGATGATACCCACAGTTTCGCCGGCCTGCGTGATCATCACGGCTTTGTAATGCTCGAGCAGGTTGCTGATCTCGTCGAGAGTGGCGTCCTTCGAGACGGTCGGAAAGCTCTCGCTCATGTGTTCCTCGACGGGTTCGTCGCGGTCTTCGGAGTCGAGGTGGACCAGATCGGTCTGGCTGATCGAGCCGACCGGAATTCCGTCCTGAATGACCGCCAGCTGGGAGTACGCTTCCTCCTCCATCTTCCGAGCGGCCTCGCTGACGGAGTCGCCGGGAGCGACGTTGACGACCGCCTCATTCATCAGATCGTCGGCGCGAATGACGTCGCTTTCGGCCTTCTCGAGGGCGTTGACGATCCGCCGGAGCGTCGACAGACGCGGGTCGACGTCGCCGCCTTCGATCCGTGCGATCAGCGGCTGGGAGACGTCGGCCGTCTCCGCGAGTTCGCTCTGCGTGAGCCCGAGTTCGGTACGGCGCTGTCGGAGGTCCGCTGGCGTCGGGAGTTCCATACGCAACAATAACCACGGGTTATAGAAAGAGCTTTGGGTGAGTCTCCGTTCCCGCCGCTGCGCTCGTCGACTACTCGTCGTCTTCTTCGGTTTCGATGATTTCGACGACCGAGAGCGGGACGTCCCGCAGCGCGCCGCCGACCTCGCTCTTTGCGATGCGGGAGGCGTGTTCCTCGCCGTCGGCGTTGAAGACCTCCATCTCGAGTCCGAGTCCGACGAGCGCGGTGTCGGCCGCGATAAAGGCGGAGTCGAACGGTTCCCCGCAGGCCGGACAGCCCGTCGCGCCGACCTCGACCTCGACGTAGTCCATATCTTCGCTGTTGAGTCGTTTCCCGGCTTCGCTGACGGCGACGCCGATCGCGTCGTCGATCGCATCGACGTCACGAACGAGCCATGCCGCTTCCATCGCGACGAGATAGTTTCCCATACGTCATGGTCGGTCTGGGGGGTTTCCTGTCTTGCGGTTCGTCGGCGGTGGTCTTCGAGCAGGTCACTTCGACTCGCGTCCGCTCGCTTCCGTCGTCAATGGGCGGCGCGCACGCGAACAGAATCGTACCCATAAGTTACGAGAAAACACGGTGTGAACTCCCACCTGCATAGCCGTAGATCGGCTCTAATACGCTTGTAGTTGTATTCAGTTAAAGCTAATTTGAATCGCAAGCAGGCGGCGACCCAATTGACTGCCGAACGACCATGATAGCGAATGAATCACACAAAGACTTATATATTCCCTCCGATTGGGGATGGCTGAACGTCGATGATATCCCGAGCGTACCACGCGACGCTGTTCGTCCTGTATCAGCTGTGCATTGTGATCGGTATCGCCGCCATGCCACTCGCGATCGCCGCCCGTCAGGCCGGCTTCAGCCTGCCGATCCACCGTATCCTCACCAACGTCGAAACGGCCTACGAAAACGCACGGCGATAAGCAACTGAACCGAGACTGATTCTCCTGCTCGTCGACCGCGGAGCCACTGGCTCTCTCGGATTGACCTCTCGCTTGACCCGTTCAGCCGCGCTCTATAGGCGGTCCCTCAGGCATCTCGAGGCTACTGATTCTCTCGGTCGGTGGAAGCGGAAACGGCAGTGGTGACCGCCGGTGTTTTATACCGTCCCGGCCGTATCATTCCAGCAATGCATACGCCTACAGACGACTCCGACTTCTCCCGGACGGTCGACCAGTTGGCCGACGATCCGAACCCCTACGAGCCGGAGATCGGTTCGATGCCCCAGAACGATCTCACGCGAGCGGACCTGGACAACGTCAACAAGACCGGGACGACGACGATCGGCATCTCCACTGCCGACGGCGTCGTGATCGCGACGGACATGCGCGCCAGCCTTGGCGGGCGCTTCGTCTCGAACAAGAACGTCCAGAAGGTCGAACAGATTCACCCGACCGGCGCGCTCACGCTCGTCGGCAGCGTCGGCGGCGCACAGTCGTTCATCTCGAGTCTCCGCGCCGAGGTCAACCTCTACGAGGCCCGTCGAGGCGAGAACATGAGCATCGACGCGCTGGCGACGCTCGCGGGCAACTTCGCCCGCGGCGGCCCGTTCTTCGCCATCCACCCGATTCTGGGCGGCGTCGACGAGGAGGGCAGCCACGTCTACAGCATCGACCCCGCCGGCGGCGTCATGGAAGACGACTACACCGTCACCGGCAGCGGGATGCAACTCGCCTACGGTCACTTAGAGCAGGCCTACGAACCGGATATGTCCACCGAGGAAGCGAAGACGGTCGCCGCACGGAGCATCAAATCCGCCGTCGAGCGCGACACCGGCTCCGGTAACGGCGTCTTCCTCTGTGAGATCACCGACGAGGGCGTCGACATCCACGGCCATCACGACTTCGACGACGTGCTGTAAGTCGGCCGTACCGGCGGTCAGTCCGTAGCGACAGCTCGCAGATCCGTTCGAGCATCGTTTTTCGTTTTCCGATCGGGTTACGCTGCACCCAAACGAGTGGTCACAAGAGGTGGTGCTCCCACCGGTCGCTCTCGAGACGGTGACGTTCGAGCGGCCGTCGGCGGTCGCTCCGATCCCACCTCAGGCACCGTCCGGAACGCTGACGAACACGTCCCGAGCCTCGGTCGCGTATTCGAGACGAACGGTGTACGTGAGACCGGCGAGGACCGTCATACAGACTCCGGAACTGGCCTCAAGCGAGAGGTCGACCACGTCACCGTACTTACTCCGGTAGACGCCGTCGACGGCGATCCCGTGACACGGCGTCGGTGCGACCGTATAACCGGTGATCTCGACGACGCCGTCGCCCAGATACTCGACGGTGTACTCGTCGTTTCCATCTGCGCTGCTGGAATCGGTGTTCGACTCGACGGAGACGACCGTCGGGCCGTCGTTCGTATCAGCGGTCGCTGACGTCGTCAGTGCTGTTCCCGCGAGGAGCGATGCGCCAGTTGCCTTCAGTGCGTTTCGGCGGTTCATGCCGTTCGATAATTATTCGATAGGGGGACAAAAATTTATCTAGGTATTGTTGATAGTACTGTGAGATGCCACCAACTCCCGAAAGGGCGATACCGCGTCAAGTAGACCGATCGGTCCGTGTGAAATCGTCTCGAAAGGAAGGCTGCCGTTGCTGCAACAGCGGATCGGAGGACGGGGGATCGAACTACTCGAGTCGCGTCGCCTGCTCGAGTTGGTGTTCGGACACGCGGGAGTCGGCGAGTTCGGTCGCCCGTCCCGACTCGCTCGAGCGGTAGATCGCGTCGATGACTCGCTGGACGGTCAGCGCTTCCTCGACGGTGTTCGTCTCCGGCGCTGTGCCCGCAGCGATAGTCGCGAGGAACTGCTCGTCCTGTTCGCCGTAGCCGGTCACGGCGGTATCGCCCGTCATATCGATGTCGGCGTAGTGATCGACGCCGGACGTTCCGGCCTCGAGAATGTGGAGATCGGTGTCGCCGATATCGAACTGCGCGCCCGCCTGCGTGCCGCGGACTCTGAAGTCCATGCTCTGTTCGCGATTCGTCGCCCACGCGGCCTCGAGCGAGACGGTCTGACCGTCCTCACAGCGGATAAAGGCGCTGACGGAGTCGTCGACCTCGTAGGTCTCGGCCTCGGCGTCCCAGTTGTCGCCGAAGCCGTCGGGGTCGGCGTACTCCTCGCTGGTTCCGAACGTGGTCCGAGTGACGCCACTGACTTCGACGATTTCGGGGAAATCGAGCGCGTAGAGCGCGAGGTCGAGGGCGTGGACGCCGATGTCGAGCAAGGCACCGCCGCCGGCGAGTTCGGGATCGGTGAACCACGACCCGGGGCCGGGGACGCCGCGCCGTCGGACGTAGTCGGCCTCGACGTGGGTCAGATCGCCGAACCGGCCGCGCGCGTGTTGTTCGTCGAACATGGCCATCGATGCTGCGTGACGATTGTGGAACCCGACCATACAGATTCCGGGCGATTTCGCCGCCGCTTCGGCGATCCGTTCCGCACTCTCGAGGGTGTGAGCGAGCGGTTTCTCGACGAGGACGTCCAGCCCCGCCTCGAGGGCCGCGACGGCGATTGGCTCGTGGAATCGGTTGGGCGTCGTTACGATGACGGCGTCGACCGCGTCGTCGACGACGAGTTCGTCGTGCGTCTCGTAGGTCTGCGCGCCGAACTCCTGGGCGAACCGATCGCGTTGCTCCGGGACGAGGTCCGCGCCGGCAACGACGTCAGCGCCGAGTTCTCGGACGCTCCGCGCGTGGAGATTTCCCATCCCACCGAGGCCGACGATGCCGACCCCGATTCCGTCGCCAATCATGTCCAGACCTCCGAATTCGTCTCAGCAGCAATGGAGGGGCAGTGAGAAACCAACCATTTTGAGATCATTTGTGTCCGATCCTGGTCCATGGAGTGTGGCAGTCGGCTATCGAAATAAGGGTTGTGACCGATTAATACGTGCAGGCATTTCGTATTTCACGTATTACTATACTATTACGGTAGCATAGATCAGATATAGTGACTATTTCTAGTATTTTAGAATGCTGTTACCTCGCCGCTCTCCCGGCCGATACCGCCGGCCGGAAGCCGCTGTGATGACAGTCCGTCAGTCCGTTTCATCGAGATCGACCGCGACAACGGCGCGTCAGTACCACCGACAATATAAGCATCCGGACGGCGGACCGATGGGTCATGGTCGCAGTCACGATCTGGAACGAGTTCCGCCACGAACGCGAGGACGACGCGGTCGCGGCCGTCTACCCCGACGGCATTCACGAGACCATCGCCGACGCGCTCGCCGACGACCACGAGGTCCGGACCGCGACGCTCGACGAGCCCGACCACGGTCTCACCGACGACGTCCTCGAGTCGACGGACGTCCTGCTGTGGTGGGGCCACGAGGCGCACGACGAGGTCAGCGACGCGGTCGTCGATCGCGTCCGCGAGCGCGTCCTCGAGGGGATGGGGTTCATCCCGCTGCACTCGAGCCACTACGCGAAGCCCTTCAAACGCCTTATGGGAACCTCCTGTAGCCTGCAGTACCGCGAGGACGGCGGCACCGAGCGGCTCTGGGTCGTCGATCCCGGACATCCGATCGCGGACGGACTGGACGAAGCGATCGAACTCTCCGAGACGGAGATGTACGGCGAGCCGTTCGACGTGCCCGAACCCGACCGGCAGGTGTTCGTCAGCTGGTTCGAGGGCGGCGAGGTGTTCCGCAGCGGCTGTTGTTACCGGCGCGGAAGCGGACGGATATTCTACTTCCGACCGGGGCACGAGACGTATCCGATCTATGAGAACGAGGCGGTTCGGCGGGTCCTTCGGAACGCGGTCGCCTGGGCCAGCCCGACCACGGGCTCACCGCGGTCGTTCGGAGAGCGGGAGTAGCACCGCGCCCGGTTCAACCGCTCCGGAGAGTCGTCGCCAGTTCGACGATTACCTCGAGATCGACGCCGGCTGCCGACTCGAGGCGGTCGCGCACGTCGTCGGCGAAGTCGTTCGGGAGCCCCTCGCCGGGCGGTCGGTCGACGTGAACGGTGACCGTCGGCCGTCCACCGGTGTAGACGTCGATGAGTTCGTAGTCGATTGCGGTTTCCCGGAACTGCAGTTCGGAGCCGGCCGCGAGTTCCGCCTCGCTCATCGTCTCGAGTTCCGTTTTGACGTCGTGTTCGACCGCGGCGGTGCGGTACGTACCGTAGGTGATGCCGCCGAGGACGACCGAGAGGACGAGGATCGCGACGAGGAGCACCGCGACGCGCGAGCGGAGCCGCCCGTACACACGTTCGACGGATTCCGTTCGTTCCGGCCGATAGCCGGACAGCCATAACAGGAGCAACGCGGTGAGATTGATCGAGAGCATATTGACGAGGACGAGCGTGCCCGCGGTGAGGACGACCGTCGGATCTCTCCAGGCGATCCCGAGGCCGGCGGTGGCTGCGGGCGGAACGAGCGCGACGGCGATCGCGACGCCGACGAGCACCGATCCGACGTTTCGCGTGAGACTGATGACCGCAGCGACGCCGGAACCCAACGCGAGAAACAGGGCGAGAAAGTCGGGTGTGATCCGCTCGCGGATCTGCGGGACCGTCGTGATCTCGAATCCCGGCGGGAGCAACACGGTCCCCCTGAGCGCCCATCCCATCACCGCTGCCGTGAGGACGGCGGCCGCGAGGCCGATCGCCTGTAACGTGATTCCGCGCGTCGCGAGCGCCTCGTCGTCGACGATCACCCCCACACTGGCCGCCAGCGCCGGTCCCATCAGCGGCGCGACGACCATCGCACCGATGATTGTCGCCGCCGAGTCGAGCAACAACCCGGCCGTCGCGATCGCCGTACTCACGATCAGCAGGCCGAAATAGGTCGACGCTGCCGGTGCGAGATCGGCCGCTCGTGCCCGGAGCTCCTCGCGGGAGATTCTGGTTCCCGAAAACCGGCTAGTCAATTCGTCGGTTCGCTTCGAGACGATCGTTTCCGCGGCCGTGACGACCGTGTACGATCGCTCGTCGAGACCTGCGTCTCGGAGGGCTTCCAACAGCGGCTCGACGGCCGGCGGCGGGACGGGGATCGAAACGAGTGCCTCGAACTCGCCGCGCTCCGTGTCTCGGGAGACGGTGTAGTCGACGCCAGCTTCCTCCGCCGTCTCGATGACGAGGTCCAGTTCGTCTCGGGGAACGAACACCTGTACGAGACGCATACGTCCGATACGGACGCGACGTGGATAGATCGTTGCCACCCGCGACGGACTGTCTCGAAGCCGCGACCGTTCGGATTATCCCGATCACCGCCCCGAGCCGTATCGACGGAGCGGTACCGAAGGGAGCAGGGCCGATCGACCGCTCAGAACTGTTCCCGTCCCTCGTCCGTAATGACGCTCTCGAGCAACTCGACCGGCGTCGCGTCGTAGGCGGGGTTTTCCACGTCGAAGCCGTCGGCGGGTTCGGCCATGACCTCGCTGCCGGGCCGAAACTCGTTTTCGAAGACGAACCCTTCGCTGACGATCTTCGAGGCCGAGCCGAGGACGGTCACCGGCACGTCCAGTCGGGCGGCCGTCGACGCGATCGGAAAGGTGCCAACGCGATTGTACAGCGTCTCGTCGACGATGCAGTCCATGCCGACGATAACCCGGTCGCACTCCTCGAGGTAGACCCCGTGGGCACTGTCGGTGAGCAGCGTCGTTTCAACGCGGTCCATCTCGGCGAGCGTCCGTGCGGTCTTGCGCCCGAGATAGCGCGGTCGGGCCTCGGTGACGTAGACCTCGAACGTCTTGCCGGCCGCGGTCGCCTGCTCGAGGGCCTGGATCACCGTCGAAGAGTAGTCGTGGGTTAGCAGCGTCGCGCCGTCCGCGAGGTGTTCGACGGCGTTTTCGGCGGCCAGCCGCTTGCCGGACTCGATCCGCGAGACGACCTCGTCGATCTTCTTGCTCGTGAGTCGGTGAGCGTCCTCGACGCTGTCGGGCTCGGCGTCGGCCACGTCGTCGACGACCTCCCGGACGGCGTTTTGCAGCGAGGCGTGTGAGGGGTTCGCCCGTCGCAACACGGAGCCGTTGCGCTCGAGCGCGCGGACGTACTCCTCGACGGTCGCGAATTCGCGCTCGACAAGCTCCTCGAGGGCCTGGACCGCGTGGACAGCAACCACCGAGGAACTGTGCGTCTGCATCTCCCGAATTTCCTCGGCCGTCTCGTCGATCATACTCGCATGGTTTCCCGTCAGCGCAAAAGGTGTTCCGGGTGCCCGCAACCGTCCCGTCGCCCGTCGTTCGAGAGGGTGCCGTCACGCGGTCTCGTCGAACTCGAAAATTCGCTGAAGTTCGCCCTCGATTCGGTCGACGAACGCCTCGAGGACGGGCTCGAACTGTTCGTGGTCAGCCACCGCGCCGACCCGGTCTCGCGGATTTTCCGGGAGTTCGACGCGGAACTCGCCATCATGTTCTCGCGGGCTGTGCCCGCTCGAATCGGTCGCGAAGCGATGCTCCGCGCTCCCTTCGTAGAACGGTTCGCTCTCGCTCAGCACCTGCCGGTCGATGGCACGGAGTACCGCCGAATCGTATTGGCCGTGCAACTGCTGATACGCCGCGGAGTACGCCTCCTCGAGTTCTGCAAAATAGTGGACGTACTTCTCCTCGAACTTCTCGGGGTCGAACTCGGTCATAGCCGTCCGTGCGGATGCCATCGGGTAAACGGTTCGGGACCTCGTACGGGGATCGACCCTGCGGTCGAGTACCCGAACACCCACCGATGCCCGCAGGCTTACGTCCTCGAGGCCCCTAGAGCCGCCGATGACTGTCACCGTCCGATACACCTGTCCGCACTGCAACGCCATGGTCAACCTCGAGCGGCCGCCGGATCTGGCGGACCGATCGGTCACGACGGTCCCCCAGCCGGGCTGGGAGTACGCGAGCCCGGACGATCCCGACCGGGAGTCGGCCGACGGGATCGAGTTCCTCTGCGGCGAGGACGGCCCCGTCACCGATCTCGAGGGAGAGCCTATCGAGGGCTGTGGCCGCCCGTTCTATCTCAATTTCGTGCGCTACGAGCAGGGAGTGGAACTCGAGCCGGATCCGCCAATGTACGGTGGGCCGCGATTCGATTTCAACGCGTGACAACCTCCTCGCCGTAAACGGAGCGGGAGCGACGCTGCCTCACACAGTCGGGTGGAACCCGACGACGGCGAGGCTTCCCACAGATGGTGAATACCAGTCAGTCGTCGTCTCCAGAACGTTCGGTTCTGGCGGGCTGCACGAGACCGACGGTTTCGTGAACGCTGGCAGAGAGTTCCGACTCTCGAACTGTCGTGAGCGACATCATCGCTGGGACGCTCTTCTCACGGTGTCGTTCGAAAGACGCTTTGCGTCTTTCGTGACCCCGAGACGGCGCAGCCGTCTCGGACGGAGTCGTGGCCGTGTCACCGCGACTCCGATTGCGAGGCGAGTCATCGCGCTTCGCCTCGTCAGGCGGGACGCTCTCTCATCACGGGCAACCCGTCGTGCGATATTCGCGGAAGCGTTGATATCAGCCTGAAACGTCGAAACGTGGCAGTCGTCGTTCGGACACCGGAACCTGGGAGCGTCCGTTTGCCGGTCACTCGAGTTCCACGTCGACGACCGCAACGAACCGATCGAAACTATCGGTGAGATGTCGACGTGGTAGCCGTTGTTCAGGATACGTTCTCAGATGGAATCCGTTTCACCACTTGCCAAGGCTTATCCCTCTTCTTTAGCTAGTAATGCTGTATTCCAATCCCGTTTTAGTCGGTATTCGGGCCGTCTAGTGGTCGAACAGTATGCAGTACGAGTAGCTACTATAGCGCCGTGGCAGCAGACGCGCTCAGTAGCGCCAGAGACGCTGTTGTCGCGACCGAAATAGGCGGGATAGTTGATCGAATTGCAGTAGTATGATAGACACAATCAGATCACAGAGCGTACGATTTCGAGGAAGAACGTGGGCGTGTATCGGATTCCACTCGTTATTGCGTATTGACCGGCGGAAAACCAGTAGCTGCAGATGAGTACGAAGAACTTCACTCCGTTGCAGGACGTGACCGGATTCACGCAGAAGTACGGGCTGGCGTTCGTGATGGTCGCCAGTTACTTCGGCTCTGGTTCGGTATTCATCGCCAGCCAAGCAGGCGTTATGCACGGATACACGCTGCTCTGGGCCGCCGTGGGTGCAGCAGTACTCGGATTTATTGCCCAGGACATGAGCGCTCGGTTGGGCATCCACGGAACGTCACTGATGGTGTTCACTCGCGAAAAACTGGGTCGACCACTGGCGACAGTGATCGCACTCTTCCTGTCGATTGGCTGTATCGCCTGGACGCTCGGGTTGGTCGCCGCTGTCGGCGCTGGTCTCTCCTTCCTGCTCGGGGGCGCCGTCGCCTGGCAGCCCATCGCCATACTCACGACGTTCGCTGCGATCGGTGTCGGGCTGTTGCGGTACGACACCGTCGAGAACATGATGATCGCGATGATGCTCTCGCTGATGGTCATCTTCGTGATCGTCGCCCTGCCGAGCGGCGCTGACCCGAGCAGTGTTGCGACCGGGTTCGTACCGGGAACGGACACACTGGGTGCGCTGGCGATGGCCGCGGGACTGCTCGGGACGACCGCACTGTGGCCAAACTTCTTCCTGGAATCGATTCTCGTCCATACCAAGGGCTGGACCGACGAGAGCGACCTCCCGGAGGTCCGGACGGATCTGGCGATCGGCTACGCCGTCGGCGGGATCACGACGGTCGCGATCCTGATCGCCGCAGCGGCACTACTGCGTCCGATGGGGTACACCGAACTCGAGTCGTTCATCACGCCGGGCGAGGCGCTGGTTGAAGTACTCGGAACGTGGGCGATGGTGCTGTTCGTCGGCGGCGTGATCGCCGCGGCGTTCAACAGTATCATCCCGATCATGTGGACGCCAGCGTACATCATTCCGCAGGCTGCAGGCTACTCGGTTCAGAAGGGGGATCGATTGTTCAACGTCCTGTTCGCGGGACTGACTGGGGTCGGCGTCTTCTCGCCACTGGTGAGCTGGTGGCTAGATCTGTCGGTCGTCGACATGGTGATCCTGTTTCCGATGTACAACGGAATCTTCGCACTACCGATCGCAGCCATCCTGCTGTTCTGGGCGGTTAACGACCGCGAGACGATGGGCGAGCATACCAATTCTAGACGGCTAAACAGCGTCAATGCACTGCTTGTACTACTCGCGGTTGTCCTCGCGATCCTGTCCTTCCGAGACTTTATGACACTCATCACTGGCGGAGGGTTCTGACGGTGTGCCCGCTTGTTGCTCTCTTGGGCCTGATACCTAAATTCTCGAACTGAAACGTTGTTCACATCGTTGCTCAGAGTCTCTCAATCAGCGTTTCTACACAGAAACGTCTTCGTCTATACGTCCCGTTTTCTCGTCAGGTTCGCTCGCGTCGCTCGCTCACCGCTCTCTACTCACGGGAACTTCGCGCCCGTTCGTATGGTCAGCGGGACCAAAGGTCCCGCTCAACTCCAAAAATCTACGCGACAAAGGCCGCTCGCTCCCTGACTCACGGGCATGAGCCCGTAAGTCGGGTGCAAATGACCGTCCGCCTCTTTTCGAACAACGCGAGCGAAGCAAAAAGGTGGGAACACAACCCTTTTCGACGCTGGGAAGTACCTATCGTCATGGACGAATCCGCCGTTCGCGACCGCCTCCGGACGGTCGAAGATCCGGAACTCGGCGACGATATCGTGTCGCTCGGGCTGGTCAACGACATCACCGTCGACGGCGATCAGGTCGATATCGATCTCGCACTGGGTGCTCCTTACTCGCCAAGCGAGAGCGACATCGCTGCGGAGGTACGCGAGGTGCTCACCGCCGAGGGCCTCGAGGCGGACCTCACCGCGAGCGTGCCCGATCGCGACGATCTCACCAGCGAGGAACAGGTACTGCCGAACGTCAAGAACGTCATCGCCGTCGCCTCCGGAAAGGGCGGCGTCGGCAAGTCGACCGTCGCGGTCAACCTCGCCGCCGGGCTCTCGCAGCTCGGTGCCCGCGTCGGCCTCTTCGACGCCGACGTCTACGGGCCGAACGTGCCGCGGATGGTCGACGCGGACGAGCCGCCGATGGCCACCGAAGACGAGACCCTCGTGCCGCCCGAGAAGTACGGCGTGAAGCTGATGAGCATGGCGTTCCTCACCGGCGAGGACGATCCCGTCATCTGGCGCGGTCCGATGGTCCACAAGGTCATCACCCAGTTGACGGAGGACGTCGAGTGGGGCCACCTCGACTACCTCGTCGTCGACCTCCCGCCGGGGACTGGCGACACCCAGCTAACGATGCTCCAGACCATGCCCGTCACCGGCGCGGTCATCGTCACGACCCCACAGGACGTCGCGCTGGACGACGCCCGGAAGGGCCTCGAGATGTTCGCCAAACACGACACCGTCGTGCTCGGCATCGCCGAGAACATGTCGACGTTCGCCTGCCCCGATTGTGGCGGCGAACACGATATCTTCGGCTCCGGCGGCGGCGAGGACTTCGCCGATGAACACGAACTCCCCTTCCTCGGCTCGATCCCGCTCGATCCGGCCGTCCGCGAGGGCGGCGACGGCGGGAAGCCAACGGTGCTCAAAGACGGCGACGGCACTAGCGACGCCCTGCGGACGATCACCGAGAACGTCGCCAACAATACTGGGATCGTCCACCGCCAGGCTATCTCCCAGAGCCGACGCAACGAGGCAGCCTCGCCCGATCGATGACAGTCGGCGGTGACGACGGGAGTGGAGAGGAGACTGCCCCTGCCGACGAGAGTGAGGCAGACACTGCGCCTGTCGACGAGTTCGACCCCGATCCCGAGCGCGTCGAGTTCCTCCGCGAGGTCGCCGACGACGTTCGCGGCGAGACGAGCGAGCGCAAACAGCTCGCGAACATCCTCTATCGGACCAGCGACCTCTACGACGAGGGCGAGGAGACCTCTCCCGAAGAGATCGTTCGGAACGTGAAGTTCATCCTCGAGGTCAACGACCGCGGCGGCCTCGGTCGCTAAACCGTCTCGACTCACGGCTCGCTCCGAACGACGGATGTCAGCGCGTCGTTTTTGGTCCCGCCGCTCGAGACACGAGTGTGGACGCGAATAAACGGTCTCGAGCGAACCCGTACGGCATGGACGAGGAGTGTCGGAACTGTCCGGCGCTCTGTGAGACGCGCACGCAGGTCGTCCACGGCTACGGCGACGTCGGCGCTGACTTCCTCTTCGTGGGGGAGCGGCCGACGGCCCACGCGGACGAGACGGGCGTTCCGTTCGCCGGCGAGGGCGGCAGCGACGGTGACGGCGAACTGCGACGGATTCTCGAGCGGCTGGGCCTTTGTGCCATCGACTCGCCCGCGGACGAACCCGAACTCGAGAACGTCTATCTGACGAACCTGACTCGCTGTCGCGACCCCGATCGTCGCCCGACCGACGAGGAGACCGGTAACTGCGAGCCCTATCTCAACGCGGAAATTCGGATGATCAACCCCGAAATACTCGTTCCCGTTGGCGACCGAGCGCTGACGGAACTCGGCGTCGAATACACGACGACCCCAGCTGACGAGCTCGTGCTCCCCGACGATCACGCGACGCGGATTCGCGGTCGCGGCTTCGAACTGGTCCCGATGATTGATCCGCGCGAGCAGACCGACGAGCAGACGCAGGCGTGGCTCGAGACCTTCGCGGAGCTGATGGCGTCGGACTATCGGCAGACGAAGGGGCGGCAGGGACGATAAGCGGGGAGAACGGGAGCGGTGCTATCCGTGTCGACGGCGTTCGCTACCAGTACGGATTTTCGCGCCAGCGCCTCGAGCCGACGCCCAGAGCGATCAGCGTCCCCACGGTGAGAACGCCGACGACGAGCGCGCCGATCGTCGATGCGAAGTACTGGCCAGCGGTGTTGGTCAGGTAGCCGTTTCCGAATCCGAGGAGGCCGAGGACTGCCAGTGCCGCGATCACGAGCGTCCCGACCAGTCCGGCGATCGATCGTTCGTCCATACCGGGTCGAAAACGCTCCGACACTATAATTCGTCTCCATTGCGGAGCCGACTACGGACGCGATCGACGGAAGCGCCGCGTTCAAGGACCGCGCGCCCGGAGTACGACACATGATAGTCGTCGTCCCGGTCGATCCGCCGCGGGAGGGACTCGTCCTCTCGTCGCTCGTCGAGGAGTCGCCGCTCTCCGACGCGGAAGCGGTCTCGCTCTACGAGGCCGCCGTCGCCGATGTCTGCTGGAGCGTCACCTCGAGCGGCGGCGACCTCCTGCTCAACTACCGCGACGAAGCAACCCTGCCCGAGGCGCACGCCGGCGGTGACCCCGAAGCGGAGGTCCGGGCACTCGCCCTCGATGCGCTTGGGGAGGACGCGGCGGTCCGGTTCGAGCGCCAGGTCGGCTCGAGCCGATCGGCCCGGATCGGTAACACCGTCACGCACCTCCTCGAGCGCGAAGAGGTTCAGAGCGTGGGGGTGCTCGAGCCGACGGTGCCGCTGGTCACTCGGACGGAGATCGACGGGGCGGCGATGTCGTTGCGCCGTCACGATGTGGTACTCGGGCCGTCCGATGAGGGCAGCACCTACTTCGCGGGCTTTTCAGAGCCGATCGACTTCACCGACGCGTACGCGACGCCCGAACTGTCGACGTTGGCCCGACGCGCGGCCGACGACGGACTCAGCGTCGGGTTCGCCCCGATGCTTCCCACCGTGGCGACGGCTGCCGGATTTCGGGCGACCGTTGCGGGGCTCGAGGCCCGATCCGCTGCCGAGCGGCCGGGTGCCGAGGCGACGGCAGCGATCGTGAACGAACTGGGGATTCGAGTTGGGGAGGACGGCGGACTCGAGCGCGAATAGACCGACAACCCTTTTGGAACGTGCGGCAAAGCGGAGAGCGAGGTGGGGTGGCAGAGCGGCCTAACGCGCCTGCCTTGAGAGCAGGTGGCCTCCAAGCCTCATGGGTTCAAATCCCATCCCCACCGTTACTGTCGCGAACAATTTCGTGAGCGACAGCGAGGCCGATGGGATTTGAACTAGACCGAGGTTCTGCGCTCTGCGCAGGTTCTCGGGCGTAGTTCAAAATCCCATCCCCACCGTTGCTATCACGAACAATTCTGTGAGCGACAGCGAGCCGATGGGGATTGAATCCGGTTTCCGAGAGGATCGTCGCAAATTTTGGTGGGGCTACTTTCAGACGGTAGTCGAGTACATTTCTCGAGACCGATGGCTGTCTGCTGAACGACTGTACCGAAGAAATATCGTTTGAGAGGTGGGGTACCGTTCAGGGAGACGTCAGGTCGCAATTCCAGCCGGGATCGTGGCCGGTGCGGTCGATGAGATCGGCGCGACACGCTGGGCAGTAATCGGGGATGTCGGATTCGCTTCGAGGGACGTACACCGCGCTGCCACATTTCACGCACGCATCCGCAACGATGGTCGCACAGTCCGCACAGACGTTGAAGTCGTCAACTGTGAGGTCGCGCAGGGGTTCGAGTTGTTTATCTAAGAGGTACTCGTCGATGACCGCCTGACAGCTGTGGCACGATTTCATAGCGATACGCATCGTTCCATGTTACCAAACCATAAATATCTGTCTCCGTGAGCGACGGATGCACTGGAGTCTCGGTGAACGTACTGGGGTCGGGGACGCACTCGGGCCAGGGTGAATACCGCCGCTTTCGAACTGTTGGCGAGCCCTGGCTGGCGCGTTCCAGCTCCCCGGTGACGAAATTCCAGAACCCGCTCCGGAGTTACGCGAACGGGAAGATCGTCGAGAGTAGCAGGCTCGTGAGTAGCCCGGAGATGGAGATGATCGTCGTCAGGACGGTCCACGTCCGGAGCGTCTCGCCCTGCGTGAGCCCGCCGATCTCCTTCACCAGCCAGAAGCCGGAGTCGTTGTACCACGAGAAGATGTTAGCACCGGCGCCGATCACCATCACGAGGTAGGCGGTGTGGACCTCGAGCTGGCCGGTAAGGGGAGCCATGATCCCGGCGGCCGTCAGCATCGCGGCCGTCGCCGAGCCCTGTGCGATGCGAACGATCGCGGCGATGAGCCAGGCAGTGACCAGCAGGCCGATACCGATGTCCTGGAGGCCACCTGCGAGGTAGCTCCCGATCCCCGAGGCCGCGAGGAGGGCCCCGAACGCGCCGCCGGCGGCGGTGATGGCCGCGATGTTCCCGCCGCTTTTCAGCGCCTCCGTGAGTTCGTCGGTCCACTCGTCACGGGAGAGGTCGTTGTGTCGCCTGAAGGAGTACGCAGCGGCGAGGGCAGCGATCGTGAGCGCGACGTTCTTGTTCCCGAGGAAGGCGGCGACCGGTCGAAAGGTTTCGAGCGACGGGACGACGTCCCCGAACCCGTCGACGACGGTCAGCGACGCGATGAGGACGACCGCCAGCACGACCGGCGCCGAGGCCTCGAGCATGCCTGGCAAGGCGCTGGTCGGCTTGGCGGCGACGTCCTCGAGCTCCTCGGTCGTCGTCGACATTGTGTCGCGAAGCGGGATGTCGAGCCTGGCGTTGATCCACCGGCCGTAGACGAGGCCGGCGAGGATCGCTGCCGGGATCGCGGTCACGATTCCGATGGCGATCGTCGCTCCCAGGTCCGTCCCCAACTCCGCTGCAACAGCCAGCGGTCCCGGTGTCGGGGGGACGAAGACGTGCGTCGTCGCCGCACCGGCCCCCACAACGACGATGAATAGGGTGTAGTCTCGCCCCACGCGGGCGCGCATCGACCGTGCGAGGGGTGCCATGAGGTAGAAGACGCTGTCGAAGAAGACGGGCACGGCCAGGAAGGAACTACTCCCGAGCAGGGAGATGTCCGAGTTGGACTCGCCGAGGACGTTCTGGAAGCCCCGGATGATCCGCTGGGCCGCTCCGCTCTCGAGCATCGACTTGCCGATGACTGCGGCCATCAGGATCGGGATCCCGATCCCGGCCATGTTCTCTCCGAACGCGGTCGCGACCAGAGAGCCGGCATCGGCCGCGCTGAAGTCAGCGACGAAGACCGCGTTGACGACGCCGACGGTGAACGCCGCCATAATCAATCCGATGAACGCCGGGAGGTCGAGCCACACAAGCAACGCGACGACTGCGACGAGACCGACGATGAACGTAATTAATGGACTATGCGCGAACTCGACCGCCTGTAGCGGCACGTACGCCATAGGTGTGGCTTGTACGGAATATATTACCATTATTAATACTTACGAAGATAGTAAATAATTATCGGCGAATTGCCACCAATAACTGAACACCACGTGTGGTAATCGATGCGTCGGGGAGACGGTCTCCCGGCGAGCTCAGTGTTCGCCGGAAGCTACTCGAGACGGGTCGCAACCGAAAAATTCGAGAACGCACGTGAACGGCGACTGCTCAGCGGTAGGACAGCTCGAGGTCGCGCGCTCGGTCGAGCAGCGCTGCGTCGTAGTACTCTTCGGTCTGTTCGGGTCGGATGTCGTCGATTGCACGGACCTGCTGGACCGTGTTGCGGAAGTTCTTGAAGGTGGCCTCGTCGACCATCTGACCGTCGATGGTGACCGCGCCGGTTCCCTCGCGCTTGGCCTCGTTGAAGCGCTCGATCTTGTGGACGTCGCGCTCGAGTTCCTCGGGCGTCGGCATGTGGACGGTGTTGGCCTGAATCGTCTGCTTGGGGTACAGCGACCAGGAACCGTCGAGACCGAGTTGCGCTTCGTGTTCGACCTGATCCGCGTAGGCGTCCGCGTTGTAGTAGGTCAGGCCGGCGCGCTCTTTGAACAGGTCGTCGAAGGGACCGCCGATCGAGAGCAGGCCCGCGGCGCTGGACTCGTTCGAGAGGGCCTCGAGCAGGCCGTCCCAGCGTGGCATGCCGTCGCCGAGGTCGCGGCCGCCGAGTTCGGCGGCGTAGTCGACGGGCCCGAAGACGAGCGCAGTGAGTCGGGAGTCCTCGCCGAACTTGGAAATCTCGCGCAGGTCGGAGCGGGCGCGGCCGGTCTCGATGATGATCGAGAGGCCGATCGAGCCGTCGTCGTAGCCGTGTTCGGCCTCGGCTTCGGCGACGACCTCGGCGGCGCGTTTCACGTCCTCGAGGCGGCCGACCTTGGGGACGACGACGCCGTCGATCTCGTCGCCGATTTCGCCGACGAGGCGGTCGATCTGGTTGCGCCCCTTGTCGCAGTACTCCTCGTCCTCGTAGCTCCACTCGACGCGGGGCCAGATCTCGCCGGGGAAGTCGTACTCGGGAACCTTCTCGATGGTGTTCTCGAGGCCCTCGGCTTTCATGTCCGGTGCCGTCCCGTCTTCCATGTCGGGGACGAGCCAGTCGGGTGCCTGGAACCCCTCCGCCTCGAGGGCGGAGACGAGGTACTTCGCCGAGTCGTCTTTCGGAACGGCGGCCGGTGCGGTCTGGAACGTACGGCAGAGTCGGATGTCGTCAGTCATGTGTATCTGTCTGAATTCGCGGTCGTCTGTGATGGTCGTTCGTGTTAGTTAGAACGCTTTCGAATCTCCGCGGTTCGGGTTCCGGAGTAGACGGGTTCGTCGTCCTGGTTGAACGCGATGTGTTCGAAGGTGACCGTTCCCGCCTCCTCGCTCGAGGCGTCCGCTTCGGCCTCGAGCACGCGCGTGAATGCGTAGACGGTGTCGCCGACGGCGACGAACGTGTGGAACGATTCGTCGTCGAAGCCGACCTCGCGCCACGTTTCTTCGTCCGAGCGGGCGTGGCCCAGCGCGGTCGACCGAGTTACGTCGCCGTAGGTGACGATACTGCCCGACGGCGAGTCGCTCATCACGTCGACGTTATGGTGCTGTTTGGCCGTGTTGAGCGTCGAAAGCGGTAGCGAAGCGACGGTCACGTCGTCTTGTGTGCGGCCGCGCTCGTGGCGGTAGGCGACGGCGGCGTTCTCGTCGTCAGCTTCCTCGAGCGCGCCGACGAAGTCCTCGAAGTAGCCGCCCTCGGGCGCGATGAACTCCTCGGGGAGTTCGGGGCCGTCGTCGCCGTCGTCCTCGGCGGTTGCGGCACCACCGTCGGAGCGCAGCTCCGACGAGGATCGCGAACCGTCGGTTCGCTCACCGCTTCCGTCCGTCGCCATCGGCTCGCGGCGCGGGATCATGTTCGTCCGCTCGTACGAACAGAGCACGTCGCCAGTTTCGGCGTCCTTGCCGCGGGTGCGCCAGGAGACGATGCCGTACTCGGGTCGGGAACTCGAGGTCGCGCGGTTGACAACCTCGCTCTCGACGTGGAGTTCGGTGCCCGTATAGACCGGTGCGGTGGGGAACCGGACGTCGGTGCGGCCGAGGAAGTAGCCTCCCTTCTCGCTCAAGTCCTCGACGGTGATGCCGAGGGTGGCTGCGGTGAGATAGTCGGGGTGAACCGGCGGTTCGTCGAAGCCGCGTTCCGCGGCAGCGTCGCTCCGCCAGTAGGCGGGGTCGTGGTTCAGGGTCTGACTCATCCAGGACTCGTTGCCGAACTGGGTGAGCGTAAGGCCGGGGTCGTGTTCGATGACGTCCCCCTCCTCGAAGTCCTCGAAGCAATTGCCCTTCTCTTTGGTCTCGACGTGCTCGAGCACCTGTGCGAACGTGTCCGGATCGGTCCAGTCAGTCATCTGCAGTCACCTCGTCCGTCTCTGCATCAGTTGGTAACTGTTTTCGTTTCCGTCGGGCGACCGTCCGTCGCATCTCGTTTTCGACGATCATGTACCCCTCGTCGAAGCCCATACCGGGCTTTGCGAGCACCTGCGCGGCGTTCGTCGCGAGCGCGACGTGGGCGCAGGCACGTGCGGAGGTCTCCGTCTCGTTACAGGTACCCCCGAGGTAGGCGCGGGTGTCTGTCCCATCGCAGTAGCGGACCGCCTGTCCGCTTCGGTGGATCCCGCCCAGGTCGGGCGTCTTGACCTGCACGAGGTCGGCCGCGCCCGCGTCGACGAACGCCTGCACGTCCTCGAAGGTGTTACACCACTCGTCGGCTACGATATCGACGTCGACGTTGGCAGCGTCGAGCCCCTCGCGGAGCTCGACCATCGCATCGATCTGGTCGGCCCGGTCGCCGACGTCCATCGGCCCTTCGATCTGAATCGGGTAGGGGGCTGCGGCTTCCTCGAGCGCAGCGAAGTAGTCGACCACTTCGTCGCGGTCGTAGGGCGCGCCGAAGATCTCGCCGATCATGCCGTAGACGTCGATGTGGAAGCGAGGGTCGTACCCCTCGGGGCCCAGCTCCTGGGAGCGCTCGACGAGCCACTCCACGTACTCGAGGAGGACCTCGCCGTTCTCGCCGATCTTCTCGACGCTGTTGATGAGCGCGTGGGGCAAAACGGGGACGCCCTTGACGAACATCTTCTCGGTGTTGTTGTAGCGGTCGTCGCCGGACTGGCCGAAGACCGGCACCGGCTCCGTCGCGGGCTCAGTGCCCAGCGCATCTGCCATGACGTCCGTCTGCGTCGTCTTCTCGGCTTCAGCAGCCGCGGCGAGCAGCGCCTGCGAGACGCCGTAGCGGATCGCCGTGTGGAGTCGGTCGCCGTCAACTTCCATCTCCTCGAGCAATTCGGCGTTGTCGAGGAACTCGGTCGCATCTCGGCCCTCGAGTTCGTCGGCGACGGGGCCCTCGATGACGGGGGCGTACTCCTCGGCTTTGAACAGCGGGTCGCGCCCGCCGGCACCGGAGTACTGGACCGCGGCGCAGTCGCCCCGGACCACGGTGCCGTCGGCGAGTTCGATGTCGACGATGATCGACTCGCCGGCCTGGCGAATCTCGTCGAAGCCGTCGGTGACCGGCTCGCCCTCGTAGGTGAAGCCGTCGTGTTCCGCTCCCTGCTTGATCGCGCGCTGGTCGTCGAAGAAAAACCCGGAGTAGCCGGGCGTTGCGTAAATTCCTGTAATATTCATGGTGAGGCGTCACCCTGCGGTCGGCCGATGAGTTTGCCGTCGCTGATCGCGTCCACGTCGTCCGCGACCATCCGGAACGACTGCTCGCGCCCTTCGGTGTCCGCGCGTTGGGACAGTCGGGCGCGGTGAATCTCCTTGATGTCCTCGTCCATCTCGAGGTCGGCCCACTCGAAGATGCGGACGCGACCGTCGTCGTCCCGCGCGGGCAGGACGGCACCTGCCGCGCTGTCGCTGGGTGCGAAGGGGACGTCGAGCGCACCGGAGTCGAAGGCCTTGAGCGTCCCCTGGACGACGTCGCCGTCGCCGTGGTCGAAGATGGTGTCCATCAGACAGCGGGTTTCGCGCTCGATGAGGTCCTGTTCCTCCTCGATGCCGTCGATGTCGATCTGCTGTTCGATCGCCATGTCGATGACCTGACGCGTCGTGCGCAGCCCGGCCGAGTTGGCCTCCATAGTCGGCACCCCCTGGAACTCCTGGGGTGACTTGGTGATGACCTTGTCCGGTTGTGCGATGGCGGCGGTCATGCCGCCGAAGCTGATGACGCCGTTCGCGCGGGCCTCATCCGGCGGGAAGCCGCCCATCCACTCGTGGAAGACGGTGGTGACGACGACCTCGTCGGGCAGATACTCGTTGCCTAACTTCTTGAGCGCGTGTAGGGCGGCCACGTCCTGAACGATGTTGCCGACCTGACCGTAGCCGAGCGTGATCGAGCGCACGCCCTGCGTCGCCGCCAACTTCCCCTCGACGATCATGATCGCGATCGCGATCGACGGCGGGACGAGGGTGCCGGTGAGCGGTCCGAACGGCTCGCGGTTGATCCGCACACCGCGTTCGGTGTAGGCTCCCGCCAGCCGGTCGACGAACTGCCACTTCTCGATGGTCTCCTCGAGCCCGTGGCGTTTCGTGTACGGAATGTTGTAGGAGATCGGACCCCCCTCGAAGCTCTGGAAACCGCCGGCGAAGGTGATCGCCGCGAGCAGCCGAGCGTCCGGGGTGCCGTGGCGCACTTCGATCGGCGCGTCGACCGCGTCGATCAGTTCGCGACAGCCGTCTACCCCGTGGTTGACGGCCGGGAAGCCGTTCAGGGTGTCGTCGCCCGTCTCGAGGGCCTTGTCGAGACCCTGCTGGGCCTTCTCGTACTCATTGTCACGCGTGTACGAGTCGATAGTCGTCGGGAGGAGATCCGCCTGGCCCTCCTCGAGGAGGTATCGAAGGAGTTCGATCTGATCGTCGAGCCGGGGGACGCCGGCTCGCGGCTGCAGGAGGGGCTTGTCGGCCGACTCGAGGACGTCGGCGAATCGCTTGTGGTCGGGCAGCGACTCGTGGTACGCGATGGCGTCCTCGAAGTCGACGTCTTCGCCCGTGTGCCAGTCAGATCGGATCTCTTCGTCGATACGCCGTAGCTCGTCGGATGGAATGCGTTCGTCTCGTATCATCTAGACATCTACGAACTGATAGTCGCCCGTTCCGACTCCGTCGGTTTAATCTGGAGGTCTTCGTGGAGCGCGGCGATCGCGTCTTCGGGATCGGTTTCGGAATCGAAGACGCGGTCGAATCCGAGCTCTCGGAACGTTTTCCGGGTCTGCTCGAACTCGTCCTGTCCGACGGCGAGGTTGCCGCCGATATAGCTGACCGCGTCGACGCCCGCGTCCTCGAGGACACTGTGGAATCCCTGACAGTCCTGCTCGGCGTGGCCGTAGAGCGAGGAGACCAGTACGGCCTCCGCGTCGTGCGCTACTGCGGCCTCGGCGAAGTCCTCCTGGGAGGTCTGGACGCCGAGGTTCACGACATCGAAGCCGGCTGCACTGAAGGCTTGCTCTAAGATTGTGATGCCAACGACGTGGGCATCTGAGCCGATCACGCCGAGGACGACCGTTTGGGACATCGTAGTCGCAACCATGAGAGACCGGCCTATAAACCTAATGATCTTCCATGATAATATTCCTTAAGGATCCTAACAGCGTCTCTATGGCGGATATTAACATGAGGGATGGTACCGGGAAACAACTACATGATCGATGGTAAGGGTTTTGGTACTGGTTTGGAAAGGGGGGCGTACAGACATGGGAGCACTCTCGAACCTTCGCGTCGTGGATCTGACCCAGGTGCTCGCCGGGCCGTACTGTACGATGCTGCTCGCAGACCTGGGCGCGGACGTCGTCAAGATCGAACGACCCGGTGGCGACATGATCCGGTCGAACCCGCCGTTCGTCGACGACCCCGGAGAAGAAGCCTACGGGGGCTACTTCCAGAGCGTCAACCGCGGCAAGAAGAGCATCGAACTGAACCTCGGCGACGACGAGGACCGCGCGGACTTCCTCTCGCTCATCGAGGAGGCCGACGTCGTCGTCGAGAACTACCGCTCGGGGACGATGGAGAAGTACGATCTGGGCTACGAGACGCTGAAAGAGCACAACCCCGATCTCATCTACTCCTCGATTCGGGGCTTTGGCGACCCGCGAACCGGCGAGACGGAACGGCAGGGCCAGCCCTCTTTCGACCTCATCGCCCAGGCGCTGGGCGGCGTCATGGAGACCACCGGACAGCCCGACGGCCCGCCGACGAAGACCGGGCCCGGCGTCGGCGACCTCTTTACGGCGACGCTGAACTGCATCGGCATTCTGGCGGCAGTCAACCACCGCGAGCAGACCGGTGAGGGCCAGTACGTCGACACCGCCATGTACGACTCGATGCTCAGCTTCACCGAGCGCGCCGTCTACCAGCAGTCGTACACGGGCGAGGCCCCCACTCGTCGGGGCAACTCCCACCCCACGCTCTTTCCCTACAACGCTTTCGAGACTGACGACGGCTACACCGTCATCGCCGCGTTCAACAACAACCACTGGGCGGAACTCTGCGACGTGATGGACCGCGAAGACCTCGCCGAGGCGTATCCGACGACGCCGGAGCGACTCGAGAACCGCGACGCGCTCCGAGCCGAACTCGCCGAGTGGGCCGCCGACCTGACCAACGACGAACTCGTCGGCAAACTCGAGGGGCGCGTCCCCGCCGCGCCGGTGCAGACGACCGAAGAAATCTTCGACGATCCGCACGTCTACGCGCGGGATATGCTCGTGCCGGTCGAACAGCCCGGAGCCGACAGGGACGTCGAAATCGCGGGCAATCCGATCAAGATGAGCGAGACGAACCCCGAGCCCCGCGGTCGCGCGCCGCTGCTCGACGAGCACCGCGAGGAACTACTGGGTGAGGACGCCGAGACGGCCGACGACTGAGGACCGACGACCCTTCGATTCTACTTCTACCGGCGTTGACTGTCTCGAGAAGGGACTCGGCGAGCAGCGATCGATCGAAACCGCGACAGCATCCACGTTCGGCGATCCGGCAACCCGGCGCGGCGTCGCGTCGCTGTCCTCGCCACGCGGCGCATCGGGTCGGAGCCGCGATAGCGGTCGGCGGCGACGACGATTCGCAGTTCGGGACGGCTCACCCGAGGAAATACCGAGCCCACGGGTACCGCTCGACGAGGGGCTGCCCGTCGATTTCGTACGATTCGATGTATCGATCGAGTCCGAATATTCGGCCGGCACCGAAGGCGGCAACGGAGAGGAATACGAGCATGTACGCGAAGTCGCCGTTGATATAGCCGTGGGCGACGTCCCAGTTCCCGAGGTAGAAGAGCAGCATCATGAACGCGCCGAAGAACGCTGCGAGCCGGGTCATCGCGCCGAGGAGTACCCCGAGTCCGATGAGGACCTCTCCCCACGGCACGGCGATGTTTACGAAGTCGACGAACCAGGGCGTGTTCCCCATCGAAACGAAGAGGTCCGCGACGGGACTGCCGTTCGCCGGCGGTGCGTTCTGTAGATAGCCGCTCGCGGAGAACTCGCCCGAGAGGACCTTGTCGACGCCGCTCTGGAGGAACGCGAGCCCGATCATCAACCGGAGCGCGAGAATGAACCACACGCTCAACGTGTGGAGTTTCCCTTTCGCCGTGAGCCCGCCAACCGTACTTTCGAGTTCGACTTCTCGAGTTGACATCAGTTTCATATCACGGGAACCACTGGTAAACCTCCCACCCGTTACAGATCCTGAGTCGTGAGCCGTCGTCGGGTGGCGGTCGTGGCTCCACCGCCCCGAACGCTGCGGTGACGCTCGAGCGTCGGCTCCCGGAATCCAGTCGGGGTCGACTCCGTCGTCGGGAGGCGGTGCCTCGAGCGGCCCCGCTACCAGCAGTTTCTTCACGTGACAATTCGAGGTGGCAGGTATCATGAGTCAGGCGACGCTGTCGGATCGTCCGTACACGAATTCGAACCTCTTCTCCGGTCACTATCTCGACGAGCGAATTCAGGAACGAGACGAGTGGGAGTGCGACGCGGCCGCCAGCGACGCGCTGGCCGAACTGCAGTCGCTGTACGAACTCGAGTCCGGTCTACTACAGAAAACGACAACCCGAGCGACGCTATAGGATCTCACGTAGCACAACCGCTAACTGATCTTCCAACTCATCTGCTTGAAGAATCGTGACTGGGTTTTCGGACTGGGATTCGAGCGATGCAGTATCGTCCTCGAGATCTTGGACGACCAGCAGTCCGTTCCACCCCGAGCCGAAGTAGCTCCCGTCGTCACGACCGAAGACGTAGTCTTCGTTAACCCGAAGAAACGCGAGGTACTCCAGCGTTTCCTTGATTCCGCGACGAATCGTGTCCGTGTTGGTACTATTCTTCACTTCCACGATCAGATACTCGTGCTGATCATCTGCTTCGGAGATGATCTCGAGGACGATAACGTCGGGACGACCCGTCTGATTTCGAAAGTCACGATCGAAGTAATCGCTCGCGATATCCTTTGCTGTAAGCTGTACTTCGTCTGTTCGAGAGAGTTCCTCCTGATCTTCATCCGGAACCGCGACGAACGACAGGTTTCGGTCGGATGCGGAATTGTCGTGATAGAGGGCAATCTCTTTGTCACCATCGAAACGGGCCACCTCTTGGCGACCCGTTGCAATCGTCTTGAACTCGGGCTGGCTCTCTTGGAGTCGCTCGAGTGTCGAGACGAACCGAAAGAGGACGTACAGTTCGAAGAGTGAATCCTGATCGTCGGGCGCAATTGCCGTTTCATCGAGCAGCTTCCTGATCTCGTCCGGGTCACCCTCGTAGAGCCGTTCTCGAGATTTGAGCAGCGACGCAGCCTCGCGGTAGACCGCCTGTCGCGAATCGGCAGCAGTCGTAAGCATCCGTTCGGTCGGCTCGTAGGTGTCCGGGTCTCGAATCCGACGGACGTGGACGTTTCGTTCGACGATTTGCTGTAATTCGTCGATGAGGTTCTCGTTGCCTTTCCATGTCTCTTGGACCCACTCGTACTCGCCCCGGAGATACTCTTCTGCTTCTCGGATCGTCGTGTGAATGACTGAGATCAGCCGTTTGAGAACGATATTTTCGGGGATATCGTAGTCCACCGATCGGTTGTCACAGACGAAGATCGACGCGTCTCGAGGATGTTCGGAGTAGCGTTTCTTGATGGTCGCTCCCCAGTTGATTCTCCCGTCAACAGTGCCACGCCGCGTTCGTGATGTCGTTTGCGTCTCCGTTCGAATGCTTCGAAGATGCTTCGAGAGATCCCTCACGAACGAGACCACATCCGATTTGAGAATGAAATGGAGGTCGAGTAGCAGTTCGTACTCCTCGAATCGATCGTCCAACTGCTCCGGTTTAATCGACTGCGCCAGTTCACGCTCGGGAAACGACCCGCGCATCACATGGGCGAGGATGTCTTCGGTAAGCTGATCGAGGAGTTCGTTTCTATTCAT